>NZ_QTYB01000015.1 GCF_003461955.1 Ruminococcus sp. AM36-2AA | reverse complement strand
TGACCAAGAAACGCAGGTTAAGAATTGATTCAAAGAGTTTGATTAACGATTAACAAGCATGTATGTAGTTTTGAGAGTACAATGTAAAAGAATTTGTGGCCAACAGCCACTTTTTCTTGTATATAGGGGATTGGTCAAATGGTATGATAGGGGTCTCCAAAACCTTTGGTGGGAGTTCGATTCTCTCATCCCCTGCTATTAATGAGTCGGTAGAACTTTAAAATTAAAGTTTTCCGGCTCTTTTTTGTTATGTTGAAAAAAATAAAAATTTTTTTTAAATATTAAAACCAAATCTCTTTTTGCATCGTCTATAATATAGAAAGGGGGAAAAAGTAACTATAAGAAGGCACTGAAATAAGTATCGACAGTGAGTACACAAGAATATGATGAAAAAATCATATAAATAAAAACAAAGGAGAGAAAAATTATGTTAAGAGAAAAAGTTGCAAAACTGACAAAGCTTCTGTTTGCAGGAGCAACAATGGCACTGTGTGTGGCAACGGTCAATCCGGCTGTGCAGGTTCAGGCTGGGATGTTGGAGGAGAGTGAACCAAATGAAGTTCCGGCTAATGCGACCTCTTTGCCACTGAATACTTGGATGAGAGGAATTACAGTGAAAGGCAGTGATACAGATTATTATAGCTTTATTATTCCTGAGGGAAATGGATGTGCACAGGTGGAACTCAGATCAGGAGATGACAATCCGAAAGACAGTGCGAAATGGAGAGTTGATCTGTATGATGTAGATAGAAACCCGCTTAATAATTTCGCCGGAAATTCAGGAAAAAGCTATGTATTAGGACTTGCACCTGGAAAATATCTGGTAAAAGTAAAAAGTACCACTGGATATGGTCCACAATGTTCTTATAATCTGAGAGTTAATTATACGGCATCAAGTCAGTGGGAAAAAGAGCAGTATTACAAAAATAAAACAATGGGAAATGCGAACTCTGTAGTTGTAAATAAATTATATACAGGAAATCTCTATAGAAATTTTGATAAAGATTATTATCGTATCAAGCTGAATGGAACGAACAATGTTACTTTTAAATTTATGATAGATGATTCGGTAGATGTTCCTGGCAGATGGAGAGTTGATTTTTATGACGCAAAGACCTTTAAGCTCTTAAAGGCAAATAAAAACAACAGTATTTCAGCAAATGAAACATGGACGGTAAGATGTACAGGTGATTTAATTGTAAAAATTGGAAATTCCAGCAATGCAGAAGGTAAGATCTATCATATCCAGGCGTCTGCTAAAACTTATAAAGCACCTGTTGTAAAACCAATCGCAACAACAATCTCCTCAATCAAAGCCGGCAAGCGCCAGGCAACAGTTTACTGGAGAAAAGCCAACAATGCAACCGGTTACTATGTATACCGAAGCACAAATTCAAAGAGTGGATACAAAAAAATCGCAACAGTAACAGGAAAGACATACTACACAGACAAGAAATCCCTGACCAGCAAAAAAACATACTATTATAAAGTAGTTTCTATCCGTAAATCCGGTTCCAAGGTTTTGACAGCGAAATCTTCAGCTTGCAAGAGTGTAAAGATTAAATAAAATCGGATAGTGCTGTATAATGCCGGAACTTTTGTAACTGGGTTCCGGCATTATTAGTCAAGCGGATATTTGCAACTCTCGCAGGGGACTTCTTTAATTCGGTTAAACATTAAAATTATCAGAGAAGGAGATTATGAAAATGAATGAAATTAGTAATATTTCTTCTGAAAAGAAGAAACTATCTGTTACAGTGAAAAATATAATACGAACACTGACATTTTGTTGCGTAATATTATTTTTTTGTCCGATGTTTATGGTTTCCTGTTCAGATTCAGACTGGGGTGTAGATACAGATCTGATAAAGGTATCAGCAGTAACAGCAATAAAAGGTATCTCAAGTTATGGTGAGACACTTGTATCTCCACAGCCTGTTATTGCATTATGTCTGTTGCTGCCTGTAGCTGTATTAGTGTTTCTTTTTATAAAGAAGTTTACAGATAAACAGACGTCAGCAGCTGTTTGTGGAATGACAGTGCTGGATCTTATTATATGGATCATTTTCAGAACATCTGCAAAGAAGTTTGCGGAGGATGCTCAGTGTCAGTTTAAAACAACAGGATGGTATGTCATCAATATAATAGCATTGCTTTTGATTCTTATATTTACAGTGTTAATACTGATAAATCGTTTACAGATGCAGACAGATTTAATGGATGTTTTTTCAAAAAAGGATATACATAATGCTATGGGGCAAATGTCAGATACAGTAGGGCATTTTTCCAATACAATGTCACAAATGGCGGGAAACGTAGCAGGTAATATTCGAAAAAGAACAATGAAAGAGGATATAATAGGTTATTGTGCAAAGTGCGGAAAACCGATTACATATGGACATAAATTCTGCATTTCATGCGGAACGCCTGTTCCGGAAAGTATGATTGCGGAAGCGGAAGCAGCGAGAAAAGCGGCAGAAGAAGCAAGAAGAGCAGAAGAAGCAAAGCGCGAGGCGGAAGCAGCAAGAAAAGCAGAAGAAGCAAAGCGCAAAGAGGAAGCAAGAAGGGAAGAAGCGAAACGTATAGCGGAAGAACAGAGAAAATC
The DNA here is from genome assembly GCF_003461955.1 of Ruminococcus sp. AM36-2AA. Classification (GTDB taxonomy): domain Bacteria; phylum Bacillota; class Clostridia; order Lachnospirales; family Lachnospiraceae; genus Blautia_A. The sequence continues at coordinate 84,539 of NZ_QTYB01000015.1, read as the reverse complement.
CGCGGAATCGGTAGCAAAAACAGAAGAAATTGCAGAAAAGCAGACGAAAATGCAGGAAAAAACAGATGATACACCAGAATCTGCAGAACAGTACATGGAAACAGAGGATAAGGTTGTAAAATGCCCTCAGTGTGGTGCAGAAATAGAAGCAAATGCGAAATTCTGTAAATTTTGCGGGTTCAAACAGTGGTAATTTCGGGTAAGGCAGAAATTATCATAGTGTGCGAAGAAAAATAGAATACAGATGAATGATAGCCCTGTGTATATGTTCAAAACATATCCAGGGCTATTGTGGATTTTTCAACCGAATCAAGTAAGTCCCCTGCCTCTATTGCGGAAAGCAATAAGCTGTGAGTGGGGACTTGATCGTGAATATTCGCCTGATTTTTAAGGCGTTAAAGTTACTGATTTTCCATAAAAATATAAAACCGGCAGTAACTCTGAATCGTCTATAAAGTAGAAAGGGGAGAAAAAGATATGACAGAACATGACATTGGAAAAATGATTACCTGTACGATTGACAGTATGCCGGTTCCCTGGGAAAAACTGTGGACTGTGTTTCGAAAAATCCTTCAGTTGACACAGCGGGAAAATGAGAATAACATCATACAAAAAGAAGAAAATAGTGAAGTGGAAACAACGGGGGAAGAAGAATGAGATGCAGTAAATGTGGAAGTGAAATACCAGATCATGCAAATTTTTGCAGGAACTGTGGAAGTCCTACCAGAAACAATATGACATGGCTGGTTCAGCGGGCGAGGGCAAATGATCAGCAAGCGCTTGCGGAAATATATGAGATCAGCAGTCCGGCAGTGTATAAAGCCATAAGAGTACTTATTAAAGATGAAGATACGGTTTATGATATTTTGCAGGATACCTATGTAAAAGCATTCACCAGACTTGATCAGCTGCAGGATGCAGAGAAACTGATCCCGTGGCTGAAAATGATCGCGAATAACCGTGCCAAAGACTGGCTGAAAAAATCAAAACCCGTATTTTTTACAGATATTTCCGGTACAGAAGAAGAGGACAATGTGTCTTTCGAGGAATCAATAGAAGATGTCCGTTCTGATATGAATCCGGAAATGTCTATGGATGAAAAAGAAGTTCGTCGTCTGGTAATGGAAATCCTGGATCAGCTTCCGGAAGATCAGCGAATCGTGATCGGTATGTTTTACTATGAAGAGATGCCGGTAAAGGATATTGCGGCGGCACTGGAAGTCAGTGAAAATACGGTTAAAAGCAGATTGTCTTATGGTCGTAAAAAAATAAAAGAACAGGTCCTGGATCTGGAAAAGCATGGAACCAAACTTTACAATGTCGCGCCGTTTGTATTCTTCCTGTATCTGCTTCGCAGAGTGGATTCTGTATCTGCAGATCCGCTTGATCCAGGTGTTTTGCAGGAAATCCTCAACTCCTGCTCTGGAGGAATGTCCGGGAAACAACTTACATGGGGAAATTCAAATCCAGGCAGTAATTTAGAAAATGGCCAAAATATTCAGAGAGGGACCGGAGCAGAAGGCAGTGAGGGTAACTCCTGGAATCGCACAGATGCATACGGAGATAATGGAAACAGCTGGAGTGATACAGGTATTTCAGAAAACAGAAGGAATCCGCAGAGCAGTACAGATGGATATGGAGATAACAGAAATAACTGGGGTAATACAGGTGCATCAGGAAATGAGAGAAAAAGATGGAATGGAGCCAACACAGCCGGCAATGACAGAAAAGCAGCCGGGGCTGCTGCAAAGGCTGGGACAGCTAAAACTGCAGGTGGTGCGGCAGCCAAATTTGCGGGAATTAAAATTGCGGCACTGATTCTGGCAGGATCTCTGGGTGCCGGAGGTATTACATATGGTATTGTGAGAAATGCGGATACCTTGCCGTTTGTCCATGAGCAGAAAGTTAAAGATACTTCTGATTCTGCAAAAGGAAAAACGTCTTCCGGTTCAGAGAAGAAATCGGGTACAAAAACGACAACAGGAACTGAAAAAACGACTGACACAAAGAACTCAGCAGATTCAAATACTGCATCCAACGCAGATAAAACTTCAAATACAAAGAAGTCTGCGGATTCAAACGGAACACAGCAGAATGCCCAGAATCCACAGACAGAATCCGCAGTCACACCAGAACCAACGGCCATACCGGGACCAACGGCCACACCAGTGCCGGCAGAAAATCCAAGTAATTATCAGGATATGCCGGAATATGCCAAATATGCATCTTTTATCCAGAATCTCTGTGCAAATACAGCTGGAACTACAGAGATAGCATTGTACGATATTGATGGGGATGGAATCCGGGAACTGATATTTTCTCATGGAACCTGTGAGGCAGACTGGATCAATGATGTTTACACTTTGGAAAATGATACAAATGTAATTTCTATTGGAAGTATCGGAAGCCATGTAGGACTTTATACGGCACCGGACGGAAATGGAATTTATTCTCAGTTTGGACATATGGGATACGAGAAAATAGATCGTTTTACCAAAAACGGAAATGCACTTAATGAGGAAAACATTGCGACCACAGATGTTGGCTCAGGAGAATACACAACCTTTGACAGAGAAATCAAATTAATTCCTGTTTCGGAACTTGGTGGTGGTCAGCAGGATCAGAATGGAGATTCGCAGGAAGTGGAAGGATTGGATTTGATTGCGGGAACGTGGTATACCTGGGGAGGAGATCCTTATCATTTTAAAGCGGTGATTTCAGGAAATACAATAAAAAAATATGGTCCTGGTGCAACAGAGCCGTCTTTGGAAGAAACGATCAGTGAAGTGATAAAAACCGATTACGGCTACTATTATTTGGTGCACTATGGATTTGGTGATGCGGGATATCGATATGAAGTAAATGATCCGGAAAATTTGTTATCAGTCGGTGCTGATCCATATAGTACAGAGGGATTTAGTGGTACTGATAGTTTTTGCAGAAATAAAGATTTTAACTGAAATAAGTAAGCCTTGCGAGGGTGCAAAAAGCAATAGGCAGCAGTTTAAAAAGCACATACAGGGATTCGCTCCCCTGATATGTGCTTTTTTTCAAAAAATTTCTTTTTTCTTAAAACCTGTACATCATGGTGATCGTCTATAAAGTGAAGGAGGTAAAAAAGGTAAAATCCAGGAAGATACTTAAAAACGATGAGAGAAAAAGGAGCATTTTTATGAATAAGAAATGGAAAAGAACAACAGTACTTGGCGGGTTAGCAGTGATTGTGATGGTCATTTTGAGGAGAAGAAAAAAACAATTGAAATTGAGCGAAAACAATATTAAAATTGTACGTGAAAAGAAGAAAAAACGACAATAAAACAGAAAAATGAGGCATATTCGACAATATAAACGACATAATTGTAGAAACCCCAATTATGAAAAAAGTAAATTCGTAAGATATTTATAATATCATATAAGACTTGCTTCATTTAACCAAATCAAGTAAGTCCCCTGCGGGGTTGTGAGAAGCAACAAGCAGAGGCTGGGACTTGTTAAACAGAATTTTTCATATAAAAATGAACGGAAGAACAACGGGAGGAGAAATATGAGGTGCGTGAAATGTGGACAGGAACTTCCTGATGATGCAAATTTTTGCAGAAGATGTGGAAGTCCTACCATAAGAAATATGTCTTACCTGGTTCAGAAAGCGAGGGAAAATGACCAGGAAGCACTTGCAGAAATATATAAGATCAGCAGCCCGGCAGTTTATAAAACGATATGGGTTTTGATAAAAGATGAAGATACGGTTTATGATATCCTGCAGGATACATATGTGAAGGCATTTACCAGGCTGGATCAGCTTCAGAATCCGGATAAACTGATCCCCTGGCTGAAAATGATCGCCAACAATCTTGCAAAAGACTGGCTGAAGAAATCAAAACCGGTATTTTTTACAGATATATACGGCGGAGAAGAGCTGGAAGATATCCCTTTTGAGGAGTCCATAGAGGATGTCAGGTCAGAGCTGAATCCTGAGATGGCTATGGACCAGCAGGAAGCAAAGCGTCTTGTAATGGAGATTCTGGACCATCTGCCAGAAGATCAGCGAGTGGTTATCGGTATGTTTTATTACGAGGAGATGTCCGTGAAAGATATCGCGCAAACTCTCGGAGTCAGTGAAAATACCGTAAAAAGCCGACTGTCATATGGGCGCAGAAAAATAAAAGAGCAGGTTCTGGATCTGGAGAAACGTGGAACGAAACTTTACAGTGTTGCACCGTTTGTATTCTTCCTGTATCTGCTTGGAAAAGCCGACAAAGTATCTGCAGAACCAATGGTGCAGAAAGCTCTGCCGGATGTTATGCAATCCTATTTCAGGGAGATATCCGGACATACTGCATCTCAGGCAGGGGCTGCTGGAAGCAGTTGGGGAAATAATAGCAGAAATCCAAATAACAGGTTATCAGGAGGTGCTGAAAGTTCAGGACAGACCGGACGTAGTTCAACAGGTCCAACGGGATATGATGGATCAACAGGGAGACCACCGGGGATAGGAAGTCCTGGTCCGGGTGCTGCAGGGTCAAATACAAACGGATGGGCATCCAATGCGGCACATACAGCGGCCTCGACATCGTCAAAGGCAACAGGGACCATAGCAGGAACTGCTGCGAAACATGCAGGGGTGAAAATTGCGGCAGTGATCCTGGCTGGTTCTCTGGGGGCAGGCGGTATCACCTATGGAGTTGTAAGAAATATAGATAAACTGCCATTTGTTCATCAACAGGAAGAGGAAACGCAGGAAAAAGAAACAGCAGAGACTCAGAAAGAAAAAACGACGGAAGCTGAAGAAACTCCAAAAGTAACCCAGGCAGTACCCAGGACAGTGAAAGCCACCGGTAAGAAGGAAGAGAAGTCCTCTGAAAAAAAGGCGAAAAAGCTTTCAGAGGAAGAACTCTACCGGACATTTTATGACGGATATGTGAAGGAAGAAAACCTTCAGGTGCTCCAAGATGGTTATGTAGCGGATTATGATTTCAATACAGGTTATGCAAATGATCTGCTGTTAAGCGCTACGATGGAAGACTTTGGAGGAGGTGGAAATAAAGAACTGCTTCTGATCCGGACCAGGGCGAAGGAAAAAGATGAGAACAGCAGTAATTATACAGATGTAGAACGACCGTTATATATGGAACTTTATGGGATTGATGATCAAAAAGTAACCTTGAGGAAGGAACTGGAGATCCCGGATACAGATCTGAATACATATGGAGACAGTATTGAAGAGAAGCTTGAACTGCGAAAAAAAGAAGGTTCTTATTATCTATACAGATCTGGACGATGGTCACCGAGTCATGGGGCAAGTGATTATCTGGACACTTTTATAAAAATGTCAGAAACCGACATGGTACAGGAGTGTAACCTCAGATGGTGTTTTGGAGCTACTTATGGAACATGCCAGATCAATGGACGGGATTTTTATACCGGTAATAAAGATTCGGATATGCAGCAGATTGAGAATCAGCTTGAAGTTTACGGGATGAATGGCGGTCAGGAATTAACAGGCCCATATTTGCTGGATTTTAACAGAGGGGCAGATTTGGATGCACAGACATACAGCCAGCGAGACAATGTAATATTACAGAACTGTTTCGCCGCACAGCCTGCAGTCGTCTCACCGACATTTACCCCGATGCCAACCATTGAGATACCGCAGGAGGAAACTGGGGTTACGGAATATTATTTTACAGTATTACATCCAAAATACAGTGAGGGAAGCACTTTGCCATGGACAACACAGGTGGATTATAATGCGGATGATGACACACTTACTTTTTACGCAACATTTAGGAAGTCGGATAAAAGCTCATTTGTATACGATGAAGCAATAGAGGTGTCGTATGGTCAGAGAACGTTCCAGCTGACTCCGGATACAAAATATTTATATAATGAAACAGATGAACAGGTTGCCAGACCAAAAGAAGATGCTGTGAATACCTGTGTAAGAGTAAATGGTTTGCAATTGTTAATAAAAGTCGTCGATGGAAACGTAGAATCCATGACATTTTCTTCATAAAAAACAAAAATTTTTTTCATCCCCCTAAAACCTTCCCCTTCCCTGAATCGTCTAATAATCAGAAAGGGGGGAAAACAGGCGGGGAATTGCAGCATACAGGGAAAGCTGCCAGAAGAGGATATGATAAAAAAATCATATACATTAAAAAAGAGAAAAGGAGAGAGAAACTATGGTATGTAAACATTGTGGAACTCAGAATCCGGACAGTTCTACATTCTGCCAGGGATGTGGAGCGAAACTTGGAGGCTCCGGTACAGCCGGAAGCAATGGCGCCGGAGGAAATAATTCTTATGGCGGAAACACCGCAGGCTTTAATGGAAGCACCGGAGGTTATGCAGGAAATAACGGAGGATTCCAGGGAGGCAATTACAATCAGAACAGTAATTTCAACAGATCACAGTTACCGAACACCGCTTCTATCCCGGAAGAATATCAGCCAATTTCCATGTGGGGATATTTTGGATATGAACTTCTGTTTTCTATCCCGCTGGTAGGATTTATCCTTCTTCTGGTATTTTCGTTTGGTGGAACAAAAAATAAGAACCTGAAGAATTTTGCCCGTTCTTATTTCTGCTTTACGATTGTGATCATTGTTCTTTCCATTATTTTCCTGGGAAGTACGATAGGCGCTGCATTGAGTTATATGTAATTAATATGAAATAATATAAAATCTGGTGTAATGTCGGTGGTTAACTGGAGGTGGGCGAATTCTCCTGCCTGCAAACCCCCGGCATATGTCAGATATAATTTCCGTAGACAGAATAAAGGACACATACATATGAACGGTGAATTAAAAGATTTTGTCCTGAGAAAACAGGATGAACATACAAAAAACCTGGCATTATTTAAAACATTTGAAAGAATACGGTATTTTGGAAAAAACGTATTCATCATAGGTGGCATAGACGATCCGGATGACAGTGACTTAAGCGGACCAATTGAAAAGGTCATACATGTGGTTATCCTGCTGGCCTGTCTGTTACTGATCGGTGGAAAGTATTGGATCATAAAGGCACTTATCGTATATGCATTGATTCATTATATTCTGCAGAAACTGGGAAAATATTTCATTGATACTTATAAAGAAAAGCTGGATGAAATAGCAAAAGAATGTCAGGAAAGACTGAACAGTTTCTGCCAGGAACAATATCAGAAATATGAAATTGTATGGGGCAATGAATATGGTGAAATTTTATTTGATGGTCTGATGATAAAAAACGGATGTTTTGAAGCAGACCTGGGAGTGGAATGTGGCCCAATTGATATTTATTGCTTAAGTGATACAGTTGCCGGTGAGCGATATAAAGCAGAAAAAGCACAGAAATATCCAAATGGAAATAATGTGTACATTGATATGAAAAAGAATATTGCATCAACAGAGTTTAATAAAAAAATGGGTGTTCTTACATTACCGGAAAAAGAACATGAATGCATGAAATTTTTATCGACATCCTGTCAGCTTGCTATCGTGCAGGCAGCAGGAAATAATATAGTGAGAGAAATCCATATCTGGCAGGGAAAACTTCATATAACGATGATGCAGGCTTTTGGGCGTGCGGATGCAAATATTGCAGTATATGCAGAAAATGCGATCGTAAATGCATTTGGAGCAGTTGAGTATTCCTGCAGCCAGATACAGCATCAGGAAGAACTGGTACGCTCCTGTTATCAAAGCTTAACTGAATAAACTGCGGAGCAGTTATTTGGCCATGCAGTGAATGCATATGATTTTATCTGCCTGATACAGGAAGTAAATACATGAATACAAAGCGGAATAAGAATAATATCTGCTTTATAAATAAAAGAAAAGGGAGGATCTATGATGTATTTTTTAATTATTGTCGCTGCGATCGCAGTATACGTTATCATGACAAGAAACAAATTTAATGAGCTTCAGCAGATGATCAAAAACGGAGTATCTGATATTGGAGTACAGAGTGAAGCATTGGACAGAACTCTGGATAAACTGATCGATATTGCCAGAAACGGTTATCAGAAAGAAATCGAAGGTATTGCACAGCTGACAGCAAAAGACAAACTTGACAGACTGTTATTCCTCGGACAGAAATATCCGGATCTGAAAAGTATTGGAGAATATTCCGCGATTGCCAGAAAGTCGGAAATGCTGGATAAGAACCTCACCGCAGCCCGTCAGCTGGTAAACGGAAATATCCGTGAATATAATACAGCGATCAATAACTTCCCTGGAACCATCGTTGCATCTATGTTTGGTTTCAAAGAAGAAGCGTTCATTGATGCGGAAAATTACGAAAAGAATAAATCACTTGAAAGAAGAAACCTGGATCTTACAAAATAATTTTGAACGAATCAATCAGTCAGACAGCGAATATGGATGTGTTTATATGTCTGACTGGCACAGGAGAGAAATATGAATTGCAAAAAGTGTGGTGCAGAAAATGTTGATGGCGCAAAATTTTGCTGCAAATGTGGAAGTCCGTTAGACACCCCTGAAAAGAACACAAAGATAAATTTTTCAGATATAAATGTAGAAAAAATATTATCCAATGATAAGATACCGAAACAGGTAAAGGACATTATAAATAAAATCATGCAGCTTCCCAGAAAGGTTCTGATTGGAGCAGTAGCAGGAATTGTTGTTCTGATCGTACTGATCGGAGCTGTTCGCAGTCACGGCAGGACAATAGATCTGAATAAATATCTGACCATTAATACCAGCGGTTATAATGGATATGGATCAGTCACGGCAGAGGTTGACTGGGATTCTTTTGAGGAAAAGTATGACTCTAAAATTTCATACAAAAAGAAAAACCTCCTGAATAAGCTGGAAAGGTTCTTATGGGATGACCGTTCTCCAATGAATTTTCTGGAAGGAAACGTAAGTGTAAGTATCGAGAATGATGGAACTTATTTTTCCAACGGAGATAAGGTGGCATATACATGGAATGTCAGTGATGATCTTCAGGGAGCTCTGAATTATAAGCTCAAATATAAAGATGGTACCATAAAGGTTTCCGGACTTGAAGATGCGAAAAAAGTTGATGTTTTTGACGATGTATCTGTGGATTTTGAAGGACAGGAACCGGAAGGCACGGCTACCATGACTTATCAGGGAAATGAACTGGATGATTCTTATTTTCAGTATGAGCCTTCAGAGGGCCTCAGTAATGGAGATAAAGTTACCGTAACACTGAGCGAGGAAGGAGTTGCAAGCCTGACCCGGGATTATGGTGAAGTGCCGGAAGAGACAGAGAAAGAATATACAGTTTCCGGTCTTGTATGTCCACTTAAGAGCCTGAATCAGATTGACGATGATTCCATGAAAACTTTAAAGAAGCAGGCAGAAGATGTTTACGCTTCTTATATGGGACAAAACTGGGATGAGACATCTACTCTGGAATCTCTTACATATCTTGGAGATTATCTGCTGACAGACAAAAATGACAGTGATGGAAATATCTTGTATCTGGTATATAAGGCAGAGATAAGAAGCCAGTATTCTGACGAAGAAGATGGTGATACAGATACTACTGATGATATTTACTGGTACATCAGCTACAGCAATGTGATGCTAAGTGACGAGGGCTTACAGCTGGATCTTGTGGATTACAGAACGCCAGGCGAAACTACGGAAGTAGAAGGCAAGGGATATAACTGGAGTTATTATGGATATGATTCTCTGGATTCTCTCTATAAAGATGTAGTCACATCAAATATGGATGTATATAATCATGAAGATAACGTAGAAGACAAATAACAGACAAAAATCAGGGGATTGCTTAAATGCAATCCCCTGAAATCGTATATATTGAAAATTATTTCGCTTCTGTCTCAGCGCCTTCAGCATCCTCGTCTTCTTCAGGAGCAGCTTCGTATTCACCGATGTGAACAACAACCGCATCCTCAGGTGTGATGAAATGAACCTGTTTGCCTTCCGGAATCGGGAGATCTTTTACATGGATGTCACGGACATCAGCAGGATAGCCATTGAAGTCGATGACGATGGTATCCAGCAGGTTGGCTGGATCTGCTTTATAGTGGATTTCCTCCATCTCCTGTTCAACAATACCCTGAACCAGTTCTGTATGCTCCAGTTTGACAGCTACGGTTGTGGATACTTTTTCACCGGCAACCAGTGCCTGGAAGTCCAGAGCCATCAGCTGTTTCTCAATTGGATTATAATCGATATTCTTTACCAGGGCATCTACTTTTTCGCCTTCGATGTCCAGATAAATCTGAGTTCCTTCTTTATTTGCTTTAATGAATTTCGCAGCCTCGGCAGCGTCAAACTGAAGTGCTACCGGCTCTTTCATTTCTTTTCCACTAAGAATTCCTGTGACGTAACCCTCACGTCTTAATTTTTTAGCCTTTACATTTGGGTTTCTCTTCTCTGCTTTCAATGTGATCATGTCAAATTCCTCCTCCTGATGCATGGATTCCGGTAATGTTGCTGTTCGCGCTGTTCGCAGTAACACGAATTCTGCATTTCTTTTTTGACTGTGATTATTATAGCACTTCTCGACCGAAGTGGCTAACAAAAAGTTAGAAAATTTAAGAGAAATATTTTGTATTGTTTGACTTATACACGAAACTTCAATAGTAAAATTAGACAAAAACATAGATGAGATTTGAGATTTTACAGAAAAAATTAAAACAACATGAAAAATTGCACAAATCAAGTGGCGATGAAAGCCCCAAAATTGCCATTTATTTTGTATAGAAATGAGTGATGAATACAAAATCTGATTTATTTTCTGACCCAGGAATGGAAAAATGAGGCGAGAGTCCATGTTTCGGACATGCTTGGCGAGAATTGTTCGAATTAATGCAATAAACCAGTACAGATCAGGAACAGGATTCTGAAGAATATGGTCGAAATTTTACCCAGGAGAAAGAATTTAACGGAATTGCATATAATTTCCGAAATAATTTAACACACAATTCACAAACCCTTAGCGCAACTACGATATCTGAATATCCGGAAAACTTCTATACTAAGAACCATGCGAGCGAGGAGAGAAGAGAAAGGAGATAAGTGATGTCAGAAATTGCACTTAGAAATGTATGTAAGCAATTTGATTCGGAACATTACGGTGTAAAGGATTTTAATCTTGATATACATGACAAGGAATTTGTGATCTTCGTAGGTCCGTCCGGATGCGGAAAATCCACAACTTTGCGGATTATTGCAGGCCTGGAGGAAATCACAGACGGTGAACTGTGGATTGACGGAGAACTTTCCAATTATCTGGAACCAAAGGAAAGAGGAATGTCCATGGTGTTCCAGAACTATGCCTTATATCCAAACATGACTGTTTATGGAAATATGGCATACGCCCTGAAGATCCGCAAAATGCCAAAAGATGAGATCGATAAAAAAGTCCACGAGGTGGCAAAGATCCTGGAGATCGAGCAGCTTCTTGACCGGAAACCGGCAGCTCTTTCCGGTGGTCAGAAACAGAGAGTTGCCATCGGAAGTGCCATTATCCGGAAGCCGAAAGCTTTCCTGATGGATGAGCCTCTTTCCAACCTGGATGCGAAACTCCGTGCACAGATGCGTGTGGAGCTTGTGAAATTACATAAACAGCTGGATACCACTATTATTTACGTAACACACGACCAGACAGAGGCCATGACTCTTGGGACTAAGATCGTGGTCATGAAAGACGGCCTGATCCAGCAGGTGGGTGCACCACAGAGTATTTATGACAATCCGGTAAATCTTTTTGTAGCAGGCTTCCTTGGTTCCCCATCCATGAACTTTTTCCAGTGTACCGTAAAAGCAGAAGAAAACAACCGCACAGCCCTTCTTCTGGATGACGCAAAAACTGTGAAAAAAGTTTATCTGGATGGCACCAGAGGAAAACAGATCGCAGACAGATATAACGGCAGACACGTGATCCTGGGAATCCGTCCGGAAGATATCTACGAACTTGAAGAGGCGAAAAAACTCGGAATTGAAAATGACAGCGTAGATGTGGACGAACCTGTAGTAAACCGGGAAATGCTTGGAGCGGAAGTGATCCTCTATTTTGATGAGCAGGGCAAAACCCTGGCAGTCCGCCTGAATCCGGAGAACCAGACCAAGGTCGGCGAAAAAGTTTCCTTATATTTTGACATGGATAAAGCCCATGTGTTTGATCCGGAAACCGAAGAGAATCTTTTTTACAGGGAGGAAAAATAATCATGGGAAACAACAGCAAAAGTAAGCTCACACCGTACTTATACCTGGTACCCTGTATGCTGATCTTCGGAATTTTCCTGTTTTATCCGTTTGTAAAAACAATCTATTTAAGTCTTTACAAAACAAACAAAATGGGACAGGCAAAACTGTACGTTGGCCTGGACAACTATAAGGAACTGCTTCAGTCCGCATCCTTTATCAACAGTCTGAAAGTGACACTGATCTTTGTTCTGATCGTGGTGATCGGCGGCATGCTTCTTGGGCTGATCGCTGCAGTACTCTGTAACAAAGCATTTCCGGGAATCCGGGTGTTCAGTACTTCCTATGCGCTTCCAATGGCCATTGCATCCAGCTCTGCGGCAATGATCTTCCAGATCATGCTTCATCCGGCAGTTGGTATTGTAAACAAGCTTCTGGGACTTGATATCAACTGGCTGAACGATCCGAAGACCGCACTGATCTGTGTGGCAATTCTTACAGCCTGGCTGAACAGCGGAATCAATTTCCTGTATTTTTCCGCAGGTCTTGGAAACATTGACGAGACCATTTATGAGAGAGCTTCTGTAGATGGAGCCAGCAGTGTGCAGCAGTTTTTCAGCCTGACACTTCCAGGGCTTTCTCCGATCATGTTTTATACACTGGTAGTAAATATTATTCAGGCCTTCCAGTCTTTTGGACAGATCAAGATCCTCACAGAAGGCGGACCTAATGAATCCACCAATGTTATTGTCTATTCCATTTACAGGGACGCATTTTTCAACTACCGGTTCGGAAGTGCGGCAGCCCAGTCTGTAATCCTGTTTATAATCATTATGATCATCACACTGATCATGTTCCGTATTGAAAAGAAGGGAGTAAATTACTGATGAGTCAGATGGAAAATGTGGCAGTTCCCGTTGTGGGAAATCTGTCAAAAGAAGAACTTCTGAAGCTGAAAGAAGCCATGAATGCAAAAGCACTCACAAAGAGAAGAGCAAGAACCGCCCTTCGTGTGGCTGCCAATGTGGTGTTCGCGATTCTGATCCTGCTTCCTTTGCTTTATGCGATCAGTATTGCGCTGATGCCTTCCAATGAACTGTTTACAACAGAGTTGAATCTCTTTCCAAAAAATCCGACCTTTTCCAACTTTATCAATGCATTCCGTACCGTTCCGCTTCTCCGTTTCATTTTGAATTCCTTTATCATGGCGGGATGCATTACCATCGGACAGATCATTACCTGTTCTCTTGCTGCTTTTGCGTTTTCTTTCCTGGAATTCAAAGGAAAAGGTATTCTCTTCATGGTTGTGATGGCGACTATGATGGTTCCAGGAGAGGCAACGATCATTTCCAACTACCTGACCGTATCAAGCTGGGGCATGCTGGATACTTACCAGGTGCTGATCGTGCCTTATCTTACATCTGCAATGGGAATTTTCCTGTTCCGTCAGTTTTACATGACTTTTCCGATCTCACTGTATGAATCGGCAAAACTTGACGGCTGCAGCAATCTGAAGTTTATCGTAAAGATTCTGCTTCCGCTGACAAAATCCGCCATCGGAGCCATGGCAGTGTACACCTTCATCAATGCATGGAACATGTACATGTGGCCACTTCTTGTGACAGGTTCCAACAATATGCGAACCGTTCAGATCGGCATCAGCATGCTGGACAGCGTAGATTCCCAGTCCATCACCCTGATGATCGCAGGTGTTGTCATGATCATCATCCCGTCCATTTCCATCTTTATCATTGGACAGAAACAGCTGATCCGTGGAATGTTCTCCGGAGCAGTCAAAGGCTGATACCGGAGAGAACAATAAACCCGGAGCACTTTTTCCACAGGGGAAAAGATATTGCAGTGCTGCAAGGCCTGCAGTTCATCTTATATAGAAAGAAGAAAGAAAAAGAGAAAATTTTTCAAGAGGAGAAAAAAGTTATGAAGAAAAAAATCATCGCAGCATTTCTTACCGCAGCAATGACGATCGGGTCACTTTCCGGAGTGACTGTATTCGCCGCAGATGCCGGCACAGATGAAAACGTGGAGATGGCAGATGCTTCCGATGTAGACGGAACAACCATTACTTTCTGGCATTCCATGGGTGGTGTCAATGGCGAGGCGATTGATACACTGGTAAAAAAATTCAACGATGAGAACAAATATGGAATTACGGTAGATGCTCAGTATCAGGGCGAGTATGATGATTCCCTGAACAAACTGAAAAGTGCACAGATCGGAAACATGGGTGCGGATCTTGTACAGGTATATGAGATCGGAACAAGATTTATGATCGATTCCGGATGGATCGTTCCCATGCAGCAGATGGTAGACGCAGACAATTATGATGTATCTGAGATTGAGCCGAACCTGGCTGCTTACTACACTATCGACAATGAGCTTTATTCCATGCCGTTCAACTCATCCACACCGATCATGTATTACAATAAGGATATGTTTGACAAAGCAGGTATCACAGAAGTTCCGGACAGCCTGGAAGGAATCGGCGAGATCGGACAGGATCTTCTGGACAAAGGCGGCGCAGGTGAAGTAATGTCTCTTGGAATCTACGGATGGTTCTTCGAGCAGTTCATCGGAAAACAGGGCCTTGAATATGCAAACAACGGAAACGGAAGAAAAGACGCAGCTACTGCTGTAGCATTCGATGAGAACGGTGCTGCAAAGAACATCCTTACCGCATGGAAAGACCTTAACGACAAAGGTTTCGCACCGATCGTTGGAAAAGGCGGCGATGCAGGACTTGCAGATTTCTCCGCAGGAAAAGCAGCTATCACACTTGGTTCCACAGCTTCCCTGAAACAGATCCTTCAGGATGTAAACGGAAAATTTGAGGTTGGTACCGCATATTTCCCGAAGATCAAATCCAGCGACGAGGGTGGTGTTTCCATCGGTGGTGCATCTCTCTGGGCATTGAACAACAACGATCCGAAAAAACTTCGTGCAACATGGGAATTTGTAAAATTCCTTATTTCTCCGGAATCTCAGGCTTACTGGAACGCACAGACCGGATACTTCCCTGTAACTGTAAAAGCTCAGGACGAACAGGTATTCAAGGACAATGTTGAGAAATATCCACAGTTCCAGACAGCGATTGACCAGCTTCATGATTCTTCCGCAGACTATGTAGGTGCTCTGTTAAGCGTATTCCCGGAGGCGAGAGCTACTGTGGAATCCGAGATCGAGAGCATGCTCAACGGAAAAGAAGATGTGGATACAGCTGTGAAGAACATGGCAGATTCCATCAACAAATCCATCGAAGAGTATAATCTGGTGAATGAATAATCGCAAAAAGCGCGGAAATTGAAAAAGAAAAATAAATATTAACAGTCAAAAATCCCTGGAAAAATTCCGGGGATTTTTGCCATATTTACAGAGAAAAACGGTGCGAACGGAAAATATCAGAATAAAAATCAGAGGAATCTCTGGACGTAAGAGTATATATTGGCTATAATGGTATGGTTAATAACAACTCCTAAGGAAGGGAGAAAAAATCTGTGAACAGAAGTAAAAGAGAAGATTATAAAAGATTTGTGGTGTTTTGTCTGGCGAGTCTGATCATTATTGCGCAGACAGCAATCTTTGCTTATGTGTGGTATGATTTTTACAGCAGCCTGATCCTGAAACCATTCTGGAGAAAAGGTAACTGGGTGCTGATCCTGATCTATGCACTGATCTATCTGATGTTTGCCAAGCTTTACGGAGGATTGAAGGTAGGCTATCTAAAAAGGATCGACGTGTTTTATTCGCTGACTTTGGCAAGTATCTGTACCAATGTTGTAACGTATTTTCAGATCACTCTGATCAACCGCTGGTTCCTTGCAGCCGGTCCTATCATAGAAATGACGCTGGTCCAGATTGTAGTAACCATCCTCTGGATCTGGGGAAGCCGCTTTATTTATTCCAGACTGTACGGAGCCAGAAGACTTCTGGTTATCTACGGTGACCGTGATCCCGGAGATGTCATCCACAAGATGAACACCCGAAAGGATAAATACGATATCAGCGGCAAGGTACACATCCGCGAAGGAGAAGAGAAGATCCACGCCATGATGGAAGATTATGAAGGCGTGATCATCTGGGATCTTCCGTCCCAGATCCGAAACAAGTATCTGAAATACTGTTTCTCTCATTCCATCCGCTGTTACATGAGCCCGAAGATTTCTGATATCATTCTGTTGGGAACGGACCGGATCCACCTGTTTGATACCCCGCTTCTGATGTGCAGAAACCAGGGACTTTCCATGGAGCAGCGCGCAGCGAAGAGACTTCTGGATATTGTTGTTTCCGGCCTTGGAATTATTGTATCTTCCCCGATCATGCTGATCATTGCCATTGCGGTGAAAGCCTATGATGGCGGCCCGGTATTTTATCTTCAGGATCGTCTCACTTATAGGGGAAAAGAGTTCCGTATCCGGAAATTCCGGAGCATGTGTGTGGATTCCGAGAAGAACGGAGCACGTCTTGCATCCAAACATGACTCCCGTATCACACCGGTGGGACATGTTCTCCGTAACCTGCATCTGGATGAACTTCCGCAGCTGTTTAATGTATTTGCGGGAGATATGTCTCTGGTAGGCCCACGCCCGGAACGAGATGTGATCATGCAGGAATACGAGCAGGAGATCCCGGAATTCCATTACCGTCTTAAGGTAAAAGCAGGACTGACCGGTTATGCACAGGTCTATGGCAAATATAACACCACACCGTACGACAAGCTGAAACTGGACCTGTTCTATATTGAGAATTATTCATTCCTTCTGGACATCAAGCTTCTGTTTATGACTGTGAAGATCTTTTTCCAGAAAGAAGTATCCGAAGGTGTGGATGACGATCAGAAGAATGCCCTGAAAGATTCACAGGATAAATAGGAAATAATACGAAATCAAAAAGTGCGTGTCAGGCTGGTTCTGGCGCGCATTTTGTAAATAAAGAAAAGGGAGGTCGTTTTTATGGAAAAACCACTGGTTTCTGTGATCATGCCGGTTTATAACGGTGAGAAATATATTGGAAAAGCAATCGAGTCCGTGCTGGCACAGAACGTTCCAACAGAACTTCTTGTCATTGATGACTGCTCCACAGACAAAACAGAACTTACCGTAATGAAATATATGGACAGCGGAAATATCCGTTATATCCGAAATAAAGAAAATATGGGAGCCGCCCGTTCCAGAAACCGGGGAGTAAAAGCTTCAAAAGGAAAATTCATTGCCTTTCTGGATGCGGATGACTGGTGGGAAAAGGGCAAGCTGGAAGCACAGGTAAAGACGATGGAGCTTACCGGATGTGATATCTGTTCTACCGGGAGAGAGCTGATGCAGCCGAATGGACACACCACAGGGAAATACATCCCGGTAAAAGAACGTATTACCTATCATGATCTTCTGAAACATAACAGCATTAACTGCTCGTCTGTGCTTCTTAAGAGAGAAGATGCCCTTGCGTTTCCGATGACTCACGATGACAGTCACGAAGACTATATTACCTGGCTGAAGATCCTTCGGAGAGGCGGTTTTGCAGTGGGGATCAATAAACCGTATCTGAAGTACCGGCTCAGCGAAGGGGGAAAATCCAGAAACAAACTGAAATCTGCCGCAATGACTTATCAGGTGTATCGTTATGTCGGATATGGACGTCTGAAAAGCCTGCTCTTTTTTATTTCCTATGCAGTTCACGGAGTATGGAAATACCGTTAAAAACAGGGATTACAGGGAAAAAATATCGTCCTGTATAGTTTTGGAAATGGAGAATAATTGTGGCAAATATTAATTTTTTATTTCCAAATTCATAAAGGTATGTTATTATTTATTCATACTTTCATCAAAATTAAGTAAGAATCTCTGACCTGATGAAGGAACAGAGGGAATTATCAGTAAGAATATTACAAGGTGGAAACAAATGAAACAGAGAATGGAAAGTCAGGGGGTACCATATTCCTACCTGGTTGATAACATTAAAGTATTATTGATTTTTCTTGTTGTATTTAACCATCTGATCGCTTTTCAGCTGGTTAAAGTGGACGTTGTAGTGCGTTATGTATGGTATGCCATTACTATTTTTCATATGCCTGCATTTGTATTTATGTCCGGATATCTGTCCAAGAAGCCGCAGGATGTGCTGAGGAATGTGAAGAATCTTCTGATTCCTTATATTCTTGGATACAGCCTGACCTGGTATGCATATATCTGGCTCGGCAAGAGTATGGATTATGAGCTGCTTCGCCCGTCTGGCACGGTTATGTGGTATGTGCTGGCATTATTTGCATACAGACTGACTATTGAAGCACTGGGTAAGGTGCGTTTTATTGTGCCGATAAGTATTATTTTTGCGTTATGGGCAGGAACAAGACCGGAATTTACAACATATCTTTCTACTTCAAGGATTGTTGTATTTTTTCCTTTTTTTGTGGCAGGCTATCTGTGGAAGAGTGATTATACCAAGATTGTCCGTAAGTTCAAGGGAAAATGGGTTCTGGTGCCGATTTCGGGACTGCTTCTGTACGGAATCCCGAATTTTATGATCGCCAATGAAATGCCGGTTGATATCCTCAGAGGTAATCACTCTTATCAGGTATCGGGAATGGATGATGTCACTGGAATGCTGATCCGTCTTCTGATGTATCTGGTATCTTTTGTGCTGGTCCTTACTTTTCTGGCACTGATGCCGGACAGGAAGCTGCCGATCACCTTCGTGGGAAGAAATACCATGGGTATTTACTTCTTCCATTATCCGATCATGATCGTGTTAAATGGTCTGCTTCTTCTCAGCATCCCGCAGACATTGAATGTATGGGCACTGTTCGGAATTTCCTGGCTGTTTGTGCTGATTCTCGGAAGTGCGCCGGTTTCCTTCATTTACAATGGCATCCTGAAGCTTCTGACTTTTATCCTGTTTAAGAAAGAAAAACAGGTCCAGGATGAAGGACTGGAGGAAGAATACGACGAAGAAGACGACTATGAGATCATGCGTAAGAGAAAGAAAGCGATCGAAGAGCTGGCTGCAACACTGGAGGAAGAGACAGAGGATGCCGGAGATCCTCAGGAGTTTCAGGAGCTTCAGGATGCACTGGAAGAAGAGAATGACAGTGCGGAAGAGTTTTTTGATGAAGAAGATTTTTATGTGGAAGAGGACATGCTGACGGGAAAGGAAGATCAGAAAGAGAAGGACGTATAATGAAAAGAGTCATTACTTATGGTACTTTTGATCTGTTCCATCAGGGACATTATAATATTCTGAAGAGGGCAAGAGAGCTGGGAGATTATCTGATCGTGGGAGTCACCAGCGAGAGTTATGATATTGAACGCGGTAAGCTGAATGTTCAGGACAGCCTCCTGAAAAGGATTGAGAATGTCCGGAAAACAGGTTTTGCAGATGAGATCATTGTAGAGGAATATCAGGGACAGAAACTCAGCGATATCACCAAGTATAATATTGACCTTCTGGTTGTCGGATCGGACTGGCGCGGGAAGTTTGATTATCTTAAGAACTACTGCCAGGTGGTTTATCTGGAACGGACCAAGAATATTTCCAGCACCAAACTGAGAAGTGAGGGAACCATTTACCGTGTAGGCATTGTAACTGATGATGCGGAAGATAATGGAATGGTTCTGGAATCCAAATTTGTAAGCGGGCTTCATGTGGAGAGTGTTTACTCAGAGGATATTTTTGTTGCCCGGGAGTTCTGTGACAGATATGAACTGGACTCTTATGGTACAGATTACGGGGAATTCCTGAACGGTCTGGATATCATCTATATTAAATCCGGTCTGAAAAACAGGGCGGCTTATATAAGGCATGCACTGGAGCAGAATAAATATGTGATCAGTGACACGCCGATGACGCTGGCTCCGGGGGAAATGGAAGAACTGTTCGCACTTGCGAAAGAACACAGGGTAGTTCTTGTGGAAAGGCTTACCCTTGTTTATCTGCGCGCTTTTACACAGCTTGTATGGCTTACACATGGTGCGCTGGTAGGAGATGTGATCGCTGTAAAGTGTGCGGTTTCCCAGGATGATTTTGAAGGCGGCAAGACATTTAACGAGACAGTAAGCCAGGCGCTCTGTGCATGCATCAAGCTTCTTGGCAGCAATTATCTGGATGTGAATACCAATGCTGTGAAGGGAAATAACGGAGAATTTATTTATGATATGATCACTGTCCGTTATCCGAAAGCACTGGCGACCATAGAGATCGGAACAACGGTTGATGTGGAGAATGAGCTTGCGATCATCGGAACCAGAGGCCGCATTACAGTGCCCAATGACTGGTGGAATACAGGATATTTTGAAGCGAAAGTGGAAGGTCAGGAGTTTCTGAAACGATACAGCTTTAATTTCGAAGGAAACGGACTTCGTTATCTTCTTCAGGAGCTGATGATCATGATCCGTGACAGACGGACGGAGTGTACGAGATTTTTTTATGAAGAATCCGAGACGCTGGCAGAGCTTTTGAAAATTATTGATCAAAGAGGTTAACAGATGACAGAAAAACAGGAACTTCTTTTGCAGCTCTTCCGGGAGGTTGACGCAATCTGCAAAAAGCACAATCTTAGATATGTAATGGCAGGGGGAACACTGATCGGAGTTCTTCGAAATGAGGGATTTATCCCATGGGATGATGATGTAGATATCTATATGCCAAAGAGTGACTGGGATAAATTTGTAGAGATCTGCAAAACAGAAATGCCGGACAACCGGGCAATTTACTGCTCAGACGTAGACCGCACCTATACCAACAGTTTTCCGCGATATGGAAGTACAGATACCTGTTCCATCCATAAGCATCAGATCATCGGAGACGATAAAGCCGGAGAGATCATAGATGTTCTGACACTGGATCCGATCCCGGATGATGACAGGGAGTATGAGAAGTACAGAACATACATGATGATCTATACGGATCTTATCAATATCAGTATGGTAGTCGGAGCAAGATGGGAAATTTCTGCATGGAAGTATCTGTACTGGCTGTTCCGATATAAATTTTTCGGAAAAGACAGAACACTGAAAAAACTGGAAAAACTCATGTTTTCATATAAAGAGGAAGAGTGCAGCCGCTATGCCATGCGCTGGGGTGGCTGCCCGTTTCTTTTTGATAAGGATATGATGTTTCCGGTGAAATATATGGATTTTGAAGGGGAAAAGGTAATGGTTCCCCACAGGGTCAGTGATTATCTGATCTGGCATTACGGGGACGAATGGTCCTATATACCGCCTCATGGGGAAAGAGAATCCCATGAGTCTATTTATGTACCGGGAGCGAATTATCAGGAAATCCGTGATGAATATATGCCGAGGATATCCAGAGGAAGAATTCGCAGACAGATGACATTCCGTAAATTTTACTGTCTGCTTATGGCAAAAAAAGACCATAAACTGGATGTTGAGCGAAACCGGATCAGAGCAGAAGCAGCGGCGAAGGATCTTGAGGCGAGACTTCTGAGATCTGAGAGATCACTGGAAACTCTGCTGGCAGAGAAGCGCTTTGACGTGCTGAATGAGATTTTTGACAACTATTATAAGATCCAGCTCAGTGCAGAATTTATCGGCCGTGAGGATTATAACGGGATACGGCCATTTTATCATCCTACACTGATCCGTACAGAGGACGGTACTTTTCAGGCTGCCATGCTGACCCTGATCTATACAGAGCGTGTTTCCAAAGCATATCGCATGTATGAAGTACGCAGAAAAATGGATCATATTACTCCGGAAATGGAACAGACGGTGGAAGATATCCGTGCATTCCGGAAAGCTGCCAGTCTGTATGAATTTCACGAGAAGAAAGAAGCAGAAGCGATCGTAGATGACCTTCTGAAAAAATATCCGGATGCGCCTGGCTTTATAAAGTTCAAGTGCAGGTTTGTTATGGAACGCCTTGAAGAGGTGAAGGATTTTTCCGAGGCAGAAAAATTTCTGGCGTATTGTCTGAAGCATTTTCCGCAGGATGGATACTTCATCAAATATAAGGGCGATCTCCTCTGGAAAAAAGGTCTTCAGAATGAAGCCATGGAAAAGTACGCACTTGCAAGAGAAACCACCAACAATGGAATTGTGCATCTTGAGCTGGATAAGTTCCTTCAGGACAAAAAAACACAGGTCATTTCCCAGTGCAGAAAACTTCTGGAAGCACGTCATAAGTCCGAGGCATCTGTTTACATGGAACTCTGGAAAAAATTACTGCCGGAGGATACAGAAATAGACGGAGCATTTTATCTGGCAAAGGTATCTGTTGTGCGCACAAAAGCGGAGCTTGAGGAACTGGTAAAAGAGCTTTATCTGAAAATCGGTATTTCTGGTAAGATAGAAAAGAAGCCGCTTTCGGAGGAAATGCTTTACCGGGAGGCACTTACCCTGGCATGGAAACGGTTTGGATATCCGGAAGTTCTTGCTGACTGCCGTACCAGATTTCTGTGTACAGACGAAGTAAGTGATATGGAATATCTGGCAGAAGAAGTCAGAAGCTATCTGGTTCATAAGCAGTGGCAGGGAGAAACCTGGAAACTTCTTGGCGATATCCGCAGAAAGCAGGGACAGACAAAGGAAGCTTTCGAAAATTATTTCAAAGCTCTGGAGCATATGCAGCATCCATATCTTAAGACGGAACTTGCTGGAATCTTCCTGCGAGATCTTTACAATGGCAGCAAAAGAAGTGCGTTTTTTGCAAAGAAATCCGATGTATCGGAATTTCTGGATGTCTGGCTGGATAAATACAAAAGCCAGGAAAATATTCAGGAACTTCTGAAAAAGATCATGTAGTTGTACCATACACCAAAACAATAGAAATGAGGCAGAGTGTATTGAACAGAGAACAACAGAAAGTACTGGAACTCCTTAAAGAAATAGATATCATATGCAGAAAAAACAAGATCACATATTTTCTTTCTCCGTATCTTACTCTCTGCGCAGTGACGGAACGGCCTTTTCCACTGAATCCCGAAGCTGGTGTTATATATATGAAAACCGGAGACATGGAAAGGTTCAAGAATGTTTTTGAAGAGGAACCGGTGCTGAGGAGAGCGTTGGAATCCATGGACAGTTATAAATATTTCCCCGGATTTTATCTTCGGTATACAGATAAAGACACATTGTTTTACAAGATGGATGATTACGGAAAATTTCAGTATCCCGGTATGGCAGTAAGAATACTGCCGCTGCAATGTGAATATGGTCCCAGGAGAAAATATCTCTGGAACCGTATGCGGGAAGATGGATGGAGAAGAATCCACGAAAGAAAAGAAAAGTGGAGAAATCAGAGAGCTTTTGCCTGTGTCTGTATGGTACGTCTGCTTATACTCTGTGGAAGAGGATGGCTCGGTAAGAGGATATTTCGGGATCTGATCCATCAGCCACAGGAAGATGTACAGAATTATGTGGTGCGTTTTCTGAATAAAAATGTCTATTATCCTGCATATGTTTTTGAGGAACAGAAGGAAGTAGAGATTGAGGGAGAACATTTTTTTATACCGGTTGATGCAGAGAAATATCTTATGACTTCCTACGGAGCGAATTACCGGGATAAAGGACCTGAGAATTACCGTCAGAGTGCCATAGCTGTGTGCAGCACACTGATTCCCTGCGAAGAATTCATGCAGCAGGGAAAAGATCTGAAGAGACTTGCTTCCCGGAGAAAAAGAAGAGCACGCCGGCAGAAATTTGGTCTCAGCTACCGGGAATATTTCAACCAGTGCTGGAATTACGCAAAGCTCTGCGGTAAAAAATATACATGTGCGAGAGCATATCGAAAGAAGTTGGATTATATCCGAAACCTGCATAAGAATCAGGATTATGTGCAGCTGGAAATTGTGTTTGGCAGATATACGGATATGATGAATAAATGCCTGAAATACGATGAGATATTTGAAGCAGATCCGGAATTACTGGATATCTATATTCAGTATCTGGAAAAAACAGGCAGAGTTGGTTTTATGGAAAAGGTAAAAAAATATGTTTAAAATGAAACTTACAGATTATGTTGTAGAATTTTTACAGAAAAAAGGGATCCGGGATTTCTTTGGATATCAGGGAACCATGATCGCACATCTGGTAGATTCCATTGAAAAGAATCCTCATACAAAAAGCCATTCCAGCTATCATGAGCAGGGAGCTGCTTTTGCGGCCTGCGGTTATGCTCAGGCGAAAGGAGCCTGCGGCTGTGCATATGCCACAAGCGGTCCCGGAGCTGCCAATCTGCTCTCCGGCGTGGCTGATGCATATTTTGATTCGCTTCCGGTGATTTTTATTACCGGACAGCTCAATACCTATGAGTATTCCGGTATTGCAGGACTTCGACAGCAGGGCTTTCAGGAGATCGATATGGTTTCCATGGCGAAGCCGGTAACCAAGTATGCCATACAGGTCCGTGACCCGAAAGATATCGTCCGGGAACTGAACCTGGCATGGCAGATCGCCAACACAGGACGGAAAGGCCCGGTTCTTATCGACCTGCCTATGAATGTACAGAGAAGTGAAGTGGAAGATCCGGTTTATGATATGAAATTTTCTGAAGAAGAGATCGATACAGCCATATATGGAAAAAATGATCCTGAGAATGGAGCCGCTTTTTACAGGGATGCTGTTGCAAAAGCAGATTCTTCTGATGCGGCAGAGGCAGCAGAGTATATTCTGGATAAGATTAAAGGTGCGAAACGTCCGGTATTTATGATCGGCCACGGAGCGAATGGCGAAACAGAAAAAATGCTTACTGATCTCGCACGCGTCCATCATATTCCTATGATCACAAGTGTACTCGCCCGTTCTGTTCTGAAATTTGATGATCCGCTGAACTTCGGATGTATCGGCGGTGCCTACGGACACCGGTATGCAAATATGATCGCCAATGCGAAAAGTGATCTCCTGCTTTGTTTTGGGATTTCGCTCTGCACACGCCAGATCGGAACGAAGGTCCATGAGTTTGCCAAGGGAGCGGAGATCGTCCGTGTGGATATCGATCCTTATAACCTTCAGAGAGAGATCCATGAGGGAAGAAAAGGGGAGAAATGTTTTTGCGTCAGCGCAGAGGATGTAGCGTGTAAACTGACAGAGCAGCAGGCGCAGATCGGCTCTTATGAGGAATGGCTGGCTGTATGCCGGAAGATCCGAAAAGAGCTGGAGCAGGTGGATGATGCAACACCGCAGCGTTATCCGAACCGCATGATCGCATATTTAAGTGACAGGCTTTTCGATACTGGAGCCGTTGCTGTGGATGTGGGACAGCATATGGTCTGGAGCTATCAGTCCTTTCACAACCGACAGGGCCAGAAGACGCTTTTTTCCGGTGGACATGGCGCCATGGGATATGCACTTCCGGCAGCGATCGGTGCTTATTATGCAACAGGAAAACCGGTGGCATGTATCTGCGGAGACGGAGCATTCCAGATGAACATTCAGGAACTGCAGTGGGTGAAGCGTGAGAACATCCCGGTAAAAATGATCGTGATGAATAATGAGGCGCTGGGAATGATCCGTCATCTCCAGAGAGACTATTTTGACTGCGTGTATGCGGATACTTCCGATGGCAGCGGATTTTCTTCCTGTAATTTCTCAGACGTGGCGCAGGCTTACAAAATTCCTGCGAAGCGTATCCAGGGAGAAGATGTGGAGAAATATGCCGGTGAGTTTCTGGAACAGAACGGACCGGAGCTTCTGGAGATCATGCTGGAGCATGGAACTTACGCATACCCGAAGACCTGTCTGGGAGAGCCGATCCATAACCAGCAGCCTTATATACCGAAACCGATATTTGATGAACTGATGGAGTTATAAAATGGGAAAAATAACTGTGATCACAGGCGGTACCTCCGGAATCGGAAGAGGGATCGCCGAAAAGATCCTGGCGGAATCTGCGAAAGAAGACAGGATCTTTGTAACATACGGACATGATGAGAAAAAGGCTGCTGTTTTTCGGGACAGCCTTCCTGAGGAAAAAAAATCTCAGGTGATCCTGATGAAGGCAGATATGTCTTCCTATAATGAAATGATGGCTTTTGTGGAAGAGCTGAAAAAACGGGCTGATCATATTGACTGGCTGGTAAGCAACGCCGGGATCAGCACCTATGCGAAATATGAGGACTATGGTTTTGAGGAATGGACAAGGATCGTAAACACCAATCTTTCCGTGCCGGTATTCATGGTCAAAGAACTGCGGCCCATGATGGTGGAAGGCGGCAGTGTGCTTTTTACCGGTTCCTATGCAGGGCAGCAGGCGTATTCTTCTTCCCTTGTATACGGAGTTACCAAGGCGGCCATTCATTTCCTGACCAAATCTCTGGTAAAGGAATTTGAGCCAAAAGGCATCACCGTTAATGCCATTGCACCGGGATTTATCGAAACTCCCTGGCACAGTGCCCGCACCCAGGAGAGCTACGACCGTATCAACAGAAAGATCGCCCTTCACAGGTTTGGAACTGTGGAGGAAGTGGCGGATATGGCGTACGCGGTGCTGTCTAATGGGTATATGAACGGCAGTGTTGTGGATATCCATGGAGGATATGATTACTTTTAATACCAGTCGAAAGTGTGCAGGAAGACAGAAGAAGACACGTTGTGCCTGCACATAAGAGGCTTCTTATGACTTGCTGCATAGGGGCGACGCCCCGAAAACGAGATGCAGCGAAGCGGAATCGAGTTTGTGCACTTGAGGCGTCTGTATGGAACCGTGAATTTCTTTATATATTAAGCGAAAAAGGCTTGACTTGCACACCTGCTCTGTGATAAAATTGACGAGCGACATGGAAGTTAGGTCTTTTTTTTATGCCCGAAAATGACGACGGATACACGTTCCGGGCGGCGTAAAAGACCGTGCAAATGAAAACACTGGAGGTGGAAGTTGTGCGCGTTAAGATTACATTAGCATGCACCGAGTGCAAGCAGCGTAACTACAATATGACGAAGGAGAAAAAGAACCATCCTGAGAGAATGGAGACCAAGAAATATTGTAAGTTCTGTCATACACACACTCTGCACAAGGAAACAAAGTAATCACAGAGATTTGTGAGGTTATGCTATGGAAAAACAGAAATCTGCGGATAAGCCGCAGAAGAAAAGTTGGTTTCAGGGACTTCAGTCAGAATTTGAGAAGATTGTCTGGACAGACCGTCCCACACTGGCAAAGCAGACTGTTGTGGTCGTGATCATCACGATCATCCTGGCAGCGGTTATCAGTGTAATGGATTCCGGAATCCTGGAATGCATTAATTTCTTAATGAAGTAAGGACAAGGTGATTATATGTCAGAAGCAGCAAAATGGTACGTTGTCCATACCTATTCCGGGTATGAGAACAAGGTAAAAGCCAACATTGAAAAGACGATCGAGAACAGACACCTGGAAGACCAGATCCTGGAGGTACGTGTTCCGCTGCAGGATGTAGTTGAGATGAAGAACGGAACCTCAAGACAGGTTCAGAAAAAGATGTTTCCAGGCTATGTGCTTCTCAATATGGTGATGAATGACGATACCTGGTATGTTGTCCGTAACACCAGAGGTGTTACAGGATTCGTAGGACCGGGATCGAAGCCTGTGCCTCTTACAGAAGAGGAAATGCTGCCGCTTGGTATCCAGAAACCGGATATCGAAGTGGACTTCGCAGAGGGCGACATGGTAGTCGTTACTGGTGGTGCATGGAAAGATACTGCAGGTGTGATCACAGGTATCAACATGCAGAAACAGACAGTAACGATCAATGTTGAGCTTTTCGGTCGTGAAACACCGGTAGAGATAAGTTTCACAGAAATCAAAAAAGCTGAGTAATTAAAAAACAAGGTAACAGCAAGTGGGAGGGACACACCCCCGCCAATACCACATAGGAGGTGCCGAAAATGGCAAAGAAAGTAACAGGATATATCAAATTACAGATTCCGGCTGGTAAAGCAACTCCAGCACCACCTGTAGGTCCGGCTCTTGGACAGCACGGTGTAAATATCGTACAGTTTACTAAGGAGTTCAACGCAAGAACAGCTGATCAGGGAGATCTTATCATCCCGGTTGTCATCACTGTTTACGCTGACAGAAGTTTCAGCTTCATAACCAAGACTCCGCCGGCAGCAGTTCTTCTTAAGAAAGCTGCAAACATCAAATCTGGTTCCGGTACACCGAACAAGACTAAAGTAGCTAAAGTTACTAAGGCACAGGTTCAGGAGATCGCTGAGCTGAAGATGAAAGACCTCAATGCAGCATCCATCGAGGCTGCTATGAGCATGATCGCCGGTACAGCAAGAAGTATGGGAATCGAAGTCGTAGACTAATAAATACCGAAGATTAAGTTCGGGGTTCCCGTAGAAAAAGTGAAATTTTCAAGTGGGAGGGCTTTTCCCCGCAAATACCACAGGAGGTTATAGAAATGAAACGAGGAAAGAAATATGTGGAAGCTGCGAAAGCAGTAGACCGCGCAACATTATATGATGCACCAGAGGCTATCAGCCTTGTTAAAAAAGCAGCTGTAGCTAAGTTCGACGAGACCATCGAAGTTCACATCCGTACAGGCTGCGATGGACGTCACGCAGATCAGCAGATCCGTGGAGCAGTTGTTCTGCCACACGGAACAGGTAAAAAAGTTCGTGTACTTGTATTTGCTAAAGATGCTAAGGCAGAAGAGGCAAAGGCAGCAGGAGCAGACTTCGTAGGAGCTGAGGACCTCATTCCGAAGATCCAGAACGAGGGATGGCTTGACTTTGACGTTGTAGTTGCAACACCGGATATGATGGGCGTTGTAGGTCGTCTTGGTCGTGTACTTGGACCGAAAGGTTTAATGCCAAACCCGAAAGCTGGTACTGTAACAATGGACGTAACAAAAGCTGTTAACGACATTAAAGCAGGTAAGATCGAGTATCGTCTTGACAAATCCAACATCATCCATGTTCCGATCGGAAAGGCTTCCTTTACCGAGGAGCAGTTAAGCGACAACTTCCAGACGCTTATGGGAGCTATCACAAAGGCTAGACCTAGCACACTGAAAGGTCAGTATCTGAAGAGCGTTACAATCGCTCCGACAATGGGACCTGGTGTTAAGCTTAACCCGGTTAAATTAGCTCAGTAATAAATTTTAAATGCCCTGTACAGAGGAGACTTTGTACAGGGTATTTTTTTGTATAGGTATCTTGATTTTTTCTTCAATGCTTTTATAATAAATAAGGCTCAAGCAGATTTGGAAAATTATTAGAGATTTTTCATATAAAGTTTACAGATGAAATTCTGAATTATGTTAAGATAAAAATGACGGGGAAAACAGGGCAGATAATGTTTTCCACGGGGATATTGTGGATGAGTTGATCTGAATGGGGAGTATAAGTTGAAATCAAAAAAGCGTAAAGCGAAGAAAATAAAAAAAGAAGTAAACAAAGTAAAAATGGCACTCTGCCTTCTGGTGGAGGCGATTGTGATCCTGACACTTGTAGTGATCATAGGCTGGAATAAAGGTGTAGGAGACTGGATGGAGTCGTTGCAGAGACCTGTTGTCCGTAAGCTTGAAATGAGCGGTATCAACAGCCCGTATGCAGTTCTGATGCAGGTAAAAGGTGGAAAGATCATCGGAAATATGAAGGGCGATGAGAAAATCTATCCAGCTTCCATGACGAAGATCATGACTGTGATCGTGGCCATTGAGAACCTGGATGATCTGGATGAGGAGATCACCCTGACTCAGGAGATGTTTGCCGGACTTTACGAGCAGGATGCCACACAGGCCGGTTTTCAGCCCGGTGAGACCGTGCGAGCCATTGATCTTCTTTATGGTGCCATGCTGCCATCTGGCGCGGAGTGCTGTATCGCACTGGCGGATACCGTAGGCGGTTCCAGGGATGGATTTGTGGAAATGATGAATAAAAAAGCGCAGAAGCTTGGAATGAATGGAACGCATTTCTGTGATACTACCGGACTGCATGATCCGGATCATTACAGTACGGTGAGGGATATTGCAGTGCTGCTCAGATATGCACTTCGGAACGATACGTTCAGAGAGATCATTGAGAGTCCGCGGCATTCTACCGGAGTTACCAACATCCACCCCAGTGGAATTACATATTACAGTACCATGTTCAAGAACATTTCGGATACTTCTGTTACTGGGGGCAAGATCCTGGGAGGCAAGACGGGATATACCAGTGAGGCGGGCCTGTGCCTGGCCAGCTTTGCGGAAATTTATGACCGGGAATATATTCTGGTAACTGCCGGCGCTGCGGGGAATACGGGAAGCCCGCTGCATGTGCAGGATGCGGTAACGATCTATAACCGGCTTGGAAAGGCTATTGAAGCACAGATGACAGAGAGTGATGGATCGGAGTCCTGAAGACAGATAAGGGATACATTATTCCGGGTAAACTTTTTTGTGCCATGTTGTAAAATATTGACACGATTGGTATGAAAACGTATAATCATAACATAGTATTGCGACAGAGAAAACGGGTTCTGTGTATAATACACAGGATCCATTTTTTGTATTCAAAAATGGGAAAAAGTTGCAGGAGAAGGAGGAAATATCTATGAAAAAGAAAGTGGTTTCATTACTGATCGCAGGTCTTATGATGCTGGAACCATGCACGATGGCAGATGCGGCAGATCTTTCTGACACGGAAGTGATCGAGCAGAGCGTGGAAAGCGCAGGGGATTCTGTGGAGACAGAAGCAATGGGGGAGACTCCAGAGGAGACAGGAGATATTGCAGAATCCGGGGCACAGGATACAGAGGTTTCCGAAGAGGGATCCGTTGATGAAGAAGAACTTTCTCTTGATGAAGGTGCGGAAGCAGTGCAGGATGTAAACGAAGAAGAGGGATTTGGAGATGGAGAAGAAGCAGATTTTTCTGATAATGCGGAAGCAGCTACAGATGTTGGCGCTTCAATCCAGAAATCAGGGCGTCTGTCAAATACGGTCACATGGGATTTTTATGACAATGGAGAGCTTGTGATCAATGGCACAGGAGCTGTTCCGGATATGCCGGATGGGCTTTTTACGCAGCCGTGGGCAGCATTCGACATTACCAGGGTAAAAGTCAGTGATGGAATCTCCACATTGGGTGCAAATACGTTTGCGAGTATGTTGTATCTGGAAGAAGTGGAACTAGGAAAAAATGTCAAAAAGATCGGAACAGAGGCATTTTACAATGACACCGTACTGAAAAAGATCAATTTTCCAGATGGCCTTACATCTGTAGGTGATGGAGCTTTCTGATTCTGTGGAGGTCTGGAAGGAGAACTGAAACTTCCCAAAAGTATTACCAGCATAGGAAAAAAGGCTTTTAACGGCTGTGACAGCCTGAAAAGTATCGTATTGCCGGAGAGCCTGAGAGAAATTCCGGCAGGCGCATTTCAGTATGATTACAATGTTAAAAGAATATTCATTCCTGCAAGTATCACAAAAATCGACAAGACTGCGTTTGAAGGCTGTGATCCATCAGTGATCCAGTATACAGGAACACAGGCACAGTGGAAAAAGCTGCAGCTTGATACAGTTTTTAATCCGGATTTTATGAATATTGAGTATAATTTTGCATCAGATAAAGTAGATGAACATATCTGGAGCCAGGAAAGAGAATGGGACGGAGAAGATCCTTACGACTGCACGGTTGCAAGAACTAAAAGCTATCACTGCATCGTTTGCGGCGCAATCGACGAAAGCAGTACGGTTACCGTGCCAGGTAAGGAACATACCTGGAGTGCAGAGAAGATCTATGATGAAAAAAATGATATGGATTTTTATGACTGTACAAAGGGTGGAACCAAGAGTTATCATTGCAAAGAATGCGGTGTGATTGATAAAGATTCCACAGAACCGATCCTGCCGAGAAGTGCACATTCTTACGGACCATGGGAAGTGACGCAGGAAGCTACCATAAGCCAGCCGGAAAAAAAGATGCGTACATGTAAAGTATGTTATTACACAAGTAGGGTAACCGGAAATAAGCTTACCCCAACCATAAAAGTTTCCAGAACAGCAGTAACTCTGAACCCACAGCAGAAGCTGACATCCCTTTATGTGACTTATAAAAAAGGTGATTCCGTGGTTTCCTGGAAATCCAGCAATACGAAGGTTGCCACAGTTACAAAACAGTCAAACGGAAAGTGTGTGGTTGTTGCAGGCAAAACTCCAGGCAAGGCAACTCTGACCGTTACACTCAAGAGTAACAAAAAAGCATATGTGACGGTGACTGTTCGTTCTGTTAAAACGACAAAGATTACAGGGGTAAAATCTTCCCTTGTCCTTCGGGTGAAGAAAACTGCTACATTGAAACCGGTTCTTACACCGAGAACCAGTACGGAGAAGATTACTTATAAATCAAGTAATACAAAAGTTGCGACTGTTACTTCTGCTGGTAAGATCATAGCGAAGAAAAAGGGTACGGCTTATATTTATGTGAAGTCCGGAAGTAAGACTGTGAAATGTAAGGTTGTAGTGAAATGATTTTTGGCTTTTGTGAAAAGTGGGGGGAAAACCGTGGGGAAGGAAAGCATTCGAAGTTGCGAAGGCCATTTCCCTTCCCCACACCCCAACCCTCCGGCCACGCCGCTGTGATGCGCTGTAGAGGGTGATAATTTATTGGCTCAGTCCTGTATGCTGCTGTATTGGCAGCGACAGGCTGAGCCGATTTTTTGTTTTACCGTACGGGAAAGCGGCCCGCTTGGCGGGCCTGTTCCCTGAGATTCATTGGAAGAGTTGGCGTGCCTGTTCCCTGAGAGCGTCTTAAACATAATTGCGGTATGAAAGTCAAGCGGATATTCGCAATCCGCTTCGCTACGTAGCTCTACACCAAATAACTGCTCCGCAGTTTATCAGGAGGAGCTTGCACTCCTCATGATACAAGCAAGTCCCCACCCATTGCTTATTGCTTTTCGCAACCCCGCAGGGGACTTACTTGATTTGGTTAAAATTAATTACAAACAGAACAGGTCCCAGGAAACAACAGAAACAGGCCTGCCAAGCAGGCCGCATTTCGTCCAAAGCGAATAAAAATCGGCACAACGAACCACACTCAATACCGTAGAATCCATCGCCCCTCCGATAAACATACACATTCCCACAACCTGCAGCAAATTGCGTAGCCGGAGGGGAGGAGTGCGAGGAGGGGAAATGGCCTTCGCAACTAGGAATGCTTCCCCTCCTCGCAAAAACGCCCGCAGCGAAAGCGTCCCGCCGAAAGGCAAGAAGCA
Source organism: Ruminococcus sp. AM36-2AA (assembly GCF_003461955.1). Lineage (GTDB taxonomy): Bacteria > Bacillota > Clostridia > Lachnospirales > Lachnospiraceae > Blautia_A. Next base: position 51,233 of record NZ_QTYB01000015.1, on the reverse strand, counting down.
TTCCACCGAAAGGCAAGAAGCGTCCCGCCGAAAGGCAAAAAGCATTCCGCCGAAAGACAAAAAGCGTCCCGCCGAAAACAAATCCGCCCGCAGCGAAAGCGTCCCGCCCGGGCAGGGCAAAACCCACTGCGAAGTGCGTCTCCAGACGCGCCCACAATGTACAATATCTAGTACAATTTTATCATTAATTTTATCAATAGTACAATCCCTTGTATATTATAAAAAACATACATCCAATCTGTTGACTTTAAAATCTGAATCTGGTATCTTATGGTCGTCATGAGAAATGTTATATATTACTAACTGCGCGGGCAGTGAACGAATAATCATTGAAACAGAACAAAGAAAGGATGTGCAACAAATTGGCAAAAGTTAATTTCGAGCAGTGGAACGGATTCAAAGGCGATCGTTGGAAAGAGAAGATCGATGTTCGTAATTTCATCAGCATGAACTATACACCATACGACGGAGATGCTTCTTTCCTGGAAGCGCCAACAGAGGCAACAGACAAACTCTGGGGCAAACTTCAGGAGCTTCAGAAAGAAGAGCGTGCTAAAGGCGGCGTTCTTGATATGGAGACAGAGGTAGTAACAGGAATTACAGCATACGGTCCTGGATATATCGATGCGGAGCTCAAAGATCTGGAGCAGGTTGTAGGTCTTCAGACAGACAAACCTCTGAAACGTGCTTTCATGCCATACGGCGGAATCAAAATGGCAGAGCAGGCATGCGAGACTTACGGATATCACGTAAGCGACAAGATCAAAGATGTTTTCAATAACTATGAGTTCAAAACACACAATCAGGGTGTATTCGATATCTACACACCGGAGATGAAGAGAGCACGTCACAACAAGATCCTTACAGGACTTCCGGATACTTACGGACGTGGACGTATCGTAGGTGATTACAGACGAGTTGCTCTTTACGGAATTGATTACCTGATCGCAGGCAAAGAGAAAGACTTCGCAGCATGCGACCGTCAGGGTATGAGACGTTATGACTTCCAGCTTCGTGAGGAGATCGCAGATCAGATCCGTGCTCTGAAGAAGATGAAAGAAATGGCTCAGATCTATGGCTTTGATATTTCCCAGCCGGCCAAGAACGCAAAAGAAGCATTCCAGTGGCTGTACTTTGGATATCTTGCAGCGATCAAGACTCAGAACGGAGCTGCAATGAGTGTTGGACGTATCTCCACATTCCTTGATATCTATATTGAGAGAGACCTTGAGAACGGAACTCTTACAGAGAAAGAGGCACAGGAGCTTGTTGACCACATGGTAATGAAATTCCGTATGGTTAAATTTGCCCGTATCCCGTCTTACAATCAGCTCTTCTCCGGTGACCCGGTATGGGCAACTCTGGAAGTAGCAGGTATGGGACAGGACGGACGTTCCATGGTAACAAAGAACGACTACCGTTTCCTTCATACACTTGAGGATATGGGACCGGCTCCGGAGCCGAACCTTACTGTTCTCTATTCTTCAAGACTGCCTGAGAACTTCAAGAAATATGCAGCAGACATCTCTGTTACAACAAGTTCCATCCAGTACGAGAACGATGATGTTATGCGTCCGGTATGGGGCGATGACTACAGCATCTGCTGCTGTGTATCTGCTACAGAGACAGGTAAAGAGATGCAGTTCTTCGGCGCTCGTGCAAACCTTGCAAAATGCCTTCTTTACGCGATCAACGGTGGTGTTGACGAGAAGACAAAACAGCAGGTAGGACCACAGTACCAGCCGATCACTTCCGAGTACCTTGACTATGATGAAGTAATCCAGAAATACGACCAGATGATGGACTGGCTTGCACATCTGTATGTTGGAACACTGAACATGATCCACTACATGCATGATAAATACTACTATGAGGCAGCTGAGATGGCACTCATTGATACAAAGGTTGACCGTTCTTTTGCAACTGGTATCGCCGGATTCTCACATGTAGTAGATTCCCTTTCCGCTATCAAATATGCAAAAGTAAAAGCAATCCGTGACGAGGACGGAATCACAACAGACTTCCAGGTTGAGGGTGACTTCCCACGCTATGGTAACGATGATGACAGAGCAGATGAGATCGCAACAACACTGCTTTCCACATTCCTTGAGAAACTGAAACACATCCATACCTATCGTGATTCCAAGCCAACCACATCCATCCTTACCATCACATCCAACGTTGTATATGGTAAAGCTACAGGATCTCTTCCGGACGGAAGAAAAGCCGGTGAGCCTCTGGCACCGGGAGCTAACCCGTCTTACGGCGCAGAGCAGAACGGACTTCTTGCTTCCCTGAACTCTGTTGCAAAACTTGACTATGAGGATGCCCTTGACGGAATCTCCAATACTCAGACCATCAACCCGGATGCCCTTGGACATTCTGAGGAAGAGCGTACAGAGAACCTTGTAAATGTACTTGACGGATACTTTGACCGTGGTGCACATCACCTCAATGTAAACGTATTCGGTAAAGAAAAACTCATCGATGCTATGGAGCATCCGGAAAAAGAGGAGTATGCAAACTTCACGATCCGTGTTTCCGGATATGCTGTTAAGTTCATCGACCTTACAAGAGAGCAGCAGCTTGACGTTATCGCAAGAACCTGCCACGAAAGGATGTAATAAAAAATATGGACGACCAGAAAAAAATCACTGGCTACGTCCACTCACTGGAGAGCTTCGGCTCTGTTGACGGACCAGGAGTCCGGTATGTGATCTTTTTGAGCGGCTGTGCCATGCGCTGCCAGTTCTGCCACAATCCGGACACCTGGCAAATGAAAACAGGAACGGAGTACACAGCAGATGAGCTGCTTGAAAAAGCATGTCGATACCGCTCTTACTGGGGAAGTAAGGGCGGTATTACTGTGAGTGGAGGCGAGCCACTGTTACAGATCGATTTCCTCACTGAGCTTTTTAAGAAAGCCAAGAAACTTGGAATCCACACAACACTTGATACCAGCGGCAATCCTTACACAGAAGAGGGCCCATGGCATGAAAAATGGGAAGAGCTGATGAAATATACAGATCTTGTCATGCTGGATATCAAACATATTGATGAGGAACAGCACAAGATCCTCACAGGATGTACCAACAAAAATATCCTTGCCATGGCGAAGAAACTTTCCGATATGGGCATAGCCATGTGGATTCGCCATGTACTGGTACCGGAGCGCAATGATCGTGACGATTACCTTCATCGCCTGGCTGATTTTATCGGTACGCTGAAAACTGTAGAGAGAGTGGAAGTTCTTCCGTATCATACGCTCGGAATTTTCAAATGGGAAAACCTTCATCTTGACTATCCGTTGAAAGGTATTAATCCTCCAACAAAAGAACGGATTGAAAATGCGGAGAAAATCTTGGGAGCAGGTACACATTAACGCACATATCTGAGGCAGGCTTCGGGTCAAGCGGATATTCGCAATCCACTTCGCTACTTGCTCATAACCATATCACATGTCTAAAAATCGACATGGATATGGTTTTTTTATATTTCTCACTATACTTTAAAAAAAATTAGTGATATCATAGATATAATAGGTAATAAAAATGAAATGGAATACTATGGACAGGTAAAGCAAAGGAAGAAGAATGGGGACAAAAGATATCATGACAATGCAGGAAGTACAGGAGATGAAGCAGCAGCTGGAGCAGGTTTTTTCTATTGTACGTCTGCTGGATGGAGAAACACTGGAAACAGGAGAAGGAATAGAGCCCCCATGTCAGTGCTATTCCATATGGGGTAAGGACGAAAGATGTACTAACTGTATTTCCAGAAAAGCACTGAAAGAAAAACGCCAGAAAACAAAAATAGAAATAGTAGACTCTAAAGTTTATCAGGTAATTTCCAAATATCTGAATATTGATGGCAAACCATATATCATGGAAATGATCAATAATCTGGAAGATGACGATATCATTGATTCAGAAGACAGAGAGAATCTTCTTGCAGAACTCAGTGGATATGCGGATGAATTGTATAAAGACGCTCTTACAGGTGTTTTTAATCGAAGATATTATGAGGATAAGGTCAGAAATCTGGAGAGTTCTGCCGGCGTGGCTATGGTGGATCTGGATGATTTTAAACTTTATAACGATACCTATGGACATGATGCAGGTGATAAAGCATTAAAGGTAGTTGTGGAGGTTATCCGTCGACATGCACGTAAGACAGACAAGGTTGTTCGTTTCGGAGGAGATGAATTTCTTCTGCTGATACCGGACATCAATGTGGATAATTTTACCAAGAAACTGAAGGAAATCCAGGAAGAAGTTCATGCAGCCAGAGTACCTGGATATTCTCAGCTGAAGTTGTCAGTAAGTATTGGCGGAGTACTTTCTACCGGAGAAAAACTGGGAGAAGCAGTACTTCGTGCAGATAAGTTTATGTATCGTGCGAAACAGCGCAAAAATATGGTCGTGATCAGTGAAAATGAGATTGCAGGAAGAAACAGCGCACAGGAGATCCTTCTGCAGGATAAAACAAGGCTGACGATCCTGATCGTAGATGATTCCGAGATGAACCGCTGCATTTTGTCGGAAATGCTTGGAGCAGATTATGATATTCTGGAAGCGACCAATGGCGAGGAAGCCATCAAGCTTCTGAGACAGTATGAAACCGGAATCTCGCTTGTACTTCTTGACCTGGTAATGCCCGTAATGGATGGATTCGGTGTACTGAGTTATATGAACGAAAGAAACTGGATCGAGGATATTCCGGTTATCATGATTTCCGGGGAGGACTCTGTTTCTTATGTAAGACGGGCCTTTGATCTGGGAGTTGCAGATTATATCAAGAAACCGTTTGATGCGCAGGTTGTATACAAGCGTGTTTATAATACCATTACTCTGTATGCGAAACAGAGAAGACTTCTGGTTCTTGTCACAGATCAGATTTACGAGAAAGAAAAAAATAACCGTATGATGATCAGCATCTTAAGCCAGATCGTGGAATTCAGAAATGGTGAAAGCGGTGCTCATGTTCTGCATATCAACATTATCACAGAACTGATTCTGGAAAGGCTGATACAGAAAACGGATCAGTATGATCTGTCCAGCTCTGTAAGAAGAATGATTGTTACAGCATCTGCTCTTCATGATATCGGAAAGATTGGTATTGATGACAAGATCCTGAATAAACCGGGCAAACTGACAAAAGAGGAATTCGAGGTTATCAAGACACACAGTGCCATCGGTGCCTCCATGCTGGAGAGCCTGGAATATTATAAAAACGAACCGCTGGTTCGGATTGCCCATGACATCTGCAGATGGCATCACGAACGCTACGATGGAAAAGGTTATCCGGATGGACTGAAGGGAGAAGAAATCCCGATTTCTGCACAGGTAGTTGCACTGGCTGATGTATATGATGCGCTGATCAGTGATCGTGTATATAAGAAAGCTTATTCCCATGAGAAAGCGGTTGAGATGATCCTGAATGGAGAATGTGGAACTTTTAATCCGCTCCTCCTGGAATGTCTGAAAGATATTCAGGGCCGTCTGAAAGAAGAAATGACTACAATGTCAGAAGAACGTGCAGAAACTGCAGACAGCGGAAGCGCCACTTCAGAATTTGAAGGCTATGAAAAGACAAAAGAACAGCTCTTTAAATCCATGTCAGAAGATATTCGAAAAGAATATATAGATACTATCCCAACAATCGGGGGGGGGGAAACAGACGTTCCTGAAAAGTAAATAAAAAATAACCAACGGAAACGAGAAAAGCTGATGTGATTCATGGATCACACCAGCTCTTTGTTTTTAATAAGCATTTCTTTGATAATATTCTGAGTATACGCACCCAGGTGACGCTGAGTATCCCGGTCAAGCTCAGATGGAATGATTGGTTTGCCGTACTCAATTACCACATGAGTAGGAGACATCTTTGGAAAATTGGCTTCCCAGATGTTTGCGGAATTGCTGATCGCGATAGGAATGATCGGACTCTTTGCTCTGGTTGCGATCTTGAAACTACCGTCATGAAATGACAGCATATCGGTTTCATCTGCGTTTTTGTTTCTGGTTCCTTCCGGGAAGATGCATACGGAGATTCCGGATTTTACATAATCTGCCGCCTGAAGGATGGTTTTCAGTCCCTGTTTGATATCCTCTCTGTCAAGGAAGAGGCAGTAGAGGTTACGCATCCAGTTGGAAAGCAGCGGGTAACGTTCCATTTCTTTCTTTGCAACATAACCGGTACGGATCGGGCAGCGGCTGTAGGTCAGCAGAATGTCAAAATAACTTCTGTGATTCGCCACATAGAGAACAGCCTGATCTTTCGGGACATTCTCTTCACCGATGACGGTGACCTTGGCACCTGTGATCCACAGGATAAATTTAAATATGGCCTGTACCATACGCAGAGAGCTGATATCCTTGGTCATTGGAGAGAATTTGCCGATGATCCATTCCACCAGAAGAACCGGGATCGTCAGCACCAGATAAGCGATGACAACGATACAGACAAGTATAAATCGAATCATGTCTTCTGTCCTTTCTATATTGTGATGCAGTTTTGCATTCTGACACCATTATACGAAGAATTTTCGATAGTTGCAATAAATCTTTCCCGGATTACATAGAATAAATACTGAGTAATGCAGGCTGCTGATAAAAGAGGGGATTATGAAAAGATCAGTTTTTCTGCTAATTGCTGTAATAACGGCTTTTCTGCTTTCCGGCTGCCGTTTCGTCCGGATCGAGGAAGAAGAGCGGAAACCGATTGCCTATACAGTGGTAGAAAAGTCCGATATCCCGGAGGAACTTTCCCGGATCATGGAAGAAAAAAAGGAAAAAGAATTTCAGTTAAGTTATGAAACTGGAGAAGACCTGTATCTTGTAAAGGGATATGGCCGGCAGATGAGCGGAGGTTACAGTATCCAGGTGGAAGAACTTGGAGAATCCGGTAACGGGCTTTTTTTTGTTACAAGACTTCTTGGCCCGGAAGATCTGAAAGAAGCCGGAGTACCATCGTATCCCTGTATTGTGATAAAAACCTCAAGGCAGAAAAAACCGGTAACGTTCACAGAGGGAAGCGGCAGGTAAAAAAATTCTGAGAAAGGGGAACCAATTGTGGAATTAAAGAAGGAGATCATGCAGATACTGAAAGAAAAAAGCAGGGCAAAAAGCCAGATCACCTTTGATGAAGATTTTAATGTACCAGATGCGAAACCGGATGTGGGAAGGCTGATCCAGTATAAAGGAAGGATCAGTATGGATGATGTCCATCTTGCTGACGGAAAAGGGATCCTGAGAGGAGATCTGCAGGTAGATATTCTTTATGTGGGAGAAGAAAACGGAATTATCAGCAGCATTACGGCAAAATTGCCGTTTGAGGAAACACTGAACCTGAAAGACATTGTAAATGGAGATAAACTGTGCCTGAAGTGGGAGATTGAGGATCTTACCATCCGGCTGATCCATTCCAGAAAGCTGAATATCAAAGCACTGGTAACATTTTATGGAGCAGTAGATGAGACGGAGCAGGTTCGTCTTCCGGTAGCGCTGGATGCTACGGATATCTCTGTCAGAAAGAAAACAGTCCGATTTCTGGGACTTACCGTACATAAAAAAGATACCCTGCGTGTTAAGGATGAATATACCATTGCTTCCAACCGTCCGGACATTTCCGGCCTGATCTGGTATACCATGGATATACGGGGACTGGATCTGAAACCGGAAGAAAACATCGTAAAAGCAAGGGGAGAGCTGACGGTTTTTGTACTGTACGAATCAGAAGATACAGAGACACCGGTACAGTGGCTGGAATATTCACTTCCTTTTTCAGGAGAAGTGGAATGTCCGGATTGTACAGAAGAATTGATCCCGGATATTGAAGTTTCCGTGATGCACCAGAGCCTGGAAGTAAAGCCGGATGCAGATGGAGAGGAACGGATACTGGTTTCTGATGTAGTGCTGGAACTGGATATGAAATTTTTCCGGGAGGAAGAATATTCACTGGTTACAGATGTGTATACACCACTTCGGGAATGCGTTCCGGAAGGGAAAAATGAAGTTTTGGAAAAACTTCTGGTGCGGAATTTCTCCAGATGCCGGATCACTGACCGCATTCAGGTAAAAGAAACCCAGGGGAAAATCCTCCAGCTCTGTCACAGCCAGGGAAAAGTAAAGATCGATAAGACCAGGATCGTGGAAAACGGAGTGCAGGCAGATGGAGTGATCATGCTGAAGATCCTGTATATTATCGGAAACGACAGTATGCCTTTTTACTCCATGGAGGCCATGATCCCGTTTTCTCATGTGGTGGAAGCGAGAGGAATTCGGCCGGACAGCAGCTACCGGTTAAAGGCAGAACTGGAACAGCTTTCTGCAGCCATGGCGGACGGAAATGAGATCGAGATCCGGGCGTCAGTGGGCCTGAATCTTCTTGCAGTCATCCGGGAACCCGTATTTATCATTGACAAAGTGGAAGAAAAACCTCTGGATATGAAAAAGATCCAGGCTATGCCGGGAATCCTGATCTATATGGTAAAACCGGGAGATGAGCTGTGGGATATCGCAAGAAAATATCATACATCCATTGAAGAAATCTGCACTCTGAACGGGCTTAAGGAAAATCAGGAGCCATCTCCGGGAACACCGCTTCTTGTGGTGAAAAAAGTAGAAGGACAGATCAAATGAGAAAAAAACAGCAGAAAATGAAAAAAGCTGGAAAATTTTGCTGTTGAAAAGACTGCAAAAATCATATAAAATATACATATAAATACTGTATACAAAGTACAAATGGAGGGGCTTATGCGTTTAAAAGCAATGGCAAAGATCAATCTCGGACTTGATGTTCTGGGGAAGAGAGAGGACGGCTATCATGAGGTACGCATGATCATGCAGACCATCCGTATGTATGATATCCTGGATATCAGAAAGACGAAACGGCCGGGAATCGTGCTGACAACCAATCTTCCGTTTATTCCCACTGACAGCCGAAATCTTGTATATAAAGCAGCAGAGATGCTGATGGAAGAATTTGAAATAGAAGAGGGACTTTCCATTAAACTTCGCAAGTTCATTCCGGTAGCGGCAGGTATGGCAGGCGGAAGCTCTGATGCTGCGGCTGCATTTGTAGGTGTGAACCGGATGTTTCATCTGGGCCTGACGGAAGAGCAGCTGATGGAGCGCGCAGTGAAGGTAGGAGCAGATGTTCCGTACTGTATCATGCGTGGAACAGCCCTTGCAGAGGGAATCGGTGAGAAGCTGAAGCGACTTCCGAAAGTTCCGGAATGCTATGTGCTGGTAGGAAAACCGGGAATCAATGTTTCCACAAAAACCGCCTACGAAAATCTCAATCTGGCAGGAATCGGGAAACATCCGGATATCGATGGACTTATCAGGGATATTGAGGACGGTGATCTTTATGCCATGGCATCAAAAATGGAGAATGTATTTGAGCCTGGAATTATCCGTCAGTATCCTGTAATTGGAAATATCAAAGAACTCATGGAAGAAAAAGGAGCGCTGAAAGCGGTGATGAGCGGAAGCGGTCCAACGGTATTTGGTATTTTTGATAACAGAGATAAGATGGCGGCGGCAGCCAGAAGTCTCAGAAAGAGCGGACTGGCAAAAACAGTATTTGCCACGGATATTTACAACAGGGATGGAGGAGTTACAAATGACAAGTGATTTTTCTGTGGATATGAATGAGTATCTGCCACTTCGGGATGTTGTTTTTAACACCTTGAGGCAGGCAATTCTGAAAGGAGAACTGAAACCGGGGGAGAGACTTCTGGAGATCGCTCTTGCAGAGCGTCTGGGTGTCAGCAGAACACCGGTGCGTGAGGCCATGCGTAAGCTGGAGCAGGAAGGCCTTGTAGTGATGATCCCACGCCGGGGAGCCCAGGTTGCAAGCATCACCGAAAAAGATCTGAACGATGTTCTTGAGGTGCGTATCGCGCTTGAGAATGTAGCCATAGAAAAGGCATGTAAGCTGATCACAGAGGAGGAGCTTGGACGGCTCTGGGTAGCAGCTAAAGAGTTCGAGAAAACAAAAGCAGAGGGAAATCTTGTTCGTCTTGCGGAGGCGGATGTGGCGTTCCATGAGATCATTTACCAGGCTTCCGATAACAAGCGTCTGAACCAGGTACTGAATAATCTCCGCGAGCAGATGTACCGCTACCGTGTGGAATATCTGAAGGAAGAGCAGACCAGAAATCTCCTTGTCAGCGAGCATGAAGAACTGGTAAAAGCGATCCGGGAGGGTGATGTGCAGAAAGCACAGGATATTTCTTTTCACCATCTGGAGAATCAGAGAATGGCAATTATCCGTACCATCCGTGCGGAAAATGCTGCCAGAGAATCCGAGAAAAAAGAATAAGAACCGGATATCCGGGGATATTAAGAGAGATGCCACTGGCATCTCTTTTTTATTGGAAAAGGATGGTGAATCTGTGGAAGAAAAAAAGATTTCAGTATCTCTCCATGAAAATGAATCTTATATCCGGAAGCGCTGTGAAAACTGCGATGATATTCTGATCCGGCCCATGCGCCTGGGAGAGGGTCATAAAGTGGACTGTCTGATGGTTTATATTGAAGTGGCAGTTTCCAACATGATGCTGGACGATTCTGCCATTGGAAAGATGATCAATCATTTCTGGGAAATTCCGGAAGAAAAGATCCGGGAATTTATTCGGAGAAACAGTCTCGGAATTGCGGATGTGGAAGAACTTTTTTCCATGGAAGAAGTCTTCGGGGCGGTTCTTTCCGGAAATGCGGTTTTCTTTATGGACGGTTATGACAGGGCCATGAAGATATCCAGCAAAGGCTATCCGGGGCTGGATGTATCAGAAGCGGAAACGGAAAAAGTGCTGCGGGGTTCCAAAGAAGGCTTCTGCGACAGCGTAAAAACCAATGCGGCCCTTGTACGGAAGCGGATCCGGGATACCCGCCTTAAAGTGGAACAGCAAAATATCGGGGTGCGTTCCAACACGGTGGTGCAGCTTCTGTATGTGGAAGATCTGGTGCACGAAGAACTTCTGATTGCGGTGAAGGAACGGCTGGAATCTTTTACTGTGGATGGAATCCTGGACAGCGGAATGCTGGAGCAGCTGACAGAAGAAGCCTGGTATTCGCCTTTTCCACAGTTTCAGACAACCGAACGTCCGGACCGGGCGGCACAGGAACTTCTCAATGGAAAAGCCGTGCTGCTCTGTGACAATTCACCGGTGGCACTGGTGATTCCAGGTGCGTTTAACAGCTTTATGGAAAGCAGCGAGGACTGGTATAACCGTTTTGAAATGACTTCATTCCTGCGTGTGCTGCGATATCTGGCCATGGCTGTGGCAACGTTGCTTCCGGGACTTTATCTGGCTGTGATACGGTTTCACACCCAGATCCTTCCGGCCAATCTGATCCTTTCTTTTGCACAGGCAAGGGAAGGAGTGCCGTTTTCCAGCGTGGTGGAGCTGGTGTTTCTGGAGCTGTCTTTTGAGCTGATCCGGGAGGCGGGCGTACGGATTCCCGGAACTCTTGGAAATGCCATCGGGATTGTTGGAGGCCTGATTATTGGACAGGCAGCTGTGGAGGCTAATCTGGTAAGCCCCGTGGTGGTAATTATTGTGGCATTAACGGCGCTTGGATCTCTGGCGATCCCCAATGAGGAATTTGCGTCTGCGTTCCGGCTTCTGAAGTATGGATTTCTTTTTCTGGGAGGATACCTCGGCATCTTCGGAATTGTGCTGGGACTGTATCTGACAGCGGCACATCTGGCAGGACTTTTAAGTTTTGGTGTCCCATATCTGGTACCCTTTGTAGAAAAAAACGGCCAGGCGGAAACAGGAGGAAGAATTTTGCGCCAGCCATTCCGGAAACGGAAATTCCGGCCGTTGTATGCAAGAGATGACCAGAAGCGCAGACTGCGGACAAAGCCGTGGAGGCAGAAAGGAAAAGGATTATGAGATTTGCAGAAAACAACAGGATTTCCCACAGACAGCTTTTCCGGCAGATCATACTTGTGTTTCCGGCGCCTTTTCTTCTGTGCCTTTTTAAAAACGGAGAAATGCTGGGAGTGAATGCTATGGCAGGGACGATCCTGGCGGCGGTGCTTCTTTCATTTTATGTGATCTGGCTGATCCGTCTTGCTCCTGCTTATGGAGAACTTTCCAGAATGACAGGAAATATTACTGTACGGTTTATTGGACTGTTTTTTCTTTTATATGTAATCTTAAGTGCGGCTTTTCTGGCGGATCTTCTTGCAAAAGTAATTCCACAGAGTCTGATCAGCGGGATTTCCGGGAAATGGCTGTCTCTGCTTGCTGTGGCAGCATGCAGTCTGGGAACGCACCGGGGAATGCAGAGAAGAGGAAGGATTGCAGAAATTTCCGGTGGAATTTTTCTGGCAGGGATTCTCCTTCTTATGATTTTGAGTGCAGGACAGGGAAAAGCGGAATATTTTCTGGAAACCGTGGAGGGTACCGGTAGCAGGTTTTCCGGGAAATGGATGATCCGGGATGTGTATGCATTTCTCTGTGTTTTTTCCGGAGTGGGGCTTCTGCCTTTTGGGCTTGAAAAAGTAGAAAAACAGGGAAGTGCCAGAAAGCCGGTGATCCTGGCCTTTCTTACCGTGTGTGGAATTGTCCTTGGTATGCAGGTTCTGCTTCCTGCTGTATTTGGAAAAAACAGGCTTCTGGCGGAAACATATCCGGTGCTGCCTCTTCTGGACGGGGCAGATCTTCCGGGAAATGTGCTGGCAAGATTTGATGTGATCTGGATGGGATTTCTGGTGTTCGGGCTTCTTTTTTCTCTGGGAAGTCTTTTTCATTACGGGAATCAGATTGCGGAAAAAACAAAGCTTGGAAGTGGACGGTACTGGATTCCGGCAGCAGGGTGGATCCTTTCGCTCTACGAAAGAAACGGCGCCGGGATAGAAAAGTATTATGGATGGTATCTGGCATATATTTTTGTGCCGCTGCTTCTTGTGATCCAGATTTTTCTCAGTGTGGAAAATAAAGGCCGCTGGAAGAAAAAAGCGTTGTCTGTGAGCCTGTTTTTCTTTGTAAGCCTTATGGGAACCGGGTGTGCGGCTGTGGAACCGGAAAAAAGGATGTATCCGCTGGCACTGGGGGCCGGCGTTTCGGAAGAAGGCTTTGTGCTGAAGTATGCCATGCCGGATATGAATGTGACCACCGGGCAGGAAAAGCCGGAAGAAGATCCGGTTTCCGTACTGACCCTTGCGGGCAGAAATTTTCAGGAAATCGAGAAAGTCTACAATCGTTCCCAGGAAAAATTTCTGGATCTGGGACACCTTCAGGTAGTGATTCTGGATGAGAGCATGCTGACAGAAGAAAACAGAAAGGCTTTTCTCGAATATCTGAAGCAGGAAGAACATGTAGGCGAAGATGTGTACATGTTCCGGACCGGAATGCTGGGAGAGGTTTTTCACTGGAAGGGAGCAGAGGAAAGTTCTGTGGGTGAATATCTTCAGGGAATCCAGGAGAACCGTACTACCGGGCAGCAGAAAAAAGGAGTGACTTTGAGAGAGGCATATCATCAGTTTTACCAGGACGGAACATTACCATGGATTCCTTCTGTATGGGTAAATGGGGATCTTCTGGAAGTGGATTATGGAAGTGCTGAATAAACAGGCGATAAACTGTCAATAATGCAGATATTCTTAAAAAGATGGCAGGTACCATCATCTTTGGACAGGATTATCAGAAAGAAGATTTTGGCAGGAGGTTTTACTCATGGAGCATATAAAGATAAAGAGTCGTATTCATATATTAAAAAGAACAGGATGGGCCATTCTGCTCGTGTCGATGATCCTTGCAGGCGGTATCAGAGCACAGGACACATTTTCTTCCCGGGATCCAAAGGTTTATGCCTGGTGGGGAACCATCTATCCGGAATTCTGTTTTGAAAAAGTGGAGGATAACGGGGAAAATAAGCCGGTGAAGATTTCCTTCTGGCTTGCGAAAGCGCTGGATTGGTGATACAATATTCCAACGAGTAATTATAGCGCTCGATTAATTATTTCAGGAGAATAAGATCAATGAATATAGACAGAAACGCACCGGTTGGTGTGTTTGATTCCGGTATCGGAGGATTGACGGTGGCCCGTGAGATCATGCGGAATCTGCCGTCCGAAAAAATTGTATATTTCGGAGATACAGCCCGGGTTCCATATGGAAGTAAGTCCAGAGAGACAGTTATCCGTTATTCCCGCCAGATCATTCATTTTCTGCAGGAACAGAAAGTAAAAGCCATTGTTGTAGCCTGTAACACAGCCAGTGCTTTTGCTCTGGATGCGGTAAAGGATGAACTGGATATCCCTATTCTCGGAGTGATCGAAGCCGGTGCTAAAGTGGCTGCTGAGGAGACCAGGAACAAGAGAGTAGGGATCATTGGCACAGTAGGTACGGTAGACAGCGGTATCCATGCTTCCTATCTCAGGGAGCTGGATCCGGAGATCACCGTGATAGGGAAAGCATGTCCGCTTTTTGTACCGCTGGTGGAAGAGGGATGGTATCATGATCCTGTCACAGAAGAGGTTGCAAGAAGATATCTGAAGGAACTTCAGGATCAGGAGATCGACACACTGATTCTTGGATGTACACATTACCCGCTTCTGCGATCTACGATCCGTAAGATCATGGGGGAGGATGTCCGACTTGTGAATCCGGCCTATGAGACTGCACTGGAACTGAAGAAGCTTCTGGCAGATCTGGATCTAGCAAGTGATGAGGCGGCACAGGAGGAATTTCCGTATCGCTTCTATGTAAGTGATCTTGCCGAGAAATTTAAGGATTTTGCCAATTCCATCCTGTCATATAATGTAGAGAAAACACAGAAGATCGATATTGAGAAATATTAGGAGAAAAAAATGCAAAAAGAAGTTTTGATCCATGTAAGAGGGCTTCAGATGATGGACGCACAGGGAGACCAGGAGCCGATCGAGATCGTCGTAGCGGGACAGTATTATTTCCGCAATGGTTCTCATTATCTCAGATATGAGGAACTTCTCGATGAAACCGCTGAACCTACGATCAATTACATAAAAATGTCAGAGAAAGGTCTGGAAGTAAGTAAAAAGGGTCTGGTAAATGTCCATATGGTATTTGAGCAGGGTAAGAAGAATATGACTTATTATTCCACACCGTATGGAACACTTCAGATGGGAATTGCCGCCACAAACCTGGAGCTTATGGAGAGTGAAGAGAATCTTCAGATGAAAGCAGATTACGCGCTGGATATGAATGAGGAACATGTGGCAGACTGTTACCTGGCGATCCAGGTACAGCCCAGAGACTGTAAGGATTTTGTCTTATAAAAAATAACCGCCGTGTATCAGGGAAAATTCCTGAAACCACGGCGGTTGCTTTATATTCGGATTATTTACGGAATCTTGAGAGGAAACCTTTTTTCTTCTTCTGTGGTGTTTCAAGAGAACCACGGATTCCTTTTACGCCAACGATGTAAAGACCGCTGACTTCGGCTTTGATCTCTTTCTTAACCGGGATCAGATCGAATACTTTCTCATCTGCGATGAGGATGCTGATCTTCGGACCAACTTTAGCTTTTACGATCGGAAGTTTGGAGCGGCGCATAAGCTTCGGTGTCTGGTCAATGACCATCTGTGGAAGTCCGGAATCTTTCAGTGGCATCCGCTTTTTATCGATGATCAGCATGGAAACTGTCTGCTTGTTGGCCTGGATCTGAGCCTGCTGTTCGTCCTGTTTTTTCTGAGCTTTCTTTCCGAAGAAGTAGAGTGCGATTACTGCTGCGATCAGAATAACGAGGATGACCAGAAGAACAATGGTAACTGTACTCATTTGAGAATCCCCCTGTATGTATATTTGTTTCGCAATCGGTTACATTACGTACAAAACATTTTAGCATTGTTTTCTTAAAAAGGCAAGATAAAAGAAAAGCGAAAAAGACAGGAGGAACGGTGGAAATTTCAGTATTTACAAGGTATAATGAATGTGCTGCGGTTTACAATACAAACCGCAGGATAGATGGATATTCAGATACAGACAGTGTATTTATACACAACAGATGGAGGAAATAAAGTATGGAAGAGAAAAAACACCGGAAACCCAGACCGGAAATGGGAACTCCGGAGTATGAGGAATGGCGTAAACGTATGCTGCAACGCCGCAGAGAGAGGCTGAAACGGGAACGCAGGAAACGGCTGATCGCCATAGGAGTGGCAGCGGTACTGATCGCAGGTGGAGTGTCGGCAGGTGCAATTGCTTTAAGCAACAGGTTTGCTTCCGGATCAGACAGGAAAGTGGTAACTTCTGATACGAAAAAAGAAAATAAAACGGAAACGGGAACAGACTCCGGCGAAGCAGTTTCTACAGAGGCTTCCGGTGATTCATCCGGTGATACAGTTTCCGGCGATACTCTGGCGCAGGCGGATCTTCTGGCTCAGCAGTATGATTATGATAAAGCCATTGATCTTCTGAAAAATGATCCTGCTTATGGCTCAGACCAGAAGATGCAGGCAGCTGTAAAAGAATACGAAGATACAAAAGCAACATGTACGGCATGGCCATTGGAACAGGTGACACATGTCTTTTATCATATTCTGATAAAAGATACATCCAAGGCTTTTGACGGAGATTATAAAGAAGCGGATTATAACCAGGTTATGACCACGATCGATGAGTTCAATAAGATCACTCAGACCATGTATGACAAGGGCTATGTCATGGTAAGCATTAAAGATATGGCAAAAGCAGATGAAAACGGCAATATCACAGCAGGAGAGATCCTTCTTCCGCCGGGGAAAACGCCGTTTGTCCTCTCACAGGATGACGTGTGTTATTATCATTACATGGATGGAGATGGATTTGCCACAAAACTGGTTGTGGATGAAGAAGGGAAGATCCGCAACGAATATGTGGAAGATGATGGAAGTGTGTCTGTAGGTGATTACGATATGGTTCCGCTGATCGACCGTTTTGTGGAGCAGCATCCGGATTTTTCCTACCGTGGTGCCAAGGGAATCGTGGCACTCACCGGATATAACGGAATCCTGGGATACCGTACAGATGAGAGTTATGAAACCCGCCCGGCAGATCTGGACGAAAATAAAGTACAATGGCTCGATGCACATCCGGATTTCAGCCTGGAAAAGGAACGGGAAGGGGCGAAGAAGGTTGCCGATGCCATGAAAGCAGAAGGCTGGGAATTTGCAAGCCATACCTGGGGACATCAGAATGTAGGTCAGATCTCTCTGGAGAAACTTCAGGAAGATACCGAAAAATTCAAAAAAAATGTAGATCCGCTGATCGGGGGAACGGATATCATTATTTTTGCTTTTGGAACAGATATAACAACAGAACCAGAGTATTCCGGTGATAAATTCGAATATCTGAAGGGACAGGGATACAATTATTTTTGTAATGTGGATTCCAGCCAGTATTATGTACAGATCCGGGACCGCTATTTCCGTCAGGGAAGACGAAACCTGGACGGATACCGGATGTATTATAATCCGGAACTTCTGGAAGATCTTTTTAACGCAAAAGATGTTTTTGACCCGGCAAGACCAACGCCGGTACCACCGATGGGATGATCGAATTTTGAAAGATACGAGGGGACTTAAAAGAAAGGGGCTAGTTATTTTATGAAGAAAAAAATTGCAGGGGTCCTGACAACAGTACTTGCAGCATCACTTTTTGTCAGTGGAAACGCACCAGTTACTGTTCAGCAGGATAATATGACCGCACAGTCGCAGGACAACGAGGATACGCAGTCAGATGAGGCAGATGCGGAAGATACACAGTCGGATGAGGCAGACGCAGAGGATACACAGACTGAAGTGGAGGAAGAAGAGGCTAAGGTAGCAGCAGATCCGGAAGACCAGCCGGCAGCAACCGAGACACCGGAAGAAGAGAAAGAGGCTGAAAAAGAAACACAGAAACGTGAGAAGTCAGAGGACACTTCCGGCAGTACTTCCTCCAATGAAAAGGCACTTCTCGCAAAGGCAAAGAAACTGGCTCAGCAGTATGATTATACAGGAGCGATTTCTGTTCTGAAGAACAACTGGAAATTTGCCACCAGTGATAAAATGCAGAAGGCAGCTGCTTCCTATATGAAAAAAAGAGATGCCTGTGTAGAGTATCCTCTTGAGCAGGTGACACATGTGTTTTTCCATTCCCTTATCGTAGACACCTCTCTGGCTTTTGACGGGGATTCTGATGAGGCAGGATATAATCAGATGATGACGACAGTCAGTGAGTTCAAAAAAATGATCCAGATTATGTATGATAAGGGATATGTTCTGGTAAGCCCTCACGACATGGCGGTAGTGAATGATGACGGAACCATGAGCAGAGGCAAGATCATGCTTCCGGAGGGCAAGATTCCTTTCGTACTTTCTGAAGATGATGTCAGCTATTATCATTACATGGATGGAGATGGATTTGCCACAAAACTGGTGATCGATGATAATGGAGACATTAAATGTGAATATAAAAAGGCTGACGGAACGGTTGTGACCGGCGATTACGATGTTGTGCCGATCCTGGATTCTTTTATTAAGGAACATCCTGATTTTTCCTACCATGGAAGAAAGGGGATCCTGGCAATGACCGGTTATGACGGAGTGCTGGGATACCGTACAGATGGTGCATATAAGTCAAAAAAGAACCTTCAGGACGACCAGAAAGCTTTTCTCAAGGCTAACCCGGATTTTGACTATAATAAAGAAGTAAAAGCAGCCAAAAAAGTGGCAAAAGCCATGAAAAAAGACGGCTGGGAATTTGCAAGCCATACCTGGGGCCACAGAAATGCAACTTCTTCTACTGCGGCTGAACTGAAAACAGATAACAAGAAATGGGAGAAATATGTAGCACCGATCCTTGGAAAAACCGACATGATCATTTTTGCCTTTGGCGCAGATATCGGCGACTGGGAAGGATATACCTCTGATAATGCCAAGTATGAATATTATAAGAGTCGTGGCTACCGCTATTTCTGCAATGTAGATTCCAGTCAGTATTTTGTGCAGATCACAAGTGAGTATTTCCGACAGGGAAGACGGAACCTGGATGGTTATCGTATGTATTATAATCCGGATATGCTCAGCGACCTGTTTGATGTATCTGAAGTCTGGGACGATTCCAGACCGACACCGGTTCCAGAAATGTAAGGAAATAGATTTTACAAAAGTATACAGAAAATGTTTATAATCTATTATGGTTAGAATATATGTGTATTTTCAGATGATTTTGATATGAAGGGAGTAAGATATGAAGAAAAAAACATATCTCGTTGTGCTTGCATTGTGTACAGCGCTGGCGATAACAGCCTGTGGCACATCTGCAGACAATAAAGGGGAAACAAAATCTACAGCAGAAACACAGGATACAACCGATAAAACAGATTCAGCAGAATCAGGATCGGATTCAGATAAAAACAGCAAAGATATAGCTTCCGGAGATACAAGACTTGTTTCTGTGGATGATGTGAGCAAATATATAACGATCGGACAGTATAAAGGCCTGACACTTGATAATTCTGTAGAAGCTGTGACCGATGACATGGTTGATGGAAGGGTTCAGGAAGAACTTCAGAATAAGGCAGAGGAAGTAACAGAGGGTACGGTTCAGAACGGTGACATTGTTACGATCAATTACGTAGGAACCAAAGACGGAGTAGCTTTTGACGGAGGTACAGCCAACAATTATGAGCTGACGATCGGTTCCGGAACTTTTATTGATGGTTTTGAAGATGGAATCATCGGAATGAAAAAAGGCCAGACAAAAGATCTCGACCTTACATTTCCGGAAGAATATTCATCCGAAGAACTGGCAGGCCAGGAGGTTGTGTTTAAAGTTACATTGCAGAGCTTCAAACGTGCTCCCGAACTGACCGATGACTGGGCAGCCAAGAATACTGACTGTAAGACTGCGGAAGACTACAAAAAAGAAATCCGCAAGACACTGGAAGAAGAAGCAAAAACAAGCGCCCAGAATACTCTTCGTGAGACAGCATGGAACACAGTGCTCTCTGCTTCCGAAGTAAAAGAATACCCACAGGATGATCTGGATACGGCAAAAACAGAATTTAAGACTCTGTACGAAAATTATGCAAAACAGGGTGATATGACCCTGGAGGATTTTGTAAAGGCACAGGGCATTTCCATGGATGATTTTGAAGAGCAGAGCAGCCAGTATGCGGAATATAAGGTGAAACAGAACCTGATCGTGCAGGGAATCATGGATGCGGAAAATATGACACTTGAGGATGAAAAATCTCTTGGTATCCAGAACGAACTGATCAAATCATATAATGTAAAAGATATCGCGGCACTGGTAGATAAGTATGGCCAGGCAGCTGTGGATGAATCTATCGGACTGCTCCGTGTGGAGGACTTTATCATAGATAACGCAACCGTTGAAGAAAAAGTAACTGCCGGTGACACACAAGGTGTGGACGGAGATGATCCGTCTGTAGATGGAAGCAGTGCTGAGGGAACTGTTGACGAAGAGCTGGAAACGGCAGAAGCGACAGATATGGTTCCTGAGGAAGAACCGACAGAAGAGGCAGACAGCGCATCAGATGCATCAGCAGAATAACAAAAAATCACACGCATTATGTGATGCGTACAAAAAAGTGCGGGGCCCGGGAGAATTTCCGGGAACCGCTTTTTTGACAGTAACACATAAAAAGAAAATTAAGAGATTCTTTCGGGAATTACCATTGTATTTGAACATTAAATGCGGTATGATTAAGTTCAGACATTAAGGAAAGTTATAAATATATAGACGGGGATATAATCAAATGGACAAAAGAGTTTTGCGCGAGAGAATGCGCAGAAAGCAGCAGCAAATAAGACGGCGGCGGATGATGAAGCGGATAACCTGTGTGGTTGCGGCGATTCTTCTGCTGGTTTTTGTTGTTCGAGGAGTAATTTTACCAATCGTCAACCGTGTAGGCGGAGGAAGCAGTAAGGGTACGGAGACTGTGAATGTACAGGCGAATACAGCAGGAACTTCCTTAGATGGAAGTACGGAGGATGCATCTGCATCGGCTGATTCGGCTACATCGGATTCATCCGGTGACAGCAGTACAGATGCTGTGGTGATGCCGGTAAAGGGCAGTACAGCAGGAGACAGACTTTCTGTTATGACACCGGGATGGCATGAAGACTCCACAGGAAAGTGGTATCAGAATCCGGATGGTACATATTATATCAATGGTTTTGCCGAAATCGACGGAACTACATACAGTTTTGATGAGAATGGTTATATGCAGACAGGATGGGTTGAGAAAGGTGTGAAGGATTATTACTTTAATGAAGATGGTTCTTATGATCCTTCCAAGAAACGTCCGATGATCGCACTGACCTTTGATGATGGACCGGGAGAGTATACAGAGACTCTTCTTGATACAGTTGAGAAATATAATATTCATGTTACCTTCTTTATGCTGGGACAGAATGTTGAGGGACGGGAATCTACTGTACAGAGAATGTTACAGCTTGGATGTGAGATTGGTAACCATACTTGGGATCATCCGGAGCAGACTCTTCCGAATATGGATCTGGATTCTGTTGTACAGGAATTCCAGAAAACAGATGACGAGCTGGTGAAAGCCTGCGGACAGGCTGCAACCGTGTGCCGTGCACCGTATGGAGCAATCACAGAAGAACAGATGGCAGCAGTAGGCAAACCGTTTTTCATGTGGTCCACAGACTCCCTGGACTGGAAACTGATGGATGCGGATGCGGATTACAATGAGATCATGAACAGCGATCTGAGTGATGGTTCTATCATTCTGATGCATGATATCCATGAGCCATCTGTAAAATGTGCTACTGAGAAGTTGATTCCGGAACTGGTCAATGAGGGATATAAGCTGGTGACAGTCAGTGAACTTGCAGCAGCTAAAGATGTTACTTTACAGAGTGCTTCCTATTCTGACTTCTGGGACAGCTCCCTTCAGGCAGGACGTGTTGCAGGATATGCAGGAAATTCCAGTGATTCAACAGACAGCAGTGATTCTTCTGACGGAAGTACAACTTCTGATGACAGCGCTTCTGCAGACAGTACCTCCGCAGATAGTACAGACGTCAGTGATGGTTCCACAGACAGTACAGTCAGTGACGGATCGGACGGTTCTTCTGATGGAAGTGGTGATGGATCAGATGGTTCCACAGACGGAAGCAGTGACGGATCGGATGGTTCTTCCGACGGAAACTATGATGATGGAAGCTACGATGACGGAAGCTATGATGATGGCTCCTATGACGATGGTTCCTATGATGACGGAAGTGAAGAATACTAAAGAATAATACCAGGAGACCTGAGTGACAAAATGTGTGTCATTCAGGTCTCTTTTTTGACTTTATACGACACTGTCGGATAATAGACACATATTATATGGGAGGGTTTTTCCTTGACTGAAAATATGGGGATTGGTATAATTATAGAATAAAAAACTCCACTTAAAATTGGGGAATGGACGGTGGCAGAACTATAAAGGGAGGTACCTGAAAATGGGAAAGAAATTACAATTTACGGAGCTTGACCAGTATCTGTTCGGTCAGGGCACGAATTATGATATTTACAGGAAACTGGGAGCACATCCGGATACACAGAACCGGAAAAAAGGAGTTTATTTTGCAGTGTGGGCACCTAATGCACAGGCGGTTTCTGTTGTAGGTGAGTTCAATGAATGGGACACAAAGAAGAATCCCATGAAAAAAGTTGGACCCATTGGTGTTTATGAGATATTTGTACCGGGAGCGAAGATTGGACAACTGTATAAATTTTACATTACAGGTGCACATGGCGAGGAACTTTACAAGGCAGATCCCTATGCCAACGCTGCTGAGATGCGTCCTGGAACAGCCTCCCGTGTTACCGACATCACCAATTATAAATGGAAAGATGATACCTGGATGAAGAACCGTGAGGCCTTTGATCCGGATACAAGTGCCATGTCTATTTATGAGGTGCATCCGGGTTCATGGATGAAACATCCGCAGACTGCGGAAGACGAGGATGGTTTCTATTCCTACAGAGAACTGGCGCCGAAGCTTGCCCAGTATGTCAAAAAAATGGGTTACACACATGTTGAGCTTATGGGCATCGCAGAGCATCCTTTTGACGGTTCCTGGGGTTATCAGGTTACCGGCTATTATGCACCGACCTCCCGTTACGGAACACCACAGGATTTCAAATATATGGTTGATTATCTCCATCGCCAGAAGATTGGTATTATCCTTGACTGGGTACCGGCGCACTTCCCGAAGGATGCACACGGACTTGCCAACTTTGACGGAACTGCAGTATACGAGCATGCAGATCCGAGACAGGGCGAGCATCCGGACTGGGGAACCAAGATCTACAATTACGGACGTCCGGAAGTAAAGAATTTCCTGATCGCCAATGCCCTTTACTGGGTAGAAGAATGCCACGTTGACGGTCTCCGTGTAGACGCGGTTGCATCCATGCTCTATCTGGATTACGGTAAAAAAGACGGTGAGTGGGTTGCCAATAAATACGGTGGAAACAAGAACCTGGAAGCCATTGAATTCTTCAAGCATCTGAATACGGTTGTTCTCGGAAGAAATCATGGAACTGTCATGATTGCGGAGGAATCTACCGCATGGCCGATGGTAACCGGCAAGGCAGAAGATGACGGCCTGGGATTCTCCCTGAAATGGAATATGGGATGGATGAACGATTTCCTGGAATATATGAAGCTGGATCCGTATTTCCGTAAATTTAATCATAATAAGATGACATTTTCCATGACTTATGCATACAGTGAGAAGTATGTTCTGGTTCTTTCCCACGATGAGGTAGTACATCTGAAGTGCTCCATGCTGGAAAAAATGCCAGGCGAACTGGATGATAAATTCAAGAACCTGAAGGCTGGCTATACCTTCATGTTCGGACATCCTGGTAAGAAACTTCTGTTTATGGGACAGGATTTTGGACAGCTCCGGGAGTGGAGTGAGGCCAGAGAGCTTGACTGGTATCTTCTTGGAGAGGAGAATCATCAGAAACTGCAGCAGTATGTCAGTGATCTTCTTCATATTTACAGGAAATATCCGGCACTTTATGGTGCGGACAATGATCCGTCTGCATTTGAGTGGATCAATGCCAACGATGGCGACAGAAGCATCTTTAGTTTTGTGAGAAAATCCCCCACAAGACGTAACAACATTCTGATTGTATGCAACTTCACGCCGGTAGCACGTCCGGATTACCGTGTAGGTGTACCGAAGAAGAAACAGTACAAACTGATTATGAATGAGCAGGGACTTCTTCCGAAAGGCAAGGCATTCAAGGCAGAGAAGAAGAACTGCGACAACCGGGAATTTTCTTTTGCATATCCGCTGGAAGCTTATGGAGTCGGCGTATTTACATACTGATATTCCGGGTTGACAAATGTCTTTTTGGACAGTATAGTAAGCCATATAAAGGGGAGTAGCTGACACGTCAGTGTTCATGATGTCGTCAATCTCGATGGGTGAATGCCTGTCCGTATCGTGATGAAACAGCGAGACTTTTATTGCATGTTTTTTGTGCAATAAAAGTCTCTTTTTTTTACGATTCTGCCCATACTGTTAACAGGGATTTTGCTGAGGATCTGTAAAGGAGGAATGGTATCTGTGAAAGCTTATTACAATGAAACGGTAGAAACTGTACGCAGAGATTTGAATGGGGAACAGGATTTTCTGACGAATGAGGAAGTAAAAAGAAGGCAGGAAAAATTCGGATTCAATGAACTTGCGGAAGGTAAGAAAAAAAGTGGTCTGCAGATTTTTCTGGAGCAGTATAAAGATTTTCTGGTGCTGATCTTGATTGTTTCGGCGGTGGTTTCCCTGTTCCTGGGGGAAACAGAGAGTGCGGCGGTAATTCTGGTTGTGATTACTATGAATGCTATTCTGGGAACTGTGCAGACCATTAAGGCAGAGAATTCTCTGGAAAGCCTGAAACAGCTGGCTGCACCGGAGGCGAAGGTGGTTCGAAACGGTGCAGTGGTGAGAATTCCGGGAAGGGAAATTACAGTAGGAGATGTGGTCCATCTGGAGGCTGGAGACTATATTCCGGCGGACGGACGTGTGCTGGAAAGTGCCAGCCTTAAGGTTGATGAAAGTGCACTTACCGGAGAAAGCATTGGTGTAGATAAGATCAGCGCTCCGCTTACCGGGGAACTTCCGTTGGGAGATCGCAGGAACATGGTATTTTCCGGAAGCTATGTGACTTATGGAAGAGGTGTTTTTCTTGTAACCGGGATTGGAATGAACACAGAAGTAGGAAAAATCGCCGGTCTTTTAAAGAATACTTCGGAGAAGAAAACACCGCTTCAGATTAATCTGGATCGCTTTGGGAAAAAGCTTTCTATGATCATTCTTCTGTTATGTGCTGTACTTTTTGCCCTGCAGGTGCTGAAAGGCGGAGCTGTTGCAGATGCATTTCTCTTTGCAGTGGCACTGGCTGTGGCGGCGATTCCGGAAGCACTCAGTTCCATTGTGACAATTGTGCTGGCGTTTGGAACCAGAAAGATGGCGAAAGAAGGAGCAATCATACGGAAACTGCAGTCTGTGGAAGGGCTGGGAAGTGTATCGGTAATTTGTTCTGACAAAACGGGAACACTGACACAGAACCGGATGACCATTGAACATTATTATGTGGATGGACGGGATATTCCGGCAGATCAGATTGATCCGGCGAACCCATTGCAGGAACAGATGCTGAAGTTCAGCATTCTCTGCAATGATTCTACCAATGTGGAAGGCCAGGAGATCGGAGATCCTACAGAAACAGCAATGGTAAACCTGGGAGATAAAAAAGGAATTTCGGCACAGGAAGTCAGGGATGCCTGTCCGAGAAACAGCGAGGTTCCTTTTGACAGTGATCGGAAACTGATGTCTACCTTCCATAAGATGAAGGATGGATATACCATGATCACCAAAGGCGCGGTAGATGTGATGCTGAAACGTGTGGATTATATCCAGAAAGGTGGAAAAATCTTTCCTGTTACAGAGGTGGATGTGGAAAACATCTGCAGAGTTAATGAACAGTATTCAGAGTCAGGTTTACGTGTTCTTGGAATCGGATACCGCCATTTTCCGGTGGAAAAAAATATCTCCACAGAGGATGAACAGGGGCTGGTTTTTCTGGGGTTACTGGCAATGATGGACCCGCCCCGTACGGAAAGTGCAGCGGCGGTTTCGGACTGTAAGCGTGCAGGTATCTGCCCGGTGATGATTACAGGAGATCATAAGGTGACAGCAGCCGCTATTGCAAAGAGAATCGGAATTCTGGATGATATTTCCCAGGCCTGTGAGGGTGTTCAGATTGATGGTATGAGTGATGAGGAGCTTAACGAGTTTGTGGAAAATATCCGGGTGTATGCACGTGTGACGCCAGAGCATAAGATACGTATTGTGCGTGCGTGGCAGGAGAGGGGAAACATTGTGGCCATGACCGGAGATGGAGTCAATGATGCACCTGCACTGAAACAGGCAGATGTGGGAGTTGCTATGGGGATCACAGGAACAGAGGTAGCAAAAGATGCGGCTTCAATGATTCTGACCGATGATAATTTTGCCACGATCATCAAGGCTGTGGAGAGTGGACGAAATATTTATGAAAATATCAAAAAGGCTATACAGTTCCTTCTTTCCGGAAATTTTGCGGCGATTCTGGTAGTGATTGCAGCTTCTCTGATGAATCTTCCAGTGCCTTTTGCACCAGTTCATCTTCTGTTTATCAACCTGCTTACGGACAGTCTGCCGGCCATTGCTCTGGGGCTGGAACCTTACCATCATGATGTGATGGGAAAAAAGCCCAGACCTGTAAAAGAATCTATTCTTACAAAAGAGTTCCTGATCCGTGTTGGTGTGGAAGGTGGTGTGATCGGTGCTGTGGTACTGACGGCATTTCTGATTGGCTACCGGGACGGCAATGAGGTACTGGCAGATACCATGGCGTTTGCAGTGCTGTGTCTGTCCAGATTACTTCACGGATATAACTGTAAGGCTGGAAAACCGGTAATCTTTACAGGGGAATTTTTTGATAATCGCTTTATGCAGGGAGCATTTCTGTCTGGATTTGTGCTTCTTACAGCTGTGCTTGCAGTTCCGGTGCTTCATGGATTTTTTGCGGTGCAGATGCTTAAGATTGGAGAACTTCTGGCGGTTTACGGACTGTCAGGGGTAAGTATGCTGGTGATTCAGGGACTGAAACGGATGGTAAAGTTCTGATGATGTAAAAAAATACCGGGGATCCGGATCCTTTGAAGTGTGTACTTCAGGGATGCCGGATCTCTGGTATTTTTTATGCACGTTGCTGGATTGGCTGGTTTGCTTAGTCGAGCGAATCTTCGCAATCCGCATTCGTTAAAGCTTTATTCTTCACTTTCGTCGTAACTGTCATCGTAAGAGCCGTCGTCGTAGGAACTGTCGTCATAGGAACCGGAATCATCATCAGAACCATCATCTGAGGAGTCGTCTGTGCTGCCGGAACCGTTATCAGCAGAATTGAAGTTTTCGGAATTGATGTCGATTCCTTTGTCTGCATAATATTGCTCTGCTGTGATGGAATCCGTATCTTCTACGATATTTCCGGAAGCATCGATCATGTTCAGGTCTGTATTAATGGTTACGTCCAGAAGATTGGTTCCTGTGGATGGGGTAACATTCATGGACATGATCTCATTGAATTTCTTTTTCAGGTTGTCGAGAGTGAATACACCGGAACCAATGTATTTCTGGACACCGTTCTGAGATGCCAGTTCTTCCGTATAGTCGGAAAGCATATATGGCCCAAATTCTCCGGCATCACTGTTATAGTGCATGACCAGAGGTTCTACGGTTGGAGTCAGGATTTCAATTGAAGTTTTTCCATCTTTTACTGTTTTCTGGATGGTGAATTTTGCCATTCCGCCAAGGAGCTCTTCCAGTTTCTGCTGGGTGGATACAAAATTTCCCAGAGAGTAGAAGACTACGGTTTCATTGCCTTTATCATCGGTGAGACGGCCGTATGGCTGAAGTACGTGAGGATGTCCTCCGATAATGACATTTACACCCTGTTCCATGAGGTAGGCTGCCCATTGCTTTTCGTATTCATTTGGCATGGTTTCGTCTTCAGTGCCCCAGTGAGCCACGAAGATGATGCAGTCGGCCTGCTGTTTGGCTTTCTGGATCATGGTTGTGATCTTGTCCTTACGGATCATGTCGATCATGTAGTCTTTTCCTTCAATGCCTCCTACGTTTGTTCCGTAGGTGTAATCCAGAAATGCAATTTTGATACCGTTTACTTCGCGGATCTTGACGGTGTCTGCATCTTCCTGTGAGTCGTGGATTCCAAGAAGTGTGACATCCGGATAGGTGGTTTTCCAGAAATTCAATGTGTCGGTGAGAAAACCTTCGCCGAAATCATCAATGTGATTGTTGGCGGATTCCACTACGTTGAATCCGGCTTTTATGATGGCGTCTCCTACTTCGGTCGGGGTTGCGAAGGAGGGGTAGGAGCTTACGCTGTCATGGTCGGTTGTGAAGACGGTTTCCTGGTCGATCATTTTGATGTCTGCGTCTTTGATGGCGTCCTGGATGTGGGTGTAGATTTTGTCGTAGTTCCAGTTACCGTCAGAGGATGCGCCTGCGTCTATGAGGCTCTGGTGGTAGAGGTTGTCGCCTACTGCGATGACAGAGGCTGTGGTGGTTTCACCGGTGGTAGTGGTGGTTTCCTGTTTTTCTTTTGAAATGGTGGCTTTTTTGCGGGCATCTATGGCTGGTTTACGGATGAGGCGGTAGTCCAGCTGGTTGAAGAAGAGGACCAGAATAGCCAGGACAACGATGGAGGCTATGAGGCTCAGGCGGGCGTTGCTGCGCTCGCGGAAGTTTAATGGGATGTTGTCCTTGGGGTTGCGCCTGATGGGGCGTTTGGGTTCGCGGAGAGGATCCGGGGTGGATTCTCTTTTGAGGACTCGTTTGAGGGAGTCGGGGATTTTGATGTTGGGTGAGAATTTCATTTATGGTTTACCTTGTCTTTCTTTGGATTTTGAATGTAATTGGTTTGCGTGGTTGTATTATAGCAGATTTTTTTTTTCGTGGGAAGAGGGTGGTGGGGGTGAACGTACGCCCGTGCCAGCTGGTTTTTCAAGCCGGGAAGTGCTGGTGGCTGTCCGGGCAGTGAGGTTCAGGGCGTGAGGATAGAGTGGCGGGGTGGGAGTTCGGTTTAGAGTGTGAGGCTGAGTGGTTTCCCGGGAGTTGGATGAGCCGTCAGCGCTGCGCTGAACGGCGTGGAGGAAAGGCTGAGTTTCCTTGTGGTTTGAGGGGAGTAAGTGATTGACTGTAAAAAGTTGTGGAGAATAGGAATAAATCGGCACAGCGTTTTATATCCGATACCGCAGCATCCATCGCCCCACCAGTACATACACACATCCCCACAACGTACAACAAAACTGCGTGGCCGGAGGGGAGGAGCGCGAGGAGGGGAAATGGCCTTCGCAACTATGAATGCTTCCCCTCCTCGCATTTCTTTGAAAAGCGAAAAAATTTCCATCTATCTGACTGAAGATTACGATATCTTGCTATCAGCTTGTTGAATTATGGTGGAATTTTCGCGGCTTTGTATGATATATTTAAGATGTATCAGGAGGAGTGCAAGCTCCTCATGATAAACTGCGGAGCAGTTATTTGGTTATGAGAAAGTAGCGAAGCGGATTGCGAATATCCGCTTGACTACAATATCAGACTTTGACAAAAGAGAGGATGCAGTCATGGGTGTTTACAGACGTAAGGCGCAGTATCATGAGACGGATCAGATGGGGATCATCCATCATTCCAATTATGTGAAATGGATGGAGGAGGCCCGTAT
Organism: Ruminococcus sp. AM36-2AA; assembly: GCF_003461955.1. Taxonomy (GTDB): domain Bacteria; phylum Bacillota; class Clostridia; order Lachnospirales; family Lachnospiraceae; genus Blautia_A. Next base: position 21,424 of record NZ_QTYB01000015.1, on the reverse strand, counting down.
TGATTTTATGAAGGAGATGGGGTTCGGTTATGGTGAGGTGGAGAAGCGGGGGATCGTTTCTCCGGTTGCCGGGGTTTCGGTTTCTTATAAGAAGCCGGTGCTTTTTGATGATGTGGTGGAGATTTCGGTTTCTGTGAGGAAGTACAGTGGTGCGGTTCTGGAACTGGATTATGAGTTTTTTAATGTGACCAGGGATGAGGTTTGTACGGTGGCTTCTTCGAAGCATTGTTTTACCAGGGATGGGAAGCTGATTTCTCTGAAGAGGGAGATTCCGGAACTGGATGTATTGTTCAGAAATTGCGTGAAGGGAGAGTGAGCAGGATGGAAGTTGTGGAGATGCTTGATAATCTGAAGGAAAAGGCCCGCAGGGACCCGGCGCTTCGGGAGGTTTTGCTTGCTACCCGTAAGGAGAAAGAGCCGCTGGCTGCTTTCTGTAAGAAGTGCCGGGAACTTGGGGTTCCGGTTTATGAGATGGATCTGATCGCGGCAGGGGAAGAGTTTTATGCAGCTATGAAGCGGAGCACCAATGGTGGTGGAGAGAATTCTCCGATGCTTGAGGGTGAAGATGATTTTTATGAGCTGTTTTTTGCGGGGCTGGAGTAAAGAGTTATAATTTTGGCCCAGGGATTCGGTTAAAATTCCGCATCAATATACTTCTCCAGCACCGGGAATTGCACACCGCCGATTTTCAGCACCTGGCTGTGAAATTTTTTCAGGTCAAAATCCTGGCCCAGACGGTTCTGCTCGGAGGTGCGCAGGTCCAGAAGGCTTAAGTAGCCCCAGTAGTATTTCAGATAATTCCCGGGGGTTTCCAGGATGTACTGATAGATTTCGGAGACAACGGTGCTTTCTTCGATGCCAAAGGCTTTCAGGAAGCTGGCTGCTTCGGCCTGGGTCCAGCCGTTGTAGTGGATCTCAATATCCAGAAGTGAGTACATACATAAGTTGATGCTGCGGTTCAGCCAGGAGATCCTGGCAAGTTCTGTGGCAGAAGGATCCTTTATATAACCGGCTGCGTACTGGTAGGCAAAGGGCTCAATATAAGTGGCCCATCCTTCCGCAAAACCGGAGGTGCAGAGCAGATTCCGGATGCCGGAGGGATTCTGGCGCTCAAAAGTGACAGTCTGGTAAAGATGTCCCGGGAATCCTTCATGTGCCAGTGTGGTAAAAAGTTCCAGACCCTGATAACTGGCAGCCGGATTTATATAGATCACATTAGGCGTTCCGATATCCATGGGCGGGGTGAGATAAAAGGCGGGACTTAAGTAATCTTTCATGGAATCGTGGACTGTGCGGAGTTCAAAAGTGACATCTGCAAGGGCTGGAAAATCTGCCTGGATCTTCTGCTGAAGGGCGTTCAGCATCTGGGCGGGTTTCATTTCTTTGAAAGTGATTCCCTGGTTGAGTGTAGCCAGAAGTTCCGGGTTTTTGCGGAGCATGGTTCCTGCAATACCGATCTCACTGGAAAGCTGTCTGGAGAGGCGTTTTTCCATTTGTTTCACAGGAACGTAAGATCCGGTCTGGCTCTGGAGAAGATAGAGATAGTAGGCTTTTCCTCCCTTAAAATAAGTCAGGCCACGATTGTTTTTCCCTGTGCCACGCAAAGCTTCCAGTCCGGTCATAAGTTCCTGATAGGCGGGAATGACTTCTGTTTTCATGAGACTTTTGTGGGTCAGGATCAGAGCGTTCTGTTCTGAAACGGAAAGTTTTCCATAATCCGAGAGCTTTTTCTGAAAAATATCCAGCATATAATTGTTGTCCGGATTCTGGATAAAAGCGCTGCATTGTGCCAGAACCCGGTCCAGAGTAGTGTCGCTCATAAAGAAACCAGCTTCGGATTTCTTTTTCTCAAATTTCAGGATACTTTGAAAGTAAGGCCGGATGGTGGTGAGAAGGTTGAGATAATCGGTGATATCTTGATCTTCATAAAAAGCGTATTCCGCCAGAAGTACGGGAAGCTGGGCCTGAATGCCGAGACTTGGGCCAAGTGGTTCCTGGAGAAGGTAATTGTCGCCCAGAGATTTTTCCGTATGATAATAGAGGAGCATGGAATCCAGGGTCAGCTGATTTTTCGTGGAAAGACAGCTGTAGCGGAAAGATTTCAGCTTTTTTTCGTACTGGCTGCAGATCTGATATGTATTTTTCATGTCTGTCGGGATGGTTCCAAGAGTTGCTTTTTTCCGCGGGATGCCCTGTTTTTCCGGATGTGCAAGGGTATAGTGGAGGGTGAGGGTGCTGCCGGAGACTTCATTTTGAAAAACTTTCCTGGAAAAAGCTTCGAATTTTCCGTTTTCCGTGATCCCATGAGCGGAAAAATAGCCGGCAGTAAGGCCGGTGAGTAATGTCAGAATAAGAAGCAGGATGATGAAAAGAGGGGATTTATTTTTCCTTATTTTAAGAGGCATAAGACATCTTTCATTACTGTTTACAGGCAATATTCCGCAGAGTATGTTGCTGGCCTCGAAATAAACAGTAACGTCCTTTCAGAGCGGCGCTTTGTTCTATCATATTGGAAAATTACGGAATCTATGATATTATGTGAGCGGAAATATACAAAAATGGAAACTATGGAATGGCTATTCCGTATAAAATCATAAAGTGTCAGCGGATCATGAGCACAGACAAGATTCCTCAGTTATAAGTGCATGAAGAATGATGCTACTTTCCGAAATGTTGCGGAGGATGGTGTTGTATTATCCGTTCGACCTGAAAATGGAGAAATAACATGAGCGATATCTATGATCTTGCAATTTTAGGCGGAGGTCCGGCAGGGATCACGGCGGCGATCTATGCGTCAAGGGCCCGATTAAATACCATATGGATCGATAAAAATTTCGCACCGGGCGGTCAGATCACAGCTACCTATGAGGTGGATAATTATCCGGGAATGCCGGGAATCTCAGGTATGGATCTGGGAGAAGCCTTCGGGGAGCATGCCCGGAAACTGGGACTGGAACCGCAGCGCGAGAAGATCCTTTCTTTGGAAAATATTTCCGGAGATATTAAGACGATCCGCACAAAAAAGCATGAATACCAGGCAAAAACACTGATCCTTGCATTTGGGGCGGAGCATCGGAAGCTGGATATTCCGGGAGAAGATGACCTTGGCGGTCTTGGAGTTTCCTACTGTGCTACCTGTGACGGAGCTTTTTACAAGGACAGGATTGCAGTGGTAGTTGGTGGCGGAAACGTGGCTGCAGAAGATGCGGTTTTTCTTTCCGGCCTCTGTGAAAAAGTATATCTTGTCCACCGACGTGATGCGCTTCGGGCGGATAAGGCCCTTCAGGAAAAGGTTTTTGCCTGCGAAAATATAGAAATGGTGTGGGACAGTGTTCCACTTGAGATTTTGGGCCAGGAAGAAGTGACAGGTCTTAAGATCCGTAATGTAAAAACCGGGGAAGAACGGGAACTGAAAGCAGACGGTGTCTTTATCGCAGTGGGCATTGTTCCCAGTACGGCACTTGTAAAAGACCAGCTTAAGCTGGATGAGAACGGATATATCTGTGCAGGAGAAGAAGGTGTTACTAGCGCACCTGGGGTTTTTGCAGCGGGAGATATCCGAACCAAGGCACTTCGCCAGGTAGTAACTGCTGTTTCAGACGGAGCCAATGCAGTGGCTTCCGCACAGAAATATCTCTGGAGGACAGACAATGGCAACCATTAAGGAAATCGCGCAGAGAGCAGGTGTAAGCACAACAACTGTTTCCAACGTCATACATGGAAAAACAAAAAAAGTATCTCCTGCCAACATTGAGAAGATCGAGAATCTTATCCGGGAAATGGGCTATGTCCAGAAAATGGGACTGAGAGTTCTCAATAAGGAGAAGTCTCAGCTGATCGCAGTTGTGATCAATTATCATAAAGACTTCAAGGATTCTGTTATCGGAGATCCTTTTTATGGAAAGATCATTGGTTTTATTGAAAAATACGTGCAGGAACTTGGATACTATCTGATGCTCTATTCGGCAAAGGATACGGACAAAATCTTTCAGATGGTCATGGGCTGGGATGTGGACGGCGTCATTGCCATTTCTTTCAGTAAAAGTAACTGCGAAAAAATCTACCAGCTGATCAACAAGCCCATCGTTTCCATTGATGCTTACGGTGAGCTTGACGCAGGCCAGGAAAACCATGTCCTGAATATTGGACTGGATGACGAGAGCGGCGGCTACCTTATGACAAAATATCTCCTGGAATGTGGCTATGAGCATATCCAGGTCTGTGCAGGCCGTGACAATGGTGTGGATCATTTCCGTTACATGGGTGCCCAGCGCGCAGCAAAAGAATTTGCGGGAAAAAAACAGAAGGTGCAGTTTACCGCTCTTGGAATGAACTACGCCAAACGAAAAGAAAGCTATGCGTGGCTGATCCAGCGGAAAAAACCGAAGACTGCGCTGTTTTTCCTGTCAGACCTTTATGCACTGGAGGCGATCAGCTTTTTCAGCATCCGTGGAGTAAAGATCCCGGAGGAAATCGGAATCGCGGGATACGATAATATCAGCTATGCGGAATTTTCCGTGCCAAGGCTTACTACGATCAGCCAGAATGTGGAGCAGAAAGCTTCCCTTGCCGTGGAAATCCTGATGGAGCGGATCAACGGTGTGGAGAAAGAGCGTGAGAATGAGATCGAACTTCCGGTCACCCTGATCCCCAGGAAGTCGGTACAGCCGCAGGATGAGAATTAAACAGAATAAAAATGTCAAAAGCCGAAACATACGGGAACTGTCAGTATCTGACAGCCAGAGTATTTTCGGCTTTTTTGGTAAAATTTTCTATGTGAAACCTGCACAAAACCATAAATTCGAACTTGTCACAATAATAGGTTATGTACATAACCTATTTACATAACCTGCCTTTGATGCTATAGTGTGGACATAAAGGTTAGGTACATAACCAAAGGGAAAGAGTACAGAAGGAGTGAATACCAGATGAAACAGATTCTGATCGCCACACATGGAAAAATGGCCTCCGGCATTCGTTATACAGCAGAGCTGATCGTTGGAAAAATGGCTGAGATCACAACCATCGACGCTTATGTGACACCGGAAGACAATGTGGAGAAAAAGTTTGAAGAATATTTCGCACAGCATGAAAACGACAGGATTTTCGTTTTCACAGACCTGATGGGAGGAAGCGTAAACCAGAAACTTCTGGGATACAGCCAGAAAGAAAATGTTACGCTGATCACAGGAACCAACCTTCCTGTCCTGATGCAGGTGATGATGGCAGATGACGATGTAACAGAGGAAGAGATCCAGGAGTTCATCGATGACGCCAGAGAGGAACTTCAGGTGGTAGACCTGGGCGGTGGAAAGAAATCCACAGCGGGAAAACATGATGCAGAAAGCATTGCACAGGGAGAAAAAATCACAGCGCAGACCGCCGCGCCGGATGTAGAGAAATCCGCACCGAAAAAAGCACCGGCCCCGCAGTCCTACGACAATTCCACAGCAAAGATCACCGCACTTCGTGTAGATGACCGTCTGATTCACGGACAGGTTGCTATGACCTGGACCAAACAGCTGGCAGTACAGGGAATCGTAGTAGCCAATGATGAGGCAGCCAACGACAATACCCAGAAGATGGCACTGAAAATGGCAGTACCGGGCGGAATCAAATCCCTGATCAAACCGGTGGATGAAGCCATCCGTATCTTAAATAATCCGAAAGCATCCAGGATGCGTATTCTGGTTCTTACAAGAACCGTAAAAGATGCCCTGAAAATAAGACAGAGCGTTGGCGAAATCGGATTTCTCAATGTAGGAAATACCGGACGTTTCGACGGAATCGATGTTTCCGAGAAACTTGTCCTGACACCGACCATCATGCTGACAAAAGCAGAGCAGCAGGCACTGAAAGACCTGGTTGCCCTTGAACCGAAGACCTGTATGCAGCAGGTACCGAATGATGAGCAGAAGCTTGTGAAGGATGTGCTGGATAAATTAAACTGACGCATATCAAAAAGAATGAACGTAATAATTATCTGAATGCAGATCGTGGAATGTGAGTATCCACTGAATAAGTAAAACGTAACAAAAAAGGGAGGAAAGAAAAAATGTTAAACGCATTTCTTGTAGCACTTGCCGTATTTATTTGCGTCGGCGGTGCAGAGCTGATCGGATTTACCATGCTGAACCGTCCGATCGTCATCGGACCGCTGGTAGGTCTGTTTCTTGGAGATCTTCATACAGGAGTGATCATCGGAGCTTCACTGGAAGCCGTATTTATGGGAGTTGTAAACATCGGAGGTGCTTCCGCGGCAGAACCCGGAATCGCCACAGCCGTAGGAACTGCTTTTGCCATCATGCTGGGCAAAGGTTCTGAGGTAGCCCTGACACTGGCACTTCCAATTGGTATCCTTGGTCTTCAGATCAAGACCGTTCTCTACATCTTTATTATAGGTATGTTTGCAAAAACTTTCGACCGTCTGGCAGCAGAGGGCAAGGAGAAACAGATTATCGCCCTTCATTACGGACTCTGGGCTGTAAACTGGTTTTTGTATTCCCTGTTCGCATTCTTCGGAATCCTGTTCGGATCTGACGCAGTCAGCGCACTTCTGGATGCGATCCCGGATGTTGTTATGAACGGCCTGACCGTCTGCGGTGGACTTCTTCCGGCAGTAGGTATGGCGATGCTGATGAAAATGCTCTGGGACAACAAGATCTGCATGTTCTACTTCCTGGGATTTGTCCTTGCAGCATACTTAAACCTTCCGCTGATCGCCCTTGCCGTGATCGGTGTGATCATTGCCATTTCCATTGGTATGAACGATTACAAGCTGAATCAGCTTGCAGCACAGAGAGTAGCAGTTTCACCGGCCGGTAGCGCTGACGAATATCTTGACGAAGAAGAGGAGGAATTTTTCTCATGAGTAATTTAACGAAATCCATTCCTGCAGATGAAAGAAAAATGCTGAGAAAAGCGTTCTGGCGTTCCTTCACTCTGTATGCGGCAGTAAGCCCGGCAAAACAGGGAGCTTCCGGTTTCTGTTATTCCCTGATGCCGTTTATCAACAAATTTTACAAAAATGATGAGGAGGGCAAAAAAGCAGCCCTCACAAGAAGTATGTCCTATTTCAATACAACCATCACCTGTTCCACTTTCATTATGGGTCTTGTAGCTTCCATGGAGAAGAAAAACAGCGAGCAGAAGGATTTTGATGCAAGCTCTATCAATGCAGTCAAATCCTCTCTGATGGGACCTCTGGCCGGCATCGGTGATTCCATTTTCTGGGGCGTTCTCCGTGTGATCGCGGCCGGGATCGCAGTAGGTCTTGGTGCATCCGGAAACGTTCTGGCACCGATCGTGTTCCTGCTTCTTTTCAATATTCCGTCTATTCTTGTGAAATATTACGGAACCTTCCTGGGATACAAGCTTGGTTCCGAATACATCCAGAAGGTTTATGCAAGCGGTCTTATGAACATCCTGACAAAGGCTGCCAGCATTGTAGGTCTGATCATGGTCGGCGGCATGACTGCCAGCATGGTAACCTTTAATTCCACTTATGAACTCACCATGAAGGGTGAATCTGTTCTGAATCTCCAGAACATGCTGGACCAGATCTTTGTCGGCATCGTTCCTCTTGGACTGACTCTTCTGTGCTACTATCTGCTGAAAAAGAAAAATATCAGCATCACAGTTCTGATCATTGGTGTTATCATCCTGAGCATCCTTCTCTCTCTTCTTGGAATTGCATAAGCCTTAAGGATAAGGAATAAAGATCAGAATTATGAAAAGGCGGGCCGTATAGGGTCCGCCTATAAAAAAGCCTAAAAAAAGTTATATCGAAATAACTGACCGCAAAAAGGGCAGTTGAAGAACACCTGACCGGATATAAATAAGCAGCAAATACGGATTATAAATATCTGCTCAATGCAAAATAAAGGAGACATAAGAAATGAAAGATTGGTGGAAGAATTCCGTTGTATATCAGATTTATCCAAGAAGCTTTAAGGACTCCAACGGAGATGGCTTCGGCGATCTCAGGGGTATTATTGAAAAGCTCCCCTACCTTCAGAACCTTGGGATCGATGTGATCTGGCTTAGTCCTGTTTTTGACTCCCCACAGGACGACAACGGTTACGATATCAGTGATTACCGGAAGATCTACGCAGGTTTCGGAAGTAACGAGGACATGGATGAGCTGATCCAAAAAGCTCATGAGCATGGTATCAAGATCGTTCTGGATCTTGTTGTCAACCATACTTCCGATGAGCATGCATGGTTTGTGGAAAGCCGGAAGTCAAAAGACAGCAAATACAGTGATTATTATATCTGGAAGGATCCGAAAGCAGACGGCAGTGAGCCAAACAACTGGGGTTCCAGCTTCTGCGGAAGTGCCTGGGAATATGACGAAGAGCGTGGCCAGTATTACCTTCATTTCTACAGCAGAAAGCAGCCGGATCTCAACTGGGAAAATGAAACTGTCCGTAAGGAAATCTATGATCTGATGAAGTTCTGGATGGATAAAGGTGCTGATGGATGGCGCATGGATGTGATCGCGTCTATCTCCAAGGATCAGTCCTTCCCGGATTACCCGAAGACTGATGACCGCAAGTATTATACAGGAAAATATCACAGCAACGGACCAAGACTTCATGAGTTTATCCATGAGATGAACCGGGAGGTGCTTTCAAAATATGACTGTATGACGGTAGGTGAGGCGCCGGGCTCCACACCGGAGGTTGCAAGACTGTTTACAGATCCGGAGCGTGAGGAGCTGAATATGATCTTCACATTTGAGCATATGAACATCGACCGTATTCCAGGCTCTGTAAACCGCAAGTGGGCACTGAAGCCTTTTGATCTCCGTGATCTGAAACGTGTTATGTCTGAGTGGCAGAACAAGCTTTACAATAAAGGCTGGAATGCTCTGTACTTCGAAAATCATGACCAGCCACGTGTGATCTCCAGATGGGGAAATGACACTACTTACCGCGAGGAATGTGCAAAGGCTTATGCTACCGTTCTCCATGGTATGCAGGGAACTCCTTATGTATATCAGGGAGAGGAGCTCGGTATGACAAACGTGCAGTTCCCGCTGGATGAGTACGAGGACATCGAGGTTCGTAATGCATATCAGGACCTTGTCGTTAAGAACAAAACTATCTCTGAGGATGATTTCCGCAAGGCAGTATGGAACAAGAGTCGTGACAATGCCAGGGTTCCGATGCAGTGGGATGACAGCGAAAATGCAGGATTTACAACCGGCAAGCCATGGTTCCGCCTTTCTGACCGTTACCAGGAGATCAATGTAAAAAAAGCTCTGGAAAAAAATGATTCTGTGTTTTATTATTATAAAGATCTGATCCGCCTGCGTCATGGGGAAGAACTTCTTACAGAAGGTGACTATCAGCTTCTTCTTCCGGAAGATGAGAAGATCTTTGCATATTTAAGAACTTCTGACAAAGAGCAGTGGATCGTGGTGGCAAACCTTTCTGAGGATACGGTAAGTACAGAAGGTCTTGTGAAATATGTGTCCGATAAAGAGGACATTAAGATCACAAACTATAAGGACAGAACAGGGATCAAAGCGGATTTAAGGCCATATGAGGCGTTTATGATGAGGATCCGGTAATTCCTGAGCTGTTGTATATGTAGTAAAGCGGAAGAAAAGTGTCTGCTTTACAGACAGCAGGTATGAGTATTTGTGCGTATCTGTACTGCCAAAGGATATCCGGGTGCAGTGCAGATGCGCTTTTTGCCTGTGAGGAAAAGACAAACAGGAGGAAATTATGGAAAAATATATCATTGCAGTGGATATGGACGGAACTCTTCTGAACAGTGAGAATAAGATTTCCGAGAGGAACAGAAATGTTCTGCAGCGGCTGATCGATGACGGACATTATGTGGTACCGGCAACCGGAAGGACCAGAGAGCTGATCCCCCAGGAGTTTTCTGTGCTCCGGGGTGTGAAATGGGGAATCGTGGAAAACGGCTGTGTTGTCTGGGACTACGATAAAAATGAGATGATCTGGCGAAAAACCATGCCAAAAGGAATGGTAAGTAAGATCCTGAAGGATGTGGAAGACAGCGGTGCAAAAGGCTGGATCGCAGAGGCTTATGCAAATGGGATCGCCTATTCCGATGCGGATGTCAGAGATTATGTGGCATCTGTAGCGGACAAAGATCTGCTGGAGAAAACCTTTGTGGATTATTTTCTCAGCAGACATAAATATGTTAAGGATTTTTATCATCAGGAAGATATTCTGGATCAGGCAGAGAAGATCAATATTTATTTTGATGATATGGAGAACAGCAGGGAACTTCGCGAGAAATGGAAGGATCTGGATGATGTGGCAGTGACCACTTCCATCAGCGGCAATGCGGAGTTTAATGCTGCAGGTGTGGACAAGGGTGTGGGTCTTGCCATGCTCCGCACAAAGCTTGGTATTGACCGGATGCATGTGATCGCTTTCGGAGATAATGAGAATGATCTGGAAATGCTGGAGGGTGCGGGCATTGGTGTTGCTATGGGCAACTCCAAACAGTATGTAAAGGATGCCGCCAATGAGGTGACCGGAGATAATGATCATGATGGTGTGGCGGAATTTCTGGAGAGGTTTTTCGGGCTGTAAGCTGTGGGCGATCGTGATCGCTGACATAAGAGACAGGGAAATGTATTTTTCTCTGTCTTTTTTTATTTTCATTTTCTGTGATATAAGGTATGATAAACGAAGAGGATGAGGGGATTGCCGGCTTTGACCGGTAGTTCCCAGTGAAAATTTTTTGAGGAGATCAGGAGGATATTTTTTAATGAAAAATCTGATACCGAAGCGTGTGATGGAGTATATCATTATCACATTTGCTGTTGTTCTGATGGATGTGGGGATTTATGTGTTTAAGTTTCCGAATAATTTTTCCTTTGGTGGTGTTTCGGGTATGGCGGTTGTGTTTTCGCATTTTATTCCGATGACGTCTGCGCAGATCAACCTGGTGATCAATCTTATTTTGCTGGTGATCGGGTTTGTTATTCTTGGCAGAGATTTTGGAGTGAAGACGGCTTATGTTACGGTTGTTTCTTCTTTGCTTCTGAATGTGTTTGAGAAGGCTTTTCCTATGGACAGGGCGCTGACGGGGAATATTATGCTGGAGCTTTGTTTTGCGATCATTTTGCCGGCGTTGGCTGCGGCGCTGCTGTTTTTTGAGAATGCTTCGGGTGGTGGCACGGATATTGTGGCGATGATCATTAAGAAGTATTCTACGATGAATATTTCGGGTGCGTTGTTTGTGGTGGATTGTGTGATCGTTGTTGTTTCGTTTATGGTGTTTGATCTTACTACGGGGCTTTGTTCTGTGCTGGGGCTTATGGCTAAGACGTTGATGATCGATAAGTCTATTGAGAGGATGAAGCTGAATAAGTATTTTACGATCATTTCCAGTAAGCCGGATGAGATCTGTGAGTTTATTATGAATGGGTTGGAGCGGAGTGCTACGGTTTATCATGGGGAGGGGGTTTATTCGCATAAGGATAAGAAGATTATTCTGACGGTTGTTGATGTGAGACAGGCGGTGCTTCTGCAGAGGTTTATTGATGAGGTGGATCCGCAGGCGTTTTTGATGGTTACTAAGAGTAGTGAGGTTGTTGGGAAGGGGTTTATGAGTTATATTTGATGCAATCGTATGGGATTATTGTATGCTGATCGTAGGTGATTGTGTATGATTGTAAGCTGATGGAATTAGGAGAGCGTTCTTTGTGGTCTGGATGGGCTGCGGGGCGCTCTTTTTTTGTGGTGGAGGGTGGAGGGCGGATGGCGGATGACGGACGCCGGGGAGACGGGTGCCGGTTGGCTCCGGGCTTCGTCGGGGGCTGGCTTCTAGGCTGCCGGAATTCTGCTAAAACCGTTTTTAAAAAGTCCGAACTCGCGGCTTGCTGCCGCTCAGACAGCGGACTTTTTAAAAACAACGCAGATTTCCGCCAGCCAAGAATCAGCTCCCCTCCTGCAGAGTCGTAGCAAACCGGCACCCGTCTCCCCGGCTGTTCGATTCCGGGCGGGAGGTAGTGATGGGTGTGTGGGGTTGATGAGGGATGGAGGATTGAGTGGATTCCCGGGAGTTGGATGAGCCATCAGCGCTGCGCTGGATGGTTGGGAGGAAAGGCTGAGTTTCCTGTGGCCTGAAGGTGATGGCTGGGGCATCATCGCTGCGCTGGATGGCTGATTGGTGTGTGAAGGTTTTGTGAAAGGGTTTGACAGGTGGGGATTTTTATGGTAGGATACACACTTGCGTAACAAAATTAATAAAATTGTAACAAATTAGTGAGCGAGGAGCGTGGCGAAGTGGATTGTGAATCTCTGTCTGAATGGATGGATTGTGTTGCTGCGTGGTTTTCTGAGAGGAGTTTTATTGTTTATGTTTTATAAGAAATTTGCTGCTGTTGTTCTGAGTGCTGTTCTTGTGGGTGTGGTTCCTTCTGTTGTTTTTGCGGATGTGGATGGTGTCAGTGCTGTGTCTGATGGAGATGTGGAGGTGCTTTCCATTGAGGATGGTTTTTCGGATGGAGCGGATTCTATTTCTGCTTTTGCCAGTGCGCTGGCGGATAAGACGGTTTCTGAGGTTCAGGGGTATCAGGAGGCGAAGGCTGAGGCTGAGGTGATCGCACAGGAGAGGCTTGAGGCTGAAGCGGCTGCTGAGGCTGCGCGTAAGGCGGAAGAGGAGCGGAAGGCTGCTGAGGAGGCGCGTCTGGAGATGCGGCAGGGGATTGTGGATTTTGCGCTGCAGTTTGTGGGGAATCCTTATGTTTATGGTGGTACGAGTCTGACTAACGGGGCGGATTGTTCGGGGTTTGTGATGTCAGTGTTTGCGGAGTTTGGGTATGAGCTTCCTCGTGTTGCTGCGGCTCAGTGTGCGGCTTCCGAGAAGAAGGATGTTTCGGATATTGAGGCTGGTGATCTGGTTTTTTATGGTGATGGTGGTATTGATCATGTGGCTCTTTATATTGGTGATGGCAAGATCGTTCACGCCAGTACAGCAGCTACAGGGATTAAGGTTTCCGACTATGATTACCGGGCTCCGGCTGCGGTTGGTTCGTTTGTGGCTTAGGATATAGATATAAATGATTTACTGATATGAAATATAAACTGTCTGCGGAGATTTTTGGGTTGGGTTGGCTGAAAAATAGCTGCGGGCAGTTTTTTTGAAGAAAAATAGTGTATAATTTAACCGAATCAAGTAAGTCTCCTGCGGGGTTGCGAAAAGCAATAAGCAGTGGGTGGGGACTTAGATAAAATTCAGAAAGGTTGTGGGGTTATGAATACGAAGGAAATCAGTGGTAAGCGGCAGATGGAGTTTCTGGCCGGGTTTGATTTTGTCAGAGAAGCTGGTACTGCTGGGGAAGTGAAGGCGGCGAAGATGATCAGGGATACTTTGGACAGCTTCGGAGTGAAGAATTGGATGGAGGAGTTTTCTTTTTGGGGTTTTCGGATCAACAGGGCGGTGCTTAAGGTTGTGGAGCCTTATCAGAAGGAGTATGTGGTGACCGGGTATGGAAGATGTGGAAATACTGGGGCAGAAGGTCTGAAAGCGGATTTTTTGTATGTGGAGAATGGAGATGCTGTCAGTCTTTCCCGGGCGAAGGGTAAGATCGTTATGGTGAATGGCCGGGTGAGTGGTGATGTGTATCAGAGACTGGTGAGCGCCGGGGCTGTTGGTTTTGTCAGTGTGGAGGGTTCTCCGCTGGATGAAGGAGTGGACAGGGTTCCCTGTCAGCGTAGCCTGCCGATGATCTTTCCGGGAAATGCAGAAGGAGAGATAGAAGGATTGTCGGAGTCTTCAGAGGATATTCACGAGATGCAGGAAAAATATAGTGGTAGGATCCCGGGTGCGAATCTTCATTATAAAGATGCGGTGGAGCTGGTGACGGAGGGTGCAGCTGTGGTTTGTCTGGCTGTAGAACAGGAAGTGACGGCCTGTACATCCCGAAATGTAGTGGCGAGGATTGAAGGTACGGATAAGAAAGATGAGATTTTAACGCTTACGGCGCATTATGATTCGGTACCGGAGGGACCGGGGGCCTATGATAATATGGCCGGAGCGGCGATCATCATGGAGCTTTGCAGATATTTTCAGCAGTACAGACCGCGCAGGACTATGGAGTTTGTGTGGTTTGGTGCTGAGGAGAAGGGCTTGCTGGGCAGCCGGGATTATATCAGAGTTCATGAGAGTGAGCTTGGAGCGCATCGTTTTAATATGAATGTAGATCTGGCCGGGCAGCTGATCGGAGGAAATGTTCTGGGAGTGACGGGAGAGGCTTCTGTTTGTGATAAGCTTCTTGAAATCGCTGACGGAGCAGGGATCGGAGCGTCTGTGAAGAATCAGATCTGGGGAAGTGATTCCAATTCTTTTGCATGGAAGGGAATTCCGGCCATGACTCTGAACCGGGATGGTTTTGGCATGCATACCCGTTATGATACGATTGATCTGCTGTCTGCCTGGTCGCTGGAGAGAAGTGCGATCCTTCTGGGATGTATTGCAGATGAACTGGGGAATGCGGAGGTTTTCCCGTTTGAGAGAAAGATGCCGGAGAAATTTATCGGAGAGCTGGATGAATATATGTGCAGATAGTAAAAATCTGATTTTATCTGCTCATAACTGGATATTTGTTATGGAACTGTGGGGACTTGTCTGTTTCGGGAAGAGTACAGACAAGTCCTCATAATTTATTTAATATTTTCAATGTTTATTGACCTTTATAATTTCGCAAGAGAACATGTGGCTTTGAGTCAGGGGGATATTTGCAGCTTTGTAAGGGATTTCCGGAACAGGGGCAAGTGGATGTTCGCAATTGAATCATGGAACTTACTTGATTTGGTCAAAATACGATAAAACAATAAAAAATAATACTAAATAATTGACAGTAAGATACCGAACTGTTATACTGAAATTACAGACTTTCCAGAGATCAATGCGCCGGATATTGTTTTGCGGAGCATTGATTTCTGGAACTTTTATAGATGATTATTTATAGAAAAATCAGGGAAGAGGAGATAGGAACATGTTTACAGAAGAACGACAGAATGCAATAGAGAAATGTCTCCGCGAAAAAGGAAAAGTCAGGGTCAAAGAATTAAGCGAGATGTTTCAGGTTACGGAGGACTGTATCCGCAAGGATCTCAAGATCCTTGAAAATGCAGGCAGATTAAAGAGGACTTACGGCGGAGCGATCCTGTCACAGGAGTATCCTCTGGAGAGAAACGTAGTAGACAGGCGTATGTACAATCTTGATAAGAAGAAAGTGATCGCTGCGAAAGCCTTTAAGCTGATCAAAAATAACGAAACGATCTTTCTGGATGTTTCCACTACAAATATAGAGCTGGCAAGGCTTATCGCTTCGTCGGGCATGCATGTTGTGGTTATCAGCAATATGATCGATATCCTGCAGATCCTTGCTGCGAATCCGTCCATAACGGCCATAGGCACAGGGGGAACTATGTACCGTTCGGTGAATGGATTTATGGGAGCTGCGGCCATTGAGGTGATCAAGCAGTACAGCTTTGACCGGGCCTTTTTGGGAAGCTGTGGCGTGGATATGACAGATCTTGCAGTCACCACATCCGGAGTGGAGGATGGGCTGACCAAGAAGGCGGCAGTGCAGAGCAGCAGACATAAATATGTGGTTATGGAGAGAGAGAAGTTTTATTTTAACGAATCTTATAAATATACACATTTTGATGATATCAGTGGGATCATTACCGATGAATTTCCGGATGATACCATTGTGAACATACTGAGGAATACCGGAGTGAAATTACTCTGAGCAAACAGTAATAAAGGGGGGATTTTTACATGAAAGACTATATTCTGGAAACCTGTGTGGATTCTGTGGAATCCGCCATGGCAGCAGCCGAGGGTGGCGCGGACAGATTGGAGCTTTGCAGCAATCTGATCATCGGGGGGACAACTCCCGGTCCATGGCTTTTTGAGGAAATAAGGAAGCGTTCAGATATCCGGATCCATGCGCTGATCCGTCCGCGGTTTGGAGATTTCTGTTATACAGATGCGGAATTTTCTATGATAAGGAATGCCGTAAAGGATTTCCGCAAAATGGGAGCGGAGGGTGTCGTGGTAGGTATCCTGAAACCGGATGGCACCTTGAATATGGAACAGATGAAAGAACTGATGGATGCTGCGGGAGATATGTCTGTTACGCTGCACAGGGCTTTTGATGTGTGCGCAGATCCGATCGAGGCTATGGAACAGGCAATCTCGCTGGGAATCGATACGATCCTTACCTCCGGACAGAAGAATACCTGCCTTCAGGGTGCGGAGCTTCTGAAGGAACTGGAAACCAGGAGTCAGGGGCGTATCACTATCCAGGCGGGGAGTGGCGTCGGTGCGGAAGTGATCCGCCAGCTTTATCCCCTTACCGGGATCAAGGCTTATCATATGAGCGGCAAGGTTGTAACGGACAGTGCGATGCAGTTTCGCAAGGAAGGTGTCAATATGGGACTTCCGACATTCAGTGAATATGAGATATGGCGTACAGATATTGAAAATGTTCGTGCTGCAAAGAAAGTTCTGGAGGAATTATAATGGCTGAGGGGAAGATTTTTCTGAAAGAAAACCGTGATCGGATTGAAAAAAAATATCGGGAGCAGGTGATGGAGTTACCGCAGGCTTTTGCGGAGATTGATAAAAAGCTTGCGGAATGCACAGACGAAGTGGCTCTGGCGTGCAAATATTTATATGCGTTCATGCCGTACAGTGATATCGGAAATTACGCGTTTGAAGTATTTCTGGATTATGCGGAAAATGGCGTATATTTATGGAAGGAAAACTCCGGGGTGGCAGAGCTGCCGGAGGAAATCTTTTTGAATTATGTGCTGTTTCACAGAGTAAATGAGGAGGAGATCGCACCCTGCCGTACATTTTTCCGCAGGGAGATCGGAGAGAGAACTGAGGGAATGAGCTTCCGGGAAGCTGCCCTGGAGGTGAACTACTGGTGTGCACAGGAGGCTACCTATCATTGTACAGATGACCGTACCCTGTCTGCACTTGCCGTATACCGCAGAGGAAACGGAAGATGCGGAGAGGAATCTGTATTTACCGTTAATGCACTGAGAAGTGTTGGTGTACCTGCCCGTCAGGTATATGCACCAAAGTGGTCTCATTGTGATGACAATCATGCCTGGGTGGAAATCTGGTGCGATGGAAGCTGGTATTTTCTGGGAGCCTGTGAGCCGGAGGAGATCCTGAATAAGGGATGGTTTACCAACGCTTCCTCAAGGGCCATGATGGTCCATTCAAGAGTTTTTGATACCATGATCCCGGAGGGAGAAGTGATCGGCAAAGATGGTATGGTGACTATGCTCAACGAGCTGAAACGATATGCACTGACAAAAGAGATCACTGTGTCCGTAAAGGATTCACATGGAAAACCGGCAGAATGTGCAGAAGTTTCTTTTGAGGTGCTGAATTATTCGGAATATGCCCCGATCGCAGAACTGAAAACCGACAGTCTGGGAAAAGTCTGCCTGACAACAGGGCTTGGAAGTATCCATATTTCTGCAAGGATGTATGCAGAGGGAGAATGGCTGCATGCAGAAAACAGCATGGATACAAAAACAGAGGATTGTTGTGAGATCTGCCTGATGCCCGTAGGAAAGGAAAAGGGTATTTTTTATGAGGAATGGACGGAGATCGATATGATCGCACCTCATGATGCACCTGTAAATAAAGATATGCCAACACCGGAGCAGAAGGAAAGAGGCAGCAGACGTCTGGCAGAGGCAAACGCTTACAGGGAACAGAAGGTAAGAAACCTGAGCAATCCGGAGTGTCGGAAATTCCTGGAAAAAGAAACTGGAGATTCTTCAATGAGAAAAAAACTCCTTGAAGTCCTCACAGAGAAAGACAGAACAGACTGTATCAGCCAGGTTCTGGAGGAACATCTGAAATCTGCATTACCGTATGAAAAAAACATGGATGCAGATATTTTTGTACCATATGTACTGAACCCGAGAGTTGACGATGAAGTTTTGCAGAAATACAGAAAAGCGATTCTTGAGCAGCTGTCGGAAGAAGAGAAAAATATGCTGCAAAAGGAGCCGGCAAAGATCTGGAAATGGATTGAGGATAAGATCATTTCCAGCCCGGAGAAAGAACGCAGCAGTGTGATCACCACGCCGTCCGGATGTCTGAAAACGGGAACAGGAAGCCTTCTGTCAAAAAAGATCCTTTTTGTGGCAATGGCGAGAACACTGGGAATTCCAGCACGCCTGAACCCTCATGACCGTTCCATGGAGTATATGAAAAACGGAAAATTCATCCCGGTATCTGCGGAAACAGAGAAAAACGCATCGATCTTTCTGAAGGCAAGTGAGGATACACAGTGGAAATATTTCCAGAACTGGAGCATCGCAAAACTGGAAGCCGGAAAATACAGCACACTGAAGCTGGAAACCGAAAATTTCAGAGATCAGATGATGAAGCTGCCACTGGAAGCGGGAAATTACAGGATCCTTACCTCAAACAGACTGCCAAATGGAAATATATTTGCCGCGGAGTATTATTTTGAGGTTCAGATCGGAGAAATGAAGAGGGTGGAGCTGGCATTTCGGAATGCAAACCTGGAAGACATGCTGGAGAATATTTCCATACCGGAATTTACTCTCAGAAAAGAGGATGGGAGCACCGTGAAGGCGTCAGAACTGACGGCAGATGGGAAGCATATCCTGGCGTTTCTGGAAGAGGAGAAAGAACCGACGGAGCATATCTTAAATGAGATGATGGAGCAGGAAGAAGCTTTTTCCCGATATGCGAAGAGAATCATTTTTGTAGTAAAAAGCAAAAAAGCGCTGGAGACACCTACCCTTTCAAGAGCACTGGGCAAGCTTGGAAATGTTCAGATCTTATATGATGATTTTTCAGAGATCATCAATATACTGGGAAGAAGAATGTACGTAGATCCGGATAAGCTCCCGCTGATCATTGTGACAAACAAAAGCCTGAATGGGATTTATGCAACCAGCGGATACAATGTGGGAACCGGAGATATGCTGTTGAGACTGATGTAACAGATATATCGGATATATACAGAAGGAACACAGGCCGTATCATCGACTGTGTCGGTGACGGTCTGTGCCTCTGTAAAAGCTGTGAAATTATTGCAGTGGTTCAGATGTTCAGAATATGAAGGCAGATTGGAATGAGAATACCTGTTGTACTTCCCGAAACTGCCGTAATAAAAGTTGTTTTGCATTACTTACCATCAGAAAAGAGGTTACGCACGGAATCCCGGTAAATGCATTCCGGCTTCAGGCGGATCGTCCTTGGAAAATCGCAGTAGTCTCCGTTCATTCTGCGAAGCAGCAGATCACAGGCCTGCTCTGCCAGACCGGTCAGCGGCTGACGGACAGCGGTCAGCTGAGGAGAAAGCAGCATGGACAGTTCAAAATCATCAAAGGAGACAACAGACAGGTCTTCCGGGATCCGGATGCCAAGGCTGTAGATCGCTTCATAAATACCGAGGCATAGTGTATAGTTCGCAGAAAATACGGCAGTCGGACGTTCCGGAAGATTCCATAATTTCTGCATTGCCTGATATCCAAAGTCGTTTGCGTAATTTTCAGCGATGATATAATCGGGATTAACAGGAATATCGTAGTCTTCCAGTGCCCGGAGATAGCCTTTTTTTCGTTCGCATGCGGTATAGGATGCAGGAGAACCGGTGACAAGGGCGATCTTCTGATGCCCCATTTTTATCAGATGCTCCACGATCTCGTAGGCTCCGGAGGTACAGCTGGTCTGTACACAGTCTGTACGGTGGAAATGGCTGTGTTCTTCCAGCTCCACAACAGGGATTTTGGCGTGTTCCACAGCAGAACAGATGTCCTGGTTCAGACTGAAAGAGGTAATGATAAGGCCGTCGATCCCAGAGCGGAGCATGTGAGGGACGAATTTATTGACATGATCCTTATATTTGTCGCCGCTCATAAATGTGAGAGAATAACCGTGAGCGCGCATGGTGTTTTCTATTTTGCTCAGAAGAAAAGCATTATGCGGAGTATTGGGAGGACCGGATACCAGACCGATACGGTAAGTCTTGGAGGAACGAAGTCCCCGGGCCGTGTTTCGTGGAACGTAATTCAGTTTCCGGATCGCTTCGTCGATCTGCTTTTTGTTTTGCGGCCGTACAGTTCCGCCGTTGATATATTTTGAAATGGTGGCCAATGCCAGACCGGTTTCTCTGGCAATGTCCTTGATGGTTGCACTCATAAATCAATCCTTTCCGGATGCTGTACTGTTGTGTTCGGACAGGTCTTTTACGGAGCGCCGCGGGTGGAATACAACATCCAGCATGTCTATTTTTGGAAAATCCGTATAGTCTCCATGGATCCTTTTTAAAAGTAATTCCACAGCATGTTTCCCCATGCTTGTCAGATCCTGTGAGACGCAGGTCATAGCCGCGCTCATGGTCTTGAAAAGCGGATCATCATCAAAGCACACAAAGGAAATATCCTGAGGAACGGAAATCCGTGCCTGGCTGGCAGCGCTTAAACCACCCATTGCGGAGAGATAGCAGTCAAAAAAAACAGCAGTAGGGGGATCGGAAGAATCAATAAGCTTCTGGAAATGCAGGTTGCTCTGGATGATCGTTTCTGCAGTGGAACCAAAAGAAACAGGGGGAAAAGAATCCTGCTGTTTCAGAAGGTCAATGCCATTTTTCTGATATACATCCACAAAGCCCTGGATCCGCTGCTCGATGGTGTAGGAGTCCAGATACTGTTCCATGATCCAGACCTTTGTGTGGCCTTTTTCCAAAAGGTGCTCTGCCAGCAGTGCACCGCCTCTGTAATTATCAGAAATAACACAGTCTACAGGAAAATGTCTCATGGAAGCAGGAATCTGATCGAGCATTACAACCGGTATGCCGGCATTCTGTAAAAGCTGGTACAGGTCATCATGCCAGCAGGATGGGAGCATGATAACTCCGTCAAAGTGCTGGGAGATAATATCCTGTATCGTATCGATCTCCTTCTGATGTTCAAAAAAGAAAGAACAGACAATAACTGTATAGCCATGATCTGTGAAATGCTTGATAATGGAATTGACAAGCTCGCCCCAGAAATAATTACCAAGATCTGAGATCAGGATACCGATGGTATGTGTGTTTTTGGCACGAAGAAGCTGGGCATTTCGGTTTGGGGTATATCCAAGCTCCTGAATTGCCTTTTCTATAAGGATACGATTTTCTTCCCGTATTTTTTTGTGGTTTATATATTTGGAGATCGTTGCGGTGGACAGGCCTGTCGCACGGGCGATATCATTGATCGTAACGTTCATGTAAAACCTCCGGTTCTGATGCATTTACAGATAATAGAGTATTTTCATATTATATCATGAAAAAGAAAATGCCTCAACACACAAGGCATTTTTTACCACGACAAACGCATGAATGGTTAGCAACTGCAAATTCTATTTTTTT
>NZ_QTYB01000014.1:35851-93749 GCF_003461955.1 Ruminococcus sp. AM36-2AA | reverse complement strand
GCTCTCGCCACACCGGACTGGCGGCTCTGCCGCACCGTAATATTCACTGTATATGCTATTTTCTGATTGAATCCGTTATCATAAGTCGGATATACCAGCCAGTCACAAAATCGCACATACCATATATATGGAATTTTGAAGAAATTGAGCAGTTGCCGGACCACATGAAGGCATACTTTACCCGTCTCCTCAATCATTTATCAGATGAATATGCCTGTCTTGCCGAGGCATCTTACGATGCTGGTATTGAACGAGGCTATTCCAGAGAAGAAGCCTATGAAAAATAGAATACAGAAAAGACAGAAAGCTAGTGAAAACCAAACTGGAATTCACTAGCTTATTTTAATGCCAATAATCATAAGGTGAACGATACCCTCGCTGCTGTGCTACCACCGGCTTTGGCTCGGCCTTTGATATGCTCTCCTCTGCAGCTTCTTTTGTGGCAAACAACCTATTCTTGTTTACCTGGATCCCACCGCCATTTTCAAATCTTATAATAATCAAATTTCCAGCCGGGCGCACCACCGTACACTCCCGGACTATCCTATTACTTTCTACAATATAGGCTTTATCGCCTGCTTTATATCCTGCTGCCATAAATGCCTCCTACAAAAGAAAAGGCCAGCTCAAAGGGAAATCAAAGCTGGTCATCCTTACAACCTATTTTGCTGTTACCTTCTCTCGTAAAGCGATACCATCAACAACTCCATTCACGTAATCCTGAGACGCTAATGCACTATGTACTTCCGTAGTTGCGTCCATGTATGCTCCAAGTTGCTGCTTCTGCATATCACTTAACCCTGCTTGCAAATATGATAACAGCCTATCTTCCTGCTGCTTAAGTCGGGTATATTCTTGAGACTGAATATACACACGAAGTGACTCATCAAAATTATCTTTGATGCATTCTTCCAATTCCATGTCAATCACACCTCCAATACCGGGATAAATATTGATCGGCCTGTTTAACAAAATATAAAAAACCCTAGGTAGCGAACCTAATGTTATTAGGTCAAACATATGTTCTTTTGTCAATTTTAGAATTAAAACGAATCGATTATTGTCTGGATAATATCATTAGCTTTGGCATTAGTATATTTTGCATACAATGCATCAAAAACATGCTCTAGCGTCTGCTTCTGGTCGACTGTAAACTTACTATTAAGATTCAAAACATTATATTTTGTTTTCTTTTTTCCCATATCCATAAGCAGTGATAACTTACTGAGCAGATCTGTATTGGCAACCGAATCAGAATCATCCATATCATAACTATCTAATTCTGTCCCAAGAGAAATGTCCACTCCATCTACATCCGTAACACTTTCATCAGACAAAAATTTCTTATCGCTCTGAGTTAAACTTCTTTCGTAAGATCGGTGACGTATCTGCCTTGACATTTCATTAGCCCATTCCGTGAACTGACTAAGCAGTTCTTTATAGGCACTATTTTTTTCATAGTCATCTCGTCTTGTATTCGGAATGATATCTTCATTAAAGACAAGCAACTCTCCAACCATCCAGCTATTAAATCGTTCCTCTTTATAACATTTCCTTAATGTATTCTCGTCACCAATAAGAATATTTCCTTGCCTGATCCTAATTCCCTTTATATCTTTATCCAAAACGGTTCCTAAAAAGTTTGTCTCCGCATACCAAAGCATAGCCGTAACTTTTTCGCCAGAATAAAAGGGCACGAAGTTAATATCTGATATAGAATCATTTATTTTTCTTATCCTATCAGCAAGTATTTTATTCTTGTACGGTTTGCAAATATCTATTACCGTACGGTCTGTTCTCAACTCCACATTATATTCCGCAAGTTCAACCTCCATCTGGACCAACTTTTGTTTTATCATTGAGCCCCATACAAAGTCTCTAGAAAACGGAACCGGAAGATTCTGTTGTAAATACGGGACCACCTCGGAATCATTCAGCAAATCACTTTCTGGGACTACTCCGTAAAGCTCAACTGAAAAGTAATGCTTATTAATACGCTCGGGTATTTCTTCAATTGTGAGAACACTTGATAAAACTTGATCAATCGAATCACGACTGTCCACTTGTGGAGAGAGTAAGTACTTTAATTTTTCAGCATCATATATAATACAGGATGCCTTTTCTTCTCCATGGATAGATGTCAAAAATTTCAACTTCTGACAATATCCTAATCCTGATAATCTTCCAATTCCCCTAAAGCCTCGACTATTAGAATGTCTTTTCTTGGAATTTCCTATATCTATAAGATTTGAGTAAATATCATTTGCTCCAACGCCAGTTCCATTATCTGAAATCTTTATTATCCTTTCAGATTCTGAAACCGTAATTGAGATCTTTTCTTCTCCTTTCTTTAGAATCCCCTGCTCAAGAGCCTCGTCAATTGAATCGGCTGCGTTTTGTACATACTCCCTATATAAGTCTAACGGAGATACATACAATCCGCTTGTAAGGGACTCTAGTGTGAACTTTCCAATTAATAACTGATGCTCCACTATTCTGTCTCCTATAATTCAAATATACTTATCTGATGATACAGTTCTTTAATCTGTTCTTCTATTACAGAAATTATTTGTGTATCACCAGGCTGAGCGCCATTTGTCTTTATTAATACATCTTTCAATTCATCCAAATGTAATAATAGAATTTTTCTTATTGGCGCCTCTTTTAATTCGTATGCGCTGTTCATAATAATCTGCTCCTCTTGTTTTGAAAGCAAATTACTCACGTGAAAATATGGAATGAACTGTAATAATGAGAAATCAAAATCAACTAAGCGTTTGGATTTGTTTGCCTTTATTAGCATCGTTAATTTATCATTATCATGCCCGCTGAACAGATCGATTTTTTTCAACAAATCTGTACATACTTTTTCCCCAAAATTTTCAAGTATACCGGCGATTACTTTGTATCCCGGTTTCGAACTCAGTATCGTTTCAACGATACGAGAATACATAAACGGGAGTTCTTCTAAAATAAATGTGCTAATTATTCTTTTTGTATCCTCCGTGCAATCCGAGAATACTCGAATTGTTGCACTTGGCGTAAGATAAAAAAAATACAATTTTTTCAGTTCTTCATTTTCAATTTTGTCTAACGTTTCCACGCTAAATCTATTACACCCAATATATTCCAGAACTGTATCCTTCTCGAACATCGAATAATACTTCATCCAGGTGTCGATAAGATGTCTATTTTCAGACCACTGTGTATACCGAATCTCTCTTTCAAATTTCGGCTCATCTTTTCTTTCTACAAAATGACCACGTTTATTTAACAATCTTTCAGGCATTGCAAGATACATCACGAAGTCTTCGGCTGTCTTACCAAAATCTGCCTCAAAGAAGGATCTTCCCTGGATACCTTTTCCCTGTGTTGGTATCAACATGCACTGTAGAGCTCGAAGATATTTTGCATTCCAATTAGCACCAATAAATCCTCTTTGATCATTATCTAGCGGAATATATCTCATAGGGAACGAAAAAATAGCAATTTTTCTTCCCAGCTCCTCGGTTAAATTTTCGCCAAGCTCCATAGTCAGGTGCATGCGATAGAATAAGTCCTCTGGTGTATCCGCATGATAAGAGTGCCCTTTACCAGTGAAATCCTCTCCATTGTATAAAAGGTAATTGGACATATGATCAATCCCTGCCCTTGCACACAATGTAATCGCGCGCACATATACATCTTCATCTTCAATATGATCAAAGGCGATACGTGCTGGTTTTATTGCTAATTCTCCTAACCTTTGTGCTTTATGCTCATTAAGTAAAAATGCATCTAACCCCTGGTTGAAATCAACATGTCTTACAACAGTTTTTCCTGTTTTCGGATTTACAAATGTTGCACCTTTTTCAAATCCTAATGCTTTTATCTCATCAATTATTTGATCAAATTTGGGAGATCTCAAAACATTATTATCCATCAACAAAAGGTCTCGTTTTGGTCCAAACTCTTTATCAATTCTCTTAATACTATCTGAAATAGATACATATGGCTCATATGTAGGTTCCAATGTTTTAACCGCACAAAAAGTACAGTTCATACCACAGCCCCTAGTCATATATGTAAAGTATGCATCCTCCGCAGGATATTTATACTCATCCTTTATATCGTCCAATATCCCGTAATCCAAAG
Organism: Ruminococcus sp. AM36-2AA; assembly: GCF_003461955.1. GTDB lineage: Bacteria > Bacillota > Clostridia > Lachnospirales > Lachnospiraceae > Blautia_A. The sequence goes on along the minus strand of NZ_QTYB01000014.1, from coordinate 89,615 downwards.
GAAGTGTGTCGATACACTCCTCCCCTTTTAATCCAAGGGTACCTTCGTGATTAAGAAGTCCGGTATTATTTATTACAGTAGGAAATTCCTTTGCAATCCACTCCGGCCGCAGTGTTGCCAGGATACCTCCCGTAAAAACCTTTCCGCCTGGTTTTACTACAGACAGCGCATATTGTAATGCTTTTTTTGTATTTTCCCACTCGAAGGTAAAAAGAGTAGTTACATATACTCTATCCCATTTTTTATTTTCTAGTCCCTCCGGTAATCTTCCCTTTGCGAATCTTACATAATCGTGCATGATATAACGATGAAAATACGCAATTTTCATTAGCCCGATTGGTGGGTATTTATTTTTGTATGCCGGTTCAATTAACAATATATCTTCCACGATTAAACTCCTACGCATAGTGAAACCGTCCTGGAGCGCTATCACCAGAACGGTTTCATTATAACCATTTTCTTTTGATTTGTCGATCCCTGACTTCTCTACTATTTTTTCTTATCAATTTCTTTCATTAACTGAGTTACTGCTGTATTAATTTTTCTCAATGAAAATAATATGTCTTTACTATTGCCAACAGCCTCTTTTTTTAACTCATCGCAAAAATCTTTTTCTGAAATTAATCTCTGAAATTTTTTTACTTTTTCATAGTTGTCACCGCTTCTTCCGGTGGCCTCAAAACGTGCATGGGCCTCTTCTAAGTCGATATCACCTTTAATATAATCCTGCATTATATGCGTTGAACTTTTACCCTCATCAGAAGCAATTTTTCCCAGTATATCTCTTACGTCCTGAGCTCTGACAATTTCCCCTGTCTTTACCTGCTTTGCGAAAAACGAATCCATCTCTGGATAAGTGTTTCGATATTGTTTAATGCCTTTGTTCTGTACATACTGCTCATACATATTCCAATGAGATTGATGAGTATCATTATGCTCTACCATCAAGCCATATATCTCACAGTATTTTTTTACAGTTATCGCTGAAATACCCACTTGTTTTCCCAAGGCGGAATCCGAACATCCCAATTCCTTCTTTTGTCTATAAATATAGGCGGCTTGTTCAAATTTACTCCAATCCTTTTTAGGATTTAAATGGAATGTACCGAGAAGTGTAAATATATCTGAGTCAGAAATATCCTCTGGTAATATCTGCACCAAGACTCTAGACCATTTAAGCGGGTCATTTTTTGCTAAGATTCTGTATGCTGCCAGGCGGCTATTTCCCTCCAACACAACATATCTATCTTTTCGTTTGACCACTATCAGCGGCTCAATAAGGCCACCATTTTGCATGATTTGTGACTTCAAACTCTTAACATGGTCCAGTGAACACATTATCTCTTCAATTTCTGTCTGAGTCGGATTATCGTGTCCATTTTCATGCAATACCGAATATACTCTAGGATTATCAAGGTAAAACAATAAATCTTGTTGTAATAATTCTGTTTCGGTAACTTCAAACTTTTTCTGTCCAATAACTCTTATTCCCATACTGCCACCTTATTCATCTACTTCTTCAAATCCCAAAATGCTTTTTACAATATCTCCAAAACTATAATCAGCCACGCCTTGATAATCTCCTAAGCTGATATCTCCCTGTGATAATTCCGCTGCATTTTGCTTAGCTTTCAATAATAAGTCAACCCATTCATCTATACTGTCCTTAATAATAATATTATGAACATAGCATGTTTTTTTCTGTGAAATGCGGTGTATTCTATCCTGTGCCTGCAAATAATCATCTAGGCTGAAACCTCTATCATAGAAAATAACATGATTAGCCATTGTTAGTGTCAGACCTTCTTTTGCAGATGCTGGAGTTGCAAAGAGAATACGAATATCATCATCATGAAATTTTTGGACAGAACGATTTCTAGCATCCATATTCATTTTCCCATGTATTTTTACAGCACCTAAATCCTGATACTTTTTAGTGAAGTAATCTATATTCTCAATAAAATTACTCCATACAATACATTTTTCACCATTTGCCAATATTTTTTGAATAAGTTCATCCAACAAAGGCTCCTTTGCAGATGCTTCGCATTCCTCGTCTACCAATTTGGGATTTGATGTAACCTGTATTAAGCGAAGTAGACGCTTGACAATTGCAGAGGAATCATCAATATATCTTTCACCATCTCTTACCACTTCAGCATATAATTCAGTTCTTATCCGCTCGTACAACTCCTCTTGCATACGATTGAATTCTGTAACTTCCTGTATATATACTTTATCCGGCAGTGTAATGATTCCACTATTTTTTGTTTCGCGAACTGTAAAAGAACTTATCCTATTAAAAATCTGGGAAATATTATCTTCAAACTCTTCCTGTAAATCAGTATTTCTACTAAGTTTATTGCTAAGGTCTGTTTCCTTTTTAAACTCGTTAAAATCAGCCCCCAGACTTTCTCCAAAGTCCAAAAAATATATCTGTGCCCAGATATCATATGGTCTATTGGCTACAGGTGTACCTGTCATTATAATTCTTCGCTGAAACAACGGAGCCAACTCAAAATAGGTCTTTGTTAATTTTGAATTAGGATTCTTCAATTTTGCAGACTCATCAATAATTATCCCGACATTTCTAACTTTCAAATACAATTCGAATTGTTGTTTTTCTGTTTCTAGAGTCTCAAAATTTGTCAACACCACTCTGTATGGTCCACAAAAAATTCGGTAGTTATTATTTTTATCTGTATTTAACACTGCAGGTTTTATCGAAGTATGGTCTTTAAACTCGTTAACCCAGTTTGCAACCAGCTGTTTTTTGGTAACAATTAAAGCAGTATCCATCGAACACTCTGACAGCCAATATAAAAGCACATCAATGGCAATTTTAGTTTTACCCAATCCTTGCTCATGAAAAATCGCAGCATATTCTAAATCTTTCACCGCATCTACAGCTTCTTGCTGATACGGAAAAGCCTTAAATTTGGCTATATATTTAGGCTCTCGTTTTAACTTGTTACTTTTCATAACTATACAATCATTCCAATCGCTTTTACTTCATAATCCCCAGGTATTTCTTTCTTGATTTTTCCAAGAATATTATTTGCCCTGGCCCGGTCTTCAAGAGGAACTGCCAAAACAAATGTTGCATGTCCCTGGTTTAATGAACATTTTTTCAAGTATGAGTAATATTGATTTATACTATGTTCTCTCAAAATGTCATCACTTGTTTTTGCCTCTCCTATAAACATAACACCGTTGTATTCAAAAAATACGTCTGGTCTGTATCCTTCCATTGTCAATTGAGGAAGCGGTCGTCCATCATTAATATCGGTTTCGATAAAATAACTCAACTCCTCCCCAACGCTATCTTTAATAAATCTTAAGGCGTATTCAACTAAAACCTTATGCTTATTTGATTCTCCCATATCAGTTACCATCAATTTCATCTAAGACTATGCTCTGCACTGTCTCAACTACTTTTCGTAGTGCGTTTAATTTTTCCTCATACTCAGCATCTGTTTTTAGCTTAAGGACCTCCACATGTGTAATGTCAAACATTCTCTTTGAAAGTTCATTGGCCAACATCTCGTAGGTAACATTTTTCAGAGAATCCGGTGTGATATCCTCAGCTTCTAAAATTTTCTTAGCCGCAGCCGTGTCATGCTTTAAAAAAGCCTGCCTTGCTCTTTTACTATTCAGAATCTGTGGTAATCGTCTCACGTCTTCTAATCGAGAGAATTTTTCATCTACCATCCATTGTGCAAAATCAGTTTTGTCATATCCATGTAGCTGAAGACTTTCCACAACATTCTTTTTTTGTAATTCAACAAAGCCGGAAAATTTCTTTTGATCGAACTGTGTGTCATCCTCACATAGTGGAGCATATATATCTCTCATATCTTTATATGCTTGAATCATGTAGCGAATTTCTGATGCTTTTGAGGATCCACCACAATACGCCAAAAGTTCTTTCATAGGCATTTTCTCTTCGTCCGAAAGAAAGGTTAAATATTTCGCCTTGGCATAAGCATCCCAATCTCTTGGTCCAACCAAATGTGCCTGTAACCGAATTGAGTGCATTTCATTATTTTCGAGATTCTCATAGATGATAGCCCTGATTTTATTCCAATTTCCTGGCACATTGTCCCTAATAAAATCTCTATATATTTGCAGACGAGTGTTACCCTCGATAACTACGTATCTGCCATCCGGAAAGTGATTTACAATAATTGGATTAATGATTCCACCATGCTCCTTGATAGACTCCTTTAAACTTGCACAACTGTCAGTTCCAGTTCCTAGCAGCATAGCAAGTAATTCTCCTGATCTGCTTTCTTCCGGATAGTTTTGTAAATAATTTTGTATACGCGGATTTGTAAAATCCAAATCTAATAAAGCTGTATCAATCTCAGTATATGAACTCATTTAGCGCCCTCCTCTATCTCATCACTATTTTTTCTTGTACGCCTGGGATCTTCAGGCTTTATCGCATTATCAGGTATTAGCCATGTATTTCCCTTCATAATCGCTCCTTCGATCCGCCCATTTGTACAGTATGTTGTTACTCTTCGTCTGGAGAGCCCCCACTTTTTTGCCATTTCGGTTGTTGTTAAAAGTTCCATATACTTCCTCCATATTACAATGACAACATATTTATTATAATCCTTTAGAGGAACACTTTCAATGGAATATCTTGTACAAATGGTAAAATCCGCGGACACGCTTTATGCCGATAAAGTTTCGGCGCACAAGCAGTTGTCCGCGGATTTTACTTACACCCCTTGTGGGGAAATTCTATATTCTCATAATTTTTCGCTAAAAACACAGGTTCATATCCTGCGATAATCGCCGGAAACCCACTTAAACTGGGGCTTTTCTCGAGAGTAAACAGACCGTCTCGACATGCGTACTCTGCGGAAACATATCCGTAGTAGAAACCCGCATCAACTCATAATCCTCCGCACAAAGCACCTTCAGATCCCTGGCTAACGTAGCACTATCACAGCTCACATAAACAACCCTCTCCGGTTTCATCTTAAGGATCGTATTCAGAAGTACCTCATCACAGCCCTTCCGTGGCGGGTCTACCACGATAACGTCTGCATAAACGCCATTCTTCTCATACTCTCTCGGCAGCACTTCCTCTGCTTTTCCGACAAAAAACTCTACATTCTCAATGCCATTGAGCTTCGCATTCTCTCTTGCATTGTCAATGGCCTGTGGTACGATCTCCACGCCGCGGACGAATTTTGCTTTCTGAGCCAGGAACAGGGAGATGGTTCCGATTCCACAGTACAGGTCCCAGACTGTTTCATTTCCGGTGAGACCTGCGTACTCCAGGGCCTTTCCGTACAGTTTTTCGGTCTGGATGGGATTGACCTGGAAAAAGGACAGCGGCGAGATCTGATAGGAGATATTTCCGATACTGTCCGTTATATAGGACTGTCCCCAGAGGAGACGAAGCTGATCTCCCAGGATCACATTGTTCCGTTTTTTATTGACATTGATGGTGATGCTGGTCATTTCCGGAATTTCACACAAAGAGTCCACCAGAGCTTTTTCTGCCGGGATCTTATCTCCGTTTAAGATCAGACAGACCATCATCTCATCTGTATGGAAACCATAGCGGATCATAATGTGGCGTACAAGGCCTTTGCCTGTCGTCTCATCGTAAGGCTGGACATGATATTTTTCCATGTGGCCGATCACACGGTCCAAAACATCCTTATTCTGTTTCACTCCCAGAATACAGTCCCGGTTGTCAATAATAGAGTGGGTCCTTCCTGCATAAAAACCGGTGATGATCTTTCCGTCTTTATTTTTTCCTACCGGGAACTGTGCCTTGTTGCGGTAATGGTAGGGCTCTTCCATTCCCATGATCGGTTCCATCGGAAAATCCTCAAAACCGCCGATCCGCTCCAGATGTCCACGGACTTTTTTCTCCTTGAATTTCAGCTGCTGCTCGTAGGATAATGCCTGAAGCTGGCATCCTCCGCACTGGCGGGCAATGGAGCAGGCAGGTTTCACACGGTACGGGGACGGTGTGATCACCTCCATCAGACGGCCATAGCCGTAGTTCTTTTTTGCCTTGATGATCTTGGCGCTGATCCTGTCTCCGATCACGGCGTCTTTCACAAAAACGGTGAAGCCATCGGCTTTCCCGATACCTTCACCGTCAACTCCGCAATCCTCTATATCCAAAGTTAGTATATCGTTTTTACGGAATTCCATCTATTAAATATCTCCTGTTCTTCTTAAATTGGACTCAAAAAGACGGTTGTAACCGAGCCATTCTTTTTTGCCCTTGTCTGCGTGGAAAATCTCTGTCAATGTCTCCATTCTTGCATCGGTATTGTCTGCCAGATTCAGAGCTACTGCCTCTGCAAGTGCCGGTTTCTTGGGAGAACCGTACTCCAGCTCACCGTGATGGGCAAGAATGCAGTGGATCACCTGGTTCTCAAGCTTCTCCGGAAAATCCGGGATCTCTTTTGCAAGATCATGTACCATCTGTGCCCCGATCACAATGTGTCCCAGAAGCTGTCCCTCATCTGTATAATCATTCATAGGAAAAGCAGAAAGCTCCTTGGTCTTGCCCACATCATGAAGAAGAGCGGTTGTGATCAGAAGATCACGGTTCAAAAGCGGATACGCATTTGCCATGTAATCACAGAGACGTGTCACTCCAAGGGTGTGCTCCATCAGTCCGCCGATAAATCCATGATGTACGGTCTTGGCTGCGGAATGTCCTTCAAACACTTTCATAAATTCCTGATCTTCTACAAAAAGCTTCTTCAGAAGCTGGGAAAGATAGGGATTCTTCACACTGTTGATAAGCTCTCGTAGCTGGCTCTGCATATCATCCACACTGTTCTCACTGGTAGGAAGATAATCTGCCGGATCATACTCCCCTTCTCCTGCCTTGCGTGCTCTCTTGATATTCAGCTGCATGGCACCTGCAAAACTTGTCACATCTCCCCTGATCTCAATGTAATCCAGTGTATCAAAATCATCGATTCCCAGAGAATTTGGGTCCCAGATCTTACCATCGATCACACCTGTTTTATCCTGAAGGATCAGATTTTCATAGGGCTTTCCGTTCTTTGTTGTAGCTGCCTGTTTCTGTTTGCAGAGATAGATCCCGTTTACTCTGTCTCCCTCATGTAATTCATTTAAAAAACGCATAAAATTCTTGCCTTTCTGTTCTTTTTTACTTTTAAAGCGGACATACTCACTTCCCCGTCCACTTCACACTTTGCATTCACCGCCAGCCTTTTTCTACGGTCTCTGGCTGCATCCCGGTCCGGGCTTTCCCTGCATTTTCGCACAGTCTCCCCTTACATCCGGGCTTTATTCAGTATCATAACACATTTTACTTTCCTTTGCTATGGAAATCATGTAAAATAGGAAACGAAGTGTTTTTTTGCATATCCTGTGTTACGCAGAAAAACACGAGATCAACAGAAGTAACAAAAAGGAGTAACTACAGCAACAATGAACAAAAAAGCATACAAAGCACTTGAATACTATAAAATCATAGATCTGCTGACAGACAATGCTTCCTCCCCCATGGGAAAAGATCTCTGCCGGAAGCTTACCCCTTCCACAGATATCGAGGAAATCCGGTCCATGCAGCTGCAGACCCACGATGCCCTTGCACGCCTGTTCAAAAAAGGCGGCATTTCCTTTGGAAGTGTCAAGGATATCCGGGGCACACTGAAACGTCTTACTGTAGGCAGCGCCCTGAACGCGCCGGAGCTGCTTTCCGTCTGCAGTCTTCTGGAAAATACCGGCCGTGTCAAAGCCTATTCCAGAAGTGACCGTGACGATGGAATGACCGATTCACTTGACGGAATGTTTGCGGCACTGGAACCTCTCACACCTCTGAGCACAGAGATCCGCCGCTGTATCCTTTCCGAGGATGAGATCAGTGACGATGCCAGCAGCACCCTTCGTCAGATCCGCCGCAGCATCAAGGCCACCAACGACCGGATCCACACCCAGCTTTCTTCTCTGGTTGCAGGAAGCGCCCGGAATTATCTTCAGGATTCCGTCATCACCATGCGTGACGGCCGCTACTGTATCCCGGTAAAAGCCGAGTACAAAGGCCAGGTAGCCGGCATGATCCACGATCAGTCCGCCACAGGCTCCACTCTTTTCATTGAGCCTATGGCTGTTGTCAAACTGAACAACGACATCCGCGAGCTGGAGCTGAAAGAACAGAAAGAGATCGAAGTGATCCTTGCCTCCTTAAGCCAGCAGGTAGCTGCAGAACTGGAAGCCATCCATGCAGATCTTTCCATCATGGTACAGCTGGACTTTATTTTTGCCCGCGCCGCTCTTGCCATGGACATGAATGCCAGCGAACCGATCTTCAATACTGAAGGACGGATTCGCCTGCGCCAGGCCCGTCACCCGCTGATCGACAAGAAAAAAGCCGTTCCTATTGATATCCGCCTTGGAGATGATTTTGACCTCCTGGTTGTCACAGGACCAAACACCGGTGGTAAAACTGTCTCCCTGAAAACCGTGGGACTTCTTACCCTTATGGGCCAGGCAGGCCTTCATATCCCGGCACTGGACCGTTCTGAACTTGCACTTTTCCGCGAAGTCTATGCAGATATCGGAGACGAGCAGAGCATTGAGCAGTCCTTAAGTACCTTCTCCTCTCATATGACAAACGTGGTTTCCTTCCTGAAATCCGCAGATCAGGATTCCCTGGTTCTCTTCGATGAGCTTGGTGCAGGTACTGACCCTACCGAGGGTGCTGCTCTTGCCATTGCGATCCTGTCCCATCTTCACGAACAGGGCATCCGCACCATGGCAACCACTCATTACAGTGAGCTGAAAATCTATGCCCTCTCTACCCCGGGTGTGGAAAATGCCTGCTGTGAATTTGATGTGGAAACTTTACGCCCCACCTACCGTCTTCTGATCGGTGTTCCCGGAAAAAGTAACGCATTTGCCATTTCCTCCAAACTGGGACTTCCGGATTTCATCATCGACAAGGCAAAAGAGCAGATCAGTGAACAGGATGAATCTTTTGAAGATGTTCTGACATCCCTGGAGCAGAGCCGAGTCACCATCGAAAACGAACGTGCAGAAATTGCCCGTTACAAAGAGCAGGTAGAAGAACTGAAAAAATCCCTCCAGGAAAAAGAAGAAAAACTGGACGAACGAAAAGAACGCATCTTAAGAGAAGCCAATGAACAGGCACATGCGATTCTCCGTGATACCAAGGAATACGCAGACCAGACCATGAAACTTTTCCATAAATTCCAGAAGGATCACGTAGATACCGCTTCTGTGGAAAAAGAGCGCCAGAATCTGAAGAAACGTATGTCAAAGGCTGAAAAAGGCATGTCTTCCAAACAGCAGAAGCAAAAACCAAAGAAGCAGCTGAAACCATCCGATCTTTCTCTTGGCGATACTGTAAAAGTTCTCAGCCTGAATCTGAAAGGAACCGTTTCCAGCCATCCGGATTCCAAGGGATATCTCTTTGTGCAGATGGGAATCATCCGTTCCAAAGTACATATCTCCGATCTGGAGCTTGTGGACGAGCCGGTGATCACCACCCCGTCCATGCAACGTACCGGTGCCGGAAAGATCCGCATGTCAAAAGCGGCCAGCATTTCCACAGAGATCAATCTTCTGGGAAAAACCGTGGACGAAGCAGTTGCAGAGCTGGACAAATATCTGGATGACGCCTACATCGCACACATGAAATCCGTCCGCATTGTTCACGGAAAAGGTACCGGCGCCCTCAGAAAAGGTGTCCACAATTACCTGAAACGCCAGAAACATGTAGCTTCCTTCCGTCTCGGAGAATTCGGAGAAGGCGATGCCGGCGTAACCATCGTAGAATTTAAGAAATAAAAAAGGAGCGGAAACCATGGCTACAAAACAGAAAATCCTCATTGTTGACGATGACAACAACATTGCTGAGCTGGTAGCTCTCTATCTCACAAAAGAATGCTTTGAGACCAAGATCGTAAATGACGGCGAGGAAGCCCTGAAGCAGTTCCATATTTTTCACCCGGATCTGATCCTTCTGGATCTGATGCTCCCGGGTATTGACGGATACCAGGTATGTCGTGAGATCCGTCATACTTCCGATGTACCGATCATCATGCTTTCCGCCAAAGGAGAAACCTTTGACAAAGTCCTGGGACTGGAACTTGGAGCAGACGATTACATCATCAAACCTTTCGACTCCAAAGAACTGGTTGCCCGTGTCCGTGCAGTGCTTCGCAGATTCCATGTAAAATCACCGTCTGCCGCACCAAAGGAAAAATGTGTTTCCTACCCGGATCTGGTGATCAATCTGACCAACTATTCCGTGACTTATATGGGACATCAGATCGATATGCCGCCAAAGGAACTGGAGCTTCTCTATTTCCTGGCAGCTTCTCCCAATCAGGTTTTCACAAGGGAGCAGCTTCTGGATCATATCTGGGGCTATGAATACATCGGAGATACCAGGACTGTAGACGTTCACATCAAACGTCTCCGTGAGAAGATCAAGGATAATCCAAACTGGGCGCTTTCCACCGTCTGGGGGATCGGTTACAAATTTGAGGTAAAAGATTCATGAAACAGCATCTTTATACCAAACTGCTGATCCTGTATTTTGTGCTGGGCGGAATCTGCTTTCTGCTCCTTTCCTCCGGAGGCTCCTATCTGGTAGAAAAAAGGCTTGAACGCTCCACCGGAGAGTCCCTTTACCGCGCAGCCAGCCAGATGGTTTCCGGAAATGAACTCCGTCAGTCTGTAAAAGACCCGGAAAATGCCTCCCTCTCCCTGGCTCTTTCCTCTGCTGCCGCATTTCAAAATGCAGATTTCTGGGTCATGGACACGGACGGAACCGTTCTGATAAACACAGATGAACAGTCTTCCGGCTCCGGTGAGATCACTGTCAAAAATTTCCGGCCTGCAGATTACGAAAATATCTGTTATTCTTCCGGTACGTTTTATGGGACATTCAAAACCACGCAGTTAAGCACCGTCGTTCCCATAAAAGATACAGACCAGGTGATTGGTTATCTGGCAATCCACTACCCTATGAAAAACCTCTACGAAAGCCGCAGCAATATCGTAGAGGTTATGATCCTGATCTTTATTGTGATCTATGCACTGTTTTTCAGTTTTCTTCTGATCTACTTTTACCGGGTCCATAAACCTCTGAAAAAAATTTTAAAAGGCGCTCTGGAATTTGCCAACGGAAATCTTTCCTATACGATTCCAGTGGATTCTGAAGATGAGATGGGATATCTTTCCCACTCCCTGAATTACATGGCAGACAAGCTGAACAAAAACGGAGAATATCAGCGACAGTTTATCTCCAACGTATCCCATGATTTCCGCTCACCTCTGACCTCCATCAAAGGATATGTGGAAGCCATGCTGGATGGTACCATCCCACCGGAAATGCAGGAACGCTATCTGAAAGTCATTGCCTTTGAATCCACACGTCTGGAGAAATTGACCCGAAGCCTCCTCACCTTAAACGAACTGGATGTCAAAAAACGGATGATGCACATGCGGCGTTTTGATATCAACGAAACCATCCGTACTACAGCGGCCTCCTTCGAGGGGACCTGTTCGGAGCGGAATATCCGGCTGGAACTCCTTCTGGCAGGCAAAGAGCTGTTCGTCCGCGCGGATATGGAGCAGATCCAGCAGGTACTGTACAATTTATTGGACAATGCAGTAAAATTCAGCAGCGACAATTCTTCCATTACACTGGAAACAACCGTCAACCATGGCAAAGTTTTTGTCTCTGTCAAAGACCGGGGAACCGGAATTCCAAAAGAAAGTCTTTCCAAAATCTGGGACCGTTTCTACAAGATTGATGCCTCCCGTGGAAAAGACCGTAAGGGAACCGGCCTTGGACTTGCTATTGTGAAAGAGATCATCAACGCCCACAAGCAGAATATTAATGTAATCAGCACTGTTGGTGTGGGAACGGAATTTATTTTTACCCTGGAAAAAGCAAAATAAAACATAAAAAACCTCTGATCCAGAAGGATGTAAAAGAAATATTCCTTAATATTTCCTGCAATCTTTCCGAATCAGAGGTTCTTTTATTTACTCTATAAATCTTCTTCAGCTTGCTATTCGGTATGTAAATCAGACATTTACTTTCAATTTTTCAATCCGTTCACAATCTTATTTCCAGTCGTAATTTCTCAGATGCCCTTCCAGATTCATATGTGCAAAATTATGCTGGCGCAACGCCTCATAAAGCACAATAGCAACAGAATTGCTCAGATTCAGGGAACGGATATCCCCGATCATAGGTATCCTCACGCAGGTTTCCTGATTTTTCACCAGAATATCCTCCGGAATTCCCGCACTTTCCTTGCCAAACATAATAAAACAGTCATCCTCATACTTTACATCTGTATAAGTCTGAGGCGCCTTGGTGGTTGCGTAATAGATCTTCGCTCCCGGATTCTTCTTGAGAAAATCCTCATAGTCCAGATATCTGGTCACATCCAGATGTTCCCAGTAATCCATGCCTGCACGCTTGATTGCCTTCTCATTGAGACGGAAACCAAGCGGCTCGATCAGATGTAATCTGGTTCCTGTTGCCACACAGGTTCTGCCGATATTACCTGTATTTGCCGGAATTTCCGGCTCATGGAGTACAATGTTTAAAACTCCCATTATTTTCCTCTTTTCTATAAAACTGTCAAGCGGATATTCGCAATCCGCTTCGCTGTATATAATCCTAAATGCTGCAAACATTCAACGATTTATATTCAATCTTTTCCATTCGTCTTCCGCCGGCCGCTCCAGATATCTGGCATTTCCGCCGCTGTAGAGAAGCCTGTCATTTCTGGAATTGGTCTGCCCGATCACTGCTGCCATGATCCCTTCTCTTCGTAACTCCTGCACAAACGCATCGCCACCCTGGATTCCCAGAAGAATGCTTCCACCGGAAAGGAGTTTATAGGGATTCACATCAAAGATCTCACAGATCTCTATGGTTTCCTGTCGGATGGGTACGCTTCGAAGGTCTGCGCTAAGTCCCACTCCGGATGCTTCCGCCATTTTCCAGAGCGCAGACAGAAAGCCGCCTTCCCCCATCAGATACCTGGCACTGGCTCCGGACGCTTCCGCCATCTTCCAGACCTTATTGTTCTCTTTTTTCATTCCTGTTCCGTAAACTTCCGGAAGTTTTCCGGCATCTTCAAGGAACCGTTCCGAAAAAACTTCCCGCAGTCTGTCATGGTAGTTCTCTGCAATCCATGCCGTACCTTCTGCTGCCACAGGGCCTGCCACGATCAGTTCATCTCCGGGTTTCAGCTGTCCGTCAATTTCCGCCTGAAGTGCCTCCAGTGCTTTTTTCCCAAGTTTCATAACTGCCGCCTTAGTAAATGATCAGCGAAAGCACAGTCGGAACTACCATTGCCAGAACCAGAATAACTGCGATGATCGCTGTGATCACTTTTCTTTTTTTCGGATCAAACATTCCCATAATTTTTATTCACCTCATCTGTAATATCCGTTAATCGCGCATTGTTGGTCAAAGGATCCCTGTCTGTATAATCGAAAAGAATCGTCTTTCCATCCCGGAACACCTCGATATGGGCGGTCTTCGGGATTTTTTCCACTTTCCGGTAATCCCAGATCAGCCGCTCGTATGGCTTCTGATCGGATGCAAAAGATGGTCTGCTCTTTAAATTCTCCCGAAGATAAAGATCCAGAAGCATCACATCGGAAAGGACTTCCAGCGGGATCTCTTTCTGTTCTCCGGCAAATTCCATCAGGATCTCATAGCGTCTCATCCTGGAATGAGAAATCTCCGAGTATCCTTTTTTCTCATAAAATCTGCCAAGTGCCTCATACATCCGGAAAGGATCTTCAAAATACTGTTCCAGAAATACAAGGGTGTGTTTGAACTGACCACTATTATAATACACTTCCACCATACTTTCCACCATTTTCAGCCCCAAAATCTCCCCGTAGGTCAGCCAGGCTGTGGAAAGCACTTCATAAGGTTCCCGGTCTTTGTAAAGGATCTGATATTCTCCGGTCATCTCCATCATATGCGAACCCTTCAGCACTTTCAGAAAACCAAGCTGAAACTGCTCCGGCCGCAGTGCATAGACATCGCAGAAAGACTTGTGGAAGCTTTCATATCCCTCATAGGGAAGTCCTGCGATCAGATCCAGATGCTGGTGGATATTTCCAAAGCTGTGGATCTGCTCTACGATTCCTTTCAGTTTTTCAAAATCCATGGTTCTCCGAATAGCTTTGATGGTCTGCGGATTGGTAGACTGTACCCCGATCTCCAGCTGGATCAGGCCCGGGCGCATGGTTTTCATCAGAGCCAGTTCCTCCTCACGGAGAAGGTCCGCGGAAATTTCAAAATGGAAGTTCGTGATCCCGTTGTCATGCTCTGTAATATACCGCCAGATTGCCATGGCGTGGTCATGTTTACAGTTGAAGGTACGGTCCACAAATTTGACCTGTGGAACTTTATTATCAATAAAAAACTGCAGTTCTTTTTTTACAAGTTCAATATCCCGGAACCGGAGCTTCTTATCTATGGAAGAAAGACAGTAGCTGCAGGAAAATGGACACCCTCTGCTGCTTTCATAATAGATGATACGGTTTTTAAACTCTGTAAGGTTGCTGTATGCAAACGGAACTTTACTTAAATCCATCAGTTCCCGCCAGCCTGTGTGTACAATATCCGGGACTTTGGTTTCGTCATGAAATGCCACACCTCGGATTTCTTTCAGGTTTTCCGGTTTTCTTTCTATATAATAGCCTGCCAGTTCATGGAAAGTTTCTTCTCCCTCTCCTACCATCACACCAAAAAACGCGGGATTCTTTTTCAGAAATTCCACCGCATCGTAAGATACTTCCGGACCGCCTGCCCAGAAATCCACATGTGGAAGGATTTTCTTAAGATCCGGTACCAGTTCTTTTACAAAGGAAATATTCCAGATATAACAGGAAAAACAGATCACATCCGGCTGTTCCAGATAAATGTCCTTTAAAATATCATCCTGGATCTGATTGATCGTATACTCTTTGATCACTACATTGGGGCTGTACTCTCCAGAACAGGATTTCAGGTTGTATACTGCAAGATTGGAATGGATATATTTTGCGTTGCACGCTGCAAGTAAAATTTTCAAAATTTGTATTCTCCTAACTTCCGCCGGATGATCTCCCTCTTTACCCGGCATTTTTCATTATTTCTCCGTTTGATTCTTTCGCCTTATGATTATAGCGTTCCCATCCCCGGATGTAAATAGAAAAACCGGATTCCTCTTTTGCAACAAAGATTCCGTTTCTGTTGTATTTCCATTCAAACAGCGTTAAAATGGATACTACATCTTTTATAAAGGAGTACCTTTTTATGGACCGAAACAGCTGCCTGAACTATTTTCAGGCTTTTCCCTTCTGGGAACATATGACCGAAGAAGACCAGGATTTTCTTCTTGATAATATCCGTGAACTTCATTACCCGGCAGGTGCTGCCATACAGTCAGAAGAACGCCAGTGTCTGGGAACTCTTTTTCTTCTGAAGGGCGTTCTCCGCGTGTACCTTCTGTCCTCTCAGGGAAAAGAAGCCACACTGTACCGTTTAAGGGACAGTGATATCTGCACCCTTTCCGCTTCCTGTATGCTTTCTGCCATCACATTTGATGTGCAGATCGATGCGGAAACAGACTGTGATCTTCTTCTGCTTCCGGCAGTTCCTTTTTCCCGGCTGATGAAAAACAATATCTATCTGGAAAATTTCATCTATAAACGGACAACCGAACATTTCTCGGATGTGATCGCCGGAATCGAACGGACATTTTTTATGACGTTACCTCAGAGGATCGCAGCCTTCCTGCTGGACGAAGCTGCAGATACCGGTTCTGATGAACTCACTCTCACCCAGGAGGCAATCGCCCGCTCCATCGGAAGTGCCAGGGAGGCAGTCAGCCGCAGCCTCAAAAAAATGAATAAAGACGGCTCTATCCAGATCTCACGGGGATCGATCCGCATTCTGGATAAAAGCCGTCTTTATGAAATGATGAATACTTTCTGATCTTACTGAAGTGCTGCTTCAAGCTCTGCTTTTGATGTCAGTCCCACAAAACGTGCAGTCTCTTTTCCACCTTTAAACACAAGCAGTGTAGGAATACTCATGATCTTATACTGCTGTGCAAGAGACGGCTCTTTATCTACGTCTACTTTCCCTACTTCGTATCCTGCTTCTGCCAGTTCTTCCACAACAGGAGCCTGACGTCTGCACGGTCCGCACCAGGTTGCCCAGAAATCTACCAGTACCGGTTTCTCTGCATTTAATACCTCTGTTTCAAAATTGTCTGTTGTAAAAACTTTTGCCATGATAAAATTCCTCCTTAAATTTATATGTTATAAAATCCGATCCTGTTTCTGATCGTTATCAGTTTCTGCCTTTCTTCTGAATTTATACTGTATGCACTCTATGCCTGCTCTTTCAAAAGTTTCCGCACATACTGACAGGCGGAAAGGCCTGCCTGCGCTCCATCATGTACCGCTTTTGCCACCTGAAGAAGGCCTCCGGTACAATCCCCTGCCGCATACAGTCCTGGAACCGTTGTTTCCATCTCCTCATTCACCCGGATATTTCCTTTTTCATTCAGTTCCGCACCAATCTGGCGGGCCATTTCTGAACTTCCGGCTGTGCCCAAGGCCACAAAAACACCTTCTGCGGGTGCAAATGACGTTTGCGGTTCGCCTGCTTCCTGTAAAGATACATCTCCTTTCAGGCGAAGTCCCTGAACACGCTCATCTCCCTCAATTGCCTGAATTTTCATGGTATTCACGTCAATCGCATTCTCCTTTGAAAATTCCGGTTTCTTTCCATCTGTAAAAATCGTCACATGAGAAGCTGTATGAGAAAGTTCCTCAGCTTCATGAAGGGCAAAATCGCTGTTTCCAAGAACCGCCACATCTTTTCCGCGGTAGAAAAAAGCATCGCATACTGCACAGTAGCTGACTCCTTTTCCTTCAAATTCCTTCACTCCCGGGATCTTCGCAGAAGCTCTTTTGCTTCCCGTTGCCAGGATCACACTGCGGGCTTCAAAATCGCCTTCCGTTGTTTTCACCTCAAAGGTATCAAAGCCTCCCATTCCCACGACCTGGGCATCCAGGATCCTGACACCAAGTGCCCTGACCTGTTCAAGTCCTCTTTCAAAAAGTTCTTTTCCGGAAAGAGGTCTCTCAAGTCCGTAATAATTCTCGATCTTCTCTGCTTTTTCCAGTGAACCGATTCCTGTATTGATGATCAGCGGGTCCATATTTCCTCTCGCTGCATAAAGAGCTGCGGAAATTCCTGCCGGGCCTGCTCCTACGATAATGATATTTTCCATTTCAGACACCTGCTTTCTTCTGCTTCTTTGAAATCTGTTTTATAATATACGCTCTGCATCGGTCTGTTTCTGTGATTAAGTCACTTTTGCTTTCTCACAGAACCTATTATACCACACCCTTCTGGAATTACACCCTTTTTATCATCTTTATCTTCCCTGTTTTTCCTGTTGCAAACGTTTTCCGAAATCTTGCACCCTGACTTCTTCTATGCTATTATTATAACAGTTTTGCTGATGCAGACCATTCAATTTTATTGTTTGTTTTTGAATATTTCAGATAGATCAGTTATGAAATAAGGGAGAGTTATTTATTATGAGAAGTTTTGAATATTTTACCCCCACACGGGTGGTTTTTGGAAAAGATACACATCTTAAAGTTGCCACACTTCTGAAAGAACAGCATTGTAAAAAAGTTCTGATCCACTACGGCGGACACAGTGCCGTTAAATCCGGTCTTATTGATGAAATCAGATCCGTACTTGACGAGGCAGGAATTGCCTATGTAACTCTTGGAGGCGTCGTTCCAAATCCACGGCTTTCCAAGGTCCGGGAGGGAATTGAGCTCTGCCGCAGAGAAAATGTGGATTTTCTTCTTGCTGTAGGAGGCGGAAGTGTTATTGATTCCTGTAAAGCCATCGGTTACGGCCTTGCAAATCCGGAAACCGATGTATGGAACTTTTTCCTCCGCACCGAAACTCCAAAAGCCTGTCTTCCAGTTGGTGTGATCCTTACCATCGCAGCTTCCGGAAGTGAAATGAGCAATTCCTGCGTCATCACAAATGAAGACGGCTGGCTGAAACGCAGTACTGCCCGAAATGACCTGTGCAGGCCACGTTTTGCCATTCTGAATCCACGGCTTACATACACCTTACCTCAGTACCAGACAGAAAGCGGCTGTGTGGATATCCTGATGCATACCATGGAACGGTATTTCGTAAATATCGAAACTATGGAAATTACAGACAGCATCAGCGAATCCCTTATGCAGACGGTAATCTACAATTCCCGTATCTTGCTGAAAGAGCCGGATAATTATACCGCCAGAGCAGAAATCATGTGGGCAGGAAGTCTCTCTCACAACGGTCTTACCGGCTGTGGAACCGGTGGCGGTGACTGGGCATGTCATCAGCTGGAACATGAACTTGGAGGGACCTACGATGTAGCTCACGGTGCCGGTCTGGCCGCATTGTGGGGAAGCTGGGCACGTTATGTCTATGACGCAAATCCGGAGCGTTTTGCCCAGTTTGCCACCAACGTATTCGAAATCCCATGCAGTATCGATTTCAACAAAACCGCCCTTGCCGGTATCGAGGCTATGGAAGATTATTTCCGTTCCATTCAAATGCCTACCAGCCTTCATGAGCTTGGTCTTGACCTTACAGAAAAAGATATCCACGATCTGGCATTTAAGTGCAGTTATGAAGATACCCGCACCATCGGCGTTTTCAAACAGTTAAATATGAAAGATATGGAAAAAATTTATCTGGCTGCACGATAAATGCGCCAAATATAATATTGCAGATGCTTTTTTGAAAATCGGATTTTTCAGAAAAACATCTGCTTTTTTTCATTTTTCCCTTGCATTCTCTACATAAATGTGTTAAAGTAATAAAGTACTCGAAAGAGACATGCCCAGATAGCTCAGTTGGTAGAGCAGAGGACTGAAAATCCTCGTGTCGCTGGTTCGATTCCGGCTCTGGGCATTATTTTTTTGCTCTGTTCACAGTTCCTGTTTCCTGTTGAACAGAGTTTTTCTTTTTATAAATAAAAAATACTGCATTCGACGTTTTCTGATAAAGCGGATATTTATATTCCGATTTATACGTAAAGTCTGATGCAGTATTTTTTGTTATACGTATTACATCACATATTGTAGTTGTAGATGATTTCCTGCATTTTTACTGAAGGAGATAAACTTCTGTATAAAATACGCCTTTCTCTTCTGCCTCTGAATGTGTGGCAACATAAACATCAATACAGTTGGTACGGATCGCGCCTCCGCAATCCTCCGCAACGTAAACCTGTCCATTGATCACTACCTTGGAACCATAAGGAATCTGGCTGGGATCTACTGCTATGGTATGATTGGTTGTTGCTGTTACGCCTGTAGATGTGATTCCGTTTGACCACGGACCACAGCAGATACTGCATGGACAGTAATGGGTAATACGGAAAGTTCCCAGAGATTTCAATGTTGCATCTGAGGAAACAGATACCGGTGTTCCAATCTGCACTCCATTGGCAGATGTTCCGGAACCACCTGTAGATGTCACGCCATCTACGGCATCTGCAAAAATACCCTCTCCGGAGCTCTTGGTAAGGGAGCCGGCTTTTGTTTTCTTTTCCTGTTCTGCTTTGGCCACCTCAGTCTCCTGGTATCCTTCCAGACAACTGGTAGGAATATATCCCGTCTGCTGTGCGCCACTGTCATCTGTGTAAACGATACGGCTCCAGATGTCATCTACTGTACCAGTCCTCTTCAGTTCATCATCCTGAAGAACTTCTCCTACTACTTCTCCGTCTTTTTTTCCCGGATAATCAAGAATATCGCTGTCTTTGGCTGCCGTGACTGTATCCGTAAATTTATTCACGGTTTCCGTATCACTGAGCACGCTATCCTGAACATAACCGATAATCTTGTCCTCTCCGTCTTTCTGAAATGTGACTTTACTCCATCCGTTGTCACATACGGCAACTCTCTCTAGTTTCGTTCCCAGAAGAACAGATCGAAGTTCTGTTCCGCTTTCTCCTGGATTGGACCGAATTGCAGTGTTCTTCGCAGTGACATAAAGAGTATCTGTCTTCGCCAGTGCATTTACTGTATTTCCTTCCCCATCATCAATCTGAAACTGTTGGGGTGATTTTTTCTCCTGTGTATATGTATTCAGTGTCGCTTCATATCCAAGTACCTCTGCAGATGCTGATACAGGGAACATCATGGAAGCACACAAAATAACTGCAAGAAGCCTTTTACGCATGAAATCTTGCCTCCTTTTTTCCGGCATTCTGCGGTTTGTCCCGACTATCATAGCATATCAGATCGTATTTTGCAATTTTGCAAGTCAGTCTTCAGAAAATTTTAACAAAAAGATCACATTTCTTAACTGGTCAAATCCCCATCTGACGGGTAAAATAAGCTTATGAATACAAAACGAAAGAATCATAAACTTACAAAAAAACAACGTCAGCGTCTCCGCATACGCCAGGTCCGCAGACAGAAAATCTTCCTGGGTTGCATCTTCCTGCTGATTCTCGGATGTATTTTTCTGCGCTTACCCAGATTTTCCGGAAAGCAGACAACTACGCACCAGATCAATGCATCCTGTGAAGCCTACCGGGATGAAGTTTCCACAGAAGCCGCCCAATATGGCATGTCTGACTATGTAGATCTGATCCTGGCAGTTATGATGCAGGAAAGCTCCGGTCAGGGAACCGATCCCATGCAGTCATCAGAAGGCGCTTATAACACGCAGTATCCTCAGCAGCCCAACGGAATCACAGATCCTTCCTACTCTATCTCCTGTGGAATTCAGGAGCTGAAATATGCCCTGGATAAATCCGGATGCACCGGACCTGCTGATCTGCCCCATATCCGCCTTGC
This sequence comes from Ruminococcus sp. AM36-2AA, assembly GCF_003461955.1. Lineage (GTDB taxonomy): Bacteria > Bacillota > Clostridia > Lachnospirales > Lachnospiraceae > Blautia_A. Next base: position 68,690 of record NZ_QTYB01000014.1, on the reverse strand, counting down.
CCTGCAGGCCTATAACTTTGGCACAGATTCCTATTTCTCTTATCTCGAAAAAAACGGAGAAACTTCCTGGACAACTGAAAGCGCCCAGGCATTCGCCCAGATGGCAAGTGGTGGCAGACAACGTGATGAAGATGATCCTCTTCACGATCCGGCAGGGCCATGGGATTACGGTGACCAGTATTATCCTGATCACGTACTTCGCTATTATCATACAAGCAGCGGATCTGAAACATCCTGATCTTGAAATGTCTTCTTTTTTTTAATTTTTCAAAAAAATCAAAAAAAAGATTTGACATACCATAAAAACTATGCTAATATATGTCTTGTCGATGAGGGAAACATCTCGTAAGATAAGACACATGCGATAGTGGCGTAGTTGGTAACGCGCGACCTTGCCAAGGTCGAGACCGCGGGTTCGAGCCCCGTCTATCGCTCTTCGGAACTCTGAATCATTCAGAGTTCTTTTTTTATGCCATAAAAAATACGATAGCTGAACCATGCAAAAAGATCCCGAATCGGAACTTCCTGAAAGGAATCCTGATCCGGGATCTTTTATATAAGGCAGACATTCTTATTCTGTCTTATTACATACTCATATATTTTAGTGATGGAAAAGTCTGATTCCTGTAAATGCCATTACCATTCCATACTTATTGCAAGTATCGATAACTGCATCATCGCGGACAGATCCGCCTGGCTCTGCAATATATTTCACGCCACTCTTATGTGCACGCTCAATATTATCACTGAACGGGAAGAATGCATCTGAACCAAGAGTCACATCTGTAAGGCCATCCAGCCATGCACGCTTCTCTTCTCTTGTAAACACTTCCGGTTTCTCGGTAAATGTTTTCTCCCATGCACCATCTGCAAGAACATCCATATACTCCTCACCAATGTAAACATCGATGGCATTGTCTCTCTCTGCACGTGTGATGGTATCTTTAAACGGAAGATTCAGCACCTTCGGGCACTGACGGAGATACCAGTTATCTGCCTTCTGACCTGCAAGACGTGTGCAGTGAACTCGTGACTGCTGACCTGCACCAACGCCGATCGCCTGTCCATCTTTTACAAAGCATACGGAATTGGACTGTGTGTATTTCAGAACGATCAGAGAAACTTTCAGATCTCTTTTGGCTTCCTCTGTAAGCTCTTTATTTTCTGTTACAATATTGGAGATCAGTTCATCATTGATTGCAAGCTCCTGGCGTCCCTGCTCAAAAGTAACACCAAATACCTGCTTGTGCTCCAGTGGCTCCGGAACATAATTTTCATCGATCTGGATTACATTGTAGTTGCCTTTTTTCTTCTGTTTCAGGATTTCCAGTGCTTCCTCTGTATATCCCGGTGCGATCACACCATCCGAAACCTCTCTTTTGATCAACATTGCGGTATCCTTGTCGCAGACATCAGAAAGAGAAATGAAATCACCGAAAGATGACATACGGTCTGCACCTCTTGCTCTTGCATACGCACATGCAAGCGGGGAAAAATCCTTCCAGTCCATATCATCTACCCAGTAGATCTTGGCCAGTGTCTCATTCAGCGGAAGTCCGATGGAAGCACCTGCCGGAGATACATGTTTAAAAGAAGTTGCTGCCGGAAGTCCGGTTGCTTTCTTAAGGTCACGTACCAACTGCCAGCCGTTAAACGCATCCAGGAAGTTAATATAGCCCGGTCTTCCGGAAAGTACCTGGATCGGAAGGTCACTTCCGTCTGCCATATAAATCTTGGATGGTTTCTGATTCGGGTTGCATCCGTATTTTAACTGTAATTCTTTCATGGAAAAATCCTCCGTTCTCTGCGATATTGATTATTTATTCTTGTTTACAATTCTGGATTCATATTTACCTGTTTCAATGTCAATGAAACGGACAAACAGGGAAACTTTATTGTCCTGATTCAGGCTCTCCCAGAGAAGGTTTGTAAAATCATCAATATCATCCGGAATCTCTACCGGCTTCGGCTCTCCCTCAAAACTTGGAAGCGGGTTTCCGTCACATTTATAAGTATGAATGAAGCGACCCTGTCCTGCTGCCGCATTCTCATAAGCGAATGTATAACGGAGGCAGGAATCTGGATTTCCATTGTTACTCTTTAAGATAGACATTGCATAGCTGAATTTTCCGTTCTCCACATGAAGAACACCGGAAATACGAGGTGTATAATTCGGTGCATCCGGCTCAAATTCTCTGCTTCGGAGAGACTGCTCAAAAGTAAGCTGTCTGTCCATGCCCTCATAGATGGTATCTGTCTGATCACCGTTTGTTACGATCGTCTTGTTTCCAAGGACACGTACCGGTGCATAAATAATCAGGCTCGGGTCTGTAAGTTTGGACGGGTCAAATGCCTGTGTGCGGATTCCCTCACCATCCTCAACAAAAATACGGTTTCTGCTGTTCTCACTTCTTCCCATGATAAAATATGCGGTAACAGCGTGCTTTCCGTCAGCGGAACGTCCGATCACAATTCCTCTTCCTGGGTAGGAATTCTCTTTCAGTTCTTTTTCAAGTGAAAATGTAGTCATTTTTCACAGTCCTCCTTGTCTAATGTAAGGCCCGGGGATCATTCCAGGTATTAACAGGTAACAAAAAACCGCCTGGACACCCCTTTATCAGGCTGCCCAGGCGGTCGGCTTCTCATTTCACTGCACTCCCTGTAGGTAATCCTACTTTCCGCCAGTCATGCAGCTTCTGTTGTTATACTACAATACTTCTTCTGAATTTTCAAGTCCCTATTTTCTGAAATATTCTTTACTCGTCTACGCTGTAGTTTGGAGCCTCTTTTGTGATATGGATGTCATGTGGATGTGACTCCTTGAGAGATGCAGCGGAGATCTTAATGAATCTGCCTGTTGTTTTCAGCTTCTCAATGTTCTCTGCTCCGCAGTAACCCATACCGGATCTTAAACCGCCAATTAACTGGAATACGGTATCCTCAACGTGTCCTTTGTATGCAACACGTCCTTCAACACCTTCCGGAACAAGCTTCTTGGCGTTCTCCTGGAAGTAACGATCCTTGCTGCCGTTCTCCATAGCTGCAATAGATCCCATTCCACGGTATACTTTATATTTTCTTCCCTGATAGAGCTCGAATGTTCCCGGGCTCTCATCGCATCCAGCAAACATGCTGCCCATCATGCAGACATTGGCGCCTGCCGCGATAGCCTTGGTGATGTCTCCGGAATACTTGATTCCACCATCTGCGATGATCGGGATTCCGTAGCTGTTGGCTACTTCATAGCAATCCATAACAGCAGTAACCTGCGGTACACCGATACCTGCAACAACACGTGTGGTACAGATAGATCCAGGTCCGATACCAACTTTAACTGCATCTACACCAGCTTCGATCAGTGCCTTGGTAGCTGCTCCTGTTGCAACGTTACCTGCGATAACCTGAAGTTCCGGATATGCAGCCTTGATCTCGCGGACTGCTTTTAAGATATTCTCAGAATGACCATGTGCGGAATCAATTACGATTACATCCACATTCGCTTTCACAAGTGCATCTACACGTGCAAGTACATTGGCTGTGATACCAACTGCCGCACCACAGAGAAGACGTCCCTGTGCATCCTTGGCTGCAAGCGGATATTTGATCTGTTTCTCGATATCCTTGATGGTAATGAGTCCTTTTAAATTAAAGTCGTCATCTACAATGGGTAATTTCTCCTTACGGGATTTCGCAAGGATCTTCTTGGCATCCTCAAGTGTGATTCCTTCCTTGGCTGTGATCAGTCCTTCAGAAGTCATGCACTCCTTGATCTTTCTGCTGAAATCTGTCTCAAATTTAAGATCACGGTTTGTGATAATACCTACAAGCTTTCTGCCTTCTGTGATCGGAACACCGGAAATACGGTATTTCGCCATCAGATCATTGGCATCTTTCAGTGTATGCTCCGGTGAAAGATAAAATGGATCTGTAATAACACCGTTCTCAGAACGTTTAACCTTATCAACCTCTTCTGCCTGTGCTTCGATGGACATATTCTTGTGGATGATACCGATACCACCCTGTCTGGCCATGGCAATTGCCATTCTGTGCTCTGTAACTGTGTCCATTCCCGCACTCATCATGGGGATATTCAGCTTTACTTTCTTGGTTAAATACGTTGAAACATCTACCTGATTCGGAATCACTTTAGAATAAGCCGGAACCAGAAGGACGTCATCAAACGTAATGCCTTCACCAATAATAGTACCCATTGCATTTCCTCCCTTGTGTAAGATATTTTAAATTTGTGAACTAGTGTAACAAAAAACAAGATTCATGTCAATCCAAAAAAACTTTACTTGGTGCAGAATTTTTCATGGTGTTTGCAAGTGCGTCATCCAGTTCCAGAATCACTTTGCAGGTTTCTCCACTGTCTCTTATGATCATTGCATAGCGTTTATGATCCTCAATTCCTGATGAAAAATCATACTCTTTCATCTTCTGATTGCCATTATAATAGTCCATTCTGTGGGACTTTAATGGTGCCACAAGGTCTGCCTCCGCAAGCTGGAGCGATTTCACTCTTTTCCTTTTTGATTTTGACATGATCATATCAATGTCCAGTTCTCCGTTAACAAACAGATACTCGTACTCCAGATCTGTCTTCGGTATTACAAAATAACATGCAATACCAAGTGCAATAGCCGGTACCAGCAAAAGTACATTCAGCACAAGGCCTCCCAGAACCATGATCACCGTCAGCGCTATCAGACCGTATTTCACAACCAGATCTTTCGCTGTCTGCTTCTTTTTTACCAGAAGCTCTGAATATAAGTCACTCATTTGTTTCTTCCTTTCGTAATTTACTGACTTTTTGATTATAACACAAAAAGAGAGCCGCGTCTATGACGCAGGCCCTCTCATTTTGTGAATTAATTATTTCACCTGCTCAGCTGATAATTACATCATTCCCATTCCCGGGTTTGCAGCCGGAGCCGGAGTATCTTCTTTGATTGTGGAAACTACAGCCTCTGTTGTAAGGAGTGTAGATGCAACACTTGTAGCATTCTGAAGAGCACTTCTTGTAACCTTAGCCGGATCAAGGATTCCGTTCTCAACCATGTTTACGTATTTCTCATTGAGAGCATCGAAGCCTGTACCGATCTCAGACTCTCTTACTTTGTTGATAATAACAGCGCCTTCCAGTCCTGCGTTTGCAGCGATGTGGAACAGCGGAGCCTCAAGAGCTTTCAGGATCACATAAGCACCTGTCTTCTCATCTCCTTCAAGAGTTGTTGCAAGTTTTGCAACCTCTTTGGAAGCATGGATGTAAGCAGATCCGCCACCTGCGATGATACCTTCCTCAACAGCTGCTCTTGTTGCTGCAAGAGCATCCTCAAGACGAAGTTTTGCTTCTTTCATCTCTGTCTCAGTAGCAGCACCTACACGGATAACAGCTACGCCGCCAGCCAGTTTTGCAAGTCTCTCCTGAAGTTTCTCTTTATCGAACTCGGATTTTGTCTCCTCGATCTGAGCACGGATCTGTGCAACACGTTTTGCAATGGCATCTTTGTCACCGAGACCATCAACGATAACTGTGTTCTCTTTTGCAACTTTAACAGATTTTGCACGTCCAAGCTGCTCCATCTTAGCTTCTTTCAGGTCAAGACCAAGCTCATCGGAGATCACCTGTCCGCCTGTCAGGATCGCGATATCCTGAAGCATCTCTTTTCTTCTGTCACCATAGCCAGGAGCTTTTACAGCTACTACCTGGAAGGTTCCTCTCAGTTTGTTGACGATCAGAGTTGTAAGGGCCTCACCCTCAACATCCTCAGCGATGATGAGAAGTTTCGCACCGGCCTGAACAACCTGCTCAAGAAGTGGAAGGATCTCCTGGATATTGCTGATCTTCTTGTCTGTGATCAGGATGTACGGATCATCAAGAGTTGCCTCCATTTTCTCCATATCTGTGGACATGTATGCGGAAATATATCCACGGTCAAACTGCATACCTTCTACAAGGTCAAGCTCTGTATGCATGGTCTTGGACTCCTCAACAGTGATAACACCGTCTTTGGAAACTTTCTCCATAGCATCAGCAACAAGCTGTCCAACCTGCTCATCACTTGCAGAGATTGCTGCTACGTTAGCGATCTGCTCTTTGCCGTTGATTGCCTGGCTCATGTTCTTGATTGCTTCTACTGCAACATCTGTTGCTTTTTTCATACCTTTTCTGAGGATGATCGGGTTGGCACCTGCTGCCAGGTTCTTCATTCCCTCATGAACCATTGCCTGAGCAAGTACAGTCGCTGTTGTAGTACCATCACCTGCTACATCGTTTGTCTTGGATGCAACTTCCTTGATGATCTGAGCACCCATGTTCTCGAATCCGTCCTCAAGCTCGATCTCTTTTGCGATGGAAACACCATCGTTTGTGATAAGCGGAGCACCGAAAGATTTGTCAAGTACTACGTTTCTTCCTTTCGGTCCAAGTGTTACTCTTACTGTATCTGCAAGTTTATTTACACCAGCTTCAAGTGCTGCTCTTGCTTCTGCGCCATATTTAATTTCTTTTGCCATGATAAAATGACCTCCTATTTATATTGATATACGATAAGATGTTTATATTATTTAATAACTGCCAGGATATCTTCCTGTTTTACAATGATGTAATCCGTACCATCCATCTTAACTTCTGTTCCTGCATATTTGGAGTAAATAACAGTGTTTCCGACTTCTACTTCCATCTTTACTTCTTTGCCATTTACAACTCCGCCAGGACCAACTGCGATAACTTCTGCCTGCTGTGGTTTCTCCTGTGCCTGTCCCGGAAGTACGATTCCGGATGCTGTTGTCTCTTCTGCCTCAACCTGTTTTAATACTACTCTGTCGCCTAAAGGTACTAACTTCATGATCTATGTTCCTCCTTATCAGTTCCATTTTCGTTTGCTAGCACTCACTTTCTACGAGTGCTAATCACTATGGCTATATTAGTGAATTTCACGTTTTTTCGCAACTCTTTTAAGATATACTATTTCTAGTTTATTCTCTTTATATCTCTTTTATACTCTTGTTTTCTCTTATTTTCTTAATTTCATTATTTATTTTGATTTTTTCTAAAAAGATACACTTTCCTTTTATGCGATCCTGCAAAAGAATTTCAGTAAAAAAGAGACTGCCCACAATAACGGGTAGTCTCTTTCGTCACGTTCTTTATCTTATATTATCAGTCGGCAGATAATGCAGATCGCATTATGCCTTTTTGTTTCTCTGTGCCTTGATCTCCTCAAGCTCGTCGAAGATTACTTCATTAAGAACCTTAATGTAAGTTCCCTTCATACCGGAAGAACGGGACTCGATCACACCTGCACTCTCAAATTTACGCAGTGCATTTACGATCACAGATCTGGTGATACCTACGCGGTCAGCAATCTTGCTGGCAACAAGGATGCCTTCGTCTCCATCCAGTTCATCAAAGATATGGATGATCGCCTCAAGCTCTGAGAAGGACAGGGTACTGAACGCAGATTTCACGATCTGCTGCTTTCTGTCTTCCTCCGCATTCTCATCATGAACCGCACGCATCATTTCCAGACCTACAACAGTTGTACCGTACTCACTGACAATAATATCTTCAATATCATACGGATGATCGTTACGATACATAAATAATGTTCCCAGTCTCTCACCTGCAATATCGATAGGGTTTACGATTCCCTGATAATTCCCTGGTACATGCTCAAAGCCAAGTGTCTGGAGATTGACATTCTCCTTGGTAGAAAGAACGCCAAGAAATCTCTCGTTCAATAACGGATCAATATGTCCGCCGATCTTATCATCGATCAGCTCTGTGATCTCATCTACGCCCGGACAGATACTGACTCCCAGAACCTTACCTTTCTTACTGAGTACCAGGATGTTGGAACTTAAGGTTTCCATGAGCACCTGGCAAATGTCGTTAAACACTACCTTGCTTGAGCTGCTGTTATGCAGAAGCTTATTGATTTTTCTAGTTTTATCTAGCAACTGAACGCTCATTTTTTCCTCCTTTCACTTTCGTACCTTGAAAGAAATCGTTTTTCTAGTCTAATATTACACGTTATTCTGGAAATTTACAAGACATTTTTATATTTTTTTTATTTTTAACGGGATTTTCTGAAAATTGGTAGAAAAGCATTTATTCCATCAATCTTCATCTTTTGGTTTCTGTTCCACATATCCGCAGGTTTCCTGGCTGCAAACCAGCTTATTTCCCTTTTCGAGCATATAATTGCCACATTTCGGACATTTCTTTGCGGATGGTTTCTGCCAGGACATAAAATCACATTCCGGATTATTCTCACATCCGTAATATTTTCTGCCCTTTTTCGTTTTTTTCATGACAATTTCACCGCCACATTTCGGACATGCAACACCAATCTTTTCATAATATGGTTTCGTATTACGGCAGTCCGGGAATCCCGGGCATGCAAGAAATCTTCCGTGTGGACCATACTTAATTACCATGTTACGGCCACAGTTGTCGCAGACTACATCTGTAACCTCATCCTGGATATCAACTTTCTCCAGTTCTTTCTCCGCCTCATCCACATCATGTTTCAGATCCGGATAGAAATTACGTACAACAGTCTTCCACTGCACAGTGCCTGCCTCCACGCAGTCCAGAAGTCCCTCCATGGTAGCTGTAAAGTTTACATCCACAATACTCGGGAATGCCTGTTTCATAATATTATTAACAACTTCACCAAGCTCTGTAACGTAAAGATTTTTCTGTTCCTTTGATACGTAGCGTCGGCTGATGATCGTTGTGATCGTCGGCGCATAGGTACTCGGGCGTCCAATTCCCAGTTCTTCCATGGTTTTTACAAGTGATGCCTCTGTATAATGTGCCGGTGGCTGTGTAAAATGCTGTTCCGGTTTCAGTTCTTTCAGTTTCAGCTCCATGCCTTTTTCCAGGCTCTGACTTAAAATATTGCCTTTTTTGTCATCGCCCTCTTCTGTATACACAGACATAAAACCATCAAACGCAACCTTGGATGCCGCAACCGTAAATACATACTCGCCGGCTCCGATCTTGACAGATGTAGTCTCATAACGTGCCGGTGCCATTCTGCTGGCCGCAAAGCGTCTCCAGATCAGCTGATACAGACGAAACTGATCTCTGGTGAGAGATTCTTTCACAAGAACCGGTGTCCTTGTAATGTCTGTAGGGCGGATTGCCTCATGGGCATCCTGGATCTTCTGTCCGTTTTTGACTGTCTTTTCTGTCTGAGAAACATAATTCTGTCCGTACTGTTCAGAAATGTAGGTTCTTGCTGCTGCATCTGCTTCCTCGGAAATTCGGGTGGAATCTGTACGCAGATAAGAGATCAGACCTACTGTGCCGCTTCCCTTGACATCAACACCCTCATATAACTGCTGTGCCAGACGCATGGTTTTCTGTGTGGAAAAATTCAGAGTCTTGGCCGCTTCCTGCTGCAGTGTACTGGTTGTAAACGGGAGCGGAGCATTTTTGATCCTCTCGCCTTTTTTTACTTCTGTGATTTCATATTTACAGTTTTCCAGATTTTTCAGGATTTCATCCATTTCCTGGCGGTTTTTGATTGGAAGTTTTTTATCAGTTCCATAGAACTTGGCCGTTAACGGCTTCTTTTCACCTTTTACCTGAAATTCACCTTCCAGGCTCCAGTACTCTTCCGGAATGAATGCGTTGATCTCATCTTCTCGGTCACAGATGATACGCAGTGCTACAGACTGCACACGGCCTGCACTTAATCCTCTTTTTACTTTGGCCCAGAGAAGTGGGCTGATGGTATAACCTACCATACGGTCCAGCATACGTCTGGCCTGCTGTGCATCCACAAGATTCATATCCAGCTCTCTGGCCTGTTTGATGGACGCCTTGACTGCTGTTTTTGTTACTTCATTAAATGTAATTCTGTGCATCTTTGAAGTATCTGTTTTCAGTGCCTGCATCAGATGCCAGGAGATTGCCTCTCCTTCACGGTCAGGGTCCGTTGCGAGATAGATCTTATCTGCTTTTTTTGCTTCTTTACGGAGTTTTGCAAGAAGCTCTCCCTTTCCTCTTATCGTAATATACTTGGGTTCAAAATCATTGTCTACATCAATACCAAACTGGCTCTTTGGAAAATCCCTTACGTGGCCATTGGATGCCTCTACTGTATAATTTGCCCCCAGAAACTTTTTTACTGTTTTCATTTTAGCAGGTGACTCTACTATCACCAGATTTTTGGCCATTTTACCTCTCCTAATCTTATTCTGCCTTCTGTCCGGTGTAAAAAATCTCACTGCTGCCGGCAAAAAGGCGGTTATTCAAGTCTGATATAATTCTGTCTTCCGGTTTCCTTCACCAGTCCCATCAGCATGAGCTGTCCCAGGATACCGGCTGTTTTTCCCGGTGAAAAACCGGTTTTTCTGATAATCTGATCCAGATTTTTTGGTCGTAAATCGAGACAACTATACACCAAATCCAAATCCGTTGCAAGTCCTATCTTGGTTTTCCCCGACAAATTTGTCATTTTTTTCACAGACAGTCCCCACTCATCCAGAAGTATTTCCGGAGAGTAGGCGATTCCCGCTCCATCATAAATCAGCTTATGACATCCACGGCTCAACGCATCATTTACTGCTCCCGGAATGGCATAGACCATTTTCCCCTGTTCCAGAGCACAGGACGCAGTGATCAGTGATCCGCTCTTTTCTTTTGCTTCCACTACAAGCACCAGGTCTGCAAGTCCGCTAATGATCCGGTTCCTTGCCGGAAAATGATAAGCCCTGCCTCTGGTCCCAGGTTCATACTCACTGATGATCCCTCCGTTCTTCTGCGGAATCCTCCGATAAATCCCACGGCTGGATGAAGGATAGCAGATATCCACACCATTTCCAAGTACCGCAAATGTAGGCGTTCCTCCTTCCAGTGCACCTTTATGGCCCTCCGCATCGATTCCTGCTGCCATACCGCTGATCACCTGTACCCCGTGCTCGCTCAAAAATTTCCCGTACCGAAATGCCTGTATCCTTCCATAGGCACTGCATAATCTGGCCCCAACGATCGCTGCTGTCGGTTTATTATCTTCCGGAAATCTTCCAATATAATATAACTGTTTTGGCATACCGGAAAGTTCCCGAAGCCTTGCCGGATAAATGCTGCTGTTTTTTTCCACATAATGGATCTCTGTTTTCTGTATTTCTTCCATTATAAAGTACCTTCCTTTCTGCTGTTTTATGACCAGTATTTTTTATCATAAGCCCGATAGGCAAGAGCCTCCCCGATATGCTCCGGCAGGATCTTTTCTGCTTCTTCCATATCCGCAATAGTCCTGGCTACTTTTAAGATCTTATGATAAGCTCTTGTACTGAACTGAAACTGTTCATATGCCTGTTCCAGCAGTCTGTCCGCTTCTGCTGTCATAACACAGTATTTTTCCAGATTTCTTCCGTCAAGCTCTCCGTTAAAACAAAATTTCTCTTTTTGGTAACGTTTTCTCTGAATCTCCTGGACAGTTTTTACTCTTTCCCGTATTTTTGCGGAAGGCTCTCCTGGTGTCCGTTTCTTCATCTTCGAAAAACTCACCGACGGAACTTCTGTGCAGATATCTATGCGTTCCAGAAGTGGCTGGCTGATTTTCCCCAGATAATGCGTGATCTCTCCCGGAGTACAGCGGCATCGGTTCATATCCGGATAAAATCCGCAGGGGCAGGGATTCATTGCTGCTGCCAGCATAAAACTCGCAGGAAACGTATAGGTTCCTGCCGCTCTGGACAGATGGATTTCCTTATCTTCCAGGGGCTGACGCAGGATCTCCAGGCTCTTTCTTGAAAATTCCGGCATCTCATCCAGAAAGAGAACGCCTCTGTGTGCGAGGGTAATTTCTCCCGGTCCCGGAACCCTTCCGCCTCCTGCCAGTGCCTGTGGGGAACTGGTATGATGAGGGCTGCGAAAAGGCCTCTCCCTGATCAGAGGGTCACTTTCTGTAAGAAGTCCTGCCACACTGTACACTTTCGTGATCTCCAGGCTCTCTTCAAAAGTCAGTCTGGGCATGATCGTCGGCAGGCGTCTTGCCAGCATGGTTTTTCCGGAACCTGGAGGACCGATCAGCAAAATATTATGAAAACCGCTTACAGCGATCTCTGCTGCCCGCCTTGCTCCTTCCTGTCCGCATAGATCCGCAAAATCAATCCTGTTTTCCGTTGGATCGTCTTGTATATCCATCTCTTTCTCTTCTGTGTATAGATATGCTTCAGGCTCTTTCAGACAGCGGATCATATCTCCCAGCGTTTTTACCCCAAACACCTGCATATCCCGTACCAGTTTTCCTTCCCGGATATTTTCTTCCGGAATAATGCAAAATCGTAACCCCAGTTCTCTTGCACGGATCACACGAGGCAGGATTCCGGAAACACCATGGATTTCTCCATTCAGGCTGATCTCTCCTACAACCAGAACTCTGCTCAGTAATTCCGGTTTCAGGATCCCGGCAGCCGCAAGCACTGCCGCAGCTACCGGAAGATCAAACCCGGCCCCTTCTTTCTTCATATCTGCCGGGGCAAAATTTACTGTTACCCGCTTTGGAGGCAGGCTGAGCCGGTTGTTTTTAAATGCAGTCCGAACTCTCTCCTGTGCCTCCCTTACCTGTGCAGACGGAAAACCAACCATGGTAAAAGAAGGCAAACCATCACTGACATCTGCCTCAACCTGGATTTCCCGCACTTCCATGCCAAAAATCGCCGCTGATAATACACTTGCGAACAAATTCGTCCTTTCTGCGAGAAAAATCCGAACCCGATCTTCAGATCTCTCGTCTTTTCAATTATTAATGGGAAAATTTCAGATAGACATTTTCTGAATAAAAGAAGATAATAAATTTAGTATAGTCCATTTTGCTCTCTTTTGCAAGAGTGCAATTCGTTCTGTTTTATACTTCCTATAGAAAGAAGAGGTGAGCACAATGAAATTTCAGCGTATTCAGGATTTACGTACAGACGCAGATCTCTCTCAGAGAGAATTAAGTGAAATCCTTCACATCAGTCAGCGTTCTTATTCCCATTATGAAACGGGATCCCGTAATATTCCTATCGAAATGCTTATCCGGCTGGCAAATTATTACGACACCAGTATCGACTATCTCGTCGGCCGTACGGACCGAAAAAAAATGATCAAATAAAGAAATCCCCGGAACTTGAAACAGTTCGGGAAATTCCTTTATCAGGATTCCCTTACTGTTACAGATCCGGGGATTCTTTATTTATTCAGTATAATATGTTTCTTCTTCGCCATAAGGGATTCCATATATACCTGTGTCATCCTGGGACGAAGTATCTTCACTTTCACTGTAATATGCATTCGCATCAGAAGCATTTTCAGCATCAGTACTGTTTACTTCTGTGGATGATCCGGAAGATGTCTCTGCATCTGATGTATCAGAAGCCGCTTCCGTTCCGGCATTTTCCTGTTCTGTCGATCCGGCATCTTCTGCCGGCGCCTCCCTTGTCATGATCGATTCTGTCTTCGGATAAGTCAGTGAACCATCTGCCCTTTTATAAGTTTTAACTTTTACATAAAATTCTCCACTCTTATCAAAAACAAATTCTCCCTTTGCTTTGTTTCCATCGGAATCTTTCAGATAAAACTGTGTGGCATTTCCGGCCACTTCAGCAGTTACATCCGCTTCCACACTCAGCGAATGATTTTTTCCATTGATCCTTTTATACGTAAAAGAAACAGATTTCAGGCTGATATCATAAATATCGATCGTTGTCAGTCCATCTTCACTATACCAGGTTCCCTGATAATTCTCCGGTTCAAAAGCCGGAAGAATGGTTGGTACCGGTGTCAGCGACGGTGTCGGCGTAGCTGTGGGGACCGGCGTGGCTGTTGCTGCCGGTGTCGCTGTTATTTCCGGAATACTGTCCAATGCTGCCAGTGCTGCTTCTTTTCGCTGTTCTTTTTCAATTTTATTCTTGTGGGAGACAAACAGCATACCCCCGAATCCTGCCAGGATAAACAGAATGATCAGCAGGATCAGAGCTGTTTTCAGCCGCTTTTTTCTTCTTTTGTTTTTTCTCATCTGCATCACCTCTGTTTACTATAACATATCAGAAATCCTCTGCGTATTTCCCGTTTCTGTTTATTTCTTTTCTTTGATAATACCTTTTCTGTAAGCTTCCAGAAGCTGGATCAGCTCACTGATCCTCTCCTTCAGAGCAGCTCCTGTATCCGTATCTCCTACCAGTGTACGTTTGTTATTGTAATGAACTGCCACCCGGTTGGAAACAATATCCTGTTCCTTGGCTACTGCCTCTTCTGCGGAAGTAAAAGGCTCATGAGCAGACAGGATCAGTCCATAGGAGTTATAGACCAGTGTATAACCGGCAATTCCCGTAACTTTCTGATATGGTCTGGAAAAACCGCCGTCAATGACAAGAACTTTTCCATTGCATTTTACAGGGCTCTCTCCTTCGCTCTGGTGAACCGGCACATGGCCGTTGATGATATGGCCTTTTTCCGGATCCAGCCCAAATTCACGGAGCAGATTGTCTACAACTTCCTCGTTTTCCAGAAGATGATAGTAAGCATTTTTTGTTTCTTTATGCGTTTCCTTATCTTTAATAAAATAACGCTCAAAAGTGGTCATCTTGTCTTTCCCAAATAAAGGAGAATTTGGGGCGGCCCAGATATACCACATGATGTCCCTGCCTTTACGCTTTTCATCCTCATTTACTGAGAAAAATGCCCGGCGAACATAAGTCTCCAGCACATCGTAGAGTTCTTTTCCCCTGTAGGTTTTTCCATAGATCTGGACTTCTTTCAGACTTCCATCTTCATTGAGCGGAATGCTTCCATGGAACAGAAGATTTCCGTTATAGGTTTTGTAAAGGCCTCCTTTGTCCAGGAGAAGCCGGACATGATTCTGCAGTTTCTCACAGTTACGGAAAGCGGAATCCAGACGATCCATCACATCTTTTTCTTCTGTGGTAAGTTCATATGGTTTTTTCCAGTCAATGGTAGGAAAATATGTATCCGTCAGCGGATATTCTTTTCCGTCCGGAAGTGTGATCGTTCCCTTTTTCGGATCGATCTTATGAAGCAGGCAACGGCTTTCCATATGGAACTCTTTGTGCCGGCGGATCAGCTGGCCTTCCAGTTTAAACTGGATGATGGCGATGGCCTTATGCATCTTCCGTCCAAGCTCTTCTTCCAGAATACTGTAGTTATTGGCATCTCCCTTCATCTCAAAAACAGTGCAGGGATCATCTTTATAAGCTTCCATTGCAAAGGTTGCCAGCGGCATGAGATTGATTCCATATCCATCCTCCAGGATATCCATATTTCGGTAGCGGATACTGTTTCGGATCACCGTTGCAATGCAGGCTTTCTGGCCTGTGGCAGCTCCCATCCAGACCACATCATGATTTCCCCACTGGATATCAAGAGAGTGGTATTTCATCAGACGATCCATGATAAAATGCGGGCCCGGACCTCGATCATAAATATCTCCCAGCACATGAAGATGATCCACGACCAGACGCTGGATCAGTTCTGCCAGGGCAATGATAAAATTCTCTGCCCTGCCGATCTCAATGATGGTGTTGACAATAGCATCGTAATATGCCTCTTTGTCCAGGACTTCCGCCTTCTCCGTGATCAGCTCCTCGATCACATAGGCATAGTCTGCCGGGAGAGCTTTACGGACTTTGGAACGGGTATATTTGGACGCCGTTGTCTTGCACACTTCGATCAGGCGATAAAGCGTGATCTTGTACCAGTTCTCCATGTCTTCTTCATGCTTCTTTACGACTTCCATCTTTTCTTTCGGATAATAGATCAGTGTGGCAAGAGAACGTTTATCACTGTTACTTAAGGTATGTCCGAACACGTCATCGATCTTTTTCCGCACAGCACCGGAACCATTTCGAAGAACATGGGAAAACGCATCATACTCTCCATGGATGTCCGACATGAAATGCTCGGTACCTTTCGGAAGGTTTAATATAGACTGCAGATTGATGATCTCTGTTGAGGCCTTTGCTATGGTAGGATACAGCTCTGCAAGTCGCTGCAGGTATCTTAATTCTTCTTTTTTCATATTATCTTGATATCCTCCTGGGAGTTCTCGCTGCCATATCTTCCATTAAGAGAAATGGCAGCATTTTTATTTATTGTAAGCCCTTCCGGCATCATATATCAACCCGTAAAATCAAACAGTGACATCTGATTGGACTGTGGGATATCTCCGAACAGATCCAGGTCATCCATCAGATCGATAACGGTCTTGCTGACTTTGGTGCGGTCGCGGAAATCATCCTTGGAAAGGAATTTTCCCTTCGCGGCTGCATCTACCACAGCCTCTGCCGCCTTATCTCCAAGCCCTTCTATGGTATCCAGCGCAGGCATCAGTTTATCTCCGATGATCTGGAACCGATGGGCCTTTGCCTTATAAAGATCAATGGGCACAAAATCAAAGCCTCTGGCGTACATCTCCTGTACGATCCTCATATCCTTCAGTGTATCCTGCTCCTTCTTTGATGCCTCATCGCCTTTTTTGCGGATCTCCGCCATATAATATTCCAGGCGTTCTTTTCCCATACACATCAGTTCATAGGAAAAAGATGTGGCACGGATACTGAAAAATGCCGCATAATAAGCCAGCGGATGAAACACTTTATACCAGGCGATACGATAAGCCATCATAACGTAAGCAGCCGCATGGGCCTTCGGGAACATGTACTTGATCAGCTTGCAGGACCAGATATACCAGTCCGGAACATCATGGTCTTTCATGGTCTGGATCCATTCGTCACGGAGACCTTTTCCTTTACGGACACTCTCCATGATGGTAAATGCCAGGCCGCTTTCCACCCCTTTTCCAATAAGGTAGATCATAATATCATCTCGCGTACAGATCGCGGTGGAAATGGTCGCCGTTCCGTTCTGAATCAGTACCTGGGCATTTCCAAGCCATACGTCCGTACCATGAGAAAGTCCCGCAATACGTACCAGGTCGGAAAAATATTTCGGCTTGGTATCAATTAACATCTGCATGGCAAAATCCGTACCAAACTCCGGGATTCCAAGACATCCCAGTTTACAGCCGCCGATATCCTCCGGACTGATCCCAAGTGCCTGGGTTCCCGCAAACAGGGACATGACATCCTTCTGATCCAGCGGAACCGTTCTCGCACTGATGCCGGTAAGATCCTCCAGCATACGGATCATGGTCGGATCATCGTGTCCCAGTATATCAAGCTTTAGAAGGTTTCCATCAATGGAATGGTAATCAAAATGTGTAGTGATGATATCGCTGTTTACATCATTGGCCGGATGCTGCACAGGCGTAAATTTCTCAATTTCCTCACCCATGGGCAGTACAATGATACCTCCCGGATGCTGTCCGGTCGTACGGCGGACACCGGTACAGCCCTGTACAATACGGTTGATCTCACAGTAACGCTTGTGCTGTCCCCGCTCTTCATAATAATTTTTCACATAACCAAATGCAGTTTTTTCCGCAAGAGTACCAATGGTTCCTGCCTTAAATGTCTGGCCCTTTCCGAAGATAACCTCCGTGTACCGGTGGGCATTGGCCTGATATTCTCCGGAAAAGTTCAGGTCGATATCCGGCTCCTTGTCACCTTTAAATCCGAGGAATGTCTCAAACGGGATGTCAAACCCCTCTTTGTTCATCTTGGTACCACACTTCGGACAGATCTTATCCGGCATGTCACACCCTGCCATACCTGCGTATTTTTTTACCTCCGGGGAATCAAAATCACTGTATTTACAGTCCGGATTCGGGCAGAGATAATGCGGCGGCAGAGGATTTACCTCCGTGATACCGGACATGGTCGCTGCCAGGGAAGAACCTACGGAACCTCGGGAGCCAACCAGATAACCGTCCTCATTGGATTTCCATACCAGTTTCTGTGCAATGATATACATTACCGCATAACCATTGGAAATAATGGAGTTCAGCTCCCGGTCCAGACGATCCTCCACGATCTTCGGAAGCGGATCTCCGTACATTTCGTGGGCTTTTGTAAAACAGATATTCTTAAGATCCTGCTCTGAGTTCTCAATGACCGGCGGAAATTTGTCCGGATGGATCGGCGAGATCTTCTCGATCATATCTGCGATCTTGTTGGTATTGGTAATGACCACTTCTTCTGCTTTTTCACTTCCCAGATAGGAAAATTCCTCCAGCATTTCCTCCGTTGTACGAAGGTAAAGCGGTGCCTGGTTATCCGCGTCGGAAAATCCGTTTCCTGCCATGATGATCCGACGGTAAACCTCATCCTGCGGGTCCATAAAATGCACGTCACAGGTGGCAACTACCGGCTTTTTGAACTGTTCTCCAAGTTTTACGATCTTCCGGTTTATCTCTTTTAAGTCTTCCTCGGAATTGATCATATCGTGCTTCTCATCTGCAAGCATAAACGCATTGTTCCCAAGAGGCTGAATCTCCAGGTAGTCATAGAAGTTCACCAGTCTGGCAATCTCCTGATCCGGTGCATTACGAAGAAGTGCCTGATAAAGTTCTCCTGCCTCGCAGGCACTTCCCACCAGAAGACCATCCCTGTATTTTTCCAGTACGCTTTTTGGGACTCTGGGGCGTCTGTGATAGTACTTTAAATGGGACTGGCTTACCAGTTTGTACAGATTGATCCTTCCTGTTTCATTCCTCGCAAAAACAATGGCGTGATACGTGGGCAGTTTTCGGATCGTATCCGGCGAAACCGCTCCCTGGCTGTTCATCTCATCCACATCAAAAATATCTCTTTCTTCCAGCATCTTTACAAACCGCACAAAGATCTCCGCGGTACACGCTGCATCATCCACAGCCCTGTGATGATGATCCAGAGAAACACCTACTGCTTTGGCTACCGTATCCAGCTTAAAACGGTTCAGGGCAGGAAGAAGGAATCTGGCCATACCCACCGTATCCACATAGGTAAAATCATCCGGGATTCCCTGGCGTTTGCAGTTTTCGATGATAAAGCTCATATCAAAGTCCGCATTATGGGCCACCATCACGCAGCCCTCACAGAATTCCAAGAATTTCGGCAACACATCCTCTATGGTGGGCGCATCCAGAACCATGGAATCATTGATACTTGTCAGCTGTTCAATGCGGAACGGAATGGGCACTTCCGGATTTACAAACGTGGAAAAACGATCCGTGATCTGGCCTTTCTCCACTTTTACCGCGCCAATCTCAATGATCTTACAGGTCAGTGCTGAGAATCCCGTTGTCTCAATATCAAAAACAACAAAGTCACCATCCAGCCGCTGTCCTCTGGAATTGGTGACCATGCCTTTCAGGTCATCCACCAGATATGCTTCCATTCCATAGAGCACCTTGAAATCAGACTCCTTGGGAACGCAGCCTCCCCAGGCATCAAAGCAGTGGTTCGCCTCAGGGAAAGACTGCACCACACCATGATCGGTAATCGCGATGGCCTTATGTCCCCACTCATAGGCACGTTTTACCAGCGCCTTGGCATCAGTGACACCGTCCATATCACTCATCTTGGTGTGGCAGTGAAGCTCTACCCTTTTCTGAGGACTGGTATCCATTCTCGCACTGGTAAAATTGGCAATTTTCTTAATGCCTGTAATATTTCCGATGGTCAGCTCACTGTCAAAACGATCAATGGTTGTAACTCCTTTCAGTTTCAGGAAGGCACCTTTTTTTACACTTTCCGTCACTTCCGGAACCTGTTCGTTACGAAGGAACATCTTCACAACAATACTGTCCGTAAAATCAGTCACAGGAAAGATCAGGATCGTTTTCTCATTTCGGATCTCACGGGCCTCCACATCCATAACCTGGCATCGGATGATAACTTCTCCCATCTCTCCGGTGATACTCTCCAGCGGGATCGGTTCTCCGTCAAAATCCCTGCCGTAAACCACATCCGGATTGCTGTCTCTGCGGAATCCGAACCCGCTGCGGAAATCGCCTTTCTGGCCTTTCTGTTGTTTCCGGTCAAAGGATTTCTTCTCCGGTGCTTTTTCTCCCTTTTTCTCTCCGGAAGTTTTCTTCGTCTCTTCTTTGGCTGCTTCCTCCTGCTTCGGTTCACTCTCCTGATCTCCGCCAAGTTTGGCATGTTTCAGGACATTCTCCACTTCCTGTTTGATCTGAAGTGCGGCATTTTTCCGGTATTTACTCTCTTTCGCCTCCACAAAATCCAGGTCTACTTTCAGATCCATCCCACATCGTTCACAGAAAACTTTATGAAAGTATTCGATGAGGATTTCGCTCTTCTGCCTGGAGATCACCGTATCCGGAAGTTCCATACGCATAGCATCTTTTCCGGTAAATGTGATCTTCGCTCTTCGGAACAGATTGTACTCCAGCATATTGTAGCTGCGCAGCTCCAACTCCATACTGGAACGGTAGCTTTCCAGGAAATTCTCCGGTGTGTACTGCTCGGAAAGATGAAATTTTTCCACAACGGTAACAGTCATGGGAATTCCCGGAAAACACTGCCGTTCAATCTCATCTTCCAGGGCAAAGATATTTTTCTTGTGGATCCAGCGGCTGCTTTCGATATATACCCTCAGATGCGTTCTTCCCGGATTCATGGAAACTTTTGTCACAAATACCATGTCCAGAAGTTCTTCCAGCTCTTTTTTTACTTTCAGATGAGGAAATACGTCAAAAAAATCTTTCTCCATTATGACTCCTGTTCATTCCAGGTAAGAAGTTCCTGGCGAAGTGTATCCAGAAGTTCCGTCTCCGGTACTTTCTTTACAACCTCTCCATGTTTGATCAGAAGGCCGACACCATCGCCTCCCGCAATTCCGAGATCTGCCTCTTTTGCCTCTCCAGGACCGTTTACTACACATCCCATAACCGCAACCTTGATATCAAGAGGAATATCCTGAACCATGGTTTCTACCTGATTTGCAAGGCCGATCAGATCGATCTTGGTTCTTCCGCAGGTCGGACAGGAAACAACTTCCACCCCGCCTTTACGGAGTCCCAGTGTTTTCAGGATCCTTTTGGCTGATTTCACTTCCTCCAGCGGCGCACCGGTCAGGGAAACACGGATGGTATCACCGATTCCCTGATACAGAATGATTCCAAGGCCAATGGCTGATTTGATATTTCCGGAGTACAGGGTTCCTGCTTCTGTAATTCCCACGTGAAGCGGATACTGTGTCTGTTTTGCGATCAGCTCATGGGCTTTTGCACACATAAGGACATCGGAAGATTTGATACTGATCACCAGATTATCGTAACCCATCTCTTCAATGATGCGTACTTTATCAAGGGCGCTCTCCACAAGGCCCTCTGCTGTGACACCGTGATATTTTTCCACCAGTTCTTTTTCGAGAGAACCACTGTTCACGCCTACGCGGATAGGGATATTCCGTTCTTTTGCAGTATCTACAACTGCCTGGATCCGCTCTTTTGAACCGATATTTCCCGGGTTGATACGGATCTTGTCTGCACCGTTTTCCATAGCTGCAATGGCAAGACGGTAATCAAAATGAATGTCCGCAACCAGCGGAATATGGATCTGTTTTTTGATCCGGGACAAAGCTTTCGCAGCTTCCATGGTCGGAACTGCACAGCGGATAATATCACAGCCTGCTTTTTCCAGGGAAAGGATCTGCGCAACGGTTGCTTCCACATCTTCAGTTTTTGTATTGGTCATGGACTGGATAAGGATCGGATTTCCTCCTCCGATAACACGGTTTCCAATTTTTATTACTTTTGTATGATCTCTGTACATAAAAATCTCCTTTATGAATCCTGAAAGGCAGGTGTCTTCAAACGCCCTGCCTTTCCTCTCTGAACTATCTTTTCGCTCTTACGCTTAACGCCGGATCTCCAGCAGTTTTGTTTTCAGCTCATTTTCCATACGTCTCATATCTGCTTCTGCTGCCTGACGTTTCTCACGGCCCTCCTGCTGGATCTTCATCACATCATCCAGTGTCTGGATCAGCTCCTGATTGGTCTTTTTCAGAGTTTCAATATCTACGATGCCACGCTCGGACTCCTTTGCTGTTTCCACAGATGCCAGGTGAAGAGTCTCCGCATTTTTCTTCAGAAGTTCATTGGTAAGATCTGTAACCTGTCGCTGTGCCTGTGCGGCTTCCGTGGAATGTGCGATTCCGAGAGCCAGCACCATCTGGCTTTTCCAGAGGGGAATGGTATTTACAATGGTGGTCTGGATCTTCTCGATCATGGTGGTGTCATTGTTCTGGATCATACGGATCTGTGGTGCTGTCTGCATGGAAATGGTTCTTGTCAGCTCCAGATCATGAAGCTTCTTCTCAAAACGATCACACTTGTTTTCCAGATCATTGGCTGCCTGGGCGTCTTCTGGAAGTCCGCTTGCCGCTGCCTTCTGATGAAGCTCCATAAGCTTTCCTTCCCGGACTTCCTTAAGTTTCTTTTTGCCCGCAAGGATATACATGGAAAGTTCTTTAAAATATGCCAGGTTCTGCTCATACATCTTATCCAGTACTGCAGAATCCTTCATCAGACGCATCTGGTGCTGTTCCAGAGCTTCTGTGATCTTCGCCACATTTCCCTCGGCTTTTGTGTAACGGTTTTTCAGGGTTTCCACCTTCGCCGTCTGTTTTTTGAAGAAACCAAAAAGTCCCTTCTCCTCTGTGGCATCGAAATCTTTCAGTTCGCCTACCACACTTGAAAGAAGATCTCCCACTTCGCCAAGATCCTGGGTACGGACATTTGCCAGGGCAGTATCAGAAAAATCCGCCATCTTCTTCTGAGTACCGGCTCCATACTGCAGGATCTGATTTGTATTTTCAATATCGATCTTTGCCGCAAAATCTTCTACGATTTTCTGTTCCTGTGGAGATAACACCGGTTCCTCCACTGCAGGTTCCTGTGGCTTCTCCGGTTCTTTTGCCGCAATTTCTTCTTTTTCTTCCGTAAGATCCGGTTCCAGAGTCAGTACCGGTGCTTCCACCTCAAAGTCCTTAAATTCTTCTCCCATAATCTTCTCCTTAATTCACTGTACCTTCCGGCAGACATCTGCGATTTGGTTTCTCATCTGCTCACTGTACTTATTTCACTTCCGCGTTCTGTTTCATTTTTTCGAAATCATCTTCTGTCAGACCTTCCTGTGCCAGAACCGTATGTAACACAGAAATATCGGTAGATACATCCCATGCGGTATCCCGGAATATGGAGTCCAGAAGTTTCTCAAAAGCAATATTCAGTGTATCAATCGTTTCTTCAATTTCTTTCTTGGAAGCTGTAATATTCTCACCCTGTACAGGCTGTCCATCCATATCTTCATAAGCATCCAGAAGTTTCACAGTCATGGGAAGATAGTAATCCATCAGTTTCTTAAGATCGGGGATCACCTCCGGATGTTCTCCCGCACGCTCAAAAATCTTTTGAACGATCAGTTCCATTCTGGAAATCTTTGCGGAAATTTCCTCCCCGGGAATGGCATCATTACTCTTTCGGATCTTTATCAGAAATTCATTTCCCTTTCTCAGAACTTCCTGTGCCTCCGGGCTCATATTCTCCTCAAGCTGAACCTTCGGATCCGCTTCCTGTTTACGGAGCTCCAGCTGTTTCTGTGTTTCCAGATACTGCTGATAAGTCTCATTGCTTGTGATCAGACAGGTTTCTTCGGCATCTACATGACCTTCCAGGAACCAGCCTTTCTCGATCATCCTGCTGATATCTTTTTTTACAAATTTCTCGTTCTTTCCTGCTGCCTGGGCAAGTTTCTGGAAATTACAGTAAGTGTGGTCTCCCAGCGCACGGATATATTTCTGAAAACGGCCCAGTCTTCCAAGGCGGCTGGTTCCTGTTCCCAGAAGCGCACCACCCCCTGCAGCGCCGGCACACATCACACCAAGGACCCCCGCCGCAAGTGCACCGCTGTGTCCAAGGCCCATCCAGATCAGAAGCACCATAGCCCCAAGACCCATGCCACTTAAAAGGATTCCGCCGGAAACTGCCATCATCATACCTTTCAGGTTTTCACCGGTGGTTTTTCCATAAAGAAGCTCTGTCTGTTTCTTTGCGGCCTGCTGTTTCGCTTTTTTGCTTTTTCCGTAATAGGGGCTCTGATAAGTATAGCTCCTCTTTCGAAACTGGGGATCACTTCCCGGTTCAAATACGGAATTCATAGCATTTTTCAGTGCCTCACTGCCGGAATCAATCGCCTTATTTACTATCTGGTTGATGGTATGGCTCAGCTCATGGTAGCTGTTTGAATTTACAGCATTATCTACAATATCCTGAATCTTTTTTCCAAGGTCTTCAAATTCGTGATTGTCCATTTTTTCCTCCAGTCCATAGATAGCTTTTATTATAGCGAACTCCCGTTAAAATTACAAGCAAATGCAGAAAAGGCGCAAAAAACTATTGAAGTCAGCACGTAAAAGTTTTACAATGGTAAAAAGTAAAAATTCGTAAACGGAGGAATCGTTATGGAAAAAAAGAACATTGACTGGTCCAGCATCGGATTTGGATACATGCCAACCGACTACAGATACGTGTCTAATTTTAAAGATGGAAAATGGGATGAGGGTACTTTAAGCACAGACCCTAACATCGTACTGAATGAGTGCGCTGGTGTACTTCAGTATTCACAGAGTGTATTCGAAGGACTGAAAGCTTACACAACAGAAGACGGACATATCGTTACTTTCCGTCCTGACCTGAACGCAGAGCGTATCGCTGCTTCTGCTGCAAGACTTGAGATGCCGGTATTCCCGAAAGAGAGATTCATCGACGCTGTTGAGCAGGTTGTCAAGGCGAATGACGCATGGGTTCCGCCATATGGTTCAGGCGCAACTCTCTATCTTCGTCCGTACATGTTCGGTTCCAACGCTGTAATCGGTGTTAAACCGGCTGACGAATATCAGTTCCGCATCCTCACAACACCGGTTGGACCGTACTTCAAAGGCGGCGCTAAACCGATCACGATCCGTGTCAGTGACTTTGACCGTGCCGCACCTTGCGGAACTGGTAACATCAAAGCCGGCCTGAACTACGCAATGAGCCTTCACGCTATCGTAGATGCTCACAAACAGGGATTTGATGAGAATATGTACCTTGATCCTAAGACCCGTACAAAAGTTGAAGAGACAGGCGGTGCAAACTTCATCTTCGTTACAAAAGACGGCAAGGTTGTAACACCGAAGTCTGACAGCATCCTTCCATCCATCACACGTCGTTCCCTGATCTACGTTGCAAAAGAGTACCTTGGACTGGAAGCTGAGGAGCGTGAGATCTACTTCGACGAAGTGAAAGATTTCGCAGAGTGTGGTCTTTGCGGTACTGCTGCTGTTATCTCTCCAGTTGGAAAGATCAACGACCACGGCAAAGAAATCTGCTTCCCAAGCGGAATGGAGAAAATGGGTCCGGTTATCCAGAAGCTGTACGACACACTGACAGGTATCCAGATGGGACGCATCGAAGCTCCGAAAGGATGGATCCACGTAATCGAGTAATCCATTACCAGATTTTTGGATTTATACATAGCATTTTAAGAGCAAAAACAGGCTGCCGGATTTTTACCGGCGGCCTGTTTTCTATTCTGCCTTATGCTTTGTGCTCACATTATTTATCTTTTCTTTCGTATTTTACAAAAGTATATTCCAGATCAAAATACGTCTGTTCTTCACTCTCCGCAGTAACTTCCCAGTCCGGATCCTCATCCAGATCCGGGAAATATGCATCTGCTTCATACGCAAAATCAATCTTGGTCACATGAGCCACATCACAGTAGGGAAGCATCTGTCTGTAAATACTGTCTCCGCCGATGCAGTACACATCCTGTGCCGGATATTTTTCCACTTCTTTCAGCGCTTCTTCGATGCTGTGAACAACCACCGCACCTTTTACCTGATAATCCTTATTTCCGGTAATTACGATATTGGTTCTGTTTTTAAGAGGAAGTCCGTTAGGAAAAGACTCCAAAGTCTTTCTTCCCATAACAACCACTTTTCCTGTAGTTTCCTCGCGGAACATTTTCATATCTGCAGGAATGCTTACCAGAAGTTCATTGTTTCTTCCAATTCCCCAGTTTTTATCTGCTGCAACAATAATATTCATCCTGATTTCCTTTCTTTATATACAATTATACCGCAATCGGAATATTTTTGATCTGCGGCCATGTCTCATAATTCTCCACGATCAGATCATCGGTTGTAAATTTATAAAAATCTTTGATCTCCGGATTCAGTTTTACCGTTGGTGCAGGATACGGTTTTCTGGAGATCAGTTCCTTGATCACCGGAATATGACGATCATAAATATGACAGTCTGCAATTACATGAACAAGCTCCCCTGCTTCCATATCACAGGCTTGCGCAATCATCATCAGAAGAAGAGAATACTGGCACACATTCCAGTTATTTGCCGCCAGAATATCCTGAGATCTCTGATTCAGAACAGCATTCAGGACCAGTTTGTCTTTTCCCGGTTCTTTGGTCACATTAAATGTCATGGAATAGGCACATGGGTAAAGATTCATTTCATGAAGATCCTGATGTACATAAATATTGGTCATGATCCTTCTGCTGTAAGGATTGTTCTTAAGATCAAAAAGTACCCGGTCCACCTGATCCATCATTCCTTCTTTATACTGATGTTTCACACCCAGCTGATAGCCGTAGGCTTTTCCGATGGAGCCGTTCTCATCTGCCCAGCTGTCCCAGATATGGCTGTGAAGATCATGGATATTGTTGGATTTCTGCTGCCAGATCCACAAAATCTCATCCATGGCACTCTTTAATGCAGTTCTTCTCAAAGTCAGCGCCGGAAATTCCCTGCGGAGATCATAACGGTTCACAACACCAAATCTCTTGATGGTATAAGCCGGAGTTCCATCCTCCCACACCGGACGTACCTTCTCTCCCTCTGTGCTGGTTCCGTTTTCTATGACATCTTTGCACATGTCAATGAATATATTGTCTGCAAGACTCATTATCTGATTCCTCCCTGTGATTTTCTTCTGTTCGCTCCCGGAAATATTCTTTTTTCTTAAAAATACCCCTGAAATTTATTTTATATTCTAACACATTTTAGTCTTTACTGTCCACTTCCCCCTTTCATCTCCTCCGTCCCTTTTTCTTCTCCCTCTGTTCTTTTTCTATATTTTTCTGGACTTTTCCAGACAACAGTGCTATATTGAAGCCATGAAAATACTGATTACATTATTAAAACCATTTTCTTTTGCACCTGCGATCCTGATGATGTGCGTGATCTACTCTTTTTCCGCACAGACCGGAGAAGTTTCCGGTGCCCTGAGTTATAAAGTCAGCTATCAGATCGTAGAAACAAAAAATGAAATACTTGCCACAGGAAAAAGCCCGGATCAGCTTTCCCAGGAGGCATCCCATATCGAGTTTTATGTACGGAAGGCTGCCCATATGACCGAATACTGTCTGTTGTCCATCTCCATTTCCTTCCCGCTTTATGTTTACGGAGTCCGGGGAATCTGGCTGATGCTTCTTGCAGGATTTGTATGTGTGGGTTTTGCCGGCCTGGACGAATATCATCAGTCTTTTGTGGACGCCCGCGGGCCTTCTGTAAGGGATGTGGGAATTGACAGCTGTGGAGCGCTGATCGGAATTTTACTGGTACAGGCGTTCTGCTGGTCTACCTTACACACTCCCGGCAACAAAAAATCACGAAAAAAACGTCGAAAAACCCCAAAACGCAGATAAGTCAGGCGAGACAAATCATCCATTCCCTTTGACAACTCTGCACCGAATATATGACACACAACTTACTCAATTAAAAACGGAACATCCCTGGAAGAAATCATTTTCCCCCTCCTGATGTTCCGTTTTTTATGCTTATATGTGTCATATCCTGGCAGGAGCTATCCCGCATCCGTATTTTATTTTGCTTCTTCCTCCGGTGCATCATCAAGATTCTCTGCCAGATGTGCCCGCTGTGCAATAGACATGCGTTTTTTTCCAGCTGCCGCAATCTCCGGATCTTTGGCGGTTTCCTCTGCTGCTTTTTTCGTTGCCGCTTCTTCCATCTCGTGTTTCTGTGCACCTGCTTTTGCAAGGTTACGGACTGCCATGATCAGAAGCACTGCCCCGATCACAACAAAAATACCACCTGCTACCAGAAATCCCGTACTGGAGTCTTCTGCCCCGCTTATAACATTGGCGCAGAGACGATATCCCGTATACACAAGATAACCCCCTGCGAAGATCCACAGAAGGCTGCTTCTTGTGGAAGAATTTCCCTGATCGGAATTCTTTTCTTCCGTAGTCTCCTGCTGCAGCTCTTCCTTATTTTCTGTTTTCTGTTCTTCCATGATGTATCTTTTATCCTTTCTGATATTCTGGCATTTTTTATTTGTCAGATATCATTTCTACGTCAGACTCTGTTTTTTCTTTCTCTTCTGGCTCTTCTTTTACAAGTCTTCCGTAAAGTTTTGTCATTTTATAAATCTTCTCAATGATTTTTTCATTGAGCTGACCTTTTTTCATACGCCACTTCCAGTTATCACCAAGAGTTGACGGCTCATTGATCCTTGCCTCATTTCCAAGGCAAAGATAATCCTGTACCGGGATCACACAGCGGTCTGCTACGCTGGACATGGCTGCGCGGATCAGGCTCCATACTGCCGCGGTCTCATGTTTGCCCTCACAGCCGATATAAGCTTTGGCAAAGTTCCGGTCATGCTGACTTAAATTACGGAACCAGCCCCTTGTGGTCTCATTATCATGAGTTCCTGTGTATACAATACAGTTCCTTTCATATCTGTGTGTCAGATATGGACTGTCTTCATTCTCATCAAACGCAAACTGAAGAACCTTCATTCCCGGAAAGCCGGATTCTTCCACCATCTCAATGACACTGTCTGTAAGAAGACCAAGGTCCTCCGCGATCACGTCCAGTTTTCCCAGATTTTTTTCGAGAGTACGGAACAGATCTATTCCCGGTCCCTTTTCCCAGTGGCCGAACTCCGCAGTCTTATCCCCGTATGGAATAGAATAATATTCGTCAAATCCTCTGAAATGATCAATTCTCACCACATCATAGAGTTTCATACAGTTGGCCATCCGGCGTGTCCACCATGCATAACCGGTCTTCTTATGGTACTCCCAGTCATAAAGCGGATTTCCCCAGAGCTGCCCGGTAGCGGAAAAAGCATCCGGCGGGCATCCGGCAACCCCAACCGGAATATTATTCTCGTCAAACTGGAACAGTTCCGGCTGTGCCCATGCATCCGCACTGTCAAACGCAACGTAGATCGGTACATCTCCAATGATCTCCACGCCTTTCTCATTTGCATAAGTTTTCAGCTCTGTCCACTGTTTAAAAAACCAGTACTGCTGGAAACAGTAAAAGCCCACTTCTTTCGTAAGTTTTTCTCTTGCCTCAGCCAGCGCATCTTTTTCTCTGTTTTTAAGTTCTTTTGGCCATTCGATCCAGCTGATCCCGTTCAGGCTGTCCTTGATGGCCATATACAGGCTGTAATCTTCCAGCCAGGCAGCATTTTCATTTATAAACTTCTGATAGGACAAATCTCCTTCACAGTCATAATTTTCAAATGC
This sequence comes from Ruminococcus sp. AM36-2AA, assembly GCF_003461955.1. Classification (GTDB taxonomy): domain Bacteria; phylum Bacillota; class Clostridia; order Lachnospirales; family Lachnospiraceae; genus Blautia_A. The sequence continues at coordinate 39,199 of NZ_QTYB01000014.1, read as the reverse complement.
TTTTCTTAAGAGACGGAATCTGGAATTATAAATCTTCTCATAATCCACATAACTCTCACTTCCACCCCAGTCGCAGTTCTCACAGTCACTTTCATCCAGGCAACCTGCTTTCACAAAAGCTTCCAGATCAATAAAATACGGATTTCCCGCAAAGGTGGAAAAAGACTGGTACGGTGAGTCTCCATATCCGGTAGGTCCAAGAGGAAGGATCTGCCAGTATTTCTGCCCTGCCCTTGCCAGCTGGTCTACAAACTCATACGCCTCTGCGGAAAAACATCCTATTCCATATTTCGATGGAAGGCTGGATACCGGAAGCAAAATTCCACTTGCTCTCATAATTTATGAATCCCCCTGTTTTCTCAGTAGTTGCGCTCTCTCACAGATGTCTGCAGGAGCACTCTGGTCTTTATTATATCACTCCGCCACAGAGCGTTCAAAGTCTTTTTTTGTGGATATATATAAATATATCATGATAAACCTTCTCCCGTTCTTTCTCATTGAGAATCTCGTGGCGCATTCCCGGATATAATTTCCCCCGGACATCCCGGTATCCCGCTCGACGCATGGCACGAACAGCCTTCGCAAACTGCCGTACATTTCCCATACAGGGGTCCTCCGCTCCGCTGATAAACAATACCGGCATCTCCGGTTTCGTACACTTCCAGTGTTTCACATCGTACGCTCTTTTCATCAGGTCAAAAAGTGCCAGATATGCATCATCTGTAAAAGTAAATCCGCAGTACTCGGAATCGGAATAATCCTTAACAACCTGTGGATCAGAACAGATCCATGAAAAACGGTTTTTCTCTTTTTTAAACCGCATCGCATAGCTTCCAAAAGACATCATCTCGATCAGGCCGGCACTGTGTTTGGGTCCAAAAACAGTTTTTTCCGCTTTTGCCAGAGCCACTCCAACCGGTCGAAGCACATTATAACTGGGCGAGCCGCAGACGATCAGCATATCCATACAGCCATCATGGTGAGCCGCATAAGCACGAACAGCCAGAGAGCCCATGCTATGGCCAAAAAGAATCAGCGGAAGCTCCGGGAAATGATCCCTGATCAGACAATTTACTGTATGAATATCCTGCAGCATGGCATCTGCCCCGCCGCCATACATATATCCAAGATCTTCTTTACTCCGCACACTTTTTCCGTGGCCGCGGTGATCGTGAATCACACTTACATATTTCCGTTCTGCCATATATTCCATAAAAGGAAGATAACGTTCCTTATATTCACTCATCCCATGAACAATCTGAATAATGCCTTTGTATTTCTCATCACGTCCCAGTTCCGGCACCACCGCCAGACAGGAAATTTCCAGTCCGTCTGCTTTTGAAGGGAATGAGTACTGAATTGTTCGCATCATATTTCACCTCATCTTTTTCTGCTGCTTTTTCCGCAGCCACAACCATTTTTTTGTATCTTAGAGTATATCATAACACAGGGGGTTTCTCAAACAGTAAACCTATGTTATAATCGTTACGGTAAACCAGATGTGTTACGGTTCACTCCATATCCGGCAACTCTGTATCTGGTTTATCTTACCCGAAAACCAGAATGACTTATTATAAGGAGGAATAATGAATACAGAAGACAATAATGATTTTTATGATGATGAGCTCTCCAGGTCATTGATCTCCAATGATTTCGAAGAGGATACACCACGCAGAAAGAAAAAAAGCAAAAAACCACTTATGATATGCCTGATCATTCTTCTGATCGCTGCAGTGGCCGGCGGAACTGCCTGGTATATGGTTCAGCGCCATAAACCGGTAACAGCCACAGAAGAATTTCTCACAGGTATGCAGAACATGGATTTTACCACCATGGAGAACCTTCTCCAGAGTCATGATCTCAGTGCTCTGGATGATGCGGATATCCGTGATTCCGCCTACACAGATTTCTTCACTACCGTCAACAAAAAAATGACTTACAAGATCACCAAAAACAAATTTGACATCCAGAATGGCACCGCAAAAGTAACCGTCCATATGAAATATATCGATGGAACCAACATCTACGCAGCTACCATTCAGGAGTATACCCGCAAAGTCGCAGTTGCCGCCTATGCCGGAAAAGAAATGACGCAGGATGATATTCAGGAGATGCTTGCCTCTCTTCTTGCAGAAAATGCCTCCACCGCTGACGAGAAATACAGCGAAATCGATATCACTTACCCGCTGATCAAGATTGGAAATGACTGGAAGATCGTTTCTCTGGATGATACTACTGTCAAAGTTATGTGTGCAAACTTCAAAAGCGTAAAAGACGAAATTTCATCTCAGCTTACAGATGACAGCACAGCAGACAGTTCCGGTACGGACGCCGAATCCACAGGTGCCGCTTCTGATTCCACACAGGCTACAGGCGCATCCATTGATATTACAACAGACAAATTCTCCGTCCGGTTCAAGCAGTTTGCAATCTCCAATGATTACGGCGGAAATCCATGTCTGATGATCTACTACGATTACACAAACTCTGGCGATTCCCAGTCCAGCGCATTTGTGGACTTCACTCTCCAGGCTTCCCAGAACGGAGAATCTCTGGAAGGAACTTATCCGGAAGCCAACGATGACGCTGTAGACAATTACATGAACACCATTGATCCCGGAAAGACTGTCACTGTATGCCAGGTATTTCTTCTGAAAGATACCACCAGTGATGTGACCCTTCAGGGAAAAGAAACTCTCAACGTAAGCGGCGGACAGACAACTTCCCAGGTTCTGAAACTGAAGTAAAGCACCCGCATTGTCAGGCAGATATTTTGATCTGAATTCAATAAAACGGAAATTTCTCTTTCATGATTTTTCATGACTGTCAGAAATTTCCGTTTTTTCTTTTTCTCATTCCCGTGTATATTTTTTTCGATTCCGTGAAAAACTATCTCCTGTATAACGAAAGGATGGTGACTTATGGCAAATAAATGTCTGCAGTATTTTGCTCTGACCATTGCCGTGGTCGGCGCCATAAACTGGGGTCTGATCGGCTTCTTTAATTTTAATCTGGTAGCGTTTCTGTTCGGAAGCATGAGCTGGCTTTCCCGGATCATCTACGGGCTTGTTGGCTTATGTGGGCTTTATCTTCTGACTTTCTACACACTGATCGATCAGGAAAAAGCAACCGAATAAGATACTACGCTACACATAACGTAAAAATCCTCTGCCACCTATAGCAGTTCCGGAAATGAATGCATCAAAAGGAAGTTGTTCAGAGTATGAATTTCTGAACCTGCTGCAGTAATTTATGGAAATGCTGTAAAATAAAGCGGAGGATTTTTTATGTTTAACCACTGCATTCTTTGTTTATACAAAAAAAGCTCTGAGATTACTCAGAGCTTCA
>NZ_QTYB01000014.1:35538-35841 GCF_003461955.1 Ruminococcus sp. AM36-2AA | reverse complement strand
TTATGTTTAACCACTGCATTCTTTGTTTATACAAAAAAAGCTCTGAGATTACTCAGAGCTTCAAAGAGCGATAGACGGGGCTCGAACCCGCGGTCTCGACCTTGGCAAGGTCGCGCGTTACCAACTACGCCACTATCGCACAAGCGGGTGATGGGAATCGAACCCACGTATCCAGCTTGGAAGGCTGGTGTTCTACCATTGAACTACACCCGCAGTTATGAAATTATAAAAGTTCATCTTCCGATGAGAGCGATAGACGGGGCTCGAACCCGCGGTCTCGACCTTGGCAAGGTCGCGCGTTAC
>NZ_QTYB01000014.1:0-35528 GCF_003461955.1 Ruminococcus sp. AM36-2AA | reverse complement strand
GAGAGCGATAGACGGGGCTCGAACCCGCGGTCTCGACCTTGGCAAGGTCGCGCGTTACCAACTACGCCACTATCGCATAAGCGGGTGATGGGAATCGAACCCACGTATCCAGCTTGGAAGGCTGGTGTTCTACCATTGAACTACACCCGCGCATCGTCGCTTCGGTGATTACCGATCGCTTGACCGCTGCAACGATGATTAGTATATAGTAAACCGTTTTATTTGTCAACAGGTTTTTTGAAATTTTTTAAGTTTTTTATTTTTTCCCTTTATTATCAATAATCCCATATATTTGTGGCGGAAACCTGACTCTTCGGTTTCTTGATCACAAGCTCCGGACTTTTGGCACTGACCTTGGTATTTGCAGGGATCGACTCTGTAATAAAAGTATTACCACCAATAATCGTATTCTCTCCCACAACGGTCTCTCCGCCAAGGACTGTAGAATTGGAATAAATAGTTACATTGTCGCGGATCGTTGGATGACGCTTCACATTGGCAAGCTGCTGTCCCATTCTTGTGGAAAGTGCTCCAAGGGTTACACCCTGATACAGCTTCACATTATTTCCGATCTCTGTTGTCTCACCTACAACCACTCCGGTTCCATGGTCAATAAAGAAATACTCCCCGATAGTCGCACCTGGGTTGATATCAATTCCTGTACGGCCGTGTGCATATTCTGACATCACACGTGGGATAAACGGAATTTCTTCTTTATAGAGAACATGTGCCAGACGGTATACATAGATTGCAAACAGTCCCGGATAGGAAAAAATAATCTCTTCCTTGCTCTTGGCTGCAGGGTCACCGTCAAAGCCGGCCTGCACATCTGTCAGAAGCAGTCTCTGGATCTCCGGAAGCTGCTCAAAAAATCCACATGTGGTTCTGTCTGCATGAGTTGCTGCCTCTTCCGGTTCCTCACCGTGATAAAGAAGTGCGATCTCAATCTGGTTTTTCAGTCTGTCATAAATATCGTTCAGTCTGTGTCCCACATAATACTCCGGAAATACAGTGGCACTGGTATCCGTACTGAAATATCCCGGAAATATAATGGATTTCAGATCTCTTACTATATCAATGATCACCGAACGGTTCGGCAGACGTCTGCCGCTCTTCGGCATAAAAAGTTCTTCGGAAGCGTAATTCTCAGTAAGTCCCTTCGCAACATTAAGAATCGCTGATTTCTTGTCGCTCATAATTCCCTCCATTTCTGCACATCCACTTCTGTCTGTACACTTTACCCATTATCTTATTATAGTATGGAAGATTCGTCAATAATGCAGAAAGAAAAGTTTCAAAAAAGATTGACCTTTCCCCGGATACCTTATATAATAATAAAGGTTTGCACACGGAGATGTACCCAAGTGGCTGAAGGGTCCGCACTCGAAATGCGGTAGGCCGGGCAACCGGTGCGAGGGTTCAAATCCCTCCATCTCCGCTTTTCTGTCCGGCTGTGACAGAAGAAAGTTTTATTTATATTTTATGTATAAAAAACACTTTCATCTCTTGACAATTGTATGTTTTATATGTATAATTTCAACAGTGATGAAAACACAACCGAATATAGGGGATTGGTCAAATGGTATGATAGGGGTCTCCAAAACCTTTGGTGGGAGTTCGATTCTCTCATCCCCTGCTATTATAAGTGTTGAAAGTTCTTGTATTTCAAGGGTTTTCGGCATTTTTTATTTTTGTCATTCATTGCAGGTAACCAAACAGGTAACCAAAAAAGTAATCACCCGAACTGTAATATCATCATCCAGGTGATTACTTTTCAATCCTTTAATGCTTTGCCTCTCTCTGCATTATAGCATCAGAGATTTTTTCCCATCTGATACGCCTCTTCTACATACGGACTTCTTTTCGTCATATCCGGGCTTCCGCAACCGTATCCCAGCACCATTCCCTGATCTTTAAATCCACAATAACGTACCAACGTCTTATAATGAGCTTCCAATGCCTCAAACGTCCAGTCATCCGCATTCCATGCCACAGTGAGAAGTGCGGATTTCATATGTTTTCCATGGAGACTGCTGTTGTATGCACAAAATCTGTCCACAACGATCTTAAGCTGTGCGGACATTCCATAATAGTACAGCGGTGTCGCAAACACCACCATATCCGCTCCCAGGATTGCCTCCCGGATCTGCTGATTATCATCCTTCTGAACACATGGACCTTCATAACCACATGCAACACATCCGATACATGGATGAATATTCATCTTCGCAAGGTCAAACCGTTCCACTTTATGTCCAGCCTCCAAGGCTCCCTTGGTAAAACTCTCTGCAAGGATACTGGTAGAACCTTTTTTATTGGGACTTCCCTGTAAAATTATAATCTTCATAAATTCCACGTTCCTTTGACTCTTGTTTATTTTGCTGCCAGATCAAGACTTCCTATCCAGTTCTGGATTTCTTCTTCCGATACACCGGAAGAAAATCTTTTACCTTCCTGCCAGTCTCCGGTCCCTGCCATTTCTGCAAGATTTTCTCCGCTGTCACCAAGGCCGGAAGATGCAGAAGTACAGAATGGGATCACTGTTTTTCCTGTGAAATCATTTTCTTTTACAAATTCATTTACCGGCCAGGCTGCTTCGCCCCACCAGATCGGGTACCCAAGGAAGACAACATCTGCATTCGGGAAAGATTCCGGTGTAACTCCCTCAAGCTTTACATCCTGAAGATCCGGGTCCTCATGTTCTTTGCAGACACGGCTTTCCGGATCATTATAATCCAGGTCTTCTGTAGTATATGCCTTTGCCGGCTGCAGCTCAAACAGTTCTCCGCCGGCTGCATCTGCAATTGTTTCAGCTGCTGCTTTCGTATTTCCGGTTGCTGAATAATATGCAACCAGAACTTTCGATGATTTTTCTGTGTTTTCGTTATCCTGCAAAGCCTCTTCTGTTACATCTGCTTCTGCTGTATCTGTACGATCTCCATCTGTCTGTTTCTGATCTGTATTCTCACTTTGTGCAGCTGTACCCGATCCACCAGCTGTGTCCTGAGTCTGTGATTCCGCAGTTGCTGCATGGTCCTGGTTCTGGCTTCCGCACCCGGCGGTCATTGTCAGTGCAAACAAGACTCCAGCCATTACAATTGCTTTTTTCATAAACAATGCCCTCCTGTTTTGCAAAGCAGACATTCCCATTCTGCTCTGCCCAATTCAGTTCTTCTTATTTCCCGGAAAATCTTTTTTACACATTTATTTTAGCTTTCACACAGGATTCTGTCTAATACCTATTTTCGCTTGTAAATCATACCTGCAAAGCATAGTTTATTTTTATCAATGCCTGTTCTTTATTCCATATCCGTCTTTTCCGAAATCAGCGCCTTCATTTCTTCATATTGCTGTTTTCCCACCAGGAGCTTGTTCCCCTGTTTTTCGATCAGTCCCTGTTCAGAAAGCCTCTTTACTGCGCGGTTTATGCTTTTCAGACACATTCCTGTTTTATCTGCCAGACTTTTCTGTCCTTCTTTTACACAGAGCACTCCTTTTTTCTGATATTGCTCATAGTGATTGACAAGCAGCAGGCACAAGCGATCCGTCCCGTTCATCAAAAGAAAGATACGCTCTTCATTTTTTCCACAACAAATGCATCAATAAGCCAGTCAGGAGCAGTTCGAAAATATGTTTCAAACTGCTCCCTTCTTTCCTGGCTTACTTCTTTTAAAAAGGGACATTTCTGATATAAATACCGTTCTCCCATATTCATTTCTCTGCCAGTATATTATTTTTTATTTCAGCTTCTCCAGGATTGATTTCCCGATGGTGCCCTCCGGCATTTTTACCCCGAAGTTCTCTGCAACAGAGGCGCCGATCACAGCAAATGTATCCTGGTCCTCAATAGCTCCCGTCTCTTTCATTTTCTTTGAATATGCAAGAAACGGTACATATTCTCTGGTGTGATCCGTTCCTGTATAGGTGGGATCATTTCCGTGATCTGCAGTCAGGATCAAAAGATCATCCTCCCGCATTTCATTCATAAGATTACCAAGTCCTTTATCAAACTTCTCGATCTCATGTCCATATCCCTCCGGATTTCTTCTGTGTCCCCACAGAGCATCGAAATCCACCAGGTTTACAAAACAAAGTCCATGAAAATCTTCTTTGCAGATCTCCACGGTCTGCTGCATGCCGTGTACAGAGCTGTCCGAGTGATAAGTCTTTGTGATTCCCTCGCCACAGAAAATATCGTTGATCTTTCCAACACCGATCACATCAAAACCTGCATCCTTCAATGCATTGAGCGCTGTTCTTCCTGTGGGCTTCAGTGCATAATCATGGCGGTTGCTGGTTCTTTTAAACTCACCCTTTTTCTTTCCCACATAAGGCCTTGCAATAACTCTGCCAACTCTCCACTCGTCTTTCATGGTCAGTTCTCTGGCAATCTCACAGCAGCGATACAGATTTGCAAGATCAAACGTCTCCTCATTTCCGCAGATCTGCATTACGGAATCCGCAGACGTGTAAACGATCATGGCTCCTGTATTGATCTCTTCCTCACCAAGCTCTTCAATGATTTCCGTACCGCTGGCACTCTTGTTTCCGATCACACGCTTACCGCATCTTTTCTCCAGCTCCTGGATCAGTTCCTTTGGAAATCCTGTCTCCGTAAAAGTAATAAACGGCTTTTTTGTATTGATCCCCATCATTTCCCAGTGTCCGGTCATGGTATCCTTGCCATTGCTGGTTTCCGCGATCCGCATATAACGCCCCATCGGTTTCTCCACGCCTTCCATCCTGCCGCCTTTATGCAGGTTCAGCATTCCCAGCTTCTGAAGATTGGGAATATCCAGAGTTCCCATCTTATCCAGGATATGTCCAAATGTATCCACACCTTTGTCACCAAATTTCTCAGAATCCGGCATTGCCCCGATTCCAAGTGAATCCAGAACGATCACAAATACTCTCTTATAAGTTTCCATAAGCACATTCCTTTCTGTCAGGCCAGATTAGCCGGTCCAAATCCAAGTGGTAAAAGTTCCTTTAAAGCAAAAATATCATATTTATCTTTGCTGACTGCCAGTATGATCTGAAAGGTTTCCGGATCACAGAATTCCATCATAACCTGTCTGCACACCCCACACGGTGCCGCATATTCTGTAAGAACGCCATCCTTGCCACCCACAATGCAGATTGCCTGAAATTCCCTCACGCCCTCACTGACCGCTTTGAAAAAAGCAGTTCTCTCTGCACAGTTCGTTGGGGTATAGGCAGCATTTTCTATATTACACCCGGTATAATAGGTACCATTTTTTGCAAGAAGTGCCGCGCCTACATGAAAATGCGAATATGGCACATACGAATGATCCAGCTGTCTGATCGCCAGATCGATCATTTCTTCAATCTGTTTCTTTTCCATGATTTTCCCACCTTTCCTGAATAAAGTGAATGTTTCCATTTCACTGTGTTATGGCTTCATACTCTGCAGTCCAAAATCAGATAATATTTATCCTCTTTAATATCCTGCCCCTTCTTCTTTCTTCACGATCTTCACAATTCTGCTGGTTCCGAGACGATCTGCTCCAAGAGCAAGGAATTTCTCCGCATCGTCCATGCTTGAAATACCACCTGCAGCTTTGATCTTCACACCTTCTCCTACGTGTTTTGCAAACAGCCGGATATCATCAAAGATTGCACCTCCTGTAGAAAATCCGGTAGAAGTTTTGATATAATCTGCCCCTGCATTTGTCACAAGCTCACACATTTTAATCTTTTCTTCTTCTGTCAGCAGGCAGGTTTCGATGATCACTTTCAGGATTCTATCCCCACATGCCTCTTTCAGAGTACGGATCTCCTGCTCAACATCCTGATATTTTCTGTCCTTGAGCCATCCGATATTGATCACCATATCAATTTCATCCGCCCCGTTTTCGATAGCGTCTTTTGTTTCAAATTCCTTCGTTTTTGTGGTCATATTTCCATTTGGGAAACCGATCACTGTACAGATTGCCACCTTACCCTGCACATATTCGCTGGCCTGTTTTACATAGCACGGCGGAATGCATACAGAAGCAGTCTGGTATTTGATCCCGTCATCGCAGATCTGTTGGATCTCTTCCCAGGTTGCACCTTGCAGAAGCAGGGTGTGATCTACATGTTTTAAAATTTCATTTACGTTCATCTTTATTCTCCTTTTTTCTGTGACTGGTCTGCACGGATCAGCTCCCGGATTGCCTGTACTGCAACCTGGATCGCCTTATCGGTATCATGTACCACCGGATTATCCAGCCCCAGTTTCTCTCTTTCCTGATTTGCAAGAACCAGGAAACAGGATCCTGCACGCACCTTTAAATGACTTGCCACTACAAAAAGAGCAGCGGACTCCATCTCTGAAGCAAGGCATCCGAGGCGCTTCCATGCCTCCCATTTATTCATCAGTTCATAGCTGACCGGCTTGGTCTCCGGCTCATGCTGACCGTAGAATGCATCTTTACACTGTACCACACCTGTATGAAATTCACAGCCTTCTTTTTTCGCACCTTCCACAAGTGCATTGATCACTTCCAGATTTGCCACAGCCGGGAATTCGATAGGTGCATACTCTTTACTGGTACCTTCCATACGGATCGCACCGGTTGCAACAACAATGTCTCCGCTCTTTACCTCCGGCTGCATTCCACCACAGGTTCCGATCCGGACAAAAGTATCTGCTCCGCATCGATAAAGTTCTTCCATTGCAATGGAAGCAGACGGTCCTCCGATTCCGGTGGATGTTACACTTACCTTCACTCCATCCAGTGTTCCGGTATAGGTTACATATTCCCGGTTATCTGCCACAAAAACCGGATCATCAAAATACTGTGCGATCTTTTTGCAGCGTTTCGGGTCTCCCGGTAAAATAACGTAACGTCCCACTTCTCCTTTTGCTACCTGAATATGATACTGTCTGCTTGCGTCTTCTGAATAATTTTTCATATCTGTCATCCTCTCTTTTTTTGTTTTATATATCCTCTTTTATTTTTTTTTACCTGGTCTCATTTTATTTTTGTCCTTTATCATAAGGAATTCCTTCCGCTTTCGGTGCCCTTGATTTCTGGGAAATAAAGGCAAGAACAACGAGAGAAATAATGTATGGCAGCATATTATACAAACTGCTTGGAAGTTTTAATGCCACAAGCGGCGCAAATCCGGTATACACGTTTGACAGCGCACGGAAAAATCCAAATAACAATGCTGCCAGTCCGATATTCACCGGTCTCCACTGTCCAAAAATCATAACCGCCAGTGCCAGGAATCCAAAACCTGCCATCCCATTCTCAAATTTCCACTCACTTACACCCGCCGTGATGTAGACCAGACCCCCAAGGCCCCCAAGTGCTCCGGAGATCAGCCCCCAAGAGCAACCAGTGCCAGAACCGATGCAAAGATTAATGTATACTGAACTAATAATACCATATTATTTCCGGCCTCCTTTCTTTACCTTTACACTTTTTTCTTCTTTTTTATCCAGGTAACGGTTAAACCAGATCTTGAAGAAAAATACAAACGCACACAGATAAATAATAAATGCTGAGATCAGATCAGAAATCTGTGTACAGTATGTTGTTGTATCCACATAAGTACCACCACTGGTAATATGCTGGATAAAGTAGGAGGCGAAAATTGTTCCGATAGGATCCAATCCACCGAGAAATGCCGCTGCGATTCCATTAAATCCCATGCCCGGCACACTTGTCTGCTGTACAATCCACTGTTCAATTCCGCTTAAGTAGAAAATTCCCGCACCGAAACCGGCAAGACCTCCGGAAATCATCATGGTAACGATAATATTTCTTTTTTCATGCATGCCACAGTATTTTACGGCCAGTTTGTTGATTCCTGTTGCTTTCAGTTCAAAGCCAAATTTTGTTTTCTGCAGCACAACCCATACAATAATCGCTGCGATCACTGCCATCGGCACCCCAATGGTCATGTATTTGTTATGAAACAGTTCATTTAATCCAGCTGTTGGAAGCATTGCACTTTTGTTGTAGCTGAATAACAGTTTTGTATATGGTGTGGAACCATCCTTTACCTGTGATAATAACATATTTACGCTGTAAAGAGAAATCCAGTTTAGCATAATACAGGAAATTACTTCGTTTACATTCAAATATGCTTTTAATGCACCGGAAATTCCTCCCACCGCAGCAGCTAAGTACTCCTGCGATCAGGCAAATATACCACGGCAGGTTAAATCTTAAGGCCATATACAGGCATCCACCTGCGCCGATCACATACTGACCTGCTGCACCAATGTTGAACAAACCTACTTTGTAGGCAAATATTACTGATAACGCACACATCAGAAGTGCTGACGCTTTTATTAAAGTTGTTCCAAAATATTTCGTCGTTGCTGCCGCATTCGGATAATAGAAAAAGTTTTTCATAATTGCTATGATCGCTTTTCCGGCACCGGAAGGCGAAATGATCAGAAGCACGACAAATCCAACAATAAGACCTATGACAATGCAGATCAGCGATGCCAGTACTGTCTGAAATGCATTATTTCTCAGAAGTTTCTGTTTTTTATCCATTCTCTTTTATCCCCTTTCTCTTTGAGCCTGCCATATATAACCCCAGCTCTTCTACAGATACTTTTTTTGGGTCAAATTCTCCTACGATCTCACCCTCATACATGACCAGAATACGGTCTGAAACATTCATAACTTCATCCAGTTCAAGGCTTACCAGCAATACACCCTTTCCCGCATCTCTCTCAGCAACGATCTGCTTATGGATATACTCGATGGCTCCCACATCCAGGCCTCTGGTGGGCTGTACGGCGATGAGGAATTTCGGATCGTTATCAATTTCCCTTGCAATGATCGCTTTCTGCTGGTTACCTCCGGACATGGAGCGCACCTTTGTGACCGTTCCCTGGCCGGAGCGGATATCATACTGTTTGATCAGACGGTTTGCATATTTTCTGATCTCTTTTCTCTTTAAGAAACCAAAACGGTTTGTAAACTGTGGTTCAAAATAACGTTCCAGAACAATGTTATCTTCCAGAGAATAATCCAGGACCAGGCCATGCTTATGTCTGTCTTCCGGGATATGGCTCATGCCGGAAGTGATTCTTCTTCGGATGGGCATGTTTGTAATATCCTGTCCATTCATTGTGATCGTTCCTTCCTTTACCGGTTCCAGCCCGGAAAGGCCATATACCAGCTCCGACTGGCCATTTCCGTCAATTCCCGCGATACAGACGATCTCACCTCTTCTGACATCAAAGGATACATGATTCACCGCATTGTTCTTGTGTTGTTTTGATGCAACGGTCATATTCCTTACACTTAATACAACATCTCCTGTTTTCGCCGGTTTTTTATCTACAACAAAATTTACATCTCTTCCAACCATCATTGCAGAAAGCTTTTCCGGTGTTGTATCTTTGATATCTACAGTTCCGATATATTTTCCTTTTCGAAGCACGCTGCAGCGGTCTGCCACTGCCATGATCTCCGCAAGTTTATGGGTAATAAACAAAATACTTTTACCTTCTGCTGCAAGGTTCTTCATGATCACCATAAGCTCATTGATCTCCTGGGGAGTAAGTACCGCTGTAGGCTCATCAAAGATCAGGACCTCATTATCACGATACAGCATTTTCAGGATTTCCGTTCTCTGCTGCATACCAACTGTGATATTTTCGATCTTCGCATCCGGGTCAACAGAAAGACCATATTTTTCAGACAGCTCCACAACCTTTTTTCTTACTTCATCCTTTTTCAGAAAGCCGCCTTTTGTTGTGGTTTCCACACCCAGCATGATATTATCCAGAACAGAAAAACATTCTACCAGCTTAAAATGCTGGTGAACCATACCAATTCCAAGTTCATTGGCATCATTGGGGTCCTGGATATCTACTTTCTTACCATCTTTTCTGATCTCGCCTTCCTCTGGCTGATATAATCCAAACAGAACACTCATCAGCGTGGATTTTCCGGCACCGTTTTCTCCAAGCAGTGCATGGATCTCACCTTTTTTCAACTGAAGTGTGATATTGTCATTGGCTACAATCCCCGGAAAACGTTTTGTTATATTTAACATTTCAATCACATACTCGCTCATTATTTTCCTCCTTTATTTCATCATTCATGTTTTATTATTTAATGCTGCCGTAATCGGTTGCTGTGATCTCTGTTTCCGGAAATGTTGTACTGTCGCTGGACACTTCATATTCTCCGTTATACATTCGCTGTACCAGCTTCTGATAATCTTCTTTCGTAAAAGTACCATCCCACTGCGTGGTCTCTTCCGGAAGCTGTACATAATTTTCAGCCGGATCCGGAGATTCCATTCCAAGGTTTTCAATCTTTCCTACATATTTATCCCATTCATTATCCAAGATCGCATCCAGTACATTATCAATGGTAACCTGCAAACCTTTCATTGCAGAAGTCACAGTCAGGTCTTCTTTGTAATCGTCAATGGTTGCAGACTGGTCGGAGTCAACACCGATAACTTTTCCGCCGGTTTTAACTGCCGCCTCTGCCGCAGAAGTATAAATTCCTCCACCACAGGCAAATACAACCTCCACGCCTTTTGATCCATACCAAGTATCCATGTAAGCCGTGATATCTGCATCTCCATAGAACTGTCCGCCACATACATACTCAACCTGTACTTCATCTGTGATCCCAAGCTCTTTTGCAGCTGCATCTGCTCCCTGAACATATCCGTAGCCATAGCGGTTAACTGCCGGAACAGACATTCCGCCCAGAAATCCCAGATGGCGGTATCCAAGCATGACTGCCGCATAACCGGCCATGAATCCGGAAAGCTCTTCCTGATAGGTACAGCAGTATACGTTATCCTCATTGTAATAATCCGTCACATTATAGTGATCCGGATTGTAGTCATATCCTTCTCCGATACCCTTTTCGCAGATATCACCGGCACTTACATCCAGTGCCAGGAATTTCACCTCCGGGTACAGATCCGATTCATCGATCACAGTCGGTGCAAACACATAGCCGGAAAGCACAATTACATTCGCGCCATCTGCCACTGCCTGATCCACACTTGCTGTTCTGGCTTCATCCGAATCGCTCTGGGGTTTGTAATAGTTGAACTCAATGTCATTTTCCTTTCCCCATGCCTTACATGCTTCGTAAGTCATCTGATTGAAGCTCTGGTCTGTGATATCACCGGAGTCTGTTACCATTGCTACTTTCATTTTCTCTTCTGAAGCATCCGCCGCATTTTTGTTCTGTGTGCTTCCACATCCTACAAGCGATCCAGTCATCGCCGCCGCTAATAATACTGCCATTATTTTCCGTTTCATTATGGCATCTCCTTTCATGATTTTTGTTCTGTCTTCCGCATTTGTTAGGCCAAAGTATAAGTGACATTGGTCCTTTTTCATAGGACACATGTCTTTTTTTAATGGTCCTTTCTATATTTCGTTGGTTATTTATAATTTGTTATCTTTCTTTTTGGTTATTTTATACAATTCCTCTGCATCTATTTTCCTGCTGCATTATGTTTTCGGGCACAAAAAAAGGACTGCACCTCAATACAGTCCATTCCTTTCATTCTTTACATACATCCACCCAGCCCTCAGCTCCGGAAATCTGTTCCAGCTCTTCGATGGAAAGCTTCACGGCACTGTGATCATCTCCTGCTGCCGGATAAACAATGTCAAACTGCCGCAGGCTCTCATCCAGATATACATTCACGCCTTCGTTGATCCCGAACGGGCAAACGCCTCCAGGTGCATGTCCAATCTGGCTTTCTACCTCATCAAATGGTATCATTTTCGCTTTTACATGAAAGGTATCCTTATATTTCCGGTTATCGATCCTGGCAGTTCCTTCCGTCAGGATCAGCACCGGCTGGTCATCCTGAAGAAACGACATGGTCTTTGCGATCATCCCCGGTTCCACGCCCAGAGCCTGGGCCGCCTCCACAACGGTCGCCGTAGAATCTTCCAGTCGGATCACATGATCCAGCATTCCTTTGTTTTTCAGATATTCTTCTGCTTTTTCCAGTGACATTTCCTGTACCTCCAAAATATCTATTTTATGTCAAAAATCCCTTACAAGACCCGTTCATACATCTTGTATTCCGTCCAGCCGGTATCCTCATAAAACATATCTTTTGCCTGGACAAAACGAAATCCACATCCTGTATAGAGTCTCTCCGCAGCTGTATTGGTACCCAGGATATCCAGCCTTACCTTTTTTTCTTTTCCGTTTTTGCCAGTTTCAGGATTTCCTCCATGAAATACCTGCCGATGCCTTTACCCTGCCTGGAAGGAGAAACAGCCAGTGCATGGGGCACAAGAATTTCATTTTCTCCACATTCAATGCTCCAGGTCACGCCTGCATATCCTTCATTACAGGCACTGTTCAGGATCACGCTTGCACAAAGCCCACCCCCTTCTTCCAGTACAAAAAGTTCTCCTCTGTCAAGGCTTTCCTGTAAAAAAGAATCTGTGGGATAAATTCCTTTCTTCCATCCGATCTTATCATTCTGGTCACTCATCTCATCGATAAGATCCCAGTAAAACTGTTTTATCCTGTGAAAA
The DNA here is from genome assembly GCF_003461955.1 of Ruminococcus sp. AM36-2AA. GTDB lineage: Bacteria > Bacillota > Clostridia > Lachnospirales > Lachnospiraceae > Blautia_A. The sequence continues at coordinate 23,008 of NZ_QTYB01000014.1, read as the reverse complement.
TCTTCCAGGTTTGCCTTCTTAAATAACATCGTTCATTCTTCCTTACATTATAGTCCAGTTTATTCATAAGATATAATGATCTTCTTACAATGCTCACAGCGATAAGCATCGATCCGGTCACCATAGATCATTTTCGACAGACCTTTTTCTGTGTTTAACCGTATGGACTCTCCTCTGCTTCTCCATTCCATTCCGGAAGTCAAGCGGATATTCGCAATCCGCTTCGCTACGTAGCTCTACACCAAATAACTGCTCCGCAGTTTATCAGGAGGAGCTTGCACTCCTCCTGATACAAGCAAGTCCCCACCTACTGCTTATTGCTTTTCGCAATTGAAGCAGGGGACTTACTTGATTTGGTTAAAAGAATGAATCTGGCCTTCACTCATCTCTTTTCCGCAATAAGGACATTTCATCTTAACTTCCTCTGCATCCAGATCTTTTTCAAGGCACACAAGCTGGATATCCGGAATCCCGTTAAACGTACATTTTACAATCCCTGTTTCCTCATATCCAAGCTTCTGGTACAGCTTTCTTGCCCGGGTATTCCGTGCATTGGTATCCATTCGCAGTGAACTGCATCCGCAACGTCTGGCATAATCTTCATAGAATGCCACAAATTTTTTTCCATAGCCTTTATTCTTCTTTGAAGGTTCTACAGCCAGACAATGCAGCACCATAACTTCACTGTCCTCTGCTTCTACTCTCCACCGGGCATATTTATATTCCTCAACCTGGATCTGATTGATGATTGCTGCTGCCACAACTTCATTTTTCTCTTTCATAACGAACAGATCATTCCGGCTCAAAGCATCTTCTGCTGTCCTTCTCACCGGATATACATTCCGGATCCATCCGATCACAGCTCTTCCATTTTCTTCCTCATCATGAATATGTTCATAAATTCTCTCGATATCGTCAATATCTGTTTCTTTTGCTTTTAATATTTCCATTATCCTGTCTTTATCCTTTCTTCTGATCTGATCCAGAAGAGCCAGGGCCGCTTTCCTGCCTGCTCAGACACTCTTTAAGCTCAGCCAAAATTTTTGCCTCCTCAAGAGGTTTGGTAAGATGCTGGTTCATCCCGGAAATACGGCTGTTAATGATATCCTCAGAAAATGCATTGGCGCTCATGGCAATGATCGGTATTGTTCCGGCATCTGTTCTCTTCATGGAACGGATCTTGCGTGCCGCATCCCAGCCATTCATATTTGGCATCATAATATCCATGAAAATCACATCATAATACCCCGGCTGCGCTTTTTCAAATTTTTTCACTGCTTCTTCCCCATCAGCCGCACACTCTACGCGGATTCCGTTATTTTCCAGCATAAATTTTGCAATTTCCATGTTCAGTTCATTATCTTCCGCTATCAGGGCGCGCATTCCCTCAAAAGACATTTCCTGCCTGGTTCCGTTATCTGTTTTTGAAATTTCGTTTTTTTCCGGCTGTCCGATCTTAAACGGAAGTGTCATTGTTACAGTTGTCCCACTGCCCTTTTTACTTTTTATCTCAATGGTACCTTCCATTCTTTCTACAATCTTCTTAGCAATCGCAAGGCCAAGCCCCGCACCTTCGTATTTGGTTCTGCTGGTTTCATTTTCCTGAGAAAACATCTCAAATGCATGGCTTATAAACTCTTCACTCATGCCGATTCCGTTATCCTCGCATACAAATTCATACATCACATGACTGTCATCCACAGATTTTTCCCAACACCATACATGTATCGTGCCTCCTGGTTCTGTAAATTTCACCGCATTATCCGCAACTATCGTCAGAAGTCGCTCCAAATAAGCCGGGTTTCCTACCAGATATACATGCTTTAAATTTCCTTTTTTCCAGTCCACCACATAATCAATATTTTTTTCTTCCGCCAGAATCTGCTTATCGGTATTTGCTCTGCTTAACACCTCTGTGAGATCAAAATCCAGTTCCTGTTCAATAATATCTCCGGATTCCAGTTTACTCATATCCAGTATATTGCTTACAAGAGAAACCAGATGTTTGGAGGATTCCAGAACCTGATCTCTGCATTTTTGCTGCATTTCAAGATCATTTGGATAATGGTTTGCAAGATCGATCATACCGATGATCCCGTTCATTGGTGTACGGATATCATGACTCATGTTTGACAAAAACCTGGATTTAAGAGCTGCATCTTTTTTCGCTTCCGCCACCTGATACAGAAGCGATGCTTCCCGTTTCTTTGCCGCACTGATACTTCGGATCGCACAGAGCACATGTGTCAGATTTCCATCTGTGTCCCTCTTTTTTTCAATAAAACGAAGTTTATGCCAGTTTCCATCCTTCATCCGGTATTCCATGGCAATGGTTTCTTCATTCTTCATTCGTTCCGGCAGCGTAGAAATATCTGTAAATTTAAAAAATGCCTCCTGATATTCCTCCGCAATATATTGTCTGTATACTTTTTTATTATTGACTGACAGAACACCGGAGTTTATAAAATTCAACTGTTCTTTATCTTTGTTTGAAATTTCTTCAAACCAGTCCGCCTGGATATCAATTCTTGATATATACTGATATGTTTTTGCAATGGAAGATATGATCTCGTTTCTCAGTTCCGCTTCCTCCAGTGCTTTCTCCAGTCGTTTCTGCGTCGCTTTTTCCTTATAAAGAATACTGTCTATACTGCGATATCCTAAAAATATGGTAAATGTTTTCTCATCGCTTTTTCCCTGTACCGCATAGGCTTCATAATATTTATTTTTTTCTGTTTCTGAAACGCTCTGGTAATGATAGGTAATCTTTTCCGTATTACAAAGCCTTCTCTTCATATTTCTGCAGGTATGCCAGTTCAGGAATTCTTCTCTGTCCTGTTCTAAAATAAAGGAATCCGCATATTCTTTCGCATAATCATCAAAATTGGCAAATGTTTTGTCTTTCCTGTCCGCCAGTTTTCTGGCATTTGTATTTTCAGCAAGACGGAGAATCTCAAATTTTCCGGAATTAAGTTCTATCCGATACAGGGAAACGTACTCCGGAAATAGTTTTTTTATGATAAATTCTTCATCGCTTAGCGGGTCCTGTATCTCGTCATCTGGATTTCTGTCCTTATCCCATGCCTGGATCAGTCCGGAACAGAATCCGCTCTTCCCGATAGGTGTGATTGTCACATGATATTTTTTTCCTTTTCGAATCACCATTTCACTGGACCTGTTCTCATATGCCGCCCCATAACAGGCGTATAACCACTTCTCATCAATTTTCGGGAACAGATCCAGAAAGGACCGATCGATCATCGCTTCCAGCCTGTAGTCTTTTATATCTGCAAAGGCTTGATTACAGTAACGGTAGATCCAGTCCACCGGCTGTCCTTTATCGTCCAGCACAAGTTCCAGCACGCAATATCCTACAGAACTATGGTCAAAAATATTCAGGTTAAATTGTTCTTTATATGACGGCATGGCATCACCTCCCTGATGATGTTGATTATTTTTTTATCAGATAAGAATATTTTCGAATCTGATAACGCAACAATTCCCTAATTCGATTACAGATTTCTTCAGAATATATCCCCGCAACGGAATCCAGAATGGCATTTACATCCTCAATGTTGAAATTAAAATCTATCTGGGTTCCATATAATTCTTCTGCTGCCTCAAGCTGAATGTCAAAATCCATGCTAAAAGGTTTTGATTCTATTTTTTCCAGGCAAGCCTCGTAGGATAATTCTAGTGGATAGTCCACACTGGTATCTGCAAATATGCAAAGTCCCTGGTCAAATAAAGGGCTGAGCGAATATCGCTGTGTTTTTTCATTATAGATCACAGCAATATTATTGGTATGTCTGTCCTCATTTACAAAAAAAGCATCAATCTCCAACATTGCCGTAATATACTTGCCAAAACCTTCAATCTCAGTTATACGTTCAACCTGTTCTACCATATACTGAATTCTTTCCGTAACTTCTTCAAAATCAGTCAGCCCAGAAGCTTCGAAACAAGTACCTCTGCCAGGCTCTCATATCCCATATAATCCGCCTTATACCACAGATTATCAATCTTCCATTTACGTTGATCACCTTTTGATATATGCCCTGTCTTATGCAAAGGAGAATATTTATCAATTTCAACTTTATCCATAAAAATCATCTCTCCTTTTTTACCATCATGATCCATTGGTGATCCCCTTCCATATATCCATCTGTTTTTTCAATAATCAGAAGTGGATCGTAAAAAGGAATTCTCATATCTCTCAGGATTTCTTTTGCATGATCGCGTGTCCTGGGAAAACATCTGTCCTCCAGAAAATACTCAAAATCATTCCAGCTTGGATTATCCACAACTCCAAATGCCCTTAATGGTATCTGATCCGTATAATTTTTAATATAAATTTTTTCGTGTAAAAAATCTATATCTATCATCGTGCACAGATAATCCCTGTTCATAAAATACATCCTCATTTTTACATCTGGATCTTCACTGAAATTATGCACACGTTTTATCTGACTGTAGATCGTCTGTCTGGATACATGGTATTTTTTTGCAATTTCTGTAATCTTCACACCCTGCTTCTGCAACGCAAGGATATTTGCAAGCTGTGGATCTGTAAAAGAATTCTTTCTGCCGACAGGACTCCTGTTTGCAGAATTTCCTTTTTTTCTGTAGCATGCTGCATCTTCTGCGATTTGCCTTAATTCTTTAGCATCTGTTGTACCAAAAATCTCTCTGATCTGTTCCGTTAAGTCTGGTTCTTTTACTTTCATATAACCACCTCAGTTTGACTATAACATGCAAAAGAAAAAAGTGTCAAGTTTTTATTTCTTGACACTTCTTTCTTACGCAAATATTAGCTCTGTCATGTTTTATCAACCATATTCCTTTTGACTTTTCCTGAAATTTATGATACCGTTAGTTAGTAGAATCTAACAGCAAATCAATATCAAGGAGACGTTGCTATGACCCCTGAAGAATATAAAAAACTTTCTGTCAAAGAATTTACGCAGGCAGCCAAAATCTATGACAGCGGCCATGCCGGTATTTACGAAATGTGCAAGGACGATTATCCTCCGATCCTGGCCGAACTGGAAAAAGAGCCTTTCTGCGATGTCCTGGATTGTGGCTGTGGAACCGGCCCGATGATCGAACTTCTTCATGAGAAATATCCGGACAAACACTACACCGGCCTGGATCTTACTCCTGAAATGATCCATGTGGCTCAGGCCAAGAATCTCTCCAACACGGAATTTCTTGTAGGTGACAGTGAAAATCTGCCCTTTGAGGATGATTCTTTTGATGCCGTTATCTGTGCAAACAGCTTTCATCATTATCCAAATCCCCAGGACTTTTTTAACAGTACCTACCGTGTCCTGCGTAAAGGCGGCCGCCTGATCCTGCGCGACTATACTTCCTCCAGCTTTGTTGTCTGGCTTATGAATCATCTGGAAATGCCCCTGGCAAATCTGTTCGGACACGGCGATGTAAAGATACACAAACCTGCAGAATTCATCGCCATGGCAGAAAAAGCCGGCTTCACCGTACTGACTATGGAAAAGCAGAAAGGCTTCCGCGCGCATCTTGTTGCGAGGAAATGATCTATATATTTCCCAGAAAATCCCGGATCACTTTTACATAATCATCCGCTTTCAAAATCGTAGAGAGATGTCCGCCTGAAACATACTGGATGACAGGATCATGCATCAGCTGTATAAGGTCTTTCTGCATCTTTCCGGAAAAGAAATCCTGGTCTGGAAGTATCAGAAGTATTTTTCCCTTAAGCATCCTAAAATCCGTTTCCGTAACCGGCGTCTGCTTCATCAGATCAGCCAGCAGACCAGAAATATGCACATCTTTTTCTTTGGTATAATCTTTGAAAATGGTTTCAAACATATCTTTGGCATATGCAAGTTCTTCCTTGCTCTCGTTCCGGCTATGTCCCATTCCGACTTTGATCAGTTTCGGTTTCAGTTTCTCATAATTACAATGCTTCATATAAAACAGCATCAGCGGTGCCAAAAAATACTTTTTCCTGAGACTTTTTATCGTCTCTGCATCCATACCGCCTGTTGAGATCAGAATAAACCCTCCAACTTCCTTTGGATACGCCTGCGTGTAGATCTGGGCAACCATACCGCCATCACTTGCACCTATAAAAACCGGCTCTTTGATCCCAAGCTTTTCAAAAAAACCGTGCAAACTCTATTTTTTACAGCTCTTATCTATTCTGTCTCTGACTTATTTTTTTCCATACAGAATGCCCATTCCACTTATCATCCACGGTGTTGTCACAAAACCTGGAATGAACCCCAGCTTCTTCTCCAGGTTTCCTATGTAATGTACTTCTGAGATTCCTTCTGCTTTTAATATGCGGACAAATTCATCCATATCTCCGTACAATGCTTTCTGAGAAAACATATCCTGGAAGGAAAAAACTCCACCTTTTTTTACTACTCTGAGCGCTTCTTTTACCACATCTCTCTTGTCTTTTGCAGAGCGCACTTCATGAAATACAAAGTTCCTCACTGCAGCATCAAACGTTCCGTCCGGAAAATCCAGTTTTGCAGCATCACCTTTCCAGAAAGTGATCTGATCTGCAACTCCCTCGATCCGCGCATTTCTCTCACACTGCTCTTTTGCATAACTCCATTCTACTCCCCAGTAATCCACTGCGGTGATCCTGGCCTCAGGAAACGCTTTTGCACAGCGAACTGTAAGTGCAGCAGCTCCGCATCCGATATCCAGAAGCTTCCCTTCTCCGTTCCATTTAAGATGATCCACAAGATGCTCATGGACTCCTGCCATCATATTGCCTTTTCCAAATGCGAAAATTTCATGGCAGATCAGCATGTAGACTGCATAGAGCAGTGACAGTATGCAGAGCGCCCCCAGCACTATAGCAATCACCGGCTTATGCAACACAGCCTTCGCTGCTACAGTAATTACAAGAAAGACTGCTGCCAGCCCAAACATCAGATACAGCATTTTCTCTGGTACCCAGTTTCCATAATTTGTTTTTTCTTTCATATTTTTAATCTCCAGTTCCCACATGTTCCATCATTTTTTCAGCTCCTGTCAAATCCAAGAAATCTTGTTCCCTGAAAGCTTAATTCACCAACATCTCCCTCTACCATCTGACCATATTCCTTTCCTGTGACAGCAAGTTCCATCCGGTCGCCGCTCTTCACTTCAAAAGTCACATAGTAACTGGTAGATGTAGTGGTGCTAAAACCGTCAGACTGCTGATTATGGAAAACCTTCGTTCGCTTTGCAACAATCTTCGCAGCAACCGTTAACCTGGGAGAATTGTTATTTTTATTCCATGTGCTGATATTTTTCACAAAAATATAAACCATCGTTCCCAAAACGCAGAAAAATATAATTGCAAATAAAATATTAAATACCTGGTCAAATCCATAAAACATAATTTCTTCCCTCTTTATCTGCCCAGAGATTCTTTTATTATATCGGCGTTCCTACCTCGATCATATTTCCGTCATTATCCAATATCATATCCAAGCCAAACAGATCATGATAAAACTGTTTCGATTTTTCGATATCTTTTACTACTATCAAAACGTTTTTTAATTTCATAGACACTCCTCCAACTCTTATTGATTGAAGTTTACCACACTATAATGTTCTATACAACTAACATATTTACTGTCAGTCACTTCATCTTCTGAATTCTTTCGGAGTACTCGGATGTCTGAGAAAATTTCAAAAACATGACACTGATGAATAACACCACAATTTCCACCACCGTAATTTGTTGCAATAATCGGCTGAATATATTGACCAACTCCTGTAAAAATGAATTGAACCAAATAACACAGTTGAAGATCACAGCCGTTCCAACCGTTCATTGATCGTAAGATATTCTATAAACTTCCTGGTTGCCGGAGTCAGCTTTGTTCTGTCTTTCATTACCAGTCCAATTTCTCTGAAATATGGATTCCTGAATGATCGGATCGCGATCTGGTATGGAATCCGTTTCAGGATCATATCTGGAAGCACTCCGATCCCCAGTCCCCGCTCCACCATTGACATGATGGCATAATCTTCCCATGTGGTAAAACGGATATTGGGATGTGCATGGTTCTTCTCCAGCAATTCGGATACCTCCGTTTTTCCTCCGTGCTTTATCTTCGGATCTATTTTGTCAGTTATCCCTTTCTGCTGCTTTATGATTTTGGTTCTGCGATCCTCAGAGCCTGCGGCAACAGCCGTTATCCCTTTCTTGCTCTCACTCTGTCGGGAATTGTAAATGTGTTTCTAAATATTATATTTGTGGTATTCTTTAAGCTTGGCGTTTCCGGAGTTGCCGCTGCTACAGTTCTGTCCACCATGCTTTCTGCGCTCCTTCTGATCTGCCGCCTGAAAAAGGATACTTCTTCTTTTCCATTTGCACTTCATAAATGTGATCTTTATTCCGGATCTGTAAGTGCAATTCTTAAAGTGGGAATCCCTTCGGCCATCCAGGGTGCTGTATTCTGCTTTGCCAATATCTTTGTACAGGCCTCTGTGAACAGCTTTGGCTCTTCTGCAATTGCAGGCAGTACCATTGCCATGAACTTTGAATATTTTACCTATTACGTGATTACTGCTTTCGGTCAGACAGCTACCACCTTTACCAGCCAGAATTACTCTGCCGGGCAGCTTTACCGATGCAGAAAAATCCTGCGGATATGTCTGGTCTTCTCTATTGTGAGCAGTCTGATCCTTATTGAACCACTTGTCATATTCCGGAATTTTTTTGCAGGATTTTTTTCTGCAGATCAAACAGTGATACAAAATGCCTGCCTTCGTATCCTGTGCATTCTTTTTTTCGAACCGCTGTGCAACCTGTACGAGATCCCGGCAGGCGTATTAAGAGGTACCGGACATTCCCTGTACCCGGCTGTTGCTACTATTATTGGAAACTGCTGTTTTCGCATTGTATGGATCTGTACGGTTTTCAGACATTATCATCAGTTAAATATTCTGTATTATGCGTTCCCGATTTCATGGGTGTTAACGATAATCCTTATTACAATCGGATTCATTGCAAAAAAGCCAGGTAAGACGTTTTGACTTATCTGGCTTTGAAGTATCATATTCTTCCGTGCGTAAAGAGGACATTCGCAATCCGCTTCGCGACCTGTGTTCAGGATGTTATCTCATTTCCACAATTTCCCTTCTTTATAATGTTTTCTGCAAAGCGCCACATAGCTCTCATTTGATCCCAACATGATCTGGGCACCTTCCCGCACAATCTTTCCGTTGGAATATCGGGTATTGCACTGTGCACGCTTCCCGCACCAGCAGACAGTGGGAACTTCTTCGATAACATCTGCTATTTCCATCAGTCGCCTGGAACCGGGAAACAGGTGGTTCAAAAAGTCTGTACGAAGGCCATAGCAGAGAACCGGAATCTCATAAAAATCCACAATATCTGATAATGTATCGACTTCTTCCGGGGAAAGAAACTGTGCTTCATCCACCAGAATGGCATTTACTTTTTTGCCATGATACAGATATTCTGTTTCCTTTCCATTCCATAATTTTGAAATTTCTTTCAGAAAATCATCCACATATTCAGCCGGAGCCGACAAGCCTATCCGGGACTGGATCTTATGCTCTCCATCCCGGTCGTCTGTTCTTGGTTTTAACAGTATCGCATACTGACCACGTTCTTCATAATTATAACGAACCATCAGAATATTGGCAGATTTCGAGCTTCCCATCGCCCCGTATCGGAAATATAGTTTTGCCATTTTTTGTTTCTCCTTTATTACTCATACTGCTCAGGTCTTCGAAGGGATAAATAATCCAGACTGCTTCTGACTTTTTTTACCTCCTGCAGATCAATATCACACACCAGTAACTGCTCCCTGTCATCTGCTTTTGCAAGGACTTTCCCTCTTGGATCGATCACGATGGATTCCCCGGCAAACTGCATTTTATCTTCTGTTCCGACACGATTGCACATGGCAATGAAAACCTGGTTCTGCATGGCCTGAACCCGCATTTCCCATTCAAACATTTCCATTGGCTCTGCTTTTGTATTTGCAGTCGGGACTATGATCAGGTCTGCACCTTTTTTTGCACAGGTACGGATGCTTTCCGGCATATGTCTGTCAAAACAGATTACAATGCCGATCTTTCCAAATGGTGTGGCAAAAACTTTAAAGCCGTCCTCCGCCGGTGTATAATAATCCTGCTCATAAAAATTTTCATTCTGTGCGATGTGGACCATTTTTGCAGTATCTCGGATTTTTCCTTCCGGGGAGATCCAAAGAGAAGTATCGTATCTGGCTCCTTCTGATTCCAGATAGACATTTGGTGATAAATAATATCGATGCTCCCTGGCTTTCTGGCACAATCTTACCAGTGCATCATTATCCATATCTATACAGTAATGATCCACACATATATTGTGATACTGCGGAAAAAACGGTGTCAGCTGTATTTCCGGAAAAAAGACCAGATCACAGTTTTCTGCCATATCACAGTATTTCAGGCTTTTATCAAGATTCTCGGATATTTCCTTTCCCATACTCATCTGTACAAGTGCAATTTTCATTTACCGTTCCCCTTCACATCCTTCATTTTTTCCAAAAGTTTGCTATAAACATGCTCCACAAACCACGGTTCTGTAGATCTCTCCAATGCTTCTTCCGGTGAAAACCAGGCTACACCGCTGTTTTCGTCTGCTTTTATGGAAACCGCTTCTTCCGGATCTGCCTCAAGGAGATATGTGATATTAAAGTGCAGATGGCTGGATACATATTTTCCTTTTTTCACATGGCCGTCTACAGTCAGGGATTCCATGGAAAAAATCTCCTCAGACACCGGATGAACGTTGGAAATCCCCGCTTCTTCCTTTACCTCCCGGATTGCAACAGACAGAAGATCCGTCTCCCCATCCGCATGTCCTCCAAGCCAGGACCAGGAGTTGTAAATATTGTGATATACCATAAGAACTCTGGTTCGCTCCCTGTTCACAACCCAGGCGGAAGCCGTCATATGGGCTACTGTATTTTCTCTGGAAAAAGCATTCTCATTATTTCTGATCCAGTCCAGGATCAGGATTTTATCGTTCTCCTCCTGCTCGTTATAAGGCTTATATTCTTTTATCTGATTGATCAGTTTCTGGCAGTTCATTGTTATCCTTTCCTTTCGACTTTATCAACACAATATCAATACACCACTGGTAAATCCCGCATCCTGTACCTGTTAACAGACAAATAAACCTTTTGCTTATCTGGATAGCCTCATATACAAAAGCGGATACGGATTCCCTTCCTCATCATACTCCGTTCTTTTATATGTCTGAAATCCCATATGCTCATAAAAGCCGACTGCCTGGGGATTCTGTTCGTTTACGGTGAGTTCCTGAATGTTATAAGTTTCAATACCGTACTGAAGCTGCTGCTTTCCAAGCCCTTTTCCTCTGACCTCCGGAGAAAGGAAGAGCATTTCCAGCCGATTACTGTCAATTCCCATAAATGCAACAGGCTCTCCAAATTCTTTTTCCGCAATGATCAGATATTCTACATTTTCTATTGCCATGGGAACGTATTCCCTGATCTTGATGATCTCTTCTTCCGAAAGAAAATCATGGGTTGCCCGTACAGAACTTTCCCAGACATTTAATAACTGCCGGATCAGTTGCTGAGTTCTCTCCTGAACCTGAACGATCTTTTTTTCCATCTATTTATCCTCTCGTTTATCTTATATCAAACTGATATCAGTATACCATAAAAAAGCCAGAGCAGCCTCCTCAATTTCGGAAGCTGCCCTGTCCCATTTTATACTTTTACGCTCCACATATTTCTGTATTTTCTGAAATAAAAAATACTCATAAGAATACTCAAAACCTCACCAGCTGTAATGGACATCCATACTCCATCCATGCCAAAGATCCCTGGCAGTATCAGTACCGGCGCGATCATGAAAATGACAGTTCGGCAGAAAGATAAGATCGCAGATGTTTTTCCATCGTTTAATGCAGTGAACCAGCCGGATGCAAATACGTTGTAGGCCATCATCAGGAAGCTGGTTGCCACGATCCGGAATCCATACAGTGCGATCGTCTCCACCTGGGCGTTGTTTTTTGCAAAAAAATCTACTACAGCACCGCCTGCCAGTCCCCAGTGAAAAATCGCGATAAACAGCCAGTCCAGTACAATATTCAGGACTCCACCCATAACCGAAAGTGCAGCACCGAAACCTGCTTTTCCTACTGTAATGAAACTAAGCTGAAATACCATTCCAAACACTGCGAAAGGCAGTGTGATCAAAACCGGAATCATATATTCCCTGCAATAATGCAGAAGTGCCTGATCCGATCCGAGAAAATATCACAGCGGGTTCAAAAAAGCAAAACATAAAGCTGCCAAACATCATTCCGATTGCCGACGCAAGAAAGATCATTGGCATTGTGATATTGATCGCAGATAACGCATCTGTATCCACCAGTCTTGCAATAAAAATCCCATCCAACGTAGAATACAGGCTGGAAAAAATACTGGATAAAATCGTTGGCAATGCAAATACGATCAGCCAGCGGAAACTGACTTCATGTTCTAATTTAACTTGTGTATCCAAAAAATATCTCCTCTCTTATATATCTTCCATCTTACTCAGTAAGATATCCGCAAATTTATTCTGTACTGTAATAACAGTTTCCACATCTCTGTCATCCAGCATTCCTATGACTTCTTCCTCATACTGAAACAGCGGCTGAACCAGATTTCTGGCAAAACGTTCTCCACTTTCTGTCAGTGATATGATCTTTTCTCTTTTGTTCTGTGGATTAACCTGCATCCAGATATATCCTGCATTTAACTGTTTCTTAATAAGGCTGTTAACAGAAGTCTTAGGTGCTCCCAGTTTCATACTTAACTCTTTCTGTGTGATCTCCCTGTTTTCCTTCTGAAAAATTTCATAAAACATCATCATTTCATATAAAGTTAATTTATGTTTCGTAGCCCATACATCATATACCTGATCTATTTTCTGTGCTGATTCATAGATCCGGTCAATTTTTTCCCGGTTCGTCAATGATATTTACCTCCATAAAAAATAGTACGATTTCGTACCGTTAGATATTAGTTCGAAATCGTACTATTGTCAATAGCAATTTATAAAATTTAAGAATTATTTCACTCTGCACTCCGGCTCTTTCCCAAAATCAGAATTCCCACCAGCAAAAATACAGGGAAAATAACCCCTGCCAGGATTCCTTTTTTCAGGTTGTCTGATAATATCCCGGACACAAATCCAACTAAAGTCGGACCTCCGGAGCATCCTACATCTCCGGCCAGTGCAAGAAGCGCAAACAGGGATGTACCTCCTCTTCGCAGTGCCATGGATGCCTTGCTGAAGCTTCCCGGCCACATGATTCCCACGGAAAATCCGCAGATGGAACAGCCGATCAGTGACACAAATGCAGATGGTGCAAGGGAAATGCAGAGATAGGAAATAATGCAGAGAATGCTGCTGCCGATCATAAATTTGTCCAGATCCATCCTGTCTCCGAATTTTCCATAAAAGGCTCTGGAACTTCCCATCAGGATCGCAAATGCCATAGGACCTGCAAGGTCTCCGATGGTCTTGGTTACTCCCAGTCCCTGCTCCGCAAATGTTGAAGCCCACTGGCTGACACCCTGTTCACTTGCACCGGCACACAGCATCATTAACATCAGGATCCAGAATGTCTTATTCCTGCATAATTCTCTTATTGTCATTCCTGTCTCGCCCTCTTCGATCAGAGTTGCGATAGGAACTTTTGTAAATGTAATACCATTTACAATAGGAACAATCGCCCAGATCAGTGCCATGATCTTCCAGTTTTCAATTCCAAATATACGGAAAAAGATCGTGGAAAGCAGGACCACTGCCACATGACCCCAGCAGTAAAAGGAATGCAGAAGGCTCATTGCCTTTTCTTTATTATCACTTGGGCAGCTCTCCACAATAGGGCTGATCAGCACTTCGATCAATCCGCCGCCTACTGCATAGATCACTACGGAAATAAATAATCCCGCAAATGCATTAGGCAAAAGATCCGGCAGGATCACCAGGCAGATCAGTCCTGCCGCTGAAAATACATGAGCCAGAACAATGGAAATCCGGTAGCCGATCCGGTCTACAAATTTTGCAGACAGAAGATCAATGAGCAGCTGGATCCCGAAATTGAATGTGATCAGCATTGTGATCTGGCTCAGTGGAATATGGTAGCTTTTTTCAAATGTCAGAAAAAGCAGCGGCACAAAGTTATTTACGATTGCCTGCACGATGTAACCCACAAAACAGGCATATACCGTTTTCTGATATTTGTCTTTCATCAGAAATCCTCCTCCATATTATTGTAATTCCTTTTCAATCTTTTGTATTATATCACCACATTTTAAAATTGTAATTGCACTTTTCTTTCATTTTATAGTACAATATCACTATATATAACAGAAAGGAATTTTGTAATCTCATGCAGAACATTCATACAAACAGCAATCTGCAGGAAACCACAAAACACGGCGGACCTGATTTTCCTTTGGAATTTTATATAGATGATACCCGGAAATTTTATAATAACGATATCAACTGGCACTGGCATAAGGAATTTGAGATCATCTGCGTTTCAGAGGGTACTGTTACCTGCCAGGTTGAGCAGAAAACCTATACTTTACATTCCGGAGAAGGAATTTTTATCAACAGCGGTATGCTGCATCATTTCACAGCTGAAAACTATGGCATCATGCCTAATATTGTATTTTCCCCCACTTTTCTTGCTCCAGGTGAAAGTCTTATTTACAAAAAATATATTCTGCCATTAGAAAATGCCATGCTTCCCTGCGTTATTTTCAAGCAGCAAACATGGCAAAAACATATTCTGAATCTCTGCGGTCAATTGTTTCTTAATCTGGCCTCACCGGAAAGACAGGAGCTTCTCATTCATAACCTTTTAAGTGAAATCTGGCTTATTATGACAGAGCATCTTTCCCCGGAACAGCTTACTCCCAGATCAAGTGTTCTGCCTTCACACTCTGAACGCATGATTCCAATAATGCTCGAGTATATCCAGACACACTACGCCGCCCCAATATCACTGACAGATATTGCAGCTGCCGCGAATATCAGTCCCAACACCGCTTTGCGCTATTTCCGGGAAAATATCGGAATATCCCCGGTCGAGTATCTTATTCAATATCGTATCAGCATCGCCTGCAAAATATTAAGGGAAAGCTCTGACAAAATAGCCAGCGTTTCTGTCAGAGTCGGATATGACAATGTCAGTTATTTTTGCAGGATCTTTAAAAAACTTGTAGGAAAATCTCCCTCTCAATATCGAACTGAAGCGAAATCATCCGTTAATTTTCCCGGCAAATTTTCCTGAGATACTTCCGGGTACGAGCCTTGCACCGATATTCATCGCCTTTGTTAATATCCCTCATTTAACCGGACAATATTCTTTAATTCTTTTCCGTTCAGATATCGTTCCAGATTTTCCATGCAAATGTTCCAGATCATGTCCTGAACTTCTGCGTTTCCTCCGAAACTTGGGCCTGCGATGTGTGGGGTGAGAATAACCTGGTCCATTTCCCACAGCGGAGAATCGAACGGAAGTGGTTCTGTCTCAAATACATCCAGGACTGCGCCTTTTAAGTGGCCCTCCTGTAATGCCCGGATCAGGTCTTCTGTTGGAATAAGGCTTCCTCTTCCTACATTGATTAGAACTGCATCTTTTTTCATGGAATGCAGACGGTCGTAATTCAGAAGTCCTTTTGTTTCCAAAGTTCCCGGAAGGCAGCCGATCACAATGTCCGCCTGTGGCAGTTTATCATCCAGTGCTGTCAGATCGTATACCTCATCAAAGTCTTTCAGCTGCTGCGAATGTTCTGAGACTGCTGTTCTTTTTATTCCAGTCACATGGGTTTCAAATGCTTGCATTCTGTGAGCGATGTTTTTTCCGATGTCACCGGTTCCCAGGATAAGAACATTTTTTCCATATATGGTGTCTGATGATCTATTCTGTACCCAGAGACGTTCCTGCTTGTTTTTCCAGTAAACAGGAAGTCCTCGATACAGGGCAATGATGTTCCCGATCACATATTCCGATATAATTTTTCCGAAAGCTCCGGAAGCATTGGTCAATGTAATAGTTTCCGGGAATATTTTCATTTTTGTATATTTGTCTGCGCCAGCCCAGGTCAGCTGGATCCAATGGAGATTTTCGGCTTTCCGAAGTTCCGATTCTTCCGGTTCTCCGATCACAACCTCTGCTGTTGTAATGGAGTCCCTGGTTTCATTTTCTTCAAAAACAAACTCACATTTCTTTCCGAATTTTGTTATAAACCTGTTTCGGATTTCCGGTTCACACTGTGGCTTTATCAGAATTTTTATTTTCTTCTCTGTATTTTCCATGATGTTCTTCTCCGCAGGCGATTTTCAGGATTCGTTTACCAGTTTTCCGGTCATATGCTCCGGTTCCAGCTCCAGGCAGAGAACTGCAGGACCGGAATGTTTCAGTTCATGTTCCACGTATGCTTTATCATCCGTGAATTTTTTGCATAAATTTGTGCAGATTTCCACGACCTTTTCCGGTTCTTCCACTATACGGAGGCGTCCAAACACAATCACACTTCGAATGTTTAGTGCCCATTCTCCTTCCTTTCGATATCCCTCGTCCATAACACAGAATGAAACTTTGTCACAATTTTTGATGGCATCAATCTTATGACCAGATTTTGCTCCGTGGAAATAGATTTTTCCATCTTTCTCGTTATACCAGTGGGTCATAGGCATTCCATAGGGATATCCATCCTCTCCCTGCACGGAAAGCACGCCTCTTGGTTCTTTTTTCAGGATTTCGATACATTCTTCTTTGGTTAATTCCTGTTTGGATCTTCTCATTTTTCGAAACATAAGCTAGTCCTCCTCTTGCCCTGTATTAGTCTATTTTCTGTCTGCTATGACTGTTTTTTCGTTATCTTTACTTTACTATCTTTCAAAAATAACTTTATATGTTCCCAGCACCTGTCTGCATGGAATTTTTGCTGCATTTTCTGCTGTAAATGTATCTCTGGGATAGGTCGTTTCCGGCTCTTGTGGATAGGCTGGAAGGGTTTTTCCGATGCTGACACCATGGGCATCCTTTTCAGTAAACTTCCACTGAAATGTGCAGTCACAGAATTCTTTATTCTCGGCGATCGTCTCCGGCTTTTTTAATTCCGGTGTTTCTTTCAGGAAATAACATCCCGCATTGTCTTTTTCTACCGGTGTGTTAAATTCCAGATAACCATTACTGTCGTCCTGGATCTCTGCATTGATTCTGAGAACCGGACGCAGAGAAACAAATCCCTCCGGAATGATTGCCCTGATCCTGTCCTGCTCAATGCCATAGGCCATTACGTATTGTTCTACCTGCATGAATTTTTCCCCTTGTTACTTATTCCATGTTCCATGGCTGTTTTTTGTTATATTCTATTTCCAGCTCTTCCACCAGATATCCATCACTCATACAATGCATATCTGAAATTCCCTCACTTATCAACTGATACAGCTGTGAATGATAAAAAATACCCAATGCTGTTTCAACAGAAATCCCCATTTTTTCTGCAAATAATTCTACTATCCGTACATATTTCTTTTGTAACAAAATCGGATTAGCATTCATACTTCAAAACTCCTCTCATAATGAAGATGCTCCAAAGACTCCTCTGTGCGAAAACAGATTTGCATATTCGGCTTTTCATACTTCAGTCTGCTAATTGCCTCATTTTTGTCAATCAACTGATCAAAATACAGTTCAACCGTATTGAACACTTTATCATTGGCCACTCCGCCCATAACAATATCATAATCTGAATCATTCTTTTCTCTTCTGCAATTCATAATAAAATCCAGCCATTCTTCAGAATAAGAATCAAATTTCAAAATTTTCAGATTTTCCTGTGCGTTTTCTTCAAACTCAAAGGTTGTAACAATCCCTTGTTTACCGCGCCGTTTGAATTTTCCACACCATTTCACAGCCTGGTCTCTGAGAGGTGTCACATAAAATCCTTTACCAAAATCAACATCTGACCGGGAATGTTTTAAATCTGGATTTTTCACTTCAAGCCATGAGCCATGATATACTATCATTACAAAACACCTCTCTCTTTCATAACCTCAATAATATCATCCACAATATATTCTTTCCCCTGGGTATGAAGTATCTCATATTCCGGAATGATGTAATCATTCAAAATATCACTTTTTTCTGTCAGCGCATCATATACCTTTTCTGCACTTACACCCAGTTTTGCTGCTATATTTTCAATACAAAATATCGCAAACTCCAGTTCTCTTGACTTTTCTATGTTTTGTTTCATCATTCCCAAGGCCTCCTGTATCAGATATCAACACCCAAACAACTTCGCAGTTTTCTCCATCCTCTCTGCGATCGGCACTCCAAACGGGCAGCGGGTTTCGCATTCCTGGCAGCCGATGCATTCGGAGGCTTTGTGCTCCAGAAGTTCATAGTGGGATCTTATGGTTGCGGGGACTTCCGGCTGCATCGTTGCAAGATCGTAGAATTTATTGATCATGGCAATGTCCAGATCTGCCGCGCATGGCTTGCAGTGTCCGCAGTAGGTGCACTCACCTTTGTAAGAATGGAATGGTGCATTAGCGATCACAGACGCGTAATCTTTTTCTTCCTCCGTTGCTGTTTCATATGCTACGGCATCATTGACCTGCTCTTTTGTATCGTAGCCGCACATGATGGAACAGACTGCCGGCCTTGTAAGTGCGTAATGGATGCACTGTACCGGTGTCAGGCTTACACCGAAAGGAGAACGTTTTTCATCAAAAAGTCTTCCACCTGCAAATCCCTTCATAACTGTGATTCCCACATCATTTTCCTCGCATGCTTTGTACAGGCGGGCACGGTCTGCATCGATTCCCTTCAGACTGCTGTCAAACTCTTCTGCAAACATGGTATCAATGTTCTCACTTGCAGGAAGCATGTCAAACGCAGGATTGATGCTGAAAAGGATCATCTCCACATAGCCGGATTCTGCCGCTTTCTTCGCCACTTTCGGATTATGGGAGCTCATACCGATATGACGGATCACACCTGTTCTCTTCAGTTCCATTACGTAATCCATATATTCAGACTGCTGAAGATCATCCCATTCTTCCTCAGAATCTACGTAATGGATCATTCCAAGATCAATATAATCCGTCTGGAGTCTTTTTAAAAGATCTTCGAATGCAGGACGCACATACTCCATCTCTCTGGTACGGTAATATTGCTCATCCTTCCAGGTTGATCCGATATGTCCCTGGATAAACCATTTGTCACGGTTCTCCTTAATTCCCTCCCCAATGATATTTCTGGATTTCGGGTCCGGCATCCAGCAGTCCAGGATATTGATTCCTTTTGAAGATGCATAATGGATCAGCTCAATACTTTCCTCCTCCGGATGGCGCTCCAGCCATTCTCCTCCAAAACCGATCTCACTGACCTGAAGCTCTGTTTTTCCTAATCTTCTTGTTTTCATTACTTTTTCCTCCTGATCTATTCTATAATTATACTCTTAAATATCTCTGCTGCCTTACTGAATACCGCATGCTTTTTCCATACCAGAGCCTGTCTGGTAGGAAGCTGGGGTTCCAGCGGAAGAAAACATACTTCCGGATCCAGTTCCGGTGCCAGCATCTCTCTGGTTGTCAGAAAATACCCTAACCCCTGCTGTACAAAAGAAATGGGGCTTCCATGAACCACATTATAGGTTGCCGCAATATTTAAGTCCTCCACATCCATTTCTGCCCAGTGCGCAATCTCATTCTGAAGACCAATTCTCTGATGCATGATGAGAGGCATTGTCCTGATATCTTCTTTTGTTATCACTTTTCCGCTGGAAAATGGATCGTCTTTCTTTGCAAGGATTCCCCATTGTGAAATCTCTTTCAGGGAAAAAAAATCGTATTTCATATTGTCAATGGGCTGCAGCATAACTGCAAAATCCAGTGTTCCATGGTTCAATCGCTCCGACACGTCTGTGGCATCTCCACTGTAAAAATGAAACTTCACATCCGGATATCGTTCCCGAAGCTTCGCAGCTGCCCCAAGAACCGATGGCGGCGTACCTCCACCCATATAAATATCTCCGATGACATCTTCCGTATCTGAGCTGATTTCCTGCTGGGTCTTCTCCACCAGTTCCAGGATTTCTTCTGCCCGCTTGCGCAAAAGAACCCCCTCCTCTGTCAGAGTGATCTTCCGTTTTCCACGGATCAGAAGTTTTTTCCCAAGTTTCTTCTCCAGTTCCATCAGTTGCTTTGACAGAGAAGGCTGTGCAATATGCAGGCTCTCTGCTGCCCTTGTGATATTCTCTTCCCTTGCCACTGCCAGAAAATAACGTAATTCACGAACTTCCATAAGCATCTTCCTATCATTCTTATTAGCTATATAATATCATAGTTAATAGGTATTTGCTATTATTTTTCCAAGGATATATACTGTATATGGTATGAGGCAAAAAAGCTTCTGTTTGCATTATCATTTTACTAAAATCAATGAGGTGTTCTTTATGAAATCAAAAAAACAGACCGCAAAGCTGGATATCCTGAACGGTTCTATCTGGAATAAGATTCCTCTGTACGCTCTCCCTGTAGCAGCAACCGGAATTCTGGAACAGCTGTTTAACGCATCGGATATTGCGATCGTAGGAAATTTTGCCAGCACAGACCGTACTGTTGCCATTGCTGCGGTAGGTGCCAACAGCCCTGTGATCGGCGTGATCCTGAATCTTTTCATCGGTCTCTCCCTGGGAACCAATGTTGTCATTGCCAATGCTATCGGGAGAAAAGATGAGCATGAAGTCCAGAAAGCTGTGCACACTTCCGTTCTGGCCGCTTTTCTGGCAGGTATCCTGACTACTTTGCTTGGAGAATGGCTGATCGGAAATTTCTTAAATCTGCTTAATGTTCCGGCAGATGTTTTTCCATATGCACTTTTGTATATCCGTATTTATCTTCTGGGATTGCCTGTGATCTTTCTCTTTAATTTTGAGGCTGCTATTTTCCGCAGTACCGGCGATACCAGGACACCTCTTCTGGCCCTGTTCTGCGGCGGTGTATTGAATGTGCTTTTGAATCTCTTTTTTGTAATCGTCCTTGGAATGAATGTGAACGGAGTTGCCACAGCCACAGTGATCGCCAATATTGTCAGCTCCTCCATTCTTTTTATCAAACTGACAAAAACAGAGAAATGGGTACATCTTGACTTACATAAACTATCCATTGACAGAGCCTGTCTCCTGAAGATCCTGCGGATCGGACTTCCTGCCGGAATCCAGAGTGCCGTATTTAATATCGCCAATCTGGTGATCCAGTCTGCTATCAACAGTCTTGGAACTCTTGTGATCGCAGCATCCAGTGCAGCCTTCAATATTGAGATCCTGGTATATTATGTATTTAATTCATTCAGCCAGGCCTGCACAACATTCGTGGGACAGAATTATGGCGCAAAGCAGATCCGGCGATGCAAAAAAGTTCTGCTGTTATGTGTAGCCGAAGGTCTGGTAACAACTGCCGCAGCTGCCATCCTGATCCTCTCCAGCGGAAAATTCCTGCTCTCCCTGTTTAACAGTGATCCCCAGGTTATTGACATCGGTTATACCCGTCTGGTCATTATCTTTTCCGCATACATTTTCAGTCTGCTCTATGAGATCATGTCCGGCTATCTCCGGGGTTTCGGGATTTCTTTTGTCCCGGCACTGCTTACAACCATCGGTGTCTGCGGAACCAGGATTGCATGGGTATATGCCGTATTCCCGAACCACCGCAGTTTTTCCAGCCTGATGATGGTTTATCCTGTCAGCCTGTCCACAACAGCGTTGCTTATTCTCATCGCAGTGCTTGTTTATCATCCGGCCCGCAGATACCAAAACAGGACCGACAGACATTAATCGTCTGCCGGCCCTGTTCTTTCTTAAACTTATACCATATCACTCCGCCGGATGATTCCAATCCCAATGGCATACGGGCCTGTATGCACACCGATGGTAGCTCCGATCCGGTGAATGGGAACTGTCTCTGTTGTTCCGAATTTTTCTTCCAGGCTCTGCATCAGCATTTTCTGGAAGCTCTCCGCTTCTTCATATCCATAGCAGTAACCAATGACCAGGGAACAGTTCTCTGGAGTATACCCGTTCTCTTCCATGTAATCAAGAAGCAGGTCAATGGTTCCTGCCATAGATTTTTTTCTGCCCCTTTTCAGCCCCGGTGAATAAATCTCACCGTCCTTTAAGGTAATCAGCGGTTTCACATTGAGAAGCTTACCTGCAATGCTGGCAACCTTTCCAATGCGTCCGCCGTGCTCCAGATATTCCAGATTTCCTACCGTAAAAAAGATCCTCTGGGTATCTGTCAGCTGGTTCATTCTTTCAATGCTGTCTTTCAGAGTATAACCCAGGTCACGAAGTCTGCAGGCTTCCAGCACATAAAGCCCCTGCATCAACGTACAGGCCAGAGAGTCAATGATCTTCACCTGAATGTCCGGATACTTCTCTGCAAGCATCTTTGCTGCGATCTCTGCGGACTGCATGGAGGAACTAAGCTTGGTGGAAATACAGATACAAAGGATATCTTTTCCCTCTTTTGCCTTTTCTTTAAAAACTTCATAATAATCATTTGGAGACGGTGCCGCTGTCAGCGGAAAAACATTGGACTCCGCCACCATTTTCCCGTAAAAATCCTCCAGACGGATTTCTACACCTTCTTTTTTATATTCTTTTCCGTCAAAAGAAACCAGGAAATGCACCTCGCCGATTTCTTTTTCTTTCACGATTTCTTCCGGCAGATCGCAGGAACCGTCACTTACAATAGTAAAATATTTTTCCATAAAAACCCTCTTCACACGATAATAATGTTAATTCTTTTATTATAATCATTTTGACAATTTCTGTCCATGTAAAACTATAACACTTCACGACAAACGCATGAATGGTTAGCAACTGCAAATTCTATTTTTTCTACTTTTTAAGCTTCTAAAAGCTCTTCTAAATACTTAATT
>NZ_QTYB01000013.1 GCF_003461955.1 Ruminococcus sp. AM36-2AA | reverse complement strand
GCTCTCAAAGTCCGGACAGGTGGCTCTGAGAGTCCCGGAATAATCATTTGGCACTGCTGGCGGAGAATTCTTTATTGATATAGAAAATTATCCGGTCGATTCCGGCATATTTGTTTTTTGCCCCTTTGATTGCGTCTTTCAGGTCCTGTTCTTTGGATGACATCTGCGTTCCTGCGTCATAGTATTTGGCCTGGAATCCAACTTTATGGCCATCGGCTGTGTTTGCGGGCTGTGTTTCGATATAGGGCTGGTTGTAGTATCGGAAGATTCCGTAGGTCTGTTTGAATTCATGGCAGAAAAGGATGTAGGCGAGGCCTTCGAAGGCGGGGCGGGGATCTGTGGAAAATTTGTATTCGAATGCTTTCCAGTCAACGGGTCTGTTCATATATTTTATTTCCATCTCCTTTGTTCAATATCACTCTTCATAAACAACCGATACCTCTGCCCTTCCTTCACAGCCGTCAGCTTTCCCCTTCTTACAAGGTCGTCGATATTCTGCTTGGAGCATCCCAGTTCTTCTGCTGCTTGGGCGGAATCTATAATATGGTCGCTTATCATGCTCTGAAGTTCGCTACTGGTAAGTGGAATCTTTTTCCCTGCTTTATGAAGCGTTTCTCTTGGGATGCACAGGCTTTCGCTTTCTCCCCAGCAGATTCCGTAGCCTCCTGTTTCTACTTTGACTGAGCGGAAGATTTTTTCATTGTTTAATACTGGTGCAAAGTGTCTGTCTGAGCCGACCAGATCTTCTAATTTACATTTCCGGACGGAGTCATCGTAAAAGGATATCAACAATGTGTAATTTTTCAGTGGGAATACATCTTTTACTTTTATGGTATTTCTTTTTTTGATATAGTCCGGGAGATCTTTTTCGGCAACGGGTGTCAGATAATAATAGTCCTGTGCACAGCGGCCGTCGGTCATGGCAAGGAGTTTGAACTCGTCATAGCTGTCCAGGCCATTGTCTTTCAGGATTCTTCCGAGATTTTGCCGATCCTGAGGGATAATCCTCTGCTGAACCCAGATTTTGCTCCAGTATGCATTTATGGTCTTTTCGCCGCGTTTCAGGCGGGAGGAAAGAATCAGGGGTGTTTCCCAGATGTCTGCATCATCCGGGAGTTCTATATAAAATCGCTTGTCTTTTTCATAATAGATGAGATAGGCGAGATTTTTTCTTGTTTTGTCTTCTTCATTTCTGATTACAAAAATCTTCATAGTATAACCACCTTTTCCAGATCATGTTCCAGATTTTTTCCTGTAAATACCGGGGAATAATGCCATCTAGTCCTTCCAATAATATTGCTTTATGTTTTTCCTGTAAGGGATGCAGCTGAGGCATTTTCTCCCGGGGAATCAGCTGCAGGTTTTGCTGTGCATAATAGGAGCCAACAAAACATTGTACCGGCCTGTCCTGCATAATATCAAATTTTTCGACTGCTTCTTCTGTATGACAACTGAACAGCAACGATAAGCCATGGTCGAAAATTGGTGCCAGACGCAGCGTTTTTTCTTCGGAATTGCGTAATACCTCGATATTTGCCCCGTGTCTGTCACGATTTAAAATAAGGAAATCAACCACCAGCATTTCATATACATATTTTTCCCATCCATTGCGTATACAGAATTCCATTGGTGTTTCATGAGCCAGATGTTCTGCTTCATAGAATGTATCCAGTGCTGCTTTGTTTTCTCCTATTTTCTTGAAATCTTCGGACATGCATAAGTACGTATCTATATTTTTATCATTTACGGTTATTTCTGCATGAATCAAATCGTAATGAAGGTGCTCTATTCCCAGAATATTCAGAAGTCTGTCTGTAATTAGTTCATTTACACATTCGTGTCCTATTATTCCATTTATACCATCATAATTAGATAACTTATAGTATTTCTTTGGTTTTTGTAAGTCGTCTGTTGCTTTCAGAAAAGAACCTGCTGTTCCGGATGAGGATCGGATCTGTGACCATTGAAGATATTTCAGGTCTTGTTTTTCGTGAATGATACGGGTACTCATGCATAACCTCCTTTTTGTTTTATTATATGATTTTACTTGTTTTACGTCAAGTTTTTAATATTATAAAAGGTAGTCTCAGAATGGTTTGGTCTCTGAGGCTACCTTTTTCATCCACCAGTTTTTTCGGCCCTAATATAGTTCATATTTTAATTTTTATCTTCTGCATTATGAAGTACCTATCACCACCCTACAATCCTTCTTATAACAAGCAATCCCATACTTAATAACCGACCGCATGCCATCGTCCTCCAATTTTGCAGCATATTTCCGCTCTTCAATCTGACTCAGAGCTTTTATACAGGCGTCCTTCATTTTTCCATTTTCGGCATACTTTACCTCAATGACAATGCCGGTCCGGCTTTCTGGTATTTCTATCAGAATGTCACTGTAGCCGGTGCCGGATTCTGTTCTGAAAAAGCATTACAAAACTGATTCAGGGTGTCGCCATCCTGCCTTGAGGTCTGCCGGAACCACTCTCTGATCTGCTTTATGAAGAGATTTTTTACTCCCAGATTGGGGATCTTCAGACGGAACTGATTTTCTGCTGTTTTTCCTTTCTGAGTCAGATAGCCGGTGGTAAAAAGCACATTCCACAGATTCTCGATGCTGCTGTCTAGCTCATTATATGTCAGTTCCTGGTGGATTTCCTTTGTTACAGTCTCTCCTGCGATCAGTCTTTCGATGTCGTTTTTTGTCTGACTGTCTGCTCTGTTGATAAATCTTCGTACAATTGCGTTTCCACTGGTATTGGACCAATAATCTTCCGGTTTGGTGTTGGGATCTGCATATAATTTTTTGCAGTAACAGATTACGTCCCACGGGCAGTATACTTCTGTGTTTCCAAACTGATAGCCGTCGTACCATTCTTTGACTTCTGTATAGTGTCCGGATAAATCGTAATAGTTTAACATGTCCTGTACTTCTGTATCGGTAAAGCCAAAGTATTCGTCGTACTGCACATCCAGTACCGATAATACTTCAAAATTGTTCAGGCCTGTAAATATACTTTCCTTGGCAATTCTCAGACAGCCAGTTAATACAGCAAAGTAAAGATTCGAATTTGTTTTTAATACATTACCAAACATGTTTCGGATCAGAGATACCATTTCCTCATAGTAGCTATTCTGAAAAGCTTTATCCAGGGGTACATCGTATTCATCAATCAGAAGAATAACTTTTTTTCCATAATGTCTGCAAAGTAAGGAAGATAAGGTTAACAGTGATTTTTCCATTGCTGAGTATGACATTTGGAAATCGCCTATGTTAGAAACCATTGTCAGAGCTTTATACATTTTTTTATCTGTTTCTGATAACTCAGGGCTTTTTTCCAGAAAAGAAAATCTTAAGGCTTCTGCACCGATCGCATATTTCATTGCCGCACAGGCGCTCTCAAAGTTCATTCCTTCAACATTTTTCAGACTGATGGAGATTACGGGAAATTGTCCCATATATTTTTCACAGAATTCTCTGTCTTCGGAGATTTTCAGGCCGTCAAATACTGTTGGATCTGTCCCGATTTCAAAGAATGTCTGCAGCATGTTCATGTTCAGAGTTTTTCCAAAGCGTCGTGGGCGGGTGATAAGGTTTACTTCGCTCCAGTTTTGGATAAGGCTGTGGATCATTTCTGTTTTATCGACATAATAGAAGTTGTTTTTGATTATTTTTTCAAAATTGTCTATTCCTACCGGAAGTTTCTTTTTTTCTGGCATTGAGGTTCCTCCCAAAACAAAAATGGTTTCACGATATCATTATTTACTACGAATATGATATCATGAAACCTTTTTCACGTAAAGTTATACTCCCTGGCGAAGAAACTCTCCGTCTTCTCCGAGGAAATATGACAGGGATTCGACATTGTCATTTTTATAAATTGTAACATACGAATATCGGTTATATTCATCTACCAGTTCATTCCAGCCATTTACCAGTGCCCGAATATGCATAGCGCCTTTTTGGGTTCCTGCAATGGAAAAGTAGCTGTCCCGGTATTTTTCTTTTCCAAGAGCCCGTTTTTCGTAGGAAATCATCGCATCGAATCCGCTGCTGATAAGTTCCCGGATAAGCTCATTATCTCCTTTAATTCTTATAAGTAAATCACAGATCGCAATACTGCAGTAATACATCCGGATGCCGGGGTATGGATGATCATATGATTCTATATCTTTTTCCTGATAATTCGAGAAATCTCTGTTGGAGTTTTTTGCAAAGACATCGAAGCATAAATAAAAAGATAAAAACAAAAGATCAAAGGTTGCACTTAATACCTTCCTGTCTTCTTTCCAATATCCAAGTATAATGGCCGTATTCAGCATTGCGGCATAATAATCTGCGTCAAATTCTCTCAGCTGTGTGAGCCAGTTATCTTTATTTGTTGTCTCGTCTGCATATAATTCTTCTATGAAATTGTCTTCTGAATTTGCCAGAACATGTCCATGGACAATATGTCCGAATTCATGGGCAATGATAAAATTCAGCATGGACTGATATAGCTCTTTTTTATAACTGTCTTCTTTTTCTTCTGACAGGTGAAATACTTTTCTGAAATTTTTATTACCGATGAATTCTTCGACTTCTTTCCAGAAAGCGACACAGAGTCCTATTGTCAGTACTATGTAGTTTTTTCCTTCGTATCTCTTTGCGAATGCATTTACTCTGATGTCATTTACGATCCAGATAGAGACCTGCATTTTTTCAAATACGTCCTCAGATACCCACGTCTTGATTCCTGGTCTCATTTCGGACAGCAGTGGGTTGGTGATTTCTGCTATGGAGTAGAAATCTGGGATGTATTCTAGAAGTTCAATTTCGGTTTTGTTTATTTTAATTTTCGTCTTTTCCATTACGCCCTTCTTTATCTTCATCAAACTTTTTCCTCAAATAGCTCATAATAAGTCCCATCTGTAAAGTCTGATAATTTTCTTTTATTATCCCTGCCACCAGTTCACATAATTCTTCTTTCAATCCTGTTTCATCTGCCAAATCTTCTTTTATAATGTCAATGGTATATCGACTACGAATATAAAAATCCACTAATCCATTTAATCCTATTGTCATATCCAGAAATTTGGAAACAGTCTCAAATCCAAAATCTCTATATTTACGTGGAAATTTAGGATTATAATAAATAATCACATTTTCAAATAGATATCTCAGAATTTCTTCTGCCTCAGATAAACTTCTCTCCTGAATTATACGAAGCTGTTCGAATGAGAAGTAAGTTTCCAAAGAATCTTCCACAGACTTTAAAATCCAGTTTCCTTTGTCTCCAATCTGATTCCCAAATACTTCTTCTGCTCTAATACGATCCCTTTTTAAAGCAATTCTCAAATTTTTCCATAATTCGTTATATTTCTTTGCGAGTTCTCTATTCTGAGGAACAGCATCATTATCCAGTTCTTCTTTGACAATAACCAGCCAGTTGGGTTCTATCTCATTCATTTTTTTTATATTTTCAATTAAATATTCCATATATCACCCTCACATTGAACCTGTAAATTTTCTTTGTAGTTTTTCACGTTCTTCTTTATCTTTTTCATTAAAATCAATAGCATATAAATATCGTGAATTATCATATGATGTATACTGATAACAAACTCTCTGTGCTTTAAGAGCTGTCACTTTATGAGTTCTCTCAGTGACTAATTCTGCGTCTATTGTTATTTCCCGATCAATATTTTCCACCTTGCTCCGAATATATTTTCGTCCTTCACTGGATAAATTATAAAAAGCACAATTATCACATTGAATTCTATCAACCAGTCCAGCATTCTCCAGAGATCTTAGCGTATCTGTAACCGAGCTTCTTGAAATCCCCAGTTCTATTAAATCTTTATGTCTTACATGTGAATGTCTATATAAAAATTCCATGATACTCCTGGCATTTTTATATTGCACTTCTATAAATTCAGCATCTACTTTTATATTCTTATCAGCAATAAGATTTTGGTAAATTTTATTAAAAGTATTATATTGATCCACTATTTGGGCTGAAATAATAAGAATTTGGTTCGCAGATTTATTCAATTCTTTTGTCAATTGTTTTCTCAATTTGCGCTGTTCTTCTAACAGTTGCTTCATTTTTTCCAGATTATTTCTTTCGTATGCTTCTAAATACGAATCTGAAATGGAAATCAGCAAATCCTGAAATAAATCTTCTACACCCCTGTCTGCAACTGCTCCTTTTCCATTATCTCGGCTAATATTTTCTTTTAACTTCGTAATGTAATATTCCATTTCACTCATTTCGTCACCTCATTTTCCAAAATATTCAATGGAATTTCCGTACAATAAATGCAGTTATCACAACTGTTCTTCTGACATTTTGTTATTCCATCATATACTTCCTGAAATGTACCTTCTGCACTCAAATCACAATTTTTACTCAATTTCGTGATAAGCCCAATAATATCAAAATTCTTTTTCTTTTTTTCGTCAGCTGTATGCAAGGCAGAACATGTATTACACCAAATCCAGTTACAATTTCTTGAAAAATTATGTTGCGCCAGAATTCGAAAATCAAAGCTTCCTGTTGAAAATGAAGGACTGCAGATCAATGTAGGATGAAAATTTTTGACAATCCCTTCTCGATTCTCCTCCTCTAAATAATCATAACATATAATGACACATATTCTTCCAAGGTCTTCTATATGCAGAATATGAATTACTTTTTCTTCATTTCTTTTTCGGTTAATATCTTCATATACAAATGCTCCATTTGAGAAATATTTGAAATCTGCATATTTCTTTTGTTTAAATAGTTCTTCACCCTGTAAAAATACGCTGCTTTGATTTTGATTCATTTCATCATTATCTGTTTTCTCCCAAATAGAAGGGAATACAATCAAAAGCGGAATCTCCTGTTCCTTTCCATCTAAACTCTTTTTAATTTTATCCAACATACACTGTGTTCCCAACATCTCAGGAAAAACAAGGACATCTACTTGATCTTCCCCCGCTTTTAAAATATTATTCAAAACTTTTTCAGTAATATGATCTTCATTTACAACACGCTCTACTCTAAAAAGTTTCTGCCCAGCATTTGTTTTTTCATTTTTCCGCTCATAAGGGGCACTGAATTCTACTGTTTTTTCTTTTGTCACGGGAGAAATTGCCAATTTCAAACTGCTTTTATCTTCAAAAGCCAAAGAGGAATCAAACACATAATTAACGGTTATTGTATTTTTTAGTGCATAACAATCCACATAATAGAAATTCTTCAAAACCGCCTCAAAACTGTTACGGATCTGAGTATGTTCCCATTTACATTTTACTTTTTCAATAATTAAAATCCCTGTTTCTTTACTATTAAAATTTAACGCAGTATATTCTTCTACTTCACTTTTAAATGTTCGATTTCTTTTATAGCATCTTTCTATTGCGCGATCCATATAATAGAGTAATATCACATCATAATAAAGATTATTCCACCCAGAGGCAAGCGACTGTACACCAATCAAAAATGCATCCGTTAAATCTGTAATCTCAATTTCTTTATATGTACAATTATCATTCATCAACTGAGGAAAACGTCTTTTTAAAACCGAATAAGGTTCTCCATTCTGATTTTCGAAAACACTTCGAAAATCTTTTTCAGAAAATTCATGTTTATCTAACACTCTTCGCACAATACTCGCCATTAAATCAAAATATTTTCTCAACTGACCATGTATATGCATTTTCATACGCAAGACCTCTCTCTGTAGTATTTAGTATAACATTCCTTTTTTTGATCCGCAACCATTTTGTTCGGAGTTGTTCGGTCATCTTTTCAATTATTACTCAGTTTACTACATTTCATTACAAATTTCATTCTATTTTCATCGACAAATTTCGACTCTCCGCATAACAAAGTTTTCCCATTTCGGAATTTGCCATGAATTTCTATAAAAAAACGTCCCAGGTTCATTATGACTCTGAGACGTTTTCCATATTCGCTTTTATATTCGTTCTATCTTTCTTACAGTATCGCTCTAACAACCCTAGGCTTACATCCGGCTTTCTCCAGTGCTGCTACGATCTGATTCTTATGGTCGGTGCCAAATGCCTCCATGGTGATCCGAAGCTCTACAGCTGCATTTCTGTTGGTGCTTACAAACTGGTTGTGATCCAGTTTGATGACATTTCCCTGGTTCTCGGCGATGACGCTTGCAACACGTACCAGTTCGCCTGGCTTGTCCGGGATGAGGACGGATACGGTGAAGATACGGTCACGCTGGATCAGGCCGTGCTGTACAACGGAAGACATGGTGATCACATCCATGTTTCCGCCACTTAAGATGGATACGATCTTTTTGTTCTTAACGTCCAGATGACGGAGAGCTGCTACGGTAAGAAGACCGGAGTTCTCTACGATCATCTTGTGGTTTTCTACCATATCCAGGAAAGCTACGATCAGTTCATCATCATCAATGGTGATGATGTCGTCCAGATTCTCCTGGATATACGGGAAGATATTTTTTCCAGGGGTCTGCACTGCGGTACCGTCTGCGATGGTGTTTACATGAGGAAGGGTTACGACCTCACCTTTCTCCAGAGATGCTTTCATGCAAGCTGCTCCTGCTGGCTCCACGCCGATGACTTTGATATGTGGGTTGAGGAGTTTTGCAAGGGTAGAAACACCGGTTGCAAGTCCGCCGCCGCCGATTGGGACGAGAATGTAATCTACCAGCGGAAGCTCCTGTACGATTTCCATGGCAATGGTTCCCTGGCCGGTTGCTACTGCAGGGTCATCGAATGGATGAATAAATGTATATCCGTTCTCATCTGCAAGCTGAAGTGCATATGCACATGCTTCATCGTAAACATCTCCGTGAAGGATAACCTCTGCGCCATAACTCTTGGTACGTTCTACCTTGATCAGTGGTGTGGTGGTCGGCATAACGATGACTGCTTTTACTCCATATTTATGTGCAGCATAGGCAACGCCCTGTGCATGGTTTCCTGCAGATGCTGTGATCAGACCTTTGTTTCTCTCTTCGTCAGAAAGTGTGCTGATCTTATAATATGCGCCACGTACTTTATATGCACCGGTACGCTGCATGTTCTCCGGTTTCAGGTAAACCTTGTTTCCTGTCATATCAGAGAAATAACTGCTGTATATCAGCTTTGTTTCCTGTGTCACTTCTTTTACTTTTGCTGCCGCTTCTTCAAAGCTTTCTAATGTAAGCATAATTAGCTCCTTTCTTCTACGTCAAAGAGGGCGTTTACAAATGCGTCTGCGTCGAATTTCTGCAAGTCATCGATGCTCTCGCCTACTCCGATGTATTTTACTGGTATATCAAGCTCGGACTGGATCGCTACGGCAATTCCACCCTTGGCTGTACCATCAAGTTTGGTAAGGATAATTCCGGTAACGTTGGCTACCTCGGCAAACTGTCTTGCCTGAGAAAGCGCGTTCTGGCCGGTGGTTCCGTCAAGGACTACCAGAGTTTCCAGATATGCTTCCGGGTACTCACGTTCCAGAATACGGTAAATTTTGCGAAGCTCCTCCATAAGGTTCTTCTTATTGTGAAGTCTTCCTGCTGTGTCGCAGATCAGAACATCCGCATTTCTGGCCTTGGCTGCTGCCACCGCATCATAGACAACCGATGCCGGGTCTGCACCGTCCTGTCCGCCGATGATCTCAACACCTGCACGGTTAGCCCACTGTGTCAGCTGTTCTCCTGCTGCCGCACGGAACGTATCTGCCGCACCAAGGATTACTTTCTTTCCCTGATCCTTCAGTTTACCGGCAAGTTTACCAACGGAGGTAGTCTTACCGACTCCGTTGACACCGATCACCAGGATCACGGATTTCCGGTTCTCGAATTCATATTCTGTGCTCTCCACCTGCATCTGCTTCTTGATACTGTCGATCAGAAGCTGCTTGCACTGGGACGGCTCTTTGATATGCTGTTCAGCCACCTGTTCCTTCAGGTGCTCCAGAATGGAGGTGGTTGCGTTAATGCCGATGTCTCCCATGATCAGGATCTCTTCCAGCTCTTCGTAAAAATCATCATCAATACTGGAAAAACCGCTGAAAATGGAATCAAATCCGGCAACGATATTGTCTCGCGTTTTGGTAAGTCCGCTTACCAGACGTTTAAAAAATCCTTTTTTTTCTTCTGCCATACTGTTTCATCCCCTCTGCTACCGGGTAAGCTGGTTCTCTACCAGGTCTACTGATACCAGCGTTGATACCCCTTTTTCCTGCATGGTAATTCCATAAAGGCGGTCTGCAGCATTCATGGTACCACGTCTATGTGTTATTATAATAAATTGTGTGTTCTTCGTCAACTTCTGTAAATATCCTGCAAAACGGCCTACGTTTGAGTCATCCAGGGCTGCCTCGATTTCATCCAGAAGACAGAACGGTGATGGTTTCAGGTTCTGGATGGCAAAAAGAAGGGCAATGGCTGTCAGTGCCTTCTCTCCACCGGAAAGCTGCATCATGTTCTGAAGTTTTTTTCCGGGCGGCTGGGAAATAATTTTGATTCCGGCCTCCAGAATATCCTCATCTTCCGCAAGCTCCAGAGTTCCCCGGCCTCCGCCGAACAGCTCCTTAAATGCCTTGTCAAATTCTTTCTGGATCTCTCCGAATTTTTCGGTGAACTGTTTCCGCATTCCCTCATCCAGCTCCTGAATGATCTGTTCCAGCGTTTTTTCCGCTTCCAGAAGATCGTTGTACTGGCCGCTTAAGAAGGTATGGCGTTCCAGAAGTTCCTTGTAATCCTCAATGGCATTGACATTGACAGAACCAAGGGCCCGGATCTCATCCTTTAATTTGTGGATCTGCTGTTTCATCACATGGCGATCACCAAGTTCTTCTTTTCGGTACTGCAGCGCATTATTCGGGGTAATCTCGTATTCTTCCCACATATAGGAAATACGGGCTTCCCGGTTTTCCTCGATCTTTTCCGCCTGGGTTTTCAGACGGAAACATTCTTTATCCAGAAGACTGATCTGATTGGACAGCTCATCCCGTTTTTCAAAGAACTCTTTATGACTCTTTGTACTTTCTTCTTTTTCCTGCTGCAGCTTTTCAAGCTGTTTTTCGGATGCTTCTTCTTTTGCGGCAAAGCTCTCGATCTCTACACGGACATTCTCGATGGTTTTTCTTTTCTGTGCTGTTTCCTGGCTGCCTTTTTCCAGGGAATCCAGGATTTCTTCTTTTTCTTTTAAAAGAACATCGATCTCTTCTTTCAGTCGTTTCAGGTTTTCTATTATGAAGCTTTCTTTCTGCTGGGATGCGGATGCGTCCAGACGGATCTTTTCCAGAGTTTCCAGGGTTTGTGCCTCATCTTTTTTCCAGTCTTCCAGTTCTTTCTGGCGGGTTTCGATGAAGGTTTCCAGCTCTTCCTCGTCCTTTTTGGAAGTTTCCAGTTCCTGTGTGATCTGAGCGTTATCTGCCTGCATTTCTCTTGTCTGACGGCGGATTTCTTCCTGTTCCCGCTCGATCCTTGCATAACCGCCCCGGATTTCTTCTGCTTTTTTCTCCAGCTGCTCGATGTTCATCCTGACTGTATTCTGCCCGATGGACTGTTCCTGGAATTTCTGCTGCAGGGAATTTACGGTATCCCGCATTTCGTTTCGTTTACTGCGGTTATCCTCCATGGACTGACGGATTTCGTTGTACCTGGCCGCCAGTTCTTTCACTTTCTTTTCCAGTTCTTCGATCTCACGGCGGCGGCCGAGAAGATTGCTGTTGTTCTTAAAAGCTCCACCTGTCATGGAACCACCCGGGCTTAAGGACTCGCCCTCCAGAGTTACCATCCGGATACTGTGGCGGTATTTCCTGGCAATGGCAATGGCGTGATCAATATTGTCCACAACCAGTACCTTTCCAAGAAGATAGCCGATCAGTCCTGTGTACTCTTTGTCTGCACTTACCAGACCACTTGCAAGACCGATGGCTCCCGGTTCGTTTAAAGCTCCCCGCTGAGTGAACTCGCCTCTCTGGGAAATGCTGTTTAAGGGAAGAAACGTAGCACGTCCGTACCGGTTTTTCTTCAGGAATTCGATCATCTCCTTGGCAGTCTGTTCATTGTCTGTGACAATATTCTGGATGCTTCCGCCAAGTGCCGTCTCAATGGCGATCTCGTAGTTTTTCTCCACATGGATGATATCTGCCACAACGCCACGGATGCCCGGTACATGGTCTTTCTGCTCCATGACGCGGCGGATGCTGTTTCCATAGCCATCGTAGCGTTCCGTAATATTCCTTAAGGATTCCAGACGGGAAGCCTCTCTGTGGTAGGCTCTCTGGCTTTCTTCCAGCTCTGTATTCTGCTGTTTCAGGGTTTCCTGGATGGCTTTGATCTCTTTTGTGAGGTTACTTCCTTCTTCCCTGATGGCCTGAATGGATTCGGTGATTGTATCGTACTCTTTTTTTGCCTGAGTGATGGCCGACTGCTGCTCTTCTTCCTGAGTTTTCAGAGAAAGCATTCTCTGGCTGATTCCGGCCTTCCGGATATCCAGCTGCTCCATCATGGCATCAAAACGCTGCGCTTTACCTTTGGTGTTGGCACGGGAGTTGAGGATTTCGATAATCTCGTTTTTTCCATCTTCTACTGCCTGGGTACATTCTTCGATGTTGCTCTGGATGTTATCCAGTTTTTCCTGTTCATCGGAAAGCTCTCTGCTGACTTTGCGAAGCTTTGCCTGCAGATCTGCCCTCTGCTCTTCCAGTTCCTCTCTGTCTGCGGATTTTTTCTCCGTGTCTTCCTGAATGGCCAAAAGGCGGCTGCGATAATGGCTGTCATTCTGCTCACCTGCAAGGATCTGTTCATGAAGGACATTGATCTCACCGGAAAGCTGCTGCTTGCGGATGGCACGGTCCCGGCTTTCCTCCCTGAGAGCATCCATACGCTGGTTCAGCTCTTCCAGAGATTTTTCCAGGCGTTCATACTCGTCTTTGGTGCGGCTGTGGGCGTCTTTTGCCTCCTGTAACTGATTTTCTGCGATTCTGGTCTTTTCTTCCAGCTCTCTGATCAGCTTGCCGGTGTGTTCATATTCCAGAAGGAACATGTTTACATCCAGTTCTTTTAAGCTTTCTCTTTTTGCCAGATAGATCTTCGCGGTTTCAGACTGGCGTTCCAGAGGTTCCAGCTGTTTGGTCAGCTCGCTTAAAATATCAGTGACACGGACCAGGTTCTGCTGTTCTTCTTCCAGTTTTTTCAAGGTAGTGTTCTTTCGTCTTTTGAACTTGACGATTCCTGCTGCCTCATCAAAAAGCTCACGGCGGTCTTCCGGTTTACCACTTAAGATCTTGTCAATCTGGCCCTGGCCGATGATGGAATAGCCTTCTTTTCCGATACCGGTATCATAAAACATCTCGTTGATGTCTTTCAGACGGCAGGAGCTTCCGTTGATGCGGTACTCACTTTCCCCGGAGCGGTACAGTCTTCTGGTTACGGTCACTTCCTCAAAATCCACCGGAAGCTTATGGTCGCTGTTATCCAGAGTAATGGCTACGGATGCAAAGCTTAAGGGCTTCCTGAGTTCTGTTCCGGAAAAAATAACGTCCTGCATGTTTCCACCTCGCAGCTGCTTGGCACTCTGCTCGCCCAGAACCCAGCGGACTGCATCGCCGACGTTGCTTTTTCCACTGCCGTTAGGCCCTACAATACCGGTGATCCCGTTATGAAATTCAAAATTGATTTTCTGTGCAAAAGATTTGAATCCCTGCACCTCTATATTTTTCAGATACATTGGACACCTGCTGTTTATTTGATCCTGCGGATCGCCTCAAGGGCTGCGGCCTGCTCTGCCGCTTTCTTGGTATGGCCGGTTCCGGTTCCCATACTCTCTCCGTTGATCAGGGCTTCTACGGTAAAGCTCTTGCTGTGATCCGGTCCTTCTTCTTTCAGAAGACGGTATTCCACCGGATGGTTTCCACCTTCCTGCACCATCTCCTGCAGTACGGTCTTGCTGTCATAAAAAATCCTCTTATCTTCCAGGTCATTGAGGATAAATTTCAGCACAAATGTCTGGGCCGGTTCAAAACCGCCGTCCAGATACATGGCTCCAATGAGGGATTCCAGAGCATCGGATACGATGGAGTCACGTTTCCGGCCGCCCATCATCTCTTCGCCTCTTCCAAGAAGAATGAACTCCGGAAGGCCGAATTCTCTTGCACAGTAGGCAAGGCTCTTTTCGCACACCATGCTGGCGCGCTTTTTGGTAAGTTCTCCCTCCTGGTTATTGCGGAATTTTTTGTACAGAAAGTCACTGCTGATCAGTTCCAGCACTGCATCCCCCAGAAATTCCAGGCGCTCGTTGCAGCCAAGTTTTCCAAGATGTTTCTCATTGGCGTAGGAACTGTGCGTCATTGCCTGTTCCAGCAAAGATTTTGCGGTAAACTGATATCCGATGGTCTGTTCCAGTTTTTTTAAATTATTTTCCATTTCTTTTTCCCTTCGTTGCGCGGCGAAGAGTCTCCACTGCATCTCCTATGGTAACGATCTCTTCTGCTTCCTGCTGATCAATATGGATATCATAAGTTTCTTCCAGATCAATGAGGATCTGAAAGAAATCCAGAGAATCAATTCCCAGATCATCTACAAACGTAGTTTTCTCGGTAATGGTACCCATGGTCTTTCCCAGAGTTTTCTCGATGATTGTTTTCAGTATTTCCAGTTCCAAGACTGCTCGCCTCCTGTTCTGTCTGTAATACTTTCGGGACTTATCTGTCTGTACCCCGTATTTTGATTTCTGTTTTTTATTTTTCTTCGGTTTTTGCTTCTGCCTGTGCTTTCTGTTCAGCTGCAATAAATTCTTCGATCTTTTCGTTGATCTTTTCTTCCTTAAACTGCTCGCACTGGAAGATAGCATGGCGGATCTCCACACTCTTCGCGCTTCCGTGACTCTTTACTACCAGACCTTTCAGTCCAAGAAGCGGGGCTCCGCCATATTCACTGGCGTCAAAAGCTTTCAGGGTTTCCTTGAGGGCCGGTTTCACCATCAGGGCTCCTACTTTACTTCGGAGGCTTGTCATCATGCCTTTTTTGATCATGGATACCATGGTAGCTCCCACGCCTTCATAAAGCTTGAGGATCACATTTCCCACAAATGCTTCGCAGACAACTACATCTGCGTATCCTGCCGGGATGTCCCTTGCCTCAATGCTTCCGATGAAATTGATATCTTTGCATGCTTTTAAAAGAGGGAATGTGGCTTTAACCAGGGCATTTCCTTTTTCTTCCTCCGCACCGTTATTTACGATAGCTACTCTTGGTTTCTTAACACCAACCACGTTCTCCATATAGATGGAACCCATCTGTGCAAACTGTACCAGATGATTCGGTCTAGCGTCTACGTTGGCTCCGCAGTCGATCAGAAGGGAAACGCCTTTGGCTGTCGGGATCAGCGGGGCAAGAGGCGGTCTCTGGATACCTTTGATCCTGCCTACGATCACCTGGCCGCCTACCAGAACAGCTCCGGTGCTTCCGGAAGATACGAAGGCATCTGCTTCCTGTTTTTTTACAAGATTTAAACCTACTACAATAGAGGAGTCTTTCTTTTTCTGGATCGCCATTACCGGAGGCTCCGCGGTCTCGATCACCTGGGAAGCGTGTACCACACGGATTCTGTCTTTCGGATAATCCGGGTATTTCTGAAGTTCTGCCTGGATCACGTCTTCCTGTCCTGTGAGGATGACCTGGATATTCTGTTTCTCTTTTACGGCTTCTACTGCTGCTTTTACCGGCTCTACAGGGGCATTGTCACCGCCCATTGCGTCTACAACGACTTTTACCATTTCTGACATATGTTGTCCTTTCTCTGTCCGAAAACCTTTTCGGAATGCATATGGTACACTGTAGTGAAAATCCTCAGACCCAGCGGTACAAGGATTTTCACTGCAGAGTACCAAAACAAATGTACCGTTACTTATGATACTAAAATTCTGCCCGTGAAGTCAATACGTTTCGCGCAAACCCTGAAAATAAAACAGTTGAAAACAGAGAGCTTATAGCGGTATTCCCCGAAATGCTATAAGCTCTCTGCTGATATATCTTATTCTTTCTGCGCCTCGATCTGTTCCGCAAGGTCGTTTAAGTACACCCAGCGGTCCATTTTTTCATCCAGCTTCTGCTGGGTTTCCTGCTGTTCTTCGGAAAGCTCCCTGAGTTTTCCGGCATTGGTGGCATTGGCTGCCATTTCTTTATCGATCTGTTCCAGACGGTCTTCCAGAGCCGCAATGTCATCATCGATGGTTTCGAATTCTTTCTGTTCTTTATACGTAAATTTCAGCTTCTGTTTCCGGTTCTGTTTCCAGGTATCTGCAGAGGATTTCTTTTTTTCCGGTTCCGGCGTTTCGTTCTGGCTGCTGCCTGCCATATCCGAACGTGTTTCCAGAGTCTGTCCTTTTCTGGCTTTCGCCTCCAGGTAATCGGTGTATCCGCCTTCATACTGTACCAGCTGTCCATCCCCTTCAAATGCCATAATGCGGTTCACTACATTATCAAGGAAATAACGGTCATGAGATACGGTAATCACAATACCGGAAAAAGAATCCAGATAATCTTCCAGGATAGTCATAGTAGGGATATCCAGATCATTTCCTGGCTCATCCAGGAGCAGGACGTTCGGTGCCTCCATCAAGACTTTCAGAAGGTACAGTCTTCTCTTCTCTCCTCCGGAAAGTTTTTCTACAGGTGTGTACTGCATGGCCGGGTCAAAAAGAAATCTCTCCAGCATCTGGGAGGCGGTGATTCTTCCTTCTTTCGTCGGAACATATTCTGCCACTTCGCGAATATAATCGATCACTCGCTGTCTTCCATCCATATCCGGAACGTTCTGGGCGAGATATCCGATGCGGATGGTTTCGCCGATCTGAATTTCTCCGGAATCCGGAGCAACCAGTCCTTCTACCATCTTAAGGAGGGTGGATTTTCCACAGCCGTTGGGGCCGATGATTCCAAGGCGCTGATCTCTTAGAACAATATAATCAAAATCATTGATCAGAAGGCGGCCTTCTATGGCTTTACTCACGTGATGGAACTCTACGGTCTTTTTGCCCATACGGGTTTCCACGGAGTCCATCTCTACATTCTGATCTTTTACCGGAGTTTTTCCTGCTTTCAGTGCTTCCAGACGGTCAAGCCTTGCCCTCTGCTTGGTACTTCTGGCCCGGCAGCCTCTCGCCGCCCATTCCAGTTCCATCCGAAGGACACTGCGGCGTTTACGGTCGCTGGCAAGCTCCATCTCTTCTCTCTGGGCCTTCAGCTCCAGAAACCTGGAGTAATCTCCTGCGTAGGAATATAATTTTCCGTGACTGATCTCCAGGATACGGTTGGCTACACGATCCAGAAAGTATCGGTCATGTGTAACCATGATCACGGTTCCACGGAAATTCCTGAGGAAATCTTCCAGCCAGGTAACCATCTCCCCGTCCAGGTGGTTGGTGGGCTCATCCAGGATCAGGATGTCTGCCGGGTTTAAAAGCATTCTGGCCAGCGCCACTCTCTTCTTCTCACCGCCGGATAGATTGTCCATATTGCTGTTCTGATCTGTAATTCCGAGAGTGTTCAGCATACGGCGTGCCTCGCTCTCTGTACTCCAGTCTTTCTGCCACTTACCCTCTGCCACATAGTCCAGAATGGTCATATGCTGTGGAAATTCCGGAGTCTGGGGAAGCCAGCTGATACGGATCCCGTTCTGGGTGATCACCTGGCCCTCATCCGGTTCTTCTTCTCCTGCTATTACCCGGAGCAGGGTAGTTTTTCCCGTTCCGTTGACACCGATGATCCCGATCTTTTCTCCCTGGTCAATGCCACAGGAAATATCGTCAAAAATCACCTTGTCTCCAAAAATCTTGTGGATATGTTCTATATTAAGAATGTTCATGTGTGTTTCTCCATTTTCTTTTTTCGTAAGTTCCTGCAGATAAAGATATCCGCATTGGCTTTTTCACTCTACAACGAATAATAACGAATTTCCTGCTTTCCGTCAAGAAGCATGTATTTTGGGAACGGGGAAAACGGCTGCGTTTCATGCTCTGAAATACAGCCGTTGTTGTAAGGTTTTTTTTAAGGATTTTGTCTGGATTTTTGTTGACAGTTTCTCATGTCGCCAGGTTTCTTTTTTACTTTCCGTATATCTACCGCCTTTCTTTTTGGATGACATCATTGTAAAAAATTTCCCGGCAAATGACAACCAACCTGTGACGAAATGACGTTTTCCATGATATCTTGCACTCTTTTTCCAGAATTTACTAATGATTTTGAGAGAATATGAGATCTTACGACATTTCTCTACAAAATCTCCCCCGTAAAACTTATGTAAAATCGTAAACTGCCTCTGGACATTCCGAAAAGTTATGCTATACTACCTTTACACTTATTTCTCCGGAGGTTACAGATTTTGAATATTGCTATTATTGATGACATTGCATCGGACGCAGAACAGCTGAAACGCATTATTACTTCTTATTTTGAAAACAGACAGATTCCCACGGAAATCCGGTACTTTTCCAGTGCGGAGGCTTTCTTTGACGATTACCGGCCCGGAAATTTCCAGATCCTGTTTCTGGATATCTATATGGATGGCATTACCGGCATGGAAGCAGCCAGAAGAATCCGAAATCAGTCTGATGACTGCATTCTTGTTTTTGTGACTACCAGCAGTGAATTTGCGGTGGAAAGCTACGACGTAAATGCCGCCTACTATCTTCTGAAACCTTTTCAGCCGGAAAAGCTGTGTCAGATTCTGGATTCTTTTCGTCTGAAAGAGGCTCTTCATGCACGATATATCGAAATTATTTCTGACCGTGTTCCTGTGCGTGTGCCGCTGCACAGCATTCTGTATGCAGATACATTCCGCAATGCCGTCTGCCTGCATACAGATGCCGGCCCGCTGCGTTCTTACCTTACATTCCATAAATTTGAGGAGCAGATCCGTGACTGCCACAATTTTCTCTCCTGTTACCGTGGATGTATGGTAAATATGGACCGCATCCAGGAAGCCACCGACGACGGATTCCTTCTGGATAACGGAGAAACTGTCCAGATCCGGAAACGTGGTTCTGCCGCTATCCGAAAAGCTTATCTTCAGTATCTTTTTTCGTCAGGCGAAGGAAAATCTCTGCCTTAAAAATCCCATTATGGTCCTGAAAGTCTGCAAGACCACCATAACGTGCCGCAATCTCCGAGATGGATGCGGTTCCGATTCCCTGTCCGGAATGTTTTCCGGAGAAAATTCCGTCCCTGCCTCTTCGAAGAGAACCTGTACAACTATTTTCTTCTTCGATCAGCAGTTTATTATTTCTGGCCCGGATCTGTACCCGGATAAATCTCGGGCTGCCATCCGGGCACCTTTCGGCTGCCTCAACTGCGTTTTCCAGCAGATTTCCAAAAAGCCGGCAGAAGTCGGTATCTTCGATTCCTGTATTCTCCGGTGCCTCCACCTGGCACTGAAAAGAGATTCTTTTTTCCCGGCAGATCTCCTCATAATAATGAAGAATTGCATCGGTTACCTGATTTTTACAGTAGGTCTGATATGTAAGCCTCTCCTGAAACTCCCTTGTATACCGGCAAAGATACGTCTGCATTTCCTCATACTGTTTCTGTTCCAGAAGGGCAGCCAGCACCCGGAGATGTTGCCGCATATCATGACGGACACGGCTGGTTTCATCCATCTGCGCTTTCAGTTTTTCGTAATGTTTTTTCTGAGCAAGCAGACGCAGTTCTGTCTGTTTGCTGTATATCTCATAGGTGAGACGGATTTTGTACGCTTCTGAAAGATCTCTCCACAGCACGCAGGCAAACGCAATGGCCAGTACCATCCCTCCGGTCTCCGGAAACCGGCCTCCGATGATAGGTTCGTAAAGAGGCCAGATCCGATCTGCTGCAAGGGAACAGGCGTAAACCGTTGTTCCCACCAGAACAATTTTCCCATATCCGCAGTCAGTTTCCCCGAAAGTATTTACCAGCATATAAAACGCCGCAACCCATTTGACAGCTTCGCTGATCCAGGATGCTTCATAGAAAATTCCTGCTGAGGGAAGAATATCCACAAAAATTTCCAGAAGAAAAGCTGCCACAATCCAGACATCAATCAT
This sequence comes from Ruminococcus sp. AM36-2AA, assembly GCF_003461955.1. Lineage (GTDB taxonomy): Bacteria > Bacillota > Clostridia > Lachnospirales > Lachnospiraceae > Blautia_A. The sequence goes on along the minus strand of NZ_QTYB01000013.1, from coordinate 86,382 downwards.
AAGAGACAGATATGTCCTGGTGCGGATATGTACTGTAAGCACTCCAAACATGACGCAAATACAAAATGCCATGGCAAATCCGCTCCCAAGTACCCGCAATCCTCTCTGCATATTGATCTGAACCGGGGACCCGAACACCGGAATATACTGAATTCCGGATTTGACATGGTTTTTGTCTGCCACTGCTATAACAATTTCCGCCATTTCAGATCCCTGAAATGTAAAAACACGGTTCATAATCTGCTCTTTATAAGTTTTTTCATCCGGATCTCCCACTTCTCCTGCCAGTTCTCCGTTGATATAAATCCGGTATGCGGAAAAGACCTTCTTAAGAGAAAGGGCCCATGTCTGTTCTTTTTTCGGCAGAATCAGAATCATCCGATAGGTTCCGCAGCCATAGGGAGAGGCATTTTTGTCACCCAGTTCCATTCCTCCGTATTCTCCAATGGAAATATACCGGCTGTAATATCCGGTGTTTTCTTTCAGCATATCTGGAGTAAGAAGTTTCCCCGGAAAATACTGCCATTCTCTGGCCAGATAATGCAGTTTCCCCGCTGCTTTTTCCTCATCCAGACAGAGAATTCCCTGAATGGGCTGCTCTCCTCTGGCCGTATATTCATTGTTCATGCGGTACATCAGAAAAAATGCCGTCATGGATAAAATCACTGTAATTCCGAAAATAAGAGTCCACAGCTTATTTTTCTTCTCTATGGCTGCCACCCCGCTTTCCGGATCGGTTTCGGATTCCCACCGTCAGGGCTGTGATTGCTGCCATTGCCGTTTTTATGGCGTACCTCATGCAGATCCCCATAACAATCACTCCAAGTATTGATAAAATCCCATATCTTATTGTTTTTCGCAGATTGTGCATGTGATTCATCCCCTTTTGTGCTGTTTTAAATATCCATCTATATGCGTCCAGAATACCGCTTTTTCTCTTTTCAGGCAATGAAATCAATTCGTAATAAATCGACATTTTCCGAGAAAAACAAAGGTGCCAATCACTGCTATCACGCAGAATCAGCACCCTTTTTATATGGTTATTTCTTTTTTTGTATACCGGGAAAACGCCGGAAATAGTAAATGACAAACAGCACCGCAGTAATTACCCAGGACACCGGATAACTGAGCATAATGCTGTTAATTCCGGGATGGGATTTTACAAAGGCAAACAGCCAGATAATCCGGATCATGCAGACGCCTCCGCATGTCAGAATCATGGGGATCAGAACTCTTCCGGCACCACGCAGGGCGCCGGACAGAATTCCGATCACAACATAAAGCGCATACGATGGGATCAGGAACCGGATCATATGGACTCCAATTTTCACCACTGTCTGATCTGTGGTAAATAGGCGGTAAATTGATCCCGCAAACAGAACAATTGCACCACTTACAATAAATGCGGTAATATATGCCATTGCCATACAGACACGGACGCTTTTTCGCATGCGGTGGTATTTTCCGGCACCGTAGTTCTGTCCCACAAAGGTGGTAATTGAGATAGCAAAGGCATTGCAGACCATCCAGAATACCGCGTCAATTTTTCCCAGGGTTCCCCAGGCTGCCACGGTATCCGTTCCCAGCTCATTGACAAAAATCTGAATAGTAAGATTGGCAATGTTGTACATCACAGATTCCAGTCCTGCTGGAAGTCCAATCCTTAAAACTGCTCCAAGAGACCGGAGATCAAAACGGATCTCATGGAATTCCAGACGGTAAATATCTTCTGCCCGCATCAAAAACCAGGTTACAAGAATGGCACTGACTGCCTGACAGCTGACTGTTGCAAGTGCAACGCCAAGAACTCCCATATGGAAGATTACAACAAACACAACATCCAGAAGAATATTCAAAAGGCAGGTGATGATCAGCACATAAAGGGGTCTTTTGGAGTCTCCTACTGCTCTTAAGATACTGGATACCATGTTGTAAACCAGATTGAAAAAAGTTCCCGCAAAATAGATATGCAGGTACAGTACAGAATCCGGAATTACTTCTGCCGGTGTTTTCATCAGGTGAAGGATCGGCTCTGCCAGGATAAATCCTGCTGTTCCCACAATTATGCTGGCTGCCAGACAAAAAATCATGGATGTGTGAAGCGCTTTTTTGAGATTTTTGTGGTCTTTTGCGCCGTAGAACTGTGAAATCACCACAGCCGCACCAGAACATAGGCCCACAAAAAATCCTACAATCAGATTCACAATCATGCTGGACGAACCACCGACTGCAGCCAGCGCTTCTTTTCCCACAAAACGGCCTACCACAACCGTATCGGCGGTATTATAAATCTGTTGGAACAGAGTTCCAAACAAGATCGGAAAAAAGAAAAACAGAAGCTGTTTCCAGATCACGCCCTCTGTGATCTGGTTTACGGCGGTATTTTTCTGATTTTTGTTCTCTTTCATATTTTTATTTCCCCTCAGAGTATAAAAAAAGCCGGTATACTTATCTCAGCATACCAGACTCTTTTCTGCATCATATATTGACTGTCTAATTAAAATTAGTCCTCAACTTTGATGATTTCCTTCTTATTGTAGCTTCCGCAAGCTTTGCAAACTCTGTGTGGCATCATAAGTGCTCCACATTTGCTACATTTAACAAGGTTCATAGCGCTCATTTTCCAGTTCGCTCTTCTCTTGTCACGTCTAGCTTTGGAAGATTTGTTCTTAGGACAAATGGACATAGGTTACACCTCCTTAAATTTACTGAATATATCACTGATAGCTGCCATGCGGGGATCCTTAGGCTCCTCCTTGCATCCGCAGGGACCTTCGTTCAGGTTCTTCCCGCAGCGGCTGCAGATACCTTTACAGTCTTCTTTACATAAGACCTTCAAAGGCCAGCATATCAATACCTCAAGATAGACCAACCGGTCCACATCCAGGTTCATACCTGTGAGATAGCTGCTTTCATCCAGATCATTGACACGTTCTTCATCAGAAAGCTTCATATCAAGCTTCTTCTTAAATTCCAGTGATATCTCTACGGCTACTGTCTCAAGACAGCGGTCACATGGAATTCCAACTGTAATCTTACCGGTTCCTGTAAGTTCAAGAACCTTGTCACCGGTATTGGTGATCGTAAGCTCTACCGGTTCTTTCGCAAGTACCGGGAAACTTCCCATCTGAAAATCAATCTTCTCCAGTTCAGGAACAACTGATTCCTGGATCGTCTTGCCATCACAGGAAGAAATGTCTAATAAATGAATCTGCATAAGTCTCTCCTATCCACACTCAATCCATTATACATATGGTCTTGTGATTTGTCAACGCTATTTTCGGGAAAATATTACATTTTTTTAATTTTTTGTTACTGTTGGCTTAATCAGAAATTCTGGGGCAAATTTCGGGGGTGGACTGTTACCTGTCCGCCCCCGAATGTATACTGCTGGTTCGCAGTAATATTCTGCCTGATTTCCGGCTATGCCCGAACGGTTTTATACCATCTGTGTCAGTACTGAAGCGGCTGATTATACCAGTGCTACAGTCTCACGGCAGATTGCAAGCTCCTCATTTGTCGGGATAACTGCAACTTTCACTTTGGAATCTGGTGTGGAGATTACGATCTCCTCGCCACGATGTCCGTTTGCATCTTTGTCAAGTGTTACACCAAGGTATCCAAGATAGCTTACAACTTTCTCACGTACCGGGATTGCGTTCTCGCCGATACCTGCTGTGAAGACGATCGCGTCAACACCGTTCATTGCTGCAACATATCCGCCTACGAATTTAGCGATACCGTAGCAGAGAACGTCGATTGCGTTTGCCGCATCTTCGTTTCCACCCTCAGCTGCCTCGTTAAGGTCACGGAAGTCGCTGGAAAGTCCGCCGGAAAGTCCGAGAAGACCGGATTTCTTGTTGAGTACGTTCATAACGCCCTCGATATCAAGGTTCTCTTTCTTGGCGATGAACTCCATGATAGCCGGATCGATGTTACCGGAACGTGTTCCCATAACAACACCTTCCAGTGGTGTAAGACCCATTGTGGTATCTACACATTTACCGTTTACAACAGCGCTGATGGAAGATCCGTTTCCAAGGTGGCAAACGATAACTTTGGAGTTGTCTTTGTCAAGGCCAAGGAACTCAACAGCTCTCTTGGATACAAAGCTGTGGGATGTTCCGTGGAAACCGTATCTTCTTACTTTATATTTCTTGTAGAAGTCAAGCGGAAGTCCGTAGAGATAAGCCTTAGCCGGCATTGTCTGATGGAAAGCGGTATCAAATACTGCTACCTGTGGTACACCTGGCATAAGGTCTGCACATACGCGGATACCGATCAGGTTTGCCGGGTTGTGAAGCGGTGCAAGATCGTTGCACTCTTCTACGGCTTTGATCATCTCATCTGTGATCACTGCGGAGGAAGCGAATTTCTCACCGCCGTGTACGACACGGTGTCCGATCGCGTTAACTTCTTTCAGGCTTCCGATTGCGCCTGTCTTGTCATTGGTAAGTGCATCCAGTACCATCTGGATTGCCTCTTTATGTGTTGGCATAGCTGCCTCTGTGATCTCCTTGTCACAGCCGGCTTTCTGGTATACCAGTCTTCCGTCGATACCGATTCTCTCGCAGAGACCTTTTGCAAGGACTGCCTCTGTATCGGAGTTGATTAACTGATATTTTAATGAAGAACTTCCACAGTTGATAACCAATACGTTCATGATATTTACTCTCCTGATTTTTTATAATATAAGGTTAGGGGCAAAAGGTGTTTTGCCCCTAACATGATATGTAAGGATGATAACCGGATTATTTATCCTCTGCCTGGCACTGTACTGCTGTGATCGCTACAACACCTACGATATCATCTGCAGAGCATCCACGGGACAGGTCGTTTACAGGTTTCGCGATACCCTGTGTAACAGGTCCGTATGCTTCTGCTTTACCAAGACGCTGAGCAAGCTTGTATCCGATGTTACCTGCATCAAGGTCTGGGAAGATAAGGACATTTGCTTTACCTGCTACTTCGCTTCCAGGTGCTTTGGATGCGCCTACGCTTGGAACGATAGCAGCGTCAAGCTGGAACTCTCCGTCAAGTTTAAGCTCCGGATGCTCCTCTTTGGCGATTCTGGTAGCCTCTACCATCTTATCTACGTCAGGATGTTTTGCACTTCCCTTGGTGGAGTGGGAAAGCATAGCTACCATCGGCTCCTCCTGAACAAGAAGCTTGAAGGACTCAGCGGAAGATGCTGCGATTGCGGAAAGTTCATCCGGAGTCGGGTTCTGGTTCAGACCGGAATCCGCAAATACGAATGCACCGTTTGCACCATACTCGCAATCCGGAACTACGATCAGGAAGAATGCGGATACAAGCTTGGTTCCCGGTTTTGTCTTCAGGATCTGAAGGCATGGACGAAGTGTATCTGCTGTAGAGTGGCATGCACCGGATACCATACCGTCTGCATCACCCATTTTAACCATCATTACGCCATAGTATGGGTACTGAGTATGAAGGATCTCTTTTGCTTTCTCAGGTGTCATTCCTTTCTTGGCTCTCAGCTCTACGAATTTATCAATGTATGCCTGAGTTCTGTCAGATGTCTCCGGATCTACGATCTGTGCGCCGGAAATATCAAAGCCGCCTTCTGCTGCTTTCTTGTTGATCTCTTCCTCGTTACCGATAAGGATGATCTTGGCAACTCCCTCTTTCAGAATCTTGTCAGTTGCCTCAAGAGTTCTCATATCCTCTGTCTCTGGCAGTACAATTGTTTTTACGCTTTCTTTTGCTCTTTTTTTAAGCAGTTCAACAAATCCCATGATTAAATGGCTCCTTTCTTGATGTAACAAAAACGCTAGTGTCTGTTCGGGCACTACACTGTGTTTATTATACCTCCTTACACTTTGTATTTCAAGCTTTTCATTGTCAGAAAATGGATGTGCGGCGTATTTTTTGAGGTGCAATTTACGGGCTGACTGCGAAGTGGATTATGTATGACTTAACTTTTTGCAGTGCTTATGTTAGAATAGCTTCATTACGGAAAAACGCAGTGCCAGGCAGGTATATGCAGTCTGTCTCGTGGTAAGACTCTGAGTAAAATTTAACTTTTCAGAAATGGCAGGTTTTTTATATGAAAGTTGTTGGAATTATTGCAGAATACAATCCTTTTCACAGGGGGCATGAATATCAGATCCGTTATGTCAGAGAAACTCTTGGTGCTGATTATGTGATCGTCGCCATGAGCGGAGATTTTGTGCAGAGAGGCGCACCTGCGCTTATGGAAAAATATCTCCGGGCGGAGATGGCTCTTCTTGGCGGTGCCGATCTTGTCCTGGAGCTTCCCATCCAGGTTTCCACTGCCAGTGCGGAGGGCTTTGCCGCAGGCGGCGTAAGTCTTCTGGATGGACTTGGGTGCGTAGATGAACTTTGTTTTGGAAGCGAATGCGGCGATACGGAGATCCTTATGGAAACAGCTCGTATTCTTGTTGCGGAACCGCCTGTATACAGAGATTTTCTTCAGAAAAACCTGCGTGACGGAATGAGTTTTCCTCTGGCAAGAAGCCGTGCGCTGACAAGTTATGTTGCAAAATCTGCCATCTCTGATGTGTCTTCCGGTGACGGACATTTTATTTTTCCGGAGCAGATGGATTCTATCCTTTCTTCGCCCAACAATATTCTTGGTATTGAATACTGCAAAGCCCTGCTGCGCCAGAACAGCTCCATCCGTCCCCATGCGCTTCTCAGAAAAGGAAGTGGGTATCACGATGCGGATCTCTCGGATGTTTCCGGAGATTTTTTCCCGTCTGCTTCCGGTATCCGGGAACTTCTTTCCGCCAAAAAGGACGCCATGGATTTTTCCCGTTTTATTCCGGCTGCGGCATTTCCGGTTTTTTCCTCTGCGCTTAAAAAGGGCTGCTGGCTTTCGGAAACAACTCTGGATCTTCCTCTGCACTATAAGCTTCTTCTGGAAACGGAAGAAACGCTGCGTCAGTATCCGGATCTTTCCGATGCATTGATCCGCCGGATCTTAAAATACCGGAACCAGTATGAAAGTTTTTCCCAGTTTGCGGATCTTCTGAAAACCAGAGATATCACCCGCTCCGCCATCTGCCGTGGTCTTGTCCGGATCTTTCTTGATCTGAAAGAAAAAGCACCCGGACATATCCCCTATGCCCAGGTACTTGGTTTTTGCAAAAACAGTACGCCACTCCTTGGCCAGATCAAACGAAATGCTTCCATTCCTCTCCTGACCAAATCTGCCGATGCTTCTTCTGTTCTTGATAAAGACGGATTGGATATTTTCCAAAAAACCTGCAAAGCTTCCGGTCTTTATGAGATGCTTCTCTGCCGGAAAACAGGCCAGCCGTTTATCCATGAATTTCAGAAGTCACCGCGGATCATTTTGTAACGGTAATTCCGCTGTTCCCAATCGCTTCCACTGCTTCCCGGATCTTCTCCGGCGGAAGTACCAGAGCGAAACGTACGTAGCCTTCTCCGTGAGGACCGAAGCTTGCTCCCGGTGTTACGATGACGCCGGCTTTTTCCATCAGTTCCATACAAAATGCCATGCTGTCCGTGCGGCCACCCGGGATCTTTGCCCAGACGAACATGGTACCTTTTCCATTTGGAAGTTCCCAGCCAATGTCGCGAAGTCCCTGGCAGAGGGCATCTCTTCTCTCCTCGTACATCTGACACTGTTCTTTTACGCTGTCCAACGGTCCCTCAAGTGCTGCAACAGCGGCTTTCTGAAGTGGCAGGAACATGCCGAAATCAATCTGGCTTCTCAGCTTGCGAAGTGCTGCGATCACGTCCGGCCGACCTACCAGAAAGCTGAGCCTTGCACCGGTAACATTGAAGGATTTGGAAAGGCTGAAGAACTCCACTCCGATCTCTTTTGCCCCTGGTGTTGCAAGGAAGCTTCCTCCAAATGCTCCGTCAAAGATAATATCGCTGTATGCATTATCATGAATAATGAGAATATCATATTTTTTCGCAAATTCCACGATTTCTTCGTAAAGTCCTGGTGTGGCTATACTTCCTACCGGATTGGACGGAAGGGATACCACCATGTATTTGGCCTTTTTTGCCACTTCTTCCGGGATTCCCTTTACATAGGGGAGAAAGTCATGTTCCGCAACCAGTGGATAGTAGTAAGGAACCGCTCCGGCCATCAGGCTTCCTGCTGCAAATACCGGATAGCACGGGTCCGGAAGAAGGACGGTATCTCCTTCGTCACAGAGGGCCATGCCGAGATGTCCCATTCCTTCCTGGCTTCCATAAACGGTCATTACCATATCCGGTGTCAGTTCCACATCAAAACGTTTTTTATAATAAGTACAGACTGCTTCCAGAAGCTCCGGCAGATCCCGGAGGCTGTACTTCCAGTTGTTGTCATCCATGGCCGCTTCCGCTACGGCTTTTTTGATGTATTCCGGAGTTTTAAAATCCGGGGTTCCCACACTCATGTTATAGATCTTCATGCCCTGGGCTTCCAGCTCCATGCGCCGGTTGTTCAGAGCAGCAAAAATTTCATCCCCAAATCGGTCCAGTCTTTTTGAAAACTGCATATCATTCGTCCCTCTTCCATAATAAAGTTAATCGGATATTCGCAATCCGCTTCGCTACTTGCTCATAAATAAAATCACAAAGCGATTTCATTTATTTTACCACGGTAACGTGATATACTCAAGAATTTTCCACAAAAAAAGAACCACCACCTGTTTCAGATAGTGATGGCTCTTCTACTTATCATTCATTATTCCGACAAAAGAATACGGTCATTATCCAAGGCCTTGCCGGCTCCTGTCTTAAACTTCTCAAGAAGACCGTCCACAGTCATGTTCTTTTTCTCTTCTCCTCCGATATCCAGTACGATATTACCGGAATCCATCATCAAAATACGGTTTCCAAGATCAATTGCTGACTGCATATTGTGTGTGATCATCAGACAGGTCAGCTGATGTTCTTCCACGATCCGTTTTGTGAGATTCAGGACTTTCTCTGCAGTTCCCGGGTCAAGTGCTGCAGTATGCTCATCCAGAAGAAGTAATTTCGGCGGATTCATAGTTGCCATCAGAAGTGTCAAGGCCTGTCTCTGTCCACCGGAAAGAAGTCCCACCGGATGACTCATCCGCTCTTCCAGGCCAATGTCCAGTTTCTTCAGTTCTTCACGGAAACGTTCTTTTTCCTGTCGGGTTGTATGAGAAAGCCATCCGCCTTTGCCGGCTGCAAGTGCAAGATTCTCTTCGATTGTCATACCCGGCGCAGTTCCACGCATCGGATCCTGATAAAGACGGCCGATTTCTTTTGCACGTGCATGCTGCGGCATAAATGTGATATCCCTGCCGTCCAGCTCGATAGAGCCTGCATCTGTAAGGAAATCACCGCAGATTGCGTTGAAAAGTGTTGATTTTCCCGCACCATTGGAACCGATGATCGTAGCAAAGTCGCCTTTTTTCAGTTCCAGGGAAAGATCTTCGATTGCCTTTTTTTCGTTTACAGTTCCCGGATTAAATGTTTTTGAAATATGGCTGATTTTTAACATGGATCATCTTCCTCCTTTGGTATGGGTCATTCTTCTTCGGATCTGCGGCCACTGTTTCTTAAGATATGGACCGGAAATTGCAAGAACAACGATCACAGAAGATACCAGTTTCAGCATAAACGCCGGCATATTGAAACGAAGTGCAATGGTGTACACAAGGCGGAAGATAAAGGAACCAAGCACCATTCCTACCGCCCTTACAAAAATTCCTCCATGACCAAGAAGAGTACCTCCGATCAGCAGAGATGCCAGTGCGATGGTGACCATACCCTGTCCGATGTTGATATCTACGGATTTCTGTGACTGGGACAGAAGGCATCCGGAAAGTGCGGTAAATGCATTTGCCACACAAAGGCCGATCACAGTTGTAAAGACCGGATTGATGGAGGAAGATTTTACCATATCGGAATTATTTCCGGTTGCCCGGATTGCAAGACCAAGTCTTGTTCTCAGGAAAAATACCAGAAATACGATCACAAGGATCACTGCGATGGCTGCAATGATAATATCTTCTCTGCCTTTTAAAGGTGTACCTGCAAGTGCATCCTTCATCATGGTAAATACCGTGGTTGTCCGGTTCATATTAATGAGAGAAGAGCCTCCCATGACCGCAATATTTACGGAATATAAGGCCGTATTTACAATGATACCTGCAAGCAGGCTGTCTACTCCCAGCTTTGTCTGCAAGATGGCAGTTACAAATCCCGACGTAACACCTGCTGCCATAGCTGCCACTATGGACAGAAACGGATGTCCGCTTACAGCTACTACGGCTCCTACAGCGGCTCCAAAAGTAAAGCAGCCATCTGTAGAAAGGTCGCAGACATTCAGCATAGAATAACTAAGAAACAGAGCAAGAACTGTCAGGGAACAGATCAGTCCAAGCTTCAGAGCAGTCTCCCCGAGGGAGAACATAGTTGCAATCGTCACAGTGATTTCCTCCAATTGGATTTATTTCATAACTGTTCTACAAGGTGAACGGTTATTTATTTTGCGTCTACTTCATCGAAGCTCTCTGCGGTTGTGATCTCATTTACCTGTGTGCAGAGCGGCTCAAATGCTTTCTTTACGGTATCAAAATCAAGACCAAGTTCTTTGCAGGTTTCTGTATTAACTGTTGCAGTACCATTATCAAATGTTTCCACAGCGGTTTTGGCCGGATCTGCGTTATCTACCAGGATATCTGCGATCATATCGGCTGTTTTCTGTCCAAGATTTGCATAATCAACACCATATCCTACAAAAGCACCATTTAATGCAAAGGAGTCAGCACCTGTGTAGTGAGGGATTCCTGCGTCAATAAATTTCTCATAAATAGAAAGCTCTGCTGTCATGATGGTATTGTCTGTAGGTGTAAATACGGCATCCACACCATCTGCGATCAGTGCATCTGCCGCAAGCTGGACTTCATCGGTAGTCGTTCCGGTACGTTCTACATATTCGATTCCCTGCTCATCCAGGTAATCTTTTGCTTCCTGGATCGCTGTTGTGGAGGAGTCCTGTCCTACATCATAAAGAAGACCGATTTTCTTTACATCCGGATTCTGTGCCTGGATCAGTTTCATGATAGAAGAAGTATCCAGATAATCACTGGTTCCTGTAATATTTGCTCCAGGAGCATCCAGAGAATCTACAAGGCCGGAGCCAACCGGATCGGATACTGCGGAGAAAACAACCGGTGTATCACTTCCCTCTGTAGCAGACTGCATACGCATTGCCACCGGTGTAGCCACACCTACCATCAGGTCAACGTTATCTGCCTGGAAATCGGAAATGATCTGTTCCATAACACTGGCATCTGCATTGCAGTTATCATAGGATACATCAAATGTGATACCTTTTTCTTTGCCGATCTCTTCCAGACGGGACTGGATATTATCTACAATCTGGTTCAGAGAAGCATCGTCTACATAATTGCAGATACCTACTTTAAAATCCTCTGCCATAACCGGGCTGGCCATCATCATACTTGTTGTTGCTGCTACTGCTGCTGCGATTACTAACATTCTTTTTTTCATAATTTTGTTCTCCCTTCTTATTTCCGCTTATGATTACTTTTTGTACACCCTGCGGTCTGCTTTTCCGGAACAACTTTTATGCAACAGAATTTCTTTTTCCTGTAACACAAAAACCGTCTCAAGCTTATATTATGCTTGAGACGGTAATAAAAGTTCTTTATTATCGCGGTACCACTCAAATTGACGAATCGTCCACTTTCCGGTGTACTAACATACACTCCTCATTGATAACGGGTTCGGTTCCCGTCGGCGCCTACTGTACAGATAAATAGTTCGGGCCGCCCTCGAAAGTCCATTCAACATCTGGTTCCCTGCGGATTCCCACCATCACCGCTCTCTGCGAAGCTTCCTGAAATGTTTACTTCTCTTTCTCACTGGTTTGTTTTTTAAGTTGTGTTTACTTTAGCACATCAACGTGAGTCTGTCAACCCCGAAATGAAATTAATTTCAGAAATTCTGTGCATCGCGAAACGTGTTGCCGGTCATAAAGTAAACAGTACCTTAGTTCTTAAAGCTGTGGATCGGTGCCGGGATTCTTCCACCTCTCTGTACAAACGCATCGCAGGAGAAGGAATTTACCGGCATGATCGGTGCATAGCCAAGAAGTCCGCCAAACTCAACAGTTTCGCCTACGCCTTTGCCAATTACCGGGATCAGACGTACTGCAGTTGTCTTCTGGTTTACCATACCGATGGCAGACTCATCTGCAATGATACCTGCCAGTGTGGTAGCTTTGGTATCTCCCGGAACTGCGATCATATCCAGGCCGACCGAGCATACGCAGGTCATGGCTTCCAGTTTTTCAAGAGTAAGAGCTCCTTCGTTTACCGCATCGATCATTCCCTGATCCTCACTGACCGGAATAAAGGCACCGCTTAAGCCTCCTACAGCTGCTGCTGCCATAACACCGCCTTTTTTCACCTGGTCATTAAGAAGGGCAAGTGCTGCAGTTGTTCCCGGTGCGCCGGCTCTCTCAAGACCGATCTCCTCCAGGATCTCCGCTACGGAATCACCGATGGCCGGTGTCGGTGCAAGAGAAAGATCCACAATACCAAACGGCACATCCAGACGTCTGGATGCCTCACGTGCAACCAGCTGTCCAACTCGTGTTACCTTAAATGCGGTACGTTTGATCATCTCGCAAAGTGTTCCGAAATCCTCTCCACGAACCTGCTCCAGGGCTTTTTTTACAACGCCAGGGCCGCTGACACCTACATTGATGATGCAGTCTGCCTCTGTAACACCGTGGAAAGCGCCTGCCATAAACGGGTTGTCATCCGGTGCGTTGCAGAACACTACAAGTTTGGCACAGCCAAGGGAATCCTGCTCTTTGGTCGCCTCTGCTGTTGCAAGGACGATCTCTCCCATCAGTTTTACGGCATCCATGTTGATACCTGTCTTGGTGGAGCCAACATTTACAGAACTGCAGACACGCTCTGTCTCTGCCATTGCCTGAGGAATGGAACGGATGAGAAGCTCCTCTGCCGGAGTCATTCCCTTGCTTACCAGTGCGGAATATCCGCCGATAAAGTTAACGCCAACTTCCTTGGCACATTTATCCAGTGTTCTTGCGATGGTCACAAAATCTTCCGGTTTCTTACATGCAGCTCCGCCAACCAGAGCGATCGGTGTTACTGAAATTCGTTTATTTACAACCGGGATCCCGTACTCGGTTGCGATCTCATCACCGGTCGCTACCAGGTTTCTGGCTTTTGTGGTGATCTTCTCATATATTTTCTGATTCAGTGCATCCAGGTCAGGATCGATACAGTCTAAAAGGCTGATACCCATGGTAATGGTACGCACATCCAGATTCTCCTGCTCGATCATTTTATTTGTCTCGTTTACCTCAAAAATATTGATCATTTTATTTTCTCCCTGATGATTGATGTTAAATAGATATCATAACATTCGCAATCCGCATTCGCTACTTGCTCATAGCCCATAAACTGCTTCATAGTTTATAGGTTAAATAACGGTATACCGTTATTTGATCATACTCGATGCATCATGTTAAAAATATCTTCATGCTGGCAGTGGATCACAACGCCGATCTCTTTGCCAAGATTTTCCAGCTCTTTTGCAAGTGTGCCGCCATCTTTTTCACATTTTGCTGTGTCTGCGATCATCATCATGTTGAAGTACCCCTGAACGATGGTCTGAGAAATATCCAGAATGTTAACCTGATTCTCTGCAAGGTATGTACAAACCTTTGCGATAATTCCTACTGTGTCATTTCCTACTACTGTGATAATTGTCTTCTTCATCGTTTTTTCCTTTCTACACTGTGATTATTTCTGATATGTGATCCCTCTTCGCTACCTGGATCTTAAAATCCCTGGAACGATACGGGTTGTCACCAAGCGTTACCTCCGAGCAAACAGTCTCATAGGCAAGTTCTTCGTAGTTGTTTTCCCGGCTTAAATGGCCGAGAAAAACAGCTTTCAGATTATCATGGAGGATCCGGCAAAGCAGGCGGCCTGCATTCTCATTGGAGAGATGGCCTCTGTCTCCTAAAATTCTCTGTTTCAGATAATAAGGGTATTTTCCAACCTGGAGCATGCGGATGTCGTGGTTGGCTTCCAGAAGCACCGCATCCAGATTCTCCAGATTTTTTACAATGTAATCGTTATATTTTCCAAGGTCTGTGGCAATACCCACAGAATGTTCTCCGCATTCCAGGCGGTAACCTACCGGCTGTGCCGCATCGTGAGGAATGGTAAAAGGATTTACTGTCAGGTCTTTGATCTCAAAAGGTTCGTCTTCCCGGATCTCGTGGATCAGTCCCTCCGGCATTTTTCCAAGGGATTTCATCCGAAGCATGGCATCTGCAGTCCCGCCTGTGGCGTAAATGGGAATTCCGTATTTTCTGGAGATCACTCCCAGGCCCTTGATATGGTCGGAATGTTCATGGGTGATCAGGATTCCGTCCACATCTTTTCCGGTAAGGTCAAGGGTATTCAGGCCTTTCTCGATATTTTTCCCACTGATTCCCACATCTACCAGGACATGTGCCTCCTCAGAGCCCACATAGATACAGTTGCCACTGCTTCCGCTGGCAATACTACAAAGTCTCATTTCTCTCTATCCCTTCTCTGATCTGTCTCCGGGTATCTGAAAGATCTCCGTTGTTTTCGATCACATAATCCGTGTGTTCTCTGAAAACCTGATCAGATACCTGGTTTCGGATAATGCCAAGAGATTTCTCTCTAGAATAGCCGCGGCTTTCCATCAGGCGCTGGATCCGGATCTCTTCTTCTGTATACACATACCAGACTTCATCACAGAATTCTTGATAATTTTCTTCCAGAAAAAGAGCAGCCTCCACAACGCAGATTCCTCTTCCCGCTTCCTTCTGTTCTCCAAGAAGACGGAGGATTCTCTGTTTTACGGCCGGATGAATGATCCCGTTTAATTTCAAAAGCATATCCTTATCTGTGAATACTACATCAGAAATCCTTCTCCGGTCAATAGTTTTATCTTTTTTTATGATTTCTTTTCCAAACAATGCGATCACCGCATCGTAACATTCTTCTCCCGGTTCCATCAAAATATGGCCAAGCTGGTCTGCCTGAATCACATATGCCTGAAACTCTTCTTCCAGGATTCCAAGTACTGTACTTTTTCCGGCGCCTACTCCGCCGGTTACTCCGATCACTCTCATTTATTTCGCCTCATACCAGCTGTCGCCCTGGTGCATATCCACTTCAAGTTCCACTGCAAGATCTGCGGCTCCCTTCATCTCTTCTTCCAGAATGCGGGAAACGATCTCGATTTCTTCCTTCTTTGTCTCGATCAAAAGCTCATCGTGTACCTGAAGCACCAGTCTTGAGTGCAGGCCTTCTTTTTTCATCCGTTCATAAACATGGTTCATGGCGATCTTGATGATGTCCGCCGCAGTACCCTGGATCGGGGAATTCATGGCCACACGTTCTCCGAAAGAACGCTGCATGAAATTGCTGGATTTCAGTTCCGGCACAGGTCTTCGTCTGCCAAACATGGTAGTCACATAACCATGTTCCCTGCCTTCTTTTACCAGGCCATCCAGAAATCCCTTGATCTTCGGATAGGTTTCAAAATATTTTTCGATGTAGGCAGCTGCCTCTTTTCTGGTAATACTTAAATCCTGGCTCAATCCAAAGGAACTGATGCCGTAAACAATTCCAAAGTTTACCGCCTTGGCATTTCGTCTCTGAAGAGGTGTCACCTCGTCCAGCGGTACATGGAACACCTGGGATGCGGTAAGGCGGTGGATATCCTCTGCCTCACGGTAAGCCTGGATCAGTTTTTCATCGCCGGACATATGGGCCAGTACACGAAGTTCAATCTGAGAATAATCCGCATCCAGAAATACAAATCCTTCCTCCGGCACAAAAACCTTGCGGATCAGCCTTCCCAGTTCCATACGTACCGGAATGTTCTGAAGATTTGGGTCCGTGCTGCTGATACGTCCGGTCGCCGTGATTGTCTGATTGAAAGTGGAGTGAATTCGTCCGTCTTTTCCGATCACATTTCCAAGACCATCTGCATAAGTGGATTTCAGCTTGGTCAGCTGACGGTACTCCAGAATATCTTTTACAATAGCATGATCCGCTGCCAGTTTATCCAGGATATCCGCTGCGGTGGAGTAACCCGTCTTGGTTTTCTTTCCACCGGGAAGTCCCAGTTTTTCAAAAAGAATCACACCCAGCTGTTTCGGGGAATTGATGTTAAATTCCTCCCCTGCTTCCTGCCAGATGGTTTTTTCCAGATCCTGGATGCGGACTTTCAGCTTTTCGCCATAACTTTTAAGTTCTTCACCTTTAACGGAAATTCCCCATTTTTCCATGGAATCCAGAGTAAAGACAAGAGGAAGCTCGATCTCATCGTAAACTTTACGCATGCCTGTTTCGTCCAGTTTTTCAAGAAGAACGCCACGGGCCATACATGGAACAAAGGCCTGATAACAGGCATAATTTCCAAGGCATTCCATTTCTTCTTCCCAGGCTTTTTTCAGGGAAGTTTTTCCAAGAAGATCTTCTTTTGCCGGGAGCATCATGCCATCCAGATATTCTCTGGCAATATCGTCATAGGTATAGGAAGATTTCAGCGGATTCAGAAGGTACGCCGCAACCCCTGTGTCAAAAACTTTTTCCGGTTCTTCCAGCGGGACATGTTTGAGAACTGCCTTGATGTCCATGGCACAGAGCACTGTACTATCCGCCAGGGCTTTCAGCTTTCCACAAAGGTAATCCCCGGTAAGAAGTCCTCCCACCGGAATCTGATAGATTTCTTTTTCATCCAGGACCAGTCCTACGGCATACACCTGATCCGGGTCTGCAAGAACGGAAATACCCACCTGCTCTTTCCTCGCTGCTTTTTCAAACAGGGCCTCCACCCCGGAAAGATCATTACAGGTAAAAAATTCCAGTTCCATGGAGGAATCTGCTGCCGTAACCGGATCAAAACGGTTCAGCATGTTTTTAAATTCCAGTCGTTTGCACAGTTCATAGGCTTCCGGAGTATAGGGATTCTCCACTTTCGCCTTTTCGTAGGAGAATTCCAGCGGACTGTCTGTATTGATGGTCGCAAGTTCTTTGGAAAGCTGTGCCATATCGTAATGTTCACGGAGAGATTCTTTCGCCTTATTGGGCTTCACTTCTTCCAGATGCTCATGGGCATTCTCAATGGAACCGAACTGCACGATCATCTTGGTTGCGGTTTTTTCTCCAACGCCTGGAATTCCCGGAATATTATCGGAACTGTCACCCATCAGAGCTTTCAGTTCTATGATCTGCGGCGGCGTTACCTGATATTTTTCGAGCACTTCCGCAGTATGATAATTCTCAATGGTAGTCTTGCCCCGGACGGTCTTCGGAAGTCGAATCAGAACCTTATCCGTGGCAAGCTGAAGAAGATCCCGGTCTCCGGAAAGAATGGTGACATCCATGCCTTTCGCTTCACTTCTTCTTGCAACTGTGCCAAGAAGGTCATCTGCCTCATATCCTTCCAACGACATGATGTTGATCCCCATGGCAGCAAGCATCTCTTTGATCAGCGGAACCTGTTCCCGAAGTTCCTCCGGCATGGGTTTTCGGGTTCCTTTATAAGCTTCGTAACGCTTATGCCGAAACGTAGGTGCACTCAGGTCAAAGGCAACGGTAAGGTACTCCGGCTTCTCTTCTTCCATAATTCTGAACATAATATTCAGAAATCCATATACTGCTCCTGTATGGCGTCCCTCTGCATTGGTAAGATCCGGCAGGCCATAAAATGCCCTGTTCAAAATACTATGTCCATCGATCAGTAATATTTTTTCACTCAAAATTAAATTCCCTCCTTCAGTTCCAGGATCACAAAAAAGAGAAAAACCACCAGTACAGCAATCAATGCACAAAACGCAATCGCCACAACTGCTCTGTGGAATTTCTTTCTGCGGATATATCTTCTTGACTTCCGGATATCTTCTTCCAGAAGTTCTTTAAAATCCAAAACCGTATCCTCCTGTTTCTCATCCAGCTGCTGCATGGCTTTATGCACAATAAAATACGTAGCAAGCTCGTCGTAACAGGAAGAACAATTCTCAATATGCTCCAGAAAATCCTCCAGATCATTCAATGGCAACGTATGATTGATGTATTTATTCACCATTCCCTCTGCAATACGACAATTCATAAATTCCTCTCTTTCAGAACAACGGACATCGATCTTCCGTTTCTCTCAATTACGTAAAGCAGATATTCCTATTCCACTTTACTGCATGTTCATGAACGCAATATTCAGCACTTTGCGTTCAAACGTTTCCCAGAATGTTATCATTATAGCTAATTAAACAGTGAATGACAAGGGCAGTTTCCTGTGATATACTTGAGATATCCCGGTCAGAAAACAAGAACACCGACCGAATATGCAAATCCAGCAAGGAGGACCATCACTATGAAATCTATTGCAATCGTTACAGACAGCAACTGCGGTATATCTCCATCCCAGGCAAAAGACCTTGGCATCTACATGCTTCCAATGCCATTTTTTATAGATGAAAAAGAATATCTTGAAGATATCGACATGAACCAGGCCGAGTTCTTCCAGTATCTTGAGCAGCACCCCGAATGTCACGTATCCACCTCGCAGCCCACTCCTGAATCCGTAACTACACTGTGGGACAGCCTGCTCAAAGACTATGACGAGATCGTACATATTCCCATGTCCAGCGGTCTCTCCAGTTCCATGCAGACCGCCCACATGCTGGCGGAGGACTATGATGGCCATGTACGCGTTGTAAACAACCAGAGAATCTCCGGAACCTTACGCTATTCCGCCATAGAAGCCATCCAGCAGGCCAAAAACGGTCTCTCTGCCGATGAAATCGGAACCTGGCTGGAAGAAACCCGCTTCGATTCCAGCATTTATATCACTGTAGCAACCTTGAAATACCTGAAACAGGGTGGACGCATCACCCCTGCTGCTGCAGCTATCGGAACCCTGCTCCGCCTGAAACCGGTTCTTCAGATCCAGGGCGAAAAACTGGACGCCTTCTCCAAAGCCCGCACCATGAACCAGGCCAAAAGCACCATGACCAAAGCCATCAAAGATGATATCGCAAACCGCTTCGGAGAAAAGATCAACCTGGATGTCATCCACTCCCACAACCTGGAAGCAGCCCAGGAATTCCGAAAAGAAGTCCTCACCACCTTTCCGGGCATCGGTGAAGTCAATATCTTTCCACTGTCATTAAGCGTCTCCTGCCACATCGGCCCGGGAAGCCTGGCTCTCACCTGTTCTAAGGTACATCCGGAAATCTGGTAAACAATCTGAACAATTTATATTTTTACAGCAAAAGCGGAGCCCCAGGGCCCCGCTTTCTTCTTACTGTCTTGTTTCATTTTCCTGAATTTCTTCAATCTCATCCGGTTTTTCATTCAGAATCTTCATAAACTCCTCACCGGTAATTGTCTCATGCTCATACAGATACTTGGCAATCTCATGAAGCTTTCCTATATTATCCGTCAGGATCTTCGTAGCCTTCTCATGCTCCCGTCTTACAAGCTCCACAACCTTCTTATCCAGAAGTGTCTGCGTCTCAAAAGAACAGGTAAGACTTGCATCTCCGCCAAGATACTGATTGCTCACATTCTCCATGGCAACCATATCAAAATCATCGCTCATACCATATCGGCTGATCATCGCTCTGGCAATCTTGGTCGCCTGCTCAATATCATTGGAAGCACCAGTGGTAATGGAATGGAAAATCAGTTCTTCCGCTGCACGGCCACCTGTAAAGGTAGCGATCTTATTCTCCAGTTCCTCCTTGGACATCAGGAAATGTTCCTGCTCATCTACCTGCATGGTATAACCCAATGCACCAGAAGTACGTGGAATGATCGTAATCTTATGAACCGGTGCCGAATCCGTCTGCTTGGCAGCAACCAGCGCATGCCCAACCTCATGATAGGAAACGATCAGTTTCTCCTTGTTGGAAAGCACACGGTTCTTCTTCTGGTATCCGGCAATAACAACCTCAATACTCTCTTCAAAATCCGCCTGTGTGGCAAATTTCCGTCCGTCACGGACTGCACGGAGAGCCGCCTCATTGACAATGTTGGCAAGTTCCGCACCGGAAGCACCAACTGCAGCCTTGGCGATCTCGTCAAAACGAACACTATCTGCAATCTTGATCTTCTTGGCATGAACTTTCAGGATTTCCTCACGTCCCTGCAGATCCGGAAGCTCAACCGGGATCCTTCTGTCAAAACGTCCCGGACGAAGAAGTGCAGGGTCAAGGGAATCCGGTCTGTTGGTAGCTGCCAGGATCACAACACCCTTGGAACCGTCAAAACCGTCCATCTCTGTCAAAAGCTGGTTCAGTGTCTGCTCACGCTCATCGTTTCCGCCGCCCATTCCGGAGCCGTCACGTTTCTTGCCGATGGTATCAATCTCATCAATAAATACAATACATGGTGCCTTCTCATTGGCCTGTTTAAAAAGATCACGGACCTTGGCAGCACCCATACCCACAAACATCTCCACAAATTCCGAACCGGAAATTGAGAAAAACGGAACCTCCGCCTCACCGGCAACTGCCTTGGCAAGAAGAGTTTTACCGGTTCCGGGAGGGCCTACAAGAAGGGCACCCTTCGGCATGGAAGCACCGATCTCTCTGTATTTCTCCGGATTATGAAGGAAATCTACAATTTCCGTCAAAAGCTCCTTGGCTTCATCCTCACCGGCAACATCTGAAAATTTGATTCCCGTAGAGGATTTCACATAAACCTTGGCATTGCTTTTGCCAAAGGACATCATTCCTCCCGGTCCTCCGTTTCCCATGGAACTCATCATCTTCTTGCTGAGCCAGCGTCCCAGGAGAATAAAGATTGCGATCGGGAATACATATCCCAGGATCAGAGATAAAAGCAGGGACTGTCTCTGCGGTGCAGTACCCTCAATGCTTACACCTGCATCATAAAGATGGGATACAAGATCCTGATCATCTACCGATACGGTCTTACAGTAGACATCATCCCCGTCTACTTTCATTGTGTAATAAATGTAATCAGAATCAATGGTTGCCTCATATACTTTTCCTCTGTCTACGGCTTTCAGGAAGGTGGTGTAATCGGTTTCCTTTACACTTCGCTCAGAAAGGGCAGGAAGAGCAAAAACATTCAGCAGAATAATAATTACGACCGCGATGATGTAATATACATACAACGGCCGCTTCTCTGGTTTTTTGGAATTCAGATTCATGCAGTCTCCTCCGTTATCTTATAGTATATTGCTATATCCACAGTGCTATATCAGGTGGTACAGCCTTGTAGCACACTCTACCACTTTTTTCAGTCAATTTCAAGGAGCCAGCATCCGATTTCATAAACTTTTTAGAATTGGAAATATTTCCAAATAATCCCTTTATTCTGAAAAAATCCTTGCAAACCAACTAATGCTGTGCTATTATAATAAACGGTTATGCCGCTGTGGCGGAATTGGCAGACGCACTTGACTCAAAATCAAGCGGAGCAATCCGTGCCGGTTCGAGTCCGGCCAGCGGCATTCGCAAAAAAGACCTGACGGAGAGATCTGTCAGGTCTTTATTATATGATACAAAAAAATCACGAAAGGAACAAAAAATGGAAAAAGACAAAAGCTTTTTAGGAACCAAGCCTGTCGGAAAGCTGCTTCTGCAGCTTGCACTTCCCACAGTTGCTGCACAGCTCATCAATATGCTCTACAATATCGTCGATCGTATCTATATTGGTCATATTCCCGGAGAGGGTGCTCTTGCCCTTACCGGTGTAGGTGTCTGTATGCCGCTTATTATGGTCGTATCTGCCTTTGCTGCTCTTGTCGGAAACGGAGGTGCTCCCAGAGCCAGCATCTTTATGGGTAAAAATGACACCTCAAAAGCTGAACAGACTCTCGGAAACTGCTTCACCATGCAGATCATCATCTCCCTGATCTTGACTGTTATCCTGTTTCTCGGAAACCGCAGCTTTCTCCTTGCCTTCGGCGCCAGCGCAAATACCATCGACTATGCAGTGGG
Source organism: Ruminococcus sp. AM36-2AA (assembly GCF_003461955.1). Taxonomy (GTDB): domain Bacteria; phylum Bacillota; class Clostridia; order Lachnospirales; family Lachnospiraceae; genus Blautia_A. The sequence continues at coordinate 64,364 of NZ_QTYB01000013.1, read as the reverse complement.
CTACATGAATATCTATGCAGTGGGAACCATCTTTGTACAGCTGACCCTTGGCATGAATAATTTCATCACAGCCCAGGGATTCGCAAAAATAGGAATGCTCTCCGTACTGATCGGTGCAGTCTCCAATATTATTCTGGATCCAGTTTTTATTTTCGGATTCCACATGGGTGTCCGGGGCGCTGCTCTGGCAACGGTGATCTCCCAGGCATTTTCCTGCATCTGGGTCCTCTCATTCCTCTTTGGAAAAAAGACCTTCCTGAAGCTTCGGAAAAGCACCATGAAACTGAAAGCCGATATCATTCTGCCCTGTATGGCTCTTGGATCTTCTCTCTTTGTCATGCAGCTCAGTGAAAGCATTATCTCTGTCTGCTACAACTCCTCACTCTTAAAATACGGCGGGGATGTTGCCGTAGGAGCCATGACCATCCTCACCAGCGTCATGCAGTTTGCCATGCTTCCTCTTCAGGGACTTGGTCAGGGTGCACAGCCTATCATCAGCTACAACTATGGTGCACGTAACGAAAAGCGTGTACGTTCTACATTTAAGCTTCTTGTAAAAACAAGTGTTTCTTATTCCGTGATCCTGTGGCTGATCATTATGATCTTCCCGCAGATCTTTGCCGGAATGTTTACTTCGGACAGTACATTACTTGCTTTCACAAAGACAGCTCTCCGGATCTATATGGCAGTTGTGTTTATCTTTGGTATCCAGATTGCCTGCCAGATGACCTTTATCTCCCTTGGCAGAGCCAAGGATTCCATCATTGTGGCTATTGTCCGGAAATTTGTGCTGGTTATCCCGCTGATCTATATTCTGCCCGGTATTTTCCGTGCTGATCAAACAAATGCAGTTTATATGGCTGAGCCGGTTGCAGATATCCTGGCTGTTACCTTCACTGCCATCCTGTTTTTCTTTGAGTTTAAAAAAGCTCTGGCAGAAATCTCCGGCAGCAAGACGCAGTAACCCTGCATTTGACCCTGCCAGCGATCTTACAGTTCTTACCAGACGCTTAAATATAAAACAGCCTTCCTGCATCATTACCAAGATGCATGGAAGGCTATTTCTATATCTTTCTGCTATTTTATTTCAGTTCGTCTTCATCCTGAAGAAGTTTCTCAAAAACAGGGAAGCAGTCAAATGTTGCAAAATAATCTCTCGGTGTCTCGGCACGGCGGATCATCTCAAAGCTGCCATCCTCATGAAGAAGGATCTCTGCAGATTTCAGTTTACCATTGTAGTTATAGCCCATTGCAAAACCATGAGCGCCTGCATCGTGGATCACAAGGAGATCTCCCATGTCGATCTTCGGAAGCATACGGTCAATGGCAAATTTATCATTGTTCTCACAAAGGGAACCTGTCACATCATATTTATGGTCACATGGCTCGTTCTCTTTTCCCATAACGGTAATGTGATGGTAAGCACCATACATAGCCGGACGCATCAGGTTTACCGCACAGGCATCTACACCGATGTACTCCTTATGTGTATGTTTTTCGTGGATGGCTTTTGTAACAAGACAGCCATACGGTCCCATCATGAAACGGCCAAGCTCTGTGTAGATCGCAACATCACCCATTCCTTCCGGAACAAGAACTTCCTCGTAAACCTTGCGGACACCCTCACCGATCACGCGGATGTCATTTGGCTCCTGATCCGGTTTGTAAGGAATTCCGATACCGCCTGAAAGGTTGATAAATTTAATATGTGCGCCAGTCTCTTTCTGAAGCTTTACGGCAAGCTCAAACATAACTTTTGCAAGCATCGGATAGTAGTCGTTGGTTACGGTGTTGCTGGCAAGGAATGCATGGATTCCAAATTCTTTGGCACCTTTGGATTTCAGGATGCGGAATGCATCAAAAATCTGCTCGGTAGTCATTCCGTATTTTGCATCTCCAGGATTATCCATGATACCGTTGCTGATCTTGAATACTCCGCCTGGATTGTAACGGCAGCTGATCACTTCCGGAATTTTTCCGAGAGCTCTCTCTACGCTCTCAATATGTGTGATATCATCAAGATTGATGATTCCACCGATCTCATCTGCATATTTGAACTCTTTCTCCGGTGTATCGTTGGAGGAGAACATGATATCGCCCTTCTTGCAGCCCACTGCTTTTGCCATCATAAGCTCTGTGGCGGAGGAGCAGTCACAGCCGCAGCCATACTCCTGAAGAATGTTGATCAGATAAGGGTTCGGTGTTGCTTTTACTGCAAAAAATTCCTTGAATCCTTTGTTCCAGGCGAAAGCCTCTTTCAGGGCTTTTGCATTCTCACGGATTCCCTTCTCATCATAAAGATGGAAAGGTGTCGGATATTTTTCGGTAATCTCGTTGAGTTTCTCAAGTGTCACAAATGGTACTTTTTTCATAATAACTGTATCTCCTGTTTTCCGACCGCTGTTCCTTAAGAACCCCCGGTCTTATTCTGCCTCGATCACGTGCATCATATTTGTCACTGCACCATGACCGTTTGTCATGTTGGTCGCAGGGTCTCCTGCTGTAAATACAACAAGGTCTCCTTTATGGATCAGATGACGGCTGCGGACAACATTCATAGCCTGAGACATGATATGGTCCGTGGTATCTCTCTGATATCCTTTCAGAGGTGTTACACCCCAGATCAGCTGAAGTTTGTGCTGGATGGTTGAGTTCGGTGTAATGGCATAGATCGGAACCTTCGGGCGGAAATTGGAAATCAGTCTGGCTGTATTTCCACTCATGGTCGGTGTCACGATAGCATTTGCCTTCAGATTCTTCGCAGTGCGGACTGTTGCAAGTGCAACTGCGCTGGAGATTTTCTCTCTTCCATCCATGGAGCGGTGCTCAATAAATACCTTATAATCCAGATGCGGCTCTGTCATCTCTGCAATCTCTGCCATCATCTGAAGGGCATCAACCGGATATTTACCAGCTGCTGTCTCACCGGAAAGCATGATCGCATCGGTTCCATCGTAGATCGCATTGGCAACGTCCGCTACCTCCGCACGTGTCGGACGCGGATTACGGATCATGGAATCCAGCATCTGTGTTGCTGTGATAACCGGTGTATAATGTTCATTGCATTTACGGATGATCTCTTTCTGGATGTGCGGCACCTGGCTTGCAGGAATCTCCACGCCAAGATCTCCTCTGGCAACCATGATACCATCCGATGCTTCAATGATGGAATCAATGTTCTCAACACCTTCTGCATTCTCAATCTTCGCAATAATACCGATGTCCTTTCCACCGTTATCATTCAGAAGTTTACGGATCTCACGGATCACCTCTGCGGAACGGACGAAAGATGCCGCAATGAAATCAAATTTCTGCTCGATACCAAAAAGGATATCGTTCTTATCCTGCTCTGTGATACCCGGAAGATTTACTTTTACGTAAGGAACATTTACGCCTTTTTTCTCTCCCAGCTCACCACCGTTTAAGATATCACAGATGATATCGGTTCCTTTGATCGCCTTAACTTCCAGCTCGATCAGACCATCATCAATAAGAATCTTGTTTCCCGGTTTCACGTCTTTATAAAGTGTCTCATATGTGATGGCAACTTTTTTGTCATCACCTTCAAAATCACCGATTCCAAGTACAAACTGGTTTCCTGACTCCAGTTTTACCTTCTGTCCGTCCTTTAAAAGTCTGGTACGGATCTCCGGTCCCTTTGTATCAAGAAGCATCGCGATCGGCATATCCAGCTCCTCACGAAGCTCTTTGATCATGTCCACACGGCCCTTCTGCTCCTCGTGGTCTCCGTGAGAAAAGTTGAATCTGGCAATATCCATTCCATTCTCCATAAGAGCTTTCAGAGTTTCCCTGTTGTTGCTGGCAGGTCCAAGCGTACAGATAATCTTTGTTCTTTTCATAATTGAATATCCTCCCTCTTTTTTTACGTTTTACTGTACGTGTTTGTGCGTAAATAAATGATCCTGGCAATATTCATAATTTCCCTTGCACTTTGAGCAGAAACGGAACTCCAGATTTGGATCATCCTTTTCGGTACGTCCGCAGATCGCGCATTTATGCTTGGCAATTCCATCTGGTCCATAGCCCGTTCTGGTCGGAGCCATGGCCTTCTTAAACTGCTGTCTCCTGTGAATCTCCTTCGGATTGTAACGGTTCATATCCCGCGTACTGAAATAAAAGATCACAAAATTCAAAAGTGATGCTACAATCGGCACAACGCCTACCCAAAGTCCAACTCTAAGATATGATACGATATCCCACGCAATAAACAGTCCATATACAAATGCCATCCATTTCATCTTGATGGGGATCACAAACATAAGCAGCAGCTGAAGATCCGGATATGTGACTGCATAGGCAAGAAAAATAGAAAGACTGATGTAATATGTGGTAAAAATACTTCCATAAGGAAGCATCATTCCCCCAACGGTCACATAACCGCCGGTAACTGCATACAAAAGCGCCGCTGCAATAACTGTAAACAAAAGTCCCGAAAAAATATACAAAGTATATCGGAAAGTTCCCCAGGTACGTTCCAGAGAGGTACCGATCGGATAATAGAAAAAAGCAATTGCAAGCACGAACATGAGAAGATTACTCATTCCTCCCACGCTGGATGGCGGATAGATCACCCATGTTACGAGTCTCCAGATCTGACCTTTCATGACCATGGACATATCCAGGCTCAGCATGCTCAAAACTCCCGGTGCAGCTGCGGTCAGAATATAACCCAGTACATAACATCCGATAATATAAATGGTCAGATTCGGAATCCCGAATCTTCCAAATTTACGTTCCAGTTTGTCGATAAACTTCATTAAATTCTCCTTTCAGCAAATCAGAAAAACCGCTTCTTGGAAAGAATGATCGCTGCCACAACACTGATCGCCACAGAAAACAGGATAATAATCAGAAAGCCCCATGGACTCTGTGATAACGGCATACCGGAACCAGCCACGTTCATTCCGTAAGCGCTGAACACAATGGTCGGAATACTCATGACAATGGTAATGATCGCCAGTACTTTCATAACAATATTCATATTATTGGAAATAATAGATGCAAAGGCATCCATGGTTCCGTTCAGGATTCCGCTGTACACATTGGCCATTTCGATAGCCTGTTTGTTCTCAGTGATGACATCTTCCAGAAGATCCGTATCCTCCGGATATTTCTTGATACTGTCTATCTTCAGAAGCTTCTCCAGCACAACCTCGTTGGACCGGAGGGATGTGATAAAGTAAGTCAGGGATTTCTGCAGCTCCAGAAGCTCGATCAGCTCCTCGTTTCTTGTGGAAAGATGCAGTTTTTCTTCCACCTGCTCACTTTTCTTGTCAATGATACGCAGATAACGCAGGTACATACTTGCATTTCTGTAAAGGATCTGGAAAATAAAACGGGTCTTCATATAGGTAAAAAAGCTCCGGACTCTTCCTTCCATAAATCTGGTCAGAACCGGTGTGTCCTCCAGACAGATAGTAAAGATCATAGACCCTGTCACAATGATACCAAGCGGTATGGTTCCATACCAGTCCTTGTCATTACGCTCCTCGATCATAGGAACGTCAACCAGGATCAGTGTATAATTATCCTCAACTTCGATACGTGACCGTTCTTCCTCATCCAAGGGGGATCGTAAATCGTCAACCTCTATATCAAACTTCTCGGAAAATTCAAAAATCTCTGTTGCCGTCGGATTCGTCAGCGCAATCCAGCAGCCTTCCTCCGGTTCCTGTATCTGGTGGATGGCTCCGTCTATTGTCTTGTAAATCCTTACCACGATTCCCACTTCCCTTCTTTTGCTTTTCTTTTGCCAGGGCAAAATTCATTTTTATTATAAATAGTCAAAATAGCTTTGTCAATTCATACATTTTCTTTTTAAAAAAGCTTTTAAATGATTTCACATGCTCTTTACATAAAAATTCATTCTGTTTTCCACGTTCTTTACATTTTTTCCGGCTTGCTATATAATGATTCCAGAATTCCAACGAAAGGAAGTTATACAAATGAGTCAGTCATCATTCGGAAAAAAATTCGTAGTTACTACCTGGGGAGAATCTCATGGCAAGGCTATCGGTGCAGTTCTCGACGGCTGCCCCGCAGGTCTTTCTCTCTGCGAGGAAGATATCCAGGTTTTTCTTGACCGGAGGAAACCCGGCCAGAGCCGCTACACAACTGCCCGTAAAGAAGGGGATCTGGTTGAAATCCTTTCCGGAGTTTTTGAAGGAAAAACTACCGGCACACCGATTTCTCTTCTGATCCGCAATACCGACCAGCGTTCCCGGGATTACGGAAATATTGCATACTCCTACCGCCCCGGTCATGCAGACTTTACCTTTGACCAGAAATACGGTTTCCGCGATTACCGTGGAGGCGGACGTTCTTCCGGAAGGGAAACCGCCGGCCGTGTGGCAGCCGGTGCCATTGCCATCAAGCTGTTAAATGAACTTGGTATTACTTTTACCACCTATGCGAAATCCATCGGTCCTGTGGAAATCCAGTCTTTCTCAGAAGAAGAGATCCGGAACAATTCCCTCTGTATGCCAGACGCCGATGCGGCAGAAAAAGCATCCGCCTATCTCGAGCAGTGTCTCAATAACCAGGACAGTGCAGGCGGTGTGATCGAATGCCGGATCAAAAATGTTCCTGCTGGTCTGGGTGATACGGTTTTTGACAAGCTGGATGCCACTCTTGCTCATGCGATCATGTCCATCGGTGCTGTAAAAGCTGTTGAGATCGGTGACGGTATTAATGTGACACGTCTTACCGGTTCCGAAGACAACGACGGTTTTGTCCAGAAAGACGGCATCATTTCCAAGACCTCCAACCATGCAGGCGGTATCATGGGCGGTATGAGTGACGGCAGTGACATTATCCTCCGTGCCCATATCAAACCAACACCATCGATCAGCCAGCCCCAGTCCACCGTAACCAGCTCCGGCGAAAATCTGGAGCTTGAGATCAAAGGACGCCATGATCCTGTTATTGTTCCACGTGCCGTAGTTGTTGTGGAAGCCATGGCAGCTCTCACCATCACCGATGCACTTTTTGCCAATATGAGCGCACGCATGGACCGCATCCACGAATTCTATCGCAGATAAAACCGCCCTCATTCCCGGCAGATCCGTGGATTCATCCGTAATGCCAAATGCTTTTCCAGCAAAAAACAGACTCAGGGAATCTTATTGCTTATCCCTGAGTCTGTTTTTGTATCCGGATATCTGGCCGTTGCAGTCATTTACCGAAAAGAATTATTTGCAGATGCCATCCACATCTCCCGGCACCGGCCAGATATGGATGCTGTTCGGTGTTTCGATCTTTCTTGGCTTCTCATTCATCATAATAATATTTTTTTCGTAATCTACTGTAAAAACAGTAATACTGTTACTTCCATGATTTGCAATGGCAATATGTTTGTTATCCGGGAAGATCATAAGATCTTTCGGATAATCACCACTGATCGGAAGGGTAAATTTCTTGGTCAGAAGGCCGGTTTCCTGGTCTACCGCATACATGGTTACTGTGTTCTCACCTGCAGTTGTGCAGAAAAGATATTTGCCATCCGCAGAAAGAGACATGCCTGATGCTGCGTTGTGAATCGCATCATTGGCGTCTTCTTTTCCAAGAGTGGTAATACTCTGGAGCAGCTGGAACTCCGGGTTCTTGCCGCTTCCGTCATAGCTGTATACCTTAACCTCATTGCTGAGCTCAAAAAGAAGATATGCAAATCTTCCATCATCACTGAAACGGATAATACGAGGGCCACTCTCTCTCGGGCAGCGGAGGATGTCAACAAGCTCCAGTTTATCTTTCTTCTTGTTGATCCTGTAGATCTTAACCTGATCAATGCCATTATCTACCGCACAGAGATATTTGTTATCCGGTGTGGGGCGGACACAATTTACATGTGGACGGAAGTTACGTTCTGCCACACTTCCAAGTCCTTTATGGAAAACACCGTCCATAACACTTCCCAGACGTCCGTCTTTATGTGTATGTACAACCGTTACCTTACCATCATGATAACCTGCTACATAAAGATATCTTCCGTCTACATCTGTTGCAAGATAACAGCCTCGCATTCCGTTAATATCTACGCTGTTAATACGGGAAAGATCTCCATTTTCATCTCTCTCGAATACAGCCACACCTTCATCCTCGATGGAGTACAGATATTTACCGTTTTTGGAAACTGCCAGATGAGATGCATTGCTGACCTCTACCTCACTGCGCTCTGTCAGTGTTCCGTTCTCTACATCTACATCGTATACCTGAATTCCCTTACTGGTTCCATGGGTATATGTTCCCACGTAAGCCACGTACTTCTTTTTTCCCATAAGCTCTGGCCTCCTGCTTTCACATTCATTACGTATTTTTGTGTTTATTTTATCACAAAGTTTTTTGAAGAACAAGTTACCATCCTACTATCTTTGTGTAAATTCCTGTGCAAAATCATTTTTTTGCGGAAATTACAGATCTCCCAGAGTGCCTCTCATTGCTTCCAGAGTTTCATCAATCACTTCATCTGTGTGTGCTGTGGAAAGGAACATTGCCTCAAACTGGGACGGCGCAAGATGGATGCCACGTTTCAGCATTCCCTTGAAATATTTTGCAAAAAGATCCAGGTTGGAAGTTTTTGCGGAAACATAATCTTTTACTTCCTGATCTGTAAAGAAGATACTTGCCAGGGAAGAATCATAATTCACCTGATATGGAAGGCCTTTTTCCTCCACGATCTTTTTCAGACCTCCGTAAAGTTTCTCTCCTTTTACTGCCAGATCTTTATAGACCTCCTGATGCTCATAGAGATATTTCAGCTGTGTGAATCCTGCTGCCATGGCAACCGGATTTCCACTTAAGGTACCTGCCTGGTATACAGGACCACACGGTGAGATCAGATCCATGATCTCTTTGCGGCCGCCATATGCACCTACCGGCATTCCTGCGCCGATGATTTTTCCATAGGTGACAAGATCCGGGCGAATGCCAAAATACTCTGCGGCTCCGCCAAAGGCAAGACGGAATCCTGTGATTACCTCATCAAAGATCAGCAGACAGTTATGCTCATCACAAAGCTGGCGAAGTCTCTTTAAGAAACCTGGTTTCGGAGGAACTACGCCCATGTTTGCTCCTATTGCCTCCACGATCACTGCCGCCACATTTCCCTCTTCCTGTTTGAGAAGCGCTTCCACGCTGGCCGCATCATTGTAGGTTGCAGTCATGGTATCCTGTGTGCAGCCCTTGGGAACACCGGCGCTGTCCGGAATACCGCTTGCCATGACACCGGAACCGGCACTTACCAGAAGGCAGTCACTGTGTCCGTGGTAGCAGCCTGCAAATTTGATGATCTTGTCTTTTCCGGTGAAACCTCTTGCCGCACGGATGGCACTCATAACAGCCTCTGTTCCGGAGTTTACCATACGAATCATATCTACATGCGGAATATGCTCACAGATAAATTCTGCAATCTCCACTTCAATTTCCGTAGCGCATCCAAAGCTCAGGCCATTTTCGCAGGCCTTGATCACGCTCTCACGGATTTCCGGGAAATTATGCCCCAGGATCATCGGGCCCCAGGAATCAATGTAATCCACATAACGGTTTCCGTCCACATCATAGATGTAACATTTATCAGCTTTTTCAATAAAACGAGGTGCCTCACCGATGGCTCCGTAAGATCTTACCGGGCTGTTTACACCTCCCGGAATTCTTTTTACCGCACGCTCAAATAACTGTTCTGATTTTGTCATCAGCCGATTCTCCCTTCATCCATAAGTCTTGCCAGAAGTTCTGCATAGTAGGTAAGATAGATCTGTGCGCCGGAACGGAATGCTCCGGTAGCCATCTCGCCTACGATTCTTTCCTCATCAATCCAGCCATTTGCGGCTGCAGCTTTTACCATGGCATATTCACCACTGACACTGTATGCCGCAACTGGTACATTGGTGGCTTCCTTTACCTGCCAGATCATATCCTGATATGCAAGAGCCGGTTTTACCATGATGATGTCTGCGCCTTCCTCAACATCTGTAAGGGCTTCTTTCAGGCCTTCTCTGCTGTTGTGCGGGTCCATCTGGTAACTCTTTCTGTCACCAAAAGACGGAGCAGAATCAGCCGCTTCACGGAACGGGCCATAAAATGCGGAAGCATATTTTACCGCATAGGACATAATCGGAGTTGTATAATGTCCGGCTTTATCCAGACACTCCCTGATTGCTGCAACACGGCCATCCATCATATCGGAAGGTGCTACCATATCCGCTCCTGCCTCTACGTGGGAAAGTGCTGTTTTTGCAAGAAGATCCAGTGTTTTGTCATTGTCCACATCATGGCCGCAGAGAACGCCGCAGTGTCCATGGGAAGTGTACTCACACATGCATACGTCTGTTACATAATAAAGTTCCGGGAATTTCTCTTTTGCAATGCGAAGAGCTCTCTGAACAATTCCCTCCGGATCATAGGCGCCGCTGCCCACTTCATCCTTATGGTCAGGAATACCAAAAAACATTACACTGCCAACACCTGCTTTGGAAAGCTGCTCCAGTTTATAGGGAAGACGATCCAGGCTATAGCGGTACTGTCCGGTCATGGACGGAATTTCTTCTTCCTTGTTTTCTCCCTCCATCACAAACATGGGATACATAAGAGAAGATTTATCCATTCTTGTCTCACGTACCATCTTACGAAGGTTTTCACTGCCTCTTAATCTTCTTGGTCTTTTTGTCAGTTCCATGATCATTCGCTCCTTTTCATATCCTCCACCAGTTTGACAAGACTGTCAATGGTGGCTTTTTCTGCCATATATGCTTTCATTCCAAAGCTCTCGGCTGCCGCTTTCGTCTGTCTGCCGATGCAAGCTGCCCTGACCTTTGAATAATCCAGTCCTTTTGTTCCCTCCACAAATCCTTTCACAGTGGAAGCACTTGTAAATACCGCACAGCTGATCTGTCCTGTCTCAAATTCCTTCTTTTCATCAATAAGCTGACTCTTTTCGTAAAGAGTCTGATAGGTTGGAATATCCTCAACCTCAGCCCCTGCCTGTGCCAGAAATTCAGTAAGCTTTTCGTTGCCTTTTTCCGCCCGCGGGATGAGAATTTTTTCTCCGCCGGAAAGGATCTCTGAAAGTTCCTTTCCAAGGGTATCCCCGTCATATACAGACGGCACAAAGTCTGCCAGAAGGCCCCTTTCTTTCAGAGCCTTTTTGGTTCCCTCACCGATCACTGCCAGACGGATCTTTCCCATGGCACGGATATCTTTTCCATGGCGGACGAGTTCCTCAAAGAATACCCTCACCCCTGTAGGGCTGGTAAATACAAGCCACTGATAATTTTCCAGGTGATCCATTGCTTCATACAAACGGCTCTGATCTTCCATGGGTACCGTACGGATTGCCGGAAGTTCCAGAACCTCTGCGCCTTTTTCCCGGAGTTTGTCCGCAGTTCTGGAAACTAGTTCTTTTGGCCTTGTGACAAGAACTTTCCAGCCTGCAAGAGGCAGTTCTTCATACCAGTCAAACTTCTCTGCCAACGTACATACCTTACCTACTACAATGATCGCCGGTGTCTCAATTCCCTGGCGTTTTACCTCTTCTTCCAGGGTGGAAACGGTAGCCACGATCCGTTTCTGTCCTGCTGTAGTGCCTTTTTGAAGGATTGCCGCAGGCATATCTTTTTCCATGCCTGCATTTATAAGACCGGCACAGATATCCGGAAGTGCCGACACACCCATCAGAAATACAAGAGTTCCCTTTGTATCAACAAGCGCACGGAAATCAATGTCATATTCTTTTCCGGCTCTTTTATGCCCTGTGATGATGTGGACCGAAGAGCAGAAATCTCTGTGCGTTACCGGAACCCCGTTATATGCCGGTACTGCAATGGAAGAAGTAACTCCCGGAACGACTTCGTAAGGGATCCCATTCTCCCGAAGAAGCTCCAGTTCCTCTCCACCTCTTCCAAAGAGGAATGGATCGCCCCCTTTCAACCGCACCACACGAAGCCCCTTCTGCGCCTCCTCAAGAAGCACCTGATTGATATTTTCCTGCCGCATGATGTGGTGACTGGCACGTTTGCCTACATTGATCAGTCTGGCGTTTTCCGGGATTCTCGACAGAACACCCTGACCTACCAGACTGTCATATACAACCACATCTGCCTGCTCCAGCACTTTCAGGCCTTTTAATGTAAAAAGGCCGATGTCGCCAGGACCTGCTCCTACCAGCCATACTTTTCCTGTTTTCATCTGTTTTCTCCTTTTTTCCGAAGAGTTTCTGCCAGTTCTCTGCCTAAGCTTTCCGCATCTGCCTTATTGCCACACAGTGTTCCTGTTACATAGGAACCGTCTTTTTCATTATAATAAAGTCCTCTGAGATAAAGCTCATCTCCGGAAATTTCTGCATGGGCAGCTACCGGAGAAGAACATCCTCCATCCAGAAGTTTTACAAAGGCACGCTCTGCTCTTCCTGCGGCCCAGGCCTCTTCATCACAGTAACCGTTCAGGAAACTGTAATCCTCACCTTTTCGTCCCTGTACCGCAAGAATTCCCTGGCCTGCTGCCGGAATGATCTCATCGGCTGTAAAATACCGGTTGATCCTGGATTCCAGTCCAAGTCTCTTAAGCCCGGCTGCAGCCAGGATCAGTGCACTGTACTGCCCTTCATCCAGTTTCCGGAGTCTTGTCTGAAGATTTCCACGGATGCTTTTGACCTCCATATCCGGATACAGCTTCTTAAGCTGAAGTGTACGTCTCAGGCTGGAACATCCGAGAGGCTTACTTTTATCCAGCTCGGAAACTCCCTCCGGAAGTACCAGTACATCTCTTGGATCTTCTCTTCTGGAAAAGGCCAGAAGGGGCAGTTCTTCCGGAACTTCCATAGGCATATCTTTCAGGCTGTGCACAGAAAGGATACTTCTTCCATCCATCAGTGCTTTATCCAGTTCCTTTACAAAAAGTCCCTTTCCGCCAACCTTGTCCAGGGTGCGGTCCAGAATGATATCTCCGGTGGTTTTCATGGTAAGGATTTCCACTTCCATTTCCGGATTTTTTTCTTTTATATAATCACGGACCATTTCACTCTGGAGTACCGCAAGTTTACTCTCCCTGCTGCCAATTATAATCTTACTTTTCTTCGTCTTCATCATCCTGCTCCTTCAGTACCTTTTCCAGCGCTTTCTGAATTTCTTCCCTGACACGCTTTGCCTTTTTGTGGTCAAGACCGCTGGCTGTAACTCCTACTACCATTTCATCTCTCATATAGATACCCGGGAAATAAAAATCACAGGATTCACGGTCGGAGGCTACATTTACATAAATGCCCTCCTCCCTGCAGACACGGTGGATCTCATCATTCAATTTCCAGTCATTGGTGGCCGCAATTACCATATAGGCACTGGCAAAATCAGAACGCTTTACAGGGCGGATATGTAAATTTACGGTCCCGGCTTTTCCAAGATCCATAAGTTCCTGTGTAACTTTTGTTGCCACGACTGTGATATTCCTTGTAAATTTCAGAAGTGTTTTTACCCGTCTGGTGGCGATATTACCGCCGCCTGCCACAACAATATTCTTGTCTGACAGATCAATAAACATGGGGAAATACGGTTTATTCTTCATAAAGTTTCTCCAGTCCTTCCACACATTCCAGAAAAACATCCTGGTTCAGGCTGTCACGAAGTCCGAAGATCAGCTTGTTCACAACCTTTCCGGCTGCCGTATCCACTGCTTTTTTCAACTTCTCCCTGTCTGAATCTTCCATAGGAGTTTTCCGGAATATTTTTTCGATTCTTAAGTTCAGATCTTCCACAGCATCAGCCTTGATTTCCTGAATACGGGGAATAATATCACGGCCATCCAGCCACTGGAAGAATTCTTCCATCTGTTCTTTTACAATTTTTCCTGCTGCTTCCAGGTTATCTGCAAGTTCCTTTGGTGTTTCGCTGGTACGGAAGCTGTCCATATCATAAAGTGTGATATTTTCTTTCTTTCGGATCTCCGGATCAATATCTCTCGGGACTGCCAGATCAATAAGAATCATTGGCCGTTCCACCCGTACATCCTCAAACAGTTCTTCCGTCAGTGTATAGTTGGGACTTGCCGTCGCACTGACAACCAGATCACATTCCGGCAGATAGTCCATTCTTTCCCCATAGTTGATTCTGCTGCATCCAACCGGAATGTTTACCACTCCGCTTCTGTACTGACGGATTGTAACCGTCACATCCGCACCGGCCTCCCTGAGTGTCTGTGCTGCCATTTTTCCCATTTCACCGTTTCCGATTACCATACAGACTTTATTTCTTACATGGTATCCGCCCTCCTCAAGAAAGCGGATTGCCTGATGGATCACAGAAGGATTTCCGTGGGAAAAAGGAACCTCTGTCTTGATCTTCTTTCCTGCAGTTACAGCCATCCGGAACAGCACCTCCAGAACGCTGTCTGTAGTAAACTCTTCCCTTGCAAAACTCAACGCGTCTTTTACCTGGGTAAGGATCTGGTCCTCTCCCAGAATCTGAGATTTCAGTCCGCTTGTGAGATAAAAAAGATGCTCTACAGCCTCCTCATTTTCTCGGCTGATAAAGTATTTTCGGTATTCTTCCCCTTCAATTCCCTTCAGCCTGCAAAGCCACTGATAGAGTTCCGGTTTTTCATTTTCTTCCGTGCTTACCCAGAGTTCCAGCCGGTTGCAGGTTGACAGAATAATACACCCACAGATCCCCGGCTCTTTTTTCAGCTTAAGCAGTGCCTCACCGGTATTCTTCCTGGTGAAGGCAAAAAGAGCTCTAATATCCACAGGTGCCATATTATGGTCAATTCCAAGCATGAATATACTCATGTCTTTCGTTCTCCTTTGTTTCCAGGTGGTTTCATCCACCAACGATATGTCAAGCGAATATTCGCAATTATATAACTGTATTCCCGTACATTTCTCATATGTCCGCAGTCTTTTATAATGATAAACATTTCCGCCCGGAAAGTCAACTACGATTGACAATCCTGTACCCTCCTTTTATAATAACTTCAGGTAGAAAATGCGGAAAATATATTTCAGGATGGAGGAAATCCCTGTATGAATGCAGCTTCAAAAAAAGCAATCCTCATAGTCAGTTTTGGTACAAGCTATGAGAACACCCGTAAACGGACCATCGACGCCATCGAACGTGATATCGCCGATGCGTTTCCTGTCTGTCCGGTCTATCGTGCCTGGACAAGCAAGATGATCATTGCCAAATTAAAAAAACGTGACGGAATCATTATACACACCGTAAAAGAAGCCATGGAACAGATGCTTCTCGATGGAATTACTGATGTGATCGTACAGCCTACTCATGTAATCAACGGAATTGAAAACGACCAGATGAAAGCAGACGCCCTTTCTTTCCGTGACCGTTTTTCAAGTATTGTTTTCGGAAATCCCCTTCTTACCACAGAAGAAGATAACCAGGCTGTTGTCCAGGCTGTTGCTGGTGAGTTTCAGGATATGGACCAGGAAACAGCCCTTGTTCTCATGGGACACGGAACCGAGCATTATGCAAATTCTGTTTATGCTGCCCTGGATTATCGTTTTAAAGATATGGGCCATAAAAATATCTTTCTCGGAACTGTTGAGGCTTATCCTGCCCTGGATTCTCTTCTCCGGGCTGCGGACAGCTTTCAGCCAAAAAAGATTGTCCTTGCTCCTTTTATGATCGTAGCAGGCGATCATGCACAGAACGATCTGGCCGGTGAAGATCCGGATTCCTGGATGAACCGCCTTTCCTCGGAAGGGTATGAGGTAACTCCCGTACTGAAGGGTCTTGGCGAATATCCGGAAATCCGCCAGATTCTCGTAGATCATGTACAGCAGGCCATGGACGCTTCGATCTGATTCTAAACAGGGTATATTTTTTATATCCACCATAAAAAACTGCACCGGAATCCATCTTAGGATCTTCCGGTGCAGCTTTTTTATTTTTATGAAATTACTGGAAATTTTGAAAATTTCTGTTATTTATGCCATTAACTCATCCAGTCTTGCTTTGACAGCAAGGATAAATTCTTTACTGTTCAGTACCTGTACATCTTTCAGGGAAGTGATCAGCGCAAGGTCTTTTGTCATCTTTCCGCTCTCGATGGTATCCAGTGTTGCTTTTTCCAGTTTTCCCGCAAAATCAGCAAGTGCTTCATTTCCGTCCAGCTCTCCTCTCTTGCGGATTGCTCCTGTCCATGCAAAGATTGTTGCCACAGAGTTTGTGGAGGTTTCTTTTCCCTCAAGATGACGGTAATAATGTCTCTGAACTGTTCCGTGAGCAGCCTCATACTCAAAATATCCTTTCGGAGATACCAGCACGGAAGTCATCATTGCAAGAGAACCGAATGCGGAAGAAACCATATCACTCATAACATCTCCATCATAGTTCTTGCAGGCCCAGATAAATCCACCTTCTGCCTTCATAACACGGGCTACGATATCATCGATCAGACTGTAGAAGTAAGTCAGGCCGGCTTCTTCAAATTTATCTTTAAACTCTGCCTCAAAGATCTGCTGGAAAATCTCTTTAAATCTTCCATCGTATGTCTTGGAAATGGTATCCTTGCTTCCGAACCATACATCCTGTTTGGTATCCAGTGCATAATCAAAGCAGCTTCTTGCAAAGCTCTTTACGGAATCATCCAGGTTGTGCATGCCGCGGAGAACACCTGCTCCGTCAAAATGCTGGATCAGTTCTTTACGCTCTTCTCCGTCCTCGCCCTCAAATACGAGATATGCATCTCCCGGTTTGTCAATATAAAATTCTGTATTTTTATAGATGTCACCATATGCATGACGTGCAAGTGTGATCGGTTTCACCCAGTTCTTTACACATGGCTCAATTCCTTTTACTACAATCGGAGCGCGGAATACGGTTCCATCAAGAATAGCACGGATCGTTCCATTAGGACTCTTGTACATTTTTTTCAGATCATACTCTTCCATTCTGGCTGCATTCGGTGTGATGGTAGCACATTTTACTGCAACTCCGTATTTCTTGGTTGCTTCTGCCGCATCAATCGTCACCTGATCATCTGTCTCGTTTCTGTGTTCAAGGCCAAGATCATAATACTCTGTATTCAGTTCCAGATATGGTGTGAGAAGTTCGTCTTTGATGATCTGCCACAGAATACGTGTCATCTCGTCTCCATCCATCTCAACTAAAGGTGTCTGCATTTTGATTTTTTCCATATTATTTTCTCCTTTTGAGGTTTATTCTCCTGTCCGGATTCCAGGTGCTCTTTCCTTTAGAATCTTTCTTTGGCACTTTTACTGTACATTGTACTCATATTTTTCATTTCCGTCAACGCTTTTATGCTTTACCACACTATGTTTATAAGAATTGTATAATAATTTAGTTTTTTATTAATTTTTCACAGTTAAATTTTCCCCACCCCTGCTGATTTCTGGGAAGTCCCATATCATCCGTGCTTTCTCTTAACAACATCTTTATTTCCACGTTAGAAAGCTGCGGCTCTTTTTCCAGAAGACAGGCAATTCCTCCGGATACCAGCGGCGTTGACATGGAAGTTCCACTCTTGATCCGGTACGTGTAGGGAATCCCCGGCGCACAGGAAGTTACACGATTCCCCGGTGCAACCAGATCAGGCTTGCACACACACTCAAACGTAGGTCCTCTTCCGGAAACTGCCTTATTTCCCTGCAGCATATCACTGGATCCTAC
Source organism: Ruminococcus sp. AM36-2AA (assembly GCF_003461955.1). Classification (GTDB taxonomy): domain Bacteria; phylum Bacillota; class Clostridia; order Lachnospirales; family Lachnospiraceae; genus Blautia_A. The sequence goes on along the minus strand of NZ_QTYB01000013.1, from coordinate 46,713 downwards.
GGTAATAATCTTCCGGCTGCTTCCCGGTGCTGTCACTGTGCCATCCCCAGGCCCTTGGTTCCCGGCAGCTGCCACTACCGTAAAACCTTTATCCCACAGCTGTTCCACGCCTGCAAGAAGATCCGTCTGTTCATTCATACTGCGCGAAGTTGTTCCTACCGAAATATTTACAATGCGGATATTATAAATTTTTCCAAAATCTTCAATCCACTGAAAAGCCTGAAGTACATCTTCACGGCTTCCATTCCCGAAACGATCCAGCACTTTAAGCGCAACAATGCCACATCCGGGAGCAGCCCCCTTATATCTGCCCTGGGATGCCGTGCCGTCTCCGCCCAGAATGCCGCTGACATGGGTTCCATGTCCGTTATCATCATAGGGACCTGATTTTCCTTCTGTAAAATCACAGAATGCCAAAATACGCCTGCCAAAATCTATATGCGGAAAAATTCCTGTATCCAGTACGGCTACACCGATTCCTTTTCCGGTATATTTTCTTTTATACATAAACAAAAAATCTCCTGCCGGACAGATGATTTCTCTTTAATTTATTCAGAAAACAGCTATCCCGGAACCTTTTCCGTAAAAAGATCCCGGGATAAATCCCAGGATCTTTTTTATTAATTATTTAATTCCCACTACCTGTACGGAAGTTTACTTTCTTCTGGATCTGATTATCCATTCCATAGCCATAGCTTCCATAAACGCCAGTATGCCAGCCCTTTGCCTGACCTTCCGGATCATAATGAAGTCCGTTGATGATCACCCAGCTGTGTCTGGTATAACCATCACCTGCACCATCTCTAGAACCCGGGACACGTCCGCATATCACATATGGATCATATCCTATTTCTCTGGCCAGAGCAGCAAACGCACAGGCATATCCATAACAGTTACCTCTTCCAGTTGCCAGTGTTCTCCTTGCAGTTGCCCTCCACCAGTTATTCTGGTTTAAATTCGGATAATATGCAGAGGAATAGTAAGTTCTGCTTACTACATAATTCCAGCATGCTCTCAGTTTCTGACTCTGTGACATTTTACTGTTTGTAATATTTTTAACTACACCCATACATTCCAGTTTCAGACTACGCATATCATTTTTTACTGCCTGTCCTTTGCTGTTAAAGGAAATTCCCTCCAATGTACGGTTTTTATAGAAACGTCCCCAGGAATCCGCATAATACAGATTTTTGTCCGGAAGACAAAGCCAGCCTCTTGACGGGTTTCCATATTTATTTACGTAATAAGAATATTGCCCCACACGGACGATCCGTGATCCACTTCCTGTCAGAAGTCTTCCCGCCGTATCAAACACATAAAGTTTTCCGCCAATTTTATTGTGATAAGTCACCGCATGATATTTTGATCCAAAATAATAACGCTTTCCATTTATGGTTTTCCACTGTGTTTTTATCTTTTTTCCGTTTACATAGTAGTAATATCTTCCGGCCTCTTTATAAAGTCCTGTTTTCTTTTTGGCTGTAGTTGTAGTTGTTGCAGCCTGTGCATCACAGGTTACGGAAACTGAAACAATCTGTACTGCAAGGATCATAACAACTGCCATAAAAAATACTTTTAATCTTTTCATACATATCCCCTTATGATTAATACTCTTCGTATCTTACGCTTCCATCAGAATAGGTAATCTCATAATAGCCATGTCCGCTTCCATCACAGTCATCATAGGCCTGACGTCCTACTTCTGTGGGTTCTGATGCTGCATCTGCCGCTGCCTGCGCATCTGCTGCTGCCTGTGCGTCTGCCGCTGCCTGCGCGTCTGCCGCTGCCTGCGCGTCTGCTGCTGCCTGTGCGTCTGCTGCTGCCTGTGCATCTGCTGCTGCCTGCGCGTCTGCTGCTGCCTGCGCGTCTGCCGCTTTCTTTTCTTCCGCAGCTTTCTGCTCTGCCAGCATTTTGTCGATTTCCTCTTTATTAGCTGTAAAGTATGTATGGGATGCATATCCTTTTACACCGTCCCCTTCAACCTTCAGCCAACCCGGGCATACTGCTGTTACTTTAAATTCAGTTCCAAGAGAAGTCACTTTCAGAGACTTTGATTTTGCATCTGCTTTCTCACGGATGTTTACATTCGATTTCGCATAAACCGTCACAGCTTCTTCCAGTTTTCTTTCTTCTGCATCCTCTGCAGCTTCCTGTGTTTTTCCTTTTTCATCTGTATAACTGATATAAAGGATCTCGTACTCATTATAAAACACAGGATCTGTCCATTTATCTGGTGTTACATTTTTGAATGTACGTTCTGTTCCATCTTTCAGTGTGATCACAAGATCCTGTCCGCTTTCTTCGGTACTGTCTTTTTCAGCTGTGGAGTCGCTGGAATCTTTCTCTTTGCTGTCATCTTCTTTTGCTTCCTGAAGTTCTGCTGATTTTACAACAAGCCCGCTCTGGTTCTTTACCGTAAGATCCCCGATCTGAAAATCTTTTGCTTCTTCTTTTTCTTCTGTGGAATCCTTCGCTTCTGTCTTATCCGTACTTTCTTCCTTGGCTGTTGTTTCACCGGCAAATGCCATTGCAGGTGCACCAAAGCACATTGCGGCTGTTAATGTTAAGCTTAAGACTATCTGTACTGCTTTTCTTTTCATTTATGTATCCTCCTTTATAACGTCAGCTCACCGATCACATGAGCTGAATCATCCTTTCCTGTAAGAATTTCAATTTGATTCCCGTCTGTCCCAAGAAGCGTGCCATCCAGGTACAAACAGAATCCATTGTTGTTTTCTTTCCCGTCTTCTGTTGAAATATCCATTGGAAAAGCTTCATAAATCTTATCCTGATTCACTCTCACATAAATTCTGCTTTCTGTATCCAGATATTTCTTTTCGATACGACCGGTAATCTTCCGGAATGTTCCCTGCATCTCACTTTCCACGGCATAAACTCCATCCGATGCAGATTCCTCTTCAGAAACGGTTACCTGCCGTTTTGGACTTTCCATGACCGGTGGAGACTGTGCCATTTCCGGAAGGAATCTCTCTGCCCGTTCCACAATGACCGTATCCGCATTTTTCTGATCCACTTCACTCATCTGATAAGGAACACCTCTGGAAAAATACGCATTTGCGTATGCATCTGCCATAAAAGGAAGCAGTGCGTTTCCAAAAGAATCACGGAACATGACAAGACTTCCTGATTTTACCGGATTTACTGTTGTGATCCTGGGATCAAAGTTACTTCCAACTTCACCCACATAGGCAAATGTTGTCTGTTTGTCATAATAGATCTCTTCTTCCGGAGTTACTGCAAGTGGATAAAGCATTTCATCCAGATCACCTGTGAAATCCGTCTTAACGGTATAAGGCTCATCCTGATAGGAAATATGCTCCTTTTTCAGAGATGAAAGCAAAGTTTCCGCTGCCATGGACGCACCTTTATTATTCCAGTGAGAATCTCTTTTATGATAAAGGATCTCCTGTTGCTCTGAAAGCATTCCATAAAGATCTGCATAGGCAACATTTTCTTTTTTCAGATACTCCTGAAGATTTATGAGATTTTTTTCCTGCGATGCTTTCAGGCTGTCATAATAAGGCATATTTTCTCCATACAGAGAATTTTTGTTCGGTGCTACAGTAAAAAGAAACTGCACACCTTTTTTCTCCAGAGCTTCCTGCATCATAGACAACGTATGTGCAATATTAAAAAGACTTCTTTCTGAAAGAAGCTCCTCTCCCAGATAATCCTGCAGGGAGTCTTTATAATAAAGCCATCCATCCGTACCCTGGATCACACCATCGGCTGTGGACACTCCGAAGAACTTTCCGTTCAGAAGTGCATTCGCCGTTACGAGCTCATTTCGAAACGCAAAATGCTCCTGAAAATATTCACCCGCTTCCGGCAGCCACTGTGTGTTGATTCCTTCTTCTGTTTTTATCTTCGGAAACTCTGCCAGCCTGCGGTTTTCTGAAGATGTTTCCTGCTTTGTCACTGCCATTCCCAGAGACGGCACAAGACAAGCGGCGAAAAAAGCAGTAATATAAATAATCTGCAGTTTTTTCATGTTTTCTGCCTCCTCCTAGAATCGAAAATAAATAAACGGATTATAAGTTCCTCCGGCAAGACTCAGGATACAAAGGCAAAAGCCTGCAAGACTGAGCACGTAGGTGAATCCATTATACCATTTATACTTTTTCAATACCTGATTTACCGGAACTGCCGCAACAAGTGCCGCTGCCAGCGTTATAAAATATACTGGCGTCAGCTGCTGAAGAGTAAGACTCATAGCGGAAGTTTTCCAGCTGAAATCCGTAAACATTTCACGTATCCAGAAACATCCCTGTTTCATGGTATCTGCACGGAAAAACACAAATCCGATACAGACCGTCAGCAATGCATAGATATGTTGAAAAACGCTTTTGACCTTTCCGCCTTTTTTCCCAATGAACGGAACATATTCTTCCAGCATCAGAAAAAATCCATGATATGCTCCCCAGAACAAGAAGTTAAACGAAGCTCCATGCCAGATTCCTGTGCACAAAAATACGATCATCTTATTAATCACTGTGCGGAATTTTCCTTTACGGTTTCCTCCAAGAGGAATGTACAGATATTCTTTAAACCATCCGGAAAGTGACATATGCCATCTTCTCCAGAACTCTTTAATACTTCCGGAAACATATGGATAGTTAAAATTCTCCCGGAAATGGAACCCAAACATCATTCCAAGTCCAAGCGCCATATCACTGTATCCGCTGAAATCAAAATAGATCTGCAGCATATAGGAAAGTGCGCCAAGCCAGGCGCCAGGCGCAGTGATCTGCGAAGCCGCTGCTCCAAAGAGATTGTCTGCTACCAGTCCCATGGTATTGGCGATCAGAACTTTTTTACTTAAGCCGGCAATAAAACAGCGCACACCTTTTCCCGTTTCTTCCAGACTTTGCCTGCGGTTATTTATTTCTAACTCCACATCATGATATTTTACGATCGGTCCTGCGATCAGCTGTGGAAAAAAAGAAATATAAAGCAGCACTTTTCCAAAGTTTTTCTGGACTGAAGCATTTCCTCTGTAAACATCAATCACATACGACAATGCCTGAAATGTAAAAAATGAGATTCCGATAGGCATCCGGATCTCTGGCACCGGAATTCCTGCATTCGTTACAGAATTAAAGGTCTCCACCAGAAAGCCTGAATATTTAAACAGGACAAGAAGACCTAAATTTACGATCACTGCCAGGACCATCGAAATTCGCTTAAATTTCGAATGTTCTCCTACCAGGCGTGCAAAAATATAGTTACCAATTGAAGAACCAATCAGTAAAATTACATAAACCGGTTCCCCGTATGCATAAAAAAGAAGGCTTGCGATAACAAGCAGGCAGTTTTTGGCCCGCATCCCCGGCAAAAGAAGATGCAGACCAAAAACGACCGGAAGAAATACACACAGGAACACCATTGAGCTGAAAACCATAGTTGTATCTGTCCGTCTGGAAAAATCTTATTTACTGATCACATCCAGAACGATTTCCTTCCCTTTTTTATCTTTATATGTGTTGACCCAGAAAGATGTATACTCCAACATGTATTCCTGTCCATCACCATAGCATCCGCTAACTTTCTTTGTTCTTCTCGGACTTCCCAGAAGTTTTCGAAGTGCCGCAGAACTCTTTTCACGGACAAACGCTCTGCGCAGGCTTGCAGTTTTTTTACTGTCCAGCACTCCCGCATTGGTAAATGCATAAAATCCTGCCTTTGATGGCCCATATGCAGAATATCGGATTCCCTTTACCATCTGAGAATACTTGTTAAAACCGTAATAATTGTTACCAATCTTCTTTACTGTAATGTAATTTTCCCCGAAAAAAGTTCCTCCTCTGTAGGCCTTTCCGGTACCTGTAAAATAATGACGATAGCTTATTTTCTTACCTGTTGTTTTGTCTGTAACTGTCACATTCTTCCAGGCATTTTTTACTTTCTGTCCATTTACATAGTAATAATATTCACCATTTTCTCTTTTGAAACCGTTTTTTACTGTTGTTTTTGAAGCAGCAGCCTGTACTGTCTGTGCAGAAAAAAATGGTTCGAGTACAGGTATCTGTATCAACATGAGGCAGAGCACTGCTGCCACAATCTTTTTCCAGTTTTTCATATTTTACTCCTGTTTTATCAGAGAAGAATCTCTTCGTATGCTGTTTTTTTGTAGACTTTTTTCATGGTTGCAGAAGAGGAATTCTGCATATACCATTTTACATCTTTTCTTGTGGAATACTTTGCTGCGTTGGTATCAAAAATATACCATCTATTTCCAATCTTGATCTCTGTCCAGCCATGAGCCTGAGATCTGTTTTTATCAAATGCCGTGCTTGTTCCCCAGCAGACACGAACCGGCAATCCTGTGGCACGTTTTGCCAGAACTGCAAAAGAAGATGCAAATCCGTAACAGTTTCCTGTTTTATTTATCATGGTCTTCTGCGCGTAGCTGAGGCTTTTTCCTCTGCCAAACTGCTCCATAACACGTCTGTATGTGTAATTTTTCTTTGCATATGTATAAAGCTTATACAATGCATCTTTTTTTTGTGCATCTGTTGTAAGACATGTGGATATTTTCTGACTGGCAATTACGGCATCGGCTTTTTTCATCATATTGGCATTTACCGCTTTGGACTTTCCTGTATACTTTCCATCGTAAGCAAACTGCATGGACTTATAACTATTTCCGGATCTTACCGTATACCATCCTGTTTTTCTTGCTCCATTTGCACCAAGATAATAGGTTGCACCGTTAATCTTCCTCAACTGGCTGACGATTTTTTTGCCTTTTACATAGTAGCACCAGCCTGCACTCTCTTTTATCCAGCCATTTTTGACCGTTGCTCTGGTCACTGTGGATGTTGTCTGTGTTGTTGCCGCCTGCACAGATCCTGCTCCCAGTGTCAGGCAGATCAGCATTGCAATTGTAAGAAACAATCTGCTGACTCTTCTTTTTTTCATCTTCCTCTTCCTCCTTTTTAAAATAATTCATACCCGGTATTGATTATAACATTGCAAATATTGGGTTGCAATATCTCCTTCAACCTTTGTGCCTTATATGAAAAATTCTGTCACATAAAACCATTTTCAATACATATTTGGTATTTTCCCGAAAATGCATTTTTCTCAGTTTCTGTCATATAATGTATAAAATCCCTTATTTCCTCCAATACTTAACACATCTGAAAAAATAAAGGAGGTTTTCTTTATGCTTCTGTTTATTCTTGTATTCTTTGGACTCCAGATCTTTATCCTTTTCTGCTGTGCCGCAGCAGGTAACGATGCCGCTTCCCAGGAACTTTCCGACCAGGAACAGCTTCAGTTTATCTCAGAATGGAAAAAACAGCATCAGAAAAAGGACGTCTGCTGAAGAACGTCCTTTTTACTGTAAAGCAAATGCAAATAGGATATTTTATATGATAATACAAACCAGGCCGCCTTTGCTGTCGTTTACGATCTTCTGCATGGTATCCTGGAGTTTTACCTGGCTTTCTTCACTGATCATGGCCAGTTTGTTTTTGATCCCATCTTCTACCAGCTGCTGGATGGATTTTCCGAAAATGTTGGTCTCCCAGATGCTTTCTCCCCGGTCCGGGCTTTCCTTGATATATTTTATCAAATCTTCTGCCTGCTGCTCTGTGCCGACAATGGGGGCGATCTCCGTTTCGATTCCTGCCCGTATCATATGAATGGAAGGGCTTTTTGACCGGATCTTTACTCCGAATTTATTTCCCTGGCGAATTACTTCCGGTTCTTCAATGGTGATCTCGGAAAGCTCCGGTACCACGACCCCATAACCAGTACCTTTTACCGCCTCCAGGGCTGCCTGAACTTTTACAAACTGCTCCTTCATCCCGGCCAGTTCTTTCATGGTCTGGATCAGTTCATATTCACTTTCCATGGAAATTCCGCTCATTTCGCTGAGCATCTGATAATAATAAATATCTTTTACTGCAATCCGGACACGGACGGTTCCATCGGAAAGACTGATCTGCTCAAGCAGTGTATCTTCTACATAGGGACTCTCCAGACGTATCGATTCTCTGTTTACATCCCGCACATGGGTAAGTCTGGTCATTTTTTCCCGGATTTCATTTAACAGTGCCGCTTTTACTTCATGTTCCGGAGAAAGCATCTCCACCCATTTCGGAACAAACAGTTCAATCTCGCTGACTGGAAATTCATAAAGGATTTTTTCCAGGATTCTGGTCACATCTTCTTTTCTGAGCTGTTCACAGTTCACTGCCAGAACGGATACTCCGTATTTCTCTTCCAGATTTTTTACGATTTTTCCGGTTTCCTCACCGTACGGAGTCTGGGAGTTTACCAGGAGCAGAAATGGTTTTCCCTGGGCTTTCAGCTCTTTTATCGTCTGCTCTTCTGCCGGAATAAAATTTTCTCTGGGAATTTCCCCGAAGCTTCCGTCTGTTGTGACTACAATTCCGATGGTGGAATGCTGGCTGATCACTTTTTCCGTTCCGATGCGGGCCGCATCATGAAATGGGATTGCTTTTTCCTGCCAGGGCGTTTTGACCATCCGTTCCCTGCCTTCTTCCACATTTCCGGACGCATCTTTTACCAGAAATCCCACACAGTCGATAAGCTTTACCCGGATTTTCTGGTTTTCCCCTATGGATACTTCCACCGCTTCTTTTGGAATAAATTTGGGTTCTACAGTCGTGATCATTTTCCCGGCACCGCTTAAGGGCAGTTCATCCTGAAGTTCTGCTTTTTTTCCTTCACTGATCGCAGGCAGTGCCACCAGCTCCATAAATCTCCGGATAAATGTGGATTTTCCTGTACGGACCGGGCCCACAACCCCTATGTAGATATCCCCGCCCGTCCGCGCCTGGATATCACGGTAAACCTGAAAGTTTTCCATATAAAAAAGCCTCCCTGCATATACTGTCCTGTAAGTTCCGGGAACTATCGTCAAGCGGATATTCACAATCCGCTTCGCTACTTGCTCATAACCAAATAACTGCTCCGCAGTTGATTTGGTTAAAAGACCAGTTCCCGCATACCACAGTATATGCCCGGGAGGCTTCTTATATGCTGCTGTTCACCGGGAACAGCAGCTCTTTATATTTCTTACATCAGTCTTTGATATAGAACTCATTGTGAAGCAGATGATGCTCTTTGCCTTTGAGGAGTCCCTCATAAAGCTCCAGAACCAGCGGGTTCTCATCAGATTTCTTGATGATCATGGTGTTGTCCGCATTGTAAAGGCCTCTTGCTCTTGCTGCCTTGGTCCTGTCACCGGATCTGGTCGGCTGACCGCCACCCATAATACATCCACGGCGGCATGCCATAACCTCGATCAGGTGATAGTTTGCTTCGCCGTTCTTTACACGTTCCATAACGGTTCTTGCATTTGCAAGGCCGCTGGCTACGCATACATTGATATCCATGCCCTTATACGGAACGGTAAATTCCTTGATTCCCTCTTCACCACGGACACCGCACTCTGCGATCTCATGCATGGCTTCCTTGCTGTGATCCGGACTCAGTCTTCGAAGAACGGCCTCGGTAACACCACCGGTAACACCAAAGATAACACCACCGCCGGAACCAAATCCAAATGGCATATCACATGCTTCCGGATCCAGTGTTGCAAAATCAAGACCAAAGTTGTCGATCATGCGGAGAAGCTCTGTGGTTGTGATAACGATATCGGTATCCTGCTCGCCTTCTGTAAAGCTATTTGGCCGGATTGCCTCTGCCTTCTTGGCTGTACATGGCATAATGGAAACCATAACTGTTTTCTTGCCTGCTGCATGCTCCGGATCACGGAAGTATTCCTTGATAACTGCAGACATCATTCCCTGTGGGGAACGGCAGGTGGAGATATTTGGAACGTATTCCTTATACTGATCGGTGATAAATTTCACCCATGCCGGACAGCAGGAAGTCAGGAGTGGAAGGTTCTCGCCTTTTTCCACTCTGTTTAAGAACTCCTTGGTCTCTTCCATAATGGTAAGGTCAGCACTGAAGGTTGTATCATAGACTTCATCAAAGCCCATCTTATGAAGAGCATTTACGATCTTGCCCATTACACTTCTGCCTTTGGCAAGGCCATAATGATCACCAACTGCAACACGGACTGCCGGCGCGATCTGTGCAACCACACGGGTATCCTTATCAGCCAGAGCATCCCATACCTCGTCCATATGTGTACGGATGGAAATAGCTCCTGTCGGGCAGTAAACACGACACTGTCCACAGTTTACACACTGTGTTTCTGTGATCTTCTTGTTAAATGCAGGCATGACCATAGCCTCAGTTCCACGGAACGCAAAACCAAGAGCTCCGATTCCCTGAAGTTCCTCACAGGCACGTACACAGTTACCGCAGAGGATACATTTATTCGGATCACGGATAATGGACGGTGAGCTTTCATCGATCTCATGCTGCTCTCTCGTATTTTCAAAACGGATGTTACGTACACCAAGGCGGTGTGCCAGCTCCTGAAGAATACATTCACCGCTCTTTACACAGGTTGTACAGTCACGGCAATGTGCTGCAAGCAGAAGCTCTACGATCAGTTTACGATATTTCTTGATACGGCCGGAGTTGGTATAGATCACCATTCCATCTCTCGGCTGCTCGGAACAGGATGCAAAAGTCCTGCCTCTGTCATCCTCAACTGTGCAGAGACGACAGGCTCCAAATGTGGAAAGCTCTGAATGGTAGCACAGTGTGGGGATATTGATACCGGCATTCCTGATGACTGTCAGGACATTTTTTTCGTCGGTAAATTCTACTTTTCTTCCGTCAATTGTCATTGTACCCATAAGATATCCTCCCTTCTATGCTTCCACATAAACCGCATCAAAGTTACAGTTATCCTTACAGGAACCGCATTTGATACATACGTCGTTGTTGATTACATGTGGATGCTTGATCTTTCCTGAAATCGCACCTGCCGGACAGTTCTTCGCACACTTGCCACAGCCGATACAGAACTCAGGATTGATATGGAATTGACGGAGCGCCGTGCAGACCTTCGCGCGGCATTTCTTATCTACGATATGCTCTACATATTCGTCACGGAAACGCTTCAGAGTACTGATGACCGGAAGCGGCGCACTCTTACCAAGACCGCACAGAGCCATACTCTGAACCATGTTTGCAAGTTCTTCCAGCTCATCCAGATCGGAAAGCTCACCTTTACCTGCAACGATCTTCTCCAGGATCTCAAGCATACGTTTGGTACCCTCACGGCAAGGAACACATTTACCGCAGCTCTCACGCTGTGTAAAGCTCATGAAGAAACGTGCAACCTCTACCATACAGGTATTCTCATCCATAACAACAAGTCCGCCGGAGCCCATGATGGCATCCAGTTTTTTAACAGAATCAAAATCAAGAGGATGATCGATCTGATCATCGATCAGACATCCGCCGGAAGGACCGCCGATCTGTACACCCTTAAATGCAGCACCACTCTTAAGGCCACCACCGATATCATAAATGATATGACGGAGGCTTGTTCCCATTGGAACCTCGATAAGACCGGTGTTCTCAATGGAACCGGTAAGTGAGAAGGTCTTGGTTCCAGGGCTTCCCTCTGTACCGATGGTGTGGAACCAGTCAGCACCCTGAAGGATGATCTTCGGTACGTTGGCATAAGTCTCTACGTTATTAAGAACCGTAGGTTTGCCCCACAGACCCTGCTCAACAGTTCTCGGAGGTTTTACTCGAGGCATACCTCTGTTACCCTCGATGGATGCAGTCAGGGCAGAACCTTCACCACATACGAACGCTCCGGCACCACGGTTGATATGTAAGTGGAAATTAATACCGGAACCAAGGATATTATCACCAAGAAGGCCATAAGACTCTGCCTGCTCAATGGCCATTCGAAGTCTCTGTACAGAAAGAGGATACTCGGCACGTACATAAATGTAACCGTCTTCTGCGCCTACTGCATAAGCGGCGATCACCATACCCTCGATCATCTTGTAAGGATCACCTTCCATTACGGAACCATCCATGAAAGCTCCCGGGTCACCCTCATCACCATTACATACTACATAGCGTACTTTCTCCGGCTGGCGTGCTACCTGTGACCATTTCTTGCCAGCAGGGAAACCTGCACCACCACGGCCACGGAGACCGGATTTTGTGATCTCATCAATAACGCCCTGCGGGGTCATCTCAAAGAAAGCCTTCGCCATAGCGGAAAATCCACCTACGGAAATATATTCATCAATAGACTCTGCATCGATCTTACCACAGTTCTCAAGAACGATCCTTGTCTGCTGGTTCAGGAACGGAATATCGCTTGGATGTGGACAGGCCTCATCATTATGACGATAGAACAGACGGTCAACCGGCAGTCCGCAGATCACGGTTTTCTCTACGATCTCGCGGCAGTCATCTACCTGAACATGAACATACTGATAATCATATGGCTCAATTCTCATAAGAGGTCCAAGTTCACATAATCCCTGGCATCCGGTCTTAACGATACCTACATGAGGAACATCCTTCTGCATCTCAACCGCAACACCCTCGATACCTTCACAGAGTCTTGACATTTCTTCGTAAATCTTCTGAGCACCGGAAGCGATACATCCGGTACCGGAACAGACGAGAACACGGCAGGTATAGCCATCAAGATTCTTCTTAACCTCAGCCTGTTTGTTTTTCAGATCTTCCATACTGGTTATACTCATACGCTCTCACCTCTCAATTCATTTAAAAGCTCAACAGCCTTCTCAGGAGTCATTTTCGGGTGAACTTCATCATTTACAGTCAGTGTCGGTGCCAGTCCACATGCACCCAGACAGGAAACAGTCTCAACTGTAAAAAGCATATCATCCGTTGTATGTTTCTTATGGGTCAGTCCAAGCTCTTTCAGCATGGCTTCCTTAACAGGCATGGACTTACGTACATGACAGGCAGTACCATCACATACCTTAATAATGTACTTGCCTTTCGGTTCAAAGGAAAAGTTCTCATAGAAAGTGGCTACGCTGTACGCCTTCGCTTCTTTTACACCAATCTGTTCCGCAACATAAGTAAGAAGCTCTCCCGGGAGATAACGATACTCAGCCTGGATATCCTGCATGATCGGAATCAGTGATGCAGCTTTCCGACCGTAGTGCTCGATGATCTCATCCGTTTTCTTGTAATACGTCTGGTCTAACATTCGGTTCCCTCCTTGTTTCTCATAGATTTTCCACTTGATCAGCCTGCTCCCATTACAGGTTGATACTCTAACACTTTGTCAGTGCCGCGCGTTTATGCAAACCATTATTTTGCACTATTTTTGTGCTTTTAATTATAACTTATATCGTCATTTTCCACAAGTGCTTTTTTCGGTTTTTTCAGAATATATTGAAAAGTTTACAATGGCTTACTGGTTTTGTGTCTATTTTTTTCAAAAAATGTTCAATTTTTAACAGTTATGATAATAAAGGAACAAATTTACTTTATGTTCCCGGTAAAAAACATTTCCTGTTATTGATTTTATTTCTCATTTACTTTAATATGAAAGAAAAGTGCGTGGAAAACATTTTATTAATCTTATTTTGAAAAGGAGAAACTCTATGCGAAATCTCGACACACCAGTTAAACAGATCCGAAGAAAGATTTTTACAGAAATTGCGAAGATCGGATTTGAATCCACGGACGAATCCCTAATCCACGATATTGAATCCATTCCCTACAACATCGTAGAAGAACGTGCGAAATACCGTGAAAGTATCTACCGCGAAAGAGCTGTTGCAAGCGAACGTGTCCGCCTGGCCATGGGCCTTTCTCTCCGTCCGGAGAACCGTTCCGTCCATCTGACCGACGGAGTAAAAGCCAGCAACATTGACGAGAAATATTACGAACCACCTCTTATGCAGGTAATCCCATCTGCATGTTCCGCATGCGAATCCAACAAATACGAAGTCAGCAACATGTGCCGCGGCTGCGTCGCACATCCCTGTATGCTCACCTGCCCCAAAGGCGCCATCTCCATGGTAGACGGCAAATCCTTTATCGACCAGGATAAATGCATCCACTGCGGAAGATGCAAATCCGTCTGTCCCTACGACGCCATCGCCCACAAAGAACGCCCCTGCGAACGCGCCTGCGGTGTAAAAGCCATCGAAAGTGATGAACAGGGAAGAGCTTCCATCAACCAGGACAAATGCGTATCCTGTGGTATGTGTATGGTCAGCTGCCCATTCGGAGCCATCTCAGATAAATCCCAGATCTTCCAGCTCTCCCACGCCCTCCGTGAAGGAACTGAGATCATTGCAGAAGTTGCACCTGCTTATATCAATCAGTTCGGCGAAGACGTCACCCCAGGCAAATTCCGCTCCGCCCTTAAACAGCTGGGCTTCTCAAACATTTATGAGGTAGCACTGGGCGCAGACATCGGCTGCATCTCTGAAGCACACCACTATGCCAAAGAAGTAGCCACCGGCAACCTCCCGTTCCTCCTCACCTCCTGCTGTCCATCATGGTCCGTCATGGCAAAGAAATACTTCCCGGCCATGATCGACAACATCTCCCAGGAGCTGACCCCGATGGTAGCAACCGCCCGCATTGTAAAAAAAGAACACCCTAACGCCAAAGTAGTCTTCATCGGACCATGCGCCTCCAAAAAACTGGAAGCTATGCGCCATTCCGTGAGAAGTGACGTAGACTTCGTAATCACCTTCGAAGAACTCTGGGGTCTCTTTGATGCCAAAAATATCACCCCATCCACCTGCGAAGAACTCCCGGAAGAAACCCAGGCCGCAACCGCCGCAGGAAGAGGATATGCCATCGCAGGCGGTGTAGCCGGAGCCATCGAAAACTGCCTGAAAGAATACTACCCCGACGTACCCGTACACATCGAACACGCAGAAAGCCTTGCCGAATGCAAAAAAGTCCTCACCCTGGCCAAAGCCGGTAAGATCAAAAACTGCATGATCGAAGGCATGGCCTGCCCAGGAGGCTGCATCGGCGGCGCCGGAACCAACGCCGGCTTCGCCAAAACCTCCAAAGCCCTCAAAAAATACGTAGACACCTCAGAACCCAAGCTTCCTTCACAGGAACTTGAAAACCTGGAACTGAACTAATATATCGAAATATTTTTCCAGATAATTCCCAGAAATATTTTATACGAAACCAAAAACGGAGATGCAACCTTAATTAAACCTCAAGGTTACATCTCCATTTTTATCAACCAGGACAGGGCAAAGCCCGCCTCCGTCCCTCATCCACATCCTACCGTATAGCCAGACAGCCTACCACGGCCAACCCCTCCGCCACTACTGTCCGCCACTACCTCTCCACCGTCTCCGTGCTCTCCGGCCAGGCATACTCCTCACCTTTCAGACCCGCCAGAAGGCTCCGAAGCTTATATCCATAACTCCTCCCGGCAGCCCAGCCACCTCCATAAGGATTCTCCTGAATCCCCAGCCATTCCACATAAGGAGCACTCTCCCGGGCAACATATTGAAAGCGGTTATCCACACAGGCCTGGTTCAGATCCTCTGATGAGGCATAAGCCTTCAGATGCTGCACCTGCGCCCGGATCCCGGTCCTTACATCCGGAAAAGAATTTCCGGCAACGCCTCCACCCGTAGTCCCAAGCCCGGAAAAATTAAACTGCCCCGCGCTGGCATCCCCGCCAAACTGCAGCCATCCAGTCTCAAGCATCGCCTGCTCATAAACAACTTCTCCACGGACACCCTCCGCATCCGCCTCCTCTATCACAATCGTGCAAAACGAATCAATATCCGGTGCACCACCCTCTGTCAGGACATCCGAAGGATACTCCACATTCTGCGCCTCATACTGCGCCACCATATCCTCCACATCCACTGTGGTACACCCCATGATCGTATAATATCCATAAGTATTATCTGTGGAATCATCCACAAAACCATCTGCATTATTCTCTCCGGATGACTGCGGCTTCGAGATCTGCCCCTCCATGGAATGATCCACATCCTCTGCCAAAACACCTGCAGGCGTTCCGAACACCAGAACGCCTGCAAGCACCATCATCCGTAAACAAAAACGATTTCGGAATCTGTACATATCTAAATAATCAATCCTTTATTACTGCGCTTTTCTCATTGCAGCTTCAACTACATGACCTACAAGAACAGAAGTTGTAACACTTCCAACTCCACCAGGAACCGGTGTAATCGCATCAACGATCGGCTCAACTGCCGCATAATCAACATCACCGCAAAGTTTACCCTCAGCGTTTACATTGATACCAACATCGAT
The DNA here is from genome assembly GCF_003461955.1 of Ruminococcus sp. AM36-2AA. Lineage (GTDB taxonomy): Bacteria > Bacillota > Clostridia > Lachnospirales > Lachnospiraceae > Blautia_A. The sequence continues at coordinate 30,504 of NZ_QTYB01000013.1, read as the reverse complement.
GATTGTCTGTCCCTCTCTGACATAATCAGCACCAACAACACCAGCACGGCCAGCTGCAACGATAACAATGTCAGCCTCTTTTGCAACGGATGGCATATCAACGGTTCTTGTGTGGCAGATAGTAACTGTCGCATTTTTCTTAACAAGCATCATTGCAGCTGGTTTACCAACTACAAGGCTTCTTCCGATCACAACAGCTTTTTTGCCTGTGCAGTCGATTCCGTAATGATCCAGGATCTCCATGCATGCCTGTGGTGTACATGGCGGGAATCCGATCTTTTTGCCTGTGAATACACCGGACATGGAAAGATCTGTCATACAGTCAACGTCTTTTTCTGCTGCAAGAGCATTCTCGATCACTGCCTGATCCAGATGTTTCGGAAGCGGACGGAACAGAAGAACGCCGTGGATCTTGTCATCTTTGTTTACTTTATCGATAGTTGCAAGAAGCTCATCCTGGGAAACGTCCTCCGGAAGAAGAATCTTCTCACATGCAACCCCAAGAGTCTCGCAACGTTTGGTTGCTCCTCTCTCATAGGAAATATCGCTTGGATTCTCACCAACACGGATAATGCAAAGTGTAGGATTTACACCTTTTGCCTGAAGCTCTGCAACGTTAGCTTTGATCTTCTCGTTAAGAGCTGCTGTTACTTCTTTACCTAATAACTGCTTTGCCATTTGTCTGGTTCCTCCTATTTCAGTCTTCCGAGAACACTGTCAAATGTCTCGTCTGCGATCTTTGTATATTTCTCAAGCATAGCGTCTGCTTTTTTGTTTAATTCCTCTGCATACGCACGATCTGCCATAGACTTTGTATTGATGTATACATTCAGGCTTGCTCCCTTAAGAGCAGCTTTGCAGAATGCAGCACCTACGCCAGCATCACTGATCGCAAGCTTGGAACCTTTTGCGCCGAACTCAACGATAAGTTCAATGGCCTCACAGCATTTCTCCATGATCTCCATCGGAACAGAGCAGGCTTCTTTCAGAGCAGCCTCCATAACGCGGGCTTTCTCTGCTTTTTCTTCCTCTGTCTCTCTTGGCATTCCGTAAGCTTTGGAAAGAGGCTCAAATACTTCTGCGTCTCTCTCGATCAGATGAAGGAAATCTTTCTGAAGCTGATCACATTTCTTTTTCAGCTCCCACATCTCGTCCTCAACATCTGCATATTTTTTCTTGCCAACAGTAAGGCTTCCAACCATGTTTCCAAGAGCTGTACCAACCGCACCTACAAGAGCAGAAGCGCCGCCGCCGCCAGGAACCGGTGCCTTGGAGCTTAATACCTCAACAAATTCAGTACATGTACTGGTAGAAAATCCCATAGGACTCTCCTCCTTATATTCTTATTTTAGCACTCTTTAGAGCCCATTGGGGGCTTTTATAAAAAGCCCCCTCCGGTAGTTTTTGATCTTATGTTCCGATTAGAAGAGGCCTGTGATCTTACCTGTCTCATCTACATCGATCTTGGTTGCTGCCGGAACTTTCGGGAGACCTGGCATAGTCATGATCTCACCTGTCAGGGCAACGATGAATCCTGCACCTGCGGAAATCTTCAGGTTACGTACTGTTACCTCAAAGTCTGTCGGTGCGCCAAGTTTTGTCTGATCATCTGTCAGACTGTACTGTGTCTTAGCTACACAGATCGGGCAGTTGCCAAATCCAAGAGCTTCCAGCTGTTTTGCCTGTTTCTGAGCATTTGCTGTAAGAACAACTTTCTTACCACCGTAAACTTTCTGTACGATGTTATTCAGTTTATCCTCGATAGATCCCTCAAGCTCATAAGCATATGTGAAGTCATTCGGCTCCTCAACAAGACGGATCACTTCCTCAGCAAGCTTCATGCCGCCTTCGCCGCCTTTTGCCCATACCTCGGAAAGTGCAACGTTAACGCCAAGCTCTTTACATTTTGCCTCAACCAGGTCAAGCTCTGCCTTGGTATCGGTCGGGAATGCATTGATAGCAACTACACATGGAAGTTTGTATACATTCTTGATATTGCTTACATGTTTCAGAAGGTTTGGAAGACCTTTCTCAAGAGCCTCAAGGTTCTCGTTGTTCAGATCTGCCTTCGGAACACCACCGTTGTATTTCAGTGCACGAACAGTAGCTACGATAACAACTGCGCTTGGATGAAGGCCTGCCATACGGCACTTGATGTCAAGGAATTTCTCAGCACCAAGGTCAGCACCGAATCCAGCCTCTGTGATGGCATAATCAGCAAGTTTCATAGCCATCTTTGTAGCTGTTACGGAGTTACATCCATGAGCGATGTTTGCGAATGGTCCGCCGTGAACGATTGCCGGAACATGCTCCAGTGTCTGTACAAGGTTTGGTTTCAGGGCATCTTTCAGAAGTGCTGTCATAGCACCCTCTGCATGAAGATCACCAGCTGTTACCGGTTTCTGCTCGGAAACTTTACCATAGGTGTATCCGATGATGATTCTGGAAAGTCTCTCTTTCAGGTCTTTGATGTCGCTTGCAAGACAGAGAACTGCCATGATCTCAGATGCAACTGTAATGTCGTATCCGTCTTCACGTGGCATACCGTTTGTTCTTCCGCCAAGACCATCTACTACATTACGAAGCTGACGGTCGTTCATGTCCACGCAACGTCTCCATGTGATCTTTCTCGGGTCAATGTTCAGGTCATTACCCTGGAAGATATGGTTGTCGATCATTGCTGCAAGAAGGTTGTTTGCCGCACCGATCGCATGGAAGTCACCGGTAAAGTGAAGGTTGATATCCTCCATCGGAACTACCTGTGCGTAACCGCCGCCTGCTGCACCACCTTTTACACCGAATACCGGTCCGAGGGATGGCTCACGAAGAGCTACCATTACTTTTTTGCCCATTTTCTGCATTGCATCTGCAAGACCAACGGTTGTTGTTGTTTTTCCCTCTCCTGCTGGTGTCGGGTTGATAGCTGTTACGAGGATCAGCTTACCATCTTTCTTGTCACTCTCTTTTAACAGATTGTAATCAATTTTTGCTTTGTACTTTCCGTACTGCTCCAGATATTTGTCATCAATACCTGCCTTCTCTGCAATCTGTGTGATTGGAAGCATTTCGCACTCCTGTGCAATTTCGATGTCACTTTTAAATCCCATAATGTTACCTCCCTTTAGGTATTTTTACAGTTTTTAATCCCTTAAAACTGCATTTCTATAAAAACAGGTCCCATCCTGTTCTTAACTTTTTTAAAGACATTTCAAAAACGCCTTCAGAGATCCGATGATAACGTCTCCCATCACAGCCATGTCCTCAGCTGCAAAGGAAACCGGAAAATTATCGGAAAACAATATCTGTGAAGAAGGTGGAAATTCCTCATCACCCTCCCACAGGATCATCTGGATCAGATATCCGGGGAATATCTCCACCTGATAGGCAATATCGCCATGATCTACAGGAGCTGCATGGATGTGCTCCATGATCCCCTTAAAATCCTTCAGTCTGTTTCCATAGGTAAAGGCCAGACGCTTGATACATCTGCCATCAAACTGACGGAGATATACCTCCCCCCAGGGCATTTCCCTGTAGGTCTTAAATCTTCCGCTTCCCTGGGAATTATTTCCATTCAGCAGGAAACGTATGGTAAGGATCTTCGCATAGATCATTTCTTCCAACGGATAAAATCCCATATCATCTTTCTCATGAGTTACCTGAAAATCCGGCCAGGAAATATGATACACCGTTCCCAGAAATTTCAGAGTCAGCTGTTTTGTCTCTTCATCATAGGGAATAGAAAGCCTCCCGGCAATCTCTGCCGGGTCTGCTTTCTGGAACTCTTCTGTATAATGTTCCCAGGGCATCCTTTCCTTGCTGTCTTTTTCATAATTCAGGTCATTTATACTAAAAGCCATGTTTTACCTCTGCCATTTTAGTCTGTATTATCTCTTCTGCTGTTCTTCCATAACAGACGGAAACAGATGTGTATCCGTATGCGGAATAAAGCATGCACCTACAAACTCGTCCATATACGTAGGAACTGTGGAAAGTTCCAGATAAGTCATATTGGAAGCCAGCTCATAAGTTTTCTTCTCTGCTGATGTGGAATGAAGCATCAGATAAGCACCTGTAAGAGAAGAGTTTCCAATGTAATGGAACTTCTCAAGAGGAATATCCGGGAACATTCCGATATGCACTGCATTGGCCATATTGATTCCACTTCCGATTCCACCGGCAACGTATACATCGTCGATCATGGAAACATCGAAGTCAAGAGAATTCAACATGGTACGGATTGCTGAAAAAATAGCACCTTTTGCACGGATAAAGTTATCAATATCTACCTCTGTGATCTCTACATCCTTAACAGAGCCTGCTTCATCCTCAAATGCGATCACATAGCTTCCCATGCCATACTGATCGTGACGGACTCTCTTGCCCTCGCGGACAAATTTGCCCTTCGGATTGATGATTCCTGTCATAAAGAGTTCACTGATCACATCAATGATACCGGAACCACAAAGTCCTACCGGTTTGGTTCCAGGATCTCCTACAACCTTATACGTCGGCTCCATGGTCTCTTTATCAATGGTACATGCCTCAATGGCACCGTCTGTAGCACGCATACCGCAACTGATGTCTCCACCCTCAAAGGCAGGACCAGCGGAACATGCACAGCTCATCATGAAATCGGAATTACCGAACACAAGCTCTCCGTTAGTACCAAGGTCGATAAACAGAGAAAATTCCGGTCTGTTCCAGATCATACTTACCAGTGTACCGGCAGTGATATCTCCACCTACATAGCTTCCGATATTCGGAGCCATGATAATATGTGCATCCGGATTGATCTCAATTCCCACATCCGATGCAAACAAGGAATTTGTTTTGAAAAACGTAGGAATATACGGTTCCATACGAAGCGGATCCGCATTGATCCCTGCAAACAGATGATTCATGGTTGTATTAGAAGCAACACACATCCGGTAGATCTGCTCTTCCGGAAAATGAATGCTTCGGCACATCTCATGGATCATCGGGTTAATGGTCTCTTTGATCACCGCGTCCTGAAGTTTCTTCTTTCCACCAGGTTTCTGAGACTCGATGATACGGTTGATAACATCCGCACCAAAACGAATCTGTCCGTTTCCGGAAGAACTCTTGGCCAGGATCTCTCCTGTTTCCATATTGATCAGGACTGCCGAAACGGTTGTGGTACCGATATCTACAGCAAGACCACCGATCACAACATCTTTCTTACTGTCAAAAATATCATAAACATACATGTCATTTGGTGCTGTACGAACCACGCACTTCACAGAAAATTTACTCTCACGAAGTACATCTGGAAGCTTCTTAAGCACCGCATACGGAATTCTGACACGCTTCAGGTTCATAAACTTCTGAAGTGCACGGGTCAGTCTTTCATTATCCGGCATGGTATCATCCAGTGATGGAATATCCATCTGAAGTTCCACAACATCAAGACTGTTTGTAAGTTCTATGCCAGCCATCTCAACTTCATGCTTGGCATTTTCAAAAATAGCGATTTCTTCTTTTGAGCTCAAATCAGCCACTTTCATTCGGCTCTTATATGCGGATGCAATATCCGGAACAAGAACCTCCACATCTGCACTGATCTTGCTCATACAGGCCAGACGCCAACCTGCGCCATATTCTTCATCCGAAATATGAAGAGTTTTCTTTGAGTCCAGTTCTCCGCTTTTTAACTGTACCCGACATTTTCCACAGGCTCCGTTTCCGGAACATGGTGCATCGATAGCCACATTGGCACTACGAGCAACCTCCAGTAAATTATCCCCCGCATTGGCAAATGCTTCTACCGTACTGCCATTTTCAAAAGCAAAAGTCACCTTAAACATTCGGCAACCACCTTTCTCGCCTCGTAAAAGTTATTCGTCTTCCACCTGTGGCGTTGGGAGTTAGACTAAACTATATTAGTAAAAAAGAGGCTGAAGGCCGAAGCCCCCAGCCTCTGAAACAGCGCTCCTGTTTTGTTCACACGCCAAATTAGATCTCAAGGTAAGAATCTGCGTAAAGTGTGTTACCCTTGAATACGTCACAGGATTTGATTGTCTCCATAAGACGAAGGTCGTTAGGGTTAACGATTGCAGATGTAAGACCATTCATCATAGCCATAGCTACAAGAGCAGAGTCCATGATCGGACGGATATGTTTTGGCATACCGTTACTGTTGTTGGAAAGACCACCTGTGGAGTTCAGACCCATCTCGGAGAACATCTTGATTGCCTCAAGAACTTCCATCTGTTTGTCCTGCATTCCTTTTACAACAAGGAAAAGCGGATCAAACCAGAGATCCTCTGCTTCCATACCAAGGCCAAGACCTCTCTCAAGCATGTTCTGGCAGTGCATCATACGCTCGTCGTTGTCTGCTGCAACCATACCGGAAGAGCAAAGTGCGATACAGATCGCATCGTTAGCTGCTGCGAGATCAATATTGGAAATTCTGTCACCAGCATCTGCAGAGTTTACGATCGGTTTACCTTTGCTTCTGTTGTATACAGAAATACCAGCCTCGATTGCTTTCTGGTTTGTTGTATCCAGAGCAAGCGGAACGTTGTCAAACTCGGACTGAAGGAGCTGTACTGCCCATTTCATAAGATCCTCGCCATCGTTCTCAGCCGGTCCGATATTTACATCAAGATATGTAGCACCTGCATCAAGCTGCTGTTTCGCTCTTTTGATGATCGGCTCAGGATCTCTCTCAGTAAATGCTTTGTTTACTGCCGGTGCTGTTGTTGAAAGTCTCTCCCCAATTGTTACAAATTTTGCCATACTCGTGTTCTCCTTTACATATTAGTAGGATATGGCTGTGCAGCAACCCTGCACAGCCTCTTATAACTGTCGGCGGCATTGCCGGACAGCTGATTTCTCAAACCTTAAGATTATGCGTCAAGGTCTTTTAAGAATTTCACAAGCTGTACTGCTTCTCTTGGTCCTACGATGATCTCCCATCCAGGAAGCTTAGCCTCAAGGTCTCCCTTAAGAACTGCTACTTTACCAGGAATAACCAGTCTTCTGCATTTAACCTTCGGCTCAACATTCTCTTTGATGTACTCGGAGATGCTGTTTCCGGAGAATTTACCGGCTGCCCAGGATGTCAGTACGGAAAGTCCGCCTGCATCATTGATTACCAGGTTAAGCGGAACGCCGGAACGCTCCAGCTCGCCAGATACTACGAAGTATGTAAGAGCAAAGTCTACTGTTGTTACAACGAGAGAATTCTCGTCTGCTCCGTTCAGAGGATAGATGCCCGGCTCTACCTTCATTGGCTTCTGCGGGTCTGTAAATACGTTCTGACGAAGTCCGAACAGCGGAAGTGCCTCTGCATATGTCATCTGCTCCATAACGATGATGGAACCATATTTCATAGTAAACATGGAAGCAAGTGCTGCCTGTAAATGTTTGTCACCCTTCGCAAGTTTAACAAGGTTAACGATGGAAGGATAACCAAATGTTCTGTCCTGATTCTTAAGAGCTGCACGACGAACCTGTACAGTGTTTGCAAAAGTCTCTTTGATGTCAGCTCCTGTTGTGTCAAGTACGAGATTCTTGTTTCCAAGTTTCTCGATAGCTGCTGTAGTATCATATAACTCGTTGATGTCCTTACCGGATACACCAAGAACTACGCCTGCATCTGTAGCAACTTTGCTCATTGCCTCATAGTTGGAAGCGTTTGCTCCGTTAAGAACCGGTTTGCCGTCCTTACATACTTCAAGGGCAGCTTTTGCGATTTCAGGATCTGTACAGCCAAGGATCAGTGTTCTTCCAAGGCCTTTCGCCTTCTCTACAAGTGCTGTGAATTTTGCAGCATCTGCATTCTCATCGCAGTTTACATATACAAGCTCTACATGCATTCTCTCACCGATACGGTCGTAATCAACCTGTGGGATCTCTGCAAGTTTAGCTTCTACTTCTTCATCACTCATGCATGTGCAAAGTGATACGGCATATCTTGTTTTGCTTACGAATGTCTTCTCATGTCTGAAAAGAACAGTCTCTCCACCAAGTGTAAACTCTCCGTCGCCTGTTCCGATCTTGATAGTTTTCATTGGCGGTGCAGTTGCCTCAGAAAGAGATGCTAATGCATCCTCGGACATATGAGGACACTGCTCAATTTTCATAGCGCCCTGTGCAACTTTCATAGAGAAAGCCATACATGTAGGGCATCCACATTCCTTACAGTTTTTCTTTGGTGTTAATTTAAAGATCTGAATACCATTCAGTGCCATAGCTCTTTATCCTCCTATTTATTACGCAAGTGCTTTGATCAGCTTGGAAATTGTCTTAACGGATTCCGGATGTCTTAAGATAACTGCATCAGAACCAGCTGCAAGATCAGCTGCTGCTGTCTCAACTTCCATGTCGATTCCACGCTCGTCCTGTGGTCCCCATGCCGGCATGTCAGCCTCGGAAGCCATAGCCTCTTTAACATTCCATGTCTCTGCGGATACAGGTGTAATAATAGGCATCTGCAGCATGTTATCATCCTGGCCTAAAGCGGCACCTTTGATACGGTCCATAGTAGATACTACGTACTCATATCCATAACCAACTGCTGCACTACCGATATTCATAACGATCTTCTTAGCATCTACACCAAGCTGTGTAGTAACAACGTTAAGCTGTTTAGCAAGGTTGATATCAACGGCAGACTCAGCGCCTACGATCTGATTATAAGCAAGACCTGCTGCTGCACCGATTGCTTTGTAGTTCTCCTCTTTCTCGGAAAGGATCAGTGCGTTTCTGCCCTGAAGAGCCTCTGCAACCTTCGGAAGGAGCTCTGCATCCTTCTCAACATTCTTGCAGCCCTCTACAACCAGTGGACAGTCAACTGCATCTGCAACTTCTTTAACAACTGCGATCAGCTCATCGATAGATTTGTTAACACCGTTCGGGTCGCCGCCCTCAAGAATAAGTGCAACAAAGTCAGCACCCTCCATAGCTGCAGCTTTCTTAGCAATGTCAGCCATTGTAGTAGCGCCTTCATAGTAAGCTTTGATACCTTCAGATACGCCCTCAAGACCCATATCAGAGATCTCTACACCGATCTTCGGGCAGTTCTCTGACTCTGCGTCAAAGGAATAAAATGGGAATGTACAATCCCCACCAATTGTCACAGTCTTATCTCCGCTTCCGATTGTGACAGCATTAATCTTTGCATTGAACTTTTGTGGTTTCTGATTAAACGGCATTTTTCGTTAGCCTCCTTAAAAATAATAATTAAAAACTACAGAGCTTCTTATATTATACTACATAGCACCAGTTATTGGCAAGATGCAGCACTATATTTCTGTTAAAAAATCAACAAACTTTTTAACAGTTTACAAGAGAAAGGATGTCCGCACATCCTTTCTCCCGGATAAATTACATCATCGGATCAAGTCCGAGAGCCGGATGTCCTTTTTCTGTAAGGAATGCAACCAGTGTCTCTGGATCTTCTGCGATCGTCTCATCACCGATCATGTCTGTAAAGTTATCGATTCCGTAAAGCTCTTTTGCAGTCTTATTAAGTCTGTCAGCTACGAATTCTTTCAGTTCTTTTGGCATCCATACGATACGCTCGATACCGCCCTCAGCCTTCATGAACTTCTTGGAGGAAATGAAATGTTTACCATGTCCCATGAATCCAGGTGTCTGAACTCCACCACCTGTCATGGATGCCATCTCAGGGAATGTCATTCCAAGTGGTGTCATGCCTGCATACTCACGGTTAGCAATAACAACACCGTTGGAGAATGGCTCGATACCACAGATACACTCGAAGCATCCGCAGGAAGTCATCGGATCCTGCATGATGGAGTACAGTGTAACGTGCTCCAGAGCACCCTGGGAGAATTTCTGAACTGCCTCATCAACGTCCTCATAAGAACCAAGATTCTCATCGATCGGACGCTCTTTTGTGATGATCTGGCAAGGGCCAGCTGGGTCAAGCTGATGTGTAGCTTTTGCATCCAGCCATGAAACCGCACCGCAAAGACCAAGTCTCTCAGGTGTTACTACACATACGTGGCTTGGTGCGAATGCCTGGCAAAGGATACAGCTATAATATACGTCAACAGACTCATCTGTCAGAGTATCAAGACGCTCATCACGTTTGTCAAAGATCGGAATTGCAACCTCATGACGGATTCTTGTACACTCAGCAGGATCTGTATAGATAACAACCTCACATTTATCAACAACCGCATCGAACTCATTCTTAACAGATGCATAAAGAACCTCACCGATATGTTTGATTCTGAAGCCTGCATTAAATGCATCAATGCTGATACGGATACGCTGCATATCACGCTGTCCTGTATGGTATACACCCTCGATACAGTTGATATAGTTGTGGAATTTACGCTCGATAACCGGCTCAAAGTCAGACTGCATATTCTTACCTGCAACTTTAACAACATATGCAATGCTGTTCTTGCTGCCGAATTCCATCTCATCTACTTCAGGTCCGATTACTGTGATCTTGTGATCCTCGATCTCAGAAGCATCGCAGGTCTGTACAAGCTCTGCACAGTCTACACGGGAGCCATCGAACTCAACCTGCATATCTTTACGACGGATGATCTCACCCTCGAATGCAGATGCGAAAGCAACCGGAATATCAATATTTGTGATCTTGATCTTAATATCACGCGCCTCAAGAGAAGTAGCGTTAAATTTGCTTACGTCCTCCTGAACGATAAGGCTCTTCGGTACACGGAAGATATTCTCTGTCTCATTTGTAACAACCGGGAATCCAAGTGCGATAGCGCCTGCACCGCATGCTACGATCACATCATCCAGAGGTTTGAATGCGTTAACAAATGCCGGTACACGATCCATTGTGTATTTCATAAGTGTTCCTGCATCTCCAGGTGTTACGTTACCGAAGATCAGAGCTGCACGGATCGCAACGGAAACTACATGAACAACAGATGTAACATCTTTTCCAAGAGGAATAACACGAACGTTGGCACCTGTCTTCATTCCGGCTTCTGCAACCTGATCAATGATTCCGCCAACAAGTGTTACCAGGATACCCTGTGCCTGATAGCTCTTTACAAGAGCAACACCCTCTTCTGTAGTAGGAGCCGCACCAAGGATAACAGCAACGCCTGGGATATCGCCTGTTACAAGCGGTACACCGAGCTCACGGATAACAGCATCACCAAGATGTCCATAGCATGGCTCTTCGTAAGGAGTTGCTCCGTCGATATATTTCAGAACCTCGATGAACTCTGCGCAGAGTGCTGTAGCAACACCGGACATGAATGCATCGTTCAGTCTTTTCTCTCTTGTCATAAGTGTTTTTACAACGCCAAGAGCTTCTTTTAATTCTTTTAATGTTGTAACTTTTGTTCCTGTTACAGCATAGTAGCAAGGAAGGCTGTAAGCGGTATTCGGGAAGCTGACAGCTTTGTCTTCGCCATACTGAGCGATCGCGCCGTCAATAGCACCCTCTGTTAAACCATATACAGCATCGTTTCCGCCGAATACTCTATCAAATAAAGTCACTGTAATACCTCCTATTTTTACAGAATTGAATTCTGATCAATTTTGTCTTTGATTTTTCTGATTTCAGCTGTTACAGTTTCACTAAAATCGTAGGGAGATTTTCCCTGACGATCAGCATCTATAACTTCTGTATTGTAGTGGATCATTCCAAGCAGATCCTCTGCCGGGATCTTACTCCGGATAAATTCCTCATCCTCCGGATTTCTTACCTTATTGGCCACGACCTTAACCTGAGAAACTCCCAGATCCTTTGCAAGACGTTTAACATTCTTATATGTCTGTACACTTCTTGCCCCTGGTTCGATCACTACAATAAATTCATCCATGCTCTCCGTGGTGCCCCGGCCCAGATGTTCCAGGCCGGCCTCCATATCCATGATCACCACATCATCTCTGTGGATCACAAGGTTATTGATCACTCTTTTAAGCATCACATGTTCAGGACAGACGCATCCGCCTCCACCTGTTTCCACAGTTCCAAGGACAAGCAGCTTTACGCCATTACAGGTTTTTCCATAAGTATCCGGAATATCGTCTACCTTTGGGTTCAGTTTATAAAACTGATTCTGGCTGTTGGCTCCGGTGCGTTCTTCTATGAGCTTACGCATTTTTGAGATTGGAACAATAGAATCCAAGGTTTCCTCGTCAAATCCAAGGGCAAGACCCAGGTTCGCATCCGGATCCACATCCGCCGCAAGGACTTTTTTTCCCTCATCTGCGTATAGTCTTGCAAGTGTTGCTGCGAAAGTTGTCTTTCCTACTCCGCCTTTACCGGTTACTGCTATTTTCATTTTACGTCTTCCACCTTTTATAACATTTTAAAGATCGCAACGGATTAGATTCCTAATGCTGTTCTCTTCTCTTCAATTCTCTCGATCATAAGATCAACTAATTTCTCGATGTCTGTCTCTACTGTGTAAGCAGCACCTGTCCATTTTCTTGTTCCCTCTGTAAGAAGCTCGCACATTTCTGAAGAACCGGAAACATATGGATCAACGCCAAGGAATGTATCAATACCAGTACCAACTACGTAGTTACCGATGGATACAGCTTTTTCAGACATCCACTCAGGAGCACATCCTACTACAGGAAGCTGATTGATCTGAAGTCCTGCATCTTTTGCAAGTTCAGCAGCCAGGATCATCATACGGGAGATATCTACGCAGGATCCCATATGAAGTACTGGTGGGATATCAGCCAGCTCACAGACACGTTTCAGACCTGCACCGCAGAGATCTCTTGCGGATTTGTCCATCAGACCAGCTTTAGCAGCTGCCTGTGCGGAACATCCGGAAGCGATGATAATGATATCATTTGCGATACACTTCTTCATCAGTTCGATATGTGCATAGTCAGGACGGATCTTAGGATTGTTACATCCAACCATAGCAACAGCACCACGGATAACACCGGAAGTGATGCACTCAAGTAATGGTTTGGTTGTTCCTGTTACGTCAACCTGAGAGTTTGTAACACCATCAAGAACTTTGACGATTGCTTCTACTGAGTAACCAACAGTAGCTTTCTGTTTCAGCTGCGGGATATGTACAAGCTCAGGTTTTCTGTTCTTGAAGTTATCGATAGCCATCTTAACGATTGCTTTTGCATTTTCTCCTGCTGTTTCAGCGTTGAATCTGATAAATTCAGAATCCGGCATCTGAGCGATCGGAGAAGTTGTAACAAATTTAGTATGGAAACATTTGCTCAGAGGTCCTAATGCAGGGAAGATACACTGAACATCAACTACGATCGCCTCGCAGGCACCTGTCAGCACTACGTTCTCCTGCTGCAGGAAGTTACCAGCCATCGGAACACCACGACGCATAGCTACCTCGTTAGAAGTACAGCACACACCGGAAACGGTGATTCCTTTTGCTCCTACAGATTTTGCATAATCGATCATTTCTTTGCTGTCTGCATACTCACAGATCATCTCAGAAAGACTCGGATCATGTCCGTGCACAACAATGTTTACGTTCTCTTCAACCATTACTCCAAGGTTAGCCTCTGTATCAAGTGGCTTCGGAGTTCCGAATAATACATCAGAGAACTCTGTTCCCATCATGGAACCGCCCCATCCATCAGCCATACCGCAGCGAAGAGACTGTTTTACAAGCGCCTCCGGAAGAGATGAACATCCCATATGAGACATATGCAGGGAGCTTGCAACCTCACGGTCGATAGCACGTGGTGCGATTTCGTTCTCGATCAGTTTTTCTTTCTGTCCTGCAGGCATTCTGTCAAGGAATCTCTGATATCCGAACGGTTTACCATATTCCATAAGACCGATCTCAGCCATCTCATGAGCCAGATCATAGATATCCTTGCCTTCTGTTTCCACGCCCCACTCTTTAGCGATGCGAAGCAGTTTCTCAGGATCTTTTACCTGATAATTTCCGCCCTCTTTTGCACAGTACAGTGTATGGCAGATCTCACGACCATGATCGGAGTGAGTAGCTGCACCACCGGCTGTAAATTTAAGGAAGTTTCTTCCTACGATACCATGAGCATCACATCCGCAGATTCCTCTTGGAGCCTTTGGTGTAATACGACACGGTCCCATTGCACAGATACGGCAGCAGATACCCTGCTCACCGAATTTACAGTGCGGAGTCTGGTTCTTTGCACGGATCTGCCATGCATCTGCTCCTACCTTTGCACCTGTCTCGAGAAGACGGGCTGTAGCGGCTTCAAATTCCTCCACTGTAGTTAATTTGAATTCACTCATTATAGACCTCCTTTAATAGCACATCTATTTTTATTTTTCTTTTTATAATAAGCCCAGGGCAGGAACCCATCCCCACCCATGGGTTATTTTCTTTTTTAAAAAAAGGTTTATATTCCATTATAAACCTAATTTATCAAAAATTTCAAAAGCTGCTTTTCTCATCGGATTATCCTCAGGAAGAGTAACGGTTGGTTTACCATCGCAGTCATATTCATAAACTGCCTCATCCTGTGGTACCACACCGATCAGATCGAGTCCCTGATTCCGGATTTCCTCAAGGATTCCTGAATTCAGTTCTGCTTTTGGCGCGCGATTGATAATAAGACCTACTCTGGAAGGCTTCATATCGCATTCCTTAATAAGTTCTGCGATCCTGCCAACTGCCTGAACGCCTCTTCTGGAGCAGTCACTTACAAGAATTGCTGTCTCCATGCTCGGAAGGATTCCTCTGCTGATATGTTCCATTCCGGCTTCGTTATCCACAACAATATACGGATAATTTTTCTGGTATTTGGCAAGCTGTGCCTGAAGCAGACCATTTACAAAGCAATAGCAGCCTTTTCCCTGGGTTCTTCCCATTACAAGAAGATCATAATCATCTTCCTCTGCAAGAGCATCCTCAAAACGTACCTCCGCATAATCTGCCTTGGACATTCCTTTGGGGATCGGGCTTTTCTCTGTCATCTCAGCATGTGCGATCTCCTCGCGGACATCGCCAAGAGTCGTATCTACTTCTACGCCAAGAACCTCATTCAGATTTGAATTGGCATCTGCATCTACAGCCAGTACAGGTCCTTTTTTCTTTTCGCAGAGATACTGGATCAGCATTCCGCATAATGTAGTTTTTCCAACGCCGCCTTTTCCGGCGACTGCAATAACATGTGCCATAAAACGGGCACCTCCTGATTTTATATCTGTTATGCCGGCGCATAAGGGAGGTGCCTGATACTGTTCTGACACCTCCGCATCGTGCCGGAATTCTTATTTATTTCGTTGATGATTAGATAAGTGTACGAAGTCCGGATCTGTCAATGATCTCGGATACATCTTTCCATTTGTTTAATGCATAAAGATGGATACCGTCAACACCAAGAGCGCGATACTCATCGATCTGTCTGATGGTGTATTCGATTCCTTCTTCTTTGAATCGTTTAACCTTGTCCTCATAGAACATGTCAAATGGTTTACCGTCAGCGTCTTTTGCGTTGAACGGATTCGGGAACAGCCAGTTTCTGGAGATCAGTCTACAAAGCTCGCTGTCCATCACACAGCCATTACGTGAAAGAGCCATGTTAATGGTAGCTGCCTGATCCAGGATCGGCATTACTCCAACATCTACAGGCATTGTCACACCAGCCTCACGGATAGCGTCCAGCCAGTATTTGAACTGTTCCATATCCCAGCAAAGCTGAGTCATAATGTAGTCAGCGCCATTGTCCTGTTTCTGTCTTAAAACAGCGATATCCGCATCCAGGCTTCTGCATGCGATATGGCCTTCCGGTGAGCCGGCTACTGCGATCTCAAATTTATCGCCAAATTCATCGCGGACAAATTTAACAAGATCGGTTGCATAATTGAAGTCTCCACATGTTGTTGTCTCACCAAGCGGAATATCTCCACGAAGCGCAAGCATATGGTCTACGCCTTCAGCCAGATACTGTTCCAGTTGCTCTTTGATGCCTTCTTTTGTATTCTTGATTACTGTGAAGTGTGTTACAGGAGTGGTTCCTGCATTCTTGATCATCTGGCATACTTCTCTGTTTGCGCCGACATTTCCGCCGCCGGCACCGTATGTACAGGAAATATACTCCGGTTTATACTTCATGAGATGTTCAATGGTTCCCGGCAGATTTGCCATGCCTTTTTCTGTCTTCGGTGGAAAAAGTTCAAAGGAAAGCAGCATTTTTTCTCTCATTGCTTCAGATAATTTCATTGATCGTCCCTCCACGTCTTAGTGTTATTATATTTTTATAGGAATGATCTCTGTCATTCCCTCAGCTCACATTTCCATAAAACTGCTGTAATATCAGTCACACTGCAGTTTCACGATACTGTTCGCCAGATCTACCATGAGAATACTGCCCTCTACCACGCGCTCATCTCCCATGATATCACGAAGGATCAATTTATTTCCGTCCACATCAATGCGGCTTACATTTTTAAAAATTACTGAATTATCTTCTTCTTTATATACAGTTGCAAGACACATAATCAATTCCTCCAAATAAGCGGTTTTCTGTTCTTCCGCTCTGCTGTCAAAATCATTCTGTCAGTTTATTTCAGTTCTTCCTTAACAAGGGTAAGGGCAAGTCCTAGTCTCATATTACCCTTCTGGAAATCGGATACTGCTTCCTTGATTGTCTTGGCAGCTGCATCCATGTTAAGTTTCTTAAGGTTGTCAGCCATCTGGTCAAGTTCTGCCGCATGATGCTCATTATGCTGCAGCATATAGGTAAGAAGTGCTACAGTCTCATTCTTGCAGTCACCGGACTCGCAGGAACCGCAGTGGCCATCGCCGTGTGTATGGCTGTGGCTGTCTCCTTCTGCATGACTGTGTGTATGGCTGTGAGTCACTCCATCCTCGTGAGTGTGCTCATGTGTATGTTCGTGGCTGTCCGCATGTCCATGCTGAACAAGGTTGCCATTCTCATCTTTGATTAAATGCATAAATACCCCTTTCCTGTATCCGCAGGGCGGACACGCTCATGACAAGAATTTATCAATTAAATTCATTATACATCTTTTTGTCTCTATTATCAAGAAAATTATTATAAAAAATATCCAAAATTATACGCCATTTTTCCTGATTTTTCAAAAACTTTGACAGTTAATTAACTCGATTGTCTCGATTTTAACGAAGTTAGTTTCTTCAAACCATATAATATTTCCTATAGCCGCTTTAAAATTCGGACCAAGCTTTATCACTTTTGTAATATATTTGATGTGATTCTTTCATATTTTTGTGCTATAATGGCAAAAGCATGGGAAACAGAACAAACAAGGAGGAATTATTTTGAGAGAGACTGTTTTTCTGAATAACGACAGAGAAATGCCCCTCCTGGGGCTTGGTGTATATAAGTTGCCCGACGACGTACAAGCTGAGGCTGCCATCACTTCTGCAATCTCTGCCGGCTACCGCATGATCGATACCGCATCCGTTTACAAAAACGAAGAAAGTGTGGGACGTGCCATCGCCAGATGTGGTGTTCCCCGGAAGGATCTTTTTATCACCAGCAAGATCTGGAACACAGCCCAGCGGCTGGGTGATGTTCAGGGTGCTTTTTCCCGCAGTCTTGACCGTTTGAAGCTCAGCTATGTTGATCTCTGCCTGATTCACTGGCCAGTTCCTGGCTGCTACCTGAGCACCTGGAAAGAACTGGAAAAAATCCTGGAATCCGGGCGTGCTTTGAGTATCGGCGTCAGCAATTTTGACATCCGGCATCTGGAAGAGCTCCGTAAAATTTCCGGAATTATCCCGGCTGTAAATCAGATTGAATGTCATCCCCTGTGTTATCCATCCGAACTGATCGAATACTGTAAAGCTTTTGGTATTCAGGTACAGGCTTATGCCCCTCTGGCAAGAGGCGCCTATTTTGACAACGATGTCATGTGTGTTCTGGGAACCAAATACGCAAGAACTCCTGCACAGATAGGTCTTCGCTGGGCTGTTCAGAAGGGAATTTCCGTTATCCCGAAATCCAGCAATCCGGAACGCATCCGAAGTAACGGAAATATTTTTGATTTTAATATCGAAGATGAGGACATGGCAATCATTGATACGCTTAATGAAAATCTGCATACTTCTCATGTTCCGGAAGATCTCCGTGACATTCAATTTTAACCAAATCAAGTAAGTCCCCTGCGGGGTTGCGAAAAGCAATAAGTAGTGGGTGGGGACTTGCTTGTATCAGGAAGAGTGCAAGCTCCTCCTGATAAACTGCGGAGCAGTTATTTGGTGTAGAGCTACGTAGCGAAGCGGATTGCGAATATCCGCTTGACTTTTTTTATAATAACGCAAAAAAGATATCTGCCGGATTCTGACTGATCTTCCGGCAGATATCTTTTTATTTTCTAACTGAATTTCCTATATTTGAAACGGACGGATATTTACCTGGCTCATACATTTTCCCAGGGGAGCATCGGTGTTTCCACTTTTTTGTCACGCAACATCAGATCCATTACCGCTTCTGCTGCAGATTTTCCCTCAAAAAGTACACGGTTCACTTCCGTTATGATAGGCATCTCCACTTCATATTTCTCCGCAAGTTCTCTTGCGGCTCTTGCGGAATAAACACCTTCCACAACCATCTGTACCTTATCCATAGCCTGTTCCATTGTACATCCCTGACCGATCAGATATCCGGCTTTTCGATTACGGCTGTGTACGCTCGCACAGGTTACGATCAGATCACCAATTCCGGAAAGTCCGTAAAACGTTTCCATCTGTGCTCCCATTTTCTTTCCAAGCCTTGCAATCTCCGTGATTCCCCTGGTGATCAGAGCTGCTTTTGTATTGTCTCCATATCCCAATCCGTCAGCGGTACCTGCTGCCAGTGCAATCACATTCTTAAGTGCTCCCCCAAGTTCTACTCCCAGAATATCCGGCGTTGTATACACGCGGAATACAGGACTCATAAAAATACTCTGAAGATATTCTGCAGTCACCCTTGTACGTGCGCTGACCACGCAGGTCGTAGGAATTCCTTTTCCAACTTCTTCCGCATGACTTGGACCTGAAAGAACTGCCACATCTCCCTCAGGAATTTCTTCCTCAATTACGTCACTGAGTGTTTTCAGTGTTTTTTCTTCGATACCTTTTGCAACATTGACAATCTTCTGACCCTTCCTGATAAATGGTGCCATTTTATGAGCCGTACTTCGAATGTACGGAGAAGCCACTGCCAGCACTGTTACATCAGCACTTTTAATCGCCCGTTCCAGATCTATCAGAATTTCAATGTCTTCCGGAATCTGTACACCTGGAAGCCGGTCAGGATTTTCTCTTTTTTCCCGGAGTTTACGGGCATCCTCCGGTCTTGCCGACCAGAGGAGAACTTCATGGCCGTTATTATACAGCAGGAGCGCCAGAGCCATACCCCAGCTTCCTGAACCCAGTACGCTGATTTTCGCCATAAATCTTACCTCTTATTTTTTATTCTTACTGCTTAAAAACACCTTATTTTCTGTTCCGTGAAGCAGCCTTACAATGTTTGCCCTGTGCCTGTAGAAGGCCATTGCCGTAAGAACTGCCATCACAATATAAAGTTCCATTGTATGTGGCTGATCCATCCCGTATTTCCCCATATGTCCAAAAACAAGGACCAGGATAAACGCTGCCGCATAGGCACTGAGGGAACAGAGAGATACATAATGTGTTGTAAAAAACAGTACAAAAAAGACAACTGCACATACAATAAAAATCCGACAGTCAAAAGCAATGATCATGCCTACAGAGGCCGCAATTCCTTTTCCACCGCGAAATTCCATGGAAATTGGGAAATTATGTCCCAGAATACAGCCCAGTGCAGCATAAAGCGTCAGAAGCGGGAGAATACCGCTCATGGAGTTCCCATAAATCATTCTCACGATCACAATGGCAAGCACACACTTCAGGCAGTCTCCCAGAAGTGTAAGCGCTCCCGCCTTTTTTCCGAAAGTGCGGAATGCGTTGGTCGTTCCCGCATTTCCGCTTCCATGCTCTCTGATATCTGTCTTGTGAAGCTTTCCTATAATATAACCTGTCTGAAAAAGTCCGCATACATAACCGATAACAAGACAAATAATACGTTCCATATTTTTATTCCTTTTCCCCGCGCTCGCGGATGATGAATTTCAGGGAAGTTCCGGAGAATCCAAAGGCATCCCTGATCTTGTTCTCCAGATATCTTACATAGGAGAAATGCATCAGTTCCTTATCGTTGACAAAAATTACAAATGTGGGCGGTTTTACCGCAACCTGTGTCATGTAGAAGATCTTCAGTCTTCTACCACGGTCGGACGGCGGCTGCTGGAGAGCAACTGCCTCGGAAAGGATCTCATTGAGAACACCAGTCTGGATACGGAGTGTCTGATTCTCGATAACTGTATCGATATTCTCAAAGAGCTTCGGAAGTCTCTGGCCTGTTTTTGCAGAAATAAAAATAATCTGTGCATACGGCATAAAGGAAAGGATCTGACGGATCTTCTCTGTATGCTTGTAGATGGTCTTGTCATTTTTCTCAATGGCATCCCATTTGTTTACAGCTACAATGATACCTTTTCCTCTGTCATGGGCGATTCCCGCGATCTTTGCATCCTGCTCGGTAACTCCCTCGGAAGCATCGATCACAACTACGACCACATCTGCACGCTCTACAGCTGTTACTGTACGGATAACACTGTAGCGCTCGATCTCTTCTTTTACTTTTCCTTTACGGCGAAGTCCTGCAGTATCAATAAATACATAATCCTTATTGTTCCAGGTAACCTTGGTATCAATGGCATCACGTGTAGTTCCCGCAATGTTGGATACGATCACACGCTCCTCACCAAGAAGTTTGTTGATCAGAGAAGATTTTCCAACGTTTGGCTTTCCTACGATGGCGATCTTCGGGATATCGTCCTGATCTTCCTCCTCGCTCTTATCTGGGAACTCTTTGATCACCTCATCCAGCATATCTCCAAGACCCTGTCTGTTGGCTGCGGAAATTGGGATCGGTTCTCCGATTCCAAGATTATAAAATTCATATACATCCATCATGTACTTCTGATGGCTGTCCACTTTGTTGACTACAAGGCGTACCGGCTTGCCACTGCGGCGGAGCATATCTGCCACCTTGGCGTCAGAATCCACAAGCCCCTGGCGGACATCTGTGATAAAAATAATCACATCTGCCGTGTCAATGGCAATCTGTGCCTGCTCTCTCATTCTGGAAAGAATGATGTCACTGCTGTCCGGCTCAATTCCACCTGTATCGATCAGGGTAAATGTCCGGTCAAGCCATGTGACATCTGCATAAATTCTGTCACGGGTTACTCCTGGTGTATCCTTTACTATGGAAATATTATCACCTGCCAGAGCATTAAACAGAGTGGATTTTCCTACATTAGGCCTTCCCACTATTGCTACTACTGGTTTGCTCATAAATCTGTCTCCTTCTTGTTTGTTTATGTTCCGGAGGGTTGATCACAGCTTCCACCAGATCACGTCCTCCTGTGTCTACGATTACAATTTCTGTTTTCAGTGCCTCTGAAAGTTCTTCCAGTGTCATATCATCCAGAAAAATCTCTTCATCACCTTTCAGCATACTGCACGGGATCAGAAGTTTTTCTCCCAGGTCAAGGTCGGAAAGCTGTTCTTTCAGATCCTGCCCTGTGATCAGTCCGGACACCGTGATCTTTTCACCGAAAAAGCGATTCTCGATGGTCGTGACCGGAATCTGCACATTGGGAAATTTTTTCTTGATTTCTTCTATATAGCGGGCAATAAAAGGCGCCGCCAGTTTTCCTGTGGCGATCCTTCCTGTCACTTTACGGTCGTCACCGGTAAGTTTCTTAAGTGTTTCCTTTACTTCGGTTTCCAGAAGTCTTAACATGCCCACGCCATTTTCAAGCTGCAGATATCCGTCGTATTCCTCCTCACAGGGAAGCTCCCTGTCAGCCAGAATATACCACTCATCCGAAGCATGGATAAAATGAATCCCGTACTTCTCCATCATAATCTTCTGCCAGCGTTCAATCTGATTCAGAACTTTTTCTGCATCTTCTTTATTAAAAGGCTCCAGAGGATAGAGACCTTTTCTGTATTTGGTAAGTCCTACCGGCACAACAGAAACACTCTGAAGAACCGGAGCATAAGCGGAAAGTTTCTCAAGGCTGTATTCCAGCTCATCCCCGTCATTGACACCTTTGCACAGTACGATCTGTCCGTTCATGGTGATCCCTGCGTTATACAGCATATCCACCTTCTCTAGGGCCTTTCCCGCAAAGCGGTTATGCAGCATTTTGCACCGGAGCTCCGGATTCATTGCCTGGAATGAAATATTGATCGGTTCCAGATGATAGCGGATCACTCGCTCAATATCCTTCTCGCTCATATTGGTAAGCGTCACATAATTTCCCTGAAGAAAGGAAAGCCTGGAATCGTCATCCTTAAAATACAGCGTCTCACGCATATCCGGCGGCATCTGGTCAATAAAACAGAACATGCACTTATTTGAACAGGAACGATAGTCATCCATCAGTCCCCCGTTCTCAAATTCTATTCCAAGGTCTTCCTCATATTCCTTCTCTACCTCCAGCTCCCACTCTTCGCCATCTGGCTTCTCTACCAGAAGCACCACAAGCTCTTCATTCATGAGATACCGGTAATCGAAGACATCCTCCACAGGCTGACCGTTTACAGACACAAGTCTGTCCCCCGGTTCCAGCCCCAGCTCCTCGGCAATACTGTCGGGCAGCACCCTGGAAATCATATGCTTTCTTAATTTCATCATTATCTCCCTTTTCTATCCCGTATATAATAACAACTTTGCTCTTAAAAATCAACACTTTGAGAAAACACCTTGACTGACACGTGGGTCTGATGTTATAAATAGACTGAGAATTTTTAATGACATACACTTAGGAGGAATATTATGCCAAACATAGAATTGCTGGAAAAGTCTATGCCTGTTGCCCCGATCCGAATCGCCGCACTTGCCGGATGCCGCGAACTGGCCGAGGAGGTTGACAAAAAGCTGGTTAAATTCCGTAAAGAACTTGTAGCAGCCAAGAAATCCACCATTATCCCACAGGGCTATGCAGAGAAATCTTTCCTTGTAGACTGCGAATGCCCGCGTTTCGGAACCGGTGAAGGTAAAGGTTACATCAAAGAATCCGTTCGTGGTACAGACCTTTACATTATGGTAGATGTGACCAATTACAGCCTTACTTACAGCGTATGCGGCCACGAGAACCACATGTCTCCGGACGACCATTACCAGGATCTGAAGAGAATTATCTCCGCAGCCACCGGTAAAGCACACCGTATCAACGTTATTATGCCATTCCTTTACGAGGGACGTCAGCACAGACGTACCAAGAGAGAATCTCTCGACTGTGCACTTGCACTTCGCGAGTTAAGCGCAATGGGTGTTTCCAACATCATTACTTTTGATGCTCATGATCCACGTGTGCAGAACTCTATTCCGCTGAAAGGCTTTGATAACTTTTTCCCGACATACCAGTTCCTGAAAGCACTGGTCAAAAATGTCCCGGATTTCAAACTCGACAATGATCACCTCATGATCATCAGCCCGGATGAAGGCGCTATGTCACGTGCTGTATATTTCTCCAATATCCTTGGAGTTGATATGGGTATGTTCTACAAACGCCGTGATTACTCCACTGTTGTCAATGGCAAGAACCCGATCGTTGCTCATGAATTCCTCGGAGATTCCGTAGAGGGCAAAGATGTTGTCATCATCGACGATATGATCTCTTCCGGAGAGAGTATGCTGGATGTTGCCCGTCAGCTGAAAGAGCGTAAAGCCGGACGTGTATTCGTCTGCACAACCTACGGTCTGTTTACAGACGGCGTAGCCAAATTTGACGAATATTACGAGAAAGGCTGGCTGGACAGAGTCATCACAACCAACCTTAACTACCGTATTCCGGAACTTCTCGACCGTCCATACTATATCGAAGCAAATATGAGCAAATATCTTGCAAGTATCATCGATATCATCAACCATGATGTATCTGTCGAGAAGGTTCGTTCCAGCAACGAAAAGATCATGGATCTCATGAAAAAAGTCAACGAACAGTAAGAAATGCTCCCAGGTTTCCACGTTTCCCGTGAGAAGCCCTGTGCGAATAAAGAAAGAGCGGATTACAGCAGGTGCAGATGCCCGGCATGGAAATCCGCTCTTCTTTTATGCCTGCATCCAGAAAGATCCTTCGGTTCGCCTCCCACAGATTCAGCTGATATTTTCCATCTGGTTTCTCATAAAAAAGTACATCCCAGTATTTTTCTTCAAATGCTTCTTTAAACTGATCGATCACATCTTCACTGACTTCATAACAGTCCTGACAGATAGACGGACCGATGGCTGCGTAAAGTTCTGAAGGGTCTGTCTGAAATTCCTCAGCCATTTTTTCCACCGTCACTTTACCGATCTTTCCTACCGTACCTCTCCATCCGGAATGTGAGAGTCCTATCGCTTTATGTACCGGATCCACAAAGAAAAGTGGTACACAGTCCGCATAAAAGGTCGCCAGAACCAGTCCAGGAACATTGGTGATCATTCCATCCACATCCGTATAAGGCCTCGGTTTTGTGATTCCATTTCCCCTGTCTGTTTCCGTGACCACATGCACATTGGTGGTATGTGTCTGATCAGAAGTTACGATATCTCCCATGGAAAATCCCATAGCATCAGAGAGTCTGCGGTAATTTTCCCGCACTGCATCCTCGTTATCTCCTCTTGTAAAGCTTAAATTCATGGATTCATAAATTCCCTGACTCACTCCGCCCAGACGGGTACTGAAGCCATGTACGATCCCGGGAATTTTCTCAAAGGCAGGATACGTCAGCCACGTAACCCCGTTCTTCTGATTTACATTCATTAATTGCTTATCTTTATACCATTTTATTTTCATATTATGTAACCAGCCCTTTCATCTGCAAAAATCAAAAGCATTTTTTATCCAGTGGATTTTTTCTCCGTCAATTCCCACTACATCAAAACGGCAGGGAGGAAATTCCCGGTATCCATGTACAGCCAGGTAAAACATTGCCACTCTGCTGATGATCCGCTGTTTTTCTCTCCCTACCGCCGCAAAAGAACTTCCACTTCTTCCGTTCTTTCTGTATTTCACTTCTACAAATACCAGATATCTTTCATCTTGTGCAATGAGATCAATCTCACCGCTTCGACAGCGAAAATTTTTTTCCCTGATCTGCAGTCCCCTCTTTTCCAGGAACACTGCCGCAATTTCCTCATAATAACTGCCCTTCTGTCTTTTATTTTCTTTCAGAAAAACATAACCTTTCTGTTTTTGATGTCGGTATCTTAAGTATCTTATCCGTTATACAAAATGTGTGATAAACGTTTTCCGGTGTATCGGACTTGGCCCGTATTTCTTCAGTGCTTCAATATGTGCTGCAGATCCGTAACCCTTGTTAGAGGCAAATCCATACTCCGGAAGAACTTTGTCATATTCTTCCATCATCCGGTCTCTGGTCACCTTTGCCACAATACTTGCCGCTGCAATGGATACGCTTTTTGCATCGCCCTTGATAATGGGTACCTGAGGGATCTGAACCTCCGGTATGGTAACTGCATCGTTCAAAAACAGCTGTGGCTGCACAGAAAGTTTGCTTATCGCCTGACGCATTGCCTCATAGGTTGCCTGCAGGATATTGATCTCATCAATTCTTTCCGGACTTGCCATTCCGATTCCAACAGAAACTGCACCTTCCAGGATCACATCATACAGCTCTTCTCTCTTTTTGGCTGTAAGCTTCTTGGAATCATTCAGCCATAAAATATCGCAGTCTTTCGGAAGGATCACCGCACAGGCTACAACCGGGCCGGCAAGCGGTCCTCTTCCCACTTCATCGATCCCGCAGAGATACCCAAGATGCTCATATTTATGTTCATATTCTTTCATGATTTCTGTGCGCGCACGTTCATTTTCCAGTGCCTGGAGCTTTTTACGATACTGCTGGATCAGTTTCTGTACACCGCTTCTTTCATCGTTTTCATAATGCTGAAAAAGGGCGTTGTATTCGCCCTCCTTCGCTGACGCAAAATGCGCCCTGATATCTTTCATTGTTTCCATTATGCTTCCTCTGTTCCTTTCGGAAATTCCAACGTTACTTTTCCAAGTTTTCCGGAACGGAATTCTTCCAGCAAAAGACGGGATGCTTTTTCATAATCAAGTTCTTCACCTTTTTTCAGACATCCTCTCGCTTTTGCAACTGCAGTAAGGATATCCAGCGGTTTCTGTCCTTCTTCCACGCTGTATCTCTCTTTGAGTGCTGCCGGGTAAAATTCCTGCAGATATCCGATCAGACCCAGGGCAAGCTCCTCAATATTCAGAATATCATCCTTTATAGAACCGATATAGGCAAGACGCATTCCAACTTCCTGATCTTCAAATTTGGGCCAGAGAATTCCTGGTGTGTCCAGAAGTTCCACACTTTTATTCAGACGGATCCACTGTTTTCCCTTCGTAACTCCCGGTTTATTTCCAGTCTTGGCACATGCTTTTCCTGCAAAAGTGTTAATAAATGTTGATTTTCCAACATTCGGGATGCCTGCTACCATGGCACGTACCGGACGGTTTTTGATTCCTCTTCTTCTGTCCCGCTCTGTCTTTTCCTTACATGCTTCTGTAATTGCCGCAGAAACAGCTTTCATGGAGCCTTTATTACGGGAATCGATACTTACCGCATAGATCCCTTTTTCTTTGAAATATTCCATCCAGGCACGGTTCTGTCTCTCATCGGCAAGGTCTGCTTTATTGAGAAGGATCATACGTGCCTTGTTTTTTCCGAGTTCATCAATATCCGGATTGCGGCTGGAAAGCGGAACCCTTGCATCTACAAGCTCAATGATCAGATCGATCAGCTTGATATCTTCCTGCATCTGGCGTTTCGCCTTTGTCATATGGCCTGGATACCACTGTACGTTCATAATTCACCTCATTTTTTATCTGATAAAACCTATTTTACTTTTGGGAGAAACTGTAAACCATATCTTCCCTACAATATATTTCTTGCTGATATTTCCAATATCGCTGAAACGGCTGTCCTCGCTGTTATTCCGATTATCTCCCAGAACAAAATACTCTCCACTTTCCAGTGTGATAGCACTGTCTGCAAGTCCGCCATCTGCGATTTCCTGATAAGCACCATTCTCTTCGTAAACATTTCCATTAATGTAGATCTGGCCTTCTTTTATCTGAACTGTTTCGCCTGGAAGGCCGATCACACGTCGGATATGCAAAGCCGCATCATCACTGGCACTTGTTTTAAAAACAATTACATCCCCACGTTTCGGAGATTTTATCTTATACAATGCTCTGTTTACAAAGAATTTCTGGCCTACCGAATACGTAGGTTCCATAGCACTCTCCTGCAATGTCACAGTCTGAAATGCAGAAATCGCAACCAGCACAGCAAATACCAGCGTTACGATAATCTCAAATACCCACTTGACGATCCCTCTTGTGCGGTCATCCCGAAGTCTTTCCCTTGCTTCGGAAACAGCTCGGCTTTCTTTCAGATCTTCAATTTTTCTCTTCTTATTTAATCCCATATTCTATCCCCTGTATGCATCATTATTTTGCATACCTCTTGATGTAAAAAGAGGGACAATAGCAAATGTTATTGTCCCTGCCTCTTTACTTATGAAATTATTTTACAAGCTCTTTAACCTTAGCTGCTTTACCTACGCGATCTCTCAGGTAGTTCAGTTTCGCACGGCGTACTTTACCATGACGGATAACTTCAACCTTAACTACGTGTGGGGAATGAAGCGGCCATGTTTTCTCAACGCCTACACCGTTGGAGCTCTTTCTTACTGTGAAAGTCTCTCTTGTACTTCCACCTTGTCTCTTAAGTACTGTACCCTCGAAGATCTGAACACGCTCACGTGTTCCCTCTTTGATCAGTGCGTGTACTCTTACTGTGTCTCCTACGCGGAACTGCGGTACTTCAGCTTTCAGCTGAGCGGACTCAATGTTCTTAATAATTTCGTTCATGTCTTTCTCTCCTTAATTATACTGGATGTTCTTAATACGCATGTGGTAACAGAGGACCATCTTTTTTCACAACATAAGTGATTATACACTAGATAATATTCTATTGCAAGAACTTTTTTCCTGAATTTTCGAGTTTGTTTACCAGCAAAGTACCTCATGTCCTGTCTCTGTGACAAGCACCATGATCTCCCATTGCGCAGACGGCAGGCCATCTTCTGTCCGCACTGTCCAGTCGTCAATCTCATCTGTATAAATTTCGTCAGATCCCATATTAACCATTGGTTCAATGGTAAAGATCATTCCCGGTACCATGAGTACACCTGTATCTTCTTTGGAAGTGTAACTTACCCACGGATCTTCGTGAAACTCAAGACCTACCCCATGTCCGCCGATTTCTCTGACAACTGTGTATCCATTCTCCACTGCGTGCTTGTGCACAGCACTTCCCATATTTCCGATCGGTGTCCATGGTTTTACCTGCTCAAGGCCAAGCTCTACACATTCTTTTGTCACACGGACAAGTTTTTCCTTCTCCGGGCTTACCTCTCCGATACAGAACATACGGGAGGAATCAGAAAAATATCCCTGATAGATGGTAGATACATCTACATTGACAATATCTCCTTCTTTTAAAACGATCTCTTCATCCGGGATTCCATGGCATACTACCTCGTTGATCGATGTGCATACGCTCTTTGGAAAACCTTCATAATTAAGTGGTGCCGGAATTCCACCATGACGTACCGTTTCTTCATGTACCCAGTCATCAATCTGCTGTGTGGTCACACCCGGTCCGATATGCTCTGCAACATAATCAAGAACTGCGATATTGATCTTACAGCTCTCTTTGATCTTTTCAATCTGTGCAGGTGTTTTAATCAGATCATGGTCAAGAACTGCATATCCTTTCTTTTTCATAAGTTCCATTTTTTCATCAAATGCTTCATGGCATTTTTTATATTTCTTTCCGCTTCCGCACCAGCACGGATCGTTTCTTTCGATTTTCTTTGCCATTTCTTTTCTCTCCTTTTGCAGTCTGACTCTCTGCTTTTTCTTTTGTATTTTACACAGGACATGAAGTGCTTTCTATTCAGCTGCATAACATCTGCCTGTTATATTCCTGCAGATCAATCTCTGCCTGATTTATCATAGCACAACTTTCATTTATAGAAAAGTACTCTTTGTGTTTTTGGTTTGTTTTATTTAACTTTTATGTTACTAATAATGTCGATTTTTTTCGAATTATATGAAGTTTATTGTTTTTTCAAAAACTTCGATTATAATAAAGTTATAAAATTTGTCTGTGGAAGGAGATTTACAAATGAAAAAGCTGAAACAATTATTACTTATCTTAGTATTGTCTCTGTCTTTAACTTCACCTGCTGTCATCCCGGCTATGGGAACAACTACCGTTTCTGCCGCCACTGTCAGGAAACCATCTCTCAGTAATT
Organism: Ruminococcus sp. AM36-2AA; assembly: GCF_003461955.1. Classification (GTDB taxonomy): domain Bacteria; phylum Bacillota; class Clostridia; order Lachnospirales; family Lachnospiraceae; genus Blautia_A. The sequence continues at coordinate 1,110 of NZ_QTYB01000013.1, read as the reverse complement.
CAAAACTTACCATTTATACAGGAAAGTCTGTACTCTTAAAGGTAAATGGAACTTCTGGCAAAGTTAAATGGATTAGTCAGAATAAACGTATTGTGACCGTAGATTCCAAAGGTAAAGTCACTGCCAGGGGTGTCGGAAAGACCATCATTTTTGCCAAAACCGGGAACTATACATTACGCTGTCAGATTACTGTAAAAAAGAAAGTCGCTTCCAGGCCTCAGGTTCAGTCTTCCGTGTGGATTCCAGCTACAGGAAAAAAATATCATCGAATTCCAAACTGTGGAAATATGAATCCAAATCGAGCGCATAAGGTTACTCTTAGTCAGGCAAAACAGCGTGGCTATACTGCATGCAAAAACTGTTACCGATAAATAAACATAAAAAAGACCGCTGATTTATCTTTATCATGTATCTCTTATAAAGATAGGTCCGCGATCTTTTTATTATGTCCTATTATATGTAAATTATTTCTCTACTGCCGGCTGACGGTTACCCCCGGTAGCCATTACCCTCATTCTTCCAAGTGCACTGGATACTGCTGGTATGGAAATCACTGCAATTGTGAGTACTCCTTCCAGAAGAATATAGCTGTAATTGTAAATGATCGGATATAATGCTGTCAGAGACTTCGGAAAATTATCCGGCATATAATCCATCCAGTATAGATATCCGCCGAGCGCATGGAACGCACCCCTTGCCAGGATTGCTACAATGTAGGCTTTCAGAAGACCATATTTTTTTGATTTTGTAAATAATCCGGAAAATCCCATTGTCTCTCCTCCTTATGCCTAAATCGAGTTCAATGGTTAATGTTCAGGCTTCTTTGGTCTTACCCATTGTAGCATATGGAGAGATGAATGTAAATGAGGGGTGTGGGAAAACTTTTTTGTATGTGACGGTATGCATGTGACAAAAACGGGAGAGAAATCTGTGTGTTGATTTCTCTCCCGTTTTACTCTTTCCCTTGTAGCTTGAAAACTACATACATGTGTTTGTTGATGGTTAATCGTTTTTGTTGAATCAAATTTAACCTGCGTGCCGATTTGCCTTTTTTCACGGGCTCGCAGCTAAAGCTGCATCGCCTGTTCTTTTAGGCTACTCCAGCGGGGG
>NZ_QTYB01000012.1 GCF_003461955.1 Ruminococcus sp. AM36-2AA | reverse complement strand
GATTTCCATACGCCGGACAGGTGATGGATTTCACCCCGGATTATTCATGTCACAGAGCAGATTAAAAAGCTGTGTGTACATAATAGAAACAATAAAATTAAAGGTATCATCGGTATCTGAAATAATAACAAACAATGCTGTTTTCCTGTCACCGACCAAATCCAGTTCCAGTTCGTCATAACTCATAAGCTCCCGCAGTTCCGCAATATCAAAGGGTGCGAGTCTTGCACCACAACTGATCAGAATAGATTTTGCTGTCTTACCGGCAGCCAGCTTGTATTTTTTGTACTGCCTTACCGCAAAATGGTTCGGGTCTTTCTGCTCCAGTTCATCAAACATCAGATCTACTGGATTCTTGAAATTCTCATCATCTTCCCTGGCTTCTGACGCATTAATCATTGCAAGCAACGTATTGAAATTCTTTTCCTCTTCCCTACCTTCATACCAGATATAACCGATCAGGGCACAATAATAAAGTTTTTCCGCCTTTACCCAAAAATCCTCACCCGATTGCTGCCCTTCACCTTTGGTGTTAGCAATAATGGTTGTTACCAGTTTTAGAATATCTTTTTCACTGCGGATATATACAAATGGATTATAGTGCATGGATTTTTTGAAGTTAATTGTATTCAAAACTTTGATTTTATACGGTTCGTATATAACTTTTCCCTCTTTGTCCCGCACGATTTTTCCATTCTCATCCGTCATTGGACTGCCTTTTGCCAGCATACTGCCAACTTCCAGAAGCACAGTTCCCTTCGGATCAGTAATCACATAAGAGCTATGCATCTGCATAATGTTAGGCTTTACAAAAAATCTGGTTTTTCCAGAACCGGAACCGCCAATTACCAGAATGTTTTTATTCCTGGCGTATTTCGGATTCTTTGGTCTGCTTGACATAGTAAGACTCTCTGTTTCTGTGAGAATAATATTATTTTCAAATTCAGGATCAGCATATGGTCGTATATCTTTTTCTGTTCCCCATCTGGCAGAACCATACTCCACACCCAGCCGATATTTCCTGGCATTTTTCGTGCGGTAAATAATAATAAGCTTTACAGCCACGCCGCCTGCGATTCCACACAACAAATCTATATGATTCAAACTTGGCCAGAGATTCTGAAATGCCAGTTCAAAATAAGTAATGGTATTCATAAATTTATCCCAGGAAGTTGCTCCGGTGTTTACCCGATACAACCAGGCAATCTTATTGAAAAAATAGGCAAACATCAGATAGGGGAAATTAGCTAAAAACAGCTTTTTCTGATCTGCCCTCTTCAATTCACTTGCCTTATCCGTGATCAGATTTTTCACATCCGCAAGCATTTTTCCTGGGATACTCTCTGAAGAAAAAACAGCTTTTCCAGATATTTTTCTCTTTTTCGGAGAACCTCTGATATGCTGAATTTTTCCTCTTTTTTTCTTATGCTGCTGTTTTTTCTCCGTCATAAACTCTGCCCTCTGTCTTTCTGCTGTTCTCTTGCTCGTTCTCTGTTCTTTCCTTTAGACACAGCATCCTTAAAGTGCATGAGTTTTTTCATAATAGATGGTTTATCCTTTTTGTTCATCTGGACACCTAAATATTTCTTAAATGCCAGATTCATCATTTCTGTATCCTGCCCTTTAAAAAACACATAGTAGGTCGGTGGCTTGGTTGAACTGTCTTTTTTCAAGGCAAAATCTAAGCGGTATTTCTTCGCCACACGCTCAAAAGACTTGATATTTCCATCTGTGATTTCAATATTGGATAAACCAGAACCCTGGCTTTTCAGTTCTTTGTATGACTGTTTTCCAACCTTGTAAGGATTCTTTCCCTTTTGCTTCTGTCCTGACAGATACTTCCGCAGCATATTTTTTAACACGTCGGCAGTCACTCTTGCAGTTTTAACCGACAATGCGATTGTTTTCTGTGTAACTTCTTCCTGCAATTTGCACGCCTCCTTTCGATTCCGATCAGCAAATTACGGTGGCACTAACAGATGGGGGAGATATATTTTCATCGGAATTTGGCTCCTTTCCACTTCCCGACAAATTGTCGAGAAGTTATTTACAAAAAAATCAGCATATCCTGTAAAACACTAGAATTTGCCGATTTTAACAATTATTTTATTCAATTTTCAACCGTTATTGCATACTCTTTTGATAATAAATTGGGAACTATATTTCGTTCACTAAAATTATAAACTTTCTTTATTGCCTCAAGTTGTTCATCAATTGTCGTAGGAACACCAGACAACATACTGGATGTTTTTCCCATAAGTCTCTTTAATTTTTCTAATATGTCCTTTTCCACTTTTGGCGATATAAAATAGTCCTCACAATAAGAAAACAAAATATAATTAATTATTGCCAATTCTTCCTCTGTATTCTTACGTCTTTGTAATTGTTTGAAAAACTTACTATATCGTCTATTATATTTGTCAACAAACAACATAATAATACTATTTTTTTCAAACGGAAAAATGCAAAGCGAAATATTTCTTATGACATATTTAGGATCTTTATTATAGATATTATTTATAATATTCCCTTCTAAATCTGCAATCATTGCAATAAAGTCTTGGAAAGCAACAGGAACACGATACTCTAATTTTTTATAAAAGCCAATATAATATTCTCCCGTAAAAGGTTTTAATGCACATTTTTTTGCATGTCTAAAAGAATCTTCGTACTCTTTTAGGTCTAGATCACTGATATTTTGTTTTTGAAAAACATAGTCTGTACTTGCCCCCATTCTTTCATACATTAGATCATACAATTCTTTCTCCATTAATCGTTTGCTTATGAATTTTAAATTATTTTTCATATCAATTTGAGCAAGCATTTTTATTGTAGGCATATCCTCATAATTCAAAGGTTCTTCATAATCTTGGAATATTTTTCCATCACATTCTCTACAAATTAAATGAAAAGTCCCCGCTTCATTGACACCCTTATCAGCTTTTAATATCGGTAAATCTATTATAGTATTAGCATAATATACCTTTCCTTTATCTGCTATATTTTTCAAACAAAATGCAGGAACAGTATGAGAATTGCAAAATCCATCACATGGTTTTCCACAATAATAACACGTTTTTTTCTTCGCCTGGTTTCTGCTGTCTTTTAATATTTTTTTTACTTTTTTTTGAGCTTCTATAATCTCTTCTTTTCTCTCTTTTTTATCAATTTGGGGAAACTCAGTTAAATCAAAATGTGTAAATAAATTTTCCATAAATGCTCCTCAATCACAAATCATCTTCTTCTGTCCAAATTGCATCTTTAATTTGTTTGACTAATTCGCAAACATCACCATAAAATTCTCTTACATTTTCAATATTATATTTTTTACCTGAATCATGGGATAATTCATTTGCTGTATTAATCAAACTTTGAGGTATATTGATATTAGGAATATCTTTTATCTTTTTTCTTAATTCTCCAAGTTCTATATGTCCATATTTTTGCTCTATATCTATTTCTATTCCTCTAATAACACAGAAATGTTTCAACGTATATTCTAAAATATTTCTTATAGTATTCCCTTTTGAAAATATTTCATCTCTATCCTCAATATCTTCCTTTAATGCTACACCAACCTTTTTCAGTCTTTTATCAATTTCTTCCAACGTATATGTTAATAAAATTTGTTTAGATTCAAATGTACTTTTTACGCCTTCTTTAGGTTGAATAAGACACACATAATATGGTAAATTATTCGCTATACATTCTACTTTGATTAAATTTTCTTTATCCCCCTCCCAAAATACATAACGTGCATATAATTCCTCTGTACAATTATCAACACGTATAATTTCATTTTTACCAATTACCTTCGATCTCATTTCTTTTTCACTTGTCACATTTGCTTGCATAAGAACATATAAATGATTCTTTCTCTTCACAAAACGAAGCTTATTTATATCTAATGCAATATATTCGTACGTACAATAGCCACTTGTTTGCCATATAAGCATTTCAAATTCTTCTATTTCATGACGTAAATTTTTTTCCCTAAAAGAATTATTGTCTAACCAAAACAATTTGAAAATTCCCGTCTTTTCATCATATTCCACTTTTTTCACTTCATCAAAATTTATATGTGAATAATGATCCAATACTATCCAATGTTTACTTTTAACAATTATGTCATTCAAAATATTATAAATTGTCAAAGGAACACTTACTTCTTCTGGACATCCATATTTTTCCCAAATGTCCATAAATAATTTCTCACTCATTTCATACTCATACATTTCACTGACCCAACTTTCTCAATATTATTTTTAATAATACCATAGTTCAAAAATTTTGTCCGCAAATCAGCATAGTAAATTCTTATTCTTTGTTATTTTATTATATATATCGTGCTGAACTGCACATATAACTTTTCTTCTTCCCAATCCATCTGATCCATCAACAAGCACTGGAATAATACATCTACGTCCTGTAATTTATAAATTCGATTGCACGTTTCTGACAAACCTTTTAATTCCGGAATCTCTTGCATCGCATTTCGTCTGTGCATAAGACATTGCAAGTATAATGCTTCAAGATGTTTCTGGCTGAAAATAAGTGCTGTCGTATCCTGTTCATTAACAGTACATTTACGTTTTTCTAACTCTTCCTGGGAAATATCCAGAAAACACCGGATATTTTCGACATATACATCACCATCAAATGTTGGATGCTTTTTCTTAATCCATCGTTTCGCCGCTACCTCCATATTCTTTCTGTCTCGATCAGATCTGGCACTACGGAAATTCAGTCTTTTGCCCATTTCTGCATAGATATTACTTTTCACCTGCCGATCTGTCAAAGCTGCGTATTCTTCATTGCGAAAAAAATAATCTAAAAGTTGGTTCATCTTAGCCTGACTATCTACCAAATGATAACATTCCTCGGAAAACCCCAAACCCGCAAATGCAACTGGCGCACTTCCTTTTTTGATTTCTTTTTCAATCACTCTCAAAATGTCTCTCTTTGATTCCATTTCTTGCTTTCCTTTCTCTTCTTCAATTTTCTGATTCTGTTCACAGATCATCAATAAGTTTTCATCTGCTCTTTTCGCTGTCAGTGTTAATGAATAACAAACCAAAACCAGAAACAGTGATATCAATGCACTTCCTACACCAATCATAAAAACTTTTCCCCCTCCAATACATGAAGCAATCCGTCCCACTTAAAAAACGGACTGATTTTTTTCAGCATAGCAATCAAGTCCGCTTCATTTTCTATTTCAATATCCAAAAATTCTATTACACTAATTTCAAGTCCATCCGCAATTTTCTTTAATTGTTCTACTTTCGGCTTTCGTATGCCTATTTCATACTTCCGAATTGTATTCACATTAATTCCTGTTCGTTCTGCAAGCAGCTCCTGCGATAGCCCTCTCTGTTTCCGAAAATAACGAATCTTTTCATTTATCTCCATGTCTTTCATCTGTTGAACTTCTCGACAATTTGTCGGGAAGTTGTTCCCTTTCCCAGTTTTCTTTTCCTTCATATCCATACATAAATATTTCCTCATCCAATAGCCTTGCAACCATAAAGCAACAAGACAGCAAAAACAAAAGCACTATTCCTGCCATAATAATAATTATCAAATCAATCACATCTCATCCTCCTATGTAAGCGGTACAGAAAAAGCAGCCTTGACAGACTGCTTTTTCAATCACCATATTCTATTTTTGTTCTCATGTAAAAAGGCTTCCGAAATTGTGCGAATCCCAAACGCTAATCCATCTATGTAAGCGTCTCTCTGTTCTGTTTGTTTAAGATTTAAAGTATATTCCTTGTAATCCTCAAACATTGCCTGCAGATCCGGACTCATTAGACTTATCATTTCCTTTTCTAATGTTTCACACAGTTCCTTTGTCTCTTCATAACTTTTACTTTGTGTCTCACATTGATTCATTGGATAAATGCTATAATACAATTTTTCCAGTTGCTTTTCGCTCATTTTTGATCACCATTTCTTTCAGTCTTTTTATGATCCATATAATTCCAGAAATGCCGTTTTTTAGCAAAATGCCTGCTACAGCTAATAATCTCCAGGCAAGAACCCCTATTCCAATCAAACTTCCTACCATCAGTTTAAGTACCACCAAACCAAGCATTTCCCCTGTCCCCACATTTCTTGGAACGACCAACAAAAACATTTTCTGGATTCCGAAAGGAATTCCCACAAAAAGCAATAATTTTCTCCAGTCTAATATTTCACCATTCATGCACATAGGGTGAACAATTAAGCAGATAATCATAGCTATTGCACCAGGAATTATCAATTTTGTTATAATTTCTTTTCCTCTCATATGCCACCTCCGTACATATCATGATTTACTTTTGCCTGGTAATAATTGCCTATTGTCGTTATTGAATTCATAAGACAGGTAAGCAAGTACGCTTTTATGTTCTTTACTTCCCTGGTATTCTCATGCAGACAATCAAGTACATACTCTATGTGGCTTTCTTCCAGCAACAATAATCTGCTTTTTACGAACTGATATGGGTATTTCACTCCACTGATCGTAATATTCTCCCGTTCTATGCTGATTGTTTCCACAATTAGTGCCACAATTTCATCCAACTGTTGCTGTTCCCCTAATCTGCATCGTTGTACAAGACAGTCATATTCAATATTTCTTTTTACAAGTGCAGTATTCATCTGGAATAGTTTCATCTCTTCCATCAAATCCATTGACTGCTGTTCGGAAGAATCTGAAAGATTGATAAGATCAGTATTACTTCTGTCAGTATTACTAATATCAGTATAATTATAATTAGTATTATTAGGGTCGGTTTTTCCGACTTCTGTAGTTCTGATTTTTCGACCACGATAAGTCGTATTTTCCGACCTCTTGAAGTCGGTTTTTCCGACCCCTTGAAGTCGATTTTTCCGACCACGATAAGTCGATTTTTCCGACTCCGATAAGTCGACTTCTTCGACCTCTCGATTTTGTTGAATACTCTCTTCGGATTCATCATTGTTTTTAACATCTTTTGATGTCCTTAAAATAAAGTTCTTTACATAAATAATATCCGGTTTACCAAATCCTTGTTTGACTCTTTCAATTAATCCGATTCCCTTTTTGGTATCCAGTTCTGCAAGCGTTTTCATTGCTTTATCTCTTCCACAATTCATATACTGAATAACCTGTTCAACAGTAAAAATAATATAAACCTTACCCTCTTCATCAAACCACTGATGTCTGATAGATAAAGCCATTCTGTCCAGCATCAGCCCATAAAGAACCTTTGCATCGCTGGACAGATTACGGAAATATTCATCTGTGAATAATACTTTGGGAATACGGTAAAAAGCAAACTGTTCCGATTCATAATCGTGAAAATAACCAAACTCTATTTTTGTGCTTTCGGATTTTGCCATTTTGCTTTCTCTCCTTCCCTCGTTATTGGCTTTTCTTCCAGTTATCAAGCAGTTCATAGATAACCTGTTCAATCTGTTCTCTGTTATATTCCTTTGGGAAATACTTTCGTATTTTCTTTTCAGTTAAAGTAACTTTTCCTGTCTCTGTTTTCTTTTCATTCAGAATAAGCTGTACCGCCAATTCTGTCAGTTTACCTTCATCGCTGTATTGCTTCAGTTTTGTTGCCATTGAACCTGTAACAGAGCTTGCTCCAGACACTATGCAGTCTTTCACCCAAATCTGCTCCGTTTCTGATAAATAGGTTAATGAAACACCTACTGTAAAATTAATCTTTCCTTCATCCAACAATTTCAGCAATTCCGGAATAAGACAGGTCAAGCGTATGTAACGCTGAACGGTTCTTCCACTGTCACCGGCAGCCTGTCCAACCAGATCTGCACTGTCAACAGAAACTGCGTTTTCGTCTTTTATGCCCTGATGTTTTACTGCATCCATCTTCATCTTATAAGCATATGCCTTTTCGCTTGGAAGCAAACTTTCTCTCTGTATATTAGAATCCACCATAACGATTACGGCTTCATCATCGGTATAGTTCCGTATGAGTACTGGCATTTTACTTTTTCCAGCCAGTTCGCAACCACGTTTTCTCCTGTGACCAGCAATCAGTTCATATCCTCCCTCTGCGCGAGGACGTACCAATGCAGGATTTAAGATGCCATAATTCTTGATACTTTCTACTGTTTCAGCCATTTTTTCATCATCATTTACATGAAATGGATGATTTCTAAAAGGATGTAACTCATTTAATGGCACTTCAACAATCTGATTAAGAGTATTCTGTTCGGCTTCATTGATTCCAAGCAATTCATCATAAGATGTAAGCTGAATTTCTTTCTTAGGTTTACGCATGATTCAGCACCTCCTGGGCGAGAATCTGATAACTGTACGCACCTTTACTTTTTGCATCATAGGAAAAGATACTAACACCTTCTGATGCAGTTTCGGCAAGAGTTTCTGTTCTTGGAATCGTTTGATCGAAAATTTTAATCTCTGCTCCATAAGCATCTCGCACTGCCTGCTTGTTTCTCTTTGAGTTGTTATAATGACAGCTGTCCATAGTAAACAAAATTCCCTCAATCTGTAAAGCTGGATTGAATCTCTGATGAATTCCTTTCACAACTTTCAGCAATTCCATAAGTCCATCTGCCGCATAATATTGTGGCTGTACCGGAATCAATACACTGTCAGCTGCAGTGAGGGCATTGATTGTCAACATTCCCAATGAGGGCATACAGTCAATCAGGATATAGTCATAATCATTTTCCAAAAGTTCCAGATATTCTTTTAAGACTTTTTCTCTGTCCTCTACCGTAAATAATGACATGTCCATTCCCGAAAGAAGTTTATTAGATGGAATTACATCTATTCCTTCCTCATGGTGTAAAATTGCTTCCCTGGGATCAAATTCTAATCCCATAATGATATTTTCCATCATTGTTTTCAATGTTACCCTTAAGTTCTTTGGAAAACCAAGTCCCATTGTCAAATGTCCCTGTGGATCAGCATCTATCAGCATTACACGTTTTCCAACCTTAGACAGTCCTACTCCAAGATTAATAGTAGTTGTAGTCTTTGCTACTCCACCTTTTTGATTTGCGATTGCGATTATTTTGCACATGATATAATTCTCCTGTTTTTCTACTATTTTTTATTTACATTACTTTTTTCAATTTCAGCATAAGCTCTATAATATTTGCTCGTCCCTTTATTGGAATAAAGTTCCGATAATTCCATAACTTCAATTTTAGGATGACGCTGCAGGATTTTCTGAAACCATGCAATATCATTTTTTGTTTCCATCAGTCTCACTTTCAGCATTAATCTATTCCTCCAAGCATGGCATGTAACTTTTGATTGTACACTACATATTCCGGATAACGGATCTGTATTGCCTGCCAAAAATATGGTGCATATGCACAGCAGAAGATATCCTCTACTGTATACTGTCTGCACTCGTTTACCTGTTCCTCTGCATCTTCATAATCCCAAACGCTTGGCGTGCTGTTACAGTACAGATTAAATGCCATCCTTACCACTTTTAAGCTACCGCTTGTCTGCCATCCTTCATGTAAACATTTCGTTTTAACAGACCCCGTTTTAAAATTATAAATTCTGTCAGCATTTTTTCTGGTATCTCCATTAATACCCAGACAATAACACAATGCCTTATGGTACACATCCTGATACCGTACTTCTTGTAATTTTTCATAGTAGAATTTTTCATGTGCATCACTGATAAAAATAATGTTTTCTGCTCCTAACGCTGTACTTTTCATTTTGAACCTCCTTGAAATAAAAAAGGACCTTACCAATTGTTCTACCAATTAATAAGGTCATACTATATGTTACTTTTCTAAATTCGTGCTAGGGATTCCTCTCTTTAGTAAAAACTTAGTAAAACATCCCTACTGGTTCAAAAATATACTGTAAAATCAAGGTTTTTCAGAATTTTGCTAAGGTAGTGCCGTGGCACACGAATAAAACTTTTATCATGTTCTTATAACTCCTCTTCCTTCTCTACTGTTACAGCTGATCGTACTTGACCGCACTCCCTTTTGCCTTTTCTACCGGATACTTTGCTTCATTCTGCGACATCTTCATATTTATAATCTCATCCACATCCAGTTCCAGCTTATCTAACAGATTCTGACTATAAACCAAAACATCCGCCAACTCCTCCTTGACATGCTGCAGATCATATTCTTCATCAGACCACTGGAAGCACTCCAATAACTCTGCCGCCTCAATTACGATAGATTTTGCAAGGTTTGCTGGCGAATGAAACTGCTCCCAGTCTCTGTCCTCTGTAAATTTTCTGATTCTATCTATTGTTTCCTGCTTCATAATTAAACTTACTCCTTTATTTTGCTGCTTCTAATAACGCTTTCTGAAGTTCTGGATCACAGGCATAAATATACATTCCATTAACTCCTCGTGTCATTAAGACTCTCACTTCATGCTGAATTAGTATTTCACCAAATTTCTGTTTTGTTCCATCAGATAATGTTCTATTTCGAATTGCCTTCTCATTACAACTTTCCAAAGGATCAAATATTACCTTTCCATTACGATATTTCACAGATGGTCCAAGAATAACTCCGGCATAATTAAGATCAAATCCTTGAATTGTAAATGTTGAACCAACTTCATTTATCGTTTGCGGTTGTTCAGCCCACGCTAATCCTTTAATAGCTCTTTTTTCTTTTCTTGTAAGTTCAGACTCCAACTCCCTATTCCAAGGCTTATGCCATTTTCCAATCAGTACTTCCCAATACCTCATAAGCCTGTCCTCTGGTCTATGATTTGAGCTATATTCCCAATCATAAGTTGCAATCACCCTTGACAACATCGAATCACTTTCTTTTGCTTTTTTCTGAATCTCCACATCAAGCAATTCAGGCTTATCAAATACCTTGATGTCATATCCTCCAAATGTATCTGGAATTTTCTTTAAGCATCTCTCTTTTGTAAAGGAATCTATCCAATCCATTGTTGCAAAATCTACCTGCATACGAAGTTGCTTATATAATGCGATATGATTATTTTCCGCTTTTGCTTGGTTTCTGTACTTCTCAAGAATCTGAGATTCCCAAAACTGCTCTGTTGTGAGAATCTGATTTTCATCAAACATTACTACCGTCACACGAGCTCTATCTATAATGTCTCTCAACTGATTTTCACCTCGATATGACTGTTTGCCTTGTGTAAGAAGCAAATGCGCTTCATCAACAAATGCCACATCGATAGGATCATTTTCTGAATGATTATTGATAAAAGTCGTGGGTTTACTAACAACCTTCCCGTATTTTTCTGTCAGCCCAAGCTTCTCTGCTATTTGCTCATATACTATAATCTGTTCATCATGATTAACCAACAACTGGCATTTTAATTCTTTATTACTCTCCTCTGCCTGACAATATAATTCATAAAATGTACTACTAGTTAAAACAGTCTTTCCCGTTCCAGCTTCACCATCAATAAAAATCAGTTGCTTCGTTTCTTCTTTTTCAAGTGCCTCAGAAACTTTTTGGATAATAAGTTCCCTTGCCTCTTCCTGTTCTTTAGTTAGTTTATGAAGTGGTGACGCTTTATATATTGCTGAATCTTTTATTGCGCTTTCTGTCGGAAATAAATCTTTATTTTCTTTTCTGAGTCCTCTCCAAATTTTGCTGAATATTTCATCAAATTCTTCCATAGGGTAATAACTCGTTTGCGGATTATCTCTTAAATTATATACATGTTTCACACGCTCTACACTCATCATATAATGCATTAAGCGATTCTCTATGTCGAGCGTTAACGATTTATTGAAATGTTCATGACCTATAATAAAAAGACTTGCATTTTTTTTCAACAATTTGCTCTGCCATCCTGGCTGATTTAAAGCAGCATCATAATGCTGTCGTGTTCTCTTAAAAATATTATTTGTCTCCCCAACATATACCTCAAATGCTCCAGAATCCTGCCAATTATGAATATAAACTGTAGGAAAATCCATTATAATAGCCTGCGTTTTCTCATCCTCTGCAGGCAATGATACTGTCTCAAAAAAGTCCAATGCCTCTCGACTATCTCTAATTTGTTTAATAATTGGTTTTGCCACACTACACATTCTCGTTAGCCTCTCTTGGGTTATATATCTTTAAGTATATTCCATATTTCTTCATATTACAAATAAAATATTTCATCATATCCTTATACAGATGTATTCCATCTTTGATGTCCGCTGATACAGCCTTGACTATACTGTAGCGTTTACCATCACTCTGTATTATGAATATTCTTCATCAAAATAAAAATGGCGAAGTGCTTGTCTTAACACTCCGCCGAATGCCTAACCAATTTGAGCAAAAATGCTTGGTTGGGACTGTTTTATTATTTTATGCCAACCTACTGCATTTATACACTTAAATATCCTTTCCGATCCGCCGGAAGATTCATTGCTTTGAGACTGACTACAGCACTATTATTTTGAATCAGCGTATCATTTTCCGGTGTCGTATGTATTGTGCAATTATAAGTTCTGGAATTATGAGCACAAATATTGCGCAATACTGAAACGCCCTGTATCCGAAAAGCAAGTCTGTATATAATTTTTTACCAATACGAAAAAATACCTCTCACAACCTGCGCCCAATCAGTGATCCACTCTGCTTATGATCAGCTGCTCCACTATTTTTTTCAGGATATTGATTCCCTTTCCACTGGAATGTGAACCGTAGATGCTGCTTTCCCAGTTAAATGGAACTGCATTTTCGCCATCAAGCTCAACCTCGACTGGTACCATATTTCCACTGTCATCTTTTGTAAAAAATACTTTTTGAAGGATAGATACAAATGCATCTTTATCCGGCAGTCGGTTTACTCCGGAAATGTCCACAGCGTTCAAAGTAAGCTGATTGCAGATTGAAAAAATGATATCAAAGCCCATAGTTTTTGTCAGTACATAGTTCTTGTTATCCCATGCTTCCGGGAAAACTTCTTTATAAGCTGTAAGATAATCATTCAAAAATGTATAAATGTTGTTGTCCGTGCCCTTACATTTCCAGGAAGATGGATTCTTCATGGCAACCTTCCACCAGTCTGTGATCAGCTTTACCATTTTTGCATTGTTCAGGAATGTAGCCGGAGCTCCCTTTGGTAATCTTCCGTCACATACCTTGATCCGATCTTTCAGTACACTGTCATTTTCACTGTTCATCTTTTCCATGACACGTGCTGCCAGATCTTCTTCTTCATCCAGATCCAGGCTCATCTGACGGATCGCCATCACGTGGATAGCCGAAGGTTTCTGCTGTTTATTGTTGATACCTCCAAAAATTCCAGCCATGTCTTTTCGGCTTCTCCCAATATAAATACTGGTTGGAAATTCATACTGATATTTCTGATAAACCTCATCATTATCTTGGATTTCTCTCTCTTCCATTACTTCTTTTATCTTCTTTGCCGCATTATATGCACCTTCATTTCTATGATGTCCGTCAATCATATATCCGATAGTCGCAGCTTCCGGATCTATCAGAAAACCTTCTTCATTTGTCTCAGCTTCCGGACTGTTTAAATATTCATAAATCTGGTCCAGATGGATCACCAGACATTTAATTTCATTCATTCCTGCTACATCCTGAAGCTCATAAAAGTTGCACTGTTCTTTCAGCATGATCGTAACGGAATTCGGTGTATCGTACCGACTGCTTTTAAGATGTCCCTGTTCAATATCATCTACATTTTTCTGTTTTAATGCTCTCTGGATTCCGTCCAGATGTTCATAATTTCGAGGAAGCCTTTCTATGCATGTATTCAGAAAAGCAACGTTTGTTTTTGTTGTATACAAGCAGGAATTTGGTCCCTGATCTACATTTATTATGTAAATTTTCAGATTATTTCTCTTCTCTTCCGGAGCTTCTGGATCTCTCATCATCATTTCCAGCATGTATAAAAGTTCTGTTTTCTTTCTTGCCTGCGTAAACTCTGTTTTCTCCATTATATTATTCCTCCTTGAGGTTTTGATCATTGAGATGCGCACCTCATTTATTCATAGTTTTATGATATTGCTATTTTTGTATTTTGTCAATTATATTTTTATAAAGTTTGGGTTTTCTGAGGTTTGCACCTCATCCTAAAAAAATGGAGTATGCTTGATCACATACTCCACCAGTCACATTCCAACTTTTTATTTTTTATCCCACATCAAACCCAAATTCCACCCATCCATTTCCCCACTCTCCACGGATCAGGTAGATCATATCTTTCTGTACATCTTTTACTATATAATTTCCATCTTTTTCTTCTACTTCCGCTTCTGCTCCTGCGCCTGGATCGCTTTCTCCTGAAAGTTCTGCCGGAAATGCGGTTGCTATTACTTTTTCTGGTTTTGTGTCGAAATACAGTTCCATATCTGTAGTCCCGTCCACATTCATAACCGGGAGATCTGGCCACTGAGTGACTGCTGCACTGTCTGCCGTTTTATTCTGTTCAACCCCATCTTTATCTGCATAGCTCCAGCTGTATCCTCCGCGCGTGGCTGCTGCGCTGACTTCACCATAAGATGCACGGTATCCTATGTTCAGATACGGCAGTTCCCCGGGATCTTTTTCCGGCCAGAATTCATCGAGAATGTCCTGATACTGGTCGGCATCGGATGCTTTTCCTTCTTTGACAACTTTGATCTTTGTTACACCTGGATACTGGCCAGGATAGGATTCCAACATGATCTCGTCGCCGTAGATTGCTACGATATCGCCCCGGTTCAGGTCTTCCTCGGAGATTTTTTTTCCGTTTTTATCCTGGATATTATCGGGCATTGTCACGGTAAAAACATTTCCTGTTCCCTCTCCTACCATCAGGTGACCGTCTTCTCCCGCCGGGATATACATGGCTTCTATAGGCTTCGCTGATGAAGATTCCTGACATCCCACAAGCATACTTCCCGCCGCGATCACAATCGCTGTTAAACAACATTTCCATTTTTTCATAATTACGCACTCCTCTTTGCAGCTGATCTTTATCGCTGTTATTTACCATCCTTTAAATACTGAAATCTGATATGCTCCAATGTTTTCCGGATCTTCCAGCGCTTTCTTTCTCCATGAATTCGGGGAAAGTCCGGTGATCTTTTTAAAATTCCGCATAAAGGTAGATAAAACCGTGTATCCGACCTGCTCGGATACACTCTCCACTGAACAGTTTCCTTTCATCAGAAGTTCACAGGCTTTATTGATCCGCACCAGATTCAGATATTCAAGGGGTGTTGCATTGGTATGTTCCAGAAAGATCCTCCTCATATGCGTTTCACTTAACTCACAGCATTTGGCAAGATCCTTCGCCATAATATTTTCCATATAGTGCAGTTCCATATAATTTATCAGTTTCCGAATATAATCCATTGTATCCGAGAGCGGGGTTTCTTCCATTTTTTCCTGTCCCAGCCGGTCAAAAAACAGCAAAAGGTTCAGTGCAAGAGCCGGAATCGCATACTTGTAATTTGGCCTTTTACACTGTTCTTCCTCTATGATCATCTGCATCAGTTCTGCCGCTCTTTTATTGTTTTTTTGATCCAGCGCAAAAACTTTCTGCTCCAGGTTCTTTTTTAATTTTACGTACTTTTCCGGCACATCTGCAAAACATTTTTTCAAAATAGTATCGGAATCAACAAACAGATATTCCCACTTCTGCTTCTCATCTGCCTTTTTCTGCTCCGGACATGTCCTGTGCGGAATGTTATGAGGAATGAATGTAATGGTGCCGGCATCATAAGTAAGTTCTCGATCCGCGAGCTGCACCGTTCCCTTTCCATAATGGCAATAACCGATCTCCAGATAATTATGAAAATGCATATTGTCTGTCCCGTAAATAGTTTCCCACTTTTCCCCGGTAAGCACCAGAACAGGAATATCCCGAGAAATTTCATAATAACGATATTCTGCTTTCTGCATTTATTGTCTCCATATTCTGTAAAAATTCTCTTATGTGTTCCTTTTATTTTATTAGAATCTCTGCGGAATAGCAACGATATTTTATACAGATACTCTTCTTCTCTTGAAACCCTTATATTTTCATGCTAATATATCCAATTAGACAAAAAATATAAAAATAATAAATGGAGGAAGTATGAATCAAAAAAGTACATCTGCTCCCATAGCAGAAAACAAAATGGGCACCATGCCCGTAGGGAAACTTGTACTGAACATGTCTCTGCCAATGATGATCTCTATGTTGGTACAGGCATTGTACAATATTGTGGACAGTGTTTTCGTTGCCATGCTGTCTGAAAATGCTCTGACTGCGGTTTCCATGGCCTTTCCGCTGCAGACACTTCTGATCGCGGTAGGTGCCGGTACCGGTGTCGGTATGAACGCACTGCTTTCCAAATCCCTTGGAGAAAAAAATTTCGAAAAAGCCAACCGCACAGCCAGCAACGCTGCTTTCCTGTACGGCTTAAGTTACCTGGTTTTCCTGGTTCTTGGAGCTACGGTTGTAAAACCATTTTACGCCAGTCAGGTACATAACGCAGATCCTGAGATCCTTAAATTTGGAATCGAATATCTCAGCACAGTTATGATGTTCTCCTTTGGTCTGCTTGGACAGTTTTTCTTTGAGCGTCTGCTCACATCCACGGGAAAAACAATCTTCAGCATGACTTCCCAGCTGTGCGGAGCAGTCACCAACATCATCCTTGACCCTATCCTGATCTTTGGTCTTCTCGGTGTTCCGAAAATGGGAGTTACCGGAGCTGCCGTGGCTACCGTGATCGGACAGTGTGTAGCCTGCATCGTTGCCGGAACCTGCAATCATAAATTTAATCATGAAGTACGGCTCAGTTTTAAGGGCTTCCGTCCTGATCTTAAGATCATCAGCCATATTTACGCAGTAGGTATTCCCTCGATCATCATGCAGTCCATCAGTTCCATCATGACCTACTGCATGAATCTGATCCTGGTACAGTTCACAGTTACCGCAACTGCGGTATTTGGCGTTTATTTCAAATTACAGAGTTTTTTCTTCATGCCTGTATTTGGGCTTAACAACGGTATTACACCGATCATTGCCTACAATTATGGGGCACGCCATAGAAAGCGTATGCTTAAAACTGTCAAAGTCAGCATGTTCATTGCATCCTGTTTTACATTTATCGGTTTCCTTGCCTTCGAATTCATTCCGAAAACACTGTTGGAACTGTTCAGCGCTTCCAGTGATATGCTTGCCATCGGTATTCCCGCACTTCGGATCATTGGTATCCATTACCTGATCGCATGGTTCTGTATCATTGCAGGAACTGTATTCCAGGCACTTGGAAAAGCTATATACAGTATGATCGTATCCATCATGCGTCAGCTTTTTGTCCTGGTACCTGCCGCTTATATCCTTGCTTCCATCGGCGGACTTCACGCAGTGTGGTGGGCATTCCCCATTGCGGAAATTATCTCTCTGATCGTATCTGTAGCTTTTCTGGTTGTCATAAACAGAACGATCATTCAGAAAATCACGGAAGCATAAGAACTTCAAAGCAGATATTAACCTTCCGATTTATGTAAAAAAGACAGAAGATTTCCTGTTTTCCCTGCCGGATATCTTCTGTCTTCTTTTTATTCTGTTATTTATAGATCCGGTATCCGTTCCTTCCGGAACGTTTTACCTGATAAAGAGCAAGATCTGCCTTCTGATACAGTTCCATAAAAGTATCCCCGTCCTGCGGTGCAAAAGCAATGCCCGCGCTTAAAGTAAACGTATGACCTTCCATTCCATCCATATGGATTTCACGAATTTTTTCCTGAAGACTTTTTACCCTGTTTTCCATATTTTGACGGGAGCCAATGTTATAAAGTAAAATCACAAATTCATCGCCCCCGATGCGTCCGATCACATCCTGCTCCCGGAACTGTTTTTTCAGAAAATTTCCCAGCATCTCCAGAACTTTATCTCCCATAGCATGCCCATAAACATCATTAACCTCTTTAAAATGATCCATATCCAGGATCAAAAAGCCATGAAAACTGTCGGGATCTTTTTTCCGTAGTATTTCATCAATCATATTCTGTGTATTCTCTTTATTATAAACACCTGTCAAAGCATCGGTCTGTGCAGACCGGATCAACACTGCCTTTTCTTTATTATTGCGCACTATGATATACAAAACCAGCATTGCTACCAAAATGCAGAAAGCTCCCATAAATATCAGTTCATATCTGGAAATAAAATCATATACCTGCTGGGCATTTTTTACAGGAACTGTGTAGCAGATCATCCAGTCATTGTATCCAATCGGCATATATGCCAGATAACAGTCTTCTTCTTTTCTTTCGCCCAGGCTGAGCTTTACCAGTCCATTGTCACCCTTTTTGAAATCCACCTGCATATCCTGGAGCGTATGTTTTCCTCTGAGATCTTTCTCTCCATAATACTCAAAAAGATTGGTTCCATACGTAATCTCCGTACTGGAAGCAGATCCACTGTCAAATGCAATGATCTCTCCATCACTGGTGACCAGAAAACTGTTTCCGGCTCCGTCAAAAAGATCATCAAACAACATATGGCTCAGTGCGGTAACATTACAGGAACCGCCAAGAACTCCAATCACCTTATCATTTTTGTATACAGGCACTCCAAGCACAACTCTCACTTCGTAGTCAACACTGCTTTCCAGCGGATCACTGAGAGTCTGTTTTCCGCTTATTGCCTCTTTGAAATATCTTCTGTGCGAAACATTCTTGGTAGCTCCATTATCATAATACGCATCCCCATTTTTGTCGATGAGCGCTACCCGTTCCAGATCTGTTTTCTCATAGATGGACACCAGACGTTCTTTATTTTCTTCGGAAAAAAGTTCTTCTGACTTTCCTACTGCAGAGGCAATTTCATTCAGATACTGATAATTGATATCCAGAATCGTCCACAGATGCTCTCTCTGTCTTTCCACATTGGTCTTTAAAGTTTTCTGAGAATTCACCTGCACAGATCTCTGCACGCACCCAAAGAAAATCAAAATTCCTGCCACAACCGCCAGGACAAAAACACTGGTTGCAGTAACATAATTCTTCAGTTCAAAGTGACTCTTTTTCATACGTTTTCTCCTGTTTTTGCCTTTTTATATTGCATGCTTTTATTTTACCATGAATTTTTATTTTTCTCATCTATTATTTAAAGGTCAGACCAATAGCCTTCAAAGTTACTCTGTCTATTCTATAGTATTTTCGGCTTTTTCCTTGGCCTGGTGCAAGGGATTTTCCTATGCATACCCAACTGACCGTGCCGCATGCAGGAGCTCACTGATCTGCTCTTTGGAAATTATAACAAAAAAACTGCATCTTCCAATCCTGAGATTAAAAAATGCAGATTTTTTTCAGCAGTATCTGATTACTGTTTTGCCCCTTTTCTGGCCTCACGCCTGGATTCCATATTGGAGACTACAATAGTACAAGCTGCATCGCCTGTAATGTTGACGGTAGTACGTCCCATGTCAAAGATACGGTCAACACCTGCAACAAGTGCAATACCATCCACCGGAAGTCCCACAGATGTAAGAACCATTGCCAGCATGATCATACCCGCTCCGGGCACGCCGGCAGTTCCGATGGAAGCCAGTGTTGCGGTAAGAACAATAGTCAGCATCTGCGGAAATGTAAGGGAAATACCATAGCAGGATGCAATAAAGATTGCACAGACACCCTGGTAGATCGCAGTTCCATCCATATTGATCGTTGCGCCCAGTGGAAGTACAAAAGATGCAACTTCTCTTTTTGCTCCAAGCTTTTCTGTACATTCCAGGTTGATCGGAAGGGTTCCCACAGAAGAAGCACTGGAAAACGCAAACATAATGGCAGGAAGCATTCCCTTGAGAAATTTTGCAGGGCTTAATCCGCCCATGGTCTTAACAATAAGAGAATACACAACAAGCATATGGACAATATAACAGATATATGCGGCCAGAAGTACCATTGCAAGAGATCCGATGATCGTCGGACCGTTTGCCGCAATGACCGGGCACAGCAGGCAGAACACACCGATGGGTGACAGCTTCAGGATCATTTCCATGCATTTCATAAAAATCTCATTAAGATCATTAAACGCATTTACTACCCGGATATTTTTTTCTCCTACCAGGATAATGGCAAAACCAAGAAGAATGGCCATCACAATGATCTGCAGCATATTTGCTTCTACCATGGGAGATACAAAGTTTGACGGGAAAATATTTACAATTGTATCCATAAAAGAAGTAGCCTCTGCTGCTTCATATGTTAGATCCGTAGTCGCTACCACCGGAAAAAGCCCTTTAAAAAGATTTCCGCCAGTAAGTCCTATGGTAACCGCAAAAGCAGTGGTACAAAGATAAAAGATAACGGTTTTCAGACCGATCGCACCAACCTTTTTGATATCACTCATGGAGATGATTCCACACATAATGGAAAAAAGCACGATTGGAACAACAATAAATTTAACGAGATTCAAAAATATGGTACCGAATGGTTTAATATAAGATTCGGCAAAATCCGCATGGCTCTGCATAAGCAGACCAGCAATGATGGCCAGTACAAGCGCAATAAAGATCTGCATGGCCAGAGACAGTTTTTTCTTTTCTTTCATTTGATCTTCCCCCTGTTTTTTATACAAAAAAAGACACTGCTCCCGTCGCAGTGTCTTCATTGACGACTCATTATAACATGATCCGACTGTAAAAACAACGATATTTTATTTATTTCTCTTTTCACTTACAATCAGCGGAACAATTTCCCCTTTTTTCACATCCACCAGGCCCCGGTCTGTCAGTTTCAGTGCCGGACTTACCGGTAAGCCCAGAGTGCCCACAGACATGATCGGATTATTATGCACATAGCCCAGATCCACAAGGCTTTTTCTTACCGCTTTCAGTGCAAGGCCGTTTTCCTCGATGGATTTCTCAGAAAGAAGCCCACATACCGGAAGTGCAAGCTCAGAAAGGATCTCTCCGTCTTTCACTGTCAGAAATCCCCCCTGCAGTTCCTGTATCCTCTTTACTGCGAGCAGCATATCTTCCGGGCAGTTTCCTGCCACAAAGAGGTTGTGATGATCATGAAAATATGTTGTTGCCACAGTTCCTTCTCTCAGGCAGGAACCTGTAAGAAATCCATACCCGATGTTCCCGTTTTTTCCGTGACGTTCCAGCACCATGGCCAGCAGGCAGCCACTGTTTTCCCAGCAGATTTTCCCGTCCTTTACCGGCATTTCCACTATTTTCTCGGTAGTCTGGGTGCGGTCCGGATGGATCTCTATGGCGCGGACCGTTACGTGCCCTTCCTGAAAAGGAACTTTCACCTGAAAATCCTTTGGAAAAACTTCCGGGATCTGTACACTCCGGTAAAAATCTGCCGGAAATTCATATCTGAAAACAGGAGGCGGCAATTGCTGCTCATCCTTCGCATAAATCTGAATACCGTTTTTAAATACAGCCTCCGGTTTCAGAAGGGAAGGATTTTCAAGAAGCATAAAATCTGCAAGTTTTCCCGGTGCGATCGCTCCTCTGTCATAAAAATGCATACGCTGACAGGGTGTATAGGTGGCACAGTAGATTGCCTGTTCTACAGGAAATCCCATCTCCATCGCTTTCTGCACCACTGCATTCAGCGGTCCCTGCTCATACAAAACGTCTGCCATCGTATCATCCGTTACAAAAGAGCAATATTCGTAAAGCTGGTTCTGACAGATATATTCCAGGATTTCGGGCTTCAGCATTTTATCCTGGATTTCAAAAAACATTCCGTTTTCAATCCGCTGCTTCACTTCCTCCAGAGTGTGTTCCGTATGATCACCGTTAATACCCAGATACAGGAATTTTGCAAGATCCAGATCCAGAAGTGACGGACAGTGCCCTTCGATCACATATCCCGGATGTTCTTTTCTCAGATATTCCAGAAACCTGCTGATCTCCAGATCGTTTTCCCGGATGATCTGCCGGTAATTCATGATTTCTCCCACACATACTACATCTTTTTCTTCCAGCAGATGCTTCATGGCGCTGCAGTCAATGACTCCGCCTGTTGTTTCCAGCTTTTCGCTGGTTGAGGGAACGCTGCTTGGAATCCCGTAAAAAATATCGATTGGTGCGTCCTTTGCTGCGGAGATCATTTCCAGAATTCCCCGAATGCCTTTGACATTGGCCATTTCGTGAGGCTCAGAAACCACCGTTGTCACACCATTTTCTCCTGCACATTTGCCAAAAAAGCCAGGTGTGGTCATAGAACTTTCAATATGCATATGAATATCTGTCAGTCCGGGGATCATATAGGATCCTTTTGCATCGATCACATTGTCAGCTTGAAAATCCGTATCCTGTTTTCTGTCTATGTAATAAAATTTTCCTTCTTTCACCGCAACATTTGCAGATATAAATTTCTTAAGATAGGAATTAAATACTTTTGCGTTTTTGATCAGCAGATGAACCTGCTCCATATCCCTTCACCATCCCTAGATAATTGAATAAAAATACAGCAGACAGACTGCCACCAGTACATACATGACCGGTTCGATCTTTTTGATCTTTCCTGCTGCGATCTTCATGACGAGATAAGCCGGAAGTGCCACACAGATACCATTTGCGATATTATTTGCAAAGATCGTAAAGGTTACACATAAAAATGCCGGAATATACTCTGTGATATCTGAATAATCAATATTTCTCATCGCACCAAGCATATTGATACCGATATAGATCAGCACCGGTCCGGTTGCCGCAGACGGGATCACCAGAGCCAGCGGTGCCAGAAACAGGGAAAGCCCGAAGAAAATACTTGTAAAAATAACGGTAAGTCCTGTTTTTCCGCCTGCCTCTACGCCTGCAGATGACTCCAGATAGGTTGTAAGGCTTGGCATTCCAAACAGTGCTCCAAAGCTTGTTGCAACTGCATCTACCTTGAAACATTTATCAATACCCGGAAGGTTTCCATCCTTATCCAGATATCCGGCCTTTGCGCCGACACCCAGAACTGTTCCGAATGTAGAAAAGAAATCCGGTACAAACAAAGCGATCAGAAATGGAATATAGGCAAAATCCAGAGCACCCAGAAAATCAACTTTCAGGAACTGATGGCCAATACCTGCCGGAAGTGCAAAAATGGATTCCGAAGCATGGGTAACGCCAAAAGGAATTCCTGCCAGAGTAGTCAGAAGGATCGTAAGAATCATTCCTCCCGGAATATTTCGTACCTTGATCACCAGAAGGATCAGAAAACCGATCACTGCTACGATCACCGATGGAGAGGCAAGATCTCCAAAAGAAAGACAGTTTTTTGCATCGTTTGCCACGATCAGTCCACAGTTTTTTGCTCCAAGAAGTGCGATAAACAGTCCGATTCCGGCACTGACCGATTGTTTCAGGCTTACCGGGATCACACGTACCACTGCTTCTCTCAGACCAAAGAAAGAGATAATGATAAAAAGAACACCGCTCCAGAAGATCACCCCTGCTGCGATGGGCATGCTTACCCCTTCATTGGTGATCATAGATGCAATGATCCCAACGCTTCCAAGTCCCGGTGCCAGAGCAAATGGACGATTGGTAAACAATGCCATTGCACAGCTGGTCACAATGATCAGAAGGATCATAACCGTCAGCGTCGTATGTTTGTCATAGCCGGCACCTGCCAGAATGTTAGGAATCGTGGCAAGTACGTATGCCATAGTTACAAAAGTTGTCAGACCTGCCAGAAGTTCTGTTTTTATATCTGTATTGAACTCAGACAGTCTGAACTGTTTTTCCAGCCAGTTTTTCATTTGTTTTTCCCCCTTGATATGATGATAGAAAGTATTGTAAAATACCCATATCAGGAAGTCAAATTCATATTATACATAAAAATTATGCCAAAATGGAATAGTCGGAGGAGTCTATGAATTACCATGAACTGCAGTATATTCTCTGCATCGCAAAACATCAGAACCTTACAAAAGCTGCTCAGGAGCTTTATATTTCTCAGCCAACCTTAACCAAACATCTCCAGAAACTGGAGCGGGAAATGGGAACCAAACTGTTCAGCCGAAGTGGAAACAGCTATACGCCTACCTTCGCAGGCCGCAAATACATGGAATATGCCCGAAAGATCCTGCAGATACGGCAGGACTGGGAAAAAGAACTGAAAGATCTTACAGAAAATAATGAAGGGGAACTGAACGTAGCTTTCCCTCTGATGAGGAGTACCTGTATGGTTCCTCAGATCATGACCTCTTTTTTTCAAAAATATCCCAAAGTAAAGGTTAATATCCTGGAAGAAGCCTATTCCATCCAGGAAAAACTTCTTCTTAACGATCAGCTTGATTTCGGCATTTTTAACGAGGTTCATGAACACCCCAAGCTGGAATATGAGCTTCTGAAAAAGGAAGAGATCCTTCTGATCATGCCGCCGGATCATCCCCTTGCATCTGCCGGCAAGGCATCCACTCACAGCACATACCCGAAACTTGATCTCTCCCTTCTGGCAGAAGAGCCTTTTATCCTGCATTTTCCGGAACAGACCACCGGACAGCTTTCACTGGAAGCTTTGAAAGCTGTCCATATCAAACCCTACGTACCCATCCAGAGCCGCAACACAGAAACCTGTGTCAAGCTCTGCATGCAGGGACTTGGTATGTGCTTCACTCCAGAAACCTATGTCCGAAATATGGACCTCCCTGTAAAACCAGCCTGCTTTTCCGTTGGTGAAGATGGCGTTTTCAGCACACTGACTATTGCATACCGAAGAGGTACCTATCTTCCTCAGTATGCCAGGGATTTTATCTGTACTGCAAGGGAGGTGTTGTAGGATTAAGTAAGTATTTCTCTGTAAAAAGGCTCCCACCGCCTGCTATGCTCTGCGAAGTATTGATGTCAGCTCCATATTTCCTGACCAGCTATCTTGATTTTTATTTTTCAACATGGATATTTTTATCTGGTTTCAGTGAAAATATTTTTATAACCGCCATTCTATAGTATTTTCCGGTTTTTTCCTTGATCTGGCGCAGGTTTTTTCCTCTGCATAGCCCACGGCCAGTGCCGCATAAAGTTCTCCATTCAGCCATTCGCTCAGCTCTTTCTGTGCAAAAAATGTATCACAGATCCACAGGCTTCCAAGACCAAGTTCTGTAGCGGTAAGTGTCATATTTTCAATGGCTGCACCTATGGACTGTGCATTGCAGATTTCCGATACACGTTCATCCATAGTCAGTATCTTATCAAAGGATGCCGCAATTTCATTTACAACAAAAATAACCACCAGAGCCTGTCTCATGATCTGAAGAGTATGCTCCGCACCGGTTATATATGGGCTGCTGTCTGGAAACCGGCATGTCTTTGTATTTTCGGATACTTCTTCTGTTCTTGATCGCTTCCTGCATTTTTGCCTCCTGATTTTTTTCCCTGTAGTTTTAACCAAATCAAGTAAGTCCCCTGCTTCAATTGCGAAAAGCAATAAGCAGAGGGTGGGGACTTGCTTGTATCAGGATGAGCGCAAGCTCCTCCTGATAAACTGCGGAGCAGTTATTTGGTTATGAGCAAGTAGCGAAGCGGATTGCGAATATCCGCTTGACTTTTCCATCTTCACATAATCGAAGAGAACGAATGAAAGAAAGGAAGTTTTGTCGCATCGCAAAACTCCCCTCACTCTACATCCACACCATGTTTCTGGCAAGATTCATCATGGTCTGCATTCCTTCTTCATCCTGCGGTGCTTCCTCTCCATACAAACCATGCACCATGTTCCAGTATGTAGAACCAGCAACCGGCATCTGTGCAATTCCGAAATATTTATTCAAACCATCCAGCGCTGCAGTTGTTCCGCCTCTTCTTAGGATATATGGTCCAAAACATGCAAAAACTTTTTTCCTTAATTTGATATAAAACTGAATATCTGAATAGAAATATTCCATTTTATTTGTTAATAACTAAGACTTCCCATACCTAAAATGGGATTCGCACCTTGAAAATTCAATATTTCAGCTAACAAAATAGCAATTTATGCCGCTACAGCCTTGGGATGGAGTGCATTTCGCAGATATTCCGGCAGTCTTGCTTCAAAATCAGTGGTAAAAGCAGTCAGTTGTTCATCACTGAGCTTTAAATTTTCTTGAAGGCTCGCCATTAAGGCATCCATTAGGATGCCAAGTGATCTGTTGAAAGTAATGTCTGCCATTTCATCAACAAGGAAGAAGAACAGTTCCCCAAGAGTTCGCTGATCTTCATTTTGTCTCTGTTCCATTGCAAGTAACATATATCTGGTAAACACAATGGCCACATGGGCTGTCAGTGCATCATAAGATAAACTATGGCATTCTCCAATCAGGTTCAGCATGGATTTACAGGTCTTGAAGAAAACCTCGATCTGCCAGCGTTTCCCATAAATACGGATGATCTCTTCTTCGGAAAGAGTAGTATCTGTACAGATAAAGGCAAGCCAATCCCTGCGATTTGCTTTGTTCCTTACGCAAACAATTTTTGCAGGAATTGGATTTTCTTTTCCTACCATAACATCAACAGAAAGCAGATACTTTGATCTGCCGCGGCGTTTTTTATTCCGGGAATAGATCTCTTTGATATTCAGCTGTTCACCACAGTACAAATATTTAATCCGGCTGCTTTTCTTGATCATGGCAATCACATCCATACCTCTTGAGTGAATGTCTGTGACCTGTGCCGGGTTGGAAAACCAGGAATCAAACAGGATATAATCCGCTTTCAGTCCTGCACTGATGGCAGTATCCAACAGTGTCATCATTACTTCCGGTGCTTTTGTCTGAGCAAGTTTGCGTCTTTTGCCTGCAAGGGTTCTGTTATCAAAGGTCTTTACCGGGCCAATGATATTTGTATCTTTTGCGGATGCCAACAGACAGCTGTTAACAGGAATCAATGTATTTCCATCACTCCAGCTTAAAGTAAGCACTCGGAAGCCTTTTTTGAAATGCATATCCGTGTGGTCAAAAACTCTTGATCCCCGTTCTGTTTTCTTACAGCTTGTGCGATTAAAAAGACTGTCATCAATGATGAATACATTTTTTCTTTCTTGGTTTGTCAGATCACGAATGTCATTATTCACGATATCTGCTGCAAGAAGAGAAGTAAAACGGAGCCAGTTTGTTTTTGTAGAATTAAGGAAGCGATAGAAAGTGTTTTTAGAAAACTGTTCCTTAAAAGAGCCGGTTCGTTGCTGCATATACATACTTCTTCCGATAAAAATGTTACTGAGCTTGTAACGAAGCAGGGAAACAGGTGAAACACCTTTTTCTTTCATTCCGTTGCATTTAGCAAGAAGTTTGCCGACATGATATTTGGAAAAAAATCTTTGAACACAGTCGATTAAGTCGTTCTCATCGAAATGGTTTTGTGGTATACTGGACATGGCATAAATCTCCTTTGTAAAGATGGTTTCTAGTCAACTCCATTATACCAAAGTGAACAGATTTATGCCTTTTTTATTGGCTGAAATATTGAATTTTCAAGGTTCAACACACCGCATCGGTGTGGGAAGTTTTAGTCATATATTTTTATGTATTTTCTTATTCTGTGGTTCCGACCAATATACCAAAATCATATATCTTCATAACCTTTCATTTGTAATATCGTCCATATAATTGATAACATGTTCCATATCACGCGCCGCATCCACCTGCAGTTTTTCACAGATTAAGAAAATAAATGAAAGAAAGGAAGTTTTGTCGCATCACAAACCCCCCACTCTTTTATCTTTGGTTATCTTCTCGTCTGATAAAATTCGTACATGCTTCTGTCTCTGTCGCAGGATAAGGCACCCCTTCTTTCTTTCCAAGGGCAAAACATCTCATCATCCATACCATATTTCTGGCAAGATTCCGCATGGTCTGCATTCCTTCTTCATCCTGCGGTGCTTCCTCTCCATACAGACCATGCACCATGTTCCAGTATGTAGAACCAGCAACCGGCATCTGTGCAATTCCGAAATATTTATTCAGACCATCCAGCGCTGCAGTTGTTCCGCCTCTTCTTGCAACAGCTACCGCTGCTCCCGGTTTAAATTTAAAGACATCATAAACTTCATCACCCCCTGCACTGTAAAACGCCCGGTCCAGGAAATCATAAATCCTTCCACTGGGATGTGCAAAATACACCGGCGTTGCAAAAACAAAACCATCAGCAGATTTCGCCTTTTCTACAAAATCATTCACACCGTCATCTTTAAACACGCACTTTCCTGTTTTCTGACAGACATTACACTGCAGACAATCCGCAATCGGCTTTCCGCCCACCTGAATCACTTCCGTTTCTACGTTCTCTGCGTGAAATACTTTTTCCATTTCTTTGATTGCTGCCATTGTGGTTCCGTTGGGGTGGCTGCTTCCGTTTAGTAGTATTACTTTCATGTGAATACCCTCCTCTTTATTTTACAAAAAATTTTACAATTTCCCTTTTAATTCAATTGAAACATGTCCATGGCCTCCTCCTGGGATATATGGTCCAAAACATGCAAAAACTTTTTTCCCGGGTTTGATATAAAACTGAATATTTTCTAAACTTCTTTTTATAATTTATATGCTATCTCATCTTAACATTAAATCTACTGTCCCATTCCAATCTTCCCAATCAACTCCACATCCGCCGGCAACCAGTCTACTTTATCCAACTCGTTCTTCTTTAGCCATTTCGCATCTTCAGCTTCTTTCAGTACCAGATTGCCTTTTATCACCTCACACCAGAAGCAGTCCATGGACAGATGAAAGGTTGGATAGTCATATTCTATTGTATCAATCAGTTCTCCAACAGAAATTTCTGTATCCAGTTCTTCCATGATTTCTCGTTTCAGGGCTTCCTGGGGTGTTTCTCCTTCTTCTATCTTTCCACCCGGAAATTCCCAGCCGTCTTTGAATTCTCCGTATCCCCGCTGAGTTGCAAAAATAATATCTTCACCATTTTTATTTACTGCTTTGATAACTGCCGCTACTACTTTTATTGTTTTCATACTATTTATTTTCTCCTGTTATAATTTTGCTTTCTAAATATCTGAGCAAATCTTCTCTAACCGCATAATGCATTTTCATTGTCACTTTTGTAATGTCCCTTAAATTTCCGTTATTGTCTTTTTTCTTATCACCGATGATATTTATAATGTCGAATGTCCCCATATAATAAAAACTGGTTTCTGCATCACTTTTCTTAATAAAAAGATGCCGTCTCTTTGCTTCTACAACATCTTTCATATAACCACTTTCCGGCCCTTTGCCAATCTGAGAATCCCATTTAAAAATCATATTATCAACAAACATGTCTGCATAATCCGGCTTTCCATCTGCATATAATTTATCTTCATTTTCTGCTCCAACTTTGTGATATGTTACAAAAATGAAAACATCTTCACCAATTCGTTTCATACCGTACATCGTTGATGATAAGTCTTTTTCACAATTCATCAAAAAACTTACATCTCGCCGAGAATATTTTTCATATAAAACAAATTTACTATCCTTTGCATAGCTGTATTTGTTTTTATATCTCTTTAGCCCTACCAAGACAATATCTTTCATCTGTTTACGAAATTCTGCATGACTTAACCGTTGCGTATAACTATACATTCTTTCCAGCATATCGTCTGTATTGGCTTTCACAATTTCAATATTTGCAAATTTCTCATATTCTTCTTTATTGCTTACAAAATGTCCTTCAAGAACATAAATCGCATTATCCCAAGCATTTTCATTTTCAATCAAATATTCCTGTTTCATTTTTTCCAAAAATGTTTCTTTGGTGATACTCTCTTTTTCAAATAAATCTTTTAATATTTCCAATTCATAAGGTCTTACACCACTTAATACAGTTTTACAAAGATATTCTAATGTTACCTTCTCCTGTTCAGAAATTACCCCTTTGTAAATTTGAGGTTCTACGATACAAAGAAAATCCTGGTATGTTTTGTATTCTCGTATAAGTACCAGTGGATCAATTTCACCATTTTCATAAAAGTCCAGTAAATATGGAATTCTGCCCAAACGATTTTTCAGCATCATATAATTCTCGCGAATAATAGCTCTTATTCCTCGGATTTTATCAATAGAATGAAATATTCTTTCTTTAGAAATTTCATCAAAATGAATCGTTGAAGATCCTGGTATGATATTATTTCCACTAATCATATATTTTCGGATCGTGTCAGAATTGTAACTTCTGTCTCCATATAATGCAATCGGGATCATAAAGTTATTCCGATAATTTCCGATAAAATCCAAAATCACCACAACAACACATTAGCTTCATCGATTCGGCTGCAAAAAATCAAACCTTTTACACGTTCTCCGCTATGGCCAAAATATTCCGCCTGCTTCATAACATGTTCTACACGTTCATCCGATGTCAGATATCTGAAACTTTCCATTTTTTCTGTTGCTGATTTTCCCGCGTCTGAGATAACCTTCAGATCTGTAATCCCAAAATAATGAAATGTACATAACAGATCCTCTTCCATTGCATCCTGTAAACGAATCTCATAGGCAATCTGATGATTAAAGATTTCATAGATATTTCTGCCTTCCAGATTATCGTCCCGTTTATCCGGTGTTGCAGTCATACCTAGCCATAGCTTTGGAGTAAAATATTCCATTACTTTTTTGTAGCTGTTTGCAGAACTGTGATGTGCTTCATCGATCACGATCGCATCAAACGCATTCCTGTCATATTTCTCCAAAACATCTTCTTTGCTCAGTGTCTGGATCGTTGCAAAAATATAATCCGCATTATAATCCTGATGTTTCCCGGTAACCATTCCCATAGAAACACTTTTGTCAAATACTTTCTTATAAGATTCCAACGCCTGCTTTGCGATCTGTCCTCTGTGAACAAGAAACAGCACTCGTTTATATCCAAGTTCTCTCATGGCAAAAGCGGATGCATATGTTTTTCCCGTTCCTGTAGCGGAGATCAACAATGCCCTCTTTTCACCAGCTTCCACGATTTTCTGAAGATTTGTAATAAAACCAATCTGCATGGAATTGGGCTGTAGACGATATTTTTCTATGGATGTGATTTCTTCACTTCGGGCAAGTTTTCGCTGTTTTTTTATGAGTTCGTATCTCTTTTTATAGTTTTCGTAAAACTCATCAAAATCCAGTGCATACTTACTATTCCAAAGTTCATAAAATTCATCTACTACACTTTTTGACATTTCACCCTGGCTGGTGGATACAATTCGTGTATTCCATTCCCGGTTTGTAGTAAGTGCTGTTTTTGTTATATTGGAGCTTCCTATGATGATCCTGTAGATTTCTGCTTTCCGAAAAATATATCCCTTTGTATGAAATCCTTCTCCGGATTTGTCTACATCATACATTTTCAGCGTTATATTAGAAAGCGCATTCAGCGTTTTCAGAGCTTCCGGTTCACTGAAACTTAAGTAATTGGTTGTAAGAATTTCACCTTTTATCCCTTTCTCTTCCAGCTCCTGCAAAATCTGCAATAAGGGTGTAATTCCGCCCATTGTAATAAATGCAACACTGATCTGAAACTGATCGCATGTCATCAATTCATCCTCTATTGATGACAGCACCTTTTTCCCCTGTTTATAATCGTTTGAGATAAACTGTGGTTTATATGCCAGATTTGATGTACTTGTTTTATCTATGTATGCGGTTTCAAATCCATTACGTAATTCCTGAAGTTTTTCCTGCATTCCCATTCGTACTATTTCCAATCCTGTTTTTAATGAATGTTTATTGCCAATATCGATTTTTATAATTATACCATTGTTCTGTCCCTATTTGTTTTGCAATTGTTGATCTTACAAATATTTTCTCCCATACACCACAAAAATCCCTTCCCGCACCGCACATCCACATCCTGGAAATGATTCCCCTTATTCCATTCCAGCACACACTCTATCTTCTCGCTGTTTTTATAACAGCTATCCATTTCCCGGATGTTCTGCCCGACCTGGCGCATTGCTGCATTCCGGGTTCTCTCTTCACGGTCTCCCAGGCTGAGATATACCCTTTTCGTTTGTATCTGTTTTGTTTTCATATATTCCAGCCATCCTGGAAACCAGACCGACGGAGACATTCCGGCTGCTGCCGCAAATTTGACAGCGCAGCTTTCCTGGTAAGCGCTCCACAGGGCAAACAGTCCCGCAAGGGAATATCCTCCCAGGATCACCGGAATATCTTTTATATTTTCTTCTAATCCATATCGTCTTCCAATCTCCGGTATCAGCATTTTTTCTATAAATGCCAATGTCTCTCCGGCACCTTTCCCAAAGTCCTCTTTTCTAAATACCGCCGGAGCACACCAGGGTGACAGATCCTGATTCCAGTCTTTTACCAGAAACGAAACCAGCAGAAAACTTTTTTCCGTGTGCTCTGTCATAAACCGGATCTGCTGATCCAGCATCTGTGAGTGTGGTTCGTTAACCGGCTGGAGCAGAAGATATTGCGGATTTTTCTTTCCATATGCAATGCATGTAATTTCGTTGATCTCAAAAATATTTTTTTCCATAATCATTTTCTCACGATACATAATATCCAATCTTATCTCTGGCCATCCGGTACTGTTCCAGGGACATGACAACCTTTCCTTTTCGGGTATCAATAAGGCCGTCTTCTTTCAGTTTTGTGATGGTTCGGTTGATGGTTTTTACAGTCATGCCCAGTTCTTCCCGGATTCCTTCTCTCGTTTTCCGAAGGATAACTTCTCCCTTCTTCTCGATATTGTGGGTGGAAGCAAATTTCAGCATATAGTCCAGAAACAGGAATGTAGGAGGATAAAATAATCTGGCACCCCGGTTATAGGAGGAGCGATAGAGTTTGTATGCAATCTTGTGGGCTACCAGCCGCAGAAGATGGATATCCTGGGCGATCCACATCTCAAAATCCTCCCTAGAGATCATAAACACCACACATTCGGTCAGTGTTTCAATGGATACGGATGTGAGCGGTTTTTCCGCAAGAATGGTAACTTCGCCGATAAAATCAATTGCTTCATTTTTTTCGATCATAAATACATTTCCATTCTCAAATTCATTGATCACCCGGTGGTCTCCACTGCATACGATCCCGAAATAATCCAGGGGATAATCTTTCTGATGGATGATGGTCCCAGGCGGAAATTTCCGGATGGTGTAACGGGTTTTCAATTCTTCCGGCATGTTTTTAAAGTAGGTTTCTGCCTCCGGATAGGTTTCGATCAGTTCTTCCAGTGTCATTTCGCGTCTCCTGATACAGGCAGATTACATGGGATCATCTGCCGTTTTTCATAAAACAGATATTTTTTTCCTTCTGCCTGTTTTCTAAATCCCCTGACATAAGAATGGTCATATTATATCATGGTATTCTCATAATTTTACAAATTTTTCTAAAAAAGTACCTTTTGTCCTTTTTTTTGCCTTTCCAAAAGCGTACAATCCTCACCGTGAAGAGTTCAGATGAGCATCGTTATTTACATATTGATCTGCTTTGTCCAAAGCTCTGCACCGGATTTCCACAGATGGTATCCGAAACACTTTACTGGCAGTTTTTTGCATCCAACCAGTTGCTTATCACAGATGGGAGCCCCGAAAAACTGTCTCTAAACACAGGGAGGAAAGAAATGAAGCAACAGGACTTTATGTATTCAGGCCTTGGCGAGCGCCTGAAAAAAGAATGGAAAATCTATCTCGCCGCACTGATCTTTATCATAATTGCTGATTCCATAGGACAGATCAAGATTCCCCTGGGACCAGGAACTTTGATCTTGTTTCCTATTTTTTATTCTATTTTTCTTGGTATCCTTTCAGGGCCTCAGATTCTGAAGATATTCAAAAAGCCTGAGGTAAAGGCTGCATCCAAACTTGTTATTGTATGTATCTGTCCTTTTATCGCCAAGCTTGGCATTAACGCAGGTGCAAGCATTGAGACTGTGATCTCCGCAGGTCCGGCACTTCTCCTTCAGGAGTTCGGAAACCTGGGAACCATCTTTTTATCACTGCCGATTGCACTGCTCCTTGGCCTGAAACGTGAGGCTGTAGGCGCCTGCCATTCTATCAACCGTGAAACAAACCTTGCTCTGATGCAGGATGTTTTCGGCCCGGATTCTGCTGAAGCCCGGGGAAGCCTTTCCATTTATATCATCGGTGGAATGGTTGGAACTATCTTCTTTGGATTCATGGCAACTGTGATTGCCTCCACCGGTATCTTCCATCCATATTCTCTTGGTATGGCTTCCGGTGTTGGTGCCGGTATCATGATGGCAACAGCTACTGCTACCTTATCGGAAATGTTCCCTGCAATGGCCGATCAGATCAGTGCACTTGCAAGTGCCAGTGAAACCATTTCCGGTATTGACGGAATTTACATGGCTCTGTTTGTAGGTATTCCACTGTGCAACTGGCTTTATGCAAAACTGGAACCCAAGCTTGGCCCCATCCATGACAAACTAACTGGAAAAGGAAGAAAAGGAGAGAAATAACAATGAGATATATTGAGTGGGCTGTAATGTTTCTTGTGGCAGGCATCGGAATCGCCCTTGCCAACTTTGTAGGATTTCAGGTAAACTTTATGGATTCTGTCCCAGGCATCCTGATCCTTCTTGCGATCTCTTTTGTATCCGTAGTGATCAGTAAGCTGGTACCTTTTAAATTGCCGGTGATCGCTTACTGTTCTCTTATCGGACTTCTTGTGGCAAGCCCGTTATGTCCGGCACGTGAGTTTGTGATCGAAGCTGCCGGAAAGATCAATTTCACCGCACCGCTGACTATGGTTGGCGCTTATGCCGGAATCTCCATCAGCGACCAGCTGAAAGAATTTGCAAAACAGGGATGGAAAATGCTTCTCATCGCGGCTCTGGTCATGATCGGAACTTTTACCTGTTCTGCCATCATCGCCCAGATTGTTCTTTCCATGACGCATGTGATCTAACAGATCTGACCAGATCAGATATGTCCCCTGTGACATCACA
Source organism: Ruminococcus sp. AM36-2AA (assembly GCF_003461955.1). Lineage (GTDB taxonomy): Bacteria > Bacillota > Clostridia > Lachnospirales > Lachnospiraceae > Blautia_A. Next base: position 117,336 of record NZ_QTYB01000012.1, on the reverse strand, counting down.
AAAACACGAAACAGCGTGATGAACTTTCTTGTAACTGTCTTCAAGCCGGCTGGTGTATTTTCACTGACCGGCTGTTTTTTCCTGTCACCCAAAACAAAGATTTCAAAAATCAGCTTTAATCTGAGAGGTAAACATGAACGAAAAAACAACTTGTGATATCTTAATCCGCAACACTTCCATCCTGGATGAAAACTTCCAGATCCGGTGCAATATTTTCATCGCCATTCAGAACGGAATCATTCTTTCCATCACTGAAAAAGAACCTTCCGGTCTTACAGTCACAAAAATCATCGACGGGAAAGATCTCCTGTGGATGCCAGGTCTTGTGGATGGCCATATGCATACCGGACAGCAGCTTCTCAAAGGTGCGGTTCTGGATGAACTGCCTATGATCTGGACCAGGATCATGCTGCCTTTTGAGAGCACTCTGACTCCGGAAAAAATGCGCCTCAGTGCCAGCCTTGCAGCCCTTGAGATGATCAAAAACGGAACGACCGGTTTTGTGGACGCCGGAAGCTATTTTATGGAAGAAGCCGCCAGAATTTATCTGACTTCCGGTCTTCGTGGCGCACTTTCCCATTCTTCCATGGATCAGGGAAATTTTCCGGATTCCATCCGCCAGACCACAGAGGAAGTTCTTGCATCGGAAGACCGGCTTTTTGATGAATTTCATGGAAAGGGTAATCTGAAGGTATTCTATTCTTTACGGGCACTGATGAACTGTTCCCCTGCACTTATCAAAGCCACTGCCGGGCGAGCCACAGAGCGGAATACTTTTTTCCAGGCTCATATGAACGAATACGCAGGGGAAGTGAATTATACTCTGGAAAAATACCAGATGCGCCCTGTGGAATATCTGGATTCCCTTGGAGTCCTGAATGAAAATTTTCTTTCTGCACACAGCATCATGTTGTCCGCCCACGAGCGTTCTCTTCTTGCAGAAAATCAGGTAAAAGTTGTTCATTGTCCTTTCAGCAACTGCGGAAAAGGTGTACCGGATACTCCTTCTCTTCTGGAGCAGGGAGTCTGCACCGGCCTCGGCACTGACGGAGCCGCCCACGGAGGCCTAAGTCTCTGGAATGAAATGAAGATCTTCCGCTCTGTTATGAATGCTTTCTGGGGAGCAAAAAATGCTGATCCCGCTGTAATGCCTGCAAAAACCATCCTGAAAATGGCCTCCGAAAACGGTACACACCTTCTCGGCGAAGAAAAATCCGGTGTATTAAAAGAAGGGTTCAAAGCAGATCTGATCTCCATCAACTGGCGCCAGCCTCATCTTCTTGCCACAAACAATCCGGTAAATACACTTCTGGAATGTGTCTGCGGAAATGATGTGTCTGACAGCATTGTAAACGGAAAGCTTCTGATGCGAAACCGCCAGGTCCTGACCCTGGATGAAGAAAAGATCCTTTGGCAGGCAGAAAAATATTTTACTTCCGGGGAGGTGTCTGAATGAGTTCTTTAACCATCCTGACTCTCGCGATCATCGCAGCCGCAAATATGGCAGTCGGCGGATGCATCGGAATCTGTGGAATTGCCGGTTTTCTGCTTCCCATGCTGTATACCAGCGGACTGGGCTTTGATGTGACCTATGCGCTGGCACTCAGTTTTCTTGCGTTTCTGGTGTCCGGCATCATTGGTTCTTTCAATTATTACAAAGCCGGAAATCTGGAGGTACGGATGTCCCTGAAACTTGGTATCGGCAGCCTCATCGGAGCCATTGCCGGTGTGTTCCTCCAGTCCATGATCGAGAAATCCACAGCAAAAACCATCCTTTATCTGGTGGTACTGTTTTCCGGTGCTTCCATTCTGGTCCGGATGTGGAATGAAAAACGGAAAGCGGATTCTGTCTCTGCAAAGAAAGTTATTTCCGATGGAAAAAAATCAGCATCTTCTAATCCTTCCCATCCAAAATCTATTGCAGACCATATGGGATTCCTGATTTTCCTCGGAATCACAACCGGAGCGATCTGTTCTCTCTCCGGTGCAGGCGGCCCGGTACTTGTGATGCCTCTTCTGGTAGCATGCGGAGTGTCCGCAAGGATTGCCGTCGGTGTGGCACTTTTTGATTCTGTGTTTATTGCCATTCCTGCATGTATCGGCTATCTTTCCAGAATTACCTGGACAGAAATCCTGGGACTTCTGGTGCTGATCGTTCTGACTCACGGAATTGGCGTATGGCTTGGAAGCCGGTTTGCAGGAAAAGTTCCGGTTCAGGGGCTGAAAATATTTGTAGCCGTTTTCTCTGTCTGCATCGCAATTTATATGCTGGCATAAAATACTGTAAATTATCTTTTTTTGTTGCATCATTCTAAAAATTCCTGTATAATCAACATAATCATTACAACAAAAGAGCGTAACGTACAAGGGCGTACAGCACATATTTTCATATGTCTGCACGCCCTTGTGTTATTTCTGCAGTCTTCCGATGATCACTTTCTCCATCACAGCATAAGGTATCTTTTTCATACCTGCCGACCTTAGAGCTTCGGAGATCTTTTTTTGAATATTGCAGAATCCGCTTTGAGAAAGGGAGGAGATTTCTATGATGAATGCAATCGGAAATGTGATAAACCAGATTGACAGCCTGGTGTGGGGCTGGTGGATGATCATTTTGCTTCTGGGCACCCATATTTTTATGACCATCCGTACCGGTGTGATCCAGCGAAAGATCGGTACTGCCATCCGCCTGTCTGTTACCAAGGATCCCGACGCAGAAGGTGAAGTCAGCCAGTTTGGTGCTCTGACCACAGCACTTGCTTCTACCATTGGAACCGGAAATATCATCGGTGTGGGAACCGCCATTGCTCTTGGCGGTCCCGGCGCAGTTCTCTGGTGCTGGCTTACCGGTGTTTTCGGAATCGCCACCAAATACAGCGAATCTCTCATTGCCGTAAAATACCGTGTCAAAACCAAAGACGGCCGTATGCAGGGTGGTGCCATGTATGCTCTGGAGCGTGGACTGAATATGCGCTGGCTTGGTCTGATCTTTGCATTCTTCGGCGGTTTTGCTTCCTTTGGAATCGGATGTGCCACACAGGTCAATGCCATTGCAACGGTATGCAATGAAAACCTCCATATCCCACCTGCAGTGATCGGTATCGCAGTAGCGGTTCTTACTGCTCTTGTTATTTTCGGTGGGATTAAATCCATTGCAACGGTATGTGAACGTCTTGTTCCGTTTATGGCATTTTTCTATGTGATCGGCTGCATCATCATCCTTGGGATCAATTTTGACTTTATTATCCCCGCTGTAGAAACCATCTGCAAGCTTGCATTTACACCAGGGGCTGCTGCCGGTGGTCTTGTAGGACGTGGTATCATGATGGCCATGCAGTATGGAATCGCAAGAGGACTTTTTTCCAATGAATCCGGTATGGGTTCTGCTCCTATCGCTGCCGCTGCTGCTCAGACAAGAAATCCGGTACGTCAGGCTCTTGTTTCCAGCACCGGTACCTTCTGGGATACCGTTGTAGTGTGTCTGATGACCGGTCTTGTTCTCGTTACCAGTATTATGAAAAACCCATCTATCGATATGGGAAATATCACAGATGGCAGTGTCCTTACCACCCTTGCTTTTCAGCAGATCCCAGGTTTGGGTCCCGTGATCCTGGTGGTAGGTATCATTTCCTTCGCATACTCTACCGTCCTTGGATGGGCATATTACGGGGAACGGTGTGTCGAGTATTTTTCCGGCAAAAAAGGCCTTATTCCATATCGTGTTCTGTACATTGCGGTAGCCGCCATTGCTCCTGTTATTTCTCTGAATCTGGTATGGACCGTAGCCGATATCCTGAATGCCCTGATGGCCATTCCGAACCTGATCGCAGTATTACTTCTTTCCAATGTGATCATAAAAGAGACCCAAAAATATATCAATGATCTGGATGCACGGGATGACACACCTGTAGAAGTGATCGATAAGTAAAAACACACAAATATGATTATTTTATATAACAAAATTACAGCTCCGACTGCTTCTGATATTACAAAGCAGTCGGAGCTGTTCATTTATGATCGGAACGCAATCGCAAAGCAATTACTTTCATAATAATACATCCTGCTCTTTCATCTCTTCAGACACTGCAAGATATTCTTTGCTGTTTTCCACAATCCCAAGTTTTTCTTCCCAGGTAAGATTACGTTTGATTCTGGCCGGACTTCCCATTACCAGAGAACCATCCGGGATTACTGTATTCTTGGTCACAAGGCTTCCGGCTCCTATGATGCAGTCGTTTCCAATCTTTGCACCATCCAGGATCACTGCCCCCATTCCGATCAGTGTCCGGTCTCCGATGATACAGCCGTGGATTACTGCATTATGTCCTACAGTAACATTATTTCCGATATGGACCGGCATGTTATGGCTGACATGAATCGTACAGTTCTCCTGGATATTCGTCTCCTCTCCAATCACTACAGGAGCATCATCTCCACGGATCACTGCATAATACAGCACACAGCTGTCACGACCGATCGTCACATCACCCAGGATCACCGACTGTTTTGCGATCCTGGCACCTTCTGCAATTTTTACATTTTTATAATTCATATTAATCTCCAAACATTATCAAGGGGATATTCGCGATCCGCAGGATATTTCCCTGATTCAGCTAAACTTTTTTCAAACCACAGACTGTCTTCAGCCCATGTTATATCTGGTACGGATCACGATATCTGTATATTGGAATTCTTTCTCCGGCTTCTTACTGTCAAATAGTAGCTGAAAAAGAATGGTCACCGGGGAATGCCCCTGTACAGCGGCATCCTGGCCGATAAGGAAATTAATGGTACCCTCTTTCAGCCATTTCAGATTTTCTTCCAGAAAATCGTTGGCGATCACATGCATGGTTTTGTCTTTTCCAAGCTTCTGTAGCGTCTGGCAGACACCCTTTACACCATGACCCGTAATATAGATACCGGTCAGTTCCGGATAAAGTTCCAGAAGTTCTTCCACGATCTTGGATGCCACCCACTCATCATCATAGGAATATCTTGTATCCACAACCTCAATTCCCGGGAAACTTTCCTTGATCTCTGTTGAAAATCCCTTCTGCCTGCTGATCAGGCCAGGATTGGCAACCTGTCCGGAAATGATGGCAACCTGTCCGCTTCCTCCTGTCATTTCCCCCATCAAGCCTGCTGCTGTACGACCGGCCTGAAACGTATCCTGTCCCACAAAACATAATCGCTTCGTATCTTCCAGATCTGCATTAAAGGTAACTACCGGAATTCCATACTCTTCCTGATACTGATCGATCCTCGCTCTTAATAACTGATCTTCCGATGGTGTCAGCGCAATCCCGTTAAAACCTTCTTCCCGGAGTTCTTCCATTGCAGCCATTACTTTTTCCGGCTCCACACCCTCGATCTCATAGATCTTTACCGTTCCGCCAAAACTCTCCACTTCTTCTTTTGCTTCCAGGACACCCTTTAAAACCTGCTGCATAAAAGGGGTCTTCATATACTGAAGGATCACACCGATACGGATCTTCCGCTTTGCCATAGCAAGGGCACGACCTGCACGGCTGGGTTGATACCCCATCTCCTGAGCGATCTTTTTGATCTTTTCCTCTACTTCCGGGCGGATACGGCCTCTGTTGTTCAGTGCCCTGTCCACGGTGCCTCTTGAAACCCCGGCCGCTTCCGCGATCTGCTGTAACGTTACTGCCATATTTTACCCTCCAAAACATCTCCTGTGCTTACTGTGTTCACGTGCACATATTTTTACTTTATTATACACATTTACGTGTTCTCAGGCAATCCCTGATTTGATTATTTTTATAATTTCCAGGCAAGTCCCCACCCACTGCTTATCTCTTTTCGCACCCCCACAAGAGACTTACTTGATTTTGTAAAAAAATGCTTCCGAAAATTTTTCCGGAAGCATTCTTATTTATCATTCTAAAACAAATCTCTGCGTCAGTCCAGAAGCTCCTGTACCATCTCCGGGGTAAAGGTCACGGCTTTCACATGATCCACCTCGATCTGATACAGCGCATTGGCCGCGATATGCTCTGCCGCCTGCTCCAGATCACGGATTCCTGTAGTGTCCTCAAATTTCTTGATCACTGCATCCAGCGCCTCATCGGTTACAATACATTCTTCCGGCTTCAGGCTCATACGTTTCAGAACTTTTGGAAGTGCAAATCTGGAGAAGATGATCTTCTTTTCCTCCGGTGTGTAATCCGGAATGTCGATCACTGCAAAACGGGACATCAGAGGAGCACTGATCTGTGCCTTGTCATTGGCTGTGGCAATCGGATAGACACCAACGGTCGGAACCATACATTCCATGTAGTTATCTGTGAAACCAAGATTATCCAGAAGTGTCAGAAGCACATCTGCCGGATTTCCGTTGCCTTTCCCTGATGCAGCCTTGTCAAGCTCGTTGATAATAAATACCAGATTGGATTCTCCTGCCATGGAAAAAGCCTCCATGATGATTCCTGGCTTGGCATTTGCGTAGACACGGGAACTTCCGGTCAGCTGTTCCGGATCGTTAATGGAACTCATATCCAGAGTTGTCCACGGCATTTTCAGGATCCTTGCAACTGCATAGGCGATCTGAGATTTACCGGTACCCGCCGGTCCTACCAGAAGCAGTCCGTAAGCAGGAAGTGTATGGGTACGGTTGATCTGGATGATCGTCTCAATAATCCTCTGTTTTACACGTTCCATTCCATAAAGTTCCTCATCCAGGATACGACGTGCTTCCTTGGGATCAATAGACTCAAAGTAATTATGTTTCCACTGAATGTTCATCATGATGGAAAGTGCTCTCTGAGCATGACGTCTTTCCTCCTGGGAAACCTCATGGGAGCGGGCAACTGCCAGGTTTCTTCTCGCCCAGAGACGGATATTATCCGGCATGGTCTTTCCGGCACAGGTCATAAAGTCGGTGATACTCTGAATGCTGGTGAGCTTCATGTCATCACCGTCTTCTTCCTCCTCATCGTCCTCATTTACTTCTGCCGGCGCACTGCTTGCAAAGAGACGCTCGATCATGAACTGAAGAAATCCATCCTCTGCAGAAAGCTTGGTACCGCCGCCAAAAGCGATCTCACGGATCTTGTAAACGGCATATCCCTCTTCTGTATTCTGTCCGGAAAGACGGATGTTGATATGATTTTCTCCGAGCCATTTAATCAGGCTTGTAAAACGAGAATCGATCTTCAGGATATCTGCCGGAAAAACACCGTCCTCTTCCTTGAACTCAAATGCAGTCTGCTTTGCAGGATTGGAAAAATATCCGCAGGAATGATGTTTCCACTCTCTTTTGCTGTTATCCAGGATCAGCACCGGTTTCTCCGGTGTGGCTTTTGTCTCATTGGAACGAAACGTTGTATATGTGCACTGGCTCTTTGTCTCATTTTTGTCTGCCGGTGCCGCACTGAAATCAAAAACTGGCATGTGCTTTACTCCTCTTTCTCTGAAAATATCTTTCGCAAGGCGGATTTTTCTGTTCCACTTCGCCGTATGTTCATGAACACGATTGTTTCACGGTTTGCATTCAGTGTATCACGGATTGGAAATCTCAACAACTGGTGATCTGATTTTTTATGCATTTTTTTGCATAAAACCATGATGTTTCCTCTGCGGACTTGTCTTCGTCATTTTCCCATAAGTTGTTTAAACAATTTTGCAGTTTGCCGATTGACACTGTCTGTAAACTGTGTTATCGTGCAATTATGTTGGCTTTATATTTTTTACAAAAGCTGACACAATTACGGTACCTGTGGATTTCCTGTTTGTAAAACGTGCACTCCCATTACTGTAGTTGTATTTTTTTGGAGGAGGAAATGAGAAATCAACTTTCGCAGCGGGATGACTTTTATCCACAGATCGTTAAGCTTGTCATCCCTATCATCATTCAGAACCTGCTCAGTGCAGCGGTCAATTCTGCTGACGTTATCATGCTGAACTTTGTAGGTCAGTCATCCATCTCCGCAGTTTCCCTGGCAGCAAATTATTCCAATGTCCTGTTCATGGTATACTACGGTCTTGGTACAGGTGCTACCCTGCTTTGTGCCCAGTATTACGGAAAAGGGGATTACAAAGCCATTCAGATCATTGAGGGAATTGCACTTCGTTTTTCCATGATCATCTCTATTCTTGTGGCTCTGGTTGCGTTTACCATGCCGCAGATGATGATGAAACTGTTCACCAATGACCCGGAACTTCTGGCCATAGGTTCTTCTTATATCCGCATTATGGGTATCACCTATATCTGCTGGGGTATGACGGAGGTTTATCTGGCTGTTCTTCGAAGTATCGGGCGGGTGACTGTCAGCATGGCCATGAATATGCTGGCTTTCGGGCTGAATATCCTTTTGAACGCAACATTTATCTTCGGCCTTTTCGGAGCTCCAAAACTTGGAGCCACTGGTGTTGCCATTGCTACCGCGCTTTCCAGAACCGTGGAGCTGATCGCATGTTTTATCGTTTCCGCCTTCAGTAAAAATGTACGGCTGGATCTTCGGTATATGTTTATTAAAAATAAGCTGCTGTTCAGCGATTTTGTACGGCTTTCCCTGCCGGCTCTTGGCAATGATATTTCCTGGAGTGTTGGTTTTTCCATGTATTCGGTGATCCTCGGGCATCTTGGCACAGATGCAGTTGCTGCCAATTCTCTGGTTGTGGTTGTCCGTAATATTGGTACAGTTTTCTGTTTTGGTATTGCAAGCGCAGGTGGTATCCTTCTTGGAAATGTGATGGGCCAGGGAGATCTGGAGCGTTCCAAGCATTATGCTTCCAAAACTTTGAAACTTACAGTGATCGCCGGTGCTTTTGGCGGCCTGATCGTTCTTGCTATTACGCCTTTTATCATGAAGTTTGCTTCCCTGACTCCTACGGCTATGCATTATCTGAAGTATATGCTTCTGATCAACTGTTATTACATTATGGGAACTGCAGTAAATACAACCCTGATCGCCGGTGTATTCCGTGCAGGCGGTGATACGAAGTTTGGCCTGATCTGTGATACCATTGATATGTGGGTATATGCAGTACCACTTGGATTCTTCGCCGCATTTGTACTGAAGCTACCGGTTATGTGGGTGTATTTTCTGCTCTGTACGGATGAATTTGTGAAGTGGCCTTGGGTTATTAAGAGGTATCTTAGTGGAAAATGGGCTAAGAATATTACCCGTGAGGATATATTTGAGAATAATAAATAGAATATTGGGTGGATGTGGAGTATTGACTTTTACTGACAAACACAGCAGGACAGAACGTTCACGTTCGTCTCCGTCCCTTCCGGTTTGAAATGCCAGCCTGGGAGACAGTATCTGGCTGGCTCTGCTTCTGCAGAAGGGGTGCGCTTCTTAGGCGGCGGGAATCTGCGTTGTTTTTTAAAAGTTCGTTGTTTGAGCGAAGCGAGTTCGGACTTTTGGAAAACGGTTTTAGCAGATTTCCGGCACCTTAGAAGCCAGCCCCCGACGAAGCCGCAGAGCCGGACAGATACTGTCTCCCGGGCGTCCGTTCAGCACCAACACCTTCCGCCCGACTCCCTCCCCGGTACACCAGACCGAACCCGCAAACTACACCTGCAATCTTCTTATCACACACTCTGTCAAACGTCCAACACTCTCCTGCACCTCCCGGATCTCCTCCGCCGAAATCCCATCTTTATGAAATCCCCCGGTACAAATAACTCTCCTGTTCAATTCTCCGGAAACTTTCTCCGCCATCCATCTGCAGATCACCTCATCCTTATGCCCCGGAAAATTCAAAACCGAAGAAGTCGCACTCACCGAACCATCCCCTGACAGAGACACCCTCGGTTCCGTCTGCACCACACACCCCAGATGCGGTCGCTCCCCGCCCTGCAGGCAAAGAAGCACATCCTCACCGATCAATGCAGCACTGACCTCCAACTGACATCCCGCAGCCACCATACATTCCGTCACAATCCATTCCATCTACGATACTCCTTCGCTTCAATCCCAAACGGCTCCAGAAGCTTCGCCGCAATATGATATACCATATCATCAATACTTTCCGGCTTATGATAAAACGTCATCATCGGCGGAATGATCCGCACCCCCGGGAGCATGGAAAGCTCATAAAGATTCCGGAGATGGATCCCGCTTAACGGCGTTTCCCTGGCAGCCAGCACCAGCGTTCTCTGCTCCTTGATCGTCACATCTGCCGCACGCAGGATCAGACTGTCCGCATAGCCGCTGTGGATACCCGCAATCGTCTTCATGCTGCAGGGTACGATCAGCATTCCCTCTGTTTTAAAAGAACCACTGGCCGGTTTTGCCCCGATTTCCTCCGGTGCACATACATGATCAGCCAGTCGTTTCACATCATTCACTTCCAGTTCCGTCTCCTGCCGAAGAGTCAGTTCTGCACTGGAACTCATGATCAGATAAGACTCAAAATCCGGATCCTCCCGGATAATCTCCAGACATTTTACAAGGAGCGGCAGGCCACTTGCACCTGTCGCACCGACTACAATTCTCTTTTTCATTTTTTCAGCCATTTCTCCGGATCCAGTTCCATAAAACGCGCTCTGTGGAAATGATCTTTCAGATCATAAGGTACCGTACAGTCAAAAATCGTTTTGCATGCAATTCCATGATCCCGGATACTTGGAGAAAATGCCGGATCATTGGACGGATCCAGCGGATGGCATCGAACACCCGGAATGGTGATCACATCCACATCCCCCTGAAACCTTGTGTTCATTGCCCAGAGAACATCATTCATGTCAAAGCAGTCCACATCTTCATCTACGAGGAATACATTTTTCAGCTCACTGAACGCGGAAAAGGCAAGAAGTGCAGCCTGACGCTGTCTGCCCTCATCACTTGGCGAACGTTTCTTAAACTGAAGAACAGCCATATATTTTCCACCGCCGGCACTGCTGCAGTATACATTCTGAAGTCTTCCCGGCATCGCCTTCTCCACCATTCCATAGATACTGGCCTCTGTAGGAATTCCTGCCATGGAAACATGTTCTTCACTTGGTCCGATACAGGTCTGCATGATCGGTTTCTCCCGATGCGTTACCGCAGTTACCTTGATCAGCCAGCACTGGTCACTTGCAGGACCAGTATATCCCGGAAACTCCGGCATCGCATAGCCGGTATTGCTGTTCTGATCTTCCTTTACACGTACTCCAGGGATCACTTCTCCCTCGATCACATATTCCGCATTTGCAATAGCACGCTCATTTACCGTCACACATTTACAAAGCTCCACCGGTTCTCCACGCAAAGCCCCTGCCACAGAAAGCTCATCATATCCCAGCGGTGTTGTAGGCGGCTCAAAGCAGGAACCGATCTCAATGGCGGGATCAACTCCGATACTGATAGAGATCGGAAGCTTCTGTCCCAGTTCCTCAGCACGCTCCGCCATTGCTCCGATATGTCTGGCCCCAGGTGTAAAGAAAATCGAAAGCTCATCTTTTCCCTGAATACAGAGACGGTGAATCGTCACATCATGTACACCAGTATCCGGATGTGTGGCATAACACATACCAAGTGTAATGTACGGTCCAGCATCATCCGGTGTATTGGTCGGTGCCGGAACCAGCTTGTACAGATCAAAATCCGGATCTGTTGCTTTATGGATCACCTGCTGACACGGTGCATCCCCTTCAAAATCTATCGGTGGAACAGGATTCTCCACACTTTTACAAAGCATCTTTCCAAGATTTTCCGGCTGGGTATCAAGTAAAGCAGCAACTCTTTTCCTGCTTGCGAGAAGACCGATGGCTACTTTTGCATCCGGATGTCCTTTCACATGATTAAAGATCATGGCCGGTCCCTCTTTTGTAGGACGCTTTACTGTTCCACCAGCTCCTACATAACGGTATACACCTGCAAGCTCTGCCATCGGATCTACTTCCACATCTGTCTCGATCAGCTGATCCGGCATCCGTTCCAGAAGTGCCAGGGCACTTCTTAAATCTCTTACTTTCTCTGCCATAAAAACCTCCTGCATTCTCTTTATTTCCTGATGTTATTTTATCTCTTTTTCACGTGGTCAATCAATTCTTTCTATGGTATAATTGTTTCCAATATGGAATGATTCGGTTAAAAATCAATATCCTATGAAAGGCAGGTGTTATCATGACTCTCGAACAGATCGACTATTTTATCTGCACGGTCCAGTCCCGGACTTTTTTTGATGCAGCGGAAACCATGCATATCTCCCAGTCCTCTCTTTCCAAACAGATCATGAAACTGGAAAAAGAACTGGACCTCACCTTATGGGATCGTAGTAAACGGACTGCTGTGCTTACTCCTGCAGGGGAATTTTTTTATAAAGAAGCACTTAAGATTTCCAGACAGTATCATCGTTCCATGGAATCAGTGTCCCATTTTAAGGACTGTGAATCCCAGACCCTTCATATCGGAACCCTTCCTTTTCTCTCCCAGTACCATCTCACTTCTGTGATCCACAGTTTCTGTGCCGCACATCCGGAGCTTTCTTTCTCTCTGAAGGAGGTGGAAGATCAGGATCTTCTCTCCGGCCTCGAAAAAAATCTTTTCGATCTGATTTTTGTACGGAAGCACATGCTGGATCTGAAACTTTATACTTTTCACGTTCTCACAGAAGACCGGTTGGTTGCCGTACTTCCCAAAAATCATCCTTCTGCGTCCAAAAAAACGGCCTCTCTTACTGAACTGAAAAGGGAAATTTTTATCCTGATGCCCCCACACACTTCCATTTACCGTTTCTGCATGCAAAGTTTTCATGATGCAGGGATCCATCCTCAGATCCTGCGTACTGCCCGTGCAGAATCCATCGTCAGCGCAGTGGAAATTGGTGAAGGAATCAGTCTTCTTACAGAAAGCAGCTTTCAGCTTTTCCGTCAGCCTTCTCTTGCTGCAGTCCCGATTAACGGACTGGAAAAATTATCCGTTGGAGTTGCCCATAAAAAAAATATGGCTCTCACATCTTCCGCAGAATGTTTTCTGCAGTATGTGAAAAGCCATATATAAAATATTTTTTCTATAATCCAAGCATCATTCCCACACCATGTACAACAAATGCAACGATCCATGCAGTGGCACACTGCATCAGTGCAATACCTGCTGCGGCCCTTACGGTTCCCATCTCTCTCCGCACAGTTGCAATAGCTGCAACACAAGGTGTATAGAGCAAAGTAAAGATCAAAAATACATAAGCAGTAAACGGAGTAAACAAAGTCTGAAGCAATGCCGTCTTTCCGCCCAGAAGAACTGTCAGCGTTGACACAACACTCTCTTTTGCCATAAAGCCGGTAATCAATGCTGTGGATACTCTCCAGTCACCAAAGCCCAGTGGGGCAAAAAGTGGTGCCACAATACTTCCGATCTTTGCCAGAAGGCTCTGATCTGCACTGGAAACCAGATGCAGGCCTGCATCAAAGTTCTGCAGGAACCATACGATCAGCGTTGCCGCAAAAATAATGGTAAATGCTTTCTGAATGAAACCCTTTGCTTTCTCCCAGATCAGCTGTCCCACGCTTTTTGCAGAGGGAAGACGATAGTTTGGGAGCTCCATGACAAATGGTACCGGCTCACCTTTATATTTGGTTTTCTTCAGGATCAGCGCATACAGAATACCACAAAGGATACCTGCAAAATAAAGACTGATCATCACAACGCCTCTCCACTGTTTCGGGAAAAAAGCACTGGTAAGAAGTCCGTAAATTGGAAGCTTGGCACTGCAGCTCATAAAAGGAGTCAGCAAAATCGTCATCTTCCGGTCACGTTCACTGGACAGTGTTCTTGTTGCCATAATAGCAGGTACGGAACATCCAAATCCGATCAGCATCGGCACAAAACTTCTTCCGGAAAGTCCGATCTTTCGAAGAAGTTTGTCCATAACAAAAGCCACCCTGGCCATATATCCGGTATCTTCCAGAATTGACAGGAAGAAAAACAAAGTAACAATGGTGGGAAGAAATCCAATTACACTTCCGATACCACTTAAAATTCCATCTACAACCAGGGACTGCAGTACTGAGCTGACACCTGCTGCTGCCAGTCCCTTGCCGATAAGAGCAATTACCCAGTCCACAGCCATGGTCATTCCATCCGAAAGCCAGGCTCCCAGATAATTAAACGTCATCACAAATACAAAAGCCATAATTCCCACGAAACAGGGAATCGCTGTATATTTTCCGGTGAGGATACGATCTATGGCTACACTTCGTTTATGTTCCCGGCTTTCTGCCGGTTTTACCACAGTTTTTTCACAGAGCTTTTCAATAAAATCAAAGCGCATGTTCGCAAGCGCTGCCTCACGGTCCAGGCCCCCATCTTTTTCCATGACATGTACCAGCTCACCAAGGACCTTTTTTTCCCCTTCAGGCAAAGCCAGACGTTCTTCGATGAGCGGATCTTTCTCCACGATCTTTGTGGCTGCAAAACGCACAGGGAGTCCTGCTTTTTTTGCATAGGGTTCGATCAGATGAACGGTTGCATGGATACATCTGTGAAGAGCACCTACCGGATCCTTCGGTGACTGATTGTCCGTACAGAAATCAATTCTTCCCGGTGCTTCTCTATATCTTGCAACATGAATCGCATGATCGATCAGCTCATCGATTCCCTCATTCTTTACTGCTGAGATTGGAACAACCGGTATACCCAGGATCTCCTCCAACTCATTGATCCGGACAGAGCCTCCATTTGCCCTTACCTCATCCATCATATTTAACGCCAGCACCATTGGAATTCCGAGTTCCATCAGCTGCATGGTAAGATAAAGATTTCTTTCAATATTGGAAGCATCTACTATATTAATGATTCCTGTAGGTTTCTCATTCAGCAGAAAATCCCTTGTTACGATCTCCTCGCTGGAATACGGAGAAAGTGAATAAATTCCGGGAAGATCCGTCACTGTCGCCTCCGGATGTCTCCGGATACTGCCTTCTTTCTTGTCAACAGTTACACCTGGAAAGTTTCCAACATGCTGATTGGAACCAGTCAGCTGATTAAAAAGTGTTGTCTTTCCACAGTTCTGATTACCTGCCAGGGCAAACGTGATCGGTTCTCCCTTGGGGATCGTGTCCCCAATCCGGTTCTTACGGTAATCGCGGGCCTTTCCAAGCTCTCCAACGCCAGGATGGGCAATTGGCTGATGCCGTTCGCTCTCTTTCTTCGTTTCTGTCATCGATTCGATCCCAACGATCTCAATCTTTGCAGCTTCTGCCAGCCGCAATGTCAGCTCATATCCACGCAGCACAAGCTGTACCGGATCTCCCATAGGAGCGGTTTTACGAAGGGACACCTCTGTCCCTGGTGTAAGCCCCATGTCCAGAAGATGATGTCTCAGCTCCCCCTCGCCACGAACACTGATAATTCTGCCACATTCTCCAGTCTTTAATTTGTCCAGTGTCATATCGTCACCTCATCATAAGTACAATTTATATGGTAATACAGCTGTCTGTATTATCCACTGGTATAAATGTAACACACTTCAAGTTGTTTGACAATAACTGATTAATCTGATAAGTTTTATATAAATAACATTAATTTATGAGTTATTTATCATTAACATTTTTATTTTTTCTCATTTTAATTTAATTTAAATTTAACAGACAAGAAACTGTATCTTTTCAGCAAACATCTTCTAACATATTCTCCTCACTAAAAAAGCACAAACGACATATTACCTGTCGTCTGTGCTCTCTTATTACTTTGAATTTGTTTCAAAAAATTCTTACTCACCAATCAGCCAGTTATACATCTCTTCATACTGACGTGCGGAATTATTCCAGGAGAAATCTGCTGCCATTGCACGATCTACCAGTTTATTCCATTCACGCTTCTTATCATAATATACACTCTCTGCATAACGGATCGTAGCAAGCATTTCATGTGCATTGTAATTCACGAAGGAAAATCCTGTTCCTGTTCCCTCGAATTCATTGTATGGAATAACCGTATCCTTCAGACCGCCGGTTTCTCTGACGATCGGAAGAGTTCCATAACGAAGGCTCATCAGCTGACTTAAGCCACATGGCTCAAACAGTGACGGCATCAGGAATGCGTCAGATGCTGCATAAATTCTGTGAGACATTGCCTCATCATAGTAAATCTGTGCAGATACCTTGCCGTGATATTTCCAGTCAAAGTGACGGAACATATTCTCATAGCGTTCTTCACCGGTACCGAGGACAACGATCTGAACCGCATCCTGGCAAAGCTCATCCATGATGTAAGCGATCAGATCGAATCCTTTCTGATCTGTCAGGCGGGATACGATACCGATCATCATGGCCTTTGGATCCTGCTCAAGTCCGAGATCTTTCTGAAGCTGGATCTTATTCTTGATCTTTTCCTTGCGGAAATTCTTCGCATTGTAGTTTCTGGTGATGTTTGGATCTGTCTCCGGATTGAATTCATTGTAATCAATACCATTTACAATACCTCGCAGGCTGTTGGCCCTTGCATTGAGAAGACCATCCAGCTTTTCACCGTAGAATGGTGTTTTGATCTCCTCTGCGTAAGTATTACTTACTGTGGTGATCGCATCTGCAAATACTATACCGCCCTTCAGGAAGTTGGCATCCTTATACGCCTCCAGTTTATCCGGTGCAAAATAGTAATCAGAAAGCCCTGTAATATCCTTAACAGTCTTAACATCCCATACACCCTGGAATTTCAGGTTATGTATTGTCATAACAGTCTTGATTCCATGGAAGAATTCATTCTGCTGGAAAGAATCATGAAGGTAAACCGGAACAAGTCCTGTCTGCCAGTCATGACAGTGAATGATATCCGGTCTGAATCCGATCACCGGAAGAACTGATAACACAGCTTTGGAAAAGAAAGCAAATTTCTCAAGATCCCACGGTGCGCTGTCATATGGTTTCGGACCGCTGAAATAATATTCATTGTCAATGAAGTAGAACTGGATCCCATCATACTGCATCTGCATGATTCCCACATAGCAGTTCTTGAATCCAAGATCCATATAAAAATGGGTCACATACTCCATTTTATCTTTCCATTCCTGTTTCATGCAGGCATATTTCGGTAAGATCACGCGGATATCAAAATATTTTTTGTCAAAGCACTTAGGCAGTGAGCCGGCAACATCAGCAAGTCCTCCTGTTTTGATAAAAGGTACTGCTTCTGATGTAGCAAACAGAATTTTTTTCATCTGTATTCCCCTCCCTGGGTACACCCGTTTTTATTTATGATTATACTCCAAAATTCCTCTAATTTAAAGACCGATTTTTATATTCCAGTCTGATTTTATCGGCAATCAGTGCTATGAATTCTGAATTCGTGGGTTTCCCTTTTCCGGTGCTTACGGTATATCCAAACAATTCATCGATGGTATCCATCTTTCCGCGGCTCCATGCCACCTCGATCGCATGGCGTATCGCCCGCTCCACCCTGCTTGGCGTTGTCTGATGGCGTTTCGCAATGGTTGGATATAAAACTTTGGTGATGGAATTGAGCATTTCCATGTCATTGACAGACAGGATGATCGCATCCCTTAAATATTGATATCCCTTGATATGTGCCGGAACTCCGATCTCATGAATGATATTCGTCACATCGGTTTCCAGATTCCTCTCCGGCTGAGGTTTTTTGGTTTCTGTGATACCTGGCCTTGGAATCTCCCGCACTCTTCTTTCCCCGATTTTCCGGATATGTTTGATCCGGTTTAAAAGTGTGGTGTTGTCAAAAGGCTTCAACACATAGTAGTCTGCTCCAAGACTGAATGCATCCTCTGTAATCCTTTCCTGTCCAACTGCGGATAATACGATAAACACTGGAACTTTTTTGACATTTGCGTCATGGGAAAATTTCTCCATAACGGAAAGGCCGTCCATCTTCGGCATAATGATGTCGAGAATCACAACATCCGGCTCCTTATCTTTGATTATGTTACAGATTTCTTCTCCGTTGTGTGCTTTTCCGACCAGTTCAAGGTCTTTATCTTCTTCGATCATCTGACCGAGCATGTCTGTCATTTTCGCGTTATCATCAGCAATTGCAACATTTAATTTGTCCATGAGGACCCTCCTAACTTCTCTCTCCTTGGGTTTCCAGACATACCCCCTGTCACCACGGCAGTAACCGACACTGTTAGCTGCCTGCGCTTTCCCCTTGCTGGCGACAAAATTATTATAGTGGAAATCCTATGGTAAAATCAAGATAAAAGTAGTTATTTTACCTCACTTTCGTACGATATTTTTCGACATTTTTTCTCTTTTATATCACAAAATTCACTAAAATACTGACGTTTCCTTCTGTATCCGGCATTTTTTTCCATATAAAAAAGAGGCACTTTTCCTGGATTTTTCCGTGTTTTTCTGTGCCTCTTTCCAAAGTTTCCGATTATGCATTACCTGTCATATTTTCTATAAAAATCCCATACCCTCCGGTAGAATCCTGCACAAATACATGAGTCACGGCACCAAAGAGTTTTCCATTCTGGAGCACCGGGCTTCCGGACATTCCCTGAACGATCCCGCCGGTTTTTTCCAGGAGTTCTTTGTCTGTGATCCGGATCACGAAGCTTTTATTGGAGTCCTCATGGTTCATATCGATCCTGGTGATCTCTGCGGCATATTCTTTTACTTCGCCATCTGTACAGCAGAGAATGGACGCAGGTCCGGTTTTCAGATCCTGTTTGTAGCCTATGGGGATTTTTTTCAGATCCAGATTTTTCATCCGCCAGGCATCCATGATCCCAAAAATGCCATTTTTACTGTTTTCCGAAATTTCTCCCAGGATATTATCGGCGTCGTATCGGATCAGCCCGGAAAGTTCTCCCGGATTTCCTTTTTCTCCTTTCCGGATTCCCAGAATCTGGGCATCATAAAGATTTCCGTCTGCAATACTTAAAAGTTCACCTGTGTCCACATCGCTGATCCCATGACCAAGTGCGCCGAATCTTCCATCTTCATCCACATAGGTTAACGTTCCGATTCCCTGTGTATCATCCCGCACCCAGATTCCCAGTTTGTATTTGCCTTCTTTATCTTTTACCGGAGTCAGAGACAGAGGAATCGTCTCTTTTCCCCTGCGGACTTTCAACATCACAGAATCTCCGTCAAGAGCAGCCAGATCCTCCATAAGATCCTGCTTGCACTGGATCCTGTTCTGATCAAAAGCCACAATATAATCTCCCGGCTTTACAATGTCCCGGGCAGGTTCTTCCGTCTCACCACTTTCTGAGAAGATCTCACCTGTGTCAATGATCAGGACACCTTTGGTCTGCATATAGATGCCCACTGCGTCTCCGCTTACGTATACTTCTTTTGCAGTTGTATGTTTTACTTTCACATCCTTAAAAGGAATCACTCCAAAAACTCTGCAGTGCAAAGTATAGCTGTCTTTCCCCGAGACTGTAATGGCATCATCAAAACTGACAAAAGGGCGCTCAAGAAGGCCTGCCACCTCCCGGCTGTTCTCATGATCTACCAGGATCTGATCCGGAATCTTCCGATCCAGAAGCCGATAGCCCAGCCATCCCATCAGCATCAGATCCAGAGCAAGAAATGCCAGGATCAGATAGCGGTACTTCCTTTTTCTGTTCATCATACGTCACATCCTTTGTATTTTTTTAACAAGGGGCTATTCGCAATCCACATTCGGTTAAAAAAGAGGACTGACCTTTCGGCCGTCCTCTCTTAGTATGTAACGTATGATTTATTTCAGTCTTGTATTTTTTTGTTGCTGTGCCAATTCCTTCATTTCTCTCGCATTTCCAAGAACAGCCGGCGTGATCTCTGCGCCGCCCAGGAGTCTTGCAAGCTCTCGGACGGATTCCTCTCCTTCAAGAGGATGGATCTGAGTGATGGTCTCTGTTCCCTCCACATGTTTCTCAATCTCAAAATGGGTATCTGCCATTGCCGCGATCTGCGGAAGATGGGTGATACAAAGCACCTGTCTGTGCTGTCCGATCACTGCCATTTTTTCGGATACTTTCTGCGCGGTACGGCCGCTGATTCCTGTATCGATCTCATCGAAGATCAGCGTATCGATCTGGTCCTTATCTGCAAGGATCGCTTTGATGGCAAGCATGATCCTGGAAAGCTCACCACCGGATACGATCTGCCCCAGCGGTTTTCTGCTTTCACCTGGGTTTGTGGAAATCTCATATTCTACCGCATCATAACCATTATCTGTATAATTTTTCCTGCGGTCAAAACGGATAGAAAAATCCACATCCGCAAAATTCAGCTCCTTCAATCCATCGATGATTTTTTCATCCAGCTGTTTACTGTATTCTTTCCGGATTTCTGAAAGTTCATGCGAAGCTTCTTCAAGAATCTTTTCTGACTGTACAAGTTTTTCTTTCAGAAACTGGAAATTTTCTTCAAATTTTTGAAGTTTTTCCAGTTTTTCCTGCTGTTCTTTCTGATAAGACAAAATTTCCGGGATCGTCTGTCCGTATTTTGCCTTCAGGCTGTTGATCAGATCCAGACGTTTTTCTGTTTCAAAAAAAGTTTCTTCGTCAAAAGTAAGACTGTCCATATAAGAGGACAGATCCCGGCAGAAGTCGCTGAGAAGAGAATCGATTTCTCCGAGAGCTTCCTGCAAAGGCGCAAGTTCCTTATCGTAATCCACAATTCTTGAAAACTCTTTCAGAGCGTTTCCGGTCATGTCCGCAGCGCCCTGTTCATATCCGGTCATCCCATGGACTATCTGTGCGGTTTCCATGATCCTTCTGGCATTGCTCAATTTCCGGTATCGGTCTTCCAGCGTTTCGTCCTCGCCCGGAATAAGAGCTGCTTCTTCAATCTCATTGATCTCAAATTCCAGAAAGGCCTTTTCCCTGTTACGCTGTTCCTCATCCATATCCAGCGCTTTCAGCTGATCCATGCAGGCCCGATACTCCCGGTAAGCTTCCCGGACTTTCTCCCTGGCTGGAAGGATCCGTTCTTTTCCGTATACGTCCAGAATCGACAGCTGGCGATCCCCGTAAAGAAGGGACTGATGTTCATGCTGCCCGTGAATGTCCAGAAGGCAGGCTGCTGCTGCTTTCATCTGGCTGACTGTGCTTGTCTCTCCGTTGATTTTGTTGATACTTCTGCCATCCATGATCTTACGGGACATCAGCACCTGTCCGTCCTCCGGATAGATATCAAGCGCCGCAAGGGACTCTCTGGCTTTCGTGTTTTCAACCTGAAATAACAGCTCTACCAGGGCATGGGAAGCATTTTCGCGGATCATGCTTCTGGAAGTTTTTCCGCCCAGGATGAGCTGTATAGATCCTAACAGAATGGATTTTCCGGCTCCGGTTTCACCGGTTAAAATGTTTAATCCCGGTCCGAATTCCACCTCTGTTTCCTCTATCAGTGCAAGATTTTTTACATGCAGATGTACTAACATTGGTTTCCTTTCTGGTATAAAGTGTCTACATATTCTGTCATTTTATTTTCCACGGGATAAGATCCCGCCAAGCTTCTGTACTACTCCAGGCGCCTGCTCGGAAGTTTTTACCACACACATGATGGCATCATCTCCGGCAATGCACCCCAGAATCTCCGGCCATTTCATGGCATCAAGAGCTGCTGCTGCAGCCATGGCCATTCCGGGAATCGTTTTTACCACTACGATATTCTGTCCGATATTCATGGAGATCACTGCATCTTTCAGGACTCTGGAATATTTATCACTTAACATATCCGGTGTATGTTCTTCCAGGATCGCATATCTGGATTTTCCGTTGCTGCCTGCAACTTTTGTCATCTTCAGAGCCCGGATATCTCTGGATACGGTAGCCTGTGTAACCTTGAAACCGGCCTCATTCAGTCTTGCCGCAAGTTCTTCCTGTGTATCGATCTCGTACTGACGGATCAGTTCGATAATTTTTTCATGTCTTGCTACTTTCAAAATTGAACCTCCTGCATCAGCTGTTACTCATTTTCTGTCTCAGAACCTCCACAAAGCTCAGATGATTCAGCTTGAGGATCTTTGTCCTGACTGTGGCTTTCCGGATGACGATCCGGTCACCGGTGACCATGGATATCTGGGTATCCCCGTCAAAAGATGCCACCGCTTTCTCAATGGTATTATGTCTTCCCTCGCCGATCTCCACTGTAACCGCCTCTTCCCCGGAAAGAATGATACTTCGGGTATTCATAGTGTGGGGTGCAATGGGTGTCATGATCATCATACTGGCACTTGGAGAAACTACCGGGCCTCCTGCTGACAGGCTGTATCCGGTAGAACCGGTTGGCGTGGAGATGATGATTCCATCCGCATTGTAGGAATTCATATATGAATCATTGACATAATTCTTGAAACGGATCACACGGAGATGTCCCTCTCTTCCGATCACAATATCGTTTAACGCGATATCTTTTCCGATCAGTTCTTCTCCCCGATAGATCTTTCCCTCCAGCATCATCCGCTCTTCCAGCTCATAATCGTCAGTCAGAAGTCTGTCCAACGCCGGATATACGGAATTTTTGTCCACCTCTGCAAGAAATCCCAGAGTTCCCAGATTGATTCCGAGAAGAGGGATATCCAGATGTACCACGTCCCTTGCAGCCTGCAGAAGTGTTCCGTCTCCGCCCAGTACGATAATACACTGTGTATCCCCGGGGATTCCGTCCGGATCTGTATAATGATACGGTCCTTCCATTTTTTCGGTGATCTTCTGCACGTGGCACCTGGCACCATGTTCTTCCAGATAGTCGATGATCATATTGGAAAATGTCAGTTCCGGATCCTTGGCACTGTTTGGAATTATATAAAATCTGTCCATATTGCTTCAGTCCTTTCCAAACATCAGTCCAGCTGACCGTGGGCTTCCTTTACCACATCCTCTACGGATACCTCAAGACTCATAGGCACTTCGGTTCCTTCCGGATGTTTTTTGAGGTGAAGAAGATATTCAATATTTCCCTCCGGTCCTTTGATCGGGGAAAAGGAAAGATGACAGGGCTCCATGGAAATGCTCATGGCATAATCCCGTACCTTCTCAATGACTTCCTCATGGACTTTCGGATCACGGACAACGCCTTTTTTTCCGACTTTTTCTCTGCCTGCCTCAAACTGCGGTTTGATGAGACATACGATCTCTCCGTCTTCTGTGAGAAGATTTCTTACAGGAAGAAGAACTTTTGTCAGGGAGATGAAAGAAACATCGATGGAAGAAAATGCTGCCGGCCCTTCCAGATCTTCCGGTACCACATAACGGATGTTTGTCTTTTCCATGCATACAACTCTCGGATCATTCCGAAGTTTCCAGTCCAGCTGTCCGTATCCCACATCAATGGAATAGACTTTGACCGCTCCGTTCTGAAGCATACAATCTGTGAAACCGCCGGTGGATGCGCCTACATCCATACATACTTTATCATTCAGCGTTACGCCAAAATTTTTCATGGCTTTCTCCAGTTTCAGTCCGCCTCTGCTGACATAGGGAAGGGTTTTTCCTCTTACCTCCAGCTTGGCAGTTTCCGCAAACATAGAACCTGCCTTGTCCTCTTTCTGACCATTGACATATACTTCCCCGGCCATGATATAAGCTTTTGCTTTTTCCCTTGACGGTGCAAGTCCCTGTTCCACCATCATGATATCCAGTCTTTTTTTCATGTTATCCTCCAACAGCCCGGCTCTTTATGTGCCGGGCTGTAAAATGCCCTGCAAGTCCTTTTCCCTGCAAAGGCTGTCTCTTTTATTTTCTGTTATTCCCAATATCTTCCCAGCTCTGTTCTACAGCATCCAGGACTGCCTGTACATTCAAACCAGTTTTCATCCGCTGACTGTCCACAGTTCCGTGTTCAATAAAGTGATCCGGTATTGCCAGAGGAAGCACTCTAACTTCCGGATGACAGGCCTCCATATAAGCAGATACATGTTCTCCGAATCCACCGCTTTTTACATTCTCCTCCACAGTGACCAAAAGACTGTGGTTCTGTGAAAGCCGGTCAAGAAGGCTGGTATCCAGCGGCTTTACAAAACGTACATTGACAAATGTAGATCTTGCGATTCCGTGATCTCTTATCTCCCTACAGACTTTCTGACAGACAGAAACCATACTTCCGACACCGAGAACAGCGATCTCACTGCCCGGAGTGATCACTTCGCTTCTGCCCCTCTTAAGTGGTTCATCATGCTCTTCCATATCTGTACATGCCGTTCCCTTCGGATAACGGATCGCACAGGGACCATCCAGCTCTTCTACTGCAAATTTCAGCATCTCTTCTAGTTCTTTCCCATTCTTGGGAGCCATAACAGTCATATTGGGAATCATAGACAGATAGGAAAGGTCAAAGCATCCATGATGTGTTTCTCCGTCCGCCCCCACAAAGCCTGCCCTGTCAATAGCAAAGATCACATGAAGGTTCTGCATGCATACATCGTGGAGGATCTGATCGATTCCTCTCTGCAAAAACGAAGAATAGACCGCAAAAACCGGGATCATTCCTCCAAGAGCCAGCCCTGCCGCAAAGGTTACCGCATGCTCTTCCGCAATCCCCACGTCAAAAAAACGCTCCGGGAATTTCTTCCGGAACCGGTTCAGTCCGGTCCCATCGGGCATGGCAGCCGTAATGGCAACTACTTTCCGGTTCTTCTCTGCCACAGAACATATTGCGCTGGAAAAACAGTCCGTATATGTCGGCGCCGTTTTTTCCGCAAGGGGTCTTCCACTTTTGACCTCAAAAGGACCGGTTCCATGAAAACGCTCCGGGTGAGAAGATGCCGGGCCATAGCCTCTGCCCTTTTCCGTAAGGACATGGACAACCACCGGTCCCTCCACTCTTTTTGCCTCATTAAAAAGCTTCATCATCTGACGCATATTATGGCCGTCTACTGGCCCCAGATAAGTCAGACCCATATTTTCAAAAAGCATTCCGGGAATGATCAGCTGCTTAATACTGCTCTTGGTTTTGCGGACCGTATCCACCACGGCAGTTCCAACATGTGGAATTTTTTTGAGCGTTTTTGTCACGCCGATTTTCATTCCCGTGTAAGTCTCCGCTGTACGCAGGGCACTTAAATAGGTGGACATTCCTCCTACATTCTTGGAAATGGACATGTTGTTATCATTGATGATGATAATAAAATTCGTCTTCAGCTCAGCTGCATTGTTTAATGCTTCATATGCCATTCCGCCGGTAAGCGCACCATCTCCGATGACAGAAACCACATGGTGTTTCTCTCCCCGCAGATCTCTGGCACGGACATAACCAAGTCCTGCGGAAATGGAATTGGAACTGTGTCCGGTATCAAAAGAATCACAGTCACTTTCATTTCTCTTCGGGAAGCCACTTAAGCCTCCCTCTTTACGAAGATCCTTAAAGCCATCTTTCCTGCCTGTAAGAATCTTATGCGTATAAGCCTGATGTCCCACATCCCAGATCAGTTTATCCTGTGGAAAATCAAGCACATTATGCAGAGCAAGGGTCAGCTCCACCACACCCAGATTGGATGCCAGATGGCCGCCTGTCTCACTTACACTCTGGATCAAAAAGCTCCTGATTTCCTCGGCAAGGCGCGGAAAATCCTCCAATGAAACTTTATGAATATCATTTGGCTTTTTAATTTTTTCCAGAATCATTCGTATCCTTCCTTTATTCCTTCTATTTCCTGCGGCTGATAAGACTTTCCACAAGAAGATCCAGAAATTCGTTCTTCCTGTCAAGACTGTTTAAAAGCTCTACCGCATGTTCAGAAAGTTCTTTAACCTTGCCGGCTGCTGCCGGGGCTCCCATGAGGCTTACATAGGTAACCTTATTGTTCTTCTCATCACTGTGGATCGGTTTTCCCAGTTCCTCCTGGGTACTGGTCACATCAAGGATATCATCCTGGATCTGAAAAGCCAGCCCGATGTTCTCTGCAGCCTGCTCCACAACTTCAAGTTCTTCCTCCGATGCCCCTGCCAGCACGGCGCCGGTCATCATAGAAGCCTCGATCAGTGCGGAGGTCTTGTTCTTGTAAATATAATCCAGCATCTCACGTTCCAGAGGTTTGCCGTCATTCTCCACATCCACACTCTGTCCTCCAAGCATACCGTTAATGCCTGTCTTATCTGCCATGATCCGCATGGCAGCTATCACACGTTCTTTATCTTCAGTCAGGTCGAAAGCGGAAATCATCACCTCATAGGCTCTGTTTAAAAGTGCCACGCCGCTTAAAACGCCCATGGCCTCTCCATATACCTTATGTGTAGTCAGCCTTCCCCTCCGGTAATCATCATTATCCAATGCCGGAAGATCATCGTGGATCAGCGAATGTGTATGGATCATCTCCATCGCCGCCATAAAGGTTTCACAGAGCACGCCCTCTCCTCCAAACAGACGATAGGTTTCCCGGATCAGGATCGGACGAAGTCTCTTTCCGCCTGCCGTCATACTGTAATTCATGGCCTCTGCCATGGTTTTCGCAAAACCGGATTCTTCCGGAAGATATTTCCGGATCACGCGTTCCGCTTCTTCTGTTCTTTTTTTCAGTTCTTCATTAAAATTCACGAAATGTCCCATCCTCATTCATCTGAAGCATCTTTTTTTCTACAGTGTCCAGTCTTCCGTTCAGATCCTTAAGAAGCTCCATTCCCTGTCTGTAGAGACGGAAAGACTCTTCCAGAGGGGTATCTTTATCCTCAAGCTTCCGGGCAAGCTGATCAAGCTCCCCAAAAGTTTCTTCTATGGATCTCTCTTCTTTCTTTTCTTCTGTCTCTGCCATTATCGCTCTTCCTTCCTGATGCGATCCGCAACTGCTTCTATAACTCCGTCGGTTACTGCAATGGAAATCCTGTCACCCTTTTTTATCTGGCTGATCTCTGTCACTGCATGTCCTCCTTCGTCGGACACGAAGGCATATCCTCCATTTAACTTTCTTAATGGGGAAAGCCCTTCAAAACGCTGGATCCATATTGCCAGTTCATGTCTTTTCTCTGTAAGCTTCTGTTCCATGAAAGAACGCAGACGTTCCTCCATATCTGATGCATACTGGCGTTTTTCCCGCAGCATGGACTCCGGACTCAGATACTGAAATCTGGTCTCATAGGACTTAAGTCTTGCAGAAAAAAGAGCTGTCTTACTGTTCATGGCACGCTGCAGACGATCTCCGTACATACGGAAATTCTCCAGGACACTGCGAAAATCATCTACTGCCAGCTCTGCTGCAGCTGATGGTGTAGGTGCCCGTAAGTCTGCCACAAAATCCGCAATGGTAAAATCCGTCTCATGTCCCACTGCCGAAATCACAGGTGTTCTGCACTCAAAAATAGCACGGGCCACGCTCTCCTCGTTAAAAGCCCAGAGATCTTCAATAGAGCCACCTCCACGGCCAACGATGATCACGTCCACCCCTGCTTCATCCAGCATCCGGATTCCCTTCACAATACTCTGTGCCGCTCCTTCTCCCTGCACAAGTGCCGGGTAGAGGATCACCTGCAGATACGGATTCCTTCTGCCTGCAATATTGCGGATATCCTGTACTGCCGCACCGGTAGGTGCTGTCACCACGCCAAGAGTATGGATAAAATGAGGAATAGGCTGCTTATATTCCTGGGCAAACATTCCCATATCCTCAAGCTCCTGTTTCAGTGCCAGATACCGCTCATAGAGAGCACCAGCGCCCTCCAGTGTGATTTCTTTCGCATAGAGCTGATAACGCCCGTCTCTCTCATATACGTCTACAGCACCACCTACAACTACCTTATCTCCGTCCTTCATGCGAAAAGCAAGGCCACGACGATGCCCCGCAAACATCACACAGCTTAATGTACCTGTTTCATCCTTCAGGGAAAAATAGATATGCCCGCTGGTATGATATTTACAATTGGATACTTCTCCCTTTACATAGACTTTGCGGAGAAAGTAATCCTGAGTAAACATATTCTTGACATAATGGTTTACCTGGCCGACAGAATAGACGTTTCTCATGCGTTCTCTTCTGGGGTTTCTGCTGCTTTCTCTTCTGTGTCAGCAGTCTCCTCCTCGTTTTTCTTCTCTTCCTTTTCGGATGCGATCTTTCCAAGGACTCCGTTTACAAAAGAACCGGAAGCATCTCCGCCAAATCTCTTGGCAAGTTCTACCGCTTCATTGATCGCTACTCCTGTCGGTACATCCTCATCATATTCCATCTCATATACTGCCAGACGAAGTGCCGCGAGATCCACACGGCTCATACGTTTGGTCTTCCAGCCACGGCTCGCACTGTTCAGCTGTGCATCGATCTCTTCCAGATGCTCCTTCACATGTGCATACTTCTTCTTCATATATTCCTGGTCCTGCTCTGAAAGTTCTCCAAGACCCTCAAAATAAAGAGAGAGCTGTTCTGTCATCTCTTCTTCTGAATTAAACTCTGTCATAAACATAAGTTTAAATACATGTTCTCTCTGTTCTCTTCTTCTCATAATTTCCTCCTAAGACGGAAAAAAGGAAAGGTTTACTTTCCTTTTTCGTTCTCCATATCCACGCTGGCAATATGAATATTTACATCTGCAACCTCAAGTCCTGTCATATTCTCGATAGCGGATTTCACTTTCTCCTGAACCTTCTTGCTTGTCTCAAGAATGTTTCTGCCATACTCGATATTCAGTGACAGATCCACGGTAACGACGCCTTCCAGAATGGTTACTCTCACACCCTTGGACAGGTTCTTCTTTCCAAGTTTACTTACCAGCTCATTGGTGATATTTCCTGCCATGGAAGCAACTCCATCCACGTCTGTTGCCGCAAGTCCTGCAACGATCGCAACAACCTCATCTGCAATGTGGACTTCACCGATTCCGCCCAGATCCTGTATCTTATATGTTGTTCTTTTTTCTGCCATGGGAAACCCTCCTACGGATATAATATTTTTGTTCGTAATTTTATACTATTATACCAAAAAATGTTATGAAATAAAAGGGCTTATTTACTGAATTCTGTCAGTACCAGATCCGGGTTTCTGTCCTCAACCATACCAACGCTCCATGCATTGACAAAGAGAAGCAGCGGATTTCCCTTAAGATCTGTGACTTTCTTCATATCTGAAGTTCCCACGATCTTGTCTACTTTCACAGCTTCCTTGTTGGCGATCCAGCGGATATGCTCATATGGAAGTGTTTCAAGGCGGATATCTACATTATACTCATTCTCCAGACGATATTTCAGGACATCAAACTGAAGGACACCTACAACGCCCACGATGATCTCTTCCATACCGGTATTAAACTCCTGGAATATCTGGATCGCACCTTCCTGAGCGATCTGGTTGATACCTTTTACAAACTGTTTTCTCTTCATGGTATCGATCTGACGTACACGTGCAAAATGCTCCGGTGCGAAAGTCGGGATTCCTTCAAAAGCAAATTTCTTTCCAGGCGTACAGATCGTATCTCCAATGGAAAAGATACCCGGATCAAAGACACCGATGATATCTCCTGCATAAGCCTCGTCCACAACATGGCGGGATTCCGCCATCATCTGCTGCGGCTGAAGAAGGCGCATTTTCTTGTCACCCTGAACATGATAAACTTCCTTGGTCGCGTCAAACTTGCCGGAACAGATCCTCATAAATGCGATACGGTCTCTGTGAGCCTTGTTCATATTTGCCTGGATCTTAAATACAAAGGCTGAAAAATCATCGCTCATCGGATCTATCGGTCCGCAGTCAGCAGTTCTCGGAAGCGGAGAGGTGGTCATCTTCAGGAAATGCTCCAGGAATGTCTCCACACCGAAGTTAGTAAGAGCGGAACCGAAAAATACCGGTGTCAGCTGTCCTTTGCTGACTTCTTCCTGGGAAAACTCCGCACTTGCGCCATCCAGAAGCTCAATTTCTTCCATCAGCTGCTCTTTCTGCTCCGGATCCATGATCTCATCTGCATGCGGATCATCAATATCGATCTCTTCGATCACACCTTCCTTGGTACCTTTTTGTGTATCGGAGAAGGTAAGGATCTTCTTTGTATTACGGTCAAAAACTCCTCGGAATTTCTTACCGGAACCAATCGGCCAGTTGATCGGACAAGTAGCAATACCAAGCTCTTTTTCGATCTCATCCAGAAGATCAAACGTATCATTTGCATCTCGGTCCATCTTATTGATAAAAGTAAAGATCGGGATGTGTCTCATAACACAGACTTTAAAAAGTTTACGTGTCTGTGCCTCAACACCTTTGGAACCATCGATGACCATGACTGCGGAATCCGCTGCCATCAGTGTACGGTAAGTATCCTCGGAGAAATCCTGATGTCCCGGTGTATCCAGAATGTTGATACAATATCCGTCATAATGGAACTGAAGTACGGAAGAGGTGACGGAAATACCTCGCTCCTTCTCGATCTCCATCCAGTCTGATACTGCATGGCGGGCCGTAGCCTTACCTTTTACGCTTCCGGCCAGATTGATGGCCCCTCCATACAGCAGAAATTTTTCTGTCAATGTTGTTTTACCGGCATCCGGATGGGAGATGATGGCAAAAGTTCTTCTTTTTTCTATTTCTTTCGTATACTTCGACACGTGAGCCTCCTGTATATTCTCTGATATCTCTATTTTACTATAACCTTACCTATTCTAGTATAGACAAGGCTTTGCTGTCAAGGCAATTCAGTCGTAAATTCCCTCTGTATCAATGGTAGGATCATTCTGAGCACCTGCTGCTGTCTCTTTGTCCTCTGATCCTGAATCTGCAGGATCACTTTCTGCTGATGCAGCGGTATCCTGCGCTTCATTGCCCTCACTCCCCGCTGTATCTTTTGTGTCTGTGGCATTTTCCGCACCTGCTGCGTCCGCTGCTGTATCCGGGGCATCTGATGTATTATCATCTGCCGCTTCTTTACTCTGGCTCAGAGGCGTGATCACAATACTCTCTGCTGCCACACCGGTTTTCCGTTTTACAATATCCTCGATCTGTGCACGTTTTACATCTTCAAGATCCGCATCCGGCACTACCACATCCGCAGTTTCTCCCGTCAGATTTACGATCACATTCTCAAAGCCCTTCGCTTCCAGAAGAAGTTCTGCTGCCGACTCTTTTTCTGTAAGATCTGTCATGGAAACCATGGTATTGATGGCATTCTGTTTTTCTTCATCGCTGATATCCTTATTGCTGATGATCGCCTGCAGGTCCGCCTTGTTCTGAGAGCGCACCTGTTCTCTGCTGATTTTCGCCTGCGCCGCAAAATCCGACGCACCGGTAAGTACGGCTTCGCCCGGAGATGCGGTATCCATCACCTCCGACTGGGTTGTGCCATCTGCCCCGTTCTCATCCAGAAGGGCTGTTTCATCGGTCAGGTCATAATTCACATCGTCCAGGATACTGCTGCTGTCGGTGCTTGCCTCCTTATCTTTAAATCCCAGATCCACATCTGCGAAATTCAGATACCCGGCCACCGCGATCAAAATGGCCAGCGAGGTGATGATTACCTGGTTTTTCTTCATGATCTTTTTCACTTCTACTCTCCTCATTTCATTTTCATTACTCTAATTTTATGGGCGTCAATCTGAAATAATGCCATAATTGCCTGCTGAATATTCTGAACTGTCACTGCGCTGCCCGCCCCCTGGGCAGCCACTAGCACGCCGGTCACTTCATTTTTGCTGCTTATGGAAAAACCATCCGTATTTCCTTCATCTCCGGTCATAATGATCACTTCCACCTCTCCGACTCCTTCCACGTTGGAAAGCAGTTCCTCCAGGCGGCTCTCCAGTCTTGTTTTTTCAGACACCTGGGTATTCGCATTCTTACTGCTTTTCTGGGTTACCGGAAGCCCTGCCACCAGCAGAAGTATCCCCAGAAGAAGTACTATTCCCCACTCCTTCCACCCCATCGCCAGGATCCAGGATCTGATACTGATCTTTTCCGAGTCCGCAGATCCTTTCACACCCATCTTGTACCGCCTCCTTCTGCTTTTCCGTGATCTTCTCAGAAAACCTTATGATCACCCGGAGATTTTTCTCCATATCCACTTCAATTTCCCCACAAAAAATCTTCTGTTCATTTAAGATCTCCTCCACCTGTTTTTTCAGCTCACTTTCGTAAGCTTCCTTCAGAAAGGTTTCCCGGATCCCCTGCGCTTCCGCTTCCATCCGCTCCTGTTCTTCCTGGCTGTAATTTTTCCGGAATCCCTCCAGAAGTTCCTGACTTTTTCCTACAACAGCAAAAACAGGCGTGCAGATAAGAAGTATCAGGAGAAGGCCCATAAACAGACGGACATACTGTTCATACCGTTTATCCGGCAGAATATGCAGGATCGCCGTAGTAAGCACATGAAAAAAAGCCAGATCTTTCATCCACTGATAGATTTCCTGCCGCATGATCAGATTCCCCCTGCCATCAATATCAGAAATGTCAACATACATAAAACTTCTGCTGTAAACAGGATCCGCATCAGAAGAGCGCACCCTTCTCCCATGGTACTGAATACTTCCACAAGCCGTTTATCAGACACCGGCTGTGCCACTGCCGCCAGAAACCTGTATACAAGAGCCAGCAGTCCGTAGCGGATCACGGGGCTGGCTCCGACCACCAGAAATACAAGAAGAAACACCACACCCAGACTGTTTCTTACAAGAACTGCTGTCGTAAGCACCAGTTCTGTCACTGCATTGACCGCATTACCTACCCCCGGAAGCGTACCGGCAGTTTTTCCGATGGCACTTCTTTTCAGAGAATCCATCACTGGAGTCACCAGTCCCCGCACTACCTGCAGTCCTGCAACAACCCCCAGCAGCGTCCGAAGGCCCCAGGAAATCAAAGTTTCGATCAGTTCTGCCATCTTTCCCAGCATCTCTTCCCTGGAAAGATGATTCACAAACTTAAGAAGTATATACAAGCTGACTCCAGGAAGCAAAACACTTTCCAGTATCCACTGAAACAGCCACACCAGAAGAAGTACTCCCTGATAGAAAACAACAGCCGTAGATGCTCCGGATGCAGCAGCCACTGCCATAAAGTACACCGGCGACAGCTCTTTCATAAATTCCGTGATCCACCGCAGTATGGAAAGCAGTGATGCACTTAAGCCGGAAAAGCTGTTCATCAGCAAAGTAAAAACAAGAAGATACACAACATAAAAACTGATCTCACCGATCTGTCCGTTGTCAAAAGCGCCTGCAAATCCGGAAAAAACTGCCGCGAATAAGAGAAGAAGCAGCAGTTTTACGATCAGGCTTTTTTCTTTTTCAAGGCTGGAAAAAAGGAGACTATGCAGAAATTCCCGCACACTCTCCTCCGAAAGCACTTCTTCACCGGACAATAACCTGTGGAAAGCTTCTGTAACAGAAAAGCTGTTCTCACCAAGCATTTCATCCACCATGGACTGCAGATCTGTAAGTTCCAGCTGATCTGTGAGCTGTTTTTCCTGGGAATTGTCTATGGATGCAGAACCTTCTGAGTCTGCCTGTCGGACCGCATCCGCTTCTGTTGTTTCTCCTGATACCGGCTGTGCAAAAACACAAACACCATTTACACCAGTATCCATCCGCTCCGGCCACTGTATCAATCCCGTGCATATCATTACCAGGACCACGATCCTGGCTTTCCACCAGACCTTTGCTCTTCTTTTTTCTTCTGATCCCCTCTTCTGATCTGTTTCTTTTTTTTTCATACAAGAAATCCCTGTATCGTATCCAGAAGTGCCAGCAGTACCGGCATACTCAGAACCATCACAGACAATCTGCAAAACAGATCGATCTGTGCCCCTGTGGAAGCATACCCGGCATCTTTACATATACCAGATGAAAATTGTCCGATATAGGTAATTCCGATCATTTTTAACAAGGTAGTGATGTAACTTCCGTCAACCGGAAGACATTCTTTCAGTTTTTCAAGAGACTGAAAAAGATATCCGATCTTTCCTGCCGCCAGGCCCAGGATCATCAGACCGATTCCCACAGTAATCAGACTTGTATATTCAGGAGCCCGTGATTTCAGAAGGATCCCCAGAAGAACACCCACTGTTCCCAAAATGGAAATTCTTAAAATATCCACGTTTTTTACCTCCTTTAAAGAACAAAAAGCTGCTGGATATTTTCAAAGAGTTCATAGATATACGGTACGATCCA
Source organism: Ruminococcus sp. AM36-2AA (assembly GCF_003461955.1). Lineage (GTDB taxonomy): Bacteria > Bacillota > Clostridia > Lachnospirales > Lachnospiraceae > Blautia_A. Next base: position 83,408 of record NZ_QTYB01000012.1, on the reverse strand, counting down.
GAACAGCACGATCAGAAGTCCTGAAAGACTTACGAGAAATGCCTGTTCTTCCCTTCCGCTGTGCTTCAGGATCTGAGAAAGAACAGAGACCAGAATCCCTACTGCCCCAATCTTAAATATGATACTGACCTCCAAAAACTCCCTCCTTTTTCTTCAATAAGCCCGTCCCATCTTCACTGTTCAGACAAAACCTCTATATCAAAAGCACCGCCAGAAGCAGTCCTCCCAGAATTCCCAGACTCCGGTACAATCTCTTTTTTACGGAGGCCTCTTCTTTTAACCGGGAAATCTCCTCTTCCAGGTTTTCCTCATATAGAGAAAGCTGTTTCATCTGCATTTCCAGATCCAGATAACCAAGATGCTCTCCCAAAGAAAAAAAAGCGTCCTTTTCCCCGGAGGTAAGGCAGCTTTTTTTCAGGGATGTTTCTGCACATTCCCTGCATATCTGTGAGAGCGTTTCTCCTGTTCCAGACTTCATCCTGTCTGCAGCACTTATGAGAAATTCCCTGTATTTTCCATCCATTCTTCCGGCAACTCCGTAAAAAGCATCCGGCAGAGACATATTTCCGCAACGGATCTCTCCTTTCAGGAAGATTCCCATCCGCAGCAGCATCTCAAGCGTATATATTCTCTCCGAAAGCTTCATACTTCCGGAAAATCCCATTCCGGTCCCTGCCGCCACGAGCAGAATGCATCCTACAATTCTGTACATAGGCATTTTCCGTTTCCATCATAAATTCCCTCTACAATTCCCGCACGGTCATGTTTTCCAAGAAAAATATATCTTTGAAAAACCCGCGCTTCCCACAACTTCTGAAAAAACGGCTGAGACAACGTTTCTTCCACAGAATCACCGTGAGCAGTGGCGATCAGACGACAGCCACAGTGGATCACCGCTTCCACTGCCTTGAAATCTTCTTCCTTTCCAAGCTCATCCACAGCAACCACAACCGGTGACATGGACCGGATCAGCATCTGCATGCCCTCTGCTTTCGGACAGCCGTCCAGGATGTCTGTCCGCATTCCAAGATCATTCTGCGGAATTCCCTGATAACATCCTGCAAGTTCACTTCGCTCATCTACCACCCCTACTGTCACACCGGAAATATCTCCCCAACCATTACTCATCTGGCGGATGATATCCCGAAGAAGCGTAGTCTTCCCACATCTGGGCGGGGAAACGATCAATGTGTGCATAATCTGCTCTCGTGTCTGGATATAAGGCATCACGCCTCCGGCACATCCCTGGATCTCATGAGCCAGCCGCACATTGATGCAGGAAATGTATTTCATTCCCCGGACCCGGTTTCCGTCCAGGATCACTTTTCCGGTAACTCCTACACGATGTCCGCCCTGTACACTCAAAAATCCCTGACGTATTTCGTCTTCATAAGCGTACAGAGAATAACCACTGACATATTCCAGTGTCTCCTTCAGATCCTCCCGTGTCACCAGATAAGGCTCTGTGTCTTTCTGCCGCAGAAAACATTCTCCCCCGTCATAGGTAAGAAACAGAGGTCTTCCCACCCGGAGACGTATCTCATATAATTTATCATAATCAAGGTCTGCATCCACCAACAGCTGGCGGACATTGCTGGCAAACAGGTTCTGAATCTGGTTTGCGTCCATTTTTTCACCTCTTACACTTAAATATATTGCGGACATGCAGGATTTAGTACCCTTTGTCTCCTTTGGAAAAAATCTGTTTTTCCTTTATTCCGACAGAAAAAAGAGGCTTTCTTCCTCATCGTAAGCCTCCATCTTCGGAAGGCTCAGCTTCAGTACCCGGTCCACAATATTTACGGAGGATGCACGGTATGCATAGGCACAGGATTCAAACATCACATAGAGATTGTCTCCCTCCACCACGATCTGTTCCAGGCGCTCCGGAAAGCGGTAGGTCCTGGCCGAATTTTCATTTACATACAAACGCTTGTCGGACTGTTCATAAAATACCAGTCTGGATGGCAGGATTCCAAAGGAATGAGAGATCAGCAGTTTGTCATTGTAAAAAGCGATTCCCTGGACCTGCTCCGATATGGTGGAATAATCCAGCGGAACTGCCATTTCAAAATCCATGCCCAGCTCCTCATCCATGGTATTGATCAGATTTCCATCTGCGTCAACTCCGTATCGTGCAATTACACTTTCGTTATATTTTTCAAAGCAGCCTACATACAGACACCCTTCGTAAAAAGTCATAAATGAATCCCTTACAATTCCATAAAGACTGACTGTCTGCAAAGTATCCACCGGCAGGTGACTGTCATCATAATCATAGGCTTCTATTGTATCCATTTTTATGCTTACTGCCTGTGCAATTCCGTTAATATTGGAAGAATACCACAGAATCTTATGTTCCGGATCGTAGGCAAGGCCTCCCACATGAGGCTGTCCAGGCAGCACTACTTCTTTTATAAAGTTATGTTTCTCTTTATCGATCACATAGATGACCGAATTATGTTTCTGTGTGCTGCAGTAAGCACTGATCAGCACATAATCTTCGGTAACTGCCAGTCCCTGAGGAGTCATGGACGTGCACATGGCCGGTGTGGCACCTTTTTCCGTAAGCAGCGTCCTTGTATTTTTCAGTCCGGGAATGACATAAGTTCCATATTCTTTCTCTTTTTCTCTTCCGTCAAAGGCAAAATAGGAAAATGCCTCTTTCTGGGAAAGCATCTGTTTCTGGCCCCGCAGCGTATACACTGCAGCACCTCTGTTTGTCACCACAGCTTTTGTTGGCAGTTCTGTTTTTGCTCTGTATACAAATGCATATAAAAAATAACATATACACAGCACAAAAACAACTGCCAGGATCTTCAGAATAAAAATCCGGAAGCTGCGTTTCATCTCTTTGTTCATTTCATTTTCTCTATTCTGGTACAGTTTATCTCAGTATGATATCTTCGTATTCAAAGCGCAATTCCAGATCATCTTTTGACCAGACTGCACCGCTGTATCCCGGTTCCATTTCCAGCATCATGTAATTTCCTTTGTCCATGGGAATCGTCCTTAAATCTCTGGACAATCCTTCTCCCGTCCATTTGATATAAGCTTCCCGCAATACCCACTGTGCAAAAAAAGCCTTCTCCATATCATCTGCTTCCAGGATCTCCCTCACCATATCTGCAGGTACCAGTCTCTCAAGGATCCTCTCATAATTAACCTTCTTATGGATCTGTATATCAATACCTACTTCTTCACCTGCAAATAAACACATCACATATTTTCCGGAATGTGAAATATTATAATGGATCTTTGGAAGAAGGGTAAAAAACGGTTTCCCATGTTCCCCCTTAGCCCTGGGTTCAAAGGCAAGTTTCCGGCCATATTCTCTTTCCAGCCCAATCTCCAGAAGCTTTTCCCCGATCATATGCTCCATGTTTTTGCCAGAATATTCGTCTCTTATCTTTGTGTAGTAAATGATCCCGTTCATAATCCTGCCTCCTCAAGGAACCGTGACGGCTCCCGTTCCTTCTCGTACTGCATTCTCACATAGCACAGACAAAGTTTCTTCTTTGCCCGCGTCATTCCAACGTAGAAAAGTCTCCGTTCTTCCTCAAGGTGCGCTTCCAGAACCGCTTTCCGGTAAGGCATACTGCCCTCATTGACATTCATAATATATACCCGGTCATACTCCAGGCCTTTTACAGCGTGAAGGGTAGATATCACACAGCCTTCCCTTTTCACGTCCTGTTTTTTCGCCTGTTCTTCCAGTTTTCTGGTATATTCATCCATATAGGCCAGCCAGTCTTCCAGCGTTTTCATTCCTCTGGCACTTTCGTGTATCCGGTTTAAGGTCTCCCAGAGCTCTTCTGGCTTTATTTTACGATACCTTGCGTATTCCTGCAAGTATTCTTCATATCCCATGCCGTTTCGGATAAAATTAATGGCTGCATAAGGGGCCATGGTTTTCAAGATCCGAAGATGTGTTTCCAGTGTTGTGATCCTGTCACACATCCAGTCCTTATCTTTATAAAATTCGGCAAGAGCCTTAAAATCTATGTTTTTTTCGGCAAGAGCCTCTCTGGCTATGTAGCGGTTAGGGCGGTTCATAATTTCCAGAAATGTACTTCTGCTCCGGTCCCCCTGTGCCATTTTCAGATAGGCGATCATATTTTTACAGATCCAGTGGCGGAACAGATTGGGCAGTTTCTCTTTCATGGTAAAAGGAACCCCATATTCCATCAATGCGGCAACCAGGCCTTCTGCCTCCTGATTGGTCCGGAAAAGAAAGGCGGTATCTTCAATATATTCCCCTTTTTCCATCCGGTCTTTCAGTATTCCCGCAGCTGTCATATACTCATCTCTTGGATTTTTAAATTCCTTTACCTCTACAGGTTCTCCTAGGTTATTGGGTGTAGAAAGTTTTTTTACATAACGGTTTTCGTTATGATCAATTACTTTCATAGCTGTGTTCAAAATATTTCCGCTGCACCGGTAATTAATATTCAGCAATACTGTTTCCGCATTTTTGAAATCTTCCGGAAAATTCAGCATAATCTCCGGACGTGCTCCACGGAAATGATAAATAGACTGGTCATCGTCTCCCACCACAAACAGATTATTTTCCGGAGCTGCCAGCATTTTTACAATATCATACTGAAGATGGTTGATATCCTGAAACTCATCCACCAGAATATACCGGAATTTTTTCTGCCATGCTGCCAGAATATCTTTTCTTTTACGCAAAAGCTCATAGCAGCTCAAAAGCATATCGTCAAAATCAAGCTTTCTTCTTTCATTCAGGACTTTCCGATACCCCTGAAAAATCTGCCGGAACACTTCATCCGGACAGCAGGAAGAATAGTAATGTTCCAGTGAAATTCTTCCCCCTTTGACAACACTGATCTCTTTTGCCACATCTTCCACAAAGTCCCCTTCCTGGGACTGTTCTGCGGCACAATTTACTGCCAGTTCCCTTAAGATCGCATACTTTTCCTCTTCAGAAAGAATGTTGCTTCCGTTGAGACCATATGCCTGTTTCAGGATTCCATAAAATACACCATGAAAAGTTCCAAATGTAACGCCTGTCCTCGAAACTCCGGTAAATTTCAGAAACCGTTCTTTCATTTCTACGGCTGCCGCCCTTGAAAAGGTCACAACAAGAACAGAGGAAGCCGGTATCTTCCCTTCATGGATCATATGTGCTGTTCTTTCTACTATGACGGAAGTTTTCCCCGAACCGGGGCCTGCCAGAACCATCATCGGTCCTGACAGGTGGGCGATCGCCCGTTTTTGAGATGGATTTCGTTTCATAACTGGATTATTGACTATGCACTTATTCGTGCTCAAGTTTTTCGATTGCTGCATGTACACGTTTCAGTGTCTCTTCCTTACCGATGATCTCCATGATCTCTGTTGCGCCGGCCGGCGTCATCTGCTTGCCGGATACTGCTGTACGCAGCGGCCACATTACATAACCGTTCTTATAGCCGTGCTCCTTTACAAAAGCACTTAAAGATGCATACAGCGGATCATTGTTATAATCCTCCTGTGCTTCCAGTACAGGAAGTACCTCCTTGAGAACTGCAAGGGAAGTCTCCTCTGTTGTTTTCATTTTTTTGTGGCGGTACATTGCACTGTCATATTCCGGAACTTCCTCAAAGAAGTCCACAAGCTCCGGGATATCCGGGAATACTTCAATTCTGGTCTGAACCATACCTGCGATCTTTTTAAGATCAAAGTCTTTCTTCAGAACTTCTTTCAGATACGGAAGTGCTCTCTCATAGAACGCATCCGGATCCATTTTTTTGATGTACTCACCATTCATCCATTTCAGCTTGGCAATATCAAAAACTGCCGGTGATTTGTTGATATGGTGGTAATCAAACGCTTCCACAAGTTCCGGAAGAGAGAAAATCTCACGGTTGTCTGCCGGGCTCCATCCAAGAAGCGCAACATAATTGATCACTGCCTCTGTAACAAAGCCCTGATCGATCAGATCCTCATAGGAAGAATGGCCGCATCTCTTGGAAAGTTTCTGATGTGTCTCATCTGTGATCAGCGGACAATGTACATAAACCGGGATCTCCCATCCGAATGCCTCGTAAATACGGTTGTACTTCGGAGAAGAGGAAAGATACTCATTACCTCTTACAACATGCGTAATCCCCATAAGATGGTCATCAATTACGTTTGCAAAATTGTATGTCGGATATCCATCAGATTTGATCAGGATCAGATCCTCCATCTCTTCATTGTTGACTGTGATATCACCGTAAATAACATCGTGGAAGGTTGTAGTTCCCTCTGTCGGCATATTGAAACGGATAACATGAGGTTCTCCCGCATCCAGACGACGCTGAACCTCTTCTTTGGAAAGGTGGAGACATCTCTTATCATAGATGGAGATCTCCTTGCCTGCAACTGTACGTTTCATACTCTCCAGTTCTTCCTTGCCGCAGAAGCAGTAGTATGCATCTCCCTGCTCAATAAGCTGTTTTGCATATTTCAGGTACATGCCTGTTGCCTGACGCTCACTCTGTACATACGGACCGAATCCGCCGTCTTTATCCGGTCCCTCATCATGGATAAGTCCGGTTTTCTCAAGGGTACGGTAAATAATATCTACGGCTCCCTCCACATAACGTTCCTGGTCTGTATCTTCAATACGAAGGATAAAATCTCCGCCTTCATGTTTTGTGATCAAATAAGCATAAAGAGCTGTTCTTAAGTTACCCACATGCATTCTTCCTGTAGGACTCGGTGCAAATCTTGTTCTGATCTTTGTCATTTCTTTTCTCCTCGTTTTGTTGTTTCTCATTATAGGTGATATTATATACCTAAAGCCTTCAAAATGTCCATAGGTTTTCCGACGGAATCCCCCGTCTTCCCTATACACAGAAAAATCCCCTGAGACACCATTGTCCCAGAGGATCTCTTAATTCCTGCTTATGCTTCCACACCTTTGTTTTTAAGATACTCGATTACATCTCCAACTGTATTCAGATCTGTAAGCTCCTCTGCCGGAATCTCAACATTGTACTCATCCTCAAGGGCCATAACCAGCTCAAAAAGATCCAGAGAATCTGCTCCGAGATCATCCTTGAAAGATGTCTCCGGTGTAATTATAGATGCCTCACAATTTAACTGCTCTGCAAGCATTTCTTTCATTTTTTCTAACATGTCTTAATTTCTCCTTTAATCGTTACAGATCGAATCTGTTTCCTCTTTTTGAGCCAAGTATATAGTCTGCAAAAACAGTTGTCAAGAGGATTTTCCCAAAAAATGGCTCCAGAGCAAAAATATTTTGATTTTAAAACTATTTTACTCTTGAAATTTTATCTGACGGGCCACACTGAGGGCAATTGCCATCTCTGACATCAGGAATACAATAGAGGTTCCTCCATAGCTGATAAAGGGCAATGTAACACCTGTATTCGGCATCAGATTCAGTACAACGGCAATGTTCAGGATTACCTGCAGCGCAATATGTATAAAAATTCCCGTGACGATCAGAGAGCCGAACAGATCCGGAGCATTCTGTGCAATAAAGAACAATCTGTACAGAAGATACCCGAACAGGATCAGTACAAAAATGCCTCCGAAAACTCCGAGTTCTTCACAGATAATGGAAAAAATCATATCGTTCTGAGCCTCAGGAACACTTCCCAGTTTCTGGATACTGTTTCCAAGTCCCCGTCCGAAAAAGCCCCCGGAACCGATGGCATACAGCGCCTGTAACGTCTGGTATCCACCTTCATCAGAATATTTCTCAGGCTGCAGCCACACCAGCACTCGCATAACTCGGAAACTGTTACTGTCCTTGGTTGTTGCAACCAGAAACAGCACACCGATTACGATCAGGACTATACCGACGATACCTATAATGATAAACGGACGGGTATCCGGATGTGCCACAAAAACCATTCCTACAGTAATGCCCAGAATGATCATGGCAGTACTTAAGTTATCGGTAAGCACATAAGCAGCCAGCGCAAGTCCTGCTCCCGGAAGTCCCAGGATCATACAGCTTTTCAGAGTTTTTACCTTTCGTCCCATCTTTCCGATCATATAGGCCATCATGATGATGACCGCAATCTTGGCTATTTCGGCAGGCTGAAAGTTGATCGGTCCGATATACAGCCATCTGGTTGCACCATGGGAAGAATGCCCCAGCGGAGTGCGGACCAGGCCCATAAGGATCAGTGAAGCCACATAAAGTGCGGTTGTAAAAGGAAGAAGGACATGATAATCCAGTATTTTTGAAATAAATAATGCTCCGATCAGACAGGCCGCACTGATCAGTGCCTGTTTCTTAAAATAAAACATATCATTGCCATAATTTACTTCCGCCATATAAGAACTGGTGCTGTACAGCATAACCAGTCCGAAACATACCAGAAGTACGATGACAGCGACAAGATTATAATCATAGTAATCTGATTTTGTATTCTGCTTTTTTAAATTGAGCAGAGGTTTTTTCATTTTATCACCATCGCTTTCTGTATCCGCGAAGAAATTTCTGATATCTAAAAAAGAAAGTAAAAAAAATTCCCGGAAAGCCGCATAAATGCTGTCTTTCCGGGACGTTCCATAAATGGACCTGAGGGGAATCGAACCCCTGTCCGAAAGCCTATCCCTTAAGGCATCTCCCATCACAGTCGCTGATTTAACATTCCCTCGGCAGCACGCCCACCGACAGGCTTACTGCTTCAGTAGCTTCATGATACATCTACCAGGGCAAAGCTTACCCGGCAAGGTTTCTCACATAGTCGACGCCAGATTCCCGATGTGTGAGTGCAACGGGGCTGACGAGCAGCTTAGGCTGCTAACGCTAACTTTTCGTCTGCGTTTATATTTAGTTCCCGGTTGGTACGCAGTCCAGGAGTCTGCGGATGGCTTCCCTAACTTCAAAGCCCCCGTCGAAACCAGTACAAGCCCTCAAAAGAATTCCGTGGCCGGATCATTTCCGGACATCTCTGGTGGACAGACGAACTTCTTGGTCAGTTATTTTTGACTGGGTTTAATTATACCAGAATGATTTTTTGTGTCAAGGTAATTTCTAAAAACGGACATAAAAAAACCCGCATAAGCGGGTTTTTTCATCATAAGCAGATATTCATAATCCGCATTCGCTACTTGTTCATAGCCAATCAACTGCTACGCAGTTTATTCGTTATACACGGGAGAGATACTCTCCTGTTCTTGTGTCAATTTTCAGCTTGTCGCCCTGGTTTACAAACAGAGGAACCTGAACCTGTGCACCTGTTTCAACAGTTGCCGGTTTGGTAGCACCCTGTGCTGTATTTCCTGCAAATCCTGGCTCTGTCTCAATAACCTCAAGCTCTACGAAAAGAGGAGGCTCGATTGCGAATACCTCGCCGTTATGAGAGCAAACCTTAACCATTTCGTTATCTTTAACGAATTTCAGAGAATCGCCAACCTGATCTTTTGTAAGACCAACCTGATCATATGTCTCTGTATTCATAAAGTAGTATAAATCACCATCCTGATACAGATACTGCATATCTACACGCTCGATACGTGCAGCCGGGAATTTCTCTGTAGGACGGAAAGATTTCTCCACTACAGATCCTGTGATAATGTTTTTGTATTTTGTTCTTACAAAGGCTGCGCCTTTTCCTGGTTTTACATGCTGGAATTCAACGATCTGACATACGTTTCCATCAATTTCAAGTGTGATACCATTTTTGAAATCACCTGCTGAAATCATAAATATTTCCTCCTTAATATATGCGGTTCTTTTTCGCTATGGATTATTCTATAATACCTTTTGTCATTTTTCAACTGTTTTTTTATTTAAGCCTTTAATTTTTCTTCAATTTCTGCAATCAGTTCGTCAAAAGGCTTCACTCCTGTGACAACTTTAATGTCTGCAAACTTCTCATAAACAGGATCTCTCTGCTTGAGAAGTTTCTTGATCTTGTCCTCTTTGTTCTCAGCTCCCTCCAGTGTTGGATTGTTGCTTCCTTCCAGACGTTTGATCAGTGTTGCCGCAGATCCCTTCAGATAGATGATCGTCCCCATATTCTGAAGATATTTCTGGTTCTGCTCCTGCAGAGGCAGTCCAGCGCTGACAGAGATTACCTTACGCTCACCATCTGTAGACAGCTCTTTAACTGCCATTGTCTCCAGTGCACGATAAAACGGCTCTCCAAAGCGTTCAAATACCTCCTTTACCGACATGTTCATTTTCTTCACGATCAGTCTGTCCACGTCAATAAACGGAAGTCCCAGGTCCTTCGCCAGCCTCTTTCCAACTCGTGTCTTTCCTGAACCCATAAAGCCGATAATTACAATATGGTTCATGAATTCTTCCCCTCCTCTTTTTGGTAAAAATATAGTACTATTTTTTCCAGATAGCGTTTCAGCACAATCTGAATTTCCTCTTTTGGATGAATCGGTTTTACAAGAATCGTACGGATCCCCGCCCGCTTCGCTCCGTAAATATCCGTAAACAGCTGATCCCCCACAAAAATTGTCCGGTCAGGTTCTGTCTGGATCACCTGACAGGCTTTTTTGTAATTCTTCACAGCCGGTTTATGGGCATTTTCTATAAAATTTCCCTCTACGGCCTTGGCAAAAGGCTCTACGCGGGGTTTCTGGTTGTTGGATACAAAACAGTATCGAAACCCGATCCCCCTCAGCTTTTCAAACAGTTTCCTTGCCCGTTCATCTGCCGGTGCGCCGTGCGGGACAATGGTATTATCAATATCAAAAAGAAGCCCTCTGTATCCTTCTCTGTAAAGCTTCTCATAGTCAATTACATACGCAGAATCCAGATATTCATCCGGAAAAAAACTTCTGAACATCTATTCCACCTCAGTTTTCTTTTTCCAGGTAATCATAAAGTTCACCCAGACGGTCTTTCATTACTTCATACCCATGCTTGTAAAATCCGCTTAATGCTTCCGCATTCTGTTCCGTACGGGAAACGGTCTCGATTTCCGGTCGGATCACAAAAATATGACCTTCTTTTTCCCATTTTTCAATCAGTTCCAGGGTCTTATTATACACCTGATAACGGTTGAGCAATGTATTTAAAAGATTCGGATACTTCTTAAAAGCAGCCACATATACGGCTTTGCTTTTACCTGGTTTTTTCTTACGGTATTCCTGATTTCTGGTAAGAATGACCACATTTTTCCGGTGGCCTTTTTTCATGGCATGGATAAGAGGTATGGAATCTGCCGCCCCTCCATCCAGATACAGCTGCCCGTCTATCGTTACCATCGGGCTCATTCCCGGAATGCTGCTGGACGCTCTGCAGATATCCATAAGTCTCTGTCTGTCCTGCTTTTCGGACAGATACTCTGCTTCTCCTGTAAGACAGTTCGTCACAACCATCTCACATTCAATATCCGATTTAAAGTACTCGTCAAAATCAAATGGGAAAATCTCATTGGGATACCTGTCAAAGATCATATCCATGTCAAACAGACTTTTCTTATCCAGAATATTTTTCAGACTGATATAACGGTATTCCTTATTTTCCACGATCATACATCTTCTGGTACGCCCTACCTGCCCGGATACATAATCAATGGCATTGCAGGCGCCCGCTGATACTCCCACTACATATGGGAATTCCACTTTCTGTTCCATCAGGTAATCCAGTACTCCTGCAGTAAAAACACCTCTGTTTCCACCGCCTTCCAGTACCAGTGCTGTCTCATTATATTCTGTCATTTTCCATTGCCTTTCCTATCGCTCACCAAGAGGAATATACTCTGCTTCCGGAAGAACATTCTTATATGCAGGACGGATAATTTTATCCACATTGATAAGCTCTTCCATACGATGTGCACTCCAGCCTACAATACGTGCAATGGCAAACATCGGTGTGTAGAGTTCCAGGGGCAGATCCAGCATACTGTAAACAAATCCACTGTAAAAGTCCACATTGGCACTGACACCTTTATAGATCTTACGCTCCTCTGCAATAACCTTTGGCGCAAGGCGCTCTACCGTAGCATACAGCTGATAATCCTTCATTCTGCCTTTTTCTCTTGCAAGCTGCTCCACATACCCCTTAAATACTTCTGCACGTGGATCGGAAACAGAATAGATCGCATGTCCCATACCATAGATCAGCCCACGTTTATCAAAGGCCTCCTTGTGAAGAAGTTTCTTAAGGTAAACACTGACTTCCTCTTCATCACTGTAATCATGCACATGCTTACGCATATCATTGAACATTTTTACAACTTTGATGTTGGCGCCACCGTGTTTCGGGCCTTTCAGAGAACCCAGGGCTGCCGCAATTGCGGAATACGTATCGGTTCCGGAAGAAGAAACCACATGTGTAGTAAAGGTAGAGTTGTTACCGCCGCCATGCTCCATATGAAGGATCAGAGCAATATCCAGAATCTCCGCCTCCAGTGCCGTATATTTCTTATCCGGTCTTAAAAGGCGCAGGATATTTTCTGCTGTGGAAAGTTCCTTCTTCGGCTGATGGATATAAAGGCTCTTACCTTTCTCATAATGATTATAGGCCTGATATGCATAAACAGATAACAACGGGAAAACACTGATCAGATTGATACACTGACGGAGCACATTCTCCAGTTCAATATTATCCGGATCTTTGTCGTAGGAATAAAGTGTCAGCACACTTCTTGACAGAGCATTCATAATATCTCTGGATGGCGCCTTCATAATGATATCCCTTACAAAATTCCGCGGCAGCTGGCGCTGATTCGCAAGAATCCCGGAAAATTCATTCAGTTCTTCCTGATTCGGAAGTTTTCCGAAAAGAAGCAGATAGGTTACTTCCTCAAAACCAAAACGCCGGTCATTGATGAAGCCTTTTGTCAGATCCTTGATATCATATCCCCGGTAAGAAAGCTTACCTGCACAGGGAACCTCTTTCCCATCCACGATCTTGGTTGCCTGGACATTGGAAATCTGGGTAAGTCCCGCAAGGACACCCTTTCCATTCAGGTCACGCAAACCTCGCTTGACATCGTACTTGCCATATAAAGACAGATCCAGTTTATCATTCTCACGACAGATCTGCGTAAGTTTCTCAATCTCAGGTGTCACTTTCATGTTGAATTTGCTCATCCGTTATTTCCCCTTTCGATTTCTGTTTTATTGCTGTCCGATAACGGTCCCTCCTCATTCCCCTCTCAAGCAATTCTGGTCTTATTTCATATATCCCGACCCTGATGACCGGGATATTTCAGATATGATTATAGCATTTTTTTCCGTTTTGGTCTATGCCGAAAATATTTGTATTGGTGATCAGACCTGCTTATATGTAGCAAAGAACTCTTTCATCTTCTTCATTGCCTTATCCAGCTGACGGATATCCGGCAGATAAACAATACGGAAATGATCCGGCTGGTTCCAGTTAAAGCCTTTACCCGGAACGATGAGAACCTGCTTGTCATGAAGGAAATCCAGGGCAAACTGCTCATCATTATAGATATTGAATTTCTCGGTATCGATCTTCGGGAATATGTAAAATGCCGCACGCGGCTTTACAGCGGAAATTCCCGGAATATCATTCAGAGCCTTATAGATAAAATCTCTCTGCTCGTAAACACGTCCGCCTGGCTGGATATACTCATTGACACTCTGATATCCGCCCAGTGCAGTCTGTACAATCGACTGTGCCGGAACATTGGAGCAAAGGCGCATGGAAGAAAGCATGTTGATTCCCTCTATATAACCTTTAGCCTTGTTCTTGGCTCCGCTTAAGATCATCCATCCGATACGGAAACCTGCGATCATATGAGACTTTGACAGTCCTGAAAATGTCACGCAGAATACATCCGGCGCAAGAGAAGCGATGGAAGTATGTTTGTATCCATCCATAACAAGGCGGTCATAGATCTCATCGGAAAAGATGATCAGCTCATGCTCTCTTGCAATGTCCGCGATCTGCTCCAGGATCTCCTTCGGATATACGGCACCTGTCGGGTTATTTGGATTGATGATAACGATCGCTTTAGTCCTTGGTGTGATCTTACTCTTGATATCCTCGATATCCGGATACCAGTCAGACTGCTCATCACAGATATAGTGGACTACATTTCCTCCTGCCAGTGTGGCAGTTGCCGTCCACAGGGGATAATCCGGAGCCGGGATCAAGATCTCATCCCCGTTATCCAGAAGTGCCTGCATACAGAGATTGATCAGCTCACTGACACCATTTCCTGTATAAATATCATTAATGGTAACTCCCGGGATCCCGCGAAGCTGGGCATACTGCATGATCGCCTTTCTTGCGGAAAAAATACCCTTGGAATCGGAATATCCCTGTGAAGTACGTACATTACTAAGCATATCCAGGATCACTTCCTGCGGTGCGGAAAATCCAAACGGATACGGGTTACCGATATTCAGCTTCAGGATCTCCATCCCATCTTCTTCCATTCTGGCAGCCTCATCCACAACCGGTCCACGCACGTCATACAATACATTATCAAGCTTTGATGATTTCCCGAATGTTCTCATAAAAACCACTCCTCTTCTCATTTTCACTATTATTTAACCATTTTATTTTCATAGTCAAAAAATATCTATTTCTATATCTTCTCACATTTGTGCTTTCAACGCAAGAAATAAAAATTTTAAAAATTTTAATTTAGCACTTCCCTTTTTTAGCAGGTTAATGTATAATAGCACTCGAATTTAGTTTTCAAACACAATTTAATACGTGATGAGGAGGAAACAACAATGTCTTACACAGAAGAAGTTTATGAAAGAGTTGTAGCACAGAATCCTGGCGAGCCAGAATTCCATCAGGCAGTTAAGGAAGTTCTCGATTCCCTTAAAGTCGTAATTGACAAAAATGAGGAAGAGTATCGTAAACTTTCCATCCTTGAGCGTCTTGTAGAGCCAGAGAGGATCATCTCCTTCAAAGTACCGTGGATCGATGATAACGGAACTGTACAGGTCAACAAAGGTTACCGTGTTCAGTTCAACAGTGCGATCGGGCCATACAAGGGCGGCTTAAGATTCCATCCTTCTGTAAATCAGGGTATCCTGAAATTCCTTGGTTTTGAGCAGACCTTTAAAAACTCTCTTACAGGCCTTCCGATCGGCGGTGGAAAAGGTGGCTCCAACTTCGATCCTAAGGGTAAATCTGACAGAGAGGTTATGGCATTCTGCCAGAGCTTTATGACAGAGCTTTGCAAATATATCGGCGCAGATACAGATGTTCCGGCTGGTGACATCGGTGTCGGCGGACGTGAGATCGGTTATCTCTTCGGACAGTACAAGAGAATCCGTGGCCTTTATGAGGGTGTCCTTACAGGAAAGGGTCTTTCCTTCGGAGGTTCCCTGATCCGTACAGAAGCTACCGGTTACGGTGTTGTATACATGCTCAACGAGATCGCCAAAGCTCACAATGATTCCGTAGAAGGAAAAACAATCGTTGTAACAGGTTCCGGTAATGTAGCTATTTACGCTGTTGAGAAAGCTACTCAGCTTGGTGCCAAAGTTGTTGCAATGAACGACTCCAACGGATATATCTACGATCCGAACGGAATCAACCTTGACGTTGTAAAAGACATCAAAGAAGTTAAACGTGGACGTATCAAAGAGTACGCTGACCGTGTTGAGGGTGCTACTTACACAGAGGGACTTGGCATCTGGAACATCAAATGTGATATCTATCTTCCATGTGCTACTCAGAACGAGCTTGGTCTTGACGGAGCTAAAACACTGGTTGCAAACGGCTGCAAATATGTCGTTGAGGGTGCTAACATGCCTACTACTCTTGATGCAACAACATACCTTCAGGAGAACGGTGTTCTCTTCATGCCTGGTAAAGCCGCAAACGCTGGCGGTGTTGCCACATCCGCACTGGAGATGAGCCAGAACTCCATGAGACTTTCCTGGACAAGAGAAGAGGTTGATGAGAAACTTCACAACATCATGATCGACATCTTCCACAAAGCTGATGACGCTGCTAAACGTTACGGTATGGAAGACAACTATGTTGTAGGTGCAAACATCGCCGGCTTCGAAAAAGTTGTTGACGCTATGAAAGCTCAGGGTATTGTTTAATTTAAGTTTCCTGAATCATTAACATAAATTATAACAGGGACCGCAGAGGAATTTTCCCCATGAGGTCCCTGTTTTTTTATATGTTATTATGAGTTTTTCAGTTGATCAGTTTCTTCAGCTCGTCCATAAAGGTACTGACATCTTTAAATTCCCTATATACAGACGCAAAACGTACATATGCCACAGCATCCAGATCCTTCAGATGCTCCATGACGATCTCTCCGATCTTGGTGCTGCTGATCTCACGATCTTCTGACCGGAAAATATCCCCTTCTATGGAATCGATCATCTCTTCCACTCTCTCAATGGGAATGGGGCGTTTATAGCAGGCACGAAGAACACCATCCTGGATCTTGGAACGTTTATAGCTCTCCCGGTTCTGATCCTTCTTGATCACAGTCAGTGGAATCGTTTCCACCTTCTCATAAGTTGTAAAACGCTTTCCGCAGGCATCACAGAGACGGCGGCGGCGGATAGAATTGGTATCCTCTACAGGTCTGGAATCTACAACTCTTGTATTATCCTGGTTACAGAACGGACATCTCACGGAACTCTCCCCCTTTCCGGATCAAAAAATCATTACTAAATTTGTTTTTATTATAGAATAAATGCATATAATGTGTCAATAATCGGACTTGCATAAATTTTACAGATTTTCCATAAAATCATATCAGGTGATGAATTTATGCGTATCTGCGAACTGAAACAGAAAGAAGTGATCAATATCCACACCTGCCGTAGCCTTGGCTGTCCTCTTGATGTGGAATTCTGCTGTGAAACCGCCCGGCTGAAAGCCCTGATCATGCCGGAACCCGGGAAATTCTGCTGGTGTTTTTCAAGAGAAAGTGAATGCATCATCCCCTGGGACTGCATCCGCCAGATTGGTGAAGATATCATCCTTGTTGATTTCCGTGATGAAAAACGGCTGGGAGGAGACTGAACCGACTACATTTGTCAAGGCCCTTTATTTTTTATATTTTCCCCGGAAAAGTATATTTCAACCGCCCTCTGAGAATCATCTTAATGTACTGACAAGACAAGGAGGATTCTAAGATGGCACTGAATAAAGTTGAAATCTGCGGAGTAAATACCTCAACGCTTCCTGTTCTCAACCAGGAAGAAAAGGATGAGCTCTTCAAAAGAATCAAAGCTGGCGATGAAGAAGCCAGAGAATTGTACATCAAAGGCAATCTGCGGCTTGTTTTAAGCGTGATCCGCCGTTTTCAGAACAGCAGTGAAAATCCAGATGACCTTTTTCAGATCGGCTGTATCGGCCTGATCAAAGCAATCGATAATTTTGATACCACCCTTCAGGTAAAGTTTTCTACCTATGCAGTTCCTATGATCGTCGGTGAGATCCGAAGATATCTCCGGGATAACAACAGCATACGGGTCAGCCGCTCTCTGCGGGATATCGCCTACAAAACCATCTACACCAGGGAAAACTATATGCGGCAGCATCTCAAAGAGCCTACCATCGCGGAGATCGCTGATGAGATCGGCATTGACAAGGAAATGATCGTCTATGCCATGGATGCGATCCAGAGCCCGGTGAGCCTTTTTGAGCCGGTGTATTCCGAAGGAGGAGATACTCTCTATGTCATGGATCAGATCAGCGACAAAAAGAACCGGGAGGAAAACTGGGTGGAAGATATTTCTCTCCGGGACGCCATGAACCGGCTGGGAGAACGGGAACGACACATTATTGATCTCCGCTTCTACGAAGGAAAAACCCAGATGGAAGTTGCCGATGAGATCGGGATCTCCCAGGCCCAGGTCAGCCGCCTGGAAAAACATGCCCTTCGCAGTATGCGGAATTATCTCAGGAATTAACCCAAACGCTATACCAGACAGATAAAACCATCTGCATTGACTATGTAACCCATAACAAAATCATTGCGGCAGAATATACACCGGCACTCTTTTATAAAACTTTTTATAAAATAATGTCCGTTACCCTGCCGCATTTTTTTATGTTGATTCCATGTCTATACCCGCATAAAACGGGCATTCACAGGCAACTTCTGTTTTCTGTTATTTCAGCGCTTTCTCAATTTCTTCGATCACGATCCGAAGTGCTTTCAGCCTTGCATATTTTTTGTCTACCGATTCCAGGATATGCCATGGCGCATAAACAGTACTGGTCTTTTGCAGCATTTCATCCACTGCGGTTTCATACTGATCCCATTTTTCACGGTTTCTCCAGTCCTCATCTGTGATCTTCCACTGTTTTTCCGGATTGTTCTGGCGGTCATTAAATCTTGCAAGCTGGGTATCTTTATCAATGTGGACCCAGAATTTCACGATCACAGCACCCCAGTCGGAAAGTTCCTTCTCGAATTCATTGATCTCATTGTATGCACGTCTCCAGTCGTTCTCACTGCAAAAACCTTCCAGTCTTTCCACCATCACTCTTCCATACCAGGTCCGGTCAAATATGGCAATGTGTCCATCTTTAGGCAACCTTGTCCAGAAACGCCACAGATAATGACGGGCTTTTTCATGAGGTTCCGGGCTGGCGATGGGATGTACCTCAAAACCACGGGGATCAAGAGCTTCCGTGATCCTCTTGATATTTCCGCCTTTTCCGGCAGCATCCCAGCCTTCATAGGTGATGATCACCGGCACTCTTTTGCGGTAGAGCCGATTATGCAGGCTTCCGAGCTTCGCCTGGAGTTCTTTAAGCTCTGCCTTGTACTCTTCGTCTCCCACTTCTTTTCCATCCAGAGGGATCTCGCTTAATTTCGGCATCTCCACCAGAGGAAAAACATTCTGGAGAATCGGCACAGCATGTTTGCTATTCTCCATGGCAACCTCGATGTTGCTGATCATGGTTTCCAGTACCTGTAATTCCGCCCATTTCCGGTCACTGGCATCTACGATATACCACGGAGCAGAAGAAGTGTTGGTATCCTGCATATACTGGTCAAAAACTTTTCTGCATTTCTTGTAGTGATCATTCTGCCAGAGATCGTATTCATTCACTCTCCATCGGGTATCTTTGCTTTCCAGAAGGATGCCCATACGTTTCTCCTGATCTTTCCGGTCGATCTGCATAAAGAATTTCAGAAGTACGTATCCGTTATCCGTCAGCTGCCGTTCAAATCTGCGGATGCTGTCAACCCGTTTTACATAATCATCCCCTTTCAGTTTTTTGTCCATGCGCTCCCGGCAGGTCTGATCCATCCATCCGGAATCCAGGAATGTAAATTTACCGGCTTCCGGGATCTCCTTAAAATACCGGTAAAGAAATGGTTTCCGAAGGTCCTCTTCTGTAGGCGCTGACATAGTTGCGACTTTAAAAAAACGGGGATCGATATTCTTGATCACTTTACTTATGGTACTGCCTTTTCCGGAAGCTCCCCAGCCTTCAAACAACACGATCACCGGAATCTTATGCTCCTTTAGAGCCATCTGCAGCTCATATAATCTGGTTCTTGCAGCACTTAAACGCACTTTGATATCCTCTTTTTCCGGAATCTGTTCCGGGTTCCAGTTTTTTAACATCTGCATCGTCCTTCCTCGAATTTTTTGAATATTCTTATTATACCACAGGAGTCCCTGTTTTACGACGAATTTTACATAGATTTAACGCATCATTCCGAAAAAATATCCATATTGCACAATTGTAACTCTTGTTAAACAGCTAAAAATATTTTTTAACCTATTGACATTTTGATCTTCTCTTCATACAATATAGGCGCTGTTCGTTATTTTTTTAACTCGTAGTCAAACGGATATTCGCAACCCCGCAGGGGACTTCCTTGATTCGGTTAAAACAGCACAAAAAAGCTGCCCCAAGCAGCAAATCTCAAGGAGCCGATCATGAAACTTACAGAAGAACTTCTGAAAGAAATGGAAAAGAAAAAAGAACTCTACGGTGACGGCATCATCATGCCGGATGGGGATTACCGCCTAATCCAGGACGGACATTTGAAGACCCTTATGGCCCTTTTACCATATACGGAAAATGAAATCTGGAAAATGATCCCGGATGATGATTCCGCTCTTTTCTGGCTGGTAGAAAAAACAGGCTGCGTGCTGACAGATGTCAATTCCACCATCGGAATGAAAATGACCCCTGCACAGCAGAAAACTTACGAAGCGCTTTCCAGCCGTGGGATCGTCTCTAATGAATATTATGATCTTACCAGGCAGCGGGAAAAAGCCCGCGCCCAGCATTCTGCAAAGCAGAACATATAGATTACGTAAATGTTCTCAATACGCATTTACCCCATAATTCCATATACTCAAAAAGCAAAAGCTGCCTTCCAGAACCATAAGCCTCAAACAGGCCCATAACTCCGGTGGCAGCTTTTATTATTTATATCTTTCAGTCGTCATATCCTTCCAGGAAGGAATGTTTCACGCCGTCTTTTTTATAGGCAATGACTG
Organism: Ruminococcus sp. AM36-2AA; assembly: GCF_003461955.1. GTDB lineage: Bacteria > Bacillota > Clostridia > Lachnospirales > Lachnospiraceae > Blautia_A. Next base: position 63,026 of record NZ_QTYB01000012.1, on the reverse strand, counting down.
TATGAAGATTCACGTTTTCCACACTTCGGAAAATATTACTTTCAATATGGGGATTTACCTTCTTAAGCTCCGCAATGAGATTTTTGATCTCCATTCGCTTGGAAACACTGGTGCCGTCTGTACGGCAGGTAGTACAGGTATCAGTGAACTTGCAGGCACACTGGATAAAATGCAGGTCATTGTAGTCTCTCCAGTGCTTGATATCTGCCTCACGGATCAGATACATGGGGCGGATCAGCTGCATCCCCTCGAAGTTTGTGCTGTGGAGTTTCGGCATCATAGTCTGTACCTGTGCTCCATAAAGCATTCCCATCAGGATCGTCTCGATCACATCATCATAGTGATGGCCAAGAGCGATCTTGTTGCATCCAAGTTCCTTTGCCTTACTGTAAAGATATCCTCTTCGCATACGGGCGCAGAGATAACACGGAGATTTTTCCACATTGTAAACTGCATCAAAGATCTCAGTCTCAAACACTGTGATAGGAATTCCGAGAAGTTTGGCGTTGTGTTCGATCACCGCACGGTTGGCCTCATTATATCCCGGGTCCATCACAAGAAATACCAGTTCAAAAGGAAACTTGTTATGACGTTTCAGTTCCTGGAACAGTTTTGCCATCAACATGGAATCCTTACCGCCGGAAATACAGACCGCGATCTTATCTCCCGGTTTCACCAGTTCATAGTCATTGATCCCTCTGGCGAATCTGGAAAACAGCTGCTTGTGGAATTTCTTGCGGATGCTCAGCTCGATATCTTTCCGGCGCTGTTCCATTGCCTCATTTTCCGTTTCTTCACTGTCCCCTTTCTTGGACTCTTTCTGCATCTGCTGAAAAAGCCATCCTGTATATCCGCCTTTCAGACTCCGTGCGGGAATTCCCTTTTCCCGGAGCATCCCTGCCCCTTCCTGGCTGAAAAGTCCTCTGGTACAGTAAAGAACCGGGATTTTATCCCCTTTCAGTTCTTCTGCCCGTTCTTCCAGTTCCTGTTCCGGAACAGAAATCGCTCCCGGGATCATTCCATATTCCACAGTTACTTTATCACGGGTATCTACCAGAAGATATTTTTCCCGTTCCTTCTCTATTTCATCAAAAGAAATCTCCAGTGTTTCTTCACTCATGCTGTTTTTATTCCTTTCCTTACAGCTCCTCCCTGATCGTGCCGTCACAGGCAATGGTCACTACCTGCCATGGGATCATCTTTCCGCTTCGCTCCATGGCACGGATCACTGCATTCTCGATGCCTCCGCAGCAGGGAACTTCCATGCGGACGATACGGATACTCCGGATGGAATTATTTCCTATGATCTCTGCAAGCTTATCTGCATAATCTCCCTCATCCAGTTTGGGGCATCCGATCAGCGTCACATGATCTTTCATGAATTTCTCATGAAAACCTGCATAAGCGTAGGCAGTACAGTCTGCCGCGATCAGAAGCTGTGCATTTTCAAAATATGGTGCATTGACAGGAACCAGTTTGATCTGTACGGGCCACTGGGCAAGACGGCTTGTCTGTTCCCCTGCATTTTGGGGAACTTCTTTCTGCTCTGCCTGCACCGGCGGTTCCTGCTTTTTATTAAGGCTTCTTGCCATACTTCCGGGGCACACGTGTGGCTTCCCTGCTGGCATCGAGGCCTCTGTTTTCTTAAGCTTCATTCTTTTTTCCACTGCCTCCGCGTCATAATCTGCGGCTTCCCGCTCTATAATGCGGATCGCATCGGCAGGGCAGGCCGGAAGACAGTCTCCCAGTCCGTCACAGTAATCATCCCGGATCAGTTTCGCCTTGCCACTAGCCATGACAATAGCTCCTTCGTGGCAGGCAGCTGTGCAGGCACCACAGCCGTTGCATTTCTCTTCGTCAATGTGTACGATCTTTCTTATCATGATATCATCTCTCCCTGATTTTTATATTTCTGCAAATGTTTTTGTTTTCACTGACATCATACAAAAATCCCGGAGATTCTTCGGTAACATATGTTACCTTACAGATATAACTCCATTCTTTCCTGATCTTTCACAAGGATCTGACGCCTGTCAAGTTCCAGGATTCCTTCTTCCTGCATCTTTCCCAGTTCTCTGGAAAGAGACGGCCTGGTAATGTTTAAATAATCCGCCATCTCTTCTCTGGAAAGATTCATGTGGATCTGTCCTTCACTGTCCTGGCATTCCACAAGGAAACGAACGATCCGCTCCCGGAGACTGCCGCTTCCAAGGATCCGAAGCTTCCGGTTCATATTGTAAGCCTTCCCGGCAAAAACCTCAAGAAGATTTTCCCGAAGTTTCCGGCTTAAACTATTTTCTTCCCTGTCTGTAAAGATCCGGCTGCTCATGATCAGAACGGAAACCTGCGTCAGCGCTTCCACATACATATCATAGGAAGCTTTCTCCATAAAGGCATAAACCTCCCCGAACAGAGCCCCTGGATTTTCCAGCTGCGCCAGAAGGATCCTTTTTCCGGAAAATGTCTCTTTTGCGATGATCACACTTCCGTTAAGAAGCATGTAAACCGAATCCGGCCGGTCTGTTTCCTGAAAGATCCGCTCCCCTCTGGAATAAGTCCGTACCGTTCCTTCCTGCTCCATGAGGTTTAGGAGTTCTTTTTCTTCCAGGTTTCTGCAGAGCCGGCTTTGTCTTAAAATGGCCACCCATTCTTCTCTTCTTTTTTCTTCCACTTTTTCACCTCATCTCTGTACAGGTTTTTATCACATTTCTGCAATCTCTGTCAACTCCCGTGAACTTCATAGGTTACCAGCCTGTACTTTTTTCTGAAAATCAGTTATAATATTTTTTGTTTGTAAAAAATTCTACCAAGGAGGATACCGGAAATGAAAACACAGAATCAGACTATGCTTTCTGAGAATACACTGACATCCCGACCCACAGATATTATCGCGGGATTTCCTGTACGTCCCGGTTTTTTTGAATTAAATGGCGCTACTCCCCTTTCCAACGGAGTCAACTTTACCACACATACCCGTCACGGTACATCCTGCGAGCTTCTTCTTTTCCACTCCGGAGAAGAGGAGCCTTTCGCAGTTCTTCCTTTTCCCAATGCCTGTCGTATCGGTGATGTCTATTCCATGATCGTCATGGGACTGGACATCGAAGACCTGGAATACGGCTACCGCATCGACGGTCCTTATGAACCGGAAAAAGGCCATATCTTCGATAAGACAAAAGTTCTTCTTGATCCTTATGCCAAAGCCGTTGCCGGTCAGCGCGAATGGGGACAGCAGAAGATTGGAAGCTATCACGCCCGTGTGGTACGCGATTCTTTCGACTGGGAAGACATGCCTCAGTCCACCCGTAAGATCAGTGACCTGATCATCTACGAACTTCATGTCCGCGGATTTACACAGGACGCTTCTTCCGGTGTCACACACCCGGGAACTTTTGCCGGTCTTCGTGAAAAGATTCCTTACCTCAAAGAACTGGGAATCAATGCGGTGGAGCTGATGCCTATCTTCGAGTTCGACGAGAACATGAATGCCCGTACCGTAAACGGCAAGCGTCTTCTGGAATACTGGGGATACAATTCCGTTAACTTCTTTTCCCCAAACACCAGCTATGCTTCCAAGGCAGAACATAACTGTGAGGGAACCGAACTGAAAGAACTGATCCGTGAGCTCCACGAAAATGGAATCGAAGTAATTCTTGATGTCGTATTCAACCACACTGCCGAAGGAAATGAACTTGGAAAAACTTTCTGCTTTAAAGGATTTGACAATAAAGTTTATTATATGCTGACTCCGGAAGGAAATTACTACAATTTCAGCGGATGTGGAAACACTCTGAACTGTAATCATCCGATCGTGCGTCAGATGATCCTGGAGTGTTTACGTTACTGGACCATCAACTACCGCGTGGATGGTTTCCGTTTCGACCTTGCAAGTATCCTGGGACGTCATGAGGACGGTTCCCCTCTTAACAACCCGCCACTTCTGGAACTTCTTGCTTACGATCCGGTTCTTCGAAATGTCAAGCTGATCGCAGAGGCCTGGGATGCCGGCGGACTGTATCAGGTTGGTTCTTTCCCTGCCAGCCGCAGATGGGCTGAGTGGAACGGCCGTTACCGTGACTGCCTCCGTTCTTTCCTGAAGGGAGATTTCTGGAACGCCTGGGACGCTGCATGGAGCATTTCCGGTTCCGGTGACCTGTATGGCGGTTTTTATTCCGATCACAATGACAACTATGCAGGATACAATTCCTGCGTCAATTTCCTCACCTGTCACGACGGATTCACCATGTACGATCTCTATTCCTACAACGAGAAACACAACGAGGCAAACGGCTGGAACAACACAGATGGTTCCAACGACAACCGCAGCTGGAACTGTGGAGAAGAGGGTGATTCCACCAATCCGGAAGTCCTTTCCCTCCGCTTCCGCATGATCCGAAACGCCTGCGCGGTACTGATGTCCAGCCGAGGAACCCCGATGTTCCTTGCAGGTGACGAATTCGGAAACACCAAACACGGAAACAACAACACCTACTGCCAGGATAACGAAACTTCCTGGATCAACTGGAATCTTCTGGAGAAAAATCACGATCTTTTCGAATTTTTCAAATATATGATCCAGTTCCGAAAAGACCACCCTGTCATCTCCCGCAAGCTTCCAAACGCAGTATGCGGTATGGAAAGCATACACACCCATAACATTGATGCAAGGGATGTGACCATCCCAAGAGATGCCCACACCTTCGCCGTAAGCTTTGCAGGTTATGATAAGAGCAAAGGCGCCGATGACCTGATCTACATCGTTATCAACGCATACTGGGAAGATGTAACGGTTACGCTTCCGGAACTTGCACGCCCTGGTGCATGGTATCTCTGTGTCAACACATTTGGGGACGGAGATGGCCGTTATTTCTATGAAAAAAGCCAGGAGCCACGTATTGAGCACGACTTCTGCATGCGGCCCAGATCCGTTGCCATCTTTACCGGTCGTAATTATTAAAATTCATATCAGGGACAAAATCTTTTTTGTCCTTGTCCGAAAGAAATGGAGTATTTTGAATGGAATTAAAAAACAGAACTTTGTCCAATTTCGCAGAACTTGTGGAAACCGGTGAATGCAAAAAATTCCGCGGCCGTCTGAAAACGGGCATTGACCTTGGTACTGCCAACACCGTTCTTGCTGTCGTTGACCGGAACAACCGTCCCATCGCCGGAATTTCCGCACCGTCCCATGCCATTCAGGATGGGGTGATCGTTAATTATTACGAATCCGTCCAGCTTGTAACAAAGCTTAAAAATGAACTGGAAGAAAAGCTTGGCACAGAACTTACCTACGGTGCAGCTGCCATCCCTCCTGGTGTTTCGGAAGGCAGTGTCAAAAGCATCGGTTATGTCCTGGAAGGTGCAGGTTTTGAGGTTACCAATATCGTAGACGAGCCTACCGCTGCCGCTGCTGTCCTCAAAATTACAGACGGCGCCGTTGTAGATGTGGGCGGCGGTACAACCGGCATCAGTATCCTGAAAGATGGCAAAGTCATTTACACAGACGATGAGGCTACCGGAGGCAGCCATATGACCATGACTGTGGCCGGACACTATAAAATCCCTTATGAGGAAGCGGAAATTTTAAAGACCACTCCGGAAAAAGAAGATGAAATTTTTCCTGTAATCAAGGCAACCGTTGAAAAAATGGCTGTTATTACCGAAAAATTTCTCCATGGTTATCAGGTTCCGGCTGTTTACGTTGTAGGCGGATCTTCCATGTTTAAAGAATTTACAACCGTTTTTGAGAAGAAACTGAAACTTCCTGTGTACAGACCTGTACATCCTCTTCTCGTTACACCCCTTGGCATCGCATATCACTGTGAACTGCCCAAAATATGATTGATTCCTAAAATGATCATCTCTCTGCTTTGTATGTAAAAACTGACCAGAAGGCTGTATAACAGGCCCCTGGTCAGTTTTTACATTCATTTATATACATATCGGTTAATGTTCTGTCAGTTATCTTTCATAATCTTATCAATCGTATTGATCAAAGCTTCCGCACTGACAGGTTTTGCCAGATATCCATTCATACCGGCTTCGTAAGATTTTTCTCTGTCTTCCTCAAACGCATTTGCCGTCATTGCAACAATCGGTACAGACGCTGTTTCTCTGTTTTTTAATGAACGAATCTGTTTTGCAGCTTCATAGCCATTCATAACAGGCATCTGGATGTCCATCAGGATCAGATCATACTGTCCCGGAACCGCCTGTTCCATTTTTTTGACTGCTTCCACACCATCATTGGCTGTCTCGACCATAAAGCCTGCATCTTCCAAAATGGTCTGTGCGATCTCCTGATTCAGTTCGTTGTCCTCTACCAGAAGAATTCTTTTTCCATTGTAAATCCATTCCCTTTTTTCCGGTTCTTTTGTTTTCGGAACAGGATTTGTAAGCAATTCGCGTAGCTGCGACATAAACAGTGGCTTTTCGCAGAAGGCAGTTACACCTGCTTCTTTTGCTTCCTCTTCTATATCTGACCAGTCATATGCAGTCAGTATGATGATCGGGCTGCTGTCCCCGATAACCCGTCGGATACGTCTTACCGTTTCAATTCCGTTCATATCCGGCATCAGCCAGTCAATGATATATGCGTAAAATTCATCACCCATTTCCATGGAATGCTTTGCCCGGATCACCGCTTCCTTCCCGGAAACCGTCCATTCTGACCGCATACCTATTTCTGTCAGCATGCCGGAAATGCTGAGACAGGTATCTGTATCATCGTCTGCGACCAGAACTTTAAGACCCTGAAGCTGTTCGATCTTTTCGTAGCTTTTTGCTTCGCCACATAATTTAAAGGTCAGATTTACCGTAAATTCACTACCCTGTCCCTCTTCACTTTTTACTGTGATGGTACCTCCCATCATATCTACAATATTCTTGGTGATCGCCATTCCAAGGCCGGTTCCCTGGATCCCGCTTACCGTTGAGGTTTCTTCTCTGGTAAAAGATTCAAATATATGTTCCTGAAACTCCGGCTTCATGCCGATTCCGGTATCCCGGATAATAAACTGATAGTTTCCATATCCTGTCGGTGCAGATTTCAGCTGCCGGATCCTTAAACTGATCGTTCCACCGGTCCTGTTAAATTTGATACCATTACTCAGAATGTTCAGCAGGATCTGCGTCAGCCTCAATTTGTCCGCAATGATATCTTCATTTTTTACATCTACGGTATCGATCAGAAAATCCAGCTGCTTGGAAGTAATATTGGGCTGCACGATAGTACGTATGTCGTGGAGCAGCTCCGGAAGATGCAGCGGATTCTCATTGATCTTTACCTTTCCGCTCTCAATCCTGCTCATATCCAGGATATCATTGATCAGCGAAAGCAGATGTTCACTGGAGGTTGATATTTTGGAAAGGTATTCTTTTACCTTCTCCTTATTGTCCACATGAGAAGCAGCAAGGGATGTAAAACCAATGATAGCATTCATAGGTGTTCGGATATCATGGGACATATTATTCAAAAATGTAGTTTTTGCAGAGTTTGCACTTTCCGCATGCATCAGGGCAGTTTCCAGTTCATGATGGCTCTCTTTCAGCTTCTGGTTCAGTTCATAAGACTGTCTGGCTGCCTTTTTGGCTTTTGTCTCTGCGCTCCTGGCTTTCTGCAGGATACCAAGGATCACCAGCAATACTGCCAGAAATATACAGATAAACACAGTTGCCACCGCCAACAGATTCTCCTTTATGAAATCCAGCAGAGTAACTTTCCGGGAAGCATTATCGTAGGCAGACAGTGCACCTGTAAGTTTGGATGTAGGCATAGACTTCAAAGTCTTATTCAGGATCGACAGAAGAACGGAATTTCTCCGGCTGACTGCAAAGGATATATTGTCCGGCTGTGTCAGAAAAACACTGTAAAGCTTTTTGTCATTGACATACTCTGTCGCCCGGCCTGAACTGGAAAGAAAACAGTCTGCCTTTTTATCCTGTACGGCTTTTCTTGCATCCTCAAAGGAATCATACTCCATAATTTTCCATGTCGGATAATTATAGGAAATAAACCATTTTAAATTCAGATCACTTTTCGGTATAGCAACGCTGTTTTCTTCATTTTCATCAAAGGATCTTTTACCGGTCACTGCTGCCAGACTGGAAACAAGGACCGTATTGGACAGGGCCATGTCATTTTGTTCTGCAGCATAAGGGTTCTGGCTGGTATGAAAGATCATGTCGATCCTGCCGTCTTTTAATGCCTGGATCAGTTCTTCCTGGGAGTCAAAGCCTTCTATATTAAACTTCAGGCTGCTGTTTTCCAGACAGTCCACTGCATATTTAATATAATCGTTGATCACACCCGTCATTTCACCACTTTCTTTGTCAAAAGTACTGAAACTCTGGTCGTTATTCAGAAATCCCACACCTATCTCACCGTGCTGTTCCAGCCATTCCTTTTCTTCACTGGAAAGGACGGCAACAGACTGTGCAGAAAGATATCTCTGGTAAAGTTCATCGCCGTAAAATGGTTTATCATACTCCATGGAACGCATGGCTGCATCCAGTTCTTCTTTCAGATCCGGACGGTCTTTGCTGATGCCATAATAAATATCAGAGCCACCGATCGTCACAACCGCTGACATTCCGGCTTCAACCCAGGCAGGAGTCTCTGTAGATATCACTCCGTCAATCTCCCGATTCCCGGCCATTTTTTTCGCCCGTTCAAAGCTGTCCACATCCAAATGCTGTGTCTTTATATTCTGCTTTTCTTCCCATTCGCGAAACTGAGTTCCCTGTACGCTCTCTTCCATTACCGCGATCCTTTTGCCATTCAGGGTAGAAAGATCTGACGGAGAAATATCCGTATTTGTAAGATCTGCATACAGATAATATTTTTCTTTTCCCATGGGGAGATCTGAGAACAGCATCGTCTCAGCACGTTCATCGGTATAGGAAAGTGCAGCCATCAGGTCGATCTCGCCATTTTGGAGCTTTTCCACAAGCTCTCCCCAGTCGCCTTTTATATATTCGTAATTCCAGCCTGTATAGGCGGCAACTGCCTGTTCGTATTCATAACCATATCCGCTTCGTTCACCATTTTCACCGGTAATATGATAGGAATCCGGATACCAACCTACCCTGACTGTTTTCGATTCTGTATCTGTCTTCGTTTCCGAAGCAGCCACAGGAACCGGAAGTACTGTAAAGATCATCAGCAGACATAATGCCAGCCCCACATGTCTGCATAAATTTCTCCTGCTCTTATTCATACTTTTCCCTTGATAATATTGTATTTTTTATCAGACTCTCCCGCCATTTCGTTTCCCCGGACGGGTTCTGCGGTTTTCCAGGAGACAGACGACTTCCACCGAATCGGTGACCGGGAACATATCAACCGGCTGCATCTTCTTCACCAGATAATCTCTCTTTGTAAGATATGCAAGGTCTCTGGCCAAAGTCTCCGGATTACAGGATACATAAACGATCTTCTCCGGGGAAAGGCTCAAAAGAGAATGCAGGAATTTACGGTCACTTCCTGCACGCGGAGGATCCATAAGAACTACATCCACTTTTTCCCCTTCTGCAGCCATTCCTTCCATAAACCAGCCGGCATCCCCCGGAACAAAACGGACATTACGAATCTTGTTCTCTCTGGCATTCATTCTGGCATCACGGATGGCATCACGGTTCAGCTCCACACCAATGACGTCTCTGGCATTTCTGGAAGCAATGATCCCAATGGTACCTGTTCCGCAGTAAGCATCGATCACACGCTCTTTCCCTGTCATTGCCGCAAACTCCATGGCTTTTCCGTAAAGCACTTCTGTCTGCACCGGATTTACCTGATAAAAGGAAGACGGTGAAATACGGAAGGTCAGTCCCATAAGACGGTCTTTGATAAATCCCGGTCCGTAAAGTACAATATTCCGGTCTCCGAGAACCATGCTGGTCTGTCTGTCATTGACATTGAGTACTACAGTTGTGATCTCCGGATGTTCCTTGCGGAGAGCTTTTACAAAATTATTCTTGGACGGAAAGATCGGTGAAACCGTAACCAGAACTACCATGATCTCCCCTGTAGAAAATCCTCTGCGCACAAGCACATGTCTGAGAAGTCCGTAACCTGTGTCCTCATCATAAGTCTTGATCTTAAAAGATTTCAGCATACCACGGATGGTACGGATGATCTCCTGGCTCTTTTTATCTTCGATCATACAGTCGTCTACAGAAACGATCCTGTGGCTCTTTTCCTCATAAATGCCGGAGATCACATTTCCTTTCCGGTCACGGCCAAACGCCGCATGCACTTTATTTCTGTAATAATAAGGATCTTCCATTCCGATGATCGGCTCAACTTTACCGAATTTTTTCAGAAGGCCTTCTGTAATTTTCTGTTTCTTGCGAAGCTGATCCTGATAGGGCACTCCCTGGTAACGGCATCCTCCGCATTTCTTCGCAACTGAACAGACTGTTTCTTTCTGCTCCATTTATATCTCTCCTCTTTCACGGGCACAAAAAAGATGTTCCCAGTTATTTTCACTGAGAACATCTTAGCAGACCTTATGTTTTTTTACAAGAAAATCCTTGATTTATGCCTGATATGGCTCGTTAAATACAAGAATATGTCTCTTCACATTCTCATAAGTCCCCTGAACCATAGCCTCATTGAGATCAAAGAAATTATGTTTGTCTGTGGATGCCATATATTTCTCCACATGAGCAGTCAGGCTGTTAAAGCTTGCTGTGGCAATATTCACCTTGCGGATACCAAGAGAGATCGCTCTCTGGAAATCTTTGTCCGTGATACCACTGCCGCCATGAAGAACCAGCGGAATGTCCACTTTCTCATGGATCTTCTCCAGTACATCAAAAGCAAGAGTCGGTGCTACCGGATAGTTACCGTGTGCATTGCCGATGGCAACTGCAAGAGCATCGATACCTGTCTCTCTTGCATAAACAACTGCATCATCCGGGTCTGTGCAGCGGATACCATGGTCACAGCTTCCATCCTCACTTCCGCCTACAAGACCAAGCTCAGCCTCAACGGTGGCGCCATATTTACGGGCTTTCTCCACAACCGTCTTTACCTTGGCGATATTTTCCTCAAAAGGAAGAGTGGACGCATCCAGCATAACGGATGTAAAACCAAGCTCCAGAGCCTTGTCAACCGTCTCAAAAGTAAGGCCGTGATCCAGATGGACAGCCACATCCACCTTGGCTTCTTTTGCAGCCTGCACCATCATCGGTCCCATCAGATGAAGCGGGGAATTCTTGAGACGAACCTCCGCGATCTGAAGGATGATGGGTGTATTTAATTCTTCTGCGGCGCGGATCGCACCTTTCACCATCTCCATATTACCAACGCTGAAAGCACCACAGCCAATATTCTTCTCCTCGGCACGCTTCAGCAGATCTTTCATTTTCACAAGTGCCATGACTGATCCTCCTGTCCTGTTAATCGTACACTGTTTACAGAAAAAGCGGTGTCCACGCACTTCTGGCCGATACCGCTTTTTCCGTCTGATTTATATTATTTATTATTTAGAGTCCTGTCTTCTCGGCAATGAATTTTCTTGCACGGATCGCATACTCAAGCGGATTAGCCTTAGCCGGATCCTGCTCAGCCTCTACAACCATGTATCCTTCATAGCCAGCCTCTTCCAGAACTTTGAAGATCGGATCATAGTTGATGCATCCATCTCCAGGAATTGTGAAGGCACCAGCTCTTACACCTGCAAGGAAGCTCATGTTCTCTTTCTTAACCTGCTCAACAACTTCCGGACGGATGTCTTTCAGATGAACATGTTTGATTCTGTGAACATACTTCTTAACAACTTCAAGCGGATCCTCTCCACAGTATGTAAAGTGACCGGTATCAAAAAGAAGGCTTACATACTCAGGATCTGTATTCTCCATCATGCGGTCAACCTCAGCAAGGCTCTGTACAACAGTACCCATATGATGATGGAAAGTAAGGGCAATGCCATACTCCTCTTTGGCGATCTTACCAAGTTTGTTCATACCTGTGCAGAAAGTATCCCACTCCTGGTCATTCATCTCATATTTATGGCCGAAGATCGGAGTATCCAGCTGACCCTGAACACTGTAGCTCTGCTCAGAAGCGCCAATAACCTTAGCCCCCATAGCTTTCAGGAAAGCAAGCTGTGCACGGAACTCTTTCTCAACTTCCTCAAATGGTTTGGTGATAAGGAAGCTTGAAAACCACTGGTTACAGATCTCAACACCGCGGAGTTCAAGAGCTTTCTTGAGAACTTCCGGATCTTTCGGATATTTGTTACCAACCTCGGAACCTGTGAAACCGGCAAGGGCCATCTCACTGACACACTGCTCAAAAGTATTCTCTTTGCCAAGGTCCGGCATATCATCGTTAGTCCATGCAATTGGTGCAATACCAAGTTTTACTTTATTCTTATCAAACATTGGTCAATTCTCCTTTATTATTTGAATTATTCCATAATCTCAGAAATCTTAACCGGTCTGTGCTCCTCGCTGGATTTCTTAGCTGCAAGACCCATTAATACCGGTTTCAGACCATCATAAACATTAAGAGGTGTCTCTTTGTCATTAACGATGGCATCGATAAATGCTGCAACCTCTTTACCGTAAGCATCCATGTATCTCTCAAGGAAGAAGAACATCGGTTTCTCACCGGTAACACCTTCAGCATTGCTGATCACTGTGGAAGACTGGCTGTCATTGGAAATAGCTGCCATACCCTCAGAGCCGAATACCTCTGCTCTCTGATCATATCCATAGGAAGCTCTTCTGCAGTTATCGATAACAGCGATGGCTCCGTTCTCCATCTGAAGAGTGATAACAGCTGTATCAACATCTCCTGCCTCACCGATAGCCGGATCAACCAGGTTCGCACTCTGAACATAAACCTCAGTAGCATCACAGCCTGCAAGGAAACGAGCCATATCAAAATCATGAATGGTCATATCCAGGAACATACCACCGGAAACCTTAACATAATCAATGCTAGGCGGCTCAGGATCGCGGGAAGTAATCTTGATGATCTCCGGTTTACCAACCTTACCAGCTGCAACAGCCTGCTGAAGAGACTCAAAGTTGTGGTCAAATCTTCTGTTAAAACCAACCTGATATTTCAGATTCGTGCCCTCAAGAGCATTGATAACCTCTTTGATCTTGGCAATATCATGATCGATCGGTTTCTCACAGAAAACATGCTTGCCAGCCTTGATAGCCTCAACAGAAATCGGAGAATGAGTATCTGTAGAAGAACAGATCAGAACTGCGGCAATCTCAGGATCGTTGATGATCTCCTTATAATCCTTAGTCGTATGCTCAACACCCATGCTCTTAGCCCATGCAGCAGTCTCATCATTTAAGAACGGATCAGCAACAGTCTTGATCACTGCATCCGGCACCCTTGTTGTGATACTGGTGATATGAACTCTACCAATTCTACCTGCTCCGATAATACCAACTTTAATCATAGTTTTGATCTCCTTTTGATTTATTTTCCCAATGTTATCCTCTTGCGTGTCCGAACACGCTCTTTATGCTTAATATAATATCATCGTAACCCACAAATCGCAACCCCTAATATTGTACAATATTACCATCTTTTTTCTATTAAAAATGACGAGAACTATTTTTAGCTGCAATATGCAATATTTTTAGGTCAACTTCACCACAACAATTCCAACACATCCCCACACTACTCCATATCAAAGCCACACTACCACTGCTATCCAGCCAAGCGCCACCCTCCCATCAGACAAACTCAGCTTCTACACCTCCAAGCGTCCAGCACAGCGCCGACGCACACCACCCTCCCGTCACGCAAGCGTAAACTCAGCCCCTCCAACTCCAAGCGTCCAGCGCAACGCCAACGCACACCACCTTCCCGCCATGCAAGCGCAAACTCAGCCTCTCCAACTCCAAGCGTCCAGCGCAGCGCCGACCCACACCACCTTCCCGCCACGCAAGCGCAAACTCAGCCTCTCCAACTCCAGGCATCCAGCGCAGCGCCGATGCCCGCCACCTTCCCGCCACGCAAGCGCAAACTCAGCCCCTCCAACTCCAGGCATCCAGCGCAGCGCCGATGCCCGCCACCCTCCCGTCAGACAAACGCAAACTCAGCCCTTGCAGTCGTCCAGCGAAGCGCTGACGACCCACAACCTATCCGTCAAACGACCTTATTTCTCGCTGGATGCACCAGCCGTGGAAGGGGATGCTGTCTGGCTCTGCTTCTGCAGGAGGGGAGCTGATTCTTGGGCGGCGGAAATCTGCGTTGTTTTACAAAAGTCCGCTGTCTGAGCGGCAGCAGGCCGCGAGTTCGGACTTTTGTAAAACGGTTTTAGCAGAATTCCGGCGCCCTAGAAGCCAGCCCCCGACGAAGCCGCAGACCAGACAGCATCCCCTTCCACGGCGTCCGGTCCGTCCATCCGCACAAAAAAGGAGACACCCCCATTTCAGTGTCTCCCCTCCGGAATCGTATACTCATTTCTTATATATATCTCCGTAAACAACTTCTCCCTATCCGGTTCCTCCCCATTAAACAGCAGTCTAAACAAAATCATCACCGGCTCATACCCCTGAATCCTAGCATCCTGCCCGATCAGAAAATGAATAAACCCTTTCCTCATCAATTCATAATTCCGCCCCATAAAATCATTGGCAACCATCTTCACCAGCCCCATCTTACCAGCCTCGGCAATGGCCCGGCATACCCCCTCCTCACCATGAGAAGTAAGATAAATCCCCGCAAGATCCGGAACCTCTTTAAAAATCTTCTCCGCAACCTCTCTGGCCCGCACATTCTCCTCAAAACAATACTCCGGCCCAATGATCTCAATCCCCGGATACTTTTTCCTCATCTCAGACCGAAACCCCGACACACGACTGCTAAGAGAAGTATTGGTCCTGTAACCAGAGATAATGGCAACTTTCCCCTTTCCCCCGGTAAGTTCTCCCATAAGCCCCGCAGCCGCCCGTCCACACTGCACACCATTCTGCCCCACAAAACAAAGCCGCTTCGTATCCTCCACATCGGAAGTAAAAGTCACCACTGGAATATGATACTCTTCCACAAACCGGTCGATCTCTTTTTTCACCTCTTCGGCTTCAAGAGGAACCATCGCAATACCGCTGACTTCTTCTTGCCGCATTTTTTCCATGGCAAAAAGAACATCCTCTGCACTTTGATGCTCAATGGTATGGATCAGCACCGTGCCGCCCAGATTATCGACTTCCGCCCTGGCCTCCTCAACACCCTTCATGACTTCCTTCATAAAAGGAGTCTCCGCACCCTGAAGGATCACGCCAATCTTGATATTATTTCTACTCATGGACAGGGCACGGCCCAGCTGATTCGGTTTATACCCCATCTCCTCCGCGATCTGCCGGACCCGTTCTGCCACTTCCGGCCTGATACGCCCTCTGTTATTCAATGCTCTGTCAACGGTTCCTCTGGAAACACCAGCAGCCTCTGCAATCTGTCTTATGGTAACACCCATGTTCTTGCTCCTCTTCTCTGCTATACCCTATGATATGCCGGAACCCTTCCGGTACTCCGCAGGGCTCATCCCTGTGATCTTCTTAAATGTCTTGGAAAAATAGTGGTAATCTCCGAAACCGGAGCGCAGGGCCACATCCTTCACCCTGCAGTTCGTCCCGGAAAGAAGCTTCTTCGCACAGTCAATCCGAAGCTCCTGCACATAATTGGAAAAACCAATCTTCATCTCCTGTTTGAAAAGATAACTGAGATAGGCAGGATTCACCTCCGCCGCATCTGCCGCATCCTGGAGGCTGATCTGCTCTTCATAATGTTCCCGGATAAACTCCAGCGCCTTTTTCACAGCAGCAGAAATCCCCTCCGGAACCACATCCTCTCCTCCTGCAAAAAGTTCCGAAATACAGGAATTTCCCTTTTCCCGGAATTCTTCAAAATCTTCGATTTCTTCATACCAGATTGGATCTTTTTCAAGACCTGCTGTCTGGTTCAGTTTCTTAAGCCACTGTACAAGAAGCCTTCCGTCTGTATAACGGTTCTGGCATTCTGTAAGAACCTGCTCCCAGAGTTCTTCCGCCTTTTTTCTGTCTTTTTCTGCTTTCAGGGCAGAAATCTGTCCCTCCAGTCTGTCGGCACTTTCCGGCAGAACACTGTCCTCTTTCTTCCGGCCTTCAAAATAAAGGATCTCTTTTTTCTCATAAAAATGCAGTTTCATCATTTCTCTGGCCTGCTGGTAAGCCTGACGGATTCCTTCCTCTCCCATGCAGACACTGCTGACACTGATGCCGAAATCGCAAAAATCCTCCTGGCAGTGCCGGTAGCAAATAGCCGCAACCTCTGTCAGCCTCTGCTGCATGGCTGAAGTCCTGCAGTCCCTGGAAAGATCCAGAAAACAACAGAAAATCCCTGCACCAAGATAAATCACTTCTGTAAATTCGCTTTCTGTTCCAAGGAGCTCTTCCGTCCGTTCCAAAAGCCTGTGGCGAAAATGATGGGAATACTGTTCCACTTCCAGCGGAGTCCACTGCCGTTCCCGCTCCGCCCATCTCTCCATAAACATGCAGATCACAGCACTGTTAAAATATTTCCCGGCGATCCCGGCTTCCACACGTTTCTCCTCACGTGCCTGGTTTTTCAGCATCCCGGAGATCAGGCCGTTGAAAAAATAATATTTCAGGGCATGGCTTCCCAGATGGATCAGTTTTCTTGCCTGCGCCTGTTCCTGGCTTTTTTTCCTGCGGTTTTCGATCAGCCGGGCTGATTTTTCCAGGGTATCATAGAGACTGTCCTCATCCAGACTGTTTTTCAGCACGTATTCATCCGCGCCAAGGCGCATGGCCTCTTTTACATATTCAAAATCATCATGACAGCTGAGCACGATAATATAGATATCCCTGTTTTCCTCACGGATCTTTCGGATCAGCTCAATGCCATCCATCACAGGCATGGTGAGATCCGTCACAAGAACATCGATCTTTTCTTTCTGAAGAAACCCGTAGGCTTCCTCTCCGTCCTCAGCATCATCCACGATCTCGTATCCAGCTTTTTCCCAGGAATCCAGTGTTTTCAGATAACTCCTTACCAGAAAATCATCATCTGCCACCAGTGTTCTGTACATCAGCTTTTCCTCCCTTCTTCCGGTATATCATAAATTGCTGGCAGAAAGACAGTAACGATTGTACCATTACTGCTGCTGTCATATTTCATTCCACCTTTTTCTCCATAATAAAGCTCCAGTCGTTCTTTTACATTGGGAACTCCCACTGCGGAAAGTCCCTTTGTCTTTTTTTCACGACTTCCCAAAAGATCCCGGATCTGTGCTTCTGTCATTCCTCTTCCGTTATCTTTTACTATAAGGATCAGTTCTCCTTCCTTTACTTTTCCGCTGATCCAGATCTTTCCTGTCTGCCGCTTGATGTCAATCCCGTGAAGAAGGGCGTTCTCCACAAGGGGCTGAAGGATCAGCCTTGGAATATAGCACCGGTATGCTTCCTCGGAAATCTCATACTCCACCTGAAAACTCCCCTGATAACGGAAATCCTGCAGATGGATATAGTTTTTCAGAATATGGATCTCATCAGCAACAGAAAGAAAGCTTCCCTTCTTATTAATGCTGGCCTGGAGAAGCTCCACAAAATCTCCGATAAGGCCTGCCAGCTCTTTCTCTCCTTTTAAGAATGCGGCAAATTTGATGGAATTCAGTGTATTATACATAAAATGCGGTGTGATCTGATACTGCAGTGCTTCCAGTTCCGCATCTTTTTTCTGCTGTTCCTCCTCGATCACCTGGGCGATCAGGTCTTCAATATAATCCAGCATATGATTGAATTCTTTTCCCAGAGTTCCAATTTCATCGGCAGTGGTCACTTCTGTGCGAAGACTTAAGTCTCCCTCGCCTACCTTCTCAATGGTACCGGTCATGGACCGGAGCGGTCCGCATACCACTCTGGAAAGCCACAGTGCCAGAAGCACAGCCACCACAAAAACAGCCCCGAAGATTCCGATCAGGAAAAGCCTCATCTGGGAAAGCCCGCTTAAGACTTCTTTTTTGGGTACTTCCAGATATAACCCACAGTCCGAAAAACTCCCTCTGCTGAAAAAAGAGATCACACCGTTTTTTTCCGTATATCCTTCCATTTTAGGAACATCATGGTCTGCAATCTCAGGAAATGTTTTCCCAAGATCACTGTAATCTTCTGAAGTCACGATCTCATTATTTCCATCCACAAGCAGAATCCTGGTGATCTTCTCATCATTGACAGCTTGCAGATATTCATAATAAATGGCACGTTCCTTGATGTCCGCCGCAACATATCCCAATGTCTCTCCGTTGTCATCTTCCACCTTCTGGATCACCGAAAGAAAACTGCTGCCTTCATGGACCAGGGATTCCACAAGGACCGGAAAAGAATCCTTCCCCTGTACTTCTTCCAGCTCTTCGATCCGCTCTCCTTTAATCCCTTGTTTGTTTACCGGAAACTCTTCCGATGTCACCGCCATTTTTTTATCCGGAAAAACAAAATAAAGCGAGTTGATATCTTTATATTCCCGGCTGTGTTCCCGAAGAAGCCCTGCCATATTTTCCAGACTGTTTTCATTTCCGGTACGAAGGTAATCCGCTGCATTGTTCCGGATCTCTTCATCCCAGGCAGTTCTCGTATTCACATAATAAATCTCTTTCAGGGATTCGTCCAGATCTTTTACTGTCTGCTGCATCCGTCCGTACAGGATCCCGGAATAGTTTTCTTCGATCATCCCTGCCGCCCGGAGATAAAATACCACGGTAAGGGAACCAGCAGTAAACATGGTAACTGCCAGGATCGCCAGCAGGATTTTTGCCCGGATGCTTTTTAACACAAGAACTCCTCCCTTCTGCAAAGCGGATATCTCTCTTCCGCTTCGGCTGTACGCTCATGAACGCAGGAAACAGCAGGAGTGTTTTACCCCTGCCTGTTTTCTGTTTGTGGTTGAATATATGTTTTACAAGTCGATCATAACTGTCCGTGTGCCTCGCGCTCGGTAAGCTCCTGCATGATCGCCGGATACATTTTGTCAAGCTTATATCCGAAAAGCGTTACAATGATCACTGCTGCAATGAGGATCGGTCCGAATTTATAAAGAGAAACGATCATCTCCAGTGCTGTTTCCGGCTGTGCAGTTATTCCTGCAGATGAGCTTACATATCCGGAGCTGCTTAACAGTCCTGTGATCATTGCTGATGCAAGACCTGCACCAACTTTTGTTCCGATGGAACCGCCTGCAAAGATCAGGCTTTCCTGACGGATGTGGTTTTTCCACTGTCCAAACTCAACTACATCACCAACCATACTGAATACAACTGCATTTAACGGTGCAAGTCCGATCGCACGTGTAACACAGCTCATTACCATGAAGCCAAAGCTGTATGGGTTCAAGAAAAACAGAAGCTGTCCGCCAAGTGCAACAAATCCGCCGATAAATGCGATGTTTCTTTTTCCGAATTTCTTGATCAACGGTGAGCAGACGAAGATTCCCACTACCAGCACCAGTGTTTCTGTAAGGAACAGTGCACTGTACATCCATGTATCATTGTTGAAGATATATTTGCAGTAGTACGGAAGAATAGTTCCTGTGATCGTAAAGGATACACTCTGTACTGTCCACAGAATCATTACTGCCCAGAAATACTGATTTGTGAAAAGTGCCTTCAGCATTGTCGGAACCGGAAGCTTCTCATCTTTCTTTCTTGCTTCGATTTGAACCTTCTCCTCACATTTGAAGAAGCAGAGAAGCAGAAGTGCAAGTGCAAGCACTGCCCATACGCTCATAACCTTGATCCATGCAGCCTGATCATTTCCAAGAAGCTTTACAAGCGGCAGTGTACAGGTTGCAGCAACGATCTTTCCGATAGGAGAGAGTCCCATTCTCAAAACACTGAGTTTATCTCTCTCAGATGATTCACGGATCATCATTGATGAAAGACTTCCATATGGAAGATTGATCGCTGTATAGCATATGGTCGTACAGAAGTTATAAGTTACAAAGAGATACAGAAACTGAAGCATCCCTATTGTATGCGGCACTGTGAAAAGCAGCACTGCTGACAGCGCAAACGGAATGCTCATCCACAGAAGCCAGGGTCTTGATTTTCCCCATTTGGAATTGGTCCTCTCTACAATAACACCCATGACCAGATCGGAAAATCCGTCAAAGCATCTGGAAAGTAACATTACCAGTCCTACTGTTGCTGCGCTGATCCCTACATAATCTGTGTAAAACAGCGTCAGCAGTGTTCCGATCATTCCGAACACGATATTACATCCTACATCTCCTCCAGCATAACACAGCCCTGTTGATACCGAAAGTTTTTTCTTCTTCTCCATCTTATTATCCCGCCCTTTCATTTCTTTTCGTTTTTGCTTTCGACTTCCTTTTGATGATTCTATTTTATCGAAAATACGGGATTATCAAAGTGTGAGAAATTTTAGTTTTTTCGGTATTATTTTTGCCTGACTGTTAAATCTGTACCAAAGTTTTTCTGGTTCAGATTTCTCTGCATTCTGTTTTTGTCCTATTTTTATGTTTTGTGTTTTATTTTTGGATAAATTCTCTCTGATTCATGTCTGTGTACTTTATGAAGAAGAATATTTATCTTCTTTTATGTATGCATCAATATTTTCCGTGGTAAGCACCTGGGAATCCAGGATCTCATCCTCTCCGGTTCTCTTTCCTTCCAGATCGTTCACAATATACCGGATGGTTTCGTAACCAATCTGATAACCGGACTGGGCACCCAGGGCCACGATACGTCCATCCTGAACTGCTTTCAGAGCATCTTCCTGAGCATCTACAGAAACAATAGAGATTTCCCTCCCTTCCGTTGCCTCCGCAAGTCCCAAGGCCGTCACAGCACTGGTGGTCATGATCCCGTCAAGATCCGGATACTTCTTGAGGATCTCATCCACATCTTTCTGAGAAACCTGCATATTGCTGTAACCGTTTCGCACCATTTCAATGGTGATCCCGGGTTCTTTTTCCATATATTTTTCAAATCCGTTAACACGCATCCGATGCCCTGCCTGATTAAAATCACCGGCGATCACACCGATCTTTCCCTTATGATCCAGGGCCCTGGCAAGCTGCTCGCCAAGCTCATAACCCAGTTTTTCATTGTCAATTCCGATATAAGGTACATCTGCATCTTCTATGGGGGTATCGCAGGCGTACACGGAAATACCTTTTTCCTTCGCCTGCTGCACATACTCTTCGCATTCATAAGAATCAATTGGGGAAACCGCCAGCGCCTGGATATCTGTTTTCAGAAGATCCCTGATCATATTTTTCTGGACTTTTTCCTCTGTCTCAGAATCCGGAGACAGGATCACCACATCCGCATGATATTTTTCCGCCGCATCTTCCATTCCGTCACAGACGGACAGCCAGTATTCGCTGCTTTTGGATTTTGTGACAACACCGATGGTTACCTTTTCCTCTTCTGTTTTCTTTGCTGAGGGCCCGCATCCGGAAAGGCTGCAAAAACTTAAAACTGCCGCCAGAATACAGATATATTTTTTTCTCACGAAGGATATGCCTCCCTTTCTTTTGCAGCTGCCGCTGTTTTTACTACGGAAAAAAAGACTCCGGAGCCTTTTTCTCCGGTCCGGAGTCTTTTCTTATCTGGCATTTCGGGTTTACATGTGCATTTTACCAGAGTTTTCTGTAGATTTCTTTCACTTCTTCTTCGGTTACGTCACGCATGGTATTCTGCGGGCTTCCGCTGTCCATAGCGTCATGTGCCATTTTATCAATTACATTGAAGAATTCTTCTTTGTTGATTCCGAACTGCTCCAGAGTCGGAGTATCCAGTTCATTTACAAGTGCCTCTACTGCTTTCAGGAATTTCTCAGCTGCTTCCTGATCGGAATCGGAGGCATCTGCAACACCGATATCGCGGCCAAGGGCACCAAATCTGTCATATGCTCCAGGAAGCGCAAAGGTAAGGCACTCTTTCAGAAGCATGGCATTGGAAAGTCCGTGTGCTACATGGAACAGTGCTCCGATCGGACGGCTCATTCCGTGGATAATGGTAACAGATGCATTGTTGAATGCGATTCCTGCCTCAAGAGCAGCTACAGACATCTGTACACGGGCTTCTTCGTTCTTTCCGTCTTTGTATGCAACTGGAAGATATTTAAAGATCCTCTTTACTGCAGATACTGCAAAAGTATCAGAAAGTGTCTGTGCTTTTCTGGATGTATAAGCTTCCACACAGTGACAAAGTGCATCAAGGCCTGTTGCTGCTGTGATCTTTGGAGGTGCAGTCATAGTAAACTGCGGGTCGATAATGGCAAGATCCGGCATGAGAACTTTGCCTTTAAGAAGCATCTTGATGTCTTTTTTAGTATCTGTGATGATCGTGAACTGTGTTGCCTCAGATCCCGTTCCTGCTGTAGTAGGGATTGCTGCCATTGGCGGCATCTTTACATCGATCACTTTTCCCATGTAATCGGAAATGCTTCCGCCATTTACTACCAGTGATCCGATAGCTTTCATGGAGTCAATGGGGCTTCCGCCTCCCAAAGCTACCAGGAAGTCACAGTTCTCATCTTTATAGATCTGTAAGCCTTTTTCAATCATGGTATCTGTCGGCTCACCACAGATGTCAGAATAAATGCTGTATGCAATGCCCTGATTTGTCAGCGCCTTCTCAACTTTTGCACAGTTTCCCAGGTCGATCATTACTTTATCGGTTACGATCAGAGCTTTTTTACCAAGGAGTTTCAGTGCGTTTTCCGCCATATCCAGTGCTCCGGAACCGGAAATAATTTCTCCAGGTACAATAAATTCTCTTGCCATTGTCAAAATCTCCCTTCAGTCAGTACAATTTCTTTCATAATAGCAGCAGATTCGCTGCTGTCCGTTTTTTGGGACAGCAACGGTTTCTCCTCGTTCTGCTGCCGGTTATTTACGTGTCAGTATTCGTTTTACCAGATTCCTAGAATTCAGCATCATGAAGCCAGGTATATCTCTCATCCTCGCAACGGTCTGTCTGCAGCCACGGATTTCCATCGATGTGACGGATCATCCAGCATGTGTACATCTGATATCCAGGTGCAACTGCCTGCGGATGAAGCTCTCCTCCGGGAATTGCGGAAAAGCTCTCATCTGTGCTCTTGAATACCTGATCTCCTACAAAGCTTGCTCCGAATCCTTCCGGATGATCGAATTTGAAGAAGTATGTCTCCGGCTGTGGATGTCTGTGTGGCAGATATCCGGACCAGTTTCCTCTGTCGTTGAGGACCTCACCAAGTACCATGTTGGACTCCGGTGAAATGTCATGATCGAAGATGGTGTTTACCCTTCTCTTTGCAACATTTCCGAATTTGCCCACACAGGAATATCCCCACGGAGCATCTTCCGGTTTATAAAGTTTTGCACCGAAATCTTTTTCATTCTTTGTGCACTGAACAAGGATCTGTGACTCTGCATTTGCCACAACTGTGATCTCTGTTCCTGTGCATCCGTGAACGCACCATGGTCCTTCTGTGAACACATCTTTTCTTGTTGCTGTCGCCTCGTTTCCGTTCCATTTATAAGTAATGTTTCCGGAGAGAAGGAGAACTGCTGTCTCCTCACCCTCTCTTAAAAATGTTCTTGTCTCTCCTGCTTTCATACGGTAAACACGGATGTCCATCATCATGGCCTTGTACTCATTATCGTATGTTGTAAGAATCTTTTCGCCTTTTTCGTCATATTCCGGATAACCAAATACTTTACTCATTTTCTTACCTCCCAGATTAGTACAGTCTTGCCTCTTCACGGCCTTTCATAACTCCCTCGCAGGCCTTTCTTACACTTTCTTTCTCAGATGTTGTTGCAATTCCTACATCCCACCAGGACTCATATCCGTCTGTCATGGTCTTCGGGATAACTTTCAGATCAAAGAGGCATGCAACATCCTGTTTCTTGGCATCTTCCAGAGCGTCCACAAGCTCCTGGATGGTGCGGCAGGTATAAGTCTTCAGGCCATAACCTTCGCCGATTTTTGCATAATCTACAGGGATCAGGTCTCCGGTCGGTTTCTTACCGTCTGTGTAACGGAACTCTGTTGCAAGGCTTCCGATTCCGTGGTTCATCTCAAGGTTGTTGATGCAGCCGAATCCGCAGTTATCAAATACCATGATGTTGACTTTCTGTCTCTCCTGCATGATGGTCATGATCTCACTGTGGAGCATCTGGAAGCTGGAGTCACCAACTACGCAGTATACTTCGTTATCCGGCTCTGCGAATTTTACACCAAGGGTAGCGGCAACTTCGTATCCCATGCAGGAATATCCGTACTCTGCATGATATCCGCCACGTTTGTCTGTTCTCCACATACGCTGCATACAGCTTGGAAGAGAACCGCCTGCTGTGATGATGGTTGCGTCTTTATCAATGGTTCTGTTGATTGCTGCAAGTGCTGCTGTCTGTGTGATCTTTCCGTTTGTAAGTTTTACATACTCCGGAATGGTACGTGGATCCCTTGCCTTGATCAATGGTTCAAAGTCATCTCCTGTGTACTCGATGCTTCCCAGACGCTCCATCTCTTTATCCCATGCAGCTTTTGCTTTCTCGATCTCATCTGTGTATGTGGATTTATATTCTCTTGCACGAAGTTTCTCTGCAAGTGCTTCTACGGTAACTTTTGCATCGCCCACTGCTTTTACCGCATCCATCTTGTATGCGTGGAATCTGCAGTTGTTGATGCTTACGAACTGAACATCCTCGTTCTGGAACAGATGCTTGGAACTTGTTGTAAAGTCAGACATTCTGGAACCGATGGAGATTACCACGTCGGCGTCTTTACCGATGATGTTGGAAGCATAGGTTCCTGTTACACCGATACCGCCAAGGCAGTATGGATTGCTGGACTGGCAGGCGCTCTTTCCGGCCTGTGTCTCACCAAAGGGGATCTTGAACTCCTCACAGAATTTCTCAACGGTTTCTCCTGCTTCTGAATAACGGACACCACCACCAACAATAACCAGTGGTTTCTTGGCTCCTGCGATGATTTCTGCCACATCCTCAAGCTCTTCGTCTACTGCAACCGGTCTTGTGATTCTGTGTACCCTTTTCTTGAAGAAGTACTCCGGGAAGTCAAAGGACTCGCCCTCAACATCCTGGCAGAGTGCGATACAGCATGCACCTGTCTCAGCCGGATCTGTAAGAACTCTCATTGCGTTGATAAGAGCTGTCATAACCATCTCCGGTCTTGTGATCCTATCCCAGTATTTGCAGACTGGTTTGAATGCATCGTTTGTACTGATGGCAAGACTGCTGCTCTGCTCCAGCTGCTGAAGAACCGGGTCAGGCTGGCGGGATGCAAAAGTATCTGCCGGGAATACAAGAAGCGGAATGTTGTTTACTGTAGCTGTCGCACATGCGGTTACCATGTTTGCGGCTCCAGGTCCGATGGAAGAAGCGCATGCGATGATTTTCTTACGGTTGCTCTGTTTTGCAAAAGCGGTTGCAACGTGGCACATGCCCTGCTCGTTTCTTCCCTGAAGAACCTTTAACTGGCCCGGGTTGGTATCCAGTGCCTCACCAAGTCCTACGGCAATACCGTGTCCGAAGATCGTGAAAAAGCCTTCTACAAATTTTGTCTCCACTCCGTCCATGGAAACGTACTGATTATCCAGGAATTTTACAATTGCTTGTGCAGTTGTCATTCTTACTGTCTTTGCCATTTTTTCCACTCCTTTTCTTTATACTCTTGCGATCATTTCGCCGAATTTTTCTTTTTCTTCTTTAATGAATGCGTGAACTTCATCTGGTCCCGGAAGGGAGTCGGAGCAGTTGTTGCTCTTAACCATCATGGATGCCTCTGCGGAACCGAACTCCAGACAGTCGATGATCTCCCATCCCTGATACAGTCCATACAGGAATCCGGAGCCGTATCCGTCACCGCCGCCGAAGCCTTTTCTTGCCTCAACCGGGAATGGCTTGATGCTGAATTTCTGTCCGTCGATGGTGTATGCTGTGGAACCTTTCATACCATGTTTGATCACAACGATCTTTGCATTCTTTGACTGCCAGTAAGCTGCACTCTCCTCATCGGTCATGCCTTCTTTGATCAGCTTCTCTGTAAGGTCGAACTCTTCTCTGGAGCCCATAATGATGTCGGCTTCCTTGGCTACGATGGAATAGTAGATGGAAATCTCATCTGCGTTCTTCCAGTTGTATTCTCTGTAATCGATATCAAAGATGATCTTTGTATTTACTTTCTTTGCAAGCATAACTGCTTTGATGGCTGCTTCCCTGGACGGACTCTCTGCAAGAGCTGTTCCTGAAATGAGGATCGCTTTTGCGTTTTTGATGTAGTCCTCATGGATATCATCTACATGAAGCTGCAGGTCTGCGATGCGGTTACGATACATGAGGATGCTGCTTTCCTTCGGAGAAAGCATCTCGGTAAAGGTAAGTCCCAGTTTCTCTCCGTTTGTGCACTTTGTGATCTGTGAGGTATCGATTCCTCTCTCATTGAAATAATCCACTACATACTCACCGAACTGATCGTCAGAAACCTTTCCGATGAATCCTGCTTTCAGGCCATGTTTGGTAACACCTACAGCGATGTTTGCAGGAGATCCTCCTACAAATTTCTCAAACATATGTACTTTCTTCAGGGGTTTGAACTCTTCTTTCACCTGATCGTTGTAAGCAGGGTTGAAATCAATGGCAACTCTTCCAAGGAGTACCAGGTCCATTGGTCTGGATTCATCAAATTCGATATACTTCATGATCTTACCTCCGTTTGTTTGATGGTTTATTTTTTACTTCTTTTTTGTGTGCTTTTTTGTTTTGCGTGCTTTTATTCCTTTTCAGCGTGCTTTCTTGCGTGTTCCTTATGGTGTTAATATAGCACTCTTTTTCAAATTGAGCAAGTACTTCTTTCCATTTTCTTTGTTTTCTGTTATTCTGTACAATTTCTGTGGTTTTATTTTGTTGAAAGTGGCTATTGTTGTTACGTGCTTTTACGTGCTTTAGATTTTAGCACGCATATAGCACGCTTTTAAAGTACACATTCCCCATATTATCAGTTCCTCATAGGCTCATTGTCAGAATTTTCGCTTATATTTACTGCAAATATTTCCAATGGCATTCCCCATAGCACACAACAGGGCAGGTCCTTTCCATGCAAAAAAAGCCTGCAAGTTTCTGCAGACTTTTCTTATTTTTCCGTGTGATCTTTCGCCAGATGGCCCGATCACAGATTATATTTGGTTTTGATCTTGATATCTGTAAAAAGGAATTCCCGTTCCGGTTCCTGTCCCTTGGTCAGGATATCTGCCAGGATCCTGGGCGGTTCATAGCCCTGGACATATCCGTTTTGATCGATGAGGAAATCCACGGAATCATTTTTCAGTGCTTTTTCATTCTTCGGTGTCTGATCATAGATCACAACATACGGACGGCGGTCCAGCCTGAGCTTATCAAACGCTTTTCCCACTCCAGCCTGGCCGCCGGATACCACCAGGATCCCGCTGATCCCGGACGTGCTCATCATGGCATTCTCGATAATATGCTCCACTTCCGACGCCTCGTCAAAACTTCCGTGAACCCCGGCGATCTCCAGATGCGGAAACGCTTTCTTGGCTTCTTCCACAAACCCATCCACACGCTGATTGTCAACATGGTTGCTGAAATATCCGGTAATGATCAGGATCTTTCCGCTTCCTCTTGTCATCATTCCTAAGAGACCCGCTGCGGTACGTCCGCTCTTACGGTTATCCATTCCCACAAAGCAGGCTCTTCTTGTTCCTACAATATCCGAGTTAAAGGTTACCACAGGAATATTCTTCTCTTCAATGAGAGCATTCAGTTTCTCCCGGACAGCCTCACTGTCCACCGGCATCACCGCAAGGCCACGGATTCCTTCCTGTTCCAGTTCTTCAATGGCCTGAAGCTGTTCGTCCTCATCAACGGAAAGGCCTTCTTTCAGGATCAGCTGGATTCCTTTTTCTTTCAGTTCCTGGGAAGCTTTCTCAATACCACGGTTTACTTCCTGCATAAAAGAGGATCTGGCAAGCTGTGTCACCACTCCGATCTTCAGTCTTTCATCTTTGGCTGTTCTGGAACGTTTCCGTTCTTTCTGTACATATCCCATCTCGTCCGCCAGACGACAGATCTTCTCTGCCACCTCCGGATTGATCCGTCCTCTGTGGTTTAATGCCCGATCTACGGTTCCTCTGGAAACCCCTGCCCGTTCTGCAATCTGCTGTATCGTTACCGCCATAAATCCTTCTCCTGCTTCTGCCTTACTGTATCACTGCCGTTCTCTTTCCGACAATGATCATTCTATATACATTTATATATTTTTTTCGAAAATGTGTCAATATGTAAGCCGTATTATCCATGAACAGATATTTTAACCTCATCCCCGGACAGCCATATGATATGCTTCCTTATAGGACATCCCCGTTTTTTTACAGAGCTTTTTTACACTTTCGTATTCCGGGTAAAAATATTCCTTTCCATCAAAAGTGCAGACTTTTACTTCTACCTCCCCCAGAGGGGTTGTAACCATTCTTTTTTCCCGTTTCAGAATGGTTCTCTCCATCTCCTGACGGCGGATCCCGATGGTCGTCGTTTCTCTGAAAATAATCTGCTCCATTGCCGGAATCTGCTCTTTTTTGCAGAGAACGGTAAGCAGCCATGCCGGGCGGTTTTTTTTCATAAATACCGGCATGTAATTGGCTTCTCTGGCTCCTGCCCCATACAGGCATTCCATAACATAACCCAGGGTTTCTCCTGTACAGTCATCAATGTTAGATTCCAGCTTCACGATGGTGTCTGTTTCCGTGGAGACATCCGTTCCTGAATCATCCCCGGATTTCCGGATCAGCATGGCACGGAGGATTCCCGGACATTCGTACTGGCGCTTGCCGGCTCCGATGCCGATCTTTTCCACGGTAAAATCTTCCGGCAGTTTTTCTGATGTAAGGAATGCTGCCACAATGGCTGCTCCGGTAGGCGTTACCAGCTCGCCCTGTACCGGCGTGATATGCAGTTTCAGATGATGGGCACTTACAATGTTGCTGACTGCAGGCACCGGAACCGGAAGGATTCCATGCTGGCAGCGAATGGTTCCGCTTCCCTCACAGAGTCTTGGAACGATTACTTCCTCCACATCCAGATCATCCATGCAGATTGCAACTGAAAGAATATCCACAATGGAATCCACTGCCCCCACTTCATGGAAATGCACCTGATCTTCCGGTACATTATGGGCTTTCGCCTCTGCATGGGCCAGGATGGTGAAGATTTTTTTCGCATAGGATCT
This sequence comes from Ruminococcus sp. AM36-2AA, assembly GCF_003461955.1. Taxonomy (GTDB): domain Bacteria; phylum Bacillota; class Clostridia; order Lachnospirales; family Lachnospiraceae; genus Blautia_A. Next base: position 33,771 of record NZ_QTYB01000012.1, on the reverse strand, counting down.
CGCACGGTCTGTCATATCTGCATGGTCGATGATCTCCATGATTTCATTAAGGCCGCGGTGTTCGTGGTGGTGATGACCGCGGTTGGAATGCATCGTTTCTGTATGTGTATGACTGTTTACATGAGCTTCCTGCACACGATGTTCATGAAAATGGGTATGCTCATACACATCCAGGGTGTCATGACCATGTTCATGATGATGTCCTTCATGGCCGTGAGAATTCCCATGATGTCCGTGCAGATATTCCATATCATGATCGTGATTCTCATGTTCCTGATCAAGAAGCACATCAAAATCACAGGCGTCGATCCCGGATTTTACCACTCGGCTGATCTTTATATCGAAGCCTTTTACCGGAAGGCTTTTAAGCGCTCGCTCCAGCTTTTCTCTGTCTGCACCCAGATCAAGAAGTGCCGCAACGGTCATATCTCCACTGATCCCGGAGGTACACTCCAGATATAATTTGTTTTTCATCTATTTTCCCTCCGCAAGCCGATTGATCTGGGTTGCCAGATATCCGGCTCCAAATCCGTTGTCAATGTTTACTACCGCAATTCCGTTGGCACAGGAATTGATCATGGTCAGAAGTGCTGACAGCCCATGGAAGCTGGCTCCATATCCTACAGAAGTAGGTACTGCGATCACCGGGCGTTTCACAAGTCCCCCCATCACGCTTGCCAGCGCTCCCTCCATTCCGGCTACCGCAACCACACAGTTGGCCTCCTGGATGGTATCCAATCTGGAAAAAAGCCTGTGCATACCACTGACCCCCACATCATAGATCCGTTCCACGTGGGTACCGAAATACTCTGCTGTCTGGGCTGCTTCCTCCGCAACGGAAATATCTGCAGTTCCGGCTGTACACACTGCAATTTTTCCAATATGTTCTTTTTCTTTTTCAATCTTCAAAATTCCGGAAACCGGATCATAAACCACCTGAGGAAGGATGCTCTTTACCAGTTCATACTGATGCCTGGACGCCCTTGTTCCAAACACTTCTCCGTCTTCCTCATAAAGTTTCTGGTAAATATTCAAAAGATGTTCATCTGCTTTTCTTGCACAGTAAACCACTTCCGCAAAACCGGTCCGTTCTTTTCGGGTAGTATCCAGCTTCGCATAATCCATTTCCTCATATCCTTCTTTTTTCAGAAGGTTCTCTGCATGCTCCACAGAGAGCTGGCCATTCTTTACTTCTTCAAGAATCTGCTGTAATGTCATTTTTTACTTCCCTGTTCTTCCATAGTATAATAACACAATAGCCAGACATTTGCATTATTTCCGCAAATTGTCTGGCTATCGCCATTTTTCGGGCATCTGCCTGAAGTTTTCCTGTTTCTGTTAATCGATCATTTTCTCATACTGCTCGGAAATCTCATCAATGTCACCATATGCGATCAGTTTTCCTTTTTCAAGGATCATCGCTTTGTTGCAGAGGCGCTGTACCTGCTGCAGAGAATGTGAGACAAACAAAACGGTGACGCCTTTGTCGAACATACTGAGAACTTTTTTCTCACTCTTTTTCCGGAATTTGGCATCTCCTACGGAAAGTACCTCATCCAGGATCAGGATATCCGGTGACACCAGTGTTGCGATGGAAAATCCAAGTCTTGCTTTCATACCGGAAGAATAGTTCTTGATCGGTACATCAATGAATTCCTTCAACTCTGAAAATTCAACAATCTCATCAAATTTCTCTTCAATGAAACTCTTGGAATATCCAAGCATTGCTCCGTAAAGATAAATATTCTCACGTCCGGTATACTGTGGATCAAAGCCGGCTCCAAGTTCAAGAAGAGGAACCAGTCTTCCGTTTTTGATAACTTTACCTTCCGTAGGTTTGAATACACCTGCGATCACTTTAAGCAGAGTACTTTTTCCAGCTCCGTTCAGTCCCAGGATACCAACACGGTCTCCCTTCTGCACCTCAAAATTCACATTCTGAAGAGCCCAGAATTCATTATATTTAATTTCTTTTTTTATGAATTTAATCAGATAGTCTTTCAGGTTATCGACCTTTTCTTTACTGAGATTAAATTTCATACTTACATTGTCTACTACAACTGCCGGTTTTCCCATTTTTCTCTCCTGTAAATCCGCAATTATATATAAAGTATAAAGTCATCCTGCTTCTTTTTGAAACAGATCATTCCAACTACGATTGCAACCAGACTGAATATAAGCGCATAAGCAAAATAGTGCATATTCATCATCTCGCCAAACATGGCTGAACGGAAAATACTGATAATACAATACAGCGGATTAAATTTCAGTATCCATGCAAATCCACTCTTTAAAAGTCTGGAAGGATAGTAAAAGATCGCACAGGTATACATAATGATCATCAGTGCTACTGACCAAAGATATTCCATATCCCTGAAAAATACTCCGATCGTCGCAAGAATCATTCCACATCCATAAGAAAGCAGAAGAACCAGGATCAGTGCGATTGGGATCTGCAGCATATAAATTGTAGGCTGGATTCCCTGTACGACTGCAACGATAGCCAGCACGATCAGTGAGATCAGAAAAATTACATAATTATAAAGTACACTTGACAGCGGATAAATATACTTCGGCACATAAACTTTCTTGATCATCGCCGCATTCGCCCGGACTGATTTCAGTGCGCGTGTCGTCGAACTTGAATAGTAGCTGTACAGCAGACGGCCTGTCAGGATATATACAGGGAATGTCTTGTCTTTGTTTCCAAACAGAGTACCGAATACGATCGTCAGTACCATCATGGTAAGAAGAGGTTCCAACAGGGACCATATAATACCAAGATAAGAACGTCTGTACTTCAGTTTGATTCCTTTTTTTACAAGTTCTCTCAGAAGAAACCTGTAATGCATAAAAGTATTTACGTATTCTTTCATAGCATCTCCAATATTCAATTTTTTTCTTTGTTCACATGGCTGTTAAACATAATATACCATTTTTACAATTCTGGCAACCTTATTTTTTTCCAAAAAAATGCGTCTGAACACATCTTTTTAAAAAAAGCTCAAAAACCGGGGCCGATACAGAAGAAATTCTGTTCCGGCCCCGGTGTACTCCTGGCTGATTTTATATGAAAGGTCTGTTATCTCTTAATATTGAATGCCTTAAATCCCGGGTATACCGCTGCATCCCCAAGCTCTTCTTCAATTCGGAGAAGCTGATTGTATTTTGCAACACGCTCACTTCTGGACGGCGCTCCGGTCTTGATCTGGCAGGTATTTAATGCTACCGCAAGATCTGCAATAGTTGTATCTTCTGTCTCACCGGAACGATGAGATGAGATTGCAGTATAGCCTGCTTTATGTGCCATTTTGATTGCTTCCAGAGTCTCGGATACAGAGCCGATCTGATTCAGTTTGATCAGGATGGAATTTCCGCATCCAAGGCTGATACCTTTTTCAAGGCGCTCGGTATTTGTAACAAACAGGTCATCACCTACGAGCTGTACTTTTCCACCCAGCTCTTTTGTCATGATCTGCCATCCTTCCCAGTCTTCCTCGTCAAGGCCGTCCTCGATGGAGTAGATCGGGTATTTCTCGATCAGGTTCTTCCAGTGCTCAACAAGCTCTGAAGATGTAAATTTCTTTCCACATTTCGGAAGGACATACTCACCCTTCTGGCTTCCTTTCCACTCACTGGATGCAGCATCCATAGCAAGTACAAAATCTTTTCCAGGCTCATAGCCCGCTTTCTTTACTGCCTCGAGAATGTACTCGATGGCTTCTTCATCGCTTCCAAGATCCGGTGCGAAACCACCTTCATCACCAACACTCGTTGCAAGGCCTTTTTCTTTCAGAAGTGCCGCAAGTGCATGAAATACCTCTGTGCACCAGCGAAGTCCCTCTTTGAAGCTCGGCGCTCCTGCAGGCATGATCATAAATTCCTGAACATCTACGGTATTTGCGGCATGTGCCCCTCCATTTAAAATATTCATCATCGGAACCGGAAGTCTGTTTCCATTCACACCGCCAAGGAATCTGTAAAGCGGAATGTCAAGGGAAATCGCCGCTGCACGTGCGCATGCAATAGACACCGCAAGAATGGCATTTGCACCAAGTTTGGATTTATCTTTTGTTCCATCTGCCCTGATCATGGCAGCATCCACTGCATAAATGTCAGATGCATCCATTCCTGTCAGTGCATCGTTAATTACAGTATTGATATTTTCAACGGCTTTGGAAACACCCTTTCCTCCGAAACGGGCCTTATCCTGATCTCTCAGCTCAAGTGCTTCGAACTCTCCTGTGGATGCACCACTTGGTGCTGCTCCTCTTCCTATCGTTCCATCTGCCAGATAAACCTCTGCCTCTACGGTCGGATTTCCTCTTGAATCAATGATCTCTCTTCCAATGACTTTCTCGATCTCTAAATATTCCATTTGATATTTATCCTCCTGTCTGGCCTTTCGCCCTGTCCGTAAACTTTGCCCGGGCCGCGTTTTGTCAGGGGATACGGCCCGTCACAATTATTTACGCAATAGTTAGAACCTGCTAACCATTTATAAGTTTACTATACCTAACTTTTGTGGTCAAGAGGGGTTACTGTCATTTTTTTCTCAATTACTTATTTAATCGAATCAAGAAAGTCCCCTGCTGAGTTACGAATGTCCGCCCGACTATTTCGTCAATATTTTCAGAATATTTAACAGAAATGCGAGAATTTTACGTATTGACAAGGCTTTGCAGATTATGATAATATAATCGCCGAAATAAAAACTGAATATGGTTTATGGCAAAATCCTGTCATATATTGGAAACGCACATTCTCCTGAATGATTAACGAACAACACATGCTTTACGGTTTTACATTATCACTTAATCATTTTAAAGGAGGATTTTTTATGCCAAAAAACAAATTTCAGGAAGTCATCTTTACTATCATCATGGTATTTTTCATGGTTTACGCCATGATCTGTTACAACATTGTACTGAATACCGGAGCAATGACAAACAGCGTGTTCCTCTCCGCTTTTCGCGAGCTGACTTTTATGGGACCGATCGCCTTTGTCCTTGATTTCTTCCTTGTATCCAAACTTGCCTTTGCCTGCGCGAACCGCATGGTAAATTTTCGTAACTGTCATCCATTCAGTATGATTCTTGCAATTTCTGTTGCCTCTGTTGCCTTTATGTGTCCGCTGATGAGCTTTTTTGCAACTCTTTTCTTTAAACATGCAGGAAATCAGTTTATCGCAGTCTGGCTTCAGACAACTTTTATGAACTTTCCTGTTGCATTTTTCTGGCAGCTGATCTATGCAGGCCCGATCGTACGTTTTATTTTCAGACATATCTTTCCTGAGAAAGAGGATTCAAAAGAAACCGCACCAAATATGTAAAGGTCAGGCGGATACTCTCAATCCGCATTCACTGCGCAGCTCCAACTCGAATAAATGCTTCGCAGTTTATCCAGTAAAAAAGCACATTGCCATGGTTAAACCACACCCCAAAGTCAGACGTTTGGGTGACGCTTTACTCCATGCAATGTGCTTTTTTATACTATACTTTTATATACTATATTTTTTACGTGGCTCTTTTTGATCTGATCTTCTGATCTCTCAGGCTGTTTTCTTTAATTCCGGCATCTTAAAGATCTTCACGATCAGCGGGATCACCATAATGATCCACACAATAGGTTCTGCCACGATCACACCGGTATATCCCAAAAGCGGTACCAGCGTCACCGCGATCACTACTTTTCCGATCATCTCCATTGCACTGGAAACAAGAGGGATCACCGTTTCTCCCAATCCCTGCATGGCATTTCGAAGGACACTGATCACAGCCGTTACGAAATAAAAAACCGTATCAAATTTAAGATAATTCGTTGCATTGAGGATCACAGTCTCGTTCCGGCTTCCTGTAACCAGATATATCAGCTGTTTTCCAATAGTAAAACTGAAGATCACTGTCATCACAGACCAGATACAGGTATACAGAACTGCCAGGCCGATTCCATGGCGCACGCGGTCCATCCGCCCTGCCCCGGCATTCTGCCCGCAGAAGATCGCCATCGTCTGCCCAAACACACCAAACATGATCATAAACATCTCCGTGATCTTGCGGGCCGCTGTATGGGCCACGATGATATCTCTTCCCAGACGGTTGATGGAAGTCTGCAGCGCCAGAGTACCAAGATTTACAAGAGAACTTACAAATCCCATGGACAAGCCGGAACTCAGCATATTTTTCATCATATTTCTGTCCAATCCTGTAAAATCCTCTTTTTTCAGCCGGAGGATCTCATATCTGCGGATCATATAAAACCAGCATACAAGAAACGCCAAAGTCTGTGAGAGTACTGTGGCAATGGCTGCTCCCTGTACGCCTGCTTTTATCACCAGGATAAAGAACAGATCTCCTGCGATATTTAAAGTCACAGACACCGCCAAGATCACAAGCGGTGTCACCGTATCTCCCAACGCACGCAGCGATGCCGCACAGGTATCATAAAGAAATGTTGTCAGCATGCCTGCGATAATAATAAAAATATATGCTCTGGCAGTTCCCACCAGACGATCCGGCACATTTAAAAATCCCAGGATCGGATGAAGAAACAAAAGTCCCAGAACGGTCAGGGCCAGAGAGATCACACTGCCCATCAAAAGAGACAATGCAAACGATTTTCTCACTTCCTCTCGATTTCCGGTGCCAAATTTCTGTGCAGTTACTATGGCAAACCCATTTGCAAGGCCCATCAGAAATCCGATGATCAGGCCGCTCAAAGGACTGGTAGCCCCTACAGCTGCCAGCGCATCTTCTTTCAGAAAACTTCCCACGATCCTGGTATCTGCCAGGCTGTACGTCAGCTGCAGAAGATTTCCCAGAAATACAGGAAGTGCAAAGGACAGGATCAGCGTGGAAGGTTTCCCCTTTGTCAGATCTTTCATGTCAGGCCTCCCTCAGTCAATGATATCATTCTGAAAACGAGAAAGATGCTCATAGGGAAGGATCATTCTTCCGCGAAACAGTCCACAGCCGTCATTGATCAGGCTGTTGTTTACCGCACCAAACATATTGACATCCAGTTTTGCCAGATCCAGTCCGAGAAGCCGCATTCCACGTTCGTAAGCTTCATCAAAATAGATGCATTCTCCCTCCGGAATGGTATCTCTTCTTCTGCGCTCACTTTCCTGTTTTTTCTCATAACTTAAATGGTTCGCGGATCCAATCTCTGCCACATCATCCATGTCCTTTGTACGCAGCTGTACTTCCATATAACTTCTGGAGCTGTTATCATAAAAAGTAATATGCAGAGACTGATAATCTTCCTCGCTGTTGTTGCAGATATAATCCCGGTAATAAGGTTTTGCTTCCTCGCTTAACAGTGGAGAGGTACTTTCCTGCACGCCTCTGGCCGGCTCTGCGGTAAATCCTCTTTCTTCCAGAAATCCCGGAAGTACATTGGCGATCTCATAAAGATACCGAAGTTCTTCTTCTCTGACATTCTCGCCGTTTTTAAGATGGCATCTCGGCATGGCGATAACGATCCTGTAGGCAATAAAATCCCGGAAGCAGCTTAAGCGCTCTTTGATCTGGGATACGGAAGGATATTTCCCATGCTCTTTATAGTAATCATAGATAAATTCTACTACATATCCATTAAATTTCTCTTCCGCACGGATCAGAGATTTGATCCTTCCCTTGAAGGTAAATGCCAGAAACGGGTATTCCCCTGCCATATATTTATAAAATTCCCGGATCTTCTGGGACTGGGCAGTAAGGAAATCGTTATGTTCCAGAAGTTCCTGGATCTGGATCAGGAAATTACAGTGTACCAGATCGATCTCGTTGCGTTTTTCTTTTGCTTCTGTCCGCAGATCCCGGATATATTTTTTCAGTATCCGAAGAAGGGTATCTCCGGAATACAGGTAATCATTCAATGTTATCATTTGTGTTTCTCTTTTCTTAAAATTTCCTTCTTTCCAGGATTACATATTTACCACTACTTTTTCAACCAGTTTCTGGAAAAACTCCGCTATACGGTCTGCTGTCTCCTGCACTTCTTCATGGTTCAGCGCTTCTTTTGAAATCCCTGCTGCCATATTTGTGATACAGGAAATTCCGCAGACTTCCATTCCCATATGACGGGCTGCCATAGCTTCACATGCGGTACTCATTCCGACAGCATCACCGCCCCAGCGCTGAGCAAGTCTTATCTCTGCCGGGGTCTCATAGTTAGGTCCTGTAAACTGCACATAAACCCCTTCCTTCAGTTCAATTCCACATTCTGCAGCGCATTTTCGAATCACATCCTGAAGGGATCGGCTGTATACTTCGCTCATATCCGGAAATCTGGTTCCAAGTTCATCAATATTAGGGCCGATCAGAGGACTTGGAACTGCCGTTGTAATGTGATCCGTGATCATCATAAGATCGCCGGGATGGAAGGATGGATTGGCGCCTCCGGCCGCATTGGTGAGAAGAAGTTTTTTTGCCCCAAGAAGCCCCATCAGACGTGTCGGAAGAACTACGTCAGACATTGGATATCCTTCATAATAATGAACCCGGCCCTGCATGATCACAACCGGTGTTTTCTCTACATAACCAAATACAAAACGTCCTTTGTGCCCTTTTACTGTCGATACCGGAAATCCTTCGATATCTGTATATTTAATGATCTGTTCGATCTGGATCCTCTCTGCAAAGTCGCCAAGTCCAGATCCCAGAACCAATGCGATTTCCGGTTTAAAATCTGTTTTCTCTCTTACACTTTCCAGACATGTCATTAATTTCTGATACATAGTTTCCGCTTCCCTTCTTATCTTAATACCGTCAGAACCATATTGCAAAAATCCCCTGCTTTTTTCTGTACTTTTTGTTCTTAACTCTGTTATATATCATATTTATATGATAATTCCGTCACAGTGATCAATCTCATGCTGAATAATCTGCGCTGTCCAGCCAGAATATTTCTGGCGTTGTTTATGGAATGAAATATCCTGAAATTCCACTTCTATGTTTTCATATCGGGTAGTCTTTCGCACACCGTCAAGAGAAAGACATCCCTCCTCTGTCTCGTATGCTCCGGACTTTTTCACTATCACCGGATTCAGCATTGCCACATTGATAAATCCCATATTTACAGCAATGATTCTTTTATTTACTCCAATCATATTGGCAGCCATCCCCACGCATCCTGCTTCGTTGGCTTTCAGTGTATCCAGAAGGTCCTGTACTATCTGTTTATCTTCCTTTGTGGCAGGCTGCGCTTTCTGTCTCAGAAAAAAAATATCTCTCATTATCGGTCTGACCATGATTTTACTCCTGTTTTCTGTTTTATTTTAATTTTCTGTTGAAAAAATCGATGATCCAGTTCCATGTTTCATCCTGGAAAAACTGAAGATCCGCATGATCTGCTCCGTCCAGCGTCAGCAAAGTTACATCACAGCCCTGCGCTTCTAGGAGATTATATAATGTTTTTGACTGCACATAGGGCACTGTCCGATCACAGTTTCCATGGATGATCAAAAATGGCGGCGCATCCTTCGTTACTTTGGATACAGGACTGCAGTTATACGCCTTTTCTCTGTTTCGTTTGGAATTAAAGCCCAGAAGGAGGGACTCTGCGGAAGAAGCACATTGTTCTGCGGATTCGCACGGAAACGCAGAAAGATCTGTGGGCGGATACCAGGGGCAGGCTGCCTGTACTTCGCTGGATTCTTCCAGATATTCTCCTACATCCAGGGCCGGATCATGATCCAGCGCAGCCATACATGTAAGATATCCTCCGGCGGATTCTCCCATAACTCCCATCTGCTCTTTGTTGATACGGAACCGGTCCGCATGCGCTTTCAGATAACGGATCGCTGCCTTTACATCCTGCAAAGGCATTGGATATGGCCCCTGATTGGAAGTGCGGTACTCCACACTTGCCACTACAAATCCGCCTGATGCCAGCCTGCTGAGATAAAGATTATGCGCCGACTTATCCATCATCAGCCAGGCCCCTCCGCAGATCCAGAGAATACATGGATAAGTTCTGCCATCCTGTGCCTCCGGATAGATAATATCCAGTTTCAGGTCTCTTCTGCAATGTCCAAACCAGGAGTCCACCTGTGCATAAGTCACATCATTTACCGTAATATACTGCGGTTTTTCTATTTCCAGTTTCAGTGTGTGCTTTTCTGCTTTTGCCATAGTATTTCCCCCTTTTTTGATCGTTATATTCTGTCTTTGAAATATCTTTTATTTTATCACAGTACCGGGAATTGTGCCTTTATTTTTTCATTCGATATTCCATTTCATTCCATTTTTCGTCACCCAGTACAGAAGCTGAGATTCCAATATATTCAAATCCCATTCTCCGGTACATCTCTACTTTTTCATCTACACAGGTAAGAACCGCACGTTCTCTCCCTCTTTTCTGCTCACGGTCAAGATAACGCATCATCAGTTCTCTTGCAAGGCCCTGTCCACGGTATTTCGGGAGGACCTCAAGCCCCAGAAGCATATTATTTTTCCCATCAGGATCACAAAGATCTGCATTGGTAAAAAATTTATCCTGGAAAGCCTCCTCACTGGTCGTAAATCCTGTGAGATATCCTGCCAGCTTTCCGTTTTTCCGGTCAACTGCCACAAGGAACAGCTCCGGAATTTTTTCTACACGGTCTATAACATCCGCTCTGCTTATTGCCTCTGCCGGAGGAAAACAGATCTGCTCAATTTCCGCTGCCTGTTCTGCTTCCTCCCTGTGTATAGAACGGAATTCATATTTCTCTGAAAGTCTCATAATTCTTCTCCTTTGATTTTTCTCATCCATATATAGAATAACATTTTTCCGGAGAAAAACCCATCTTTTATTGTAAGCCTTATCGCAGGATCTCATCAATAGTTGAAACAGTACTGAAAGATCCTTTATTCCTGGAAATAATCTCTTTCACTTTCTGCAGTTCAAAGTAATTCACATAACAGATCAGTGTTTTATTTTCCCCCGCGATCACACCGGAAGAATTGATAATAGTACAGGTCTTATTCAGTTCTTCTTTAATATCGCAAATAATTGAATCTGGATCTTTTGTGATGATGGTCACCTGTTTCAATGCCTCAAAATGATCTGTGAAATGATCGATGATGGAAGTTGCCACGATGTACACCAGAAGACTTAAAAGTGCGGAATCTCTGTCAAGAAGTACAAACACCGCCCCATATACACAGGCATTGAACGCAATTAATATGTAGGAAATACTGTAGTCTTTTCCCGAATGATTGTAGATTTTTTTTACAATGATATTGGCAAAAATCTCAGAGCCGTCAATGCAGCCACCATTTCGAAGGATCAGGGAAAGTCCCACACCAAGAATCGCCCCTCCGAAAGCCACCGCAATAAAATGTTCTGTATTTAGTTCAAAAGGGATTTTTTCAAAGTAGGAAAGACCTATTGTGTAGATCACAAAACCTACGAACGTTTTTGCAAAGAAATATTTACCGATAAGAATGATCCCGGCGATCAGAAATGGCAGAAAGACAAGCAACACACACAACGACAGATTATACCCAGTGAGTTTGCTTATGATAATGGCAATTCCGGCAGTTCCGTAATCGATGGCATCATTGGGAAGCAGGATACAGGCAACGGAAAAGCTGGCCAGTATGGCTCCGATAATGATCATCAGATACGAAAACAATGTTTTGATTTTTTTGTTCATAAAGACCTCCTTTTTGCAAGCAAAATTGTTTGTCAATAGTAACAAAAAAGCTGTTATAATAGATTTTTCTATTGTAACAGCTTTGTTTTCCCTCTTTTGGAATGGGTTTATTATATGATGTTTTCTTTTTCCTGTCAATGCTGCATTAACTCTGATATGCACCCTTCCAGTTTGCAAAAATATCTGCGGAATCCTTCAGAAAATCATAAGATATCTGGATCTTACCATCTGCAAGTATCCAGTCACTTTCCAGAATCGGCCAGGGATTGCAGCCTCCTGCAGTTTCTCCTACCTGATCCATGGTAAAAGAATTTCCACAGTTCTGGCAGACCAGTTTATCGTCTTCCTGTTTGTAATAACCATTTCCGGAATCATAACAGATCTGACAGGTATTAAAAGCGGTACGGATAGTTCCATCCGAAGTCTTTACTGCGATCACTTCCATTTCCGTGCCATCTACATTTGCAGGATAAAAGACTGCATTTTCTGTCAGTTCATCAACCGGTATGGTCAGATTCCCACCGGAACTGACGCTGATTTCCTGATTTCCATCTGCTGCGGAAGTCTCTTCTGTAGTTTCTGTTTCTGTTACATTTCCACATCCTGCAAGCGCCGTCATTGCTATAAGAAACGCCATACCTGTTATCATATTTTTTTTCATCTTTAACATTACTCCTCTGTTTTTATTTTCCTGTTACATAAATAGTCCCTGTGATCATGCCCATCCAGCAGCTATACGTATAGACGCCTTCTTTTTCCGGTATAAATTCGATGACATTTTCTCCGTTCTCGAAAGTATGATCCATTCCAAAATCCTGAAGGATCATCCTATAATTACATCCATTGATGCTGCCCTCCGGTACATTGATCTCCCACTTCACAGGTTCCCCTGCCTTCACAGTAATATCCGGATACCATCCAGAACGCAGCGTACTGGAAACATACTGCACTCCATCTTTTTCCACTGCCACATCTGTCTGATCATCATTCTGCACATTATCCGCTTCTGCTGCTACCTTTTCGCCGGACCTGCTTTCCAAACCTGACAGCACGCTTCCCTGAGACATCATGGCAAGTCCCATAACAACCACCAGGATCGCTCCTGTTTTCAGGATCTGTCTGGTAAATTTCTTTCCCAGTGCAGAAAAAATTGAGCCAAATCCAAGCATCAGAGGAACCGTTCCCAGACTGAAGCAGAACATGGAAAAAGCTCCTGCTACCCAGCTTCCGGAAGCCAGTGCAACAATCTCCATAGACTGCAACGGTCCACAGGGCATGAACCCGTTACACAGTCCAACTAGAAAAGGTGTCCTTTTTTTCCATAAAGATTTCCCTCCAGGAAATGGAATGTGGATTCTCAGTTTCCGAAGCCCCGGAAAAATCCCCAGCATATTCACACCCATAACGACCATGATAATTCCGGCCAGGAGTTTCAGAGACCCCTGAAACACTGTGGAAGCCTGTAAACTGTCCCCAATTCCAGCCAGACCTCCTACGGCCCCGAGAAATCCTCCGATCACGGTATAGGAAACAACCCGTCCCATATTATAGGAAAATGTATTCCGAAACATTGACCTTGATATTTCCTCTGCGTTCGCTTCTTGCTTCTGCAAGGTCTGAGAAAGATTGATCCCGCCGCACATGGCAATGCAGTGTACAGAAGTGATCAGGCCAATGACAAACAGCATTCCATATCCCATTCCTGTCTCGGCAAGAGAATCCGGCGCAAGATGGTTAAGGATTCCAAAACGCTGCAGGATCACAAATAAAAGGGCGATCGCAAAAATTTCCGCTGCTGCCTGACGAAGCTGTTTCCTGCGAAACTGTTCCGCGGGAATTACCTGATATCCCAGATCCTCGATCATTTTTACAATTTCTTTCATCCCGATTTTCTTCGGATCATAGTCAAACTCTGCCCGTGAATATTCATAGCTGACTGTAATTCCCGTGATCTCCGGTCTTAATTTCAGTACATTCCAGATCCTCGACTGACAGTTAATACAGGTCATACCATCAATATAAATAACCGTATGCTTCACTGTTTTGCATCCTTTCTCATAAAGTTTGTAAAGCGATAAAATAAAAAACTGTTACAATAGATCTTATTTCTACTGTAACAGTTTTTATATCCTACTTTTACGATAGGTTTAATTATATTATTGTATTTTTCTTCTGTCAATGGCAAAGGCCGATTTCACAGAATCTTCACCTTTTAACCAGTCAGACTTTACAGCCACTTTCTCATCACATCCCGAAGCCTTGTCATATCCAGTGGTTTGGAAATGTGTTCATTCATTCCGGCACTTCTGGCAAGCTGAACATCTTCCGCAAAGGCGTTGCCGGAAGAAATCATATCCACTGCTGTCTTTCCGTTTTCTGCTGTCACGACCTCTGCTCCGGTCATCCCTATGATTTCTTTTGCGATCTCAGAGTTCAGATCGTTATCCTCTACAAGCAGTACTCTTTTTCCTGTGTAATCACACTGTATAATATCTGACAGGTAATGTTTGGCATCAGAGCTTGGCTTTCCTTCAAGAATATTCTTAAATGTAGCTGTCAGGCGGGAGCGGAACAGCGGTTTTGCAATAAATTCATCCACACCTGCTTCTTTTGCTTCCTGCTCGATCTCAGAGTAGTCATACGCTGACAAAATAATAATGGTTACATCATTTCCAACTATTTTCCGGATCTGCCGGGTCGTCTCCAATCCGTCCATTCCCGGCATTTTCCAGTCAATGATAATGGCAAAATAATCGTTTTCTTTTTCATAACGCGCCGCAACAAGGTTAACTGCTTCTTCTCCGGATGTTACCCACTCCCCGTCGATTCCTATTTCTTCCAGAAGTGCCACCGTATTCTCGCAGCAATTCTGATCATCATCTACCACAAGTACCGGCAGATCGATCAGCTCATCCCAGGTACTGCTCTCCTCAAACAGTCCGGATAATGTTTCTTCCACCTTCAGAGAATTAAAGCTGTTTTCCTGAAGATCCACATAGTATTCACAGAGATTTGCCGTTGTGTATGCACGGTAAAAAGCATCTACTCTCTGCGTATACTGTCTCGCTCTCTTCTCCGCATCAATATTTATAAAAATCCCGGCCATACGAAAAGCAGTTCCGTCCGCACGACGGCTCACCTCTCCCTTATCCTTAAACCACTGATAAGTTCCATCCGCCATACGCATGCGGTATTCCACATCATATTTTTTCTCATTGGTCTTATCCTGAAAAGCTTCCTGAAAAGTCCTGGAAACCTCCTCAAGGTCCCGGGGATGAATTCCCCTTTCCCATGTTTCCAGATTGTTGGGAAAATCCAGAGTATCATGATATCCAAGCATCTTTCGAAATTCATGACTGAAGAAAACTGATTCAGGATTTCCGGACTGAGCACATTCTACAGACCAGAACCCGGAACTGAGCACCTGATTTACCAGTTCCAGATTTTCCTGCATCTCGTCAATGTGCGTGGATAATATCCATAATGCGTTTCCTTCACTGTCAATGGTATCTTTCTTATATACACGCACATTAACCGGTGCACCTTCTTTATTCAGCATCTGTGCTTCGCCTACTCCATGGATCTTTTTAAAACGTTCGATCTTTGCAAACGTACAGTTCTGCCCACAGAATACATTTTTCAGCGATCCGGAAAATTTTTCCATAAATTCTTCATAGGTATATCCAAGATTGTGAAGAAAAAATTCACTGATATAAGCAATCGTAAGATCACGGTCATAATATCCGGCCAGAACACCTACCGCCTGGTTATTTTCGATGGTTTTCCGTATGGCCGCATACGTCTCCTCACAAAGATGGGACTCTCCCACTATATATAAATTTTCTTCTTCAAATAGTGCCTTGTTTATCAACTGTTCACTCCATATTTCACCATTTGCAGCTTTTGGAAAATCCCTGTAACGCGCAGGAAACCGCAATGCATTTTATCTGTTCTTCCAACAAAAAAACAGGGTCAGGCTATAGACATGCAACTATACCGTTCCCTGTTTCTATTCTCTGCAGCTGGCTGCCATTTTAAAGGCCCTTTAGCTTTGCGTCACAGCTTTTCAACTGCTTTGCCCATATATTCTCTTTCAAATCTGTACTATTATACACTCAATTATAAATGCCTGTCAACAGCTCTCTTACAGAGTTTTGCAAAACATCTGTCAGATCTGATACCAGCGGATCTCATTGGCAGAGAGATGAATTTCAAAGCTCTTTCCGTCCCCTGTATAAACAGTTGTATCCTGTGGTTCATAGGTGTTATTTACCACACAATACTTTCCGTTTTTCACATAGGCATGAACTTCCACATTATAATTAGACGAGAACCAGCGGTGAAGTTCATCCTCTGCTGCCGCAGACCAGAGCACGGATCTGTACAGAATACGACTGTTTTTAAAGCTGTAAGGCAGCCCGCTGATATAAACGCCACGACCCTTTCCGAAGGTTTTTACCGCCATCTGGACTTCCTGGTCTTTCTGGATCAGGATCTTCGTATCCGGCAGTGCAAAGATATTCTTTTTGCCCTCGCCGAAATCTACGGTTCCGTCTGTATCTTCCAGAATAAAATGATCTCTGTGTTCTTCCCAGTTGTATTTGTCTGTATTGAGATTAAATCCTCTTTCTTCCTCTACTCCCAGGATATCATCCAGCTGAAAGAATTTTCCCTGCCACTGGTGGGCTGCCGGCTCACCAACGCCGATAAAACCGCCGCCATTGTAGACAAATTTCCGCACTGCTGTAAGGATTTCCGGATTTGCCCAGTTCTCGCCGCCGGACTGTGCAGTGTCCGCATCACCTACATTGATGATCACGTCAAAATCATTAAGAAGATCTTTATTTTCACGAATATCATCGAAACTGATAAAGGAAACATCAAACGGCGCACCGCTTAATGCCTCGATGATTCCAAAATAAGAATAATTCTGTTTGTAATAGATAGCATGATGTACCATATGGTTGCCCCAGGAGCGCATTTTTCCCCAGCAGTTTAAAACTGCCACACGTTTTACGCAGTATGGCGTGGTTCCCTGGATATTGTCATAGAGCACACGAAATTCCTGGCATACTTCTTTGATATACTGTACGAAATCCGGAAATTCCAGAGCCAGCTTCAGATAGCCGCCATAGCCGATTCTCTGGATCGGGCTTCGAAGGATAGCTCTTCTTGCAGTTACCCAGTTTACTTTTGCCTCTTTTACCGGATCTCCGCCTTCATGGAAGGTATCCGGGAAAAAGTATGGAAGAAATCTTCCTTCTGTATATTTTACATGTTTGATATCGCTGAACAGACGTAAGGTTGCTCCGTTTCCAACACTTCCCACTACTGCATCCAGTCCGATGGAAGCAAACTCATCCATAAAAGGCTCCATGCCGATCCAGTGATCGCCCATGAACATCATGGCTTCTTTTCCATACTCATGGACAATATCTACCATTTCCTTTGCAAGCTTTGCCACTTCTCTTCTCTGAAAAGCCTGGAAATCTTTAAATTCCTTTGACGGGATACGGTAGGTATTATTCATATACCCCTGGTCAATGATAAACTCCGGACGGAATTTATAGCCTACTTCCCGCTCAAACTGTTCCAGAATATAAGGGCTCACTGAGGCAGAATATCCAAACCAGTCCACATATTTTTCTCTTGCCATCTCGTCAAAGATCAGCGTAAACTGATGAAAAAATGTGGTAAATCGTACCACGTTCACATAATCATGCGAATCCAGAAATCTGCGGAGACGTTCCAGGGAATGTGCCCGTGTTGCAGGCTGGCGCACATCAAAGGTGATCTGAGGCTCTACATCCTTCCAGTCATTGACAACAGCATTGTACATATGTACCGGGTCCCACATGATATATGCAAGAAAACTTACCGTATACTCATGAAACTCTTTTGCCGGACGGATCACCACATTTCCGGATTTTTCATCATAGGACCATTCTTCTGTACCGACAGCCTCTCCTGTGGTACGGTCCATAACTTCCCACCATCTTTTAATATCATCTCTGGTATTGACAGCAAGCATATCCGGATACAGATGGTCCATCAGGTGTATCTCCAGAGTATCAGAAACTGCCGTGTGAAAAGATGTCATGATATACATCTGCTGGATCTCTTCCGGATGTGCCTTCGCCCAGGCATTATCCTTTCTGGTAGTATAATAGGTAGCATATATCTTGGCCCCTGTATTTTTCAGCTCTGCCGGAAATTCTGTTCCGTCACAGTCACGGATGGCATCTGCACCCCACTCATCCAGCATTTTCAGTGTCTCCGGAATCACATCCAGATCTGTCGGGATGGTCACTCTTCCTTTTGTCTCGCTCATTATCTTTACCTCCATTGTAAAAATCCCCTGTTTTTTATTTCTGATATTTTTTTACGATTGCCTGCATCTGCTCCCATTTCTGCTCCATATCTGCCACCAGCTTAAACTGTGTACGACAGCGGTCCAGATTATGGTCTTCACGGTCGATTTTAAAATAATGATCTCCTTCCAGATAGTCAGTAAGAAAACGGATGCCACATTCATAGGTCATCACCTTGGCGCCCATAGGAAGCATCTCGATCTCCCTGGCGTTTAACTTGTCTCCACAACTTTCCAGAAAACCTTTCACGTAAATCTCGTAGAGCTCCATGTCACAGGAGACTTTACTTAAATCTTTCTCATCTTCCAGCGCAGTGCTGGCTCCGAACCGGATCGCATCACCAAAATCATTCATGGCCAGTCCTGGCATTACAGTATCCAGATCGACCACACAGATTCCCTTTCCCGTTTCCAGATCGATCATGATATTATTCAGTTTTGTATCGTTATGGGTTACCCGAAGTGGAACTTCCCCATTTTCCAGAAGTTTTCCAAATATTCCAGCCAGATCTTCATGCTGCAGTGCAAACGCAATTTCTTCTTTTACCGATGCGGCACGGTGACAGCAGTCCTTTTCCACGGCATCTTTCAGCGCCTGAAAACGCTTTTTTGTATCATGGAAATCCTTTATGGTTTCATGCAGAGTCTCTGCCGGATAATCAGCCAGCATTTCCTGAAATTTTCCAAATGCAACAGCACTTTCGTAAAAATCCTCCGGTTTTTCCACCAGATCATAGCTTACCGCATCTGTAATAAAAATATAGGCTCTCCAGCACTCTCCGTTCTCATCTGTCAGATATGCTTTTCCCTCTTTTGTGGGAATCAGATTCAGAACTTCCCGTTCCAGATCTCCACCCTTCTCAATGACCTTCTTTTTCAGATGTCCGGTGACTCCTGCGATATTTTCCATAAGCTCTTCCGGTTTCTGAAAGATCTCCCTGTTGATCTTCTGGAGGATCACCTTGATGGAGCCCATTTCTCCGATCCGGTATCTCAGCATGTAGGTTCTATTGATATGCCCGCTTCCGCAGGGGGCGCAGGAAATCAGTTCCCCGGTAAATGCAAACTGATCCGCGATTTTTTTTATCTCTTCTTTTTGTATCTTTGTCATCTTACCTTCTCTTTCCCAGACAGCAGTAAAAAGCATACCGTCCGAAAGCAGATATGCTTTATACTTTTTTGCTGTGATTATTTTTTCCCCTTTAAGATTCTTGTAGTAAGCGGGGCCATAATTTCACTGTCCGATCCATAAAGGACTTCGTAACCTTCCGGAACAGAAACTGTTTCCGTTTTCTCCCCGAAATTCTGGATAAACAGATATTCCGTATCTTCATTTTCCCTGGTTGTCACAGAAACTCCTTCCGGTATAAACGTAAGCGGCATCTCCACACCGGCTTCTTCTGCTGCTCGTCCCAGGAAGTCCTCATAAAAGGCTGCTTCCATATCGGCTGCCACATAGTAAACATGGCCTTTTCCATATTTTTTGTGAGTCAGCACCGGATAGCCCTGATAAAAATCTTTTCCGTAACGCATCAGCACTTCCGCATCGGAAACTTTTGCTAGCTCACAGAGATTTTTGCAGGTATAGCTTTCTGTAAGTTTGAGGTGATTTCCGGTTTCCGGAATACCGGTATTTTCTTCCCAGTCATAAAGCGCATCGATTTCTTCTGCACGGATGCCTGCTGTTTCCATGAGACCGTGAGGCGTTCCCCCAAGATAACATTTATCCGTCTCATCTACAAGTCCGGACCAGTAGGAAATTACCAGTGTACCTCCATTTTCAGCAAAGGTACGAAGCTTTTCGGCGTATCCGTGATAGAACATATAGGCCATCGGTACTGTTACCAGCTTATAATCAGACAGGTCATGTTCCATACTGATAATATCGGTATTATAACCTTTTCTTCGAAGTGCACGATATTGTTTCTGTACGTTTTCCTGGTAATGCATATCTTCATTTCGAGGTCCCTGGGCATCTTTCAGCGCCCAGTCATTTTCACGGTCATAAAGAACAGCCACCGGAGACTTCGTTACACTTCCCACAGTTTCCTGGATCTGTTCCAGAACTTTTCCTACCTCTGTCACTTCACGAAAAACTCTGGTATCATCACCGCCATAGTGATCGATCACCGCACCGTGGAATTTCTCGGAGGCACCCTGACTCTGGCGGAGCTGGAAATACAGGACACTGTCGGAACCATGGGCGACTGCCTGCAGGGAAGCAGCCAGATGCATTCCCGGTTTTTTCAGCTTATTGATCGGCTTCCAGTTGGTTGCAGAAGGACAGGATTCCATCAGAAGGAACGGTGCTTTTTTGATACTCCTCATAAGGTCGTGCTGCAAGGCTCCATCCACTGCTGTGGTATAGTTGTCTTTTTTATGCCAGCTTGGGTAATTATCCCAAGAAGCGATATCCATAACATCCTTAAACTTTTTATAGTCAAGTCCGTCGTAGTCGTACATCAGATTGGCGGTTGCCGGAAGATCTGACCCGCCTGCGCGGATCGCAGAAATCTCATGTTTCATGAAATCTACAGTTCTGTCTGTAACAAAACGTTTCCAGTCCAGAGTCAGTGCATGAAGCGCATTTTCTCCTTTTGGTGACGGACTTTCGATCTGGTCAAAGCTGTTGTAGGTATGGCTCCAGAAGGTTGTGCACCATCTGGAATTCAGATTCTCAATGGTTCCATATTTCTCTTTCAGCCATTCCCGGAATTTTTCCTGGCACAGAGGACAGTGACATTCCCCGCCGTATTCATTGGAAATATGCCACAGGATCACTGCCGGATGTTTTCCGAAGCGTTCGGAAAGCTTCTTATTGATATTAAAAATCTTTTCACGGTATACAGGAGAAGTATAACAGTGGTTATGTCTTCCACCGAAAAATCTTCTTGTCCGATCCGGGTCCATACGGAGAACTTCCTCGTATTTATCTGCCATCCATTTCGGTCTGGCTCCGGATGGTGTGGAAAGGATCGTATAAATGCCTTCTTTATACAGATTGTTAATTACCGCTTCCAGCCAGTCAAAGTTATATTTCCCTTCTTCCGGCTCCAGTACAGCCCAGGAAAACATCCCCATGGAAACCGTGTTGATATGTGCTTTCTTAAAATATTCGATATCTTTTTTCAGAATGTCCGGTCTGTCCAGCCACTGCTCCGGGTTGTAATCGCCACCGTGCAGGAAATGGTCATATCTGATCTGCTTTGCCATTTTTTCTTTCTCCTTATATTTTTTATTATGACACTTTATAAAAAGGATGCTGTGTGATCCACTTGAAGCATATTATACAATACACCTACAGCTTTCGACAGCATCCTTTTAAATTTGAATCTTATTTAACAGCTCCGGTAATACCTTCTGCGAACTGTTTCTGTAATACGAAGAATACGATCATAGTCGGAATAGAACAGAATAATACGCCGCACATCAGCATACCGTAATCTGTCACATATCCGGTGATCAAATTGGCGATCAGCATCGGCATAGTCAACGCCTTGTTGTCTGTCATGATTACCTTCGGCCACAGATAAGCATTCCATGCATTCATGAATGTGATAACTGCTGCTGCCGCATAGGTAGATTTCATTGTCGGGATAAACATCTGGAAGAAGATCCTTACCTCGCTTAACCCATCAATACGTGCTGCCTCAATAATGTCGATCGGGAATGCTCTTGCATTCTGACGGAACATCATGATCATGAATGGTGTAGAAAGGATCGGAAGGATAAAACCTACCGCTGTATTTAAGAGTCCTGCTTTGGAGAACATCTTAAATAAAGGAACCATTGTTGCAACCTGTGGAACCATCATGGCAAGAAGCAGGATGGAAAACAGTCTGTCTTTCCATCTGTCATGATATACTTCAAATCCATAACCTGCGATGGAGCAGATCAGAAGGCAGAGTACAGTAGTAAGGACCGCATAAAACAGAGAGTTTCCAAGTGCTCTCCACAGCGGCTGCTGTGCAGTCAGGTTCTTAAAGTTTTCCATAAAATATGTACCTGGAAGAATCCGGCCTCTGGATACATCAGTAGTTGTATTAGTTGCTGCGGAGATCATCCAGTACAGTGGAAATACAGAGATAAATGATACGATGATCAGAAAAATATAGGTAGGGATCAATCTTCTCTGGATCGCGGATTTGTTCTTTTTCTCAGTCACGTGTATCACCTACTTTCAAGTTGATAAATGCCAGGATCGCTACCATGATAAATATGATAAATGACATTGCTGCCGCATATCCGAAGTTTGGCACATTGATAAAGCATGTATTATAAACATAATGGGACATTGTGATGGTAGTGTTCGCCGGGCCACCTTTTGTCAGGTTGACAGACTCGTCGAACAACTGCAGTGTACCATTGATTGACATGATAAATGTCATGATAATTGTCGGTTTCAGAAGTGGTACGGTAATTTTCCAGAAAGTCTTCCATCCGTTGGCACCATCGATCTTTGCTGCCTCGTATACGGAATATTCGATATTCTGAAGACCTGCCAGATAGAATACCATGTTATATCCTGTCCATCTCCAGATCAGCGCGATGATGATTACAATCTTTGCACTTGTGGAGTTACCCAGGAAATTATAACCGGTTGTTAAAATTCCAAGCTTGATCAGGATACTGTTGATCAGACCGTCTGTTGCAAACATGGAACGGAAGATCAGAGAATAAGATACCAGAGATGTCGCACATGGAAGGAATACACATGTACGGAAAAATCCTTTGAATTTCAGATCTTTGTTATTCAGAAGCTGTGCAAGCAGGATCGCAAGGATCAGCATGATCGGTACCTGAATAATAAGATATAAAAATGTGTTGACGATGGACTGCTGAAATACTTTATCCATCATGATACGTTTGTAGTTACTGAAGATCGGGTCCGCAAACCTCATGTTTGCTCCGGCACCTGTCTGTAAAGAAATGATAAATGCACGGATCATCGGATAAAAACTCATGACAGCGATCATGATGGTTGCAGGTGCCAGAAAGATCCAGCCTGCCGCTCTCTGTTTCGCTACCAGAGACATGCCACTTTTTTTGGAATTCACAGGAACTCCTCCTTTCAAACCTCTTAAGCCTTTACATAAGACAGGGGACTGCATGCAGTCCCCTGCTTCGTATTTACTTATTCATTTCAGAATGCAGCTTTCAGATCTTACTCTGTCATCTTGAATGCCAGTGTATCCTGTGCTTCCTGAAGTGCAGACTCTTTGTCTGCGCCGTTTACGATATTAACAACTGCTGTGTTGATGCACTCTCTTGCCTCATAGTGATACGGAGTCTTTGTGAATTCCGGAATGTGTGAAGAGTACTCTACAATTGTTGAGAAGATTGGCTGGTTGTTGAAGAACTCGCTTGGCTCGTTGTAAACGTCAGACTCACCAGCTGGCAGGTAGCAGGAGATTGCTCCTGTTTCCGGAAGGATCGCATCATAGAAATCTGTACTGGAACCAAATGTGCTTGCAAGGAAGTCCTCAGCAAGCTCTACGTTCTTGCAGTTGGATGTGATATACCAGGAAGAACCACCGTTGTTCGCATAGTTTGTAGCTGTGTCAACACCGTCAACTTTCGGCATTGTTGTGATCTGCCACAGACCCTTCTGATCCTCTGTTCCCATCAGTGTAGCTGTGATCCAGTTACCGTTAACGATACCTGCTGCCTCACCGCTTGTGATTGTGGAGATGTACTCATCCCAGTTGTTTACTAATTTAACAACATCGTTCTTTACAAGGTCTACATAAAGATCTACACATTTCTCAGCTACATCATTTCCTACAATGTAAGCTTCTCCATCCTCATTTACGAAGTTTGCTCCACAGGACTGGATCATCATCATCAGAGTATCGCCGCCTGTTGCCTCACTTGTAAGGAGGTATTTACCGGTTTTCTCATGAACATCTTTACCGATCTCCTCGAATTTACTCCATGTGATATCTGTAAGGTCATCGATGGTGTATCCTGCCTCTTCCAGGATATCGGTACGGTAGCAGGCGATTGTTGCACCATTATCAAATGGAACACCGTAATGTGTATCATCTACCATGGAGTAGGACTGTTTCAGTTTTCCAAAATCATCCCAGTTGATGTCCATGTCTTTCAGATCTGTGAAAGCGTCCGGATAGCTCTTCAGATATTTCTGGTAGCTGTTGTCCTGCATCAGAACGATGTCCGGAAGTGTGCTGTAATCTCCGGCGTTTGCAGCTGTTGTAAGTTTCGTCTGGCAGTCATCGGAAGATGTCTCAACTACATCTACTTTAAATCCTTCATGATCCTTTGCATACTGCTCACCTGCAATGTTCATAGCCTTGATGTTAAAGTTCTGGTCCCATGCCCATACGGTCAGTGTATTGTCATCGTCACCTTTTGCATATACTGCTGTAGTTGTTGCAGCGAAAGACATTGCCATAATGCCTGTCATTAATACTGCGAGTAATTTTTTCTTCATTTACTTTTCCTCCTTTATTAAGCATTTCCCGTTTGCTTATGAATGGATTATAGCATCCGTATTCCGGCCATAGTTTGCAGAACCGTTCATATAATGTGCAATTTCAACCATTTTATTGATTTTGCACTATTTCATGATTCAGGCACCTGCTTTTTTATGCATTTTGAGTGTTTTTCATTTTTCTCATTGGTCATCATGGCAAAGAAAAACCTTCTTTTTCGACATTCTGCGAATATTTTTCGCCAAAAAAGAAGGTTTTTGTTTCTATTTCATAAAAATATATGCTATTTTTTATACATATTTCACAAACATTTTAACATATTATGCAAAATAAACCTTTTCCGGAAACTGCGTTTTCATCGTATGCAGCATTTCTTCTGTCAGATCCAGAAGAAGTTTTATTTTCCGTCCATCTTCCCGGATGATCATGGTATAGTATGGTACATCCTCTTCATAAGAAGTATAATCATATTTTTTCAGCTTCTCTGTACCGGAATTCTTTTTGTATTTTGCCACTTTTTCGTGGTAATGAGGTGCGGTCACCTCCATCTCCTCGAGATTCAGCACATGAGCTGTTTTCCGGTATTTTTTACCATAGATCACATCAATGGTCAGCTGCCCGTTCTCCAGTATATATTCATAATCTTTCTGACTGAAAATATCATACACAAAATAAAGCAGCGCCAGCAGAAACCCCGGAAGCATAAACGCCTGGGAGATGGTGATTCCCATCAGTACAAAAAGTACCGCAAAGATCACCATCACTTTTCTGAGGGCGCCTGACATATGTTTCTTTTTTCGGGAGACCTGCTCCACAATTCTGTAGTCGTACATTTTTTCCTCTTTCCATCTGTCTGATCCGGCATATAGTACGATATTTATTCTGTTATGCCAGATTCTCAGATCTGTTTTTGTTATTTTACCAGCCTTCCTCTGAATGGATATCAAACTTAAGGAGCTGCTGTTCGTAATTCTCAGGACGTTTTCTCCACTCCAGAGGTGTCATCCCCGTAACCTTACGAAAATTCCGGTTAAAAGTGGAATTCGTCGTAAAGCCACACTTATGTGCCACATCCGCAATGGGCTGATCCGTCTTTTTCAGATAGTCACAGGCCGCCTGAATCCGGATGGTATTGATATATTCCAGCGGGCTCATCTTCATGTAAGTCGTAAAGATCCGGCGCAGATGTGTCTCGCTGATGTGACAGTATTCTGCCAGCTCATCAATCCGAAGATCTTCCATGTAATGATCAGAAATATAATCCTGGAATCTAGAAATCATATCCATGATTTTTCCTCTGCCCTCACTGTAACGTTCTTCCCCAGAATCCCGGTTGATCCTTGCGATTTCCACAAGAAGTGATGCCAAAATCCCCTTGGCTTCTTCCAGATAAAATTCTTCCCCGTCCCGCATGATATCCAGGATCTTCCGAATCTTGTCTGCCATAGAACGGTTCTCCTTTTCATTCAGAAAAAGTGCTCTGGAATTGATACGATGAACAATCTTTTCTTTTTTTACCGAATTATCAATGAATTTATCCAGAAAGCCTTCCACATCAATAAAAAGATATTCCCAGCGGCTGATGGTGCCAAGATCACTGTTTGTGGTGTGGGGATAGTTGGGCGGGATCACCGTAAATTCCCGGTCATGAAACCGTACCTTGTCTTCTCCAAGAACCAGAAATCCCTGGCCTTCATAACAGAAACCAATCTCCAGATAATTATGAAAATGAAGATAATCTACATCATTTCCGTAATTTTGTATCCATTTCTGGCCCAGCAATGCAAGGATCGGGCTACCTTCCGGCATTTTGTAATACCGTAGCTCCATTTTGGGTTTTCGTTTTTTTGCCACAGATATTCCTCCGTATATTTTTCCTGTGTCTGCATGTCAGGCAGATAAAAACATCCGCACTCGCATAAAGTCTTTGTTATCTTACAGCTATCTGCCAAAAAAAGCAACCGGCAGAAAGCTCTGATCTGTTGATATCTGTGCATTCTGCAAATTGCTTTTTTATTTATTTTCTTTGTTTTATTTATTGTTCTGTTCCGGTCATTCACCGATCACCCGATAGGTTTTCCATTTGCCCTGGCGGAAACGGATCCAGAAGATCAGTCTCACACCAATGGTCGTAACCAAAGAGATTCCCATGGTAAACATGGCATCACCTGCTGCCCGGAGGCCTTTTCCCAGAGGATCCGCAAATGGAAATACCACTGCATTGGCTATATTATGGATCAATACCAGATAGAGGATCATCTGTCCTGTCTGCCTGGAAACCGCAAAAATTTTTATGAGCAGTGGTGTTATCAGAAAGATCAGGGTATTCCATCAGGAGTGGAAGTATCATATCTTTTAACTGTTTATCAGAAAACATTTCGGCGCCTCTTATTTCTTCTCATCCAGAAGGATCACACCTTCTGCCGGATTTTTGTCGATTGCGCCTACGATGGGATGGGGAACGTACATCTCTTCCAGATATGCAATGTCTTCCGGAGAAAGTTTTACATTCAGTGCATTTGTCGCATCATCCAGATATCCTGTCCTGGTAGCTCCAACGATTGGTGCTGTTACTCCTTTTGCCCACTGCCATGCAATGGCAATCTGGGACATTTTACAGTTATGTTTCTCAGAAAGTTCTTGAACCCGTTTTACGATCTTAATATCCTGCTGTTCCATACGGTCGTATTTTCCCACCGCAACCCGGTCTGTTTTTCCTCTGAGGGAATCAGACTTCCACTGCGGCCTTGCCAGATGTCCGGCTGCAAGAGGACTGTATGGCATCCGTGAAACATTCATCTGGTTACAGATCGGGATCAGTTCTCTTTCATCTTCCCTGTAAAGAAGATTGTAATGATCTTCCATTACGGAAAATGGTGTCCAGTTATTGTCCCTGGCTGCAAGCTGCATATTGTAGAACTGATATCCGTACATAGCGGAAGCACCCAAAGCGCGTACTTTTCCGGCTTTTACCAGATCATGGAGTGCTTCCATGGTTTCCTCTATGGGTGTTTCATAATCAAATCTGTGGATGATATACAGATCCAGATAATCCGTTCCCAGACGTTTCAGGCTTCCGTCGATTTCCCGCATGATGGCTTCTCTGGAAAGACGGCCCGGGTTAAAATAAACCTTGGACGCGATCACAACGTTATCTCTGGCAATGTTATCTTTCAGCGCACGGCCAAGATATTCCTCGCTGGTTCCTGCTGAATATCCGTTAGCTGTATCCTGTGCTTTATAACGCCCCCAAAAATTTTATTGAGAAGCCATTTACATCAAACCCGTAAATCTCACAACATATCTCAATGATCATAAACAGAGGAAAGCATCATATCCACTCCGATCAGAAGAATGATCACAACCGCCCACGCACCAATAGCAGATACCATTTTCAGATATGCTTTTTCACTCAGAAACAACAGCACCAGCAAAGTTCCTGTATAAGTGGCTGCAACTTTCAATGTATTTGTCAGAACAATCTTCAGAAAAACAAATCCAATTGCTCCGGCAAGTCCTATTCCCAGTACAAAATACAGGACACCAACAGCCCCACTTACTGTGATCAGGGTAACGAGAACCGAAATAATCCCCTGAACCGCTTTGGGCAGGGAAACCAGCTGTCGGCAGAGAACATTCAGGATAATGGATGCAGCAAACGTGGAAAGCAACGCAGCTACCATTCCACTGATCATCTGCAGGAGAACATTATAGATTCCGCCCTTTTCTTTCACACCCATAAGCACCTGTACAAAATTATTGACCGCCTCAAAGCACACTGCGGTCAGCAGCAATATTACAACATCCTGAAAAAAATCCAGCATGGTAAGTGCTTTTATACCGATCAGATATTCGGACATATTTTTTCCAAGATTAAATGATTCTGAAAAAAGATCCATACATAACGGCGCCAGCACGTTTCCAAACGGGATATATCCGATCATGGCATACCACGCATCCAGAATCACCCCATCATCTGCCATACTGCCCAGACCAACGGTAACCGCAGTTACGATTATAAAGGCCAGCAATGCAGCAGATATCACTTTTGTTACTCGATACATTTCATATCTCCTCCTTCCGTATGTGATAAGTATATCAAATCACTCCGGTTTTTGGTATAAAAAATCGGAAAAGGAAGGTAAAAAACATATCGAGAATTGACCTTTTTTCCACATTGGTATACAATAAAAAGCAGCTTCATACAAACTATATTTTAAGGAGGATATCGCGTATGTCTCAGGGAACAAAATTTTGCAAACATTGCGGTCAGATCATTGATTCCGACTGTGTTGTCTGCCCAAAATGCGGAAAGCAGGTAGAAAATTTAAATTCTTATGGTGGTAATGGCAATGGTCCTATTATCATTAATAACAATAATAACAACAACAATAATAACTTTATGGGTGGTTACAATAGTGTGGTCAGCCCAAAAAGCTGGCTGGTAACTTTGCTTTTATGTCTCTTTGTCGGTGTATTTGGAATACATCGTTTTTATGCCGGAAAGATTGGAACTGGAATCATTATGATCCTGCTTTGCTGGACCGGGATCAGTGCGATCTGGGCTCTTGTTGATCTTATCATGATCATCCTGAGTAAATTTAAAGATGGCCAGGGACTTTTAATCCAGAGATAAGTTTTCTGTAAGCAGGCAGCACAGCCGGGTGATCTCCGGCTGTGCTGTCTTTTTTAACTGCATCAGGCTTGTTTCCGTTGACATCCCGTGCAACCATGAAACAGTCGCTGCTCGATCCTTCCGCATAAAGTTCAGGATGCAAAAAATAAAAAAACGCCGGCGCCATATTTCAGTTATTGTTTATTTTTTCGGAGTTACCCGGAAAGTTCGGATCTCATAAGGACGTACCGTTACCTTAAGTTCTCCTGTCATTTCTTCGCCATCCGGATTTTCCATCAGATCCGTCTCCTGCCAGGAGTCTACCGGAAAACCAAAATTCAGCGTTACCGGGCCACGCATGCCTGCGTACTCGTGGAAACGGATGATCAGATCTTCGGAATCTTCTGCCTTCTTTATACAGTCAATGGCTACATGATCTGTATCTGCCTTGCAAAATGCAGACTGTACCTCTGCATCCACTGCCCCTTCCACAGTCCAGAGCGGATTGTTCAGTCTCCAGGCTTCTTTCTGCACACCGGATTCCTGCCAGCTACCACTGTGTGGATAAAGTGCATAGGTAAAATCATGGATTCCCTGATCTGCCGCATAATCCGGATGGATTCCACATTTGATCAGCGACATGCCAAGAACATATCCTTTGGCACTGTAGCCATATTTGCAGTCGTTCATCAGGCTGACTCCGTATCCGGTTTCGGAATAATCCGCCCACTGGTGAGCAACGGTTTCAAATTTTGCCATATCCCAGCTGGTATTCTCATAGGTCGGACGTTTTACATTTCCGTACTGGATATCAAAAGTTGCCTCGCTGGTGCGGATATCCAATGGGAAAAGAACTCTCAAAAGCTGCTGATGCTCATGCCAGTCTGCATGGGTGACAAAGTCGATCCTGCGGTTGTCATTATAAAAACGGATTTCCTGTGAGATCGTGGAATCCTGATAATTCCAATCCATTTTTACTTTTGTCATCAAAGAAGATTTTTCCACAGAAACCGTTTTCAGATCATCTACCTCGTATCCTTTTTCCTGGTAATAGATATCAATATCCCAGGCATCATACTTCATCGGACGATCTTCATAAACTACCAGGTGGTTTCCTAATTCACCTGCCTTCAGGATCTCGCGGTCATTTTCCTTATCAAAAATAGAAGTCATACGGCCCTTTTTATCCCAGACAATATGATAAAATGGCGTATCCATTTCCCCAGTCCATTCTTCTGTGCAAAAACATTCCGCCTTGGTTCCAATTTTATAAGTCAGGGTTGTAAATCCGGCAGGCTCTATACCAGAAACTTTTACAAACCAGCCATCTTCCGTATATACAGCAGGCAGCTCTTTTCCATCTGCGGAAAACCAGCTTCCCTTTCTGCCCTCGTAAGCTTTTACTTTTGCTGTTACAATACCTTCGCCTGCAAAACTGCTGTTATTTACTACAGTTACAATGGAATCTGATTCTCTTACCAGAACCTTCAGAGCATTTTCCTCGATGGTATCCAGAATTTCATTGGCTTTTGCATACTCTGCCGTGGAATCCTCATATACTTCATGAATGGAAGATCCGGGAATGATATCATGAAACTGGTTTCTCAGTGCGATCTTCCATGCTTCATGAAGCTCTTTTTCCGGATAGGAAGAAAAATCTCCGGTCCTTATGGCTGCTTCACTGGCCAGCCATTCTGCCTCCCGCAGTTTCAGTTCGGTTTTACGATTATTTTTCTTATTCCGGGCCTGGGAAGTATAGGTTCCTCTGTGATATTCCAGATACAGCTCACCATCCCAGGTTGGTACATGGCGGTCTGTAGACGCAATGGTCTTCTGAAGATTTTCGAAATAATCATAGGCCGTTCCAGGAATTACTTCCGGAAGTCCTGGCATGGCTTTCAGATGACGTCCCATCTCTAGCATGTCTCGGTTCACTCCGCCGCCTCCGTCTCCGTTTCCGTAAGCCAGGAGAAGATCCTGATTGATCTCTTTATCATGGTAAAGATCCCAGGTACCTTTTACAGATGCCGGATTGATAACACCATTATATGTATAGCCGCCGTCATCAGAAAATGCCGGAACACTCATAAAATGAGTCAGAACTTCAGAACCATCCACTCCAATCCAGCGGAAAGTATCGTGAGGCATATGATTATACTGGTTCCAGCTAATCTTGATCGTCATAAAGCTTTCAATACCGGAACGCTTCAGGATCTGAGGCAGGGCCCAGCTGTAACCAAATACATCCGGAAGCCAGAGAACATTGGATGTTACGCCAAACTCTTCTTTGAAAAAGCGCTGACCATTAAGGATCTGGCGTACCAGAGCCTCACCGGAAGAAATGTTGCAGTCAGCTTCCACCCACATCGCTCCGTTTGGTTCCCAGTTACCGGTTTTTACGGCTTTTTGTATCCGTTTATAAATATCCGGATAATCCGTCTTAATATAATCATAAAGCTGTGGCTAGGACTGGACAAAGGTAAACTCCGGATACTGCTCCATCAAAGTGCACATCGTTGAAAAAGTGCGGGCTGCTTTTTCCCTGGTGTGTTTCAGCTGCCAGAGCCAGGCTACATCAATGTGTGAATGTCCCACAGTATGGACTGTCACCGGGCTGGTCCACAAGATTCTGGAAACCTCCTTCTTCCAGACTTCCAGAGCTTTTTTCAGAGATCCATAAAAGGCATCAGAACCAGGCCTTCTCCAATCTATAGCCAGATGTGCACGATCCATAGCTGTCAGAAGATCTCTTCTTATGGAATCGTTCTCATCCAGCATACGCACAGTCTCAACAACCGCTCTGCTGCTGTAATAAAAATCATCCGCAACCTCATCCAGAACGGCAAGCTCTGCCTGTTTGAACTGATGAGTCTGTTGTGTTGGTACTCCGCCGCCTTCCAGTCCTGCCCAGAGGCGGATAGCCAGCTCCACTTTCGTACCGGCAAGCTCTGAAGGAAAGATCACTTCTTCATGGTAAGAACCGGTTTCGCAGTATGGCGAACCATTGACGTAGATCAGTCCCTCGAACCCGGAATTCAGGCCCTCGCCGGTTTTTCCCATATTAAAAAGCCCGGCGATCTTTTTCCCCGCCCATTCTACCGGGATCTCTACGGACTGTCGGATCCACAGATAAGTGCCTCTTCCGATCCAGAAATCACCTTTTTTCAGAGTTCCTGTGTAGACCACGCTTTCCGGCCGTTTCCCCACCGGCTCCTCCTCCGGCGTGCTTGCGTCAAATGACGGGATCTCCATCCGTTCTCTGTAACGGAGATCCTTTAACTGTTTTGTGTTTCTTTCCAGTTTTTCCAGTGTAAAAAACATTTGCTACATTCCCCCTTGTTTGCAACCTGTTTATTTCTTGTTTTTCCCTATCTCCTCATATACCCCATATCCGAGAAACAAAAGTCCGACGATCAGTGCAACAGCAGAAGCGATTGACAGGAAAGGCCCCACATACCCCAGTCCGGCAGCAAATAATGTGGCATCCCAGGTATTCACACCGCTCATAAATATCGCAGCTGAGATGTATTTTGCAGAGATCAGGATTGCCGATATCAGACAGAAAACTGCGCCGATGCCTTTATTATTCATTTTTTGTTCCTCCTTTTCTTGTGGTTGATAGGTAGAGCATATCATATATGTAGGGTGTATTGCTACTCTATTCAAATTTTTACCTATTTTTTCATACGTGCGAAATAAACAGACCAATCATCCCAACGCCACATCTAATATCATCATAAAGGAAAAACCTGTTGCAAAAAATATGGTTCCAATATTCGAATGCTCCCCTGTTGACATTTCCGGGATCAGCTCCTCAACCACTACATAGATCATAGCACCGGCAGCAAGACTGAGTAAATACGGCAAAACCGGAATAATAAGATCCGCTGCCAGAATTGTGAGTATTGCTCCAAAAGGTTCTACAATTCCTGACAGCACACCACTTATAAATGCCTTTCCTTTTCCCATGCCTTCAGAGCGAAGGGGCATGGAAATGATCGCACCCTCCGGAAAATTCTGAATTGCAATTCCTATAGAAAGTGCCATCATTCCCTTAAATGTGATATGAGTATTTCCTATGAGATATCCCGCGCAAACCACGCCAACCGCCATTCCTTCCGGAATATTATGTAACGTTACTGCCAGGACCATCATTGTCGTTTTCTGAAACTTACTCTTCGGACCTTCGGCGCTGTCACTGTACTGGTGAATATGTGGAATCACATGATCCAGCAAAAGCAAAAACAACACTCCTGCCCAAAAGCCTGCCACTGCCGGTACAAAAGAAAATTTTCCCAGTTTCCCCGACTGTTCAATTGACGGAAGCAAAAGGCTCCAAACAGAAGCAGCCACCATAACTCCTGACGCAAAGCCAGTCAGTGCCCTCTGCACGTGTGCATTTAAATTTTTTTTCATAAAAATCACACAGGCCGCTCCCACAGAAGTACCCAAAAACGGGATCAGAATTCCATAGAATACATTTATGTTCATTTTAGCGTTCCTCCTTTTTGTCATGTATTAGTTATAGCTAACTTATTGTTTTAAAAGAAGCCATGTGAATTTCTAATATTCTTATCCACATGGCCTTATTTGTTTAAGTATAGCACTTTCATTTTATTTCCACAAGACACTTCTTAATTTTCTCACGACAAACGCATGAATGGTTAGCAACTGCAAATTCTATTTTTTT
>NZ_QTYB01000011.1:16612-156815 GCF_003461955.1 Ruminococcus sp. AM36-2AA | reverse complement strand
ATTGCTCCTCGCAATTGAAGCAGGGGACTTACTTGATTCGGTTAAAATAAAACTTGATAAGTCAAGAATCAGACATTATGAAGGGACGATAGATGGAGAACGTATGAAAGAACTGGGAGAAAAGATATGAATTCATTCGTTAAAGCGACAGCTCCATACTCCGATTACATTTGTATAAAAATATACGATAAGACCAGATGTAAGTGCATATACTACATTACATGCAACATCTCCCATACCATAAGCTATTTTTTCTGATATGCTTGTCTTCATATGCATTCCCCACTTATTTTCCATTCCGCTTATTTAAATCCTCAATAATCTGCGGATACATTTTATCAAGTTTGTAAAATCTTAACAATATAATATTCAGTACTCCAACAACAAACGGAACCGCAATAAACAGCAGTTTAATTGCAAATACTGCGGATCCTGCCTGTGTATCTGCAAATGACAGTGTTCCATCATATTTGCTGAAATTGAGTACCCATCCAATGACCGCCGTAACAATACCTGCTGCGATTGTTCCTACAAATCCCTGCATACTAAATGTCAGACCTTCAACACGAATTTTCGTTTTCCATTCCCCATATTCAACTGCATCACTTACCATCGCAGAAGACACTGCAAGCAAGAAGCAATATCCTATTCCCCTCATAGCAGCTGTAATAATCAGTACCGTTGTATTTTCTGTAAATGGTAACAATATCACATAGCTGACACAGATAATAATCCAGCCAAACATCGTAGTCTTTCCTTTTCCATACTTCTTCACAACCAGATGTACAAAGAAAAAGGTTACAATTGCAGGAACTATATAAGCCGTATTCAATACACTAATCATACTGCTATTATGAAGAACCGCTTTACTATAATATGTATTTACCGTACTAATAGCTTGGAAGAATATATTAATACAAATAGATATCACCATCAGCATATGCCAGTATTTATTTTTCAGCACTGCTTTTACTCCGTCAATAACACGAATCTTTTCTGTCTTCTCTTCTTCATTTTCATGAATTCTCTCTTTACACCCTGCAAAACATAAAAAGAACAGAATTGCTGCAATAACTCCAAATATTCCATATACGATACTCCACGCTTTCTTTTCCCCCACATACTCTGTCATAAAGTTTACCAATGGGAGTGTTCCTGCTGTAACAAGGAGACTTGCAATCTGTCTGTATAATAGAACATCAGAAATGTTCCCATAGATGCCCAGATAATATTGCTTGCCGCATCACCGCAGCCATAAGCCATCTTTTCTTTTAGGGCAAGTTTCTTTCCTATTGTATCCATCACTTCATTCCTCCTATCCGACATTCATCACATTCTTTTCATCTGATACAACACACAACCATGACTATCTACTTCTTCTGCTGCTTCAGTTGCTTTTTTGCCGGACCAGATTTCTTTTGCATCCTCTTTGATATATATTTCTGCTAATTTATCAGGAATTTCTTTCTTTTTATCCGATACATTAAATATTGCAATATATGTATTCTCTTCGTTTTCTCCTGACCAGACAATCCATTCATCGTCTCTGTACTCTTGTCTCTGTCCATCCAGTGTACGATGCATCTCGTTTACCTCTGTATTTGTTAACAATGAGAGCGTCCACTCATCCAAATCAGCTAGTTCTCCGCCATACATCAGTGGTGACTGAAAGATAGACCACAATGTGATCATTGTCTTTTGTTCTGGCTTTGTAAAGCAGGTCATACGGTCTGCCTTTCCACGTTCACCTGAGCGGATTCCAATATGCCCCAATGGAAGCATGTCACAATCAGGCCAGTTTCCTTTACGAATAAATGGTGACCAATAATTACAGCGGTCAAACATATCATACAGCAATTCCCACTCATCCCAGAAATCATCTGTCAATCTCCACATATTTGCAGTTTTTTGAAGAAAACTTCCATCCTGCAGTCTTGCCGGTCCCGGCGAAAGGGAAAGTACAATGTCCCGTCCCGTTTTGTCGATAGCCTTTCGAATCCCTTCAATTTCCTTTCTATGTGAATCTCTGTAAATCGTTGAATATGCGATATCATCAACTTTAATGAAATCAACTCCCCAAGAAGCATACAATTCCATAAGCGAATCATAATATAACTGTCCTTCTGGAATTGACATATCCACTCCATACATATCTGAATTCCATGGACAGATACTGTTTATTGCAATCTGATCTGCTGTCTTATCCGTTCCTTTGATATGCATTCTTCCATGAACAGCCTGTCTTGGTATTCCCCTTAAAATGTGAATACCGAATTTCAACCCTAATTGGTGTACATATTCAGCAAGTGGTGCAAACCCAACTCCATCTGCTGAACTTGGAAAACGATTTTCAGCCGGAAGCACACGACTATATTCATCTATCTTCAAATCCGCAAACTTGCGATATGCTGCTGACTCAGCTCCTGGCTCGTACCACTGAATATCTACAACCACATAGTTCCATCCATATTTCTTAAGCTTTTCTGCCATAATATCTGCATTTCTTTTTACTTCTTCTTCTGTAACAGACGCTCCATATACATCCCAGCTGTTCCATCCTTTTGGTGGTGTTTTTGCAAATTCTAACATATCTCTTTCCTTACCTTTCCATTTTATTTTAGGGTGCACAAAATACAGGTCACCTTTTACAAACTGACTTCTTTCTTCTAATAACTATAGCTTTTTACTTTTCTGTGAATTTGAATCGATTCGTTTCCTGTCTGAATTTTTAGATTATTTTTGTCTTTTCTTTCTCTTGTCTACATTGATATCATATACTATAATCTTATTACCATGTTAGTCACTTTTGTTGGATAACTTATAAATTTTGTCGGAAATTGTAGTTTAATAAAAGCAAGAATTTTGTATCTATCGAATATAAATATACAAACTACCGAAAGGAGATCCTATGGAATTAGAAAAATTGAATCTGTACAGAGACACCAGCTGGAATGATATAAAACTTCGTTTCTGCGGTCATTCAGAATGTCTGCCGCTTCATTCCTACGGACCTGGAACAAGACCCTATTATCTCATGCATTTTGTTCTTTCCGGGAAGGGACGTCTTGTTGTTAATAAAACAGAATATCTTATTGAAGAAAAACAGATTTTTTTGATTGAACCGGATCAGATGGTCTTCTATCAGGCCGATAAGGAGAATCCATGGACTTATTCGTGGGTTGGCTTCAATGGCAAACTCGCTCCATACTTCATGCATCGTCTTGGATTCGGTTATCCGTCCCTCACAAAAGGACTTTCTACAGAAGTCTTTGAGGAAATCAAGGATCTCCTTGAGATTCTGATTTCCATAAAAAATGATAGTACAAAAAATGATCTGTATACCAATGGCATTCTTCTCCTTCTTCTTTCAAAAGTTGGTACTTTTATCGAGAACTCCAAAGAGCTTCCCGAAAGAAAAAGTCGTCAGAATTCAGAAAGTCATGTACAGCAAGCAATTTCTATTGTAGAAGATTTCTACGGACGAGGCCTGACAGTTCAGTATATTGCAGACAAACTGAATCTGAATCGATCCTATCTCTCAGAAATCTTTTCAAAGCAGATGGGTGTTCCATTGAAAAAATATATACTGGATTTTCGCATCACCCAGAGTGAAGAATTTCTTTTTACTTCTGACTGGTCCGTGGACTATATCAGTCAGATCTGTGGATTCAGTTCGCCTTCTTATTTTTCAAAAATATTTAAAGAATACCACGGAATTTCTCCTACAGAATATAGAAAAAACCGTCACAAACGCGAACGCCAAATTGTTCTGGTAAAATAAGGGGCTGTCGCATTAAGTATTAGTGCGTAGCTCCTTTTCTTGTGCAAAAAAATAACTGCCAGACCTCGAAAGAATCCAGACAGAAAAAGACGCAAGCCATATTCTTATGACTCACGCCTTTCTGCATAACTTACTTTTCTATTCTTCTGTTTCTAATTCCAATCTCTGTAAAATATCTCTTACAATACCTGCATCTTCAATCAAATTAATTCCAAAACATTTTTTACCTGCGTCCTTCAAAGACGCACCAACATGATATGCTTTCGTTTTATCAAGAAGTCAATCGGATATTCGCAATCCGCTTTCGCTACTTGCTCATAACCGAATAACTGCTCCGCAGTTTATCAGCAGGGGCTTGTACCCCTCCTGATATAAGTAAGTCCCACCCACTGCTTATTGCTCCTCGCAATTGAAGCAGGGGACTTACTTGATTCGGTTAAAAAACGATCATGAAATGCTCTTGTGTACTTCACATCCAGTTTAGGATACTGTGCATTAAAGTTATCTATATCTGTTTGAGATAATTTTGTCCGTTGCAGTGTATAAACTGTCACCGCCACATTTTCTTTCTTCTTTGACAAAATATTTAATGTTCCTACATCCACATATCCATCTACCAGAACAATTTCCGTTTCTGCCTTCTGAATCAGTTCTATTAGTAAACTGAACGCATCATATATCTGACCATCAAAAAATATCTTTTGATTAGACTCCTCATGATCTGATATGTACTCAAAAATTTGCTCCAGCTTTTCATCTGTCTTTTTCTGATATTCAAGTTGTTTTAACTCAACGTTACTAATCCTTTCAAACAAAAGTGCATTGTTGGCTATAAACCGTCTCATTTCTACGAATGCCCGCATAATACCTATGCTTACATTGATTGCCACCTCACTATGTAATACACTGGCTAGCATTGATATTCTCTGCTCTGTAAATACATACGGTAGCGTACGTCTGCCACCTCGTCCATCCTTTTTTCCTGACTCTTGTATTTTTGAGGTGCCAGATTGGCACTTCAAAGATTCTGCTTCTTCTGTTGTAATCTGAAAACAAAAATCTTCTGGAAATCGTTTTATGTTTCAGGATCACTTCTTCCCGTTCTCTGGCTGCCTTGTCTACTTCCAGAAGGTGCTTTCCAATTGTATCCTGTAAAAGCATCACCTGATAGGTTGAATTTCGATGGTTCTTCAGATAATCTCTGCGTAAGAATCCATATTTGCCAAGTTGCTCCATCTGCTCACCGGATTTATAAGTGAGATTCGGAATTTTGACCACAAATTTACGACATTTACGACAAATCTGGCACTGCTTTACAATACCAGACAAAATGACCTATGCCCTGGAAAGCCTGTAAAGCAGGCACTTCTAGGATACACAAGACAGGACAAAAATCGACTTCCATTGTCAAGAGGTGAGCGCTAATTTCACATTTTCCGTACATGGTGGCAGTTACTTTTTCATTCAACCTCTTCACATTTTCCCTTCACATTCTTCTCCACAGGTCTGACTGTTTTTTAACGCTATTATATAACTTCAGATTTTTCTTCCGAATCAGTACGGTGAATCTGTCGAATAATACATCTGATCGATACCGGGACGGTAATAAGGCAGGCTACCGCACCAGATAGCATGACTGCAACATCCTGGAATAGGAACTGGGAATTAAGAATGATCTCCAGGGTATATTGCTGTGTCTGAATGTATGAAAACAATAAAATAGTTCCTCCAAGATAAGCAAACAGCAGCGTATTTACCGTTGTACCGATAATTTCTTTCCCAACCTGATAGCCGGAAGCTGTAAGTTCTTTCGCTGTCAGACCGTTTTTATGAGTCCAGACTTCATATACAGAAGATGTTACAGATAATGCTGTATCGATAACAGCCCCAAGAGTACTGAAAACAGTTACAAATATTCCTACATGAAGCATGTTAATATGAAGGTCCGTACTGTAATAATACATAAAATCGTCTTCCGAAATCTGCAGCTCATTTAACCCGTAACTTCCTGATCTCCATGTAATAATATAAATAGGAATAAACAAAAGTAACATTACCAGCAGTGTAGCCAGAAAAGCCGCCCGCGTCTTTGGATTATTTCCGTTCTGATAAAACAGAGAAATATAACAGACACCTGCACCTGCCACCAATATCAGGAGCAGTACAGGAAAACCGGCAGACATCAGCATAATTGAAAAAAACAAAATTACAATATTCCCCGCCAATGTCATAATTGACATGGCTCCACGCTCTCCGCCAATCAAGATCACCAGAAAAATTAAAATCAATGCAAGAAAAATGATCATTCTCTGACACCCCTTTTCCGTGATGGTATTTTCATAATCACTGAAGCAATAAAAACAGATACCGGTATTGCCAGTACAATTCCAATACTTTCTATCAGAAAACGACAGATATCATATGGAATGTGGTATCTCACGATCGTTACAAAGCTTATATCATTATTCATCTTAAGTATGAACATGGGAATCATGCCGCTTGCCAGAACAAACAGCAGTACATTTATCATGGTTCCCATAATATCATATCCGATCTCACGACCGGAATGTATCAGTCTTCTCAGAGAAACCGATGGATTTTTCCGCACGATCTCTCCTACTGCTGCGCTGATCGTCACCGTCACATCCATAATTGCACCAAGTCCTGTCAGCATAATATCTGCCCAGAATATATCTGCTGAATTGCCTGTACTTCCAAGATATTCCAGATTGGAATAATCCAGATCTCCGTACATATAAATAGAAAATTCAAACAATGCCATGATCAGAAACAGAACACACAGTGTCGAAAGAACTGAGGAAAATGTTTTTCTGTGAATTCCATTTAAGCAGATCAATGTAGTCAGTGAAAAAAGAACTGCGATGACATTACAGATATTTAAAATATTTTTCCCCTCTGTAAAAGCCTGAAATCCATACGCAAATATGACCGTATTCAGTATCAGTGATATTATCGTGTAAAATCCCTGCTTTCCTGTAATGCAGATCAGAAGAAAAAATAATCCTCCTGCCAATAAGGCCAGATACCCATCCCTTTTTACAGAGCGTATCGTTTTTCCGGGGCTTTCCTTTGAACCGCTTAAAAGAACGGTGTCTCCTTTATGATATTTCTTGGTCTGAACCTGAGAAGATGTATATTCATTAGAGGCCGTTATTTTTTCCCCTTTATGCGAACCGTTTAATATCCGTGCCGTAATATTCTGAGTATAGTAATATTCTTTTGAGCCCCTGGTTCCTTCTCTGCTCAGAGTCTGTTTTTCTGTTACGGAACATATTTTTGCCAGCGGTGTATGATAAAATCGGGAATTACAGCAGGTAAACAGAACAAAAATAATATATATACCGGCTAAAAGATATTTTTTGTGAAATACGCAGGATTTCATTAACTTCATTCCCCCTGTAGAAATATTGCAATCGTAAATGCACTGACCTATTGCTTTTTATCGAAGTAACATTGTACGCTTTTTGAAAGTATCGGTCAATATAAGGTATACAAAAAAACAGCAGCAGAACCGTTTTCACAATTCTGCTGCTGCCCCATAATTATTTTAGCAAATACCTGACTCCAAAAAAGCCATTATTTACAAAGCTCAGAAAATGCATCTGCAACAAACTGAACCTTGGTTCCGATGATAACCTGTACAGAAGTTTTTCCAGGTTTGATCACGCCTGCAACACCTGCAGATTTGATCACCTTATCATTTACAGCTGTAATATCCTTAACCTCAAGTCTCAGTCTTGTGATGCAGTTATCAATGCTTGTGATGTTCTCTTTTCCGCCACAGCCTTCAAGGATTTTTGCGGCAATAGCAGTATAATCATCATTTGCAAGTAATATGTTTTTCGCAGCCTCTTAACGCAAATAAAACTATCCTGTCAGGTACAAAGCTTCTCAACTTTGCAATTTGTTCAGGATAGTTTTATTTATTGAAAAAAATATTTAATTTTCGTCAGATATATTTTTATCTGATAATCCTGATCTGGCACGCCTCCATGGCTTTCAGTGCATTCTCATAACTCTCCGGTGTTACGCCAGCGCAGCATGTGGCATCAACACAGATCGGCACTTCCGGAAGGGATGCCTTGATCAGAAGAGCATTGGAGATTACACAGATGTCTGTGCAAAGTCCCACAAGAGTAATGCTTCCGATTCCCTGGTCTTCATTAAGTGTAACCAGTTCGCCCACCAGATCTGTTGAACCGAAAGTCTCTTTGTCGATCGGCTCTGTTTTTCTCAGTGCATCCAACTCTTTTCGGATCTGCCAGCCTTCGGTATCACGGATACAATGCTTAACCGGAAGGTTTTTCCCCTCCTGTGTTTCCAGATAATATGTCTCATGAGTATCCCTTGTGAAAAATACCTCTCCGTCAAAATTGCGGATCTTCTCTTCTACCTTCGGTACGATCGCAACCGCTTCCTTTGTGCCGAGGGCACCGTCGATAAAATCATTCTGCATATCTACTACGATAAGAATTTTTTTCATTTCCTGTCACCTCCCAATAAATTTCCTGAAAAACTCACACTCATCATCATTGCATCTCTTTGCATCCTCAGATCTCATATTGAGATGGAAAACATGCATCAGCTTCTCCTTCGGACTGCTGTATTCATGAAGCTCACAGAATACATTTTTCTCTTTCAGTTTCCCATACATATATGGTGCCTGTTTGCGTAAGAAATCACCTTCTGCAGTCATAACATATGCAGGCGGGAATTGATCTGTTATGTACAGATCAGAAGATATCCTTTTTAATTCTTCCGGAGTTCCTTTTCCCGGAAGATATTCCTCCATAAGCTGCCTGGTCATATCACTTGTGTCTTCCATGTTATACTGACCGCAGTTTAATGCCACAGCCTTTATCTTCAGTCCTTCCGGTACCTGGAAATCATATTCTTTTGCATACTCTGCATTCGTACAGATATCTGCATACAGTGAAAGAATCTGTCCACCGGCAGAATCGCCCACTGCAAAAAGATTCGCCACGTCCATGCCATATTTATCTTTATTATCAAGAATCCATGCAAAAACACTGTTCGTATCTTCCATAGGTGCCGGAAACTGATACTCCGGTGCCAGCCGGTAAGTGAAATTAACCACTGCAAAACCTCTCTGCGCAATACTCATACAATAATACTGATACAGCTCTTTATCACCATATACCCAGCCGCCACCATGTACGCTGACGATCACCGGCAGATTTCCCTCTGTATCCTTCGGACGATATACATCCAGCACCTGCATGGCTGAATCTTTTCCATAAGCAATATCTTTATATCGGATCACATCATCCGGAGCTGTCAGACCTGCATCGCGGATATCATCGCCTTTTTTGAATTCCCGCCTTATTATGCTGCTCATTTTTTCCATTTTCGACACCTCTTTCATTTTTTTCTTAAGTATACCACAAAAAAAAGCCCTGTTCTCAAGTCTGGCAGCTTCTGATTTTCTTTTGCGCACATTCTTGATTGCAGGACATTTTCATTTTTTATTTAATTGTAGCCGTAGGGATTATTTACCTTCAGCGATATCCTTTGTGATCTTCAGGAATTTATCGATATCGTCTGTTCCATGGCAGTGCAGCGGAGAAACACGAAGTGCACCTTCAAGACCAAGAGTCTCAACGATACGTTTGGAATACGGACTGCTCTTTACACGCTCGAACAGCGTAACACCATGCTCAAGATATCTTCTTGCACACTCTGCAAATTCAATACCCTCAATACCCATGGCAACGATCAGATCCTTATAAGTAAGATCCTCCATATCCACATAAACCTGAACACCCGGAATATGACGAAGACCCGGAACCTTATCGGTACCTTCCAGCATACGGTACAGAAGCGCTCTCTCCTGAAGATGAATGTGATTCATACCCTCAACAAAAAGTTCACGCTTATTATATTTCTGTGCAAAATCGCCCAGGAAATGCTTACCGATACTGCAAACATAATCAATAACCGCCATCATAGCCGCAAAGTTCGCCGGAGCCGGTGTACCAAGAGCCCATACATTATCATCCTTGCATGTCAGTTTGATATGTGGCATTACAGCAACACGGTCAGAAACATAAGCATAACCGCAGCCACGAACACCAAAGAACTTATATGGTGCAAAGTTGCACACATCCACATCCCAGTCCTCAACATCGATCACTGCATGAGGAGCATGCTGAACTGCATCACTGACAACATAAATATCCGGGTTGATCTCTTTTGCACGACGTGCGATC
Organism: Ruminococcus sp. AM36-2AA; assembly: GCF_003461955.1. Taxonomy (GTDB): domain Bacteria; phylum Bacillota; class Clostridia; order Lachnospirales; family Lachnospiraceae; genus Blautia_A. The sequence goes on along the minus strand of NZ_QTYB01000011.1, from coordinate 146,783 downwards.
TCCTTGATATCCATGATATTACCGGAAATATTGGAAGCAGCCATAATACTGAGAAGAACAGTATCCTTATCCACATACTTCATGATCTCATCCGGATCAAGACCACCAGTCACCTTATTAGCCGGAACCTCACGGAACTCCCTGCCGGTCTTCTTGCAGTAATACTCAACCGCATCATGCGCAGACGGATGCTCCAGAGCAGAAGTAACCGCATTCTTACCCCAGTCAACACCTTCCATGATCGTGCCAACTGCATGGAACATAGTCTGGGAAGCAGTCAGCTCAGTGATAAGCGCACCACTCTTTGCACCAAAAATAACCTCAAGGATCTCCTGCGTACCATTCTTCACATAATCCGCCAGATCAAAGCCCCTGCCACGAGCACGCTCCGGACAATCCGGAAATTCCTCGATAGCAGCCTTGGCCTCAACCGCCTTCTTAAGCCGCAGAGAACCACCGGAGTTCTCAAAGAAAAGTCTCGCGCCATACTGTGGATCCTTATCTGCATAATAAAACTGAGACTTCAGCTTCTTCTGATATGTATCTGAAAACAAAACGCCATGATTAAATTCCATAATAATATCCTCTCCTTCATCACATAAGCCCCGGCAACCCGGACAGCCAGCTATTCATGAACACTCTCATTTCATACGACTGTGTTCATTATATATCTCTCATCAGAAGATAGCATAACACATTTACAAATAGTTATAAAATGAATAATGTAACTGTATTATATTAACATTGTTTATATTTTAACACAGCATAGCGCTGATAGCTCATCCAACTCCCGAGCAGCCACACTACCCTACCGCCCTGAAAAGCCAGCCCGTGAGGCGTGTGCTGCCTGTCGCCGGACTCTGCAGGAGGGGAGCTGATTCTTGGCTGGCGGAAATCTGCGTTGTTTTACAAAAGTCCGCTGTCTGAGCGACTGCAAGACGCGAGTTCGGACTTTTGTAAAACGCTTTTAGCAGATTCCCGGCAGCCTAGAAGCCAGCCCCCGACGAAGCCCCGGCTGCAGGCAGCACACGCCTCACGGGCGTCCCTTTTCACCAAAAAAAGCCGAACCAGCCACATCCCGCAGCCAGTTCAGCTCAAACCATACAACTACAAACTCACTCACCATCAACCCAGGCAAGCAGCTTCCCGGTAAAATGCCGGTTAAAGAAATGAATCACAGGTCCCAGCCCAAAAGCCGTCACCAGCGTACCAATTCCAATCACACCACCTGTCAGATAGCAGATCAGCGCACAGAGCACATCATTGGACATTCTGTGCCAGAAATAAGGAATCTTCGGCCATCTCTCTGTCATGATCAGGGAAAGGCTATCATAAGGTGCAACTCCCTCATCCGGCATCTGATACATAGACAAGCCCAGACAACAAATCACAACACCAACGCACAGTGCCACCAGTCGAATCGGCAAAGCTGTAAGCTCCAGTCCAAACACTCCCGTATAAATATTATAAAAGAACGTAGTAATATAAGCCAGGCACACCGCATTCACAACAGTTCCAATTCCCAGGAATCTTCTGCCAAAAGCAATCTCAATGATCAATAACACGATATTTACAATCAGCTGAAAGTTACCATAAGCCATACCAAGCGTATCTGCAACCGCCATATTCATACCACTGAACGGATCTGTTCCAAGCCCGGCCAGCTTGAAAATTCCAATCCCCATACCTGCAAAAACATTTCCGATACACATGATCAGAACATGCTTCCAGTTAATGTTCTTCAAAAACTCCCCCATAAACCCTCTACCTCATTCTCTCTAAAAAAATTTATCCGGCAGATATCCAAGATCCGCCTGCACTGCACAGAATTCTATACCAGATAATCCCTTAATAACTACCCCGCAACAGCTCTTATATTCTATCACACCACCTCACCCCTGTAAAACACAAAAACCCCAAGAAACAACAAAAAGCAACAAAAAAAGACATCCGGCAGACCACATTATATGATCCGCCGGACATCTCTCTTTTTCATATCACGCTGTTAATTCAATCTCACAATCACCAGTCAATCCTGAATCTCTCATGGCAGAGCTTCGTCATTTCAGATATCCCGAAAAATTTTTCCAATATCAATATTATTTAATAAACTTAACCTCAGGATAAATTGCCTGCTTGGCAGCCTCTTTACGCTCATTAAATACAACCTTGTTCTCCTCAAACAGGTTACGTCCCTGTGCATCGATAGATACAATCAGCGGACCAAACTCCTTAACCTTATTGCACCATAAAGTCTCAGGCATACCAAGCTCATCCCAGTGATGCTCGACGATCTTCTCAACCTCTGTAGCAGCCACAACTGCACATCCAGCCGGGAAAACACAGTGGATCGCACCGAACTCTTTGCAGGCACGCTCAGTATTCGGGCCCATACCACCTTTACCAACGATCACTCTGACACCAGTCAGTTTTGTAAACTCATACTCGAACTTCTCCATACGCATGGAAGTTGTCGGTCCTACAGAAACCATCTCGTAATCATCCTCTGTACCTTCGATCTTACGAACGATCGGGCCGGCATGGAAAATCGCTTTGTTGCGGATATCATACGGAAGCTCTCTTCCATACTCAACCAGACGACGGTGAGCAACGTCACGGCAGGTCATCAGATCTCCGTCCAGCCATACAATATCGCCGATTTTGATATCAGCCAGGTCTTCTGCGCTTATAGGTGTAATAAGAACTTTTTTATCTCCTCTGATTTCGATCATGATTTTTCCCTCCGTTTATATTAAGCATTAAATTTCCATGTGGAATGAGTATCACAGGTTACTGTAAGATCCGGATTTACAACCAGATGTCCACGACGGTGAGACCAGCATCCAACGTTTACTGCAACACCGATGGTAGATGGATGACGCGCGGTATTCTCAATGTTAACACCCATTACAGAATACTTTCCGCCCATACCCTGCGGTCCAAGGCCGATCGCATTGATACCGTCCTCAAGAAGCTTCTCCATTTTTGCTGCGTTTGCGTTGTCATTGTGGGAACCGATCGGACGCATCAGCGCTTTCTTGGAGTTCAGGGCAGCTGTCTCCACAGATGTACCTACACCTACACCAACAAGAAGCGGAGGACACGCATTCAGTCCATAAGTTGTCATCTGATCCAGAACAAAATCTGTAACACCCTCATATCCTGCGCCTGGCATCAGAACCATTGCTTTTCCAGGAAGAGTACATCCGCCGCCTGCCATGTATGCGTAGATCTCACATTTATCGCTGTTCGGAACAATATCCCACCATACAGTCGGAGTTCCTTTACCAACGTTTTTCTTTGTATTGTACTCATCAAAAGTCTCAACGGAATTATGTCTTAACGGTGCTGCAAAAGTAGCCTGAACAACAGCATCTTTCAGAAGTGCTTCCAGCTCATTGATATACGGGAAATTTGTTCCGCATTTCAGCCAGAACTGAAGAACACCTGTATCCTGACAGCTTGGGCGGTTCAGCTCTACAGCAAGACCCTGGTTCTTTGTCATTGTCTCATAGAGAACTTTTGGAAGTGCAGCTGTTTCCTGAGAACCAAGCTCTTCCAGTTTCTTAACTACGTCATCCGGTAATTTTTTTCCAATATGGGCAACAAAATCTGCTACCATGTCTGTTAATACTTTAACTCCATTTTCCTTAGTCATGATTTACCTCCTGATATGGTTCGATGGTTTAATGTTTTTTAGTTACATAGGTTTTTGTTGGTTGTTTCATCATTAATTTTGGCTGATTAATGGTTAAGATAGCTTTTTGGCTTATTTATCACTTCTCCTGTACTGTATGGTCAGTACAGAAGGGAATGAACTTAATTGATCAAAAATGTTGCTGGTCACAAAGTGAACAGTAACTCAAAAGTTTCTCTCCTTACGGATAAAACGGGAACAGGATCGGTAACAGGATCATACAGATCACAAAAGATACCAGGATCAGCGGCAGACCGGATTTTACGTAGTCTTTGAATTTGTATCCTCCAAGACCAACTACCATGGTGTTTGCCGGCATACCGATCGGTGTTGCATATGCACAGGAACCTGCGATAACCGTTGCGATAACAACAGCTCTCGGATCTGCTCCCAGGTTGTTCGCAAGAGATACCGCGATCGGGATCATCAGTGCTGTGGTTGCTGTATTTGACATAAAATTTGTCAGTACACAGGTTACAATAAAGATCACCAGAAGAAGAAGGATCGGACTCGGATCTGCTCCAAGAAGTCCTACGATCTTATCTGCGATCAGCTCTCCGGCTCCGGTTGTATCCAGCGCTTTTGCAAGTGTCAGAGAACCGCCGAAAAGGAATACAACTTTCAGGTCAATAGATTTCAGTGCTTCTTTTTCGGAAATAACTCCTGTCAAAACCAGGACGATGGCTCCGATACATGCAGAAACCTCAATGCTGATACCGATCTCTTTTTCAAAGATCATTGCAAGGATCACAAGGATCAGAATTACCAGAGAAACCGTCTGTTTCCACTTCGGTACATGGCTGAAATCCTGCTGATCTTCAAGCGCTTCCCCGGCCGCATGGTTTCCATTGGGAAGGAAACGATATCCGATAAAAACAAAATAGAGGATTCCAAGAACAAGCATCGGAACTCCAACCGGCGCATACATAAAGAAGCTTGTGGAAAGCCCCATCTCCTGCAGAGCATTGACACCCATCAGGTTTCCCGGCGCACCGATAATGGAAAGGTTTCCGCCAAGAGCTGCCGCAAATACCAATGGCATCAGAAGACGGCTTCTGGAATACCCGGACTCATCGGCGATTCCACAGACGACCGGGATCAGCACTGCTGCGGTACCTGTGTTGGATAAGAACCCGGACATTACACCTACGATTACCATGATCGCAATGATCAGTGTTTTTTCTGTTCTGGCAAATTTTGTGACCAGGCCTCCGATCTTGTTTGCCATTCCTGTTTCAAACAATGCCTGGCCTACTACAAACATGCCAACGCAAAGGATTACGTTACTGTTTACATACTGTGAAAACGTTGTTGTCGCATCCACAACTCCTGTAAGGGTCAGGCCAATGGCACAGATCGAAGCCGTCAGTCCCAGAGGAATTTTTTCAAGGATGAAACTGATGATGGTGAACACAAGAAACAGCAATGTGATAGTTGTCTGAGACATTTCTGTACTCTCCTTTCACTATGTTGTGATTTCATATTGTTTTCTTCTGAAAAGTATAGGCCGTACACGTTTCTTTTGATGGCTTTATTATAACTCGTGTACATATAAAAAAACAAATTAGTGAAACACATATCCGCATAAAAAAAATTTATACTCTCAATTTTTAATGATAATTTTTATGCGCTATTGCTATAAACTCCTCTCATTTTTAAATGAATATGGAATTTTTCACATGTCCATGGTATCTTTATAATGACAGTCAGCTCCAAAGAGTATGTTCTGTCCCCCATTTATTTCGATAAAAAGCAGCAAAATCTGTTAAGAATTTCATCTGATAATACACTGAGAGAAGGCATATCATGACACTGAACCAACTACGTTACTTCTGCACCGCCAGCCGCTGCCACAGCATTACAAAAGCAGCCGAAGAATTATATGTAACCCAGCCTACTATTTCCATGGCTATCCGTGATCTGGAGATTGAATTCGGGATCAGCCTTTTTTCCAGGAAGGGAAATCAGCTGATCCTGACTCAGGAGGGAGAATCCTTCTATGAAAAAGCTACCTATATCCTTCAGTACTGTAATGAACTCCAGGCTGACTACTCCAGCATGTCCAGAGTTAAACCCCCTCTTCGCATCGGCATCCCGCCAATGTTAAGTACCGTATTTTTTCCGGAGCTTCTTACTGCTTTTCACGAAAAGCACCCGGAGATTGCTGTTGTCCTGGAGGAATACGGCTCTGTCCGCGCCTGCAATCTGATCCAGGATGATACCCTGGACGTCGCTCTGGTCAACATGGAACAATATAATATTGATAAATTCCACAACACAGTCCTGGCTGACGACCAGATTGTTTTCTGTGTAAGCAATGACCACAAACTGGCAGAAAAAGAAACGGTTACCATAAAAGAAATGTCAAAAGAACAGCTGATATTTTTTAACCCGGACTCTGTCCAGAATCAGCTTTTGAAGATGCGTTTTGAGATGGACGGCTACAAACCAAATGTTGTTATGCGGAGCAGCCAGATCTACACCACCCTGCAGTTTGTAAAAACCGGGAAATACGGATGCTTTCTTTATACCAGCATGACAGATAAATTTTCCGGTTCCGGTATTACCGGTATTCCCCTTGAACCACCCATCCGGGTAAAGATCGGCATGGTATGGAAAAAAGGCAAATACATCAGTGGTGATATGTTGACATTCCTTCATTTCACCCGCATGTACTATAAAGAGCATCCACTGATAGAAAAGTAAAGTCCTGTCAAAAAAACAGATTATATGTCGATTAATTTTACTAATAAATGGAATTTTTTTAATAAACCCCATTGAAATCCGTCAATTCTTGTGATACTCTGTGTTACAGTGTATTTCTACACAAAACGAATGACCGCCACTACCGTACACAAAAAGGTCCTGGCATCATTCAAAAATAAAAAAACTCAGGAGAGTCTCTTCAAATCAAAAGGGAAGAGCGCCGAAGGTGTACGCAGCACACAAAATGCTGTAAATCTCTCAGGCAAAAGGATGGAGGAAAGAGTAATGTTTACACAAATCAACAACTTTATCACATGGTTTGACGGAGTCGTTTGGGGACTTCCGCTGATCATTCTGATCCTGTTCACAGGAATTCTGTTAACCGCTCGGTTAGGCCTTTTACAGGTAAGGCATCTCGGAAAAGCACTGAAATTCATGGTTAAAAATGAAGAAGGCGGTGATGGTGAGGTCACAAGCTTTGGAGCTTTGTGTACTGCGCTTTCAGCAACCATCGGAACTGGAAATATCGTAGGTGTTGCAACTGCTATCGCAGCCGGCGGACCTGGAGCACTTTTCTGGATGATCGTAGCCGCATTTTTCGGAATGGCAACCAAATACGCAGAAGGACTTCTGGCAATCAAGTACCGTACCATTGACAAAGAAGGCCACGTTCTCGGTGGACCATTCTACTACATCGAAAACGGTATGGGAAAACAGTGGAGATGGCTTGCAAAGATCTTCGCATTTTTCGGAGCAGGCGTTGGACTTTTCGGTATCGGAACATTTACACAGGTAAACGGTATCGCATCTGCAGTCACCAACTTCTTTGATCCGGATAAAGCACACACAGTAGCACTTTTCGGAAATACATATTCCTGGGCAACTGTAGTTGCATGTCTGGTACTTACCGTATGCGTAGGACTTGTCGTTCTCGGCGGAATCCGGAGAATCGCAAAGGTATCCCAGGTCGTTGTACCGTTTATGGCAGTTCTCTATGTTGCACTGGCACTGATCATCGTGATCACAAACATCACAGCAGTTCCTGCAGCGATCGTAACTATCGTAAAATCTGCTTTCACAGGAAGCGCACTTGCAGGTGGCGCAATGGGAACCATGGTCGTAGCTATGCAGAAAGGTATCGCCCGCGGTATCTTCTCCAATGAGTCCGGTCTTGGTAGTGCCCCGATCGCAGCTGCTGCAGCTCAGACAAAAGAGCCGGTACGTCAGGGTCTTGTATCCATGACAGGTACATTTATCGACACTATCGTAATCTGTACCATGACAGGTCTTTCCATCGTCATCACAGAGACATGGAACACAGGTCTTGAAGGTGTTGCCATCACAACAGCCGCTTTCCAGAAAGGACTTCCTTTCCCACCGGTTGTAGCATCTTTCTCACTGATGCTGTGCCTGGTATTCTTTGCATTCACAACAATCCTCGGATGGGATTACTACGGTGAAAGATGTCTGGAATACCTGTTCAACAGAAACAAAGCCGCAGTTACAACATACCGCTGGCTGTACATCATCTGCGTATTCATCGGACCATATATGACTGTAGCAGCTGTATGGAACATCGCAGATATCTTCAATGCCCTGATGGCATTCCCGAACCTGATCGCTCTTCTTGCCCTGAGCGGTGTGGTTGTAAAAGAAACAAAAGATTTCTTCAAAAGACATAAAAACTACGAGTAAACCCATAATGTCATATATAAAAAAGACGCGAGATCTTACATTTTTCATGTAAGACTTCGCGTCTTTTATTTTTCTGCTTTTTCTATACCAGAATCACGCCAGTGTCAGGATCTCCATCTGTCTGGTCATCTCTTCCGCATTCCTGATTTCCCCATTTCGGATATCCCTTTTCTCCACCCGGATATCTTTTCCCTTCTCACCTGTCATATGGAAAAAATTATCCTCCAGGATCATATCCGCGTCTGTAAATCCAATAGCTGTAAATGGGCTGAAGCAGCTGCTCTTCAGATGGATCACAAAGGCATCTTCCTGCTCTTCCACCTCTGCTGTAATTTCCGGCTGATCCAGTTCCAGATACTTATAGGGAACCAGCGTCTCCACATCCTGAAGTATCCTTCCATCCTTCAGGGTAACCTCCGCCTCAAGAAAGATCTCATACTTCCGTTCCTCCCACCGGGAAATATCCACTGCCAGGATCTGCCCGGATTCCTGCTGTCCCACAGATCCTTTTGCCGTGATCTTATCCAGAATGTTACACTCCATATCTTTCACATAAAAATCCACCTGATGCGGTATTTCATCCAAACTTTCATTTTCCAGATAAACCTGCATGGTATCCTCTTCCAGACACATACTCACCGCCTGTGGCCCATAGAATTTTTTTGCCATATAATGAAGTGCCTTCCAGCGACCAAAATAGTCGATACTTGCCCAGGACGCCACCGGCCAGTTATCATTGATCTGCCAGTAAAGAGTTCCCATACAGCGGCCTCTGTGACGTCTCCAGTGATCTACGCCATACTTCATGGCCATTCCCTGAAGGATCTGGCTCACATAGAGAAGCTTGCGGAAATTCTCCGGATAACGGAAATTCTCCGAAAGGTAATACAGGATCTTTCCGTTGGCTGCCGGATTCTTCTGGTGTTTCTCCATCACCCTGGAAAAAATATTCCGGTCTTTTTCTTCCGTAAAGCTCTCTACTGTTTTCAGACACGGGAAGGACTGGAAACCAAATTCCGAACAGAACCGGAAATAATGCTTCTGATAATCCGTAAAAGGCTTCTGGCCATGCCATACATCCCAGTAGTGACAGTCCCCCCGGTTCTCATCATCCGGCTCATCAAAACAACCCCCGGAACTCGGAGAAGACTGCCAGAAAAAGGTCTCGCTGTCTGCCGCTTTCACTGCTTTTGGCACCACATGCTCAAACATTTTTATGTAGTCCGCACGAAGATATTTCGACTCACTCTGCACCTCCGGCCAGTGATCCCAGGCAGATTCCATCTCGTTATTTCCGCACCACAGTCCCAGAGATGCATGATGACGGAGACGTTTTACATTTTCTGTAATTTCCTTCGTGATATTCTCTTCAAATTCTTCTGTAAGATCATAAACATTACAAGCAAACATCAGATCCTGCCATACGATCAACCCCATCTCGTCACAGAGATCATAGAAATGATCCGAAGGATAATAACCGCCACCCCACACACGGACGCAGTTAAAATTGGCACGTTTACAGGATTCCAGAAGGTACTCCTGAAGCTCCGGCGTGATCCTGGAATAAATACAGTCCTCCGGAATATAATTTCCGCCCATGGCAAAAATCTTCACGCCATTGACACAGAACGCGAACTCTTTTCCCCAGAGATCTTTTTCCTGGCTGATGGTAAGAGTACGGAGACCAATGCGCTTCGTTATAGTTTCCAGAACTTCGCCATCCTCATCCAGAAGTTCCACCTTAACTTTATATAACGGCTGATCGCCGTAGCCGTTTGGCCACCAGAGTTTCGGGTTGTGGATTCTTCCCGTCAGAGTTACAGAATTACTGTTCAACAGTACAGCTCCATCTGCATATATCTCTAAGTCTCCAGTCTCCTGAACCGCATGTCCATTTCCACGGACACTCGTCATATCCTTCCGGATACTCACTCTCACCTGACACTTATCCACAGCATCGCCGCTCACAGCTACAGTTGTACACACATCCACAGCATTATCCCCATGCCTTTGTGTGATCTTCACATCCTCAATCCTCGGATGACTGTACGCTTCCAGATAAATATCACGGAAGATTCCGGCATCAATCGTCTGGGGGCCCCAGTCCCATCCAAACATGCAGTGTGCCTTACGGATCAGCTGGTTTCCTTTCATTCCGCCGCAGGGAACATAATGGATCTCTTTATTCTCTTCATACTCATAATCTTCGATATACTTAAACACCGACCGAAATACGATCCGGATCTGGTTCTCACCGGAATGAAGAAATCCTTTCACATCCAGTTTCCAGGTACGGTGCATATTATCTGTAGATCCGGCTTTTTTTCCATTGATATAAATATCCGCAAGTGTGTCCAATCCCTCGCATACCAGGATCACTTTCTTCTCATTAAGGACATCCTCCGTAACCGCAAACGTTCTGCAAAATTCATAATCCTTCCAGAACAGTTCCCTCGTGGCATCTTCATTGGTGCGGTAAAAAGGATCTTCAATCTTTCCGGCCCCGTAAAGTCCGGAAAGTACAGATCCCGGAACCTGCACTGCACATAATGTATCTTTCCCCGCTTCCGCCAGCTCCCACCGGCCATTTAACATAATCTTCCTCATAAAATATACCTTCTCCTGTAAAAATCCCCTTGCAGACTATGGCATTTCCATCAATTACTATATCAAACCTGACTGTTCAGAATATAACTTCCCGGAATTACTACAGACTTTCTTATATTATTCTGTAACACATTCGTTTTTACAGTCCTATATTTGGGACTGTTGTATTTTTGCAATCTGTCCTATAACCCGGACTTTATTTTTATTATCCTTACAACCCTTTTTATAACTTTCCCCCATAATTCCGGTAATTCTCAATATAATCCAGGATCTCCTCCGGATCTTTCATGAACCGGCACATATCCACAACATCTCTTGCCATGAATTTCTCCCCTGCCGTATACTCCAGAAGGGCCCTCATGCTGTCATAATATCCGTTGATATTATAAAGAACGATCGGCCTGTCGATCCGTCCCAGACTTTTCAGTGTCAGGATCTCAAAAAACTCCTCATACGTACCAATTCCACCAGGTACCACGATGGTCGCATCGGAACGGCTTTCCAAAAGGTGCTTCCTCTCACGCATATTTTCCGTAAAAATAAACTCTGTACAATGCTCATACAGGACTCCCGGCTTGTCAAAAAATCGCGGTGCGATCCCCAGGATATAACCTTTCTCTCTGTCAACGCCACGGGCCGCCGCACCCATCAGTCCTTCTTTTCCACCGCCAAAAACAAGGCCATGGCCACGTTTTCCTATCAGCCGTCCCAATTCCTCTGTTTTCTCATAATAAATCTTTTTCAGTTCTGCGCTGGATGCTCCATATATACAAATATTCATGCTTCTGTCCCCTTCTCTGCTGCCTTCACAAATGCCTGTAAAAGTTTCATCTGCTCCGAAGAATCATACATCATCTCCGGATGCCACTGCACAGCCACCGCAAATGGATGATCCTCAAGTTCCATAGCTTCCGGCACCCGGTCCTCGGACCAGGCTGTGATCCTCACATTCTCCCCGGCATCTTTTATCGCCTGATGATGAAAAGAATTCACCCGGATCTCCCGGTTCCCATAAGTCTTTTCCAATATACTGTCTTTGGCAATGCTCACTTTATGCCACGCCACATTTCTCGGGTACTTATCCCCGAAATGATGTTCAAACCCCCCTTCTTTTTCCAGATCCTGATACAGGGTTCCGCCGCAGGCCACATTCATGATCTGAATGCCACGGCAGATCCCGAGGATCGGCTTTTTCTTTTCCATCATAAAATATCTGGAAATCGCAATATCCTGCTCATCCCGCATGGGCATGATCGTTCCGCAGTACCCTTTTGGAAACGCCCCGTACCGCTCCGGCCCTACATCATGTCCGCCGGAGATCAGCACTCCGTCCAGCTGTTCCAGGAACGGTTTCGCCGCCTCCAGATCTCCATACTGCGGGATCAGCACAGGAATCGCACCGGCTTTCTCCAGGATATACACATAATCACCGCTGACAAAGTCCCAGTCCTGCCCGGTGATCCCCATGCCCGAAACCATTCCAACAGCATCCCTGTAGTCAAAATTACAGGTAACGCCGATCACAGGTTTTCTTTCCCTCATCCTTCTCCTCTTTCCACCAAAAAATGGTCGCTTTTACAGATATTCTACCGCAAATCCATACTTCCTACAATAGTCATCGACTCTGGTATTTTTTCTGCACAGGATCTTTGTTCCTTTATTTATGATCCATTCTCCCAGCACTTCTGGATCCCCGGAAAATTCCACTGTTTTCAACATACTGCACCCGTGAAACGCCCATTTTTCCACAGTTTCCACATATTCCGGAACCCGGACATATTCCAGATTTCTGCACTTCAGAAAAGCGCTCTCTCCAATAAATTTCAGCTTTTGAGGAAGTTCCAGCTTCTGCAGTCCGGTCTGATAAAACGCCTCTCTTTCAATCCGCTCCACAGACTGAGGAATTTTTATCTCTGTCAGATTCCCACATTTATAAAATGCCCTTCGCCCAATCTCAGTGATCATTTCCGGAAGCACTACTCCGGAAAGTTCCTGGCACTCCATAAAAGCTTCTGCCGGAATTCGGATGATTTTCTTATTCTCTTCAAAAACTGTCTTCTGCAGTCTTTTACACCCGTACAAAACCCCTTTTCCAATATATTCTGTTGTAGCCGGGATTTCAAAACTTCTCAGGTTTACACAACCGGAAAAAGCTCTGTTTTTTATAACTTTTATTTTCTCTGATCTTACTGTTCGAAGCCTTGTACATCCGGCGAAACTTTCTCTGCCAATCTCTCTGACGCAGTTTTCCAGGCTCACTTCTCTGATCCGGATATTATTCTTCAGTGCCTCGTCTCCGATTCGGCTGTAAGGCTGTCCGATAACAAGAATTCTCTCTCCGTGTTTCTCTGCACATCCTCTTACAAATGTTTTTTCTCTTTCTTTCTGCGAACGCCACACCAGTGTTTTCTGCATTTTTTAACCTCTCAACAAAAAAACGGATGCAATACCCTGAAAGATATCGCATCCGTATATAATGATCATGTTTTCAACAATACCATCTGCTACCGCAATATCTCTGAATTCAGGAAATGTTTCTTTCTGTGTCCCGAAAAATAGGTACACAAAACCAAACAATCTCCCCCTCCATTTATCATTGCGTGTAATAACTGGTAGCAGCTTTAAGCAGGTATCCTGGCTTATGTAATCACGATCCCTCCCCTTCTCATACAGATCCGTACAATGGTTACAGAAAGATCTAAACAAATACAGTAGCACGACTGCCTGGGATTCTCACCCTGTTCCCTCTTGGCCCTGCCGATGTGGCAGAGAACTTAAAACCGGTAATTGTTTTTTCTCCATATTTAACTGTTCAGAAATTATAACACACTTCTTTTTCTGTGACAATCCCGTGAATCAGAGTTATAGGCGGGGGTATTTCATAATGATCAGTATTTATTTTACAGTTACACGGCATTTGTAAGAAACTTTTCCGGATCTTACTGTAATTACCGCAGTTCCTTTTTTCACACCTCTGACCACACCTTTGGAACTTACTGTGGCAACAGCCTTATTGGAGGAACTGTATGTAAGTTTTTCAGCAGATGTTATTGGTCTGCGTATCGGCTTTAAGGTCGTTGTCTTTCCTTTACTGATGGTTATTCTGGACTGCAGTCCGGTTATGGCCGCAGTTCTTACTGTTCCTTTTTGTACAACGACTTTCAGTTTCGCCGTTTTTTTGCTTGCCAGAGTTACTGTGATATAAGCAGTACCTGTCTTTTTCTGTGCGGTGATCACACCTTTTTTATCTACTTTTACAATTGCAGTATTGCTGGATTTCCAGGACTTCACGGAATCTCCTTTTGCAAGACCACTGACTTTCACTTTGCTAGTAGATTTTCCCGGATTCAGACGAATTCCATATGCGTTCAGTTTGATCGTTGGTTTCAGTTTGCTTCCTGAATTCTTTGTTTCTTTTTTGGCACATACAGAACAGGTTCTTGTGATCTGTTTCGGTGCAAAAACAGTTGCAGATTTCGTTGTCTTCCAGGAACTCCACTTATGTGCTGCAAGAGCTGTTGATTCGGTCTTTTTCTCTCCGCACCAGGTACAGGTATAAGATTTTGTTCCTTTTGTCTTACAGGTGGATTTCTTTGTTACTGTTCCTGCATCCCAGCTGTGTTTTGCATGTTCTCCTTTGTTTTTCAGATCCCAGTATGTTGTCTCCTTATTTACAAAACGTCTGTAAGAATCCAGTGCCTGAAGTGCCTGTACTGTAGACATTTCGCTGGATTTTGAAATTGACATGGAATGTGAAAAACCATTGTCGCTCTGAATATAACCAGTCAGATTTGTGATCATATTCATATTTACAGTACCAAAATCATCGCTTAACGGATCAATTCCCATAGAAGTCAGTGCCAGAAGAACCTGGGCTGTACTTTCACAGGTACCATATCCGAAATCATCTCCCATGGCATTTGCCAGGTAAGTGAGTGCTTTGTCTGAAATATTTTTTGCGGCTGTATTATGGTTTCTGTAGACAGCAAGGGCCTGAAGCGCCATGGCTGTAATATCAGAGCTTCCTCCTTTTGCATCGGTAAGTCCGATTCCACCGGTTGTCGGATTCTGGAATTCTCCAAGTGCCCTGATGATGGAAGCACGGTTCCATTTCGCATTTCCCGGGATCTGGATATCTGCGGCATCCAGAGCGATCAATGCATAGATCAGTTCATTGGAACCATTTTTCAGTTTTTCAGAATTGTAGATCATCGCTGCAAGGTTTACACCGTCAACATTTGTGATGTCTTTTCCCATAGCTGTTAATGCAAGAGACACTCGCTCAATATCTGTAGGTTTCTGGTCTGCACTCCAGCCTTTTACAGTCGCACATACAGACTCGTAATATGCGTCCAGTTTATCCTGGTCAATGGTCTGTCCGCTGCGGAGAAGAGCATATACCACCCACTCATCTCCATACTGATATCCTTTTTCCTGATGAAGGTCTGTAAGATAAGAAACTGCTTTCTCAACGTCTTCAGACGCAAGTTTTTTGTTGTCTGTATCCTGTCCGTCACCTTTTGTTACTGTGAGCCTGATCTTTACAGGTTCCGGAGAATTGGTCTGGTCAACCGGTGTACCGGTAGCGATCACCGTTCCCTCGCCGATTCCCGTGATCCTGTAATCGGTTCCGATAAAGTAGTTGTTTGTATCTGGTGCTCCATCCTGACGTTTCCAGTAGCCACTTGTTTTCTTTGTAATGACTACAACACCTTTTTTGTCAAAAGTCCATTTCATGGATGGATCTGTCACGTTGTATCCCTGGTCAGAAATCTCTCCGGTAAAGCTCAGATCGATATCCTGACTTTCTCCTGATCTTACGGTTACCTCTGTTACAGGAGAAGTGACTGAAGTCAGTGGATTCTTATATACAAACTCAACCTCAGAAGTTCCGGTAATGGTACGTGTCTTTCCTGTTTCCGGATCTGTATCTTTAATTTCTGCTGTGTAAGTTACTTTTCCGGACTGTTTCGGAACAAATACTTTGGAACCGTTGCTGTAATATCCGATCGTATCATCACTGCTTGTAATGGTCCAGTCAGATGCATAACTTGCATTGGTCGGAGTTACTACGGCACTTCCCGGAATCGGGTTAAATGCAACTCTGCCGTCCTCTTCCTGACCGTCACTGTTTGCATTTCTTCCATGGATCACCTGCTGTCCGGACATTCCCGGTACAATGGATTCGATCGGCACATATGTAGATGTCAGATCTACTTTTGCAGAGATATCCGGCTGTGCCTTGGAGCTTACGGTGATAGAGGAAGTTCCCGGTTTCAGGAAGAAGAATGAACTGTAACTTTCATCATTACTGATCACAGATCCGTCAGCGGCTTTATACAGGAAACTTGAAAAAGCCATATCGCTGAAATCATCTTCCCCTGTATATTTTCCCTGAACCTGGATCTTCTTAGTCTCGGAACCTGCTACCGTAAAGCTTCCGTTTGTTATATCCTGTCCGTCAATAAGAAGTCTGACTGCTTCGATCTTCTTTGTTGTGGCGATCACAGAAACATACGCAACAACTTTACTGGAACCGTCACTGTTTATCTGTGTTGCTGTGATAAGTGTTTTTCCGTTTCTGTATACATACAGATCTCCGGAAGAAAGGTCCATTGCCATTGCTCCGGACGGCTTCATCTCTGTACAGTTCCACTCCAGATGACTACCCTCCGGTGCCTGATAATCCTTAAGGCTTAATCTGCCTGCAACTTTAAATGCATTGACAGAATCCGGAGATACCTGCAGACGGGAATCTGTCAGGGTTTCTTTTGCACTTCCATTATAAGCAGAAAATTCTACCTGATACTGATTTTCTGCTGGAAGTTCCGGCCACACTTCAGTGTCCGGTTTATAGGACTGGTTTTCTCCAAAGTACGGGAATCCTTCACTGCTCTGTCCCCATTTTGTACCATTGTCTCCACGTCCGTTATTCAGGACATCAACCAGATCCAGCGTCTTCATTTCTGTCTCATCCCTGGATGTGGAATTTACCAGAACTCCCTCCGGTACAGACGGCATGGACAGGGTATCTGTCCAGTAACAGTTCTTTACAAGTCCTGGATCATCCGCAGTTTCATACTGTGCAAACAACGCGCCTTTCGGGCTCTCGCCAAAAGAAATACTGTTTGCGATAACTCCGCCTGATAATTTCTTCGCGAAACCGCAGGCATAACTTCCGGAAATTTCCACAGAACAGTTCAGTACCGCACCTTTGATGCTTCCGCCAAGTGCACCTGTATTTTCCCATACATTTCCGATCGTTCCTTTAAATGCGGTATTCTGTACAACACCGCTCTCTCCCACTCTGGTAAAAAGTCCCTGGGAATCTTTCAGCGTAACAGTATGACCCTGGCCGTCAAACACACCATTAAATTCACAGAAGTTCATATAATCACCTGTAAGAGTGATATCGTTATCCAGCACATAATACTGACCTTCTGTACCGCTCCAGATATTTTCGATCTGGTCTGCAGAAGTAATATGTGTAACGGTTACACCTTCCGGGATTTTTACCGGTGCTTCCGGTTTCTGTTTCTTCAGTGCGTTCACTGCATCGCTGAGTTTCTTTGCAGCTGCGTTTACTTCTGACTGGGAAGCTGTACCTGCATCCAGCATTTCCCTGGCCTCAGCAAGAGCCTCGGAAACAGCTTTCCAGCTGGTCTCTGTGTAGTCAGACTCTGTAAGTTTCTCTGTAGATTCAATGGCAGCTTTCAGGCTGTCCCAGTTTACTTCTGCCGGAGTCCCGGAACCTTCTGTCAGTACCGGAAGTCCGTTGTTGCTTCCATCAGAAGGAAGTGCCCATCTGAAACCTGTAGACGGGATCTCTGTATTCAGGATATCCACACTGGCTTTGATCTGATCTGCAGTCATTTTGGTTTTGCTGTCATCAGAAATATTATCGGTTCTTCCCATACCAACCGCAGACATACCGGATGCCCAGAGTGTATGGCTGATCTTATAGGAACCTCCATTTGTAGCAGCGATTCCTCCACCAAACATATCTGTATTTCCTGCAAAGTAACAGTTGGTTACTGTTCCCTGAAGATTTCCCACAAAACCTCCGATGGTATCCATATAATCACTTGCCGCATTGGAGGATACTGTAGAATAACAATTCTGGATCGTTCCTGTTACTGTATTTGCCACACTGCCCTGTCCGTCTGAAAGCGTCAGTGTGCTGCTTCCTGCAACTCCAAGATTCTGGATCGTTCCGGAAACTTTATCTGCAAGCGGCTTATCCGCAAGAGTGATCACATGGCCTTTTCCATCCAGCGTACCTGCAATGGAGCTGATCTGCTGACCGGAAGTCAGAATGATATCTGCCGCAAGTTCATAAGTTTCGCCTTCCGCGATTCCTCCTGTCGGAAGATCTGCTGCTGTACTTATCACATGGGAAGCAGACTGTACTTCTGCCACAGCAGCCTTAGAGCTGTCTTCATCTCCTGCCGAAAATTCATCCGCCTGATCTTCCTGTCCTGCTGAAAAATCTTCTGCCCCATTCTCAGTTTCATCTGCCGCAAAATCTGCGGTATTACTTTCTTCTGCAGTGTTTTCTTCCGGATAAAGCTCCATGGAAGCACTTTCTTCTGCGGTCTGATCCGAAAACAGATCTGCGGCCTGTACCGGTGCAGTTCCTCCCAGCATCAGCGCCATTGACAAAGACACACTAAGCGCCTTTTTTCCATAGCCTTTTTTTGTTTTTTTCATTCTTTTTTTCCTTTCCTTTTATTTCCGCACTAAAAAAGTTCCCTCACTGAAATGAGAGAACTGATTTTCTATCGGTTAGTTGTATTTAATTTTAGCTGAATATCTCAGATACTCTTATCCCCTCTGCGAAAAAATAATGTAAATGACGTGGCAGAGATGCGATTCAGACCTCACGCTGGAATCCTCCTTTAAGAACTGTCTGTGGCAGTTCACCTCATCTGAAATATGCAGTTGTTTCTTCTGTTATTCTAACAGTTTGGAAATTTTATGTCAAATAATTCCCGGGATCGCTGTAGATTTTCTTTCCGTGTCCTGCTGATGTTATGAAGCACACGAATTGACTGCAGAACATCCTTTTTGCTGCAACACTCAATGGTCCACGTCCGCTCCCTGGTTTCCGGAAGCAGTCCCAGTACCCTTTCATAAGGGATATTTCCGGCCCCCAGGGCAGCATGGGAATCCCGGTCACCATTGTTGTCGTGAACATGGACATGGGTCACATAAGGCGCCAGCTTCTCTGTCCATTCCAGAACCGGGATCTTCGAATAACAGTGGGCGTGCCCCATGTCAAAACAGAGATGGAAATTCGGATATTTTTCCCCAAGAAGTTTATAAACATCCAGAACCGGATCGATCTGCGGGTCAAACACATTCTCCATCACAACTTCCAGCTCTTTATGCTTTTCCAGAAATTCTCCGAAAAACTCCGCAACTCTCTCAGGCCAGCCCTGAAGATAGTGGACATAAGGGTTCATGCAGGTATGATAGATGATCTTTTTTGCCCCAAGTTCCATACCTGCTGTATAAGTCTGGTGAAAACGCATCATCGTAATTTTACGCACTTCGCTGTCAAAAGCCGCGGGATCGATATTCATAAACGGTCCATGCAGGGTCAGTCCCCGACAGTCCATAAATTTCAACCGTTCCCGGTAGCTGCCAATGGAATCATTCAGATGATCCAGATTGTCTGCTATCGAAAATTCAATACTTTCGATTCCCACTCCTGTCTGCTCGATAATCTCGTTCATCTCATGATCCGGCAGAAGATGACTGATATATATCATAATTCTTTACCAGGGTAAGCACTTATGGCTTCCCGTCCTTTCTTTCAGGTATTTCTGTACCTGTATACAATTTTTGCCGGCCCTGCTGTTATGGCAAAGACCGGCTTTCCGTCATTTCCAATACCTCTGAAGCATACAGGAAATGCCTGTTATTTTATTATAATCTGACATCCTCACAGGGTCAAGCCGACATCTGACTGGCTATTTTTCAATAAAAAGCCCCAGAGATTTCCAGTCATTTACTGTTTCATTTCTGAGCTTCAGATCATAGGGTAAAAGTTCTACCGGCAGATCATTTTTGATACAGGTTCCGATCAGCGGAATGATCCATCTGTTATCATCCGAAATCTCCGCTCCATTTGCAAAATGATCAAAGCAACAGCTCCCGTCTCCCTGAACTTTTCCCGACATCATACGGATCGTATCAGCTCCGTTCAAATATGACAGATAAACTGTCTTATCTTCATCCTGAAAACTACCCGGCAGTTCTGTCTGCGCGATCGTAATTCCATTCTCATCCACAGTAGTTGTGTAATCAAAGATCCACCCAATATTTCCATCCCCATCTGTCAGACAAAACGTGTGGCTGCATGCGATCAGATTCCATACATCCCAATATTGCAGTTTCTCATCAGATGAATTTATCTTAACAGATAGAAAACGATAAGCCGGTGCGTCACAGCCTTTCGTTACTGCTGTGAGAGCATCCATTTTTCCAAGCGCATAGGAGATATCAAGGCTGTCCAGTCGATTACGCAATGCCTGATAGCAATCCATTTCTTCTCCATCCGTCATGCTTCCATAAACAGAACAGTAAATTCCATCATTTATCTTATTCTCTCTGACCTGATCTTCCCCAAAACTGCTGTCATCCGTCTGCCAGTCCACCTGTTCTTTAATAGAAATGGAGAAGCTGTGTTCCAGTGGTGGATGCGTCAGATTATACTTAAGAAGATCTGAAAAAGCACCATTATCATTATCTGTCAGATAACAGCCTCTTCCATCTTCCATAGGAATGGTCGTATAAGGAGTTACTGACGGAATATCATCAGGATCCTGATAAATGGCATAATTATTATTCCAGGATCTTATCTTTTCTCTGTTCCGGGAGAGAAAATCTTTTGAAAAGATCACTTCGTAATAACCATTGGAGTTCTGTGTGGAAGTCATCGCGCTGTCAGATTTCACCTCCGAAACGGACCCTTTGTGCCAGGTCAGGGTAAAGTCCTTCGTCTGATCCAGTTTCAGATTTTCGTTAAAAGTATCTCCTTTTTCGCGGCTTTGAATGATCAGATCTACAGCCCGGGTAAGATAAGCTTTCAGGACATATTCCGGAACTGAAGCTGAATCAGTATCTGTAGATTTGTAATTATTGCCACCGGCTGTATTTTTCGGAAAATCTTCCTTCAGCAGGAGCATGGTAAGAACTCCTTTATTTTCTGTTAAAGAATACCTTCCACTTTTGACAGCAAATCGCTTCAGACGTTCCTCCAGAATTTTTATGGATTCATTATATCCGACTACTGTAAATTTATCGTCCGGAGTCAGAGTCACCTGATACATGGTCTCCGCATTATATTCCAGCGGTGTATTTTTCCGGTAAAGAAAAACACCCAACAGCGTAAGTATCGCAAAGAGACAGAAAACACCACAGGCAAAAAACACCTTTTTTCTTTTTTGAGGTCTTTTTGCTGCTCTGCTGCCATCGCCTGCTTTCTTCACAGCCTGCTCTCTGCCCACGATCGCCAGCATTTCATCAATACTCTGCGGCCGGTCTTCTTTTTGCAGGGACAGTCCTCTCATCAGAATATCTTCCAGCTCAGGATCGATTTCTATCCCCAGATTGGAAGGCGCCTTTAGATTATCATCCAGAAGACGACTGTACGCTCCATCCGGTATCTTACCTGTAAGACAATACCATAAAGTAGCTGAAAGAGCATAAATATCTGTCGTCGTTCCCTGGTTTCCCTGAGAACTTACCTGCTCTATCGGACTGTAACCATCCTTCAGAGTACAGGTATATTCATCCCTTCCACATTCCCTTGCTGTCCCGAAATCAAAAAGTTTCAACCGCAGAGTCTGCGAAGGTCCACCGGAAAAATCCGTGCCTAGGACCATAAGATTGTCCGGAGCAATATCTCTGTGAATCAGACCACGCTTATGTATCAGGGAAAGCCCCGACAGGATTGGAAGAATCGCAGAAAAAAGCTGGTCTGCCGGAATTGGTCCATATCGCTTTACATATTCTTTTAAGGTTATTCCTTCCAGATATTCAAGTACAATATAACTGGTTTCATTTTCCTCAAAATAATCCAGAACTTTTACAATACTGTCACTCTTTAACGTGGCAAGAATTCTTCCTTCCCTGAGAAAAGTGTCTCTGGATTCTTTTATAAAAAGTTCCTTGATACAGACTTTAAGACCAATAGGCTCCTGGACTGCTTCATAGGCAAAGGCAAAACCGCCCTGTCCGATAAAACGAAGAATTCTGTATTTATTATTCAGTTTACTTCCGGGTTTCAGTTGCTGCATAATATTAGTTCCTTCTGTTTTCAGAAATTACTGCATCAGATTCATTTGTCCGATCATCCTGTTGATCGCTGATTTTTTGTCATCAGAACAGAGAACGGCAATCAAAAAACTGTCAAGACTGTCCTCTTCCGCGCTCTCATCCAGTACCTGAAATCTGCAGGCCTGAAGAATCTCATTCATTCGTCTTACTGTCAGGATCAGTCCCGGATCAGGAAGTTCTGCTTCACTTCCAAAGAATAAGATCATGAGTAAAAGAAGTGACCGGGAAATGCAGTCTCCCTGAAGAATCCTGTGCATAAAGCTGTACTCTTCCCAGTTCGGATCATTGGCATCCGAATCACTGAGGAGAATATAGGAATAAAATCGGTTCAGAAGTTCAAACAACTTATTAGGACTGATCTTCGCTGTGGCCAGACACTCTTTTATCTCTTCCTCGGACATATGAGCATGTCGATTCGGATCCATTTTGGAAATATTGCTGAGTGGAAGATCAAGATAAATGTTTCTTTTGATCCGTCGGTTTTTATCACTTGCCATATAATATTTGATCCTGGTATTCAGATAAAAAAGAAAATATTTGCAGATATAATATCTGGATTTTTCTCTGCCATCACAAAACATCCGTATGTTTTCACACATATAAGAAACAAATTCCTGATTCTCACCCAGTCTCCCGAGATCCTTTTCCACAGTAAGGGTTCGCTGAAGTGTATACATAGTCTCCGCATAAAAACAGGAATTCATCTGCACATAGTTTTCCATACGTGCAAGAGGAAACGCTGAATAGGAGCCATTGAACCCATTAATAAGAAATCCATCATAAGAACCACTGCTTTCAAATTCGCGGATCTGCACGATCAGACTGTACCAGTGATCAAAGGTCAGTTTTTTCTGAAAAGCATAGATCAGACTTGCCTCAATCAGATCCCGGGCATAGAGAACTTCCTCATTTTTTTCCTGTAATGCAGCGTTAAGCTCAGCAAGACTCCACTGATTGCAGAAGCCTTTGTAAATGATCCGGTAACGCAGGGGATAGCTGTCAATCTTCTTCTGGATCCCTTCAAGGGAATCCCGGTCCTGCAAGAAATCCTTCTGGATTTTTTCGAGGGATTCCAGGCACGCAAGCGCATCTTTTCCTTTGAGACCGATAATGATGTCATCAAATATTCTTTTTGTTTTCTTTCTCATATCCTGTTCCACCCCCTGATAGATCCACATACTTCTTCATGTTTATGCTTACCATTCCTTTTTTATTCCATCAATTTCAGCAGTTACTTTCTGCTGAATTTCCAGGGGAATGATTCCGCAGGCCAGCATTTTGAAATCTTCACGTACACTGTCAGCTGTTTCCTTCCCGGTCTGCAGAAATATACTTCTGGATTCTGTATCTTTATATTCACTTTCCTTTAGATGGATGATCAGAAAACATTCTCCGTGAGTCAGTTCATAAGAATAACAGCTCTGAAACAGTCTCTGGTTCAGATAATTCACATACCATTTAAGGGTTCGGATAGCTGCCTGCTCCGGATTGTAAGTGGTGATGGAAATTACATACTGGTAATAATCTCCACCTATTCTTTTTTCTACATACATAGAATTTCCCTTCCTGACGGTGAAAGCTTTTTACGAGGAAGTGCGTTTACTCATTAACTGTGTAGGTAAGGCTGTCCGGCATTTCCGTTAATTTCAGTTCCTGGCGCCCACTGTCAATCATGGACTGGCATAATGTCTCTGCATTTACATAGTTATTTTCTGTGAATCCATCATCTAATACGATAATTCCGGCTCCGTCAAGAGCTTTAAGATTTTCGTTTTTCTCAAGATTATTAAATGCGAGCACATATCTGATATAGTCACCTTCATCAGTAACTTCTTTTGTCATGAAATCGAAATTTTCAACCCCTGGATAAACCTGGCTGACATCAATACCCTGGATGCTTTCGAGAGTATAACCTGCAGATTTGTAAAAAAGAGTTTCATCATTTAACTGCACAAGCTTTTTGCTTCCACTTTCATAAAAGATCACTATATATTCCGGATGTTCTGCAGTGTCGTCAGTCTTAAATACACGGTGCTCTATTAACAGAGAATCCGTAGCCGGTGTTGCAATGGCAGTTTCTGATGTGCTGCTGTCAGAAGTGACGTCAGAATTTGCTGAAGAATTCATGATCTGAGAAGCAGCTGAAGAATCTGCTTCATTGGAAGTGGAGGACGTTGAACTGGCAGTCTGACTGGAAGCCGCCATTCTTGTTCCTGTAAAATAACCGACCGACCGGCCGATCACCGTAGCAATTGCAATCACTGCAACCGTTTTTACCACATTAGACATCTTACTCATAGCTTATTTCTCCTTCTCTTCTGTAAATTTATTATGTATAAACAGTATAGTAAAATATTTCTGCATATTTTTGCGAAAAATATTTCTACCTGAATTATACCATAAGCTTAATTACCCCTGGATATAATTTTTGCCGGCCTCTGCTGCTGCAAAGACCGGCTTTTTATCATTTCCTCTGTAGCTGGAGTACATTGGAAATGCATGTTATTTTGAGAATTTTTTTTACAAGAATTATACGAGAACTTTCTCTACCGCATTTTTCCATCCGCTGTATTTCTGCTCTCTCTCGACCGCATTCATGGACGGGATAAACTGGTTGCGGTTTTTCACCTCAAAGATGCTTTCCATCTTGTAAAGTCCACAGCTTAATCCTGCCATCAGGCCAGCTCCGAACGCGGAAGATTCTTCACATCTTGGAAGGCTTACTGTTGTTCCCAGGATATCACTCTGGAACTTCATCAGATACTGGTTTCTTGTAGGGCCGCCGTCTACGCAGAGCTCTTTTACTGTCATTCCATCTTCTGCCTTCATCATCTCCACAATGTCTGTGATCTGATATGCGATGGATTCCAGCGCTGCTTTTACAACCTCTTTCTTTCCGGTTGTTCTGCTCATTCCGTAGATAATGGCTTTTGCGTCGGATTTCCAGTAAGGTGCTCCCAGACCGGAAAATGCAGGAACCAGATAAGTAGTATCATTCTTATTCGCCTGCTCTGACATTTCCTGAGTCTCACCTGGAGAAGTGATCAGTCCCATGTCATCTTTCAGCCATGTGATCACTGCACCTGTGTAGTTGATGTTTCCTTCCAGAACATAAGTAATTTTGCCGTTAAGCCCCCATGCAAGAGAAGTTACAAGACCAAGGTCTGACATGATCGGTTCTGTTCCTGCGTTCATCATAACAGAGGAACCTGTTCCGTATGTAGCCTTAACCATTCCCTTTTCGATGCAGCCCTGTCCGAACAAAGCACCCTGGGAATCTCCGATCACACCGCAGATTGGGATCGGTGCCTGGAAATATCCCTCGAAATCTGTCATTCCGTACTCTCTGCTGGAATCACATACTTCCGGAAGCTGCTCTACGTTGATGCCGAACCAGGTACAGATCTCTTTATCCTATTTCAGGTTATGGATATTGAAAAGCTGGGTTCTGGATGCATTGGAGTAATCCGTTGCATAAACCTCGCCTTTTATCAGTTTAAACAGAAGCCAGGTGTCGATGGTTCCCAGGCAGAGATCGTTGTCTCTTTTTGCCTGTTTTACTTCCTCCACATTCTCCTGAAGCCATACAAACTTCGCTGCCGGAAAATACGGGGAAAGATGCATTCCTGTCTTCTGGCGGATGATCTCTGCCACACCGCCGTTTTTCTTCTGTTCACGGTCCGGGTCGATCATCACGTTTGTTTTGATACGCTCACAGATCTCGGAAGCTCTAGAGCACTGCCATACAATGGCAGGTGCCAGAGATGCAGATCCTCTGGAGTCACTGCAGAGAACAACGATATCTTTATCGGTTTCCGCTTCTTTTAAAAGTACGTCACAAATTGCTTTACGGTTTGGAATCTTATTCATAATTACAGCTGCTCCTTTCTCTTTCTCTCTTCAAAATCTTTCATGATCTGCTCATACTCTTCCTGGCTCGGTACGTGATGATGCCAAGCAGCCTTGTTCTCCATAACTGCAGAGCCTTTACCTTTAACAGTGTTTGCGATGAGGACTGTCGGCTGGCCTTTTGTCTGTTTTGCTTCCTCAAATGCTGCGTGGAGCTGCTCAATCTTTTATCTCTTTCCTTTACAAACCATACTCTTTATATAATTTCCTGCAAGCCTCCGCACTGTCTATAATTTTCCCAATCTCATCCATTCGGCCATCCGCAATCAGACGATTGATCAGCATTCTCATCCGCGCTTCGCCAATGGCCTCACCCTCAGCTTTTCCTTCCGCTTTACCTTCTGCCTTTCCAATAATTTTTCCACGCGCTTCTCCTAACTCAAGTAATCGTTCCGATTCCAACTGTAAAACCTTTCCGCCCATAACTTCATCCACTCCTTTCCTGATTTTTTCTTCTTTCCGGAAAATATAATCGGATATCCTTACGATTAGTCTATTCAAATCTGTATATAATTCTGACCTTCCCGCCATCGAAAGCTCTTTCTCCAGATTTACCCGGATATCCTCGTACTCACTCAACAATTCCTGTAACTTCTCTGTATTTTCTCCTATCGTATGCGCTGACTCTTCATATCTCATCACATAAAACGGCAGCAACATCAGTAAATTCTTCTCAAAAATGCTATCCTTCGTATAACGCTCCACCTTCACCGTCGGAACCCGATATACACACACCTGCCCATCCGGAAGCTTTAGCTCCACTTCCTCAACATCCGGCGTATTCTTCGTAGTTCTCAAATAAATCACACAGGACCTGGGAAACTCCACAAAAAATCTCCGTCCAACCCTCCGCCTGCTCTCCAGCGCAATAGCAAGATCATACTCAAACATCCGGATTGCCATCGTAGCATCATCTGTACTCTGACACTCAATATGATACACCTTATCCCCGATCAAAAGCCGGGCATCCGTGATCAATTCCCCTTCCTCCAGCTGATGCTCATTCCGAAGATGCACGATCTTCACATCCTCCGGATACGAAGTATGGAACACCTCGTTGATAAGCGGAACAAGCAAGTACGTCATCTTCTCCACCATCGTCCGGAAAACGTCATCGAATATAGTATTGTTGTTCATTAACACTCCTATCGGTATATATGAATTATACCACACAAACAAAACATGAAAACGCCATAAACCGGCCTTTCATAAATTCACAGAAACAAAAATGGAAAATGCTTCAGAATACGAAGCTCCAAGAATGTCCATACAGACAAAAGATCTTATAAGATATAACAACCATATCACATACTATAAAAAAAATCACTCAGATTTCATCCAAAAATCCCACTATAATTCGACAAACAGACAGCAGAACCCCTCGATTTACTTCGTCAGACAGCCGGAAATTTTTTCGCTTTTCAAAGCTGAGGAAATTGCGAGGAGGGGAAGCATTCGTAGTTGCGAAAGGCCATTCCCCCCCCTCCCGCGCTCCTCCCCTCCGGCCACGCAAATTACTGTAGGTTGTGGAGATGTGTTCAGATACTGGCGGGGCGATGGATGCTGCGGTATTGGATATGAAACGCTGTGCCGATCTATTCCTATTCTCCACAACTTTTTCCAGTCACTCACTTACTCCCATCAGGTCACAAGGAACCCCAACCTTTCCTCCCTGCCGTCCAGCGCAGCGACAACGATCCCAAACATCTCCCGTTAAACCACAAGCAAACTCAGCCTTTCCTCCCTGCCGTCCAGCGCAGCGACGACGACCCCAAACACCTACCGTTAAACCACAAGCAAACTCAGCCTCTCCTACCAACCGTCCAGCGCAGCGCTGACGGCTCATCCAACTCCCGAGCAGCCCCACACACACTACCGCCATGAAAAGCCAGCCCGTGAGGCGTGTGCTGCCTGTCGACGGACTCTGCAGGAGGGGAGCTGATTCTTGGCTGGCGGAAATCTGCGTTGCTTCAAAAATTCTCACTGTCTGAGCGGCTTCAGACGCGAGTTTGAGAATTTTTGAAGCGGTTTTAGCAGAATTCCGGCAGCCTAGAAGCCAGCCCCCGACGAAGCCCCGGCGACAGGCAGCACACGCCTCACGGGCGTCCCTTCCACGGTCCTCCCTTTCCCACAAAAAAAGAACAGGCCGGCACACACCGACCCGTTCACAAAAAACTGAATCCCAAAAATCAAAAAATCAGAAGCACTCCTTATAAATCTTATAAACCCTCTCCCGATCCAATTTCACAAAATTATTCGCCATCAATCTACCCTGGTTCTCCAGCACAGAATCCGTAAACTCCTCAAGCTCCTCCTCGGACACCCCATACTCATGCAGCGCCTTCTTAGGAATCATCACATTCAGAAGCTTCTCCAACTCCTCATAAACAACATCCACATCACATCCAAGGATTCCCGCCATAAATTTATTCAGGCGCGCAATCTCGCCATCACTCTTGATCTCCATATAGTTGTTGAGCACACCGGTAAACATTGCATAATTGGACTCACCATGAGCCACATGATACTTAGCCCCCAGCGGATAACTCAAAGCATGCACAGCCGCACACCCCGCATTACCAAACGCAATACCCGCATAATTAGCCGCCATCAGAAAATCCTTCATCAACGGAATCCGGGCCTCCTGACCATGATCCCTGATCTCCATATAACCCTTCAGGATCATCTCGATCGCCTTATACCCAAACATCCTTGTAGTCTCATTCCCCTTAGGAGAAAGACTGGACTCCACAGAATGCACCAGCGCATCAATAGAACTCGTAGCAAAAAACTGGAACGGCAGATCCTCCAGAAGCTCCGGGATCAGCACAGCAGAATCCCCGTAAAGCTGCTCCACAGCAAGCCCTTTCTTCGTACCCTTCGCAGTCAGGGAAAGAATCGAAATATTCGTCACCTCAGAACCCGTACCACAGGTAGTCGGAACCAGCACCAGCTCCTTATTCTTCACGATCGGAAGCAGCCCGTCATAAAGATCCGTAACCGGAGAAATATTCTCCAGTGCAAACAACTTGGAAAGATCCAGAATGCTGCCGCCACCAACAGAAACCACACGCTTCGCATCCTTCGGCACATCCTTCCAGATTGCCTCAGCCATCACATCCGTAGGCTCGCCCTTACCATAATCCTCACGGAAGATCACATCACAGCCAAGCCCCAGCGGCTCAAAAAATTTCTTAAACAATCTCTTATTGGTAAAAAGCAGATCCCCTTTACCAAGTTTAAATTCCTCCGCAAACTGCCGGCAATTATCAAAACTGTAAATCGTCGGTCTGATCATCAGTTCCTGCATAGTTTTTCCTCCTGTCAGCCCCGCATTTCGCAGAAGCTCTTTTTATAAAATTTTATTATAATATAATAACACTGGCAGACAGCCCTCTGCAATCCGCATTACCACCCGCCTCCTGCCAAACAGATCAAACGCCAAAACAGGCTTTTACATTCTACTTTGCCACCGGCATACGATCCCTTCACAAGTCAGGCAGATATTTGCAGCTCCGCAGAGGACTTTCCTGATCCAATCAGTTTTCAACATCCATGCGTCAGGAGCGTACCATACATCTCCGGTCTTCGATCCCGGAAAACACCCCACTCCCGTCTCTTCTGTGCGATGGCATCCAGATCAAACTCCGCAGTGATCACACCCTGTTTCTCCATTTCTGCAGTCTCTGACATATTACAGTTGAAACTTTCTTTTCACTGCATCCACCAGAAAATCCGCAGTACCTTCCACGCCAAGAAAACTGCTGTCCACCAGAATACTCTTGTGGTTCTTGTCATCCGGGTGATATCCCGCATACTGCATATGATAGGAATCACGGGCCTCATCAATAGCCACGATCATTTTTCTGGCCTCTTCAACCTCAATGTTCAGATCCTTCACACAATGCTCCACACGAACCTCATATGGTGCATAAATGTAAATATGCATGGCATTTTCCATCTCTTCCAGAGTAAAATCTGCACACCTTCCGACAATAACACATGTCTCTTTTTCCGCAAGAAATTTAATGATATTCTGCTGCGCCTCAAAAATCTTATCCTGTGTATTGCTGGTTCCTTTTCCAAGAGGAAACATCATTCTTGCAAAAGGACTGGCCTTGACTTTTTTCGCTGTCTCCTCCACTTCATCCACAACAGACACCGGAAGGTTCAGCTTCTTTGCAGCCTGATCCACAATATCCCTGTCATAATATTCAATTCCCAGTTTTTCCGCCATCTTTTTTGCGATCGGACGACCCATGCTGCCAAACTGTCTGGTGATCGTAACTACGTATTTACTTTTTCCCATATAATTTCCTCCCGAATTAAAGGATACATTCCAGGTTCATGTTTTTAATGTTCATACCATCCGACGATTCCCGGATTCAGATTGATATTGATCTGCTTGATCTCCTGATACTCCTCAAGGCCCTGAACACCCAGGTCACGGCCGATTCCGGATTTTTTGTAACCGCCCCACGGAGCCTCGTTAAATGCCGGGTTATAACAGTTGATCCAGGTAATACCTGCGCGGATCTCTCTGATCACCCGAAGCGCTCTGGAACCATCGGCGGTAAATACTGCTCCAGCCAGACCATACTCCGTATCGTTTGCCATGTCAATGGCCTCTTGCTCTGTCTTAAACGTCTGAATAGTCACAACCGGTCCAAAAATCTCTTCCCGGACAATGGTCATATCCGAAGTACAGTTATCAAACACCGTCGGTCTTACATAAAAGCCTTTCGCACACTCCCCTTCTGTGTAACGCTCGCCGCCGCACACAAGCGTAGCACCTTCCTCAACGCCCTTTTTAATATATCCAAGAACTTTATTCATATGGCTCTCAGAAACCAGCGGGCCCATATCCGGATTCTCCATAGGATCTCCAATAGTGATGGCATTTGCTTTCTTTGCAAGACGTTTCACAAATTCATCCTTGATACTTTCCTCGATGATAATCCTGGAACCTGCGGAGCACACCTCGCCCTGATTCAGGAAAATACCGATCATGGCCCATTCCACTGCGCCGTCCAGATCCGCATCTGCAAAGATCACATTGGGTGACTTTCCGCCAAGCTCAAGGCCGATCTTTTTTACATTGTCTGCTGCCGCACGCATGATGCTCTGTCCCACTTCCGTGCTTCCGGTAAAAGTAACCATATCCACATCTTTGCTCTCCGCGATCCGGTTTCCTGTAATTCCGCCAGGGCCAAGGATCAGGTTCACGCTGCCCTTGGGCATTCCGATCTTCTCAAAAATCCCAAACAGTTTCACACAGGAAAGCACACAGTTGGAACTTGGTTTAAACACCACACTGTTACCGGCTGCCAGTGCAGGAGCCAGTTTCCACACACCCATCAGCAGCGGATAGTTCCAGGGAGTGATCAGTCCGCACACGCCAACCGGCTCATGAACGGTATAGGAATGCATTTTTCCAAAACCTTCATTTACTTCATAAACACCGCCCTGTGGCATTTTTAAGAGTCCTGCATAATAGCGGAAACAGTGAACTGCATCATCCACATCAGCCTCTGCCTCTCTTAAGGGTTTTCCATGATCCATGCAGTCCAGCTTCGCAAAATCCTCTTTTTCCGCATCAATAGCATCTGCGATCTGAAGAAGGATATCCGCCCTTGTCTGGGAATCCATATCACGCCATTCCCTTGTCACATAAAAAGATTTTTTTGCCGCCGCAATGGCTTTATCTACATCCTCCACATTTCCTTCCGTTACCATGGCAAGAACCTCACCATTTGAAGGATTTAATGTAGGAACTGATTTTCCTGTACTGCCTTCTACCCATTCACCATCAATAAACATTTTCTGAAGTTCCATAAGCGTCCTCCTTTTATTTTCTTAACCCGTTCAAATAATCTTCCCATTCAATCTTCTGGCTCCCACGATCATCGGATCTTTTCACCTTCAAAATAATTTGCTTCCACCTTCATCCCCCGGATCTCTTCCTTATCCACTTCAAAAAGATCTCCGCTGAGAACAATGATATCTGCCATTTTTCCCGGCTCCAGGGTTCCCATGGAATCCTCCACATGATAAACACGGGCCGCGCCGGAAGTGTAAGCTTTTAGCGTATCTGCCATGGAGATTTTTTCCCAGGGGTTGGTGGATGTCAGTTTTCCGTCATCATCTCTTCTTGTAACTGCCGCATAGATTGTTGTAAAAGGATCTATAGTCACAACCGGATAATCGGTTCCAAGTGCCAGCGCGCCTTCATGCTCCAGTAAAGTCCGAAACGGCCACTGAAGCCTTGCCCGTTTTTCTCCGATCTGGTTCACCTTTCCATTTGCCGCAAGTGTTACATGATACGGCTGGACTGAAGGAATCACATCAAGCTCCGCAAAACGATCCAGGTCATCGGGATGGATGTTTTCGATATGCTCGATCGTATTTCGAAGACCATGCTCCCCGTTCACTTCCGCAGATTTTTCAAAAAGATCCAGCGCCATCCGCACGGAACCATCTGCAATACAATGAAGTCTTACCTGGATCCCTGCCTTGTTCGCCGCAATGATCTCTTTCTTCATTTTCCGCTCCGGCCATAACGGAAGTCCCTCGCCACAGGTCTCCGGCTTATCGGTATAAGGCTCCAAAAGAAGTCCTGTGTAAGTCTCCGTCACGCCATCAATAAAACCCTTTACCCCCGCAATGTGAAAATGCGGGGAATCAAAATGCTTCTGAAATTTAAAATACTTCGAAAATTCCGTATACCCGAAAAGTTTCATGTAGGAAAAGATCTGTGCCTTAAGCCCTTCTTCCTCGTCCAGTTTTTTCAGGATATCGTATTTTTTCATGGTTTCTTCGGTGTAATCATCGGCAAACATTTCACTTGCCGCAGCAATTCCGTAGTCAGCCAGAACATCCTGGAAATTCCGGTGGATCTCAAGCATCTCTTCCTCCGAAAATTCCATATATTTTTTCTGGGCCGGTTCACACGCTGCCGGTTCCAGAAGAAGGCCGCTTAATTCACCATTTTCAAACTTTACATTTACACCGTTATCCATTTTCCGGTCCGGATCGATCCCTGCCTCTTCCAGTGCTCTGGAATTCAGCCACATGCTGTGGCAGTCCGCACAGAAAAGATACACCGGCCTGTCGGGAATGGCCTCATCCAGAAGTCTTTTATCCGGAAGCGGCTCGTCACCCCAGTTGGTTATAAACCATCCGGAACCTCGGATTCTTTTGTAATCCGGATGTGCATCTGCAAATTTCTTAATGATCTTTACACATTCTGCCTGGGAACGTCCTTTTCCCAAATCTAAACACACATATCTGCTGCCATCAATGGCTCCGGAAAAAAGATGGGTATGTGCATCCAGGAAAGAGGACATGATCATTTTTTCTCCGTGATCGTAAAGAGGCCAGTCCGCATAATCCTTATCTCTCTGGAAATCCCAGGGAAGAACCGCCTGGATCTTTTTGTCCACTACTGCGATGGCTGCCGGTCTGGGGAAATCTTCAAGACCTGTAAAAACAGCTTTACTTCTCAGAATAAATTTTCCCATAAGCCATACCTCCTACATCACAAAACCACAGATCAGAAATCCCACAACAGAAAGTACACTTGCAATGATTACATATGGAAGCTGTGTCAGCGCATGTTCCATATTGTCAATTCCTGCACTCTGGGAGGAAAGAAGTGTCGCATCTGTATAGAAGCAGGCATGGCTTCCAAATGCACCACCGGAAATGATCGCTGCCATAATAAGGATCGGATTTGCGCTGATGGCTGCACCAAGTGGAAATACGATAGGTGCAACTACTGCGCTCATGCCCCAGAGAGAACCGGTAGTAAAGGTAAGTGCCGCAACCAGAACAAAAGCGATTGCCGGGAAAACCGGGCCCCAGAGAAGCGGTTTTGCAACAGAAATAATAAAATCTGTCATTCCCATTCCCTCCGTTACTTTCTGAAGTACAAAGGCAATGACCAGAAGGATCAGAATCGGAAGCATATCTGCAAAACCACGGACAACCAGATTAAAGAAATCATCCAGCGCAACCACTTTCTGCGGTACATAAAGCACGAAACAAACGATCAGGGAAACCACAACAGCCAGAAGCAGGTTGCTTGTCGCAATAGCAATGGCAACCAACACACCCATGGGAATCACGAAATTCCAGATGTTACCTTCTTCCTCATAACCTTTTCTGTCATCGTGGTTATATTTTCTGCTGGCATCGCTGTAAACCTTGCCAGTCTCCTCCACACGTTTATAGGCTTTTTTCATAGCACCAAGCTTTGGCATCACACCCAGCGCAAAGAGGAAAACAATAGCAATGGTAAGGATCGGATAAAAGCAATAGGGGATCGCACGGATATAAGCCTGAATACCGGTTTTAAATCCCAGCGCCTTCACACTTGCCTGGTCAATAAAAAGACTTGCGTAAAAAACAGCCCATGTAGAAAACGGAAGCAGTACACACACCGGAGCACCTGTGGCATCCAGCATATACGCCAGCGCCTCCCTGGGGATCTTACGTTTGTCACAGACACCCTTCATACAGACACCAATGGAAAGCACATTCAGATAATCATCCACAAAGATCAGGATACCCATAACAAAAGTAGTAAGAAGAGTTTTCCTCTCCGTGTTACAGAATTTTGAAACCAGTTTCTGGAAACCAAAAGTACCCTTCGACTCCTGAAGAAGTGCGATCAGACTGCCAAAAAGGCCACACACAAGAACGATCCACACATTTTCGGCAAGCACATCCTGGATCAACGTACACCACTGAGGCAGAAAATCCTTCCCATACATGAATATGGCCGCCACCAGAGAACCTCCGATCAGAAACTCCACACATCTCCTGGTTGCGATAGCACCGACGATAATAACCAGAAGAATAAAAATTGCAATCAGTCCAGTATTCATTTTTTTCTCCCCTTTCCCTCTGTGAACCAGAAAGAGGCATACCCGTTTAACGGATATGCCCCTTTGCATCAACAGACTTTTTCGTGAAACAAAAAATGGCGTATTCATTGCGCTTCCGCAATCAATACACCATCGTACGTTTCGTGTTTTTTATTATTTTGTTACTGATATACTATTATTTTTCACACTCTGATACAATGCTTAATTTCGGTAGTTAAATTAATGTTTTTTAAGTATATATACTTGATTTTAAGTATATGTGATAGTATACTAACTTCAAATGAAATCAGTACTCACAAATCTGGAAAACCAGTAAGATTTATCCAAAAATAAGACAAACATTACGGTTACAATCCACTGCATATCCATAACCCTGATCTCTTTGTAACTAAAAAACAGCAACCACTGTACCAAAAAAAGGAGAAAAACCATGGAAAAAAACACCTTTCTTATGATCAACGACATGATCTACGATCTCTATTCCTGCACCAGCCTTAACGAAATCAAAGCAAAATTCCTGCTCCGCCTGAAAATGGTCATCCCCTACAGCTACGCCAGCATCCTCCTCCACGAAACCACCGAAGATCCGGACACCATCCGCCTCACCACCCCAATCTGCATCCCCGAAGCCTTCACTGAAGCAGAAAACGAATACATGAAGGTCGCAGACGAAGACCACCTCCTCTGGCTCCTCCACTCCCGGGAACCCCGCCTCGTCCGCGAAAGCGATCTCCTGGAAGACCAGCAGCGCCTCAACTCCCCCCTCTACGTCCACTGCTACCGCAAATACAACATCTTCGACTCCATGCAATACGCCAGTGTCTACCAGCAGGAACTCCTGGGAATCCTCACCCTCTTCCGCACCGAAAAAGACGGCCCTTTCACCAATGAAGACATGTTCTACCTCCAGGCCATCGGCATGCACTTAAACGCCGTCCTCTACCAGATTACCCACAGCCTGCCCCAGACCAACGACCTCAAACAAACCCTCGCCCGCCTGAAAAACACCTGCCACCTCACAAACCGCGAACTCCAGATTGCCGAACAGATCTACCAGTACCGCAACAACGACGAAATCGCAGGGTCTCTCGGCATCCGCGAAAACACCCTACAGAAACACCTGCAGAACATCTTCCGAAAAACCAACGTAACCTCCCGCTGGGAACTCCTGAGATTCCGTATGCGATAAAAGCCGTCCAGCGCAGCGCTGATGGCTCATCCAACTCCCGGGAAACCACTCAACCATTCCTCCTGAACCACACTACCACTTCACCACTCTCCCATCCCGCCCGGAAAAGCCAGCCCGTGAGGCGTGTGCTGCCTGTCGCCGGACTCTGCAGGAGGGGAGCGCTTCTTAGGCGGTGGGAATCTGCGTTGTTTTTCAAAAGTTCGCTGTTTGAGCGAAGCGAGTTCGGACTTTTGGAAAACGGTTTTAGCAGATTTCCAGCGTCTTAGAAGCCAGCCCCCGACGAAGCCCCGGCGACAGGCAGCACACGCCTCACGGGCGTCCCTTATCCGCCCCACACCCCCACACAAAAAAAGACTCCGCAGCCACCCAATCCCGGGTCAGCCACGAAGCCTTCATTTTTATATGTATATCTATCTCACATGCTCATCTATGTCTGTCACAACTGGTTTCCGTATCAATCCCTCAACCCATTCTGCTCAAAATCCCTGAACAGACTGGCCTCACCATCATCCGCAAACGCATTTGCATCTCCCTGATCAGAACCATCCTGTCCACCTTCGATACTTTCATCCTGAGAATCCTGGGAATCCTGACTATCCTGTGCCGCACTCTCCTCAGAGCTATCCTTACTAGCACTATCATCCTTACCAAGTTTCACAGTAAGCGTCTTCTCCTTATATTCATTACCATCCAGAACCGCAACCGTCACATCAATCTTTTCCTTCGGCTCATAATACTGAAGCAGCTCAACCAGCTGATCAATACTGGTAATGGTCTTACCATCAAACTCCGTAATAACCATATTCTTGGTAATACCCGCATCATCAGCCGGGCCACCCTCGGTTACCTCAGAAACAAACACACCCTGCGGAATACCATAAATCTGAACAGCCTCATCACTGACCGTGCTGCCTGTGATACCAAGAATACCATGATTATCCACTTTATCCCTTGCCTTGGCATTCATCATATTCTCAAGAGAATCCGCAACATCAGAGATTGCAATGGCATAACCCATACCCTCAACCTCCGTAGAAGCAAGTTTGGAAGAGTTGATACCAACAACCTCACCATCCATATTCAGAAGCGCACCACCACTGTTACCAGGGTTAATAGCCGCATCCGTCTGGATCAGATTCACACCCTTATTGATACTGCTGCTGTTATCTGTAGAATCACTGGACTCAATCTGACCTGAAGAATCTGTCTTACGGTTCTTTGCACTGACAATACCAGTAGTAACAGACTGGCCATAACCAAGTGCATTACCAATAGCAACAACCTGCTCACCAATCTTCAGATCATCAGAACTTCCGATCTTTGCAACAGAAATCGCATCCATCGTGTCATTAGAAACATCTTTGGTTGCAACAGACACAACCGCAAGATCCTCGTTCTCATCAAAGCCTTTTACAGTAGCCTCATAAGCACTTCCATCTGCAAAAGCAACGGATAAAGTATCCGCACCATCTACAACATGATAGTTTGTTGCGATCAGCAGCTCAGAATCTGTTTTTCCGATGATAATACCGGAACCACTGCCCTGAACTTCCTGCTCCTGGCTTGGCGCATACTGGGAGCCAAACATGCTGTAATAATTCTGAACCTCCTGAACAGACTTGGTTGTGATCGCAACTACAGAAGGCATTGCCTCCTCAGCAACCTCGGATACATCAAGACTTCCCTTGGTATCGGAAGATTTTGTATCTGTTGTATCTTCGGTACTCTTATCTGACTTTTTATCAGATTTCATAAGTGTCAGCTTCTCGGAACTATCTGTAGCTGCCTGTACAGACTGTGCTCCTGTAAAATAATCCACACCTTCATATGCACCAACACCAATGCCACCTGCAAGTACTGCACACAGGCTGATGGTTGCACCTTTTTTCATCATTTTCTTTATTTTTAATTTTCTGTTGTTATTCATGATTAAGTCCCTCCCTGGAAAAAAATTTCTTCTCTGTTTCCTTTTGATGCTTCAAAGTATAGATTTTAATTGTGTTTACTTTGTGGGAAAAATGTGTTTTATTTGTTAAAACTTTTCACGGCCATCACAATTACAAACCATGCAACCTCAAGAAGAACGATCATTCCACCTGGTTTCAGTCCCGCATAATAAGAAAGAAACAGACCAATAACCGTAGTACATACCGCCACAGCAATGGCACACACCAACGTGCCTTTATAACTTTTCGCCATCTGCATCCCGCATGCCACCGGAACCACCAGCATGGAAGAAACGATCAGCGTTCCTACCGTACGGGACGCAATGGAAACGGTCAGCGCCGTCAAAATGGTAAAAAGAAAATTAATATTCCGCACGGAAACGCCGGAAATCCTTGCCGCATTTTCATCAAATCCAATATAAAACAGTTCTCTGTAAAAAAACAGCACCGCTGCCAGAACCAGCACGCTGATCACAACTACCAATGCCAGCTCTCCTTCACTGATGGACACAATACTTCCAAATAAAAAGCTGTTCAGGCTTGCGCCGTTTTCCACAAAACCGGACAGCACACCTGCCAGTCCGATCCCGGCGGACATGACGATGGAAATTGCAACTTCAGAATACCGTGGGATTTTTTTACGGATCGCTTCAATTCCAAGGGCTGCCACAATACACATCACTACCGCACCGGCTACCGGATTCACTCCCAGGATCAGTCCCAGCACAACACCGGCCAGAGAAGAATGGGAAAGCGCATCTCCGATCATGGACATCCGTTTCAGAACAATGGTGATCCCGATACAGGGCGTGATCACAGCCAGAAGGATTCCCACGAGAAAAGCCCTCTGCATAAATCCATACTGTAAAATACTCATACCTCGTCAATCCTCCCCTCTTCTGCCTTGAAGAACCGATTGGCCCCTTTGAATTCACCGGAATTTCCGTGAGTGACCATAAGAATGGTCAGCCCCTGTTCCTCATTCCTCTTTTGCAGGACTTTTGCAAGTGCTTTCACAGAAACTGTATCCATACCTGTGGTGGGCTCATCCAGGATCAGGATCTTCGGATTTCCCACCAGTGCACGTGCCAGCATAACTCTCTGCTGCTGCCCGCCGGAAAGATCTCCGATCCTTCTTTTCCAGAACTCTTCCATTTCCATCTCCGCAAGTGCGGCTTTCAGACGTGGAATCTCTTTTTTCACCTGAAAACGTGCTTTCCATGAAGAGGAATACACGCCTGTCATCATGATTTCTTCTACCGTGGCCGGGAAATTCTGATTTCTGCTGATACTGTTCTGCGGAACATATCCCAGATCTCCCTTTCCAAATGTGGCAGAAATATCTTTTCCATTTACGGTAATGCTTCCTTCCTGGGCTTTCAGCTCACCCAGAAGAAGCTTCAGAAACGTACTTTTTCCACTTCCGTTTTCACCGGTAAGAATGACATAATCACCATCCTTTACTTCCAGGTTCACCTGCTCCAGCACTGGCGTTCCTGTGTAGTAAAACGAAAGATTTTCTATCAAAATTCCCATAATTTCTCCTTTTATCGCAACAGCAGTTCTACATTTCAGAACAGCCTTTGTTCTCAGCAACTGCTGCCTCACGGCTTCCGTTCAGTGCCTTCTGCAATGCCTCCAGATTCTTCCTCATCACAGAAAAATAATCCTCGCCGGCTTCTATATCTTCTTCACTCAATCCCTCAATAGGATTCAGCACAGCCGTCACAGCATCCACTTCCTTCGCCACAGTCTTCGCCACCTTTGGGCTTGCCAGTTCCTCGAAAAATATGGTATGGATGTCATATTTTTTCGCATACTCGATCACTTCCTGCATCTTGGCAGGATCAGGCTCTGAATCCGGTGTCAGGCCTTCAATCGCCAGCTGTGTCAGATCATAGGCATTGCACAGATATCCGAACGCCTCATGAGCCACGATGATATCCCGGCTCTTTGTATCTTTCAGGCCATCCCGGAATTCCTGGTCCAGCTCGTCAAATTCACCGGCATATTTCTCATAATTCGCTTCATAATAATCCTTATTCTCCGGATCCGCTTTTACAAAAGCATCCTTAATATTCGCCATCTCCTGTTTCGCCCGCATGGGATCCAGCCAGACATGGGGATCTTTTCCATTATCGCCATGAGCATGATCCTCACCTCCATCCAGAAGCTCCACACCATCCGATGCCTCAGACACCACCAGATCCTGATTTTCCAGAGTGTCCAGCACATCTTCCGCCCAGTGTTCCAGGTCCGCGCCATTGTAGACAAAAACATCCGCATCCTCAAGATTCCGGATATCCGTCGCCGCAGGTTCCCAGTCATGAGGCTCCGTTCCCGCAGGAACCATATCCTTCACCTGAATCTTATCGCCGCCCACCTTCCGGGCAAAATCATACATGGGATAAAAGCTGGCCATCACTTTCAGCCGGCCATCATCCACAAACGGCTGCCCCACTGTTCCGGCCCTGTGCAATCCATAACCGGTCACACCTCCGACCACAAGGAGCGTTGCCGCCAGAACCGCTGCCGCAGCCATCTTCCCTCTGTTAAAATTCATTTCTTCCTCCTGCACTCATCACAATATCCATAAAAGATCGTCCGGCTCTGATCAATCTCAAACCCGTGCTCATCCAGCACATGTCCCACAAAATGGTCAATGCATCCACACTGCAGAGGAATCGTATGCCCACATTCCAGGCACACAAGCTTACCATAATTCTTCCGTTCCTCATCCCGGATAAACCGATATTGTGCCGGTGCTCCCTCCACAGACGGAACTTTCAGCACAGCCCCTTCTTTCTGCAGACGCTCCAGACCTCTGTACACCGTTGTCCTTCCGATCCGGATCTCTTTTCCACGAAGGATCTCCATAAACTGGTCAATCGTATAAAACGTATCTCCATATTCCTGCAGACACTCCAGGATCAGCTTCTGCTGCCTGGTACTGTATTTCATTTTTTCTTCCATATATTTCACTCTCTTCCGTCAACTGCACCTTCCATAACAAATTTTTTCATCGTCTGTATTTTCATACACAGCTTTATGGCCGGTCAGTCATCCATACGTCAAGCGGATATTCGCAATCCGCTTCGCTACTTGCTTGATTTGGTTAAATCAATATGAATTTGAAAACCGTTTTCATATTACATTTAAAAAAGAATTCCGTCAAGGTCTTTTTTCGTATCATATGTTACCGATTTTTCCACCGGCACATGCTATCCTTTCTCCATCACCTGAAAGCATACCAGATATCCAGATCCGTGTTCCATATCAGAGATACATTCCCCTCTGACTCCAGAGTTTCCGTCTGACACAGAGATTCACATCTGAGAACACTGCGATGCAGCCTTTTCCAATGACTTCAGGGATAAAAAATCCAAAATAAACCACACTAAAAAAAGCAGGTCTTTATTTTCAAAGGCCCACCCACTTACCACAGGAGGTATACATTATGGAACCAAAAATGTTTTGTTATCAGTGTCAGGAAACCGCCGGATGTTCCGGCTGCACCATCTCCGGTGTCTGCGGCAAAAAGCCTGACGTAGCTGCCATGCAGGATCTTCTCGTTTACGTAACAAAGGGACTTTCCGCCATCACCACCGCACTTCGGGGCGAAGGCCGAGAAATCCCTTCTTATATCAATCATATGGTGATCCGGAATCTTTTCACCACCATCACAAACGCAAATTTCGACAAAGATTCCATCGTTGCAAAGATCAGCGAAACCCTTTCGGCCAAAGAACAGCTTCTCTCTCAGCTTTCTGACAGAAAAAGCCTTCCCGCTGCCGCACTCTGGCACCCGGAAAGCCCTGCGGATTACGAGTCCATGGGATATGTCACCAACATTCTGTCTACAAAGAATGAGGATATCCGAAGCCTCCGCGAGCTGATCACCTACGGCCTGAAAGGACTCTGCGCCTACACCAGCCATGCAAACGCACTTCTCCGTGAAGATCCGGAACTGGATGCTTTTATCCAGAGCACCCTGGCAAAAACTCTGGACGACAGTCTCACAGCAGAGGAACTGACCGCTCTCACTCTGGAAACCGGAAAATTCGGTGTCCGTGGAATGGCCCTTCTCGACCAGGCAAACACCGAAACTTTCGGAAATCCGGAAATTACAAAAGTAAATATCGGCACAGGCAAAAATCCCGGAATCCTGGTTTCCGGCCACGACCTTCACGATCTGGAAATGCTGCTTGAACAGACAAAAGGAACCGGCGTTGACGTTTACACCCACTCTGAGATGCTTCCGGCCCACTACTATCCGGCGTTCAAAAAATATCCGAACTTTGCAGGAAACTATGGAAACGCCTGGTGGAAACAGAAAGAAGAATTCGAAAGCTTTAACGGTCCCATCCTCATGACCACCAACTGCATCGTTCCGCCAAAGGACAGCTACAAAGACCGGATCTACACCACAGGTGCTACCGGTTATCCAGGCTGCACCCACATCACACCCGGGCCTGACGGCAAAAAAGATTTCTCACAAATCATCAGCCACGCCAAACGCTGTGCAGCTCCAACCGAAATCGAGCATGGTGAAATTGTCGGTGGTTTTGCCCATGATCAGGTGATCGCCCTGGCAGATCAGATCGTAGATGCCGTAAAATCCGGTGCCATCCGTAAATTCGTAGTCATGGCAGGCTGTGACGGCCGGGCAAAATCCCGAAGCTACTACACCGATTTTGCCCAGGCGCTCCCAAAAGACACCGTGATCCTCACCGCAGGCTGTGCAAAATACCGCTACAATAAACTGAATCTGGGAGATATCAACGGCATCCCACGAGTTCTGGATGCAGGCCAGTGCAACGATTCCTATTCCCTTGCAGTGATCGCCATGAAACTTCAGGAAGTTTTTGGCCTTGAGGATATCAATGAGCTTCCGATCATCTACAACATTGCCTGGTATGAGCAGAAAGCCGTGATCGTTCTCCTGGCGCTGCTTTCCCTCGGGGTAAAAAATATTCACCTTGGACCAACACTTCCGGCCTTCCTTTCTCCAAATGTAACCAAAATTCTGGTTAACAATTTTGGTATTGCAGGAATTAGCAGCGTGGAAGAAGATATGGAACTGTTTTTCGGAAAATAATCCCCGATATAAACTGATCATCTGCAATGCTCTTACACCAGTCATTTCTGAACGCAGGTCCCGCACAGGATCTGCGTTCAATTTTTTTGGTATGTTCTCATAAAAACACTTTATCTCCGCCTTCTTTTATGATAAAATATAACCAAGACTTAACCAATAGAAAGAAGGTAGACCTCTATGAAATCACAGCGACTGGACATGATCGAAGAATATGTGCTGGAGCATAAGAACGCTTCTCTCGATACATTATGTGAGAAATTTAACGTATCCAAAAACACCATCAGAAGAGATGTCGACATCCTTCTGAAACGCGGCAGTATCATGAAAGTATACGGTGGTGTCGCAGCACTTGAAACTCCACAGACTCTCCCCCTTCTGTCTTACGAAGAGCGTGGCGGACGTTTTCCTGAAGAAAAGAAAGAAATCTGCCGCCGTGCCGCAGAACTTGTGGCAGAAGACGACACCATCTATATCGATACCGGTACAACCTGTCTGAATCTGGTTGATTTTATTGCGGATAAGCACTGCACGATCCTTACCAACAGCCTGCTTATCTTCAACAAGGCAGCATCCTATCCGAACCTGGATATCATTTCCGTTCCCGGAAGACTGAACCGCAAGACCCTGTCTTTCACAGGCCCTGATATCAACGATTATCTGCAGACTTACAACATTTCCATGGCTTTTATGGCCTGCACAGGCGTAACGATGAAGAGCGGACTCACCAACGCCAGTGCCGAAGAATACATCACAAAGAAAGCCATTGCAGAGAACGCCAACAGCATGATCCTTCTTGCTGACCATTCCAAGTTCGGCCGGATCTCACTTATGACCTATTCTCCAATGGAAAAACTGGACGCCATCGTAACCGACCAGGCACTTCCGGAAGAATACGATAATTTCTGCCAGGAACACGGCATCCGTGTTATGACGATCGACTGATCTTTTCATCATGAGCTGCATACCGTAAGATACGCCAGTCCGGTAGCATACGCACAAAACATACGCACCAAAAAAGTGTATCGGTGACATCCTTTATTTCTGTCACCGATACACTTTTTTATGATCCGCCGCAAAACCATTCAGATATTCAGCCAGGCAAAAACAGTGCACCTGCCAGGAGTTCAGCAGATGCACCGTTTTTGAATATGCTCATCTCATTAGAGGATTTTATCTGAGAGGCAGACTTTACATGGTCTGCCTTACAGTGTCATGGATTTATTTTCGAAGCTTTCTTATGCCTCAGTACTTCCTTCCCATGTGCCGACTTTTCTCTTTCCGGCAGCTTCATCGAACCAGTGTGTTGTAACTGTTTTTGCTCTTGTGAAGAAACGATATCCGTCTTTTCCGAGAACATGCAGATCACCGAAGAAGGAATCTTTATTTCCGGAGAATGGGAAGTATGCGGTCGGAACCGGGATACCTACATTGATTCCTACCATACCGCCGTCTGTCTCC
The DNA here is from genome assembly GCF_003461955.1 of Ruminococcus sp. AM36-2AA. Classification (GTDB taxonomy): domain Bacteria; phylum Bacillota; class Clostridia; order Lachnospirales; family Lachnospiraceae; genus Blautia_A. The sequence continues at coordinate 102,244 of NZ_QTYB01000011.1, read as the reverse complement.
ATAGCGAATTTACGGCTGTAATATCCGCTCTGTGTAAAGATACAGGAACCGTTTGCAAATGGGTTGGCATTCATGATCGCAATACCTTCCTCATAATCTTTTACTCGTTTGATGCAGGTTACCGGTCCGAAGATCTCGCGGTTTCCTACTGTCATCTCAGGTGTTACATGATCAAGGATTGTCGGTCCTACGAAGAATCCGTTCTCATATCCCGGAACTACTACATTACGTCCGTCAAGTACAAGCTCTGCGCCCTCATCGATACCTTTCTGGATCCAGTTGCAGATCTTCTCCTTATGGCCTGCATTTACTACAGGACCGAGATCTGTAGCTTCATCATATGCACATCCAAGTTTCATGGCTTCTGCTTTTTTCTTAAGGAGGGAAACAAACTCATCTGCAATACTCTCCTGCACGCATACAACCGGAAGAGCCATACATCTCATACCGGCGCATCCATATGTGGAGTTGATGATCGCATTAACAGTAGCCTCAAGGTTGCAGTCCTCAAGTACAAGTGCATGGTTCTTTGCCTCACACTGTGCCTGAACACGTTTGCCATGAGCTGCTGCTTTGGAATATACCTGTTTACCAACACCTGTTGTACCTACAAATGTAACAGCCTTTACTCTCTCATCTGTAAGAAGGATATCAGCCTCTACACGGCTGCATGTTACAAGGTTTACAACACCTTTCGGGAATCCACCCTCTGTATAGAACAGCTCCATGATTCTCATAGCTGTCAGCGGTGTCTGAGAGCTTGCTTTCAGTACTACTGTATTTCCACATGCGATGGAAAGCGGAACCATCCAGCCCCATGGGATCATTGCAGGGAAGTTCATCGGAACAATACCAGCAGTTACTCCAAGTGGTTTACGATATGTAGCTGTGTCATATCCTGTAGTTACCTGCATTGCAGCATCGCCCTGGATCATTGTCGGAAGTGCACATGCCTCTTCTGTAGGCTCGATCGCTTTTTGAACATCTCCTCTTGCCTCTTTGATGTTCTTTCCAAGCTCTTTTGCGCAAAGTACGGAAAGTTCTTCTTTATGAGCATAAAGAACGTCTCTCCATCTGAACATATACTGCTGTCTCTTTGCAAGAGAAAGTGAGGACCATTCCGGGAATGCAGCCTGCGCGGAAGCGATCGCCTCTTCTACCTCATCCGGTGTACAACAAGGAACCTGCGCGATCACCTCACCTGTACTGGAATCTGTAACATCCATGTATTTCTCTGCTTTTGACTCTTTCCACTCACCGTTTACACAGTAACCCATTTTCTTGATCTCAGCCATTTTCAAGATACCCCTTTCGTGTTTATCTTTTTATTTTTTCATTGCATAAATTTCTGTCGTTCTCGTTTTGTTCTGGTCACAGATTATCATTTCTTTTTACTTTTGTCAATATAGCGTGGTTATATTTTGAGTATATTTTTAAAATTATGTGTTAATTTATTCACATTTTATGGCATTTCAGATATGATGTGTAAGCTCTTGTAATTAGCGTATTTATGGTATAAATCCATGTTCCATCTTTCCATCTTCTTATTCAATATTAATGCAAAAGATACTCATTTTTGTTATTTCCGTAACATGCACCCTGAACACTGCCTGAAACAGCATCCGAAAAACGCACCGTAAATCTGCTGAAATGACCCCTAAAAGTACCAAAAAGCCGTAAAATTCCCGATATATTTCAGTAAGTAAAAAACACATTTGTCCGTATATTACGTACACGCTTCTTTTTTTCCCAATCGTCGCATGTCAAGCGGATATTCGCAATCCGCTTCGCTACGCAGCTCTACACCAAATAACTGCTCCGCAGTTTATCAGGACTTGCTTGCACTCCTCCTGATACAAGCAAGTCCCCACCCACAAAACAAAAAAAGACATGCGATAACATATTCTCCATACATTACCTCATGTCTTATCATCATTATAATTTTCTGCGTATTCCGATCACCCGAATATCGTCTGCACCAGTACCATATAAAGCACCGTACCGCCGCCTATACTGAGCAGAGTGCTTTTTTTCCATTTATGCAGTGCCACGATAAACAAAATGGCAATCAGTTCCGGTATCCCATAATGGCCGCTTCCCGGAACATCTTTCAGGCAGTACACCACCAGCAGTCCGATCACTGCATACGGCAGCACTGTCCCCAGATATGTGATCACAGCCGGTGGTTCTTTTCCCTCCGGGAAAATAAGGAAGGGCAGAAAACGTGTTGTCATCGTTCCCAGCACCACTACTGCAACGGTAATAATCTGCTGTGTTATTGTCATCGTCATTTTTTTCTTCCTCCTGCCCTGGCTACGCCCGGATCTTTACATTCGAATTCTTCTCTATGATGGAGATTCTTCTGATCCCTGTATCCTCTCTTTTTGCTGTCTCGCATGATATCGTTTCATTCCCAGGAAACATAAGATAATCGATGCCATAGCCGGAAGAATAAAATTCCCGCTTCCAAAAATCACCAGGCAGATCACTGAGCATCCAACTCCGATCAGCGCCGGTTTGTGATCCTCTGCCTCTTCCCACTGATTGATAAACATTACCACAAACAATGCTGTCATAACAAAATCAATACCTTTTGTATTGAAATGGATCACATATCCCAGAAGTGCTCCTGCTGTAGCTCCTGTCACCCAGTAAAACTGATTCAGCGCATTTACAAAGAACATAAACCATCCTCTGTCCACATCTTCCGGAGGATCTACGGTACAGTTGACTGTAAATGACTCGTCACACATTCCAAAAATAAGATAAAACTTCTTCCATCCTGTATTCTTATATTTCTCCAGCATGGAAATTCCGTAAAACAGATGTCTTGCATTTACCATCAGTGTCAGAAAGAACGCATACACCGGATTAAATGCTGACAAAAGCAGATTTGCCGTAACAAATTCCATGGACCCCGCATAGATAAAAAAGCTCATACATAATGGATATACAAAGGAAAATCCCTTGCTTCGCATCATAAAACCATAAGACATTCCCAGAAAAAGGAACCCCACGCAGATAGGCAAAGTATACGGAAAGGCTGCCTTAAATGCTTTTTTCTTCATATCTCAGATATTTCCTTTCAGCAATTTCCACGTTATACTTTACTTTTTCCTACTGAAGCTGTCAAGAATATCTGAAAACATTTTTTTGCAAATGTTTTCACCCTGATCACTTCGGTAAAAGCCGTGAAATTTTAATCCAGCGGATAAAAATATCCTCTTCACTACATAGCTCTACGCCTTCCACAATTCACGGTTCTCATCCAGTGTAACCATATCTCCCTCATTGATATCTCTTTCATATAAGAGCCCGTCATCATGTCTCAGACTCATTTCACATCCATCTTCTCTCTCCAGCAGAACAACGGACATAAGTTTTTCCCCTGGCTGGCGTTCTTCGCAGCCAAAATCGATGTCTTCTTCGATTTTCAGCACTTTATACTGCATGCTTTATACTTCCCTCCAGATTTCCTCTACTGCTTTTTCGTATACTTTTAATGTACGCCACCCAAACAATACAAACCGGACAACCTCAATCTTTCCGGAATGTGTTTCACAGAATTCCTTTACTGTCTGCACAGCAATACACGCTGCTTTTTCCAGCGGATAATGATAAACCCCTGTGGAAATGGATGGAAAAGCAATGCTTCTGATTCCGTGCTCCACTGCTACCTGGAGTGAATTATAATACGCATTTTTTAACGCCTCTGCTTCTCCCCGAAGACCGCCCCACCAGATTGGCCCTACTGTATGGATCACATACTTGCATGGCAAATCATAAGCCCCTGTGATCTTCGCTTCGCCTGTTTCACACCCATGTAAAGTACGGCACTCTTCCAGTAATCCAGGACCTGCTGCCCGGTGAATCGCGCCATCTACACCGCCTCCGCCAAGCAGACTGTTATTTGCCGCATTAACAATAGCTTCCACATCTGTAACCTTTGTGATATCCCCCATTACTGTCTGGATCATAGTTTCCATTTCGCTTCCTCCTTCCGAAATCTGCCGCAAAACAAATATTTCACTATGCTCACTACATGCTCATGAATACAATAGAATTCATCTGTGATCTGCATCCTTACGTTTATATTTTATAATTCCTCCAGCAGCACATCACTGACTGCCTCATAGGCATCCTCCAGCGCATCCAGTGCTTCTGTCAGCGTATCCATTTTTCGACTGTCTGCATTGTCTTCTTCATATGCCTCGATCACCTCAGCCATAACATCTTTCAGTTCCTGCAGTGAATTCGCAATATCCTGCAGTTTCTGATCCTTATCTTCTTTTGATGTGATATTTACAATTTTACTCATGGGTATTCCTCTCTTTCGATTTTATTTATTTTTGCTTTCTGCAAAATGTCCGGTAATCTTTTATTTCCAGTTTTTCCAGATATCCGGTTCATAGCCGACTGTTGCCTGTTTGCCGTTTCTGACAATCGGAAGCTTCAGAACTTTCTGATTTTCCAGGATTTTCTCTGCACGGTCTTCCTCCGCAATATATTTGATCAGAGCCAGAAGATCCCTGTCTTTACATTTCTCATCGATCAGCTTCTCATATCCGCCCACTGCCTGACACACCGAGGTAAATTCTCCTTTGCTCAGGCCTTTTTCTTTCATATCGACAAACTGATATTTGATTCCGCGCTCCTTGAAATAACGCTCTGCTTTCTTACTGTCAAAGTTCTTTTTTGTTCCAAAAATCTGTATATTCATGTTACCTCCCATTCTGCAAAGATATATGATTTTTACTCCGCAGTCACTACCTGCATTATACCACATCTATATATAAACCGGACATTCTTATTCCGTTTTGCAGCTCACTCATAGCCACAATCGTTCCTGTTCACTTCACACTTTTCTCAAAAAAAAGCCCGGATTTCTCCGGACTTCTTCGTATGTTTCACGTGAAACATTATATTTTTCCAGGTATCTCATCGACTTGCAAGCAGCCGCAGCATACACTCTTTTAATTTATTCTCATCAATTGGCTTTGTAATATGAGCATCCATTCCCGCTTCCGATGATCGGACAATATCTTCCGCAAAAGCATTGGCAGTCAGCGCAATGATCGGAATCGTTTTTCCAAAAGGTCTCCTGCTGGTGCGGATCCTTCTGGACGCTTCATAACCATTCATTACCGGCATCTGCACATCCATCAGAACTGCATCATACTGATCTGGTTCTGACTCCTCAAAAGCCTCCACAACCTGTTTGCCATTGGAGCAGATCACACAGGACGCTCCCTTCAGATCCAACATGGACCTCAGGATTTCCGCATTCAGATCATTATCTTCCGCACAGAGAAAATGCATGCCATTGAGGATCGAACCTTTTGTTTCTTCCATACTGTCTTCTGCTTCGTTCCCGGCTGCCTTTTCCTATGGTGCTATAGACCTCTATGGTTCCCCTCATGGAATCTACAATACTCTTCGTGATCGCCATTCCAAGACCGGTCCCCTGAATCTCCCTTTCCAGCATTTCAGCTCGTGCAAAAGGCTCAAAAATATGCTGCAAAAACTCTTCTGTCATTCCTATTCCGGTATCTTCCACTGTAAATCTGTATTTCGCATATTTTTTATCACTGGATAATTCTTCCACACGCAGGCTGATCTCTCCGCCTTCCGGTGTATATTTCACAGCATTTGATAATAAATTCATCAATACCTGACGAATACGGATCGAATCTCCCAGCACATGCTCATGGCAGAAAGACTCCTCAGAAATCCTGAACTTCTTTCCACCGGACAGTACATTCGGGCGAATGATCGCGGCAATCTGTTCCGCCACTTTTCTGAGATTCATAGACTCTTTTTTTAATTCTATGAAACCACTCTCAATCTTGCTCAGATCCAGAATATCATTGATCAGTCCAAGCAGATACTCGCTGGAAGACTGTAACTTCTGAATGTAACTGTCCAGAGTTTCCGGATCATTCAGACTATACTGCATAAGTTTCGTTAATCCAACAATTGCATTCATCGGAGTCCGGATATCATGACTCATATTTGCCAGAAACTGCGTTTTTGACCGGCTCGCCTGTTCTGCAGCCTGTCTGGCTTCGGATATTTTCCGGTTTATCTTTTTATTTTCTTCCAGTGCCATTTCAAGATTTCTCTATGATTCTCCACCCATTCCACAAAATCCAGGTATTCATTATTAAATTCTACAAAATCCGCATCACTCCGGACATGAGAAAGGATGACCAGATTCCCCTCCTGAAAGCTCCGTACAAGAGTTGATAATGTCATCCCGTTTTCTCTGAATGTCAGAAACAGCGAATACTGCTTCTCATCGTTTTCTGTAAGCTCATCTGCATCCTGCACCACATCCGCCAGACAGTCACCCGGTTTCAAAGACAGCCCCGATACGTTTTGCTTTATTTTCACGATGTTCCATTCTTTATTGCATAGTAAAACCGCATATATCATAGCTATAATTCACTCCATAATCCCTCATAAAGCGGACATTCCATTCCGCTATGCTACATGCTCATAAACACAGTCACATCCCCTGTCCTGCAGTTTTGTGCAAATCCCCACTCACTGCTTATTGCTTTTCGCAATTGAAGCAGGGGACTTACTTGATTCGGTTAAAACAGGGGGTGCTTATGTGCATTTAATTATGTCATAGTGCATTTTCTGCCGTTTATACGGCAATTTATACCTTATTTACTATTTTAGGACGATAAGCGGGAATCCTCGGTAATTCAATTGCCGAGATGAAAGCGCCATATCGTGCATGTCTGCACAGGATAAATGGCTGTAGTCAGCCTGAACAAAAAAGAAAATATGTTCGGTTTTTATTGATGCTTTTGTGACTATGTGATATACTATATGTATGAAAGAAAATCTAATACATTACCGTACTTGTGTATGTAATATCAATTACCATATGGTGTGGTCTGTTAAATATAGACGAAAGATATTAAATGCGGAGATCGAGGCATATTTAAAAGAGCTGGTACAGCAGATCGCTGCTGACAAGGGCTTTACAGTCCATCTGTTTGAATGTGGTGAGGGAGATCATGTCCATTGTTTTGTGTCAGCGCCACCTAAATTATCGATCACTGCGATTGTTAAATATCTGAAAGGGATCACAGGGAGAAAACTGTTCGAACGTTTTCCTGAGATAAGAAACCAGCTGTGGAAAGGAGAGCTGTGGAACCATTCCTATTATGTGGAAACGATCGGATCTGTTTCGGAGGAAAATATACGCAGGTATATAGAACATCAGAGTAAGTCATATTAAGAACGGAGTGGGAAAATGCTGCTTTCACGTAGATCAAGCATAAAATTTACAGAGGATCAGGCAAATTTTATAGGGCACATGTGTTATGCGGCATCCAAGCTCTGGAATGTCTGTAATTACGAAAGATATCATTATAAAGAACTGGGATTGGAACAATATCCGGACTGGTATTATCAGAAAAAAGTACATAAGAACGAACTGTGGTATAAACAGCTTCCAGCCCAGACCGCACAGGAAGTCTGCAAGCAGCTGGATAAGGCGTGGAAGTCTTTCTATGCCTTGAAAAAATCCGGGGGCATACAGGCACCAAAGCCGCCACGTTTTAAAAAAGAAAATATTCCTGTCGCCTATATGCAGATGGGGATCGTTCATGAACAAGGTTCCGGAAGCGTACGCCTGTCACTTCCCAAAGCGTTGAAGATATATATGGAAAAAACATTTGGTATCCATGAAAAATTTCTCTATCTTGAAAATAAGATCTTCAGGAGCATGGACCAGATCAAGCAGATCCGTATCTATCCACCGGAGAAAGGGACCAGCAGGATCATTGTTGTTTATGAGATCCCAGACCCGGAAATACTTCCGGATAAAGGCCATTACCTGGCGATAGACCTGGGACTTCATAATCTTATGACCTGTTATGATTCCGGAAACGGAAAGACTTTTATCCTGGGGAGAAAATATCTTGCGCTGGAGAGATATTTTCATAAGGAGGTTGCCCGGATACAGTCTGTATGGTATGGACAGCAGTCAGCAAAAGGGATAAAGTATCCACGGTCTTCCAAACATATCCAGCGTCTTTATAAGAAAAAACAGGATGCGGTAACCGATTATCTTCACAAGATCACAATGTATCTTACTGAGTACTGTAAAAAACAGGGGATCACCTGCGTGATTGTGGGAGATATCGGAAATATCAGGAAAAATAAGGACATGGGCCATATGACAAACCAGAAATTCCATGGACTTCCATATAACAGGATTTATATTATGCTGGAATATAAATTAAAGATGTATGGGATATGTTTTGTAAAACAGAAAGAAGCGTATACCAGTCAGTGCAGTCCGTTGTCACCGGAAGTTACAAAAAAATATGCAGCCCCATCAAATCGAAAAAAAAGAGGGCTGTACAGAGACAATACGGAAACTTACAATGCGGATGCAGTAGGGGCGTTTAATATCCTGAGGAAATATCTTTCCGTAACCGGAGAACAAAAGGAACTGTCCGTAAAGGGACTGAAAAATCCAGAAATAATAAAAGTAGCTGTATAGCTGAAAAGCAAGCAGTAGTGGTGTTATGGACGCACCCTGAGAACAAGGCGCTGACGCGCCTTGCTCAGATGCTCAGGTAACTCAGTTGCCGAGTAGTTCACTACGAAACCTCAAATATTACAACCGCTATAATACTTCTTCTGTTATAATAAAGCTATAATTAGGTGACTATCCCTCATACTTTGAACTCCCAGACGCAAGGAGGATATCCTATGAAAGAAAAAGCCTTTACCCTCGACAGAGGAAAACGATACCTTTTTTATATCCTGATGATCGCCATTTTGGGCTGGTTCCTTTTCATGCAGTTTTTTGGTGCAGATGAGCGTTCTCAGGAAATGTCTTCCGGTCCCGTTATTTATTCCGGTACCTTTATCTGGCAGAAATCTGACGGAACTTCCGAGAAAATTACTGTTCCCGGAAAATACAAAGTTCCTGCCGGTGAAACAATGGTCCTCATCTCACAGCTTCCGGACACTCTCCAGGAAACGGACATCGCCATCCGTTCTTCCCTGCAGGATGTAAACGTCTATATTAATAATGAACTCCGCACCAGTTACAGTACACGTGAAACCCGGCTGGCCGGCAAAAATTCTGCCAGCCGTTATATATTCTGTCCGGTTTCTTCCAGCGATGCCGGAAAACAGCTCCGCATTGAGCTGACTACATATACTTCCAATTATTCCGGGGTTGTAAATACCATTTACTGTGGAAATAAATCCGATATCTGGCTTTCCATTTTCGCTGAATATGGATTGTCCACCGGTATTGCCTTTTTTATTCTGTTTTCCGGGATTATTTCCATTCTGTTCAGCTTTGCCCTTGGAATGGTATACAAAAAAAGATTTGATATGGAATATCTGGGATGGTGTATGGTCATGGGTGCCATATGGATGCTTGGAGAATCAAAAATGCGTCAGCTCCTGGTTCCCAACGCTTCCGCCCTGGGATCTCTGTGTTTCGTTATGATCCTGTTAAGCCCGCTTCCGATCATCCTTTATGCGGACAGCATACAGAAAGAGCAGCACCACCGTTCTTACGCATGTCTCGGCTGGATCGCACTTGCCAATTTTGCAGCCTGTTCTGTTCTGGCTGTAACGAAAAAAGCAGATTATATGGAAACGCTTCCCGTTGGGCAGCTGCTCCTTGCATTTACACTTATCCTTATATTTATACATCTTTTTCAATATATACGGGCCGGGCAGAATAAGGCAGACCGTATTCTTCTGCTAGGTCTGCTTACCTCCATCATATGTACCTGCGTTGAAGGGATCTCCGTATATTTTGTAACATCCCTGTCCGGAATTTTTATGGGAATCGGAATGCTGATCCTGCTTTTTGTCAACATTATAAGAACCTTAAAAAATGTCCAGGATACAGAAATCCAGCGACATCAGATCGAACTTGAAAAAAGGCGAAAACAAACCGAAAAAATGTCTCTTCAGATGATGCAGACACTCTCCACAACCATTGAAGCCAAAGATGAGTACACCCGTGGACATTCTTACCGGGTTGCTGAATACGCCGCACTGATCGCCTCTGAACTGGGTTGGTCACCGGAAGAGATACAGGTACTGAAACATTCTGCACTTTTACATGATATCGGCAAGATCGGTATTCCGGATTCAATCCTGAATAAACCATCCCGGCTTACAGATGACGAATACAGCCTTATTAAGAAGCACCCTGTTATTGGTGCTGAGATCCTGAAAGACGTTACTCTTCTTCCCCATGTTCTCGAAGTTACCCGCGGCCATCACGAACGTTACGATGGCAATGGATATCCTGATGGACTTGCCGGAAAAGAGATTCCTGTTCACGCACGGATCGTTGCCATGGCTGACAGCTATGACGCTATGAGTTCCCGGCGTATTTACCGCAGTGCACTTTCCCGTGATGTCATTTACGAAGAGATCCGCAAAAACCGCGGTCTTCAGTTTGATCCTGAAATCACCGATATATTCCTGAAACTGATGGATGAAAACCGGCTGCCAAAATGGGATTCCGATTCAGAAGATACGGATTCCTACAATTTTCCTGATATGCAGCTTACCGTCAGCAAGTTCATCTCTGATGTAGTAACTACTATCAAGGCACAGGCCGATACCAAGAATTACGATTTTCTCACAGGGCTTCCCATGCGGAGCCTCGGTGAACGTCTCGCCGCGGAACTTATGCAGGAACATAATGGTTGCCTGATCTTCCTTGATATGGATAATCTCAAACGGATCAATGACATTTATGGCCACACCGCCGGAGACCGGGCACTGAAACTTCTGGGCAATATGCTCGCCAAGTACACAGGACATGGCATTGCCAGCCGTCTTGGCGGAGATGAATTTCTCATTTTCATGCCGGATGTTTCTCATGAAGCAGTTGCAGAACAGATGCACAAACTTTTTCAGGAATTTCATTCCATTATCAAAAACGATGTGGAAATCCAGTGCGCAACACTTTCTGCCGGCCTTTGCATGTGCACCTGTGAGGACTCCTTCGAAAGCTGCTACCTAAAGGCAGATAAGACACTGTACTACGTAAAACAAAATGGTAAAAATCAGTTTTTCTTCTATCAGCAGATGGACCGCAGAGATCTTTCCAGCTCAAGCGTTGGAAAAGATCTGAAGCTGATCGCGAACTCTCTCCGTGAAAGTGGCAGCTACCGTGGTGCACTTGATCTGAATTACCGTGATTTTGCCCGCCATTATGAATACATGAGCCAGCTTGTCAACCGCAGTAACTGCCGCTGTTACCTCGTCATGGTTACCATGGAGACAGTCATTGATACCTTGCCTAACATCGAAGCCATTGAGCACGCTCTGAAATGCATGGAGCAGGCCATCTGTGAAAAAATCCGCCGCGTGGATATCTGTACCCGCTACAGTTCCATGCAATATCTGATCATATTGTTCGAGCCGATTGAAACACAGATTCCCAATATCATGGAAAGGATCTTCCTGCAATATTACCGCCAGTGCAGCGACCGCGATTTTCATCCGATTTATGAATATCTCTCCATGATCGACGAAAAACAGCCTTAATAACAAAATACCGGCAGATAAATGAGTTTTTTATGTACTCATTCACCTGCCGGTATTTTTATTTTCTTCTGTCTCTGCCTTCTACGCTATAATATTTTTCTTTTGCTTCATACATTCGAATGTCTGCTTCACTGGCAATTTCTTCGAAAGATTCCCAGTTCTTTTCCCTGCTGTAAACATATCCGCAGGATATGGATATTTTATTGACCATTGCCCCTGACCAGTGGCTTATCACTTCGTCAAAGTCTTCTCTTATTTTTTTGAGTTCACTTTCATCTACAAAAATGATACTGACAAATTCATCTCCGCCAATCCGATAAACCTTTCCATAGCTTCCAAAACACTGCTTCATGCATTCCGCCGCACCGTGGATCAGCTCATCACCTGCGTTATGCCCCAATGTATCATTCACACCTTTTAACCCGTTTACATCCAGAGCTGCATAAACAAACTCCGATGCAAGAGAGATTCCGCTCAGGTCATCCTTGTAGGCTCTTCGATTCAAACAGCCGGTCAGTTCATCGATTTTTGCCTTGTTAACCTTTACATACATATAAATAATTCCCACTGCTGCCAGCGTAAGATAAATCCCGACGATCAGCAGCGCAATGGCATTACTTTCCGCATTGGAAGAATTGGAGCAGGCAACTCCCACCGCATAATCTCCTGTGATATAAAAAGAACAGCGATAATTTTCACCATCGATCTCATTGATACCAGTGAATATTTTACCTTCCTCATCACCCTTTTTTGTTATGCCGATATCATCCAGTTTTTTCCCGATATCAGAAGAATCTGTCGCTCCATAAATCTTTCCGGATTCTTTATCTGCCACAAAAATACGGATTCCCTCGTATACCGGCATATTTGTTACAACAGAAGACATTTCATTCTGCTTCACCTCATTCAGAAGCCGCACCGGTTCAATCCCAACCTGGATCATACGGGTACCGGTTTCATCCCAGGTAATGGCATACATGATCTTTTTTCCCTCGGAGGTATTCGGCGTGACATCCTGACACATGGTAAGAGTTTTATCTTCCAGCATTGGTTTGAAATATTCCATCTGCTCTCCGGAATCAAAACTGTATCCGTAATATTCCGGTATGGTTCCACTGTAGATCTTTCCAGTGGCATCAAGCAGATGAATCTCATCTACTGCCATAAGTTTGGCGATCTTTTTCAGTTCGTCCACATCTTTCTCTGCTTCCGGATTCGCATTGATAATATAGGCCACTGCCTTGGCACGCACAATATAGTCCTCTTTCAGAGAAGCTATCATATCCTTCTCGTCTTGTTCATTCTTCTCAATCACGTTGACTACACGATCCAGCAATACCTCTGACATTTTCGATATATTCCTGTTATTGATCCAGTTCAGAATCGCCATCTGAATAACCAAAGCTACCAGAATAAGCCCCAGCGCAAGGAATACGATTTTATCCAATTGTCGTACTTTATCGTATTTTATTTTCTGCATTTCTGCTCCTGACTGCTGCTCTGCGTTAAATGCAGAGCAGCAAAAAAACATGCACTATAGTATCTACGTTGTTACTATAGTGCATGTTTACATTTCAATAGATGTTTTCAAAAAGATACATTCGCCTGTTTTTGAGGATTATTTCTGTTTTGTTGCCGCAAATCCGATCAGATAGAACACTGCTGCCACTACCATGGCATTTACTGCCGCAATTCCTGCATGGATCAGGTTGGCTGCCACCGCACCTGCCACAACACCTGCCAGATTAAACCAGTTGGCTGTCTGCAGCGGTACATTTTTTTCTTTATATTTGTCACGTCGGAGGAAGAAGTCCAGAATTACTGTGATGCCGATAGGTGGCAGGGCACAGTTGAGGATATTCAGCCATCCTGTGAAGTTATAGTATAACCAGATCGCAAGTGCTGTACCGATCACACCGGAAATACAGGTAGCGATCTTCATTCTTGCATTGGTGATGTTCGAGATTGCAAGACCGCCGGTGTACAGTGCATTGTTGTTGGTTGTCCAGATATTGGCTCCCAGCACGATAATTGCCGGAATCGCAAGGCCCTGTGCAATCATAACATAAAAGATATCATCTTTTCCTGTAAACGCGCCGCCGATAGCTCCGAAACAGAACATCAGGGTATTTCCAAGGAAAAATGCGATCACGGTTGTCCATACGGCAACTTTATTATTCTTCGCAAAACGGATAAAATTCGGGGTTGCCGTACCACCGGAAATAAAAGACCCGATTACATATCCCACACCGGTAAATAAAGTAATTGATCCTGCAGACTGATTAAATACTGCCGCCAGGCCACCGCCGTCTGCTGCCGCTGTTACCATGGAATATACCCCCAGGATCACAATCAGCGGTACGGAAATCGTACTTACAATCTCCAGTGCTTTCATTCCTGTTGCTGCAGTAATGGTCATCAGAAGACCTGCCACGATCGTCAGAACCCATTTATTGATTCCCAGTAATTCTGCAGTTGGAATGGAAAACATGGCAACACCGACACCAAACCATCCGATCTGTGTGAGGCCAAGTACCAGTGAGGAAAGATAAGAACCTTTTTTTCCAAAAGCTCTTCTGCACAGAAGATCCATGCTCATTCCTGTATCAGAGCCGATATACGCGAGAATTCCGCAGTATGCGGACAGGATCACGCCACCAATGACGCAGGCTGCCGCAAACCCGTTCAGATCCAGTCCGTTTCCAAGTTTCGCGCCGACACTCATACTTGCGGAAAAGAAAGTAAATCCCAGCATTACAAAAAACATGCTGCGGAACCCTTTTCTCGCACTTTCCGGCACTGCTTCCATGGAATAATCGTCATCTGCCGCAGTTACCTGGGGTTTTGTTTTTTCGCTCATTTTTTCTCCTTCGTTTATCTTATACTGTTGTCAGTTACTCTCCGGAGTGTTTTCCCTTACACACTCCGCCCTTTCCCTTCTCCTTTCTTTTGTTTGCTGTGGAGATTATATCACAAATCATTTCTGTTCTGCAGTTTTTTCCGCAGATGTTTCCGTTTCCCGGTTTTTTCTGATTTCAACCTTTTTGATCTCTCCCAGGATCTCCAACCCTCTCACCAGAGATCTCGGTTCATTTCGTAAAAGCTCATATTCTGTCACATAACCGCATTTTTTGTAGATATCCAGGATCGCACACAGTTTTTTGTTTACCGCATGTACTTTATTCTTCCAGCCCCGGCTCTCGAACCGTACTTTTCCCCTGTCGCTGACAAACCGGATATCCTGCTCAAAATTTTCTCTGCGGATATCTGCCATGGGCAGGATTCCCTCATCTGCTTTCATGGCATAGTAGCGAATTCGCCGGCCGTCTGCATTGTTTCTGGAATTTCTCATGATCTCAAGACGCTGGATCAGGATCCTTTTCAGGAGTATCATCTCATCTGTACTTGAAAACTTTACATTCTCCAGAAGTTTTTTCCCTTCTTCACTGTCCTGAAATTCCTGATCCGGAAACATTGTTTTAAGGAGAGCTGCCGGATCAAGCAGTTCCCGGGGCACGCTGATCATCTGTCCGATATCTTCCGCATATTTATAGACCGGGAGCTCTCTACCTTCCAGAAACCAGTATGCTTTCCCGTTTTTTTCCACTGCTACAGGAAGCAGATAATCTGCCACAAAACCTTCCAGTGGCTTCCCTTTGTCATCTTTCAGCTCCCGCATCTGTACCTCTTCACTGTAGTCAATGGCGATGGTAGTATTCCGAAGTTTTTCCAGGGAATCCCGAAGCCTCTGCTCTCTTTTCTGTATCCTGCCTTTTGTGCTGTAAAAACGTACCTTCTCGTCTCCGGACATTACCCGGAGTAAATCTGTCAGCGCAAATTTGGAACAGTTTGCTCTGTACAGGGTGTAGACCGCATCATAAACAACCGCGTCATAGTAGGAAAATGTCACGCTCTCCATTTCTTCCGGAACGGTAATGCGGTATCTGCATGTCATATTTTTTCCGCGGCTGCCTACCTCTGCAATATTCAGCTCATTCAGTTCAAATTTATTTTTGTATATTTCCTGAAATACTTTGCATATGTTCATGTAAATATTATCAGGTATTTTCATGGTTATTCTTTCCTCTCTTCTGTTGCGATTCCCGGAATATTACAGGAGACTTCGAAATTCTTCTGCCAGACGTGCTCTCGGATCATCCGGATATTCCAGATTTGTATTTTGAGTTTGTGGGCGTTCTGCTTCCGGAGCTTGTGTTTCTGTGTTTTTCAGTGAATCTGCATTGACTTTCACATCCTGCGGTACTGCGGCTTCTGAAGCGCTCCCGCTCTTTTTCGGTAAAGCATTTGCATTCTCCGTATTTTTCTTATCCGTTTTTGTTTCACGTGAAACATTTGGGGCTGATTTTTTTCCGGACGCTCCTTTTTCTGTATAAAGGTCCTTCGCCGCATGGAAATCCACACTCACATTCGCCTTCATTCCTGATATGCCATATCTCTGTTTCAAAAAAACAATCTCCTGCTCCCGGACCTCTTTCGACATTTCCTGTTCGTAATTAAATTTGGGCTGTCGGATATTTCTTGGCTGAAGTCCCAGGATCACGCTTGCAGAGTACTCGATTCCTCCCGTCTCCTTAAAAGAATCCATTCTCAGAGATCGCTGTTCCTCCCGGTAAGACTCTCTGTTCAGGGAACTGATCACAAAAACCGCCAGATCATACTTGTTGGAAAGGCCGCTGAGCTCATTGATATTCTCGTCATTTTTCTGCCGTTCTGTAGCGTTCCTGTTTCCAGTGCAGGAAGAAAGGATCTGCAGATAATCTACAAAAACTACCGGCTTTTCTTTCTTTTCGTTCATGAACATTTCCACATCCTGAACGATATCCCGACCCGAAACAGAAAGCTTTTTACGCTCTTTTATGTACATCTTGTCAAAACTGCCGCTGATCTCTTTTCCCACCTTTTCTACCAGCTTCCAGTCTTTCTGTTTTCCTGTATTGTTTTCTTCCCTTAAAAACCAGTCTGCGGTCAGGGAGCTGTTCGGATATCGCATATGAATGGCACGGTTTAATATTTTTGCCTCCATACGGACCGATGGCATTTCCAGAGAATAAAACAGTACCGGTGACCCAGCCGCTGCAATTTCCGAAGCAATCTGCAACGCAAAGGTACTCTTTCCCATTCCCGGTCTTGCGCCAAGAAAAGTAAGACCTGCATAAAGTCCGCCGCCAAGCATCTGATCCAGCTTTTTGATACCGGTAGGATAATGCTTTACGGTTCTTCTTCCACTGGCCGGTTTAAACTGTTTCAGTCTCTCTGAAACTGAAATAAAATTTCCGGCTGCCTGTTCACTCATACTTCTTCACCTCCCCGGCCATTTTGCTTTCAAGTCCCTGAGATAAACGTTTCATAGACTCTTCCATATTTTCCAGATCAATAAAAAACAGATGGATCACCAGTGTATGACCGTAAATCTTCGTTTCAAAACGGTCCCTGATTCCTTCATACTGGTATGAATACTTTGCTTTCGGATAGAGAAGCCAGATTTCCTCTGCCTCATAACGGCTTGCATATGTAACCATCTGATAAATATCATTTCTGGCTTTTTCGTTGAAGGCACTCCATCCTTTGTTCTTCATATCAGGAAGGCTTTTCCATTTTGTATCAAGGATCACCGTTCTGTTTTCTTCCCCTTTTTTCATTACAATATCCGGTCTCAGCTGAAAATCCCGTGGTTTTTCAAACAGATAATAATTTTTATCCTGGGAAGATACCTCCCAGTTTTCTCTGAAATATTTTTTAATCTGGCATGCCACATAATTCTCAAAAACTTCGTCCATGGCAAATAATATGGATCTGGCTTTGAGCCCATCTGAAAAATTGAGGAAGCTGTTTCCCAGTAAGATCACTTCCGTCCACTTCATGATCTTCTCATATTCTCTGGAATTCCGGTCGATCCTTATCTGTGCAAAATCCTGGCGGTAATCCACGGATTCCTGTATCCCGTCAAAAAACAGAAGAAGTTCTCTTGCATCCTGTTTATTCTTCCCATCTGTGGTAACTTTCTGCAGTTTCTTTAACGTAGTTTTTATCAGTCGGTTCTCTGGCCGGTTCTTTGTAAATTCCTCATACGTCACATAGAATCTCTCTTTATGTGCGATATTTCGACGGATATGGCCTGACACCTGGAGCTTTCCGCGAAAGCATCTGAGGTTATCCGTTTTTTCTTCATATGCAGAACGAAGTCCCCGTTTCACCAGCATCTGTGCCTCATCAAGATACATCCGGATATAAGCCTCAAACAGTTCCATATCCCCCATTCCAAGAGAAATCTGGTTCATCGCTTTTTCCGTTAACCTGTAGGTGCTCTTAAGCATCTCCAGATAGATCTGTTTCGTCCGATCCTCACTGCCGCCAAAATAAATCTTTGGCAGAATCTGAAGCCGCAGTCCGCTTTTCAGTTCCAGCTCTCCTACATACCCAAACTCCCCAGCCTACAAAGGAAACTGCACCATGCGCTACCTTCTTCCGGTTGATGCATTTGAAAAACTTCCCGTCACCAAATAAAACAAATCCCCTGCGCACTGCCTGTCGCAGCTCCGCAGGGGACTATTGCTTTTCATCTATTTTAATATATACTTCGTTCCTCGACCTCTTCCTTCAACTTTTACAGCACCTTTTTTTATCATACTTTTCAATATATCCGTTGTCTTTGATTTTCCAAAAGGGACATGTGATACAATTTCACTGATTGGCTTCAACATTGTTTTACTTAAGTTTTTATATATCAGTCTTTCGTCGTCTGTTAAATTTAAATCTTTTTCCAAAACTGGAAGTACTATTTTAATAGTGTTCTCTGAGATTTCAAAATCTGGTTTTTTCAGTCCCGTTTCATAAAGTTGTTTAATTCTTGTAATTCCCGTTCCAAATATCTCAACAAACCCTAATCTGTAAAACACATTTGCAAGAATTCTGTTTCTTAAAACAGACAATTTACCAGCTAAATATTCATCTTCTGTTATTCCAGATGGCAAACCTCCGGGAGAAACAATTTCTATTCTGTCATCAAACATCAAAACTCTGATTCTCGCTTCCACATCCCACGCTCTGTGGATCAAAGCATTTGCAATCGCTTCTCTGAATGCAGCCTCGGGTATTTTTTCCATTTTTTTTCTGTCAGTGCCTTCTATTATCTCATATTGATAATAATCTCTGAATACATCTATTGTCTTATCATATTCTTCCAAAACTGATACATTTTCAAAAGTTGCTCTCTTTTGAATAATGCTGATGTTTTCACCAAACTTCATGATATCAATTCCCGGAAATTGATTTTTATCTGCCAGAAGCCCCGCAGCGTTGTTATAACCATTATCATTATTATATAAATTCAAGGTTCTTAAAGTATCCTGATTAAATCTTTCGATATGAACACACTCTTCCAGCTTATGATTTAAAACTTCAAATGACAAATTCTGCTCTTTACATGGAAGTTCCTCAAAGCGTATATTTTTTCCTTCCAGAATAAGTCTTGATAATTCCAGTGCATCTACTTCTATCGTTGCTGTATCATTTCTCTTATATGCTTTTGACTTATACAAATATGGCTTATATGCACCACTTTTAACAGAAAGTATTATTGTATGATCTTTTTGTGCTTCAAGTGTATAATCCGGCTGAGGTGAAATGCTGTCATTGATCTTATTTTCAATATCCAGACATGCTTGTTTTACATTTGCCAGTCCCTTTACCTTCCCGCTGTCATCAATTCCAAAGAAAATCTTTCCCCCATTGTAATTTGAAAAGGCACTCACTGTTTTTAAAAAAGTATTTGTAATCGTTTCTTTAAACTCTATCGTTCTTGTTTCCTGCATACTCTTTCCATCCTTTCCATTTTTTTGTTATATTATTATATGCAAAAACGGTCAAAAAAACAATCGTATTTTTTTGCGATTGTTTTTTTGGCCGTTTTCGATTGATTTATCTGCACATAACCCTAAGAAAACATAAATCCAATAAAAAGCAGCCCACGATCCGCACAATCTGCGAACCATGGACCGCTGTCAGACGTCCCCGAGAGGATTTGAACCTCCGACCCCTCGCTTAGGAGAGCTCCAACCTATTGTCACTCTCTGTCAAGCTCTGTAAAGCTCTGAAAGTTAGCTGTTTGTTTGCTCCAGCTAATAATCGGGGAATGCCTTGATATTACCATCGACATCTGTTATATGACCACCATGCTTCGTACGTTCGATCATGGTAAACAGTATTCAATTAAACTTCCTATCGAAAGCACAAGATATTTTCTTGTCTATAAATAATATAACGCATACTTTGGATTATCAAGAATTGCATATACTGAGCTTCTGGTTGTTCCCAGCAGCTTTCCCATTTCCGGCACGGTCATCCAGGTTCTCTTTTGTGTTGGACGACGTTTGTAAGGGCTGTCCTCTGATATCTTCGAAATGATTTCTTCAACATCGTCCATTTCCGGAACTTCTTTTTGTTTCATAATTGCTGTTGCCATTTATTCTTCACTTCCTGTCTTTTTTAGTGTTAGTGTTTTTTCTTATATCATATCTCAAATCCAGATAAAAATTTAGGATGTCGATTGCAGACAAAATCTGCCTGATCAACACCCTGTTTTTTTACTGTTCCAAGTTATCGAGCCAGTTATCGAAACTCTTCTTGGAGATGCGATACTTGCCGCCATCCAACTGGATCCACCGGAATTCCTTTTTCTTCAAAAGGTTATAAATAGTAGGTCTGCTGACTCCTAAGATTTCCTGTAACTCTTGAACTGTATAACATCTTTTTTCTGACATTTCTTTATCCTCTTTTCTTTGAAATACGAAAGAAAAATTATCCCTTCATATAACGAAACGCTCAGAGCCTGTTTTACAGTGGTCAAAAGCAATCTTTTTGAATTTTTTGCATTTTTCCTGAAATTAAGTAAAAAAAAGAGCATATGGAATTTGAATCCATACACTCTATGATTAATAATATTATTATTTTTAGTGGTTATTGATTAATGCCTTGAGTTTCGCCCCCCCCCACCGGTTTTTATGCTTCTGATCGTCTTTTCCAGTACCCTCATCTCAACCGGTTTTGAAACATGCGCATTCATACCGGCTGCCAGAGAATGCTGAATATCCTCCGAGAATGCATTGGCGGTCATTGCAATAATCGGAATCTTCTTTGCCAACTCATGAGAACTTCTGCGGATTGCCTTCGTTGCCTCATAACCATTCATAACAGGCATCTGCACATCCATCAGGATCATGTCATAATCCCCTGGTGCAGACTTTTCAAATGTCTTCAAAATCTCTTCACCATTTTCACAGATGGTACATTCTGCCCCCTCAATCTTTAACAGTTCCGTCAGAATTTCTGCATTCAGCTCATTATCCTCCGCACACAGGAATCTCATTCCTTGAAAGATATTATCATTCTGTTCATTCTTTTCTTCCTGTACTGTTGAGGAAACAGATCTATCCTCTGCAATTCTCAGATCTATGAGAACCTCAAAACAGCTTCCCTGTCCCAGTTCACTCTCCACATCTATGGTGCCTCCCATTGCTTCAACCAGGTTTCTGGTAATAGCCATTCCCAGACCGGTTCCCTGTATCTTATTAGTCACAGAACCTTCAGCACGGGTAAACGGATCAAAGATCGTCTCTTTGAAATCTGCCGACATTCCCATGCCATTATCGCTGACTAAGAAACGGTACTTTGCATAGACAGATGACTTTGTCTCACATTCTTCTACCAGAAACTGAATTTTTCCACCTTCCTGCGTGTACTTCACTGCATTAGAAAGCAGGTTGCTGAAAATCTGCATCAGATGAACCTGATCTCCATTTACCCACTCATGCCGGATGTTTTCTTTTATGACCATAAGAGTCTGATTTCTTTCAGCAATCTGTGGCTGAAATATCGTATTGAGTTCCTCAATAAGATCTGGCATGGAAAAGTCTGTATATTTAAAAACTGTTTTTCCTGCTTCTATCTTACTCATATCCAGAATATCATTAATGATTCCTAACAGATGCTGTGATGAAATATCTATTTTATCTGCATACTCTATTACTTTCGCTTTATTGCCTGCATCATGTCTAATCAATGACGTCATACCGATAATTGCATTCATTGGTGTACGAATATCATGTGACATATTGGACAGGAAATCTGTTTTCGCCTTATTTGCATTTTCAGCTGTCTGCAAGGCTTCCGTTGTAATGTCCTTTGCTTTTTTCAGTTTTTTATTGGACTCCTCCATTTCCTTCATTGCCTGCGTCTGAATCTCATTATTTCTTTTTTCATATTCAGCTTTTTGCTCAGCAAGACTGCGTCTGGAAATACTGCAGAATAATCCGGCAAAAAGCAAAAGTATAAAACCTGCCATGAGTAATGTTGTAAATCCTATTGTTTTCTGATAATCTTTCAGTACATTATCTACAACACTCTTTTCTACAATACAGATCAGCATGGTGTTATTATTTTCTATCGGACAGTATCCCAGATAGTAAGGTTTGTCACTTCCCAGAAGTTCTACCCCCTGTTCTCTGCCATCCAGCTTTTTTTGAAGAGAATCAGCCTCTTCCTCAGTGATAGCCTGATCTCCTTTTAAATGCTTTAACAAAAAATAGTTCCTAAAAAATTTATCTTCTTTCTGATTTGTATAAGTAATATTTCCGTCGTTATCCAGCATAAACAGATACGCATTCCCGTTATAGCTTTTCACACTTAACATGGAATCTAATTTTGAATGATCATACAAGGTTCCAATTGCCGTATAAGTTTCCCCATTAATCGTATATTCCTGACATGGAATTGCAACCAGATAACCATCTTTTTTCTTCTGGTTGTAATCAAGAGAAACCAATTTTCCAATATTATATCCGTTCCTCAAATCCAACAAAAGTTTACTTGGCATGTCAACCCGAAGTTTTGTTCCATCAGTGGTTATTGCCTTTCCATTTTCCTGGAGAAATATAAGTGTACTTTCAGATTCTTTCTGCCATGCCTCAAAGAACTTCTTGTTTCTATCCAGTTCAATAGATCTCACTTCCTCTTGAATAAGAGAATCCTCAAGCAAATGCAGCTGGCTGTAGTATCCATTCACCTGCAGATCATAGGTCTGCTGTATCTGTTCAACAACAGCTCCCATACTGCTTTTCCCGTTTTCCGCGATATAGCTGTTCATCCTGTTCAAAAGGAGCTTTACAAAAATTAAGCTTAAAAGTATAAGAATTAAAAAAAACAATGGTACTATGATCTTTTTTCTTTTTGTTATCACTTGTTCTTTTCCCACTTTTATTTTTCAACCTCTATATAATCTTCCGGTGCTGACGGTTGCTGTCCGTTTGCCATTGCTGCAGTCCATGCACTTGATAATGTTGTGTCCTTAAGCTGCCTGATCTCACATTCCGGATTTATTTTTTTCAAAACAGACATTGTGGTGTCTGTAAGAAGAATAGAGTACTCCTTGTCTTTGTCTGTTTTTTTCTTATTTACTTCTATGTCCTGTAATGAGAATCCGTTTTCCTCCTGACTGACGATTATTTTCATACCGGATGCAATTGGTAATTCATATTTATTGGTTACATGAAATTTCTCATCAGAATCAGCAAGATATTTCTCCGCAAGTTCATAAACCTCTTTGCCATTGATTTTTGCCAGATATAATGGTGCATCTGAACTTTTTGCTGTCATCAAAGCAACCCGGCTGCCGGTGCACTCCCCTTTGTAAATGGAAGAAGTAAAATAATAATATGGTACCAAAGCCAGCTGAGCATCATTTTCTTCTCTGATCGTAGTTAAAATAGAAGATGCCGCATCACGACCGTTTTTATCATTTAGTGAAATAGAATATTCATTTTTAAAATTTACTGTGTTTTTTTCTTTTGAATCCTTACTGTTCATTGTGCTGCGAAAAGCATCATACGCCTGTGTTTCATCCATTTCCCCTGACAATAATCCGTGAACAGCCTTAAGGCTGGCATCAAATGATTTTTGAGCAGAATATCGGATATAAACAGAATTATTATTAATTTCATCTTCAAGGCCAGGTACATCTTCCATCATGTTTGGAACATCTACATTTAATGAAATTACACCCTTTCCTTCTGCAATCAGCGTTTGTCCTTCTTTTGAAATCATACGATCCAGGACATCGAATGCCAGGTCCAGTTTTTCCTGATCTTTTTCCAGGTCTTTGTTGAATGCAATATTCAGAGAAGGGGTCATATTTATAAAAGCTTCATCCGAAATCTGTGAAAAAAACGGTATACGGGTTAATTCTGCATCCATCTGTTCCTGATATTCCTGCATAAGTGCCGGATAACCATGAAACATTGCTGCTTTTCCCTCAAGGAACATCTGCGCTGCAGTATTAATATCGACGCTAATATCATCACTTGTAAAATGTGAGTCCTTCAAAAATGTATTGGTTTCTGAAAAAATACGTTTCCATAACGCATCATCAAACGCAATATCCCCTGATGCACTTTCAGCTGAGCTTCTCCATTCGATTCCATCCAGACTCATGAATTCACCGATTGCACCTGTCTGGATCACCTCATGAGCAGACCAGTCTTCTGCAAGATCCAGGGAATAAGGTTTTATACCATTATCATAAAACTGCTGGCACGCCTGTGCATATTCCTTATAATTTTCCGGTATCTTGATCCCGAACTGCTCAAACAATGTCTTGTTGGCAATAATCGTCTGCGGCATACCGCAGATAGGAAGCCACTGAATCTCATCTTTTGAGTTTTTATAATATTGCAATGCATAGGAGTAATACCTGGAAACCACATCATAAGAAGCAAAATCCATAAGATACGGCTCCAGATTCTGTGCATCTGTTCCTGAGAATCGACGTACAGTTATGATATCCGGCAGTTCACCATGTTCTTCAAAATAGCTGTATAAATCGGTATCATTGTTGCCGGTAATAAACTCAATATCCTGATCCGGAAACTGCTCATAGATATAGGGTACAATATTTTTCATTAAACGATTTTCCCACAGATACACAGTAAGGTGATCATCATTTTCAGATACTGCTTTTTCAGATTGTCCACAGCCAGACAAAACAGTAGTTGCCACAAGCACCCCTGACAATAAAGCTATCAGATAATGTTTTGCCTTTTTCATACTCGTATTTTCCTCATTCTTTCCTGCTAAAATCATTAATTCAATAATCGGGAATCAATTACAGCCAGCTTTCCAGGACATCATTCAGCTTATTCATATCCAGCGGTTTTGCGATATGTCCATTCATGCCTGTGTTTTTTGCCAGCTGTACATCTTCTGCAAAAGCATTGGCAGTCATGGCAACGATCGGCAGTTTTCCCTGTTCACCCGGAAGGCTCCTGATCGCTGCGGTTGCCTCATAGCCATTCATGACAGGCATTTGGATATCCATAAAAACAAGATCATACAAGCCTTTCGGAGAAACTTCCACTTTTTCAACTGCAGCTTTTCCATTTTCTGCTGTTTCCACTTCTGCCCCTGTCATCTGTAAAATTTCAACAGCAATTTCTCTGTTTAACTCATTATCATCAACCACCAGAATTCTTTTTCCTGTATAATCTGCTTCTGACAGCTTCTGCAGATAATTTCTTGCTGCTTTTTCTTTTCTGTCCGAAGTAAACTGCCGCAATGTTGCCGTCAGCCTGGAACGGAACAGCGGTTTTGCAATAAAAGCATCTACACCTGCAGCCTTTGCTTCTTCTTCAATCTCGCTGAATTCATAAGATGTCAGTACAATGATGGTAATCTCTTTACCTATACGCTTCCGGATCTGTCTGGCAGTTTCTATTCCATCCATATCCGGCATCTTCCAGTCCAGAATAACAGCAAAATAATCGCACTTCAACTCGTGGTGTGCATAACAACGCTCAACGGCTTCTCTGCCGGAGAGAACCCATTCACCTGTAATACCGATTTCTTTCAGTGTGGCAACTGTACTTTCACAGCATGTCTTATCATCATCCACAACCAGAACAGGAAGATTCATCAGATTTTTGTCCTGTGCTTTTTCTTTTTCCTGAAGCTCCAGGTAAATCGTTACCGTAATTCTGGTTCCCTTATGTAAGGTGCTCTCCACTTTAATATTACCATTCATCAGATTAACAATATTTCTGCTGATCGCCATTCCCAGACCAGTTCCCTGAACTCTGGTTGTCCGGTGATCATCTGCGCGACTGAAAGGATCAAACATGATTTTCTGGAATTCCGGTGACATACCGATTCCATTATCCTCAATCGTAAATTCATAGCATCCAAGCTCTGAAAATCCATTTGGCTTTTCCTCTATGGAAAAAATAATATTCCCACCATCCGGTGTATACTTGATCGCATTACTCATCAGATTCACAAACACCTGCTGAATCCTCAGACTATCACCGCAGACATCCTCATGTTCAATGTGATTAATATGTATATCAAAATTATGTTTATGTTCATCAATCACCGGTTTTGTGAGTGTTATAAGATTATCCACCAGATCTGGCAGATTGAAATCCTCCTGTGCCAGCGTCATTTTTCCACTTTCAATACGTGCCATATCCAGCACTTCATTAATCAGCCCCAGCAGATGACGGCTTGATTTTGTAATTTTGCTGAGACATTCAATGACTCTGTCCTGACTCTCAATATTTGCTCCTGCGATCGCTGTCAGACCGACAATAGCGTTCATCGGTGTCCTGATATCATGGGACATATTGGAAAGGAATTCTGTTTTCGCACGATTAGCATTTTCTGCAGAACAGTAAGCCTCTTTCAGTGCCTGACGGGATTCAATCTCTGCTTTTTTCTCCTGTGTCACATCCATGGATGCCAGCAATACTTTTACCAGTTTTCCATCCTCCCATTCCAGGGGTATGTAAGAAGCGATCTTATAAGTCTTTTCATCCTGGCTGCAATACTCAAACTTATAAATATCATTTTCACTTTTCAGTTTTTTCCGAATATTATCCGGGGCTATCAGGATATCTATAGCTTCCAATGGTTCCAGTGTCTTATATTTTTCAAGAACCTGCATCTGAAAATCATGATAAAATC
Organism: Ruminococcus sp. AM36-2AA; assembly: GCF_003461955.1. Taxonomy (GTDB): domain Bacteria; phylum Bacillota; class Clostridia; order Lachnospirales; family Lachnospiraceae; genus Blautia_A. Next base: position 75,655 of record NZ_QTYB01000011.1, on the reverse strand, counting down.
CCAGAGGTTTATATATCATCTGTCCATTCAGATTGTAGAATTCATACCTGTCATTTTCCAGATCACAGACAACAAAACGGTCAACCAGACGCACAATACTCTGGATCAGCTGCTCCATGGAAGCATTATCCGCTGCCATCTGCAGATGCCGTGCACTCTCCACCTTTGTCTCTGTGATATCCCGCAGAAAGATCATGGCATATTCTGAATCCTCTATCTCGCCGCGTATGATCACATTACGGACCCATCGTTCTTCTCCATTCAGAGTGATACGGCACTCCAAAGCCAATTCGGTTTCCAGACCCTTCAGCCTTTCTGCAATATAACCACGGTCGTAAAAAGAGGATACCGCCTTCTTATCTTTCTCCACAACATAGGAATCCACAAAATGCCGAATCAGTTCATCCCATGTATGACTCTGTTCAAAGACGGTCATCAGGGACGGCTCAACCTTAAAGGTATCAAAAGTATTCGCTTCCAGATTCACATAATACTCGCACAGATCTGCTTTTGTAAAAGCTCGGTGGAAAGCAGCAGATTTTTGTGCCTGCATGATTTCTTTTTTCTCCCCATCAATGTTAATAAAAATCCCGGCAATCCTGCTGGCAGAACCATCCAGACGGCGTATTACTTCTGCCGATGCCCGAAACCACTGGTATTGATTATCCTTCATTCTCATACGATACTCTACCTGGTATTTTATCTGGTTCGTCTTATCCTTAATTGCCGCCTGAAGCTGCACCATTACTCTTTCTTTATCCTGTGGATGCAGAAGATCTGACCAGGATTCCAGTTTATTCGGAAAGTCCAGAGTGTCATGATAGCCAAGCATTTTTCGGAATTCATGACTCCAGTTTGCATTCACAATCTCACTGTTTTCGTCACAGTCAAAATACCAGAAGCCGGAACAGATAGCCTCATTGAGCAGTGCCAGATTTACATGATCCCAGTTGACCTGTACAGACATAACCCAGATCTGTCTGCCCGCCTCATCTGTCGCATCTTCTTTATAAAGCCGTACATTATTCACTGTACCGTCTGCTGTAAGGATCTGTGATTCCCCTGCTCCGTGAAGCTGCAAAAAACGATCTCGATCCAGTATATCTTCCTCGCCATAAAAGAAATTTTTCAATGAGCCGTTTGTCTGCTTCATAAAAGAGTCGAATGTATATCCTGTACTATGTAACAGCAGATTGCTCACAGATAAAACAGACAGGTTTTGGTCATAATATCCTGTCATTATGCCTACCCCGCCATTATTTTCCAGTGTTTTCTGTACTGCCTGTGACATGGCCTGTGTCTGTCCCGGTACAGTCTCACCTAAGGAATATATTTTGTCCTCATAATTTTTCATTTTTTTAAAGTCCTCTCTCCGTCTTATGCCTTCTTCATCCTGCTTTTATCTGTATACAGAAAACCTGTCCCTGCTAGTTTTGTTACCCATTTTTGCATACAAAAAGGACACTTGCCAAAATCTGCCAGTGTCCCTATTATATTTTTTTAAATCACACATCTATATAGTATAAAAGGTATCGGAATCTCTTCTGTTCAAACATCTTTTCCATATATTATGTTGATATGGAAACAGTGGCAACCGGCTGACATGGTCAAGCTTTCTGACTTTAGTCCCTTCTGGCTTTGCGCCCCTGCCTTTCAACAGGTTTGCCTTTAAAATAATTTTCATTTTTCCCAAAATAAAAATACCATGAAGTTTTTTACACGTCAATAATATTGGATAGAAAATCTGTATATTTTTTTATCTTGGTATAGTTGTATAAGTAGTCAATTACATTTAATACATTCCGTTCAACATTTTTTTGATATTTTTTCTTTTCCCCCCACTGTAAAACAGCCTCTGAGCGTTTCGTTATATAGAGGGATACAAATAAGAGCAAGATCCACCCATGTTTAACAGTATTGCCGTTTGGCATCCTGTTCTCCTATGGGATTTATCTTGATGGGGATCTCCCCATACCCTCTCAATAACAGACGTTTCACTTGTCTGTTGGTTCCACCTGAAAGTGTTCACAGCACTATTTCTAATATCGGAAGGGACAGCCGATATTGAAATACGTGGACTCCCGGAGGGAGGAATAGTCTCAGTGGAAGGAGGAGTATGAGAACAGAAAACAAAGATAAAGAACTGAATCACAGACATTTTATAGGATTACGTCTTACCGATGGAATTGAATCCATACACTCTATGATTACTGAAACTTTATTTCTTTTCATCAAGCAAAATAACACCTTGCGCCGGGTTTTTATCAATTGCACCAACTATCTCATGTGGAACATATGGCTCTTCAAGATATGCAAGGTCTTCGGCAGTTAATTTAATGTCAAATGCTCCGGCTGAATCATCCAGATACTGCGTTTTGGTTGCCCCAATAATAGGCGATAGAATTCCCTTTGCCCACTGCCATGCAATGGCTATCTGGGACATTTTGCAGTTATACTTTTCGGCAAGCTCCGCTACACGTTTAACTATCTGTATGATATCCATACATGGCAGATGCACCAAGTGCCCTGACCTTTCCTGCTTTTACCAGATCGTGCAGTGCCTCCATAGTTTCTTCAATTGGTGTATCATAGTCAAATCTATGGATGATATATAAATCAAGATAGTCGGTTCCAAGACGTGACAGAGTTCCATCTATTTCCCTCATGATTGCCTGTCTTGATAAACGACCTTCATTAAAATATACCTTGGATGCAATCACAACCTGATTTCTCGCTACATTTTTCTTCAATGCTTTACCTAAATATTCCTCACTTGTTCCTGCTGAATATCCATTTGCCGTATCAAAAAAGTTATATCCCAAATCAAGTGCATGCTTGATAACATTCTCACTTTCAGCTTCATCCAACGTCCAGTCATGCATGGTTCCAGCTTTCCCAAAACTCATGCAGCCCACACATAATTTTGACACTTCTATATCTGTATTTCCGAGTTTACCGTATTCCATAGTGCTCTCCTTATCTTAATCCAGCGTACTCTTTCTCCGATACCGCCTCACACCACTCATTGGAACAATCCACTCCCGGCACCTCAATTGCCAGATGGGAAAACCATTCATCCGGAGCGGCCCCATGCCAGTGCTTTACATCTACCGGAATGTTAATACAGTCACCCGGTTTCATTTCTACCGCATCCCTGCCTTCTTCCTGATAAAACCCTCGGCCGGCTACACATACTAAGATCTGCCCGCCACCGCTTTTTGCATGATGAATATGCCAATTATTCCTGCATCCGGGTTCAAATGTCACGTTGAAAATGCCAACCTGAGAAGTGGAAATCGGTGCAAGAAAACTTCTGCCAGAAAAATACTGTGCAAAACCATCATTTGGTGCACCAATTGGAAATACCATCTCTTTTGCATGCGCCCGCATCGCTTCCTCTTCGTATGGCAAATCTCCTTCGCCTGTCTCCCACACTTCCTTTGCAAGATTGAAAACAGCCCATGCTTTTGGCCATCCTGCATAAAATGCGACATGTGTGATTACTGCGGCAATCTCTTTTTGTGTTACACCATGATTTTTTGCATTTTGAAGATGATATTTTAAAGAAGAATCTGTAATTCCGGAAGCCATCAGAGCAACCACTGTGATGATACTTCTTGTTTTTACGTCAATATCCTGGTTATTCCAGTTTTCACCGAAAAGGACATCATCGTTAAAATGTGCAAACTCCGGTGCAAATTCACCAAGTGCATTTCTTCCTGCTGTCTGTATTATTTTTCCCATTTTCTGTATACCTCCATAGCACTGTTATTTATAAAGATTTTACCCACTCACTGATTTCCTGTTTTGTTCCACGGTTTAACAGGCTGCCTTCTGTGATAACCGCATCCGGTGCGGATGGCTGTAATTCCTTTACAGTATTACCGAATCCACTTCCACCGGATGTTGCAAAGAGCACAATCTTTTTGCCACTGAAATCATAGGCTTCCAAAAATGTATTGACAATTGTCGGAGCTACATACCACCAGATTGGGAATCCCAGAAGGATCTCGTCATAAGAACTCATATCCATCTTTTTCTTCATAATCTCCGGTCTGTATTTCTTATCACTCATTTCCACACTACTGCGGGATTTTTTATTCATCCAGTCAAGATCAGCCTTTGTATATGGAACTTTTGGCTCAATCTCAAATAAATCCGCTTTTGCTTCCTCTGCAATCATTTCTGCTACTTTTTTTGTTGTCCCGCTTGCACTGAAAAATGCGACTAAATTTTTACTCATAATAAAAATCCCCTTTCTTTGCGAATTTTTCGTATAAAAATAGATGTATAAGATTTGAATTTCTCTTATACATCTATTTTATACCTGATATTTTTATTATGTCTAATGCTTATATTGAATTCCATTCTATGCCTGAAAAGCATTTATTTCTTCTATCATTTTACTGACCGCCAGAGAATATGGAATGTTTCGTCTCCAGGCAATCACAGTACTTGTTGTGATTTCAGGAGAAATTCTTCGCTGTACAAGAATATCCTCCCGCCAATACTTTGCAGCACCTTCGATGGATACCGGATAGCCCAGTCCATTTGCTGCCATAACTCCGGCATTCGTTCCAAGATTACTTGTAAAAGCAATCTGCAGTTTCGAAAAGTCTTTTCCAAACCAATTGGCAAGTTCACTTTGAACATTTACTCTTTCCGGCAGGATCAATGGTTTTCCAATAAGATCTTCTTTTCTTATAAACTCTTTTTCTGCCAGCGGATCATCCGGCCGCATTCCAACACACCAGTGATCGCAATCTGTGATCCGGATATAATCCAGCCCTTCGGTGTCCACCGGTTCCATGAATAATGCAATATCTACAAGTCCTTTGTTCATCATCTCATACACTGCATCTGCTGTTGCAGTATGCAATACAATCTGAACCAGCGGGTATTTTTCTTTATATGTTTTACATATCTCCGCCAATGTCTCCACCGCTGCAAATTCACCGCATCCAATGGTTATATTTCCCTCTACAACATCTTCTTTTCCTTTCAGTTCCTCAAGTGTTTTTTCCTCAAGATTAAGGATCTCCAGGGCACGCCTTTTTAATAAAATCCCCTCTTCAGTAAGCGAAATTTTCTTCCCGCTTCGAATAAATAATGTTACTCCAAGCTCCTCTTCAAATGCCGCCATTTGTCTGGATAGCGTTGGCTGGGTAATATGCAATTGTTCTGCTGCTTTTGTAAAGCTCTGTTCTTTTGACACCGTCAGAAAATAGCGCAATAGTCTTAATTCCATATTTTTTGTTCCCTCCAAATTCCGATTTCACGACATCATTTCTAATACAGATTTTACCGTACTTTTTAATCTCAGTCCATCCTTTATACCCAGGCGATAGAAAAACTCTTCTGTCTCTGCTCCGCTGGCAAATATTTCATCACAATACTTCGTAAGCACTTCCTCTTGTTCCGGAGACAGTGTTTCCAAAAGCTTCTGGTATTCCTTCTCTATATTTTCATTAAATGGCTGTGTATCTTGATTTGATTTCCATTCAGAATATGCTTTGCTCATACGATTGGAGATCATCTTATCAACAGACTCCTCTACGTCTTTTGACATCTTTGAAGGAGACTCTTGCTTTTGAACTTTTTCGTTCTTCGCTTTTTCAAGTGTTGACTCGTCAATATAGTGAATAATTTCTCTCAGATTTACCTTCATAGATTGCAGGTATCCTCTCATCAGCACTGCCAGTTTCTCACTTCTGACTCCAATGCCAGGACAAATGCTCCTGCAGCCAATACGCCTACTAACATGAATTCAGCGATTCCCAGGATAATATAATTCATGTACTGCGTGCGGTACCAAATGATGGTGCACACAAAGTCAGCCTCATTGATGCGCCTTAAATTCCTCCAATCGCTTTCACCTCCTTTCTCCCCAAATGGATAAAAAAATAAGGCCATCTATCGTGGATAACGGTAGACGACCTCAAGTTATATACTTCTTTATGATGTTATTACTTTGTATTTGTGTTTTAATGCTTTTGACAGTGCAACATTTGTAAATGGAACAATCTGATCATTTTGCAAGCGGCCAAGGACAATACCCGGATCTCTGTCAATTCTTTCAGCAAATCTGCGGATAGCATTTTCGCTAAACTCATTCATTCTAACGAAAGCCTCATATTCTCCCGGAGGGATCAATTTGTCTTCCGCATATTTATCTGCTGCATCCTCCTGTCCAGCGTGCTCATTTTCAAACGTAATTCCATAATCACCATTAATAATATGGCCAATCTCATGGAACAGAGTAAACCAAAATGTATCTGAATAGAAACGTCTGTCATTCACCATCAGCATTACATTCTGCCCAATCTTCTTGGTTGCACCATTTATTCCTGAACCCGGAAGATTTGGAAGTATTACGAATATTACTCCCGCATCTTCAAAGGCCTTCCTAATCAGTGGATAAAAATCACCATGCTGTGTCGTTAATGTCAATGCATAATCAACAGCTTTTTCAAACTTCTTTTTGTCAAACTTAGGTGCTTCTATCTTCAGTGCCTGATTAATTGCGATCTGAACCATTGCATTTGCTCTGGCAGTATTAGTCTCTTTCATATCCTCAGATGCACTTCGGAAACTAACTGTCATATTTTGCTTTGTAAAAACAGATAATGATGCAACATTTAAAAATTCACGTAGGCACTTAATCTGCTCATTTGTTTTTCTCGGAAGATCAGGCAATCCAAAATTCTCTCTGAAATATGTGTACTGAAAGTACTTGAAAATTCTTCTTTCCTGCTCTAATTCCTTGGATGATTCAAACTCAGCAATCAAAGCGTCATAGCTCTTCTGAAGATTCAGCCAGTAGTCAACACTAGTCCCTAACATTCGAGATAATTTCATGGCTATATCGATTGATAATCTTTGCTCCCCACGTACCAGAATACTTAAATTCTTTGGCGTGGTATCTAATCGTTTTGCAAAATCTTTCTGAGAAAGTCCACTTTCTTCAATGATTTCTTTGATATAGTATCCAGGATGAAAAGCAATCTTATCATTATATTCAATATAATTACTCATAATGGTTACTTACCTCCTTTACTTCAACAATTCTAACCACACCAGCAATTTCATCAATATTACAAGGATCATAAGGTTCTTCATTCTCATCTAATGGCTGAATAATAATACGCCATGGATCTCTTCTCGTTTTTACATCTATAGCAAAAAATCCATCCATATTGCCACTCAACTTATGAAAATGAAACGTCGGCATCATTACTATATCCTTAATTACACTCGCCTGCTGCATAGCATTTATTCGGGCAAATAGGCTGGTTGCTAATGCAGCATTCCCGCCAAACAATTTTTTTGCAGTCTTTAAATCGGTACATTGTTTCTGACTTTGCTGTTATTGTATAGTAGCTACACGTTTGTCCTCCTTTTCAAATTACCCGTTGGGTAATCTAAATATACCATCAGGAGAGGCTCTAGTCAATAATTCACACTCTCTTTTCACAATTATTCTTCCATTTCCTTCTACTTTCTGGCTTCAACCTCTGGTGCTAGAATATAAATAGTACAAACCAAAATGAGAAATTCCAAATACACATAAGCATGATACAATAGAGGCATGCTGAAGGAGGATCTCATATGGCAAAGCAACATGACAAACAATTTAAACTTGATGCAGTCCAGTACTATCAGGATCACAAAGATCTCGGAGTACGTGGATGTGCAGAAAATCTTGGCATCGGATACAGCACATTAACAAAATGTCTGAAAGACTTCCGGGAATCAGGTGATATTCCTGTTCGTGGTTCTGGTAATTATGCATCTGATGAGCAGAAGGAATTGCCCGTCTCAGACGTGAATTACGTGATGCCCAAGATACACTTGATGTGTTAAAAAAAGCAATCAACATTCTGGGAAAATGACGGAAGCCATTTATCTTGAAGTGTCTGAGAAGACGGAAGCTGTCAAAAAGGCTGGACGCCGGGTTTCCGTCTCCGGAATGTTGAAATTTTTAGGTGTCTCTCGCTCAGGATATCTTGCATGGCTCCACCACGTACCTTCTGATACAGAAAAACGTCGTAAAGCTGTAAAAGCAAAAATACAGGATATTTATGATGATTCCAAGGCTCCTTCTTAAAATATATAGATTTCACAAATCCCTATCGATATACATTCTTCTGTCATAGATGTATAAAGATTTTGCACAGTTCGTCTTTTTCATAAAACTTATTCTGTTTTTCAACTTCTGTGATATAATGCTTTATTATAATAATTCCCATGGACAAAATGAGGTGAACCAAGTGAAAAAGAAAACACTTGTGCCTCTTATCACTTTTTTACTGGGCATATGCCTTATTAGTTTGATTGTATACAAAACAGACACCCACGAAAAAGAGCAGAGACACATAACAGCACAATTAAACGTAGCCACCTATGGCGAACAAATAAAGAATGAAATTACAAATGGAATTGAGATCACAGATACCTTGAAGCAAATCTTAATAAGTGAAGATGGCGAAATCCGTCAGTTTGAAACAATTGCAGGAAATCTTATGTCTGATTCTATTGAAAGTGTACAGCTCGCTCCTAATGGTGTTGTTACAGATATTTATCCTGCGTGTTCCGGATATTTTTTCAGATTCAATCAGTGCACTTTCAAATTTTGGATACGAATACAAAATTTCAAAAACAGACGCTCCATGGAGTGATACTTATAAAGTGGTTTATCAATCAGATGGGCAAATAAATCGTCCTGTTTCTTATACATTTACAATAGGAGACGAAAACTGGAAATTTGAAGTAACTCCTAAAAGTGGATGGAGAAATGCCACATTGCTGATAATCATCATCGGAATTTTTCTTACAATAAGCCTTCTCCTGTCAGTTCTTACCAGAGTATGGTTAGTAGCAAAAGAACATAAGAAAAAGTTTCAGATACTGGCGCGCACAGATTCTCTTACAAATATTTATAACCGCTATGGATTTGATGAATTTGCAGAAAAAATGATTCAAAAAAATCCAAAAACACATTTTGTGGTTGCGCTCCTTGATATCGATGATTTCAAGTTTATTAATGATATCTATGGACATAATTACGGAGACAGGGCACTAAAGAATCTTGCAGACAGCATGAAGACTTTTTTCCCATCCGATGCATTACTCGGAAGAAATGGTGGTGACGAATTCTGCATTCTTTTACCAAATTGTACCTTTGCAGAAGCAGATATACAGCTGCAGAAATTCACCAAACTTCCTAAATCATTCTCATACCATGGTAAGGAACATGTATTTTATATTTCTCTAGGATATGCAGAATATCCAACATTTGCATCCAATCGTTCACAACTCATGCGCTGCGCAGATGCCGCTCTTTATGAAATAAAGCTTCATGGAAAAAATGGATGTATGGCCTACAGAGAAGGACTTCGGTCAGGTGCCCGCAAACAACTTGGATTCGCATTCAAGGATATCTCTGAACATCTTCCAGGTGCATTCATCATATACAGAGCTGACAAAAAAGATGATGAACTAATTTTTGCAAATGATGAATTTCTTCATATGTCCGGATATAAAGATATAGATGAACTGTTCAGACTTACTGAGAAAAGTTTTCGCAACTTGATTCGTGAAGATGAACAGCAACAGATAGAATCAAGTATCTGGGAACAGATTGACAACGGCAATGAAAATGACTATATTCACTTTCATCTTCGAAAAGCTGACGGAACTTATTTTTCTGTTCTTGATCATGGAAGAATTGTAGAGAGCCCGCAATACGGGAAAGTATTTTATGTATTGTTCATGGATTGGGAAGATATGCATATTCGTTACAATGATAAATTCGCAAGATAAAATATTGCAAAAAACAGAGCGTATGATCTATTTTCATATAATGTTTATGCCGGCAAGCTCTATCAAAAGGAAATCGACTTTGTTGCTCAGAGAAGCAACGAGAAGTTTTATATTCAGATCAGCGACAACATTTCCGGGCAGTAAACATTTGAGAGAGAATGCTTTCCTCGGCTTCAGATTCGAGATGCTTATCCGAAAATGATTATTGCTAGAACCAAACATCCCCAATATAGCTATGAAGGAATCGTAATTTACGATATAGCCGATTGGTTACTACAAGAATAAGCAAGACGAAATATCTCCAGCATTCTCTTTTGAAATGATGGAGATATTTTTATTATGACGGAGATTGCAGATGAATTCAGACGAAGCATCCTACGAAAAGAGTTTTATATGGATGTACTGAACTGTGATCCGATGTCTTTTGACAAGAAATGCGAACTGACTATTTGGTGGCCACACCCCCAAGCCCCTGTAGAATAAATAACGCCAGTACTGGATATCAAAAATCCCGCACCGGCGTTATTTATTAAAATATTTTGTTTTTTAATCTTCAACACTCTCTACTGAAACTTCTTTTTTCTTCCTACTTTTACCAGAAATCATCTTGTGTCCTGTATAAATAGCCATAATCATGCAAAGCAAAGTACTTGCTGCAAAGTACTTATGGCCTTCTTTTGATCCCTTATAACCTGTATAAAAAGTTCCAAGCATTGTAATCAGTGCACCGATAGACCAATATTTATGTGATTTCATTCAGATACCTCCTGCCGTTTTTCTTAATCATATACCTTTTAAAAGATATATACAAACTTGAATTGTTCAAGCTTTTCAAATACTAACGTCCTTAATTCTGTTCAATAATTGATTTATAGTAGTTACCAAAGTCAGCAAGTGAATTAACAATTGGAAGCATTTTTGTTCCAAGTTCCGTTAAGCCATATTCAACTCTCGGTGGCTGCTCATGGTAATCGTGGCGATATGCCAGTCCATCACTCATCATTTGTCTTAAACTATCTGTCAAAACCTTTTGTGAAATACCGTCTATACTTCGTTGTAGCTCATTGAATCTCCATGGACGCTCTTTCAAGTTACGCAAAATCAGCAGTTTCCATTTTCCTCCGATGAGAGATACTGCTGTTGCAACTGGGCATTCCGGTAATTCTTTTTTTGCTCGCATAATTCTCACCTCCGAGTCTATTGTAACACATTCATTTTTGAGTGTGCAGTTACAAAAAGGTGCGTACTTGTTTTTGTATGTGTCTCTCACTATACTAATACCAAGCAACCAGAAACCACAAATTAAACCATGGAGGTATTATTATGGCAAATTACACAAAAACAACTATTGGAAAGGAAAACCGAATTGAGTTGCATGAAAAGTTGTCTTTAACAGGTGCAGAAATCAGTTTGAACGAACTACCTGCAGGAGCAAATGTCCCATTTGTTCATTCTCATAAAGAAAATGAAGAAATCTATGGAATTCTTTCAGGTAACGGCAAAGCCATAATTGATGGAGAAGAAATTAGCCTTTCATCTGGAGACTGGCTAAAAATCGCACCTGCTGCAAAGCGTCAGTTTTTTGCATCCGATATTTCTGGAATTACTTATATCTGCATTCAGGTAAAAGAAAATTCTCTGGAACATTTTACAGCAGAGGATGCCGTGATCGGCTAATTAAAAGTATTTATTTACAAAAATGCACAGTTCACGATAAGCTAAGAACTGTGCATTTTTGTTCAATATTACGTTTTCTCAATTTTAATTCCTTTCATCGCAAATATCTTCGTTACAAACTGGAAGTTAGCGATTTCTTTTTCCGGTATTCTCTGTCCCACGGATTTCCTCATGATAGAAATAATCTACGATCACCGGATGTCCCTGCGGGACTCTGCCATAAGGCATTTCATTATCCACAAAGGCACAATCATACTTCTTAGCCATTTTCTCAGCTTTTACTTCAAGTGCTTCAAAGTAGCTACGGTTATGCTTGTTATAGATCTCGTCGTAAAGTGGTACAAGATCAGGATATTTTCCGGCGATATAATTCATAATTGTCTTTTTGAAACCGCCTCGAAGATTGAGATTTTCGAGCCAGAACAGATCGCACTGATCCTTTACCCGCTCAAAGATTGCTTCAAAATCCGTGATACCGGGAAATACCGGGGATACGAAACAGACTGTACGGATACCTGCCTCATATACCTGCTTCATAGCAGCGATACGGTGCTCAATGCTCGAAGCAGAATCCATATCGTTCTTGAAATTTTCATCTAGTGTGTTGATCGACCATGAAACGGTTACACGTCCAAGCTTCTTCAACAGATCAATATCCCGTACCACAAGATCCGACTTTGTGCAGATCAGAATATCTGCGTCACTGCCGATCAGCTGTTCCAAAAGTTTTCTGGTATTCCCGAATTGCTCCTCCTGTGGATTGTAGCCATCTGTCACAGAACCGATGACCACCCGCTGTCCGGCATATTTCTTCGGATTTTTAATTTCCGGCCAATACTTCACATCAAGGAAAGTGCCCCATTCCTCCTTGTGCCCGGTAAAGCGCTTCATAAAAGAAGCATAGCAATACTTGCAGGCATGTGTACAGCCCACATAGGGATTGACCGAGTAACCGCCTACCGGCAGACTAGACTTAGTCATGATGTCCTTTGTTTCCACCTCACGAATGAGGATTCCATTTATTACTTCTTCCATGATTTCTGTACCTCTAACACTTTATTAAATTCTTCCGGCATTTCCTGAATCATATTTTCATCCCCTATGCTAGGGACAAGGTCTTCCTTCATAAACACCGGAATGCCGAGCTTATGTGCCTGGTCCGCCAGAGACCATGCCCATTCCGGCTCCGTATGAATCTTCCTGCTCTGAGCTCCGGTCATGGTGCCCACAACGATCCAATTGATTCCGGAAAGGTCAACTGTGCCGGGATCGTCGAATAACGGCTCAAAGGTAACATGGTAATGTTTTGCTCTGACGTTTTTCCGAAGGGCGTCGATACGCCACAGTTCTGCTTTCCTCGTCACCGTAACGCCAAACCATGCGTTTTCCAGATCGGTATCAAAATCCAGCAAATCAGGTCGCTTGGTAAGGAACAGGAACTGATGCTGTGGATTTTCACGGATCTTTGCAAATACCTCGTCTCTCCATTCCGGCTTCCATCCGGAGAGATCGCTCATCCCGGTAAGAAGAAAGTTCTGCGGACGTTTCTTTTCCATCATCTTGAGCTTACCCGGAAAGAATTCAGGGTCAGCGAAGTCATCAATCATATGCCAGCGTTTCACGTTGTTGCGGGCATAGCAATATGTACACCCCACTGTGCAGCCAATGACGATATTCATGTTCTGAATCTGATCTTTGATACAAATACTCATGACTTCTGCCACTCCTCAAGATTCTTTCTGATGCGGTCGAGACATTTCTCAAACCGGGTAATTTCTTCCTCTGAAAAACCTTTGTAGTAAATACTGCCCATCTCATCAGATACAGAATCGTACTCGCCCTTTAAGGCATGTGCTTTCTCAGTCAGAAACAGGAGTGTTTTCCTTTTGTCCGTTTCAGACTGAACACGGCTTATCAGCCCTTGATTTTCCATTCTTTCCAGCATCGTAGTAAGAGATGTTATCGCTAATCCGCATTTAGTCGAGAGTGACCTGATTGAGATACCATCCTCCTGCCACAGCACATAAAGAATACGTCCCTGGGCTCCATTAAACGCATCAATATTCTTTTCACTGAGAATCTTCTCAAAAATCCGGTCTCCAAGCTGTTTTATTTTTGTGACAAGAAATCCTCCATTCATTTCCATACAAAAGCTCCTATATAGTAGTTTATTAAAAACATACTATATAGGAGCTTTATTGTCAAGAGTTTATATGTCTTAATAGGTAAATTCCATTTTTTCAATTCTCCAAACTGGAATTTATATAATTATCTCTCTAACTTTCCCCATTTTATAGGCTTTCCCGCCTGTCCATTAGTGAAATGATATGTAGTTTCCCTTATTTTTACCCTTATGAGATAATCACAAGGGAAATAAGGGAATTTTTTTAATCATTGCCTACCACTTTATCAAGAAGCCTAACCGATTTTCGTTTCGCATCTCTTGTGGAGTGAGCATAGACATTCATTGTGGTACTGACATCTGAGTGTCCTAACAATTCCTGCACATCTTTTGGGGCTGCTCCATTTGCTAAAAGGTTGCTTGTATAGGTGTGACGTAACTGGTGGAAATGAAAGCCTTCAAATCCCTCTAATGTTTTTGCCACCTTTCTGCAAACAGTCCCCAAAGTAGTTGGAAGTTCCAGACAACCATCCGGTCTTAAACAGACGAAAGAAATTTCTTTATAATCTGCCGGGACTTCCTCTGTTCTGTCTAAGCAATAATATTCGTAGTACACTCTGTTTTTCTCTTTGACCGCTTTGTAGTAGTTCGTGTGATAAAGTTCTCCGTACTGCATTCGATTTTTTAACTGCTCTTTCCGGGCATTACGGAAAATCTCTACCAGCGTATCTCCAAAATCAACAATCCTCACTTTTTTCCGCTTGGTTGGTCCGATGATATATTTGCGCTTTGAGCCATCGTATCGGATGCTACGTCTTATGGTAAGGCATTGTTCTTCCAGATTTACGTCCTGCCACGCCAAACCGCAGGCTTCTCCAATACGAAGCCCGGCATAATAGGCTATCTGGATTGGAAGTATTGCGGCTGGGTTCTTTTTTTTCAGATAAGCAAGCAATCTTTCATAATCTTCTCGTGAAATTGGTTGGATATTTCCGTCCATGTCCTCGTCTGAAAACAAATCAACTTCATCCGTCTGATACCGCAGTTTAATATACTGCATGGGATTAAACGTAATATACTGTTTTGGAAATACTGCAAAGCGGAAGGACTGCTGCATGACTGCGGAAAAAGAATGGATGTAATCTTTGCTGTAACCCTTTCTCTCTTTTCCGTCTGGATGAACTCCCCCGAAGGAAAGCAAATCAAAAAAGGATTGCAAATGCTCAGAGGTTACATTTTTTAATTTCCGTTCTGCCAGCGGATGTTTCTTAATATTTCGGATTGTTCCGAGGTAATTCTCCACCGTACCATTGCTGAGCGTACCTGTTTTTAATTCCTCCTCTGCCCACACATCCAAAAGTTGTCCGACTGTGAGATTTTCCGCTTTGGCAACAAATTTCTTTTTCTCATAATCATCCATTGCCTGACGGAGCAGTTTTTCAGTTTCACTTTTGCTTTCTGTTCCAACGCATTCTTTCTGAACAAGATTGCCGCTTGCGTCCTCTACATAGAAGCGGTAGTACCATTTCTTTCCTTTTTTTCTTACAGATCCTTTTGCCATAATCGTATGTCTCCTTTCGATATTAGACAATCGGAACTGATGAAATGCTTCGTGCGTGTAAGTATATCATAACTCCGGCTGTCTTACTATACCGATTCGGAATCTTCGTATAAGACTTCTGATAAAAGATTTGCAAGCCTTTGCTCTGCTGTTTTGGGTTTCTTGGAATAGAGCCTTACGATGTCTGCCATCTCATTAAAAGCATTGATGGTGTGAGTGATTTCCCTTAAGAACATAATCTCATTATATTCATCATTCGATTCAAACCCTATTGTTTTGGCAATATCCGTCTGACCATCATTCCCCTTAAAGTTTTTGCAGGCGAACTGAAAGGAATCCAAAAACAGACCATATTGTTTTAACATCAGCAGTAATAAATCTTTTGAAAAAGCATCTTCTTCTTTGGTAAGGGCAAGTGGTAACTGTTCCAGAATATCTCCCATCGCATCACGAATCTGTAATTCTCTCTTATCCGTAATATCGGTTTCATATTCATCTGTTTCCCCTTTGAGCCATTCCACAGATACATGGAGTGCTTCCGAAAGACCTTCCAACACCATTTTTTTCGTATTGTCAATCGAACCATTCTCATAACGCAGGATTGTAGAAGCGGTAACACCCATCTTTTCTGCGACATAAGGCTGTGTCAGATTCAATTCCAGACGGCGCTGTTTTACTCTGCTCCCTATCAGCTTGCGTAATTCTTTATCTTTCATGCTGACTGCCTCCTTTTTCGGTATGTATGAATTATAGCATTGTTTTTCTGAAATTGCAATATGCAATATAAAGTTTATTTTTAACATTTCGTAACGCTTGACAAAAAGATGTGAAAAGGATATACTTACATCACAAGAATTGCATAATGCAATTTGTAAGGAGGTGATTATATGACGCAAAGAAAAATTGCATTATCCATCGAAGAAGCTGCTGACTATACGGGAATCGGCAGAAACACCTTAAGACAGCTTGTAGAATGGAAGAAACTTCCAGTATTAAAGGTTGGTCGCAAAGTCCTGATTAAAACCGATATTCTGGAAATGTTTATGGAAGCTAATGAAGGTCGTGATTTGAGGGATAGAGGAAATGTAAAAGCTGTAACAAGAACTGTGGCAAATTAAAAAGGCGGCTTCCAAAGAAACCGCCAAAGGTTCTATCAGACCAAAGCCATGATATACCTACACGCAAGAAGATTATACCATGTGCTTCTTCTGATACGCAACCGAGAACTTATGTTTGCAAAAGAAAGGAGAATGTAATAATGGCAAAATCAACAAAAAGTTATGAAGAACGAATGCTTGAAATGGAAAAAAGGGAACAGGAAAGCCTTGAAAAAGCAAAACGATATGCAGCACAGAAGAAAGAACTTCTGAAACGAAAGAAAACCGAGGAAAGTAAAAAACGAACCCATAGGCTCTGTCAGATTGGCGGTGCGGTGGAATCCGTTCTTGGTGCTCCTATTGAGGAAGAAGACATCCCAAAGCTGATTGTTTTTCTGAAAAGGCAGGAAGCCAATGGGAGATTTTTCTCAAAAGCAATGCAGAAAGAAACCAATACCGATATGGAGGAAGTGTAATGGCAGAGGGGATGAGTTTTTCATTCCCTTCATTGCTTTTTCATGAAGGGCGCACTTATGGACAACCAGAGGTCGTCCCAATAAGTTTGCCACAAGTGTCAACCGGTCTGCGCTCACGCTTGCCGGGCTCGTTCCGTCGGCGGGGCTTTCAGCCAGACCTGCTCATGCCGCAGGAGGCACTCTTCGCCAGAGAGGCGCATTCCATGCAGGCTGCTATGCGCAGGGCACTCTTACGCAGAGGGAGTTCCGGCAATGCTGCTTTTTCTAAAACTGAAAGCAATGTTGCCGGAAATCTATGCCGGATACGTCAGAAAGGAGGAATCCAGACATGGCGATTTTTCATTACACAATCAAAATAGTCGGACGAAGTAAAGGGAAATCTGTTATCTCCGCTTCCGCATATCTCAATGGGGATGTGATGAAAAACGAGGAAACAGGGAGAATCAGTTATTACACTTCTAAAAAAGAAGTGGTCTACACCCGGCTGATGATGTGCGAAAACGCACCTCCTGAATGGCAGATAGTACCAGAAGAAAATATAAAACGCTTTCAAAAATCTGTCCGATACAAAAGGTCAGAAGATAAAGAAGCTGCTTTAAAAAAATTCAAAATCACATTTCAGAAACAGAGGTTATGGAATGAGGTATTGAAGATTGAAAAAAATGCAGATGCCCAACTTGGCAGGTCATTTGAATTTGCCCTCCCCAAAGAATGGAGCAGACAGGAACAAATTCAATATACAACCGACTATATCCAAAAAACTTTTGTAGATAGAGGAATGTGCGCTGATTGGAGTATCCACGACAAAGGGGATGGCAACCCCCATGTCCATCTGCTTCTAACTATGCGTCCTTTTAACCCGGATCATTCTTGGGGAAAGAAAGAAGTCAAGGATTGGGATTTTGTCAGAGATAAAAACGGAAATATCGTGATTGATGAATCCCATCCGAACTGGTGGCAGGATAAGAAAAACCCTGACCGTCATGGAATCCGTATCCCTGTATTAGACGAAAACGGAATTCAGAAGATTGGAGCAAGAAACCGCCTGCAATGGAAACGGGTGCTGACCGATGCTACTGGATGGAACAATCCAAAAAATTGTGAACTGTGGCGGAGTGAATGGGCAAAGGTATGTAATGAACATCTGCCTTTGCATAATCAAGTTGATCATCGTTCTTATGAAAAGCAGGGAAAACTCCAGATTCCTACCATCCATGAAGGAGCTGACGCAAGAAAGATTGAACAAAAGTTTTTTGCCGGGCAGGAAATAAAAGGCTCGTGGAAAGTAGCGGAAAATCAAATCATAAAACAACAAAACACGTTATTGCAAAAGATACTAAACACCTTTGGGAAAGTATCGGGTGCATTATCATTATGGAAGGAGCGATTAAATGACATTAGAAGAAAGCCGGGAAATTATACCCTTAATGGAATCCATGATTGGTCAAATCGAAGAACAGCAGAACCTAATGGCAGAAATGATTCTGGAAATGCAGAACCGGGACACTCAACTCTCTCTTATGCAAAAACAGAATCAGAAATTACAAAAATTAAACAACGAGTTATCCGAGCTGCTCAACATTTTGCCAAATACCGAGGAACTGCTTTCCAAGATGGAAGAACAGAAAACGAAGATAGAGCTTTTGGAAAACGAAAATCAGCAATGGCAGAAATTGGCACAGAAGCTGAACAGCGAAAACAGTTTATTACTGAAACAGAACACCGAATTGCTGAACTGGAACAGCAGATAGAGAAAGGACGTGATATAGATGAACGAATCCAGAGAATCAAAGAACGCCGAACAGTTGGAAGAACTTCTGCTCTTGACCGAGGAGATACAAGAAGAACTAGAACAGAAAGAACAGCTTATCGTGGAACTGAAGACGCAGCTCAGCGAATCTCTGACCTTGAACGAGAAATTAAACAAAGAGAACAGAGCCGGGAATATTCAAGCATTAAAGAACGACTTGAAGCTGGCAGACAGAGCATTGCGGATCGAAAAAGAGAAGTTGCGAAGCGCAAACGTCATGATAGAGGAATGTCAAGATAAAATATGCTATTTAACACAGGAACGGGATTATGCCCGGACACATCAGAAAATCGTAGAAATACCGGTAGAAAAGCCGGTACTCTATGAAAAATGTGAAGCCTGTAACCGGACAGCCTATCAGAATGCAAAAGCAAAATACGAAACACAAAAAGAGCGACTTGCAGGACAGTATAAAGCAAAAACGGTAATGTTCCAAACAACCTTGTTCCTTCTTGCATGGTATTCGTTGACAACCACTCTTTTTCAGGCAGTACAGTCAGATATGTTCCTTGTCGATTGTAAATCATTCTTCAATGATTTAGCATCATTCATACAAACCTTTGTCGGATGGACGATTGATGCCGGGCATTCTGCGGCACAGATTAGTACAAAAATTCCAAATGCTTTTATAGCCGGAATGGTATATTGGTTATTGCTAATATTGATTGTAGGAATATGTATGGCAGGAACAGGGATGCTGGCGATACTGATAGAAATAAAGGTTATAGAATTATATAAGAAAAACTGTTGGGATGTTATTACTCTACTAATGATACTGACAAGTGTTGCTATTGTCATTTATTTTGGAGAATCAATCAAAAAAGTACTGTCAGTAAATCTTCTATTGCTTTTCGTACTTTCGCAGGGCGCATATGTTGGAATTAGATGTTATCTTAAAGTTTGGTTAGAAAAAAGACCATATTAGTATTTTCAACTTACTGTATAGACAGTAAAATTACTCCATACCAGCCTAGTGAAAATTTACTGTATGAAAAGAAGTATTACAGAGAAAAAAGGCTGTAAAAACAGGAACAGCCAGCCCGAAAGAATTTACGGACTGGCTGTATCAGCAGAGTAATGTAATTGTGGAGCTGACCGAGATATGAAAAGCTTTCTATCATCAATTTCGCATTATTGCAATAACAGATTGCTTCTTCCATGAATGAATAAGCAATATTGTCATCAAACTTTCAAGCATAAACATAGCAACAGCAAAAAGAGTAAAAGCAACAACCGGAAATACAAATCCCGTAGACATGCCTGCATTTTTCAAAAATATACCGATTGCATATCCGCCGGGGATTCCAACAACAGCAGTTATAAGCAATGCAATCAAAGTAGTAAAAAGACCTTCCATCATAAATGCTTGCTTCAACTGCTTATTTGTCATACCAATAGATTTTAGTGTGCCCATTTCCTGTTTCTGTGATAAAAGATTTGTCACAGTAAGATTGATTTGATTGATGACCGCAAATATCCACAAGATGGCTGCAATCGCATAAGCTAATGTAAAACCTGCACGATTGTCTGATTGGTGTTCTACAATAAAATCTTGAAGGGTTTGTAAGCGAACATCCCTATTGTCAGAAACGAGTAATTTGAGTTCTTGCTCGATTATCTCCTGATATTCAGCTTCTGCTTGTATTTCGATTGCGTATGTACAGTCATAACCTGCAAGTTCTTTGAGCATATTTTCCGGCATTCTGAAAATATAGCCACCCATTCCATCATTGCTGGAAGTGATTGCACCAATTTTGAATGCTTTTGTTATTGTTTTACCACTATGATTTTTGAAATTAAAGGTCACAGTATCCCCAATTTGAGGTTTCCAATGGTAAACATCATAAATACGTTCGGGATCACTTACAACTAATTCTGTATCATCAGTAATATTTCCAGACAAAACCGCTGCATTTAGCGACGCCAAATCCTTTTCATTATAGCCGAGCATCAAGGTGCTATCTGAAATATCATTGTCTGTTGAGAAATCAACTGGTACGGTAGCATAAGTAAATATATTGCTAACTCCCTCTATATCTCCAACACGCTTTACATAATCAGAAAAATATTCTTTCTGCAAGAGAGCATCCAAATTTTCACTTTCGTTTTCTAAATCAATGCTGATTTTGAAATCTCCGTACTTCATATCCCAATAACGAGCCATACTCTCGGCATTAAAAGAACTCTGATAACTTGCTGCAAGGAAAAATATAACTCCGCACAGTCCCAATGATAAAATGGTCAATAGAGATTTTTTTCTGTTTCTGGAAAAGCTGATTTTCGCTAAATATACAGGCGTAATACGATGTCTTTTGTGAGTGCGGTAATTTACAATTCCCACTGGATTTTTCAGGGCGGAAATTGGAGAAGTATTCGCTGCAATTTTTGCTGGTTTACGAACACTAATATAAACAAGCAGTATTCCAAAAAGGCATGCGCCACATAGAGAAACAATAAATGCAAATACTGACCAGCCTTTTGATTGCAGACAATAGCTGATGATCGTTCCCATGATACTACCAATTAAAATCCCCGGAACTGCAAGCATATAACCCTGTTTAAGAACTATTTTATAAATTTGCTTTTTACTTGCCCCTATTGTCCGAAGCTGTCCGAACTCAGCAACTTTTTGTCCAACCGAAATATAGAAAATGCTGTAAATTACAAGTGCGGCAGCTAAAAACAAAATGGCAGCAACTACACCATATACCGCATAATTACTGAAGGACAAAGTTGTATTTACATAATCATAGTAACTGCTGACTGTCCAATTATTCAGTCCAGTCTCCTCTGAAATTTGAGATAATATTTCTGTTGCTTCGTCTTTTGTAAGGGTATCTGCATTTTCAAGCCAAACATATCCATTAAGCAGGTTATTTCCACGTAATTCCCGGCATTTTTCAAGTGAAACAAAAACAGGATAAGCGGTAGAAGTTTTATCATGATAAATACCAACAATAGTATAATTCTTCAAAGTACCATCCAGATTCAACTGAACTATGGCGTTGATTTCCGGAGACTTATTTTCACTGGCAAAAAAGGCATCTGTAACAGCAATTTCACTTGCTTTCTCTGGATATTTTCCGTCAAAGGCAGGAATCAAACTAAGCATGTCATCATCATAATAAATCAGAGACAGTTCTTTAGAATTTTCTTTCACTGTTTTGATATTACAGGAAAGTCCTACACTTTTTACTTCTTCGTTTGCTAACAACTTTTCTTTACTGTCCTGCGTAATGTCAAAGAAAATCCCTTGATGTAATCCTTCGATTTCTTTCTGATTTTGATAAATGATATTTTGCACTGTGAGCAACGACATCATTATCATAGCAACGGCTACAATAATTGCCGAAAGGCAAAATAAGTTTTTCTTCTTATCAAAACGCACACTTTTTCGTGCTAATTTTTTAATTACTGCACTGGTATCATTTTCAAAAGGATAATTCATAATTCCCACCTCCTTTAGCCAACAATTTTACCATCTTCAATCCGTACAATGCGGTCTGCGAGTTGAGCGATCTCGTTGTTGTGAGTAATCATTACAATGGTCTGATTAAATTCTCCGCTGGTATGCTTCAAAAGCCCTAACACATCTGCACTGGTCTTGCTATCAAGATTTCCGGTCGGTTCATCAGCAAGGATAATCGCAGGCTTCGTAATTAAAGCTCGTGCAATCGCTACACGTTGCTGTTGACCGCCTGAAAGATTGTTCGGCATATTTTCCAGTTTATCTTCTAAAGCCAACATATACACAACTTCGTCCATAAATTTCTGGTCTACTGTATCGCCATCCAGTTCCACAGGCAGGACGATATTTTCATATACATTCAAAATCGGAACCAGATTATAATTTTGGAAGATAAATCCGATGTTACGACGGCGGAAAATTGTCAATTCATCATCATTCTTTTTTGCGAGTTCTTCTCCCCGTACAATCACGCTGCCGGAAGTGGGGGTATCAAGTCCTCCCATCATGTGAAGCAATGTAGACTTACCGCTGCCGGAAGTTCCAACTACGGCAACAAATTCTCCCTGTTCCACAGTAAAATTTACACCATTAAGGGCACGAGTAATATTTGGTTCTGTGCCGTAATACTTCTTTAAGTCGATTGTTTGTAAAATGCTCATATTCAAATGCTCCTTTCAAGGCTTTCTATCTGTTGATAAAGCCATTGTAAACCACAAATGTTACACAAATGTCCGAGATAGAAAAAATTTTTATCGAAAATCAGAGTGAAATGTTACAACGCTCGGACATTTCAAAAAAAGTGGTTATATCTTACCTTACAGGAAGCATAATAGAAAATTCTGAGCCTTGCCTCAGCTCTGAAACAACCTTGATATAGCCCCCTTGCCTTGTTACAATCTCACGAGCCAAATACAAACCTATTCCCACACCCTGTTGATCGTGTACTTCTTCCTCACGATAGAAGCGCCGGAAGATGGCAGCCTGATTGCTTTCTGAAATGCCCTTGCCGGTGTCGGTCACTTTGACCTCTACGTACATTTCCCACTGAACCACTGATACAGAAATCTTTCCACCTGACGGAGTGTATTTTACTGCATTGTCCAGCAGATTGAAAAGGGCTTCGCTTGTCCACTTGCTGTCATGGGAGATTATCAAATTTTCCGGGCAATCCACGGATACAGCAATTTCTTTTTTCTCTGCGGCATATACAATACTGCTCATGGCTTGTGCAAGCGTATGGAATAAGCTGCTGTCTTTCTTTTCTAATCGTATTGCTCCGGTTTCCAACCGGGACGTTTTAACCAGTGCTTGGAACAGAAAATCCAGTTTATCAGTCTGACTACGTATGCCTTGTAAAAAGTCCATCCGTTCTTCTTCTGAAACAGGCTTTGTTAAAAGTGTGTCCGTTACCATTTGCAAATTGCTGACAGGCGTTTTAACTTGATGTGAAATATCAGAAATCAGCATTTGAAGCTCCTGTCGTTCCATGTCTACCTTGTGCCGGTTTTTCTGCATAATCTCATACAACCGAATTAAGCGGTGGTTGATACGGGCAAAAAGAGTTTCACTATCATTTGACTTTTGTAATTCCTCGTTTCCATCAATCATGTTGTCCAGCGTCCGGCACAAATTAGAAGTAAAATGAGAAAGGCGTTTTCCAAAAATCAGCACCAATAGCCAAATCCAGAAAAACGCACAGAGTGTCAATGTTCCACCCACTATAAAAATTCGTATATCCTGCATTATACCGCCGAAAATACCGGTAATTACCAGCATAGAGAAAACCATGCCAGCACTAACCAGTCTACAAATTTTCTTAGCAGAAAGGTTATTCAGATTCATTTCTTTTCGCCTCCTGTCCATTGATACCCCATACCATAAACCGTTTTGATATATGTGTCGCCATCCGCTTCAATCTTACTGCGAATACGGCTGATAGAAGTAGTAAGGGTATGTTCATCTACATATTTTTCATCAACATCCCACAGTTTTTCTAAAAATTGTTGGCGAGTAAGTACCTGCTTCGGATTTTTAAGAAATAGGTTCAACATTTTATATTCCATCGCAGAAAGTGCTAATGGTTTCCCGTTCAAACTTGCAAATTGTTCCGAAAAATCCAGAAACAAGCTACCATCCTCGTAAATATCCTTAGCTGGTTTGTGATGCTCCAACATAGCGAACATGGCTTTGATTTTTCGCTGCAAAGCACTAATCGAAAAAGGTTTCGTGATATAATCCACTGCACCAGCTTCATATCCCCGTATCTGATTGCTTTCCTGATCGTTGGCAGTTAGAAATATAACTACTGTATCAGGATGCTCTGGCTTGATAAGACGGCATAGGTCATAACCATTTCCGTCTGGTAAATTTATATCCAGCAATACCAAATCAAAAATGTTTGTTTTTAATGATTCAGCGGCTGTCCTTGCATTCAGAACAGAAGTTATTGTGTAACCGTCCAATTCCAAATTATAAGTAAGCGTTTTATTCAAAAGATTATCATCTTCGACAATTAAAATATGCTTCATATTATCACTTCCTTTTCTTTTTGCAGATAGTATAACAGGCAAATGTCCGAGAATTGTTACAAGGACAAATATATTTTTCATTTTACAGCTTTTTTCTGTGTACTGCAATTTTATAAAATAAAGGACAGCAGTGTCAAATTGCTGTCCTTTCTTTTATCATAGCTGGTAGTGTATAAGCGTGGGTTCATCATATCGGGTGTGGTATCTTTAACTACAGGAAACTCCCTACAACACTATCTCACTTCTTGCTTAATAAAGTTCTAATGAATCTTCTGTATCCACCCACATCTGTAAATTGCCATCAAGATATAATCTTGCATATTCCAAAGGCTCATCCACAGCCAATGAAGTAAGCGCACATTCTGATCCATATGTGGTTTTTAAATTTTTTTCAGCTTCCCAGCAATCAATGCGAAGCATATATCCAGCACTTGTGTAAACATCAATACTATCGTGGTTTATATTATATTCTGCATAAATTGTTCTCATCGTATCTTATCTCCATTTTCTTTTGATAATCAGTTACAGAGTTAAATATCGAAAACATTTCAATCAGTTCACCATGTCGTTATTGTTATATGTTATATTGTGTTATGAAATTTTCTTTCCCTTAATTTTTCCCATATTAAGGTTCATGAAAAGCAATGGGAAAATGTAACACAAGGGAAAGAGTAAGGGAAAGTTCACTTGCTACAAACTTAGTATTTTCAAGGGTTTGCGAAGAATTTGATAATCAAATATAACAGTTATTAAATTTCCTAAAATATGTGAAATATCAACTGGGATTTGACTTGCCTATTTTCTTAAAATCTCATGTGGAGCTTCTATTTCATTTGCCAAGGTATGCTCTGTTAACTCTGATATTCCATTGTGCATTGTTGATTTCAAAACATTGGAAATTTACTCACTACAAGATTACTGGAGATCATATTTTGTCCGAGATTATTATGTAGAAATGGATTTTGATGATAATATAGTAAGAACAGAAGTATTTTATTTGCCAGAACGTCAATAACAAATATGGGAAAGAGATGGTACTACATGGGAATAATTAAATATTTTAGAAAAAAGTACTGGGAAGCAGCCATTTTCAGAGGTGGGCGACGTATACCATTTACCTGTGATGGATTAACAGCTGTTCCTGATAGCGCCTATGCATTGTTTACTGAAAAAGAGTTAGAAAAAATTTACGAAGAAAGAGATATTTTTCATGAGCGGCTAATGCATATGATTGATTCTTTTTAATCACATGTACATCAGAGTTTTATATATTACTTATGATATTGTGCCGGCTTTGTCGCTTTGTATCAGCCGAATGAATACAAGAAAAGGAGCTGTCGGGAAATAGACAGCTCCTTCAAAGAAAATCTGCAGGATACCTTTCTTCTTTCCTTCTGTAAGTTCATTCCACCCACACTTTTCTCTGGATCTTTTCACCTGTTCACTTGTAAGCCCAGATTTCTTGCCATTCACCCTTTCAAGAACCTCTTCTACCGTCTGCTGATAAATTTCCTTCATCACTTCCGCCTCATCGTTTCTAAGTATTTACTACCTGAATTTCTTATGCAATGAAAGACCTCTTTGAAAAAAATATAAAAAAAAGACCTTCATTGCATAATAAAAAATGCAATAAAAGTCTCACCATTTCCTTATGATACCGGATGCTTCCACCGTACTGACAACATCACAAACACAATTTGTTAAGCGCAGGTTACTCCCCTTTATTGGATCAATATCATATACCCAAAGTAACATGATTGTCAAGATACTTTATCATTACTTTTTCATTTTATGTTATACTTTTTACATCGTTAACACTATTAAAATAAATTCTCCGGAGGTGAATCAAATGGATCATACGAATAATTCCTGTTGTTGTGGTGAAGCGGAACATTTTTCCGGATGTCTGATTTGTGGTGCTCCTATTACGTATCGTGCTGAAAGCTCTATTCAGACGTGTAGTATCTGCCATAAAGAGCAATTAACCAATGCGGTCTGTGAAAATAGTCACTTTATCTGTGATGCCTGTCACAGCTATGGCACATATGCTCCGGTAATCGCAGCGCTCAGAGACAGTACCGAAAAAGATGCTTTGCTTCTTCTGGAAAAAATTATGGATCTTCCATCTGTACATATGCATGGACCGGAGCATCATGCAATTGTTCCATGTGTTCTTCTGACAGCGTTTCGCAATAATGGAGAACATATGGATTACGATGCTGCACTATCTGAAATCTGTAAAAGAGCGAAGCAGGTTCCGGGCGGTACCTGTGGTTACTGGGGTGTCTGTGGAGTTGCTGCCGGAGCCGGTATTTTCATGTCCGTTATGACTGGATCCAGTCCACTTCACAAAGATGCATGGCCGTTTCCTCAAAAACTTGTTTCCATTATTTTATCCAGACTGGCAGATGTTGGTGGACCTCGCTGCTGCAAACGTACCAGCAGAATTGCCATTGAAGAAGCCGTTCATTTTTACAGTCAGTTTTGTTCTGTAAACATTCCGTTGTCTTCTATAACGTGTAAATACTGCGAAGATAATCGCGAATGTATCCAGGAAGATTGTCCATACTATCCTGAATAACAGGCAAGGCAGTGATTCCATGATACCACGAAATCACTGCCTTGTAACTCGTTTGCCAGGATACAGCGCCCCATCTTCCCACTTTGCTTTTTTGCAGTTCCATGAACGAATATCCTTCTCTTCCAAAACACTCCTGATTTGTTCTTCTCCATTGTCCGATGTAAAAAGCGCTGTAATTTCCTTTTTTCCATCTACAATTTTCACACAATAATCTACCAGTTCCGGAATCTCAAACAGTAATTCATCCATCTCTCTGATACTTCCCAATGGATCCATCCGCTTTACAAAGTCCAGGCGTTTTATTTCACTTCCACAGAGGCATCTTCCTGGAATGATCCTTGACCAGTCACCGGTTCGATATCGAATCAACGGCTGTGCTTCCATTCCAATGGTTGTAATCACCAGTTCTCCCCATTTACCGTCCGGCAGCACATTTCCGTTCTCATCTATAATCTCTGTAATACAATGGTTTTCCCGCATATGCATGCCCTCATGCGCCGTGCAGCAAATGGCACCTCCAAGCCCCATCTCTCTGGAACCATAGTGCGGCCAAAGTCGTGTTTGCAGAATTTCTTCGATTGCTTTCATGACAGTTTTCGGACAGGCATCTCCGGATACCAGTGCTCTTTTTATACTGCCTTTTCCGCACATTCGAAGCATGGACAGCAATGCCGTCGGCATTCCCACATACGTATCCGGCTGCTCCTCTTCCAGAATCCTGTTCAGTTCGCCATAAGTTCTTCCTGTTCCGGTTGAAAGAGGTTTTGCTCCCAGACGTCTGATTGCCTCCGCGATCAGTTCTCCTAATCCAAAAGGACCTGAAAATGGCATAGCCACCATCGTTATACTTCCAGGATAAATAAATTCACCCAGACCTGCCATAAAAAGTTCTATGGTGTGTTCACAGTCTCCCTCTGTATAGAATACACGTTTACCGGCACCGGTAGTTCCGCTTGTCTGTTCTGATATCACTTTCTGTACTTCCCCCTGGGAGCAAAGCAGCATCCTGCCTCCATCTCGTGCCAGATCTGTTTCTGTCGTAAAAGGAAGGCTTCTCAAATCTATCAGGCTTTCCAGTCTTTCCGGTAAATCTCGGTAAAAACCCTCTCGTTCTTTCTCTCTCTTCAGTACAATATTTAATTTCTCCAGCTGTATTCTGTGTATTTCATCTCTTGTAATCTCTGTAATGCCTTCCTGCTTACAGATCATTGCATCTATATTCGATCGTTTCACTTTCTGTATAAATATATTCCTTTCGAATTCGTCAGATTATATGCACAAAATGGCACCATTCCATAATCAGAATCCACCTCGCAGATATAACATCTTTTCAGACGTTCAAGATCCAGATTCCATGCATCCTGAAAAATCATCCCTGATACTGCAAAAGTTTCATTATGAACCCGGATCAGGAATTCATCCAGTGCATCTGTCTGTGTCATTTCATCATCACTAAATTTTTTTGTGCTATAGCTCCACTGATTTTCCACATACTGTCTGGAATCATCGCTGGTAGTACAACAACATCCTCTGCCTGATTTCTTTTCCAGGAGTTTCAGTTCCCTCTCACCTTTTTTCAGATAACTTGCATGAAAAGAACAATATGGATTCTCTGCTCCACCACCGGCGAAATCCTTGCTTTTCATAAGCCCGTCAGTCTGTTCCTCGATCAGCTTCAACATCTTTGGTATGGTAATCGGAGCTTGTGGACGCTGCTGAGAACATCTGCCAAAATAGCTGATCGGCTGGAAATGTACTCCTCTTACAAATGGCATATGATCCATCGCAAACTTCAGAATATCTCCAACCTGCATGTCATTTACTCCTGGCGCAATGACAGGTACCAGAGCAATTCCCAGTTCCGCTTCCGAACAGTTTAACACAGCCTTTTCTTTCAGTTCTATCATAGAGCGTCCGCGCAATGTCTGATACACATCATCTGTGACACCGTCAAACTGAAGAAATACTGTATTCAGTCCTGCTTTTTTTAGTTTTCTGGCATATCCTGCTTCCTGCGCAAGACGGATTCCATTGGTATTCAATTGAAAAAATGTAAACCCTTTTTCTCTACCCATATGTATGATCTCCGGAAGATCCTCCCGCATGGTTGGTTCTCCACCTGAGAGCTGAATATTGAATGGTCCTCCATGATCCATCAGAAAATCATATTGCTTTTCTATTTCATCAATTGAAAGATCACCGTTTTCCAGACATTCTCCTGCCGAAGCAAAGCAGACCGGGCAGTGCATATTGCAGCGCTTTGTCACTTCCAGTATCATACAACAGCCTTTTCGTTCGTGCTCCTCACAGAGTCCACAATTATCCGGGCAGGATTTCTCTTTGATTTTGGGATTTACCGGAGTCTCCGCAGACAGGTTTTCTCTTCCCCAGGAAAGATACTCTGCTGCCGTTCCTTCCCAGATCAGTGTCTGAAACTTTCCGTGGATATCACATTCTTTCACCAGATAAATGCCATCTTCACCAATACATTTTTTTGCCGTAAGTACTTTCATACATATCGGGCATACACTTTTTGTTTTACCCAGCGTAATCATAGTTCCAATATTCCCCGTTCTGTCAGTATTTCTATCACTTTCGTATAAGTATCTGCAATCAGCGCAGGACATTGCTCCATAATCACTCCCCAATCCAAATTAGAAGTGATATCCTTACAATAAAAAGCACCAAATTCTTCTTCGGTCTTCTTATGGAACCACTGATATAATTCCTGCACAGCCGGTTTCATCTGTATATCTTCTTTCTCCTGCGGAGCCAGATTGCCAAGGAACAAACCTATCGCACAGGCTCCTCCTGTCAGGCAGCCACAGGTATCTCCACAGTAACCGATCCCACCGCCAAGACCTCCCAGAGCCTTTACAAGCTGTGGATTTTCCTCACCTATGGCTTCCAGTGTCATAATCATAACCATTTGTGAGCAATGATAACCCATACTGCTAAGTTCTATGATTCTTTCATAAAGATCCATGTGCTACTCCTTTCTGCCAACCAACATGGTATAGCGCAGCTTCTTTCCTTTATATTCTTTCTGCAGAATCTTATACTCTTCGCAGCAGAACGAATCATTCCAGATTGCTTCCAGATAATATTCCCGCCAAAGTAACGTCTGATCCTCCTGCCGGAGAATGGTAAATCCTGTCTGTTCTGCCATTTCTGAAAGATTTCCAGTATCCAGATCTGACAATAATAGAAAACCTCCCTTTTTCAAAACACGCCAACATTCAGATAGTGCATTTTTCTGATCTCTGCTAACAAAAAATGCACACTGGCTGATGCAAAGATCTATACTGTCTGATGAATACTGCAAATGCAGAAAATCGCCAATTTCCACATCACTGCCCCGTGGGAAAAGATCCACGCCATGTGCTTCCAGCCCAAATGATTTCAGGATTCGAACCGTGTCTCCTTCTCCTGCTCCAAGATCCAGTGCTTTCATTTCTTTTTTCCATTCTATGTTCTCCAGAAGATGAAGCGTCTGCGCTTCCCCTCCCGGATGCCTGTTCATCTATTTATCCTCCAGTGCACGCTCCACCGCGAGCACTTTTCCAAGTGCGAGTTCTTCCGGAACATACACAAACCCACACTTTGGACAGACAGGCATTTCCACAGGAAACCCATTTTCCAGATACATAAATTTTGCTTTTCCTTTTACAAGAGGAACCTTACATTTCATGCAGGTCAGCTTTCCTTCCGGATCAATCGTATAATATGTTCTTTCTACTGCCATTACTGTCCCACCCTTTTCATAATATTCATTCGATGACTGTATGCTCTGTGTACCAGATATCCGTCTTCTGTTTCCACAAACCGCACCCAGAATGTGACATTTCCCAGTCTGCTTCTTGTCACCAGTTCTTTTGTTTCTTCATCCAGGATTGCTTCCTGATTTTCTCTGTAATCTGATAACACACGTTCCACATCACTTTTCAGTATCATGCGCTCATCCATCATATGGATTGCCTCTTCTGTATAGGCAACAGTATAGTCTTTTTTCTCCATGATCGGTTCCTCATTCCAGATGTTTTTTAAAAGTGTTTGTTTCAATATGAGCCTGTTGTAGCGTTTCTCACTGATATCAGGCATATTGCTGGCATTTGCCCCATACAGAAGTTCAAGTATATGTCGGGATTCTCTTCCCTCTCTGGCAAATCGGTCTCTGCATGCCATGCAGTATGTAATATATGGTGCATCGGAACGTTCCAGACACTTTTCTGTCATTTTCGCTGCCATATCTTTATTGGCATATGCCGTCAGACCTCCATATCCACAACATGGAGACAAATCTCTGGAATATTCTGTATCTTCAACGGTACATCCCATATCCGACAAAAGTTGTCGTATCATATCTTGTGTCTGTGCATCCCCTCTGGCACCACAGGCATCATGTATGGCAACCGGTATCTCCAGTCCTTTTGCCTGCTGTGGAAGTCCGATTTCTTTCAAAATTTCCCAGATTCCTATAACATGCGCTCCAATACTTTCTTTTAGCTGCTTCATACAGGTTGGACAACCTGCTATGATGATCGGATCACCAAGTTTGGCTAGTTCCTGTTTCAGCTGCTCATTTACTTTTTCTGTCATTTCATAGCGGCCTGCCCATTCGCTGATTGCACCACAGCATCCTAGCATCAGAGCAACACCTCCATCTACCCGATTACTTAAATCTTCGTATGCCTGCATAACCACATCCGGCGCTATCGCACCTGCCTGACAGCCTGGGAAAAATACATATCTGCAAGTTTCATATCCCGGCTGGAGTCTGCTCAAAAAAGCCTCTGAATTTGAAAATAACATGTCCATCAGTGCAAATTCATGTGGCGCCAGCGGCATCTTATCTGTGGATACCATATTTTCTCTTGCTGACTTACACACCTGACTCATATCAAATCCATTCGGACAGATCACCGTACACTGTCCACAGAGGGCACAGGCATTCATCGGTTTGTTCATCGGATGATCTCCCATGATAATCTGCGTATTATTATAGATCTCACGGGCTAATAAACCCGGATGTTTTTGATATTCACTTAAATACACACAGCCTTTCATGCATTCGTCACAATGACACTGAATACATCGTTTTGCTTCTTCTACAGCTTCTTCTTTTGAATACCCATCCTGACCACAGAAAATCTTATTCGATCCATGGATTCCTTCCATGTTCGTATAAAGCTTGGTAGTCACTGCTCCTTCACTGCCTCTGTTGCTGTGCGGCGATAAATTCTGTACCAGAAGATCCACTGTCAAAGCTGCCCGCTTTGCGGCAAAAGCCGCATCCATCACAGATTCCGCAGGTCCGCTGACAATCTTTGCCTGTTCTCTTAACATAATCTCGACATCTGCTGCTTCTTCCGGAGCTAACATTTTTGCCACTTCTTCTGATGCGCATACCACATCTGCCAGTTCCATTTTTTCTCTGATAAACGAAAGATTCAAACTGCATCCAAATTCAAAAGAAAGATCCATAGATTTCAGACGTTTCGCTTCATTGCTGCGGTCTGATTCCAAAAGATGTCCGGCTGCCGCTGCAATATAGCTTTCATAATCTTCTTCCTTACAATAAATTGTCGTAGGATACATTTTCTTTTCCAGTTCCCCTGCAAGAAACAGTGGAAATAATCCAGAACCAAAGATTGCTGCCCTTTTCTTCTTTCTCATGCGAAATACACTGCTTCGTCTTCCCGGTTCTCCATACCGGACAATCGCACGTTCTACTTCTCGTATGGAGACACCATCACCAAGTTCACAAAGCTTGCAATTATCTTCGCAAGGTGCCGTACATCCATCACAGAGAATCATTGGAAATGGTGTAATTTTCTCATAAATTGCCAACGCTTTCTTAAAATTTCCTTTTGCAGCATAATACAGCATCTCTTTTGTATCCATTTTGAAAGGACAGGCTGCAACACAGTAGGCCGGCTGTTCATGGACGCAGAGACTGATCATATGATCCATCTCTTCTTTTGACATTCGATTTACATGATAAACGTGAGTAGAACCCCTCTCCTGTATGTATGTCATAACCTGATACTCCTTTCGTCTGTAAAGGGGAGGCAGTTTCCCGTCTCCCCTGATTATATCACAGTTGGCAGCTTTTACTCCAACCACATTATGAATTAAGCTTATTTCTCAAGTTCTTTTAATGCTGCAAGAACCCTTTCCGGACGGGCAGGGATACGTGTAATACGTGCACCTGTCGCATTAAAGATTGCATTCAGGATTGCAGGATGTGGAGCATCCAGTGGAGCCTCACCACAACCAGCCGCACCGTAAGGACCACTTGGACGATATGTTTCATTGAAGTGAAGTTCAATATCATCCGGAGCATCCTTTGGATATGGAATACCACAATTCTTCAAAGTGGTGTCATGGTTCAAATCTTCAAAATCTTCCGAAAGAGCAAGACCGATACCCTGTACAAGACCACCATAGAAATTACCTTCTACAAGAAGTCTGTTCATGATCGTACCTACGTCAGCTACGCAAGTAAATTTCTCAACGGTAACTTTACCTGTTTCTGTATTAACAGCAACTTCCGGCAGGAAGATAGTATACATATAAGTTGCAAATGGATCGCCCTGTGCGGTATCCTGATCGATCGGATGATCTGCACAGAATGTAGTTACCCAGTTACCTTCATATTTTGTTGCAAGCCCTTCTGCTACCATCTCATCATAAGTACGGAATGTTCCGTCTTCTTTCTTCATTGCTGCTACAAGATTTTCTGCAGCCAGACGACATGCATTACCTGACATAACCTGTGAGCGTGATCCTCCTGCAGGTCCTGCATTCGGACATGTCTTCGTATCATTCATAACCAGTTTAATCTGTTCCGGTCTGATTCCTGCCTGACGCAGTGTTTCATGAGATGATACAAGAACACCCATATCAGCCCCCTGTCCATGATCTTCCCATGCAGCATACATCGTAACGGTTCCATCCGGATTTAATTCTGCAAATGCATTTGATGTATCAACACCATCAAGACCACAACCGTATACTCCAAGAGATACACCGATACCATATTTCATCTTTCCGTCAGAAGCTGCATTCTTTTCGGCAACACGTTTTTTCGCCGCTTCATACAATGGACGTGCTTTCTTAAACAAATCTTCCTCACAATATACCTCCGGTGGATAACCTGTCGGGATGGTAGTGCCCTCTGATTCTTTATAGCAGTTCATTTCACGGATATCAAACGGATCGATTCCCATCTTAGCTGCCAGCACGTCAATTGCAATCTCAGATCCCATATAAGACTGTGGTGAACCATAAGCACGGAATGCGGAGCCCCATGCATGGTTTGTAAATACGGTTGTTGATTTATTACGAATAGAATTAATTCCATAACCTGCGCCTGTAAACTGAGAAAGTCTCATGGTAAGCAGATCGCCAAATTCTGAATATGGACCGTGATCTACATAGTTGTTACCCCAAAGTGCTAAGAGTTTACCATTTTCATCTGCTGCAAGCTTAATATTCATAAATGCAGGAGATCTCTTTCCTGTATAAGTAATGTTCTGGAACTGATTAAATACCAGCGATACCGGACGTTCCAGAATCTTAACAGCTGCACCAATCAGAGCCTCATTTGTCGGTGAGAACTTGTAACCAAATGTTCCGCCTGCATGGTTCTGAACAAGTCTTAAGTTTTCCATTGGTACACCGATACCATCTGCGATCATAGGCATATGAAGATGTATACCGATAGATTTGGAATGCACTGTTATCATACCGTCTTCATCAATATATCCATAACCACAGTCCGGCTCAAGGTGAAGATGAGGCTGGCGTGAACAGTAGGACTCGATCTCAACCTGCTGTGAATCCGGAATGCTGTCCCAGTCAAAGTCCGGTCCCTTGATACAGTTTGTCTCAAAAAATGCGTTTGGAGTACCAGGATGGATCTCTGCTGCATCCGGTGCGATTGCATCCATTGCGTTCATATATGCAGGAAGTTCTTCGATCTCCACCTTAACTGCATCTGCTGCTGCACGTGCATGCTCTTCTGTGTCGGCAGCTACGATCGCAATCGCATCACCAAACTGAAAGATCTTTTCGTCGCAGAGTACAGGACGCTCAAATCCGTCTGTCTTATTGTGTTTCGGAAGCATTACAAGACCATTGATCTTGTTGGTTCCGCCTGCTGCCTTAATGTCCTTCGCTGTAATAACACGAACAACTCCCGGCATACTCTCTGCTTCTGTTGTATCGATACTGAGAATATTTGCGTGAGAAACCTTGGCCTGTGTAAGTGCAAGACGAAGAGTTCCCTCCGGCATCTTTAATGCATCATCTGCACCGAAATCCCAGGTACCTGTTACCTTCTGTGCTGCTGATGGACGGATATAGTTTGTACCGACGATAGAATCACCTGTCTGCTTGAATACGAGGTCTTCTTTAGTCATCTCGCCACGCATAACTGCTGCTGCCGCCATGGTCGCATCGATAAGCGGCTTGTAACCTGTACAACGACAGAGATTACGCTGCTTGTTAAACCAGTCCCTCACTTCTTCACGGGTAGGGCTCGGATTATTATCGAGAAGAACCTTTGCTGAAATAATAAAACCTGGTGAACAGAAACCACACTGTGCACATCCATATGCCATCCATGCAACCTGTATCGGATGCATATCAGAAATTGTTCCCACACCCTCGATTGTTGTGATCTCTGCATTGTCCGGAACACGGCTCATCTTGTAAATACAGGATCTTGTAACTTTTCCGTTCATAATAACATTACATGCTCCGCAATGACCTTCTCCACAACCGATCTTACATCCTGTAAGAAGAAGATGCTCACGAAGTACCTGAGCCAGTGTCTCATCCTTATCAAGAATAAGGATTCGCTCCACACCATTGATCTTCAATGTCTTTTTAATCATGTTTCATTCCTCCTTTAAAAAATACACGTTCCGATGTTACAAATCTTCTGACTTATGTGTTCCGCATGGATCATGATCGACTCCCTTACCCGTCAGATCTTTAAGTCTTTCCATTCCTCTGACAGAATAGAAAACAATGGAAGAGCTGCTTCCGTCCAGATTCTCACCGCTGAGTTTTAAAACATTCGCATTCTCATAATAATCAATCGGAAGTGTCCGACTGTATTGCTCTCCTGTGCGCTCATCTTTTACCTGTATCGTAACTTCTTTTGCGGTAATTTCAAAAATCTTATCCATGGAAACGTTCTCCTGTTTACATTATTTTGTATAATTTCATGTTATCATAATTTTGTACAGTTTTACAAATTGTAAATAATTATTAGTTGGCTATTTTCGCTCTTTTTTATATTGTTTTTATTACTTTATTTAAAAATTTTACTATTTATCCTCACTTTTTATGCTATAATAATGTCAAATTTGTACAATGTTGTTTTTAGGAGGTATCTATGATGCAGACAGGTGCTCTCATCGTAGCTGCAGGGAAATCGTCACGAATGGGAGACTTCAAGCCCATGCTTCAGCTTGGATCCATTTCCATCGCGCAGCGTGTGATTAATAACTTCCGGCAGGCCGGAATCTCTAAAATAGTGGTGGTAACCGGATACAATGCGGATGCTCTGGAACGCCACCTTGCTTCCAATCATGTTATTTTTCTTCGAAATGAGGACTATGAAACTACTCATATGTTTGATTCTGTCAGGATTGGACTGGAATATTTAAAAGACAAAGTGGATACGGTACTCTTTACACCTGTAGATGTTCCACTATTCACAGCACATACCGTTACACAAATGCTTTCTCTTGGACAGCCTCTTGTCACTCCGGTCTGTAACGGAACTCCAGGTCATCCGATCCTGATTCGTTCCTCATTAATTGAGTCCATTTTAAGCAATGATGGAAACACTGGTCTGAAGGGTGCTGTAGAACATTGTGGAACTCCCATGTATTGTTTAAATGTAGAAGATCCTGGAATCATTCATGATGCGGATACACCAGAGGATTATGTAGAACTTCTTCGTGCACACAATCAAAGTCTGATCCGTTCAGAGATTCAGATTCAGCTGGCACGGGAAAAGGTCTTCTTTGATGAACAGCTTTATTCGCTGCTTACACTGATTCATGAAACAGGATCTGTTCGTGATGCCTGCGAACGCATGCACATTTCCTACTCCACCAGCTGGAATCTGATCCATACATTAGAATCTCAGCTTCATGAACCGCTGATTATTCGAAGTCAGGGCGGTGTAAAGGGCAGTCACAGTGAGCTGACACCATACGGAGAAGAATTTTTGAAGCGATATGCCCGTTTTTCAGAGGAAACACGTACCTGTTCCGAAGCAATATTTGAAAAGTGTTTCAGAGGATTTTTCAATGCGTAATCTTTATCTTATTCGACACGGAAAACCACAATATCCAGATGAACATTCTTACTGTATCGGTCAGACTGATTTTTCTTTATCTATGCTTGGACATCTGCAGTCAGTCCTTCTTCACGGAGAACTGGATGATAAAATAACTGCTGTTTACTGCAGTCCTTTGTCAAGAGCTATGGAAACGGCTGCACATATCACACCTGATCTTCCACATATCACTATCTCAGATTTAACAGAACGAAATCTGGGAGAATGGGATGGTCTTTCATTTGATGAGATACGCAAAAGATGGCCGGACATATATGAAGCACGTGGAATGAATCCTGATTACCCGATTCCAGGAACAGAAACTCCTTTCGCATCTGGCATGCGTTTTTCGCAGGCAATTTATGAGATTCTTCGTTCTTCTGAGGGTGATATTGCGATTGTTGCTCATACAGATGTAATTTCTTCTTATCTGTATTTGCTTGATTCAAAACAGCATGCCAGACAGTATTTTCGTCTTCCATGTGGTTCCTATTATCATCTGAACGCAGACGATAACGATCATGTTGCCTTATCTGATTCGACTTACCTGCTGCCTCATCCTGACTTGCATGACGAACTATGCCGGATGCTTCGCGATGCGGTGTCTCTTCCTCATCATGTACAGGCGCACAGTGATGCAGTGACTGAATTGGCTTGCCATTTCTGCGATCTGCTGGAATCTCATGGTTACTTTTTTAATAAAAAACTGATTCGCTCCGGAGCGCTCCTTCATGATATTGCCAGACTTCAAAAACATCACACCAAAACAGGTGGTGATCTTTTCTTACAATTAGGCTATACTGAAATCAGTCAGATTATTTCACAACATCATGGTTTACAGAAGACAATTCTGAATGAAGCGGCTATCGTCTTTTTATCAGATAAACTGATTCAGGAAACCGAACGTGTAACCATCGAAAAACGATTTGCGGAAAGTCTGTGTAAATGTAACAGTCCAGAAGCTTTGAAATCTCATGAACGCCAGCTTAAACAGGCTCTTGATCTGCAAAATATGATACAGACCATCTGTCACATGACGATATGACTTATAGAAAATTACAGGAGGTGTTTTATATGAGAACTTTATTTCAGATCATACAACAAGAATTTCAAAAAGAAAACGACCTTGTGCTTGCATCCATCGTTGCTTCCTCAGGCTCAACGCCAAGAGGTGCCGGTTCCCGTATGTTGGTTGGAAAAAAAGGCCGAGTTGCCGGAACCATAGGCGGAGGTTCTGTCGAATATCGTGCAGAGCTTATGGCGCTTGATATTCTTGAAAAGAAAGAATCCTGTGAACATGAATTCCGGTTGAATCGCAAAGATGTTGAGAATATCGGTATGATTTGTGGTGGTGATGTTACCGTATTTTTCCAGTATCTGGACCATAATGACCCTATTATTATGGAACTTGCAGTAACTGCTGAGACATTATATAAAGAACGAAAAGATTTCTGGCTGATCTGTGATCTTCATGCTACATCCGGTATGAGTCTTTACAGTGCATCCTATGGATTGACTGGAAATGCTGATGTTCCTTCTTCCATCTTATCTTCCTTATCTGCAAGACCATGCCGTCATCGCAATGAAACCTGTGACCTGTTTACAGAACAAATCGGTACATCCGGAACTGTCTATGTATTTGGAGGCGGGCATGTTTCACAAAAGCTGGTACCAATACTTGCAAGTGTTGACTTTCACTGCATCGTTCTGGATGACCGTCCGGAATTTACAGATCCTGCTCTTTTCCCGGATGCAGCGGAGACAATCCTTTGCGATTTTGATCATCTGGATCAGAGCATTTCTATCACAGATGCTGATTATTGCTGTGTCATGACACGAGGTCATGCCTATGATACGATTGTGCAGGCACAACTTCTTGCCACACCTGCATGCTATATCGGCGTCATTGGAAGTCTTGCCAAAAGAGCTGGTGTATTTCATCGTCTCGTAGAAGAGTATGGAATCGATGAGCGAGAATTAGACCGTATTATCACGCCTGTGGGACTTAATATTAAAGCAGAAACACCTGCTGAAATCGCAATATCTATCACAGGACAAATGATTCAGGTTCGAGCTGAAAGAAAGGCTGCTATGAAATGATGACAAAACATGTCTACAAAACTATTATATTCGGTGCCGGACAAATTGGGCAGATGACTGCCCGACTTCTTGGAAATTCCTATCAGATCATGTGCTTTGCCGATAATGATCCGCGCAAACATGGACAATTTATTGGTAATATCCCAATCTGTTCTCCATCAAAGGCCGCTGCTCTTCTTCCTGATCTGATTATTCTTGGTGTATTGGATGAAGAGCGGCGTGGTTCTATGATGCAGCAGATGGAGCACTTGGGCTATCACGGTTCATTTTGTGATCCTTCTGCACTTCGCATGTTCGATGCACGGGTTGCGGTTATGCGCCTTTTAGCCGAACAGATGCATCAACAAAATATCCCTGGAGATGTGGCAGAACTTGGTGTTTTCCAGGGTGATTTTTCTTGCCTGATCAGTACAGCCTTTCCAGATCGAAAAATACATCTTTTTGATACTTTTGAAGGCTTTTCAGAAAAAGATATTGCCGTAGAAACCTCCAGGCATCTGTCTCGCGCTAAAACAGGTGACTTTTCTTCTACAGATGTAGATTCTGTTCTTCGCATCATGCCTGATCCATCACATGTGATCATCCATAAAGGATGGTTTCCGGATACTTTTTCCGATATTACCGATGAAACTTTCTGTTTCGTATCATTAGATGCAGATCTCTATGCTCCAACTGCTGCTGCATTACCTCTATTTTATGAACGTCTGTCTATCGGCGGAGTTCTCCTGATCCATGACGTATACAGTACCCAGTTTTCCGGATGTAACAAAGCTGTAGACGAATTCTGCCTGAAACACCACCTGTTTGCAGATCCTGTATGCGATCTGCATGGAAGTGCTATTATCCGAAAAATCATTTAAAACCTAATCGGAAGCCTTTCATAATCCTATACGCCTTCTGTATTATGCTATTTTACGAGATACCCTCCATCCACCGGAATGATTGCTCCGTTGAGATAGTCGGATGCATCTGATGCCAGAAAAACACAAGGACCTTTCATATCTTCCGGAGTTCCCCAGACGTGAGCAGGAATACGTCCGGTAATTTCTGCATATCGTGGATTCGATGGATCTGTCAGTGCCGTGTTCATCTCTGTATCCATATACCCAGGTGCGAGAGCATTCACATTAATTTTTTTTGATGCCCACTCATTACAAAATGCTTTTGTGAGCTGAGCTACTGCCCCTTTCGATGCTGCGTAAGCCGGAACAGTATAACCACCAAAGAAAGATAATATAGATGCAATATTTATAATCTTGCCCTTGCTATCCTGTGCAATAAACTTTTTGGCAGCTCTCTGACACCAGTCAAATACTGCATTCTGATTCACTTCAATGACATACTGATAATCTTCCATTGGAAATTTCTTCACTTGGATGACGGCGCTGTACTCCCGCTGCATTTACCTGAATATCCAGAGGATTTCCCAACTTTTCCACAGCTTCTTCAAATCCTCTTGCACGATCTTTGGCATCTGCCAGATTTGCAATTACTCCACACTTTAAAAGACATAAAATTTACGGATATAGAAGAACAGGGCTTCATGCCGGTATATGAACGTCAGGAAATCACTGACGATCTCCATGAAACCTGCGGATTCAGAACGGTCTATCAATTCATAACAAAACGGAAAATGAAAGGAATTCAGAAAAAAAGTAAGCAGAGATAAAACATTACTATATTTCGTGTATGCAGATAAAAGTGCCACACCCCTTGTACAGGGATTGTGGCACTTTTTTAACTAATCAACTGTCAAAGATGAGATTATATAATCATTTTAGTATCTTGTCAATTGTTAACAATTGACAAGATACCCTTCAGTCTTTAAATATGTATCAGAATCGTTAATATTCTGAAAATATCCCTCATTGGATTCCGTATAACAAACAAAAATTCCTACAGTATTTAAAAATCTATAGTTTAACGGATTCCTTTGTGAAAATATCAGCAATTTCGCATTCCGTGCAGACTTTCTTATAGATTTCCGGATCATTGATATTCTGAAAATAGTTTTCCGGTGCACTGGTATGGTATAGGGAATATCCCACTGTATTTAAAAAACGATACACCGATGATCTTCCTGATTCCAGAAAATCTGTGATCTCTTTATAAAGTCTGGCATCATATACCGCTATCAGCGATTCTTCTTTTCCATTATGACACAGCATAGTCACCGGTTGGTCGGCTTTTTCCATTGCGAACTTCAACAGATTTTGAAGTTCTTCCACAGGTACCAGCGGCGTATCTACCCCCAGCACCAGGCATTTTTCTGTCTTTGCCCTTCGAAAACAGCTCTCCAGACCGCCAAGTGGACCCTGACCGGAAATTCGATCCGGCACAATCTCTTCCCCACACTGTGTTCCACGATATCCAGAAATTAAGATCTGTTTTGCTCCCAACTGACATCCTTTTCCGATCTGTATCTCCAAAAATGTCTGTCCATCTAAAAGCAGATCTGACTTCTCCCTTCCCATATGGCTGCTGGCACCACCTGCCAGGACTACCAGCGTAAAATCTGATGGCAATTGCTGTTCTGCCAACTGACCGTTTTCTAATTCAGATATATCAGTCTGCATTTTCCGATTATTTTCTGGCACAGTTCGTTGCCTCCCCGGTCAGGATCTGTAATCCATGTTCCAGCGCTGGAATAATATATTCCAGACTTTCTCTGACTGCTTTCGGGCTTCCCGGCAGATTCACGATCAGTGTTCCTTTTCGAATACCTGCTGCTGCACGACTGAGCATAGCTCTTGGTGTAATCGTCATACTATATGCTCTCATTGCTTCCGGAATCCCCGGCACTTCACGTTCTATAATATCCTTTGTTGCCTCCGGCATACAGTCTCTCGGCGAAAATCCGGTTCCACCCGTAGTTACAATCAGCTCTGCTATTCCCTCATCTGCTATACGAGCCATCTCATCTGCCAGCATCTTTCTGTCATCCGGCAAAAGAATGGTATGCACCACTTCGTAATCGTTCGCTTCCAAAATTTCCTGGATTACCGATCCACTTTTATCTTCTCTCTCTCCTGCATATCCAGAATCACTAGATGTAATAATCGCAGCTTTCATAATTCCTTATCCTCCTATCTGGGACATTAATTTACATTCATCTGTCTCAATCTCTTCCGATGTAAAATGATGACTGACCGGTTTTTCCCATATTACTTTCTGTATTGCCTCTGTCAGTTCATCATCTGTGCATCCTGAACGCATCAAATTCTTCAAATCCGTTCCAGTCTGATATTGCAGACAGGCTTTTAAAAATCCTTCTGCTGTCATACGCACACGATTACACTGGTCGCAAAACTTATGCGTCATCGCACTGATAAATCCTATTTTACCCTGAAATTCTTCTATTTTATAATAATGACACGGTCCATTCCCATATCGTTCTTTTATTGGAGTCATTCTTCCATATGCTTTCTCTAATATTTCGCATATTTCACTTTCTCCCCGAAACTGAAAATCCTTTCCATATCCAATCGGCATCATTTCAATGAAACGAACATGAATCGGATATTGCTTTGCAAGTCTCGCTATCGATACCAGATTTTCCTGCTCTTCCACTACCGGCACACAATTAATCTTCAATCCAATCTGCGGATACTGTAATGCCGCCTGGATTCCCTCCAGCACCCGATCCAGACTTTCTCTCCTGGTTACCTTTGCAAACTCTGCTGCATTTAAAGTATCCAGACTGATATTTATATCATCAAGCCCCGCTTCTGCCAGATCTGCTATCTGTTCTTCGAGCAATACACCATTGGTCGTTAATGTCACTTTTTCGATGCCAGGAAGTTCTTTTAACATTCGAACCAGTGTGGCACAATTCTTTCTAATTAACGGTTCTCCTCCGGTCAGTTTGATCTTACGTATACCTAAACCAGTCATACATCTGCTGATTCTGGTAATCTCATCATAAGTCAGAATTTCTTCATGCGGGATCTGCACAACTCCATTTTCCGGCATACAATAGACGCACCTGAGATTACATCGATCTGTAATGGATATCCGCAGATAGTCAATCTCTCTTCCAAATCTATCCTTCATACTATTCTTTCGGGTTTCGATATAACCCGCTTTTTCCTCCGCTTTTTTCTACCAGATGAATGTCCGTCAGCTCCATGGACTTGTCAATTGCCTTACACATGTCATAAATTGTCAAAAGTGCCACATTCACACCAGTAAGCGCCTCCATCTCCACACCGGTCTGACCTTCCATTTTGGCTGTACAGATTGCCGTAATTTCAAGATTTTCTTCATCCAGTTCAAAATCTACCGAACACTTCTAAATCATCAGCGGATGACACATCGGAATCAGATGAGATGTCTGTTTTACCGCCATAATGCCAGCCACTCTTGCTACTCCAAGTACATCTCCTATTTTCACATTCCCCTGTTTCACTGCATCCATCACAGCCTGACAGACACAAATCTTGCCTTTTGCTACTGCTGTTCTGGATGTCGGTATCTTTCCGGACACATCCACCATAACAGCGTTACCCTTCTGATCAAAATGATTCAGCTTATTCTCCATCTGCCTCACCTGCTGCCTTCTCTATCACAATTTCATCGCCTTCTGTCAATACGCCACCATGAAGTACTCTGGTAAAGATACCTTCTCTTGGCATAATACAGTCACCCATAATTTTATAAATCTCACATCCACTATGACATTTTTTCCCGATCTGTGTCACTTCTAATAATACCTCTCCGCTGCGAAGTCTGGTACCAACCGGCAATGCCTTCAGATCGTATCCACTTACAATCAGGTTTTCTCCAAATGCTCCGTCTTCGATCGGTGCTCCCTTTGCCTTGAATTCTTCTATTTTTTCATAAGAAAGAAGACTCACCTGGCGATGCCACTTGCCGGCATGGGCGTCCTTCTCGA
The DNA here is from genome assembly GCF_003461955.1 of Ruminococcus sp. AM36-2AA. GTDB lineage: Bacteria > Bacillota > Clostridia > Lachnospirales > Lachnospiraceae > Blautia_A. Next base: position 31,155 of record NZ_QTYB01000011.1, on the reverse strand, counting down.
TTCCAAATTCTTCCATCAGTCTGGCACTATGTACATTCTTTTTCTGTGTACCTTTCTTCTCACTGATATTTACCGCCATAATCTTTCCCATTTTATTTCCTCCTTCATCCCTCAATTCACTCTTTCGAAATAAAGAGATGTCTGTTATACTAAATCTAGTATAACACATAGTAAACATGATAAAAGAATTGTTTTTTCAATTGGAGAAATTATGTATATTAACGAACAATAACAAAATCTGTCTCTGCTAGAGACAAAAACATATCAATATATCGGAAGAAATGGAGAATCCCGTACGGAACAAGAAGAAGTATTGAACGAACATATGATGGATGTCTATATAAATGATCATCTGACTATGAAACTTGTTTGCCTGCCCCAGCATCTGACTGAACTGGTTCTTGGAAGATTGCTGACAGAACAAATCATCACGTCTTCCGAAGATGTAGATCATATCTATATCTGTGAATATGGAAAACGTGCAAAAGTCTATTTAAAAAATTCGGCACACAGCACACAATCCTCATCGGATGCCTTTGTAGAAGTAACTCCTACCTGCTGTACCGGCAATCATATTTTAAATGATTACTTTGTTACATCCAAAGAGCCGCAGTCACTTACACCGATTTTCTGGAAACCAGAATGGATCTTTCATATGGCGGATGCCTTTGCGGATGGTTCTCCTCTCCATGGCATTACCTTTGCCACACATAGCTGCATTCTCGCTCAAAAAGATCACATTCTGTTTTCCTGCGAAGATATCGGACGGCACAATGCTTTGGATAAAGTGATCGGCTACGCTCTGCGGCACAATATTGACCTGCATCAATGTATGGTATATTCCAGCGGCAGAATACCTACTGATATGACTTTAAAGGTCATCCATGCAGGGATTCCAATTCTCTCCAGCAAGGCTTCTCCTACTTCTGAAGCAATTGATCTTGCAAAAAAATATCACCTGACCCTGATCTGTGCAGCCAGAAGGGATCGAATGAAAGTATTTACGAAATAATGTTTGACAACCGCATATTAAACCACCGGAACTGGATATTGAAAGCTTTTTCGCATTTTTCACGAAAGAATCACCGTATCATAGATTACCTCAACCTTGATACGGTGATTCTTTCATTTATTTTAATAACATCACATCTTTTTCATCTATCCCAATCCATATCTTATTTCCAGAAATATGCTTTTGGTACTGCTGCCATTGTTCTTTCGTCACATCTACGCGAATCCTGGCTTCTTCTTTCGTAGATACGATCAAGATATACGAAAACACGTCCTCAATCACTCTTTCCACTTTACATGGAAATACGTTTTTCGTTGTGCCATCTGCTTCCGGTAGTACCGGATGTATAAAGTGACTTCGCACTCCTACACTGCTGGCGTCTTCTTTTCCTGTGGTATCACACTGCAATGTAATTTCCCAGTCCAGAGCCATGACTTCGCCTGCTGCTGTCATAGCCTGCGGGCGATCCTCTATGGCTGCCACTTCCACCAGTTCTGCACCAAATTCTTTCATGCGAGCCGCCAGAAGTCCCTGATTACAATCATAAATCTTCCCCGGAATCAATCTTTTTCCGGGTGCCATTACTTCATCTCCGGTAGTCAGAACAGCTACTCTTACCCGACGATAAACCTTCACTTTTATGACTCCCATACTGGCCAGTATACCTGCTTCAATAAATCCGATTTTGTCACCCTTTTTCAAAAGAACCGTTCCATTTTTAAAATTCTCTCCCTGATAACAGTAATTCTGCCACTGTCCGGTCGGACGGAAGATTCTGACAGTCTCTTCTCCATAATCTGTATCCTCCTGACGGACACAGCAGTCACAGCCTTTCGGAATAGCTGCGCCTGTCATAATCCGAACCGCCTGCCCCTTTTCCACTGTGACTCTGGAATACTGCCCCGCATCAATCTCTTCCAATACCGTCAACTGTACCGGATGACTTTCTGATGCATCCGTTATATCCTCCGCTTTGCAGGCATAACCATCCACAGTTGATCTGTCAAACGGCGGGTTATCAAATCCTGCAATCATATCCTTTGCCAACACTCTTCCACATGCCTGCAAAAGTGGTACAGTTTCCGTTTCCTCTATTACTTTTGTATGTTCCAGCAGTGCTTCCAGTGCCTACTCTACCGTAAGCTTTTCCATGCTTATTCCTCCTGTCCTGCTCTTATACGCCCTTTCCAAAGCTGCAGTTCGGATAATGACATTCTTTGCAACCAAGACAGAATCCGCCATTTCCCATATGTGCCAGATCTTTTTTTGTCACTTCTATACCTGCGATAATACGTGGCAGAACAAGATCAAATACGGTGGCTTTTGCATACATCACACATCCCGGCAGTCCCATTACCGGTGTGCCATCTTCCAGATAGGATAACAGGAACATCGCTCCCGGAAGTACCGGAGCACCATAAGATACAATTCTCGCTCCTGTATTTTTGATCGCGCCCGGTGTCTTATCATCTGGATCCACGCTCATACCACCGGTACAGACAATCAGATCTGCCCCTTCTTCTTTTAATTTCATAATAGCGGCAGTGATTTTTTCCATATCATCATTGCACAGAATATGTCCGTGAATTTCAGCACCGTAAGATTTCATTTTTTCGATGATTACCGGTGTGAAAGTATCCTTAATTCTTCCATAAAATACTTCATTTCCGGTGGTTACAATTCCTACCTTCCGTTTCTTATAAGGTGCCAGCGATACCAGCGGTTTTTCTCCTGCTGTTTTCTTCACCAAATCCATTTTTTCTTTTGCAATCACCAGCGGAATCACACGGGTTCCTAAAAGACGGTCACCTTTTTTTACCGGGAAATTTGTATGACGGGTGGCAATCATAATCTCATCGATCTCATTAATAGCATCCAGCCTCGGCACATCCACCTGAAATACTCCGTCACAATCTGCAATCAACTCAATTTTTCCTTCTTTTACATCCGTTGGATGCATATTCTCATTGATGCACACATCACACAGAATCTGCGCTGCTTCATTTTCATGCAAAGTATTTTCATCCTTCTCCCACACATAAAGATGGTCTTTTCCCAGAGATAGCAAAACCGGAATATCTTCTTCCTGTACAATATGTCCTTTACGAAAGGCTGTATCTTTTACCACATCCTTCACAATTCTGGTAATATCATGGCACAGTACATGTCCTACCGCGTCCGTTGTTTTAATACACTTCATGACGTTCCCCTTTTACTTTCTGTCCAGAAAAGTTATAAATTTATATGGAGTAATTGTAACATATTGCCAAGAAAAACACAACTTTCATAAACACGGGAGTTTGACACATTGAAATCCAAAAAAATACCGCAAAGCCTTGAACACGGGATGTAATTATTCTTCTACAGCGAATAAATATGGTTGCTCCTATGGACAAGTTTATGCATGGGTTAGAAAATATAAAGATAAAGGAATCGAAGGATTATATGATCGACGAGGTAAGAACAAAGCGATTTCTCAATTATCAGATATTGAGAAGTTGAAAGCTGAAAACCGACTACTAAAAGCTCAAACACAGCAGCAACAAATGGAGATTGATTTCTTAAAAAACTCGACGAAATAGAGAGGAGGTGAACCTGACCAAGACACGCAATACAACAAAATACCTTGCAATCAAAGAATTATAGATTATTTCTGGCTTTCCATACTGGCAGTCATAATTGTTATCTCCATAATCATCGCATATTATGCCTCTGCCCATGAGCAGGCATCTTCCCAACCAGTATCTGCAAAACGCCATTCTGACATTGATGTAACTTTTGACGCTCTGCGTTCATCCCTGGAAGACACATCAAAATGCTATCTATGTGGAAATGCGGAAGAAAGCCTAATGAGCTACAATAAAAATTTTGACACCATTGGATTGATATCGCTGAATGACTGGTATGTGATTGATTTTCCACTGAAAAATTACGATGAAAACGGAAATGAGATAGAAAGTGCTGCTTCAACTTCATTCCTCTCTGGGAATACAGGTGAAATAGCTTATTCTTCAGATGGAACTCCAAGCCGTGGTATGGCAAGCATAGATGTGACGTTGCCGATAAATTATGAAGTTGATACCAACATGTTGGAAAAGCATTTATGTCAGAACTGCCTAAATAAAGTAGCTGCTTCATTAGAATACAGAAAATCAAACAGTGAACGCAAAGAGGCTATCCCTCTGTGCATTGTCGATTTCAAAACTCTGGATATCTACTCACTACAAGATTACTGGAGATCATATTTTGTCCGAGATTATTATGTAGAAATGGATTTTGATAATAATATGGTAAGAACAGAAGTATTTTACTTGCCAGAACGTCAATAACAAATATGGGAAAGAGGTGGTACTACATGGGAATAATTAGATATTTTAGAAAAAATTACTGGAAAAATGCAATTTTCAGAGGTGGGCGGCGCATATCATTTAGCTGCGATGGCTTGACAGCTGTTCCAGATAGAGCCTATGCTCTGTTTACAGAAAAAGAATTGGAAAAAATTTACAACGATAGAAATGAATTTTATAAGAAGCTAATGCAGATGATTGATTCATATTAACCAATGGTCAATCAAAATTTTATTTGTTACATAAATTAAAAAGTAAATAGGTTCAAACATAAGGCACCCGGAATCTTAATGATTTCTGGAGTTTTCTATTATTGGGATAAGGCTATTTATAGCAATTTAAACCGAATTATGATAACATAAGGCAAAGATAAATCGGAATTTGTGGAGAGATTTCCTGAACTTTCCTTATTTTACAGGCTTTTCAGCCCATTAAATAGTGAAATGATATGTATTTTCCCTTATTTTTGCCCTTATGCGGAATCCGCAAGGGAAATAAGGGAAATTTTTAGTTAAGCATTGCTCGCTACTTTATCAAGAAGTCTTGCGGAATCCCGTTTTGCTTTTCTTGTTGAGTGAGCGTAAATATTCATTGTGGTACTGACATCAGAGTGTCCTAACAGTTCCTGTACATCTTTCGGTGCAGCTCCATTGGAAAGCAGATTGCTGGTATAAGTGTGACGCAACTGGTGAAAATGGAAATCTTCAAATCCTTCCAGCTTCTTTGCCACTGATCTGCATACAATGCTGAGTGTACTCGGCAGTTCCAAAGAGCCATCTGGTCGCAGGCAGACAAAGGAGATTTCTTTGTAATCTGTCGGGACTTCCTGTGTTCCGTCAAGATGATAGTATTCATAATATACCCTGTTTTTCACATGCACTTCTTTGTAGTAATTGCGGTGATATAATTCGCCATACTGCATCCGGTTTTTGAGCTGTTCTTTTCTGGCAGCTTTCAGTATTTCAGTCAGCGTATCTCCAAAATCAACAATCCTTACTTTTTTCCGTTTCGTTGGTCCGATAATATTTTTGTGTTTCATGCCGTCGTAGCGGATACTGCGTTTTATGGTCAGGCATTGTTCCTCAAGGTTAATGTCCTGCCATGTAAGACCACAGGTTTCCCCGATACGGAGCCCGGCATAATACGCAATTTGAATCGGAAGAATAGCAGGTGGATTTTTCTTTTCCAGATATTGGATAAGCCGTTCATAATCCTCATGTGAAATCGGCTGTGTACCTTCTTCCACTTCATCATCGGAAAAGAGGTCAACTTCCTCTGCCTGCTTTTTCAGCTTAATATACTGCATCGGATTGAAACTGATTAACTGTTTTGGAAATACTGCAAAACGGAATGACTGCTGTAACACTGCGGAAAAAGAATGGATATAATCTTTGCTGTATCCCTTTTTTACTTTCCCGTCTGGAAACTCACCACCGAATGTAAGCAGATCAAGAAATGCCTGTAAATGTTCGGCAGTAACTGTTTTCAGTTTGCGGTCTGCAATCGGGTGTTTTTTGATACATCGGATTGCACCAAGATAATTTTCCACTGTACCGTTGCTGAGTGTCCCAGTTTTCAGTTCTTCTTCTGCCCACATATCCAGAAGTTCCCCTACGGTAAGATTATCTGCCTTTGCAACAAACTTCTTATCTTCGTAGTCTTCCAGTGCCTTGCGGAGAAGCTTTTCCGTCTCACTTTTACTTTCGGTTCCGGCGTATTCTTTCTGAACCATTTTACCGCTTGCATCTTCTACATAGAAACGATAGTACCATTTTTTTCCTTTTTTTCTAACAGATCCTTTTGCCATAATCGTATGTCTCCTTTCGATATCAGACAATCGGAACTGCTGAAATGCTTCTTGCGTGTAGGCATCTTATGGACAAGTCCATAAGCCAATTCGCCGCTCGTCAAATCTGTAAACAGCTTGACTCGCTTGCGCTCATTGTATCATAACTCCGATTATCTTACTATACCGATTCAGAATCGTCATACATAACTTCGGATAAAAGATTTGCAAGCCTTTGTTCTGCCGCTTCCGGTTTCTTTGAATAGAGCCTTACAACATCTGCCATATCATTAAATGCGTTGACAGTATGTGTGATCTCCCTGAGAAACATAATCTCATTATATTCATCTTTCGATTCAAATCCCATTACTTTGGCAATGTCCGCATCTTTGGTACTGCCTTTGTAATTTTTACAGGCGAACTGAAACGAATCCAGAAACAGTTCATATTGCTTTAACATTAACAGCAGTAAGTCTTTAGAAAAAGCGTCTTCTGTTTTATTGAGGTCAAGAGGAAACTGTTTGAGAATGTCGCCCATCGCATCACGAATCTGCAATTCTTTCTTATCCGTAATATCAGTTTCATATTCATCGGTTTCCCCTTTGAGCCATTCAATCGATACATGAAGTGCTTCCGAAAGACCTTCCAGTACCATCTTTTTGGTATTGTCAATCGAACCATTCTCATAACGCAGGATTGTGGAAGCGGTAACTCCCATCTTCTCTGCGACATAAGGCTGTGTCAGATTTAATTCCAGACGGCGCTGTTTTGCCCTGCTGCCAATCAGCTTGCGTAGTTCTTTATCTTTCATGCTGATGTGCCTCCTTTTTCGGTATGTCATTACTATACCACGCAACAAAATATATTGCAATATGCAATTTTAAGAAAAGCAGAAAAATTTCATAATGCTTGACAAAGCAATATAAACACGCTATACTGACAGCACAAATGAAATTGCATAATGCAATTCGAAAGGAGGTGGTCATATGACGCAAAGAAAGATTGCCTTATCTATTGAGGAAGCTGCTGATTATACGGGAATTGGCAGGAACACCCTGCGAAAGTTGGTAGAGTGGAAGAAACTTCCGGTATTGAAGGTTGGGAGAAAAGTCCTGATCAAAACGGATATGCTGGAACTTTTTATGGAAGCCAACGAGGGCAGGGACTTGAGGGATAAGGGAAATGTGAAAGCAGTCACAAGAAACGGTTCAACTTAAAAAAGCGGTTCCCGAAGAAACCGCCAAAGGTTCTATCAGACCGGAGTCATGATATACCTACACGCAAGCAGATTATACCATGTACTTCGTCTGACAGACAACAGGAAACTTATGTTTGGAAAAAAAGAAAGGACGATGATATTTATGGCAAGATCAACAAAGAGTTATGAGGAGCGTATGCTCCAGTTGGAAAAGAAAGAACAGGAAAGCCTTGAGAAAGCAAAACAGTATGCAGCACAGAAACGGGAACTGAAGAAACGTCAGAAAGATGTGGAAACCAAAAAACGGACACACAGGCTCTGCCAGATTGGCGGTGCAGTGGAATCGGTACTGGGTTCTGCGATTGAGGAAGATGATATCCCAAAGCTGATCGGCTTCTTAAAAAGGCAGGAAGCAAATGGGAAATTCTTCTCAAAGGCAATGCAGAAAGAGCCAGTTGCAAATACGGAGGAAGTGTAATGCCGGAGGGAGTGGAGTTTCCATTCCCTTCATTGCTTTTTTATGAAGGGCGCACTTATGGACAACCAGAGGTCGTCCGTATAAGTTTGCCACAGGTGGCAACCGGTCTGCGCTTACGCTTGCCGGGCTCGTTCCGTCGGCGGGGCTTTCAGCCAGACCTGCTCATGCCGCAGGAGGCACTCTTCGCCAGAGGGGCACATTCCATGCAGGCTGTTATGCACAGGGCACTCTTACGCAGAGGGTGCTCCGGCAGATACCATTTTCTTTTAGGAAAAACGTTACCTGCCGGAAATCAAAGCCGGATACGGCAGAATGGGGGAAACGGAGCATGGCGATTTTTCATTATACAGTAAAGATTGTTGGACGCAGCAAAGGAAAATCCATCATATCGGCGTCTGCTTATCTCAATGGCGATGTGATGAAAAATGAAGAAACAGGCAGGATCAGCTACTATACTTCAAAAAAAGAAGTCGTTTATACCAGCCTGCTGATGTGTGAAAATGCACCACAGGAATGGCAGAATGTACCTGCTGAAAATATCAGACGGTTCCAGAAATCTGTCCGATATAAAAGGGCAGATAACCAAAATGCTGCACTGGAAAAATTCAAACTTACTTTTCAGAAGCAGCGTTTATGGAATGAAGTCTTGAGGATAGAAAAAAGTTCAGATGCACAACTCGGCAGGTCATTTGAGTTCTCACTTCCGAAAGAATGGAGCCGACAGGAACAGATTGATTATACAACTGAATATATTCAAAAGACCTTTGTAGATAAGGGAATGTGTGCGGATTGGAGTATCCACGATAAAGGAGATGGTAATCCCCATGTGCATTTATTGGTGACGTTGCGACCATTCAATTCAGACCACTCATGGGGTAACAAAGAAATCAAGGATTGGGAGTTTGTCAGAGATGAAAATGGAAATATTGTGGTGGATGAATCCCATCCGGACTGGTGGCAGGATAAAAAGAACCCTGACCGTCATGGAATCCGAATCCCCGTACTTGATGAAAATGGAGTCCAGAAAGTCGGGACAAGGAACCGCAAACAGTGGAAACGTGTATTAACCGATGCTACCGGGTGGAACAATCCGAAAAATTGTGAGCTATGGCGGAGCGAATGGGCAAACGTCTGTAATGCACATTTGAAAACGGAAAATCACATTGACCATCGTTCTTATGCAAGGCAGGGAAAATTAGAGATACCGACGATCCATGAGGGCGCAGATGCCAGAAAAATTGACGAGAAATTTCAAAACGGACAGACATCCTCTACTTCATGGAAAGTAGAGGAAAACCAGATCATAAAAAGACAAAATGCACTGCTGGATAAAATACAGATTTCTTTTGGAAAAGTATCCAGTGCATTAACACAATGGAAGGAGCGATTGCGTGACATTAGAAGAAAGCCGGGAAGTCATTCCCATGATGGAGACAATGATAAACCAGATCGAGGAACAGCAGAATCTTATGGCAGAGATGGTACAGGAATTGCAGGAACGGGACAGGCAGCTCCTGTCTTTTCAGGAGCAGAACCAGAGTTTAAAAAGCTTAAACAGCGAATTATCCAGGCTGCTAAATCTTTTGCCAGATACAGAAGAACTGCTCTCACAGATCGAGCAACAGAAAACCAGAATCGAACAGTTGGAAAACGAGAATCAGCAATGGCAGGAATTAACGCAGAAGCTGAACAACGAGAACAGCTTATTGCAGAAACAGAACAGCGAATTGCTGACCTTAAACAGCAGATAGAGAAAGCGAGGGAGATCGATGAGCGAATGCAGAAACTTAGAGAACGTCGGGCAGGTGGAAGAACTTCTGCTGATGACCGAACAGATGCAGGACGAACTGGATCAGAAAGACCAGACAATCCAGGAACTAAACAGGCAGCTAAGCGAATCGCTGACCTTGAACGAGAAATTGAACAGCGAAAACAGAGCCGAGAATATCGAAGCATTGCGGACAAGATTAAGGCAAACAGAGGAACGATTGACCAGCGAGACAGACAGCAGGAAAAGAGCCGACGCAGAAGCCGTGGCATGGAAATTTAAGTATGAAAAAGCAGAGCAGGAAAAACTTTATGCACAGACACACCAAAAGACGGTAGAGGTAGCTGTTGAGAAAAAAGTGCCTTATGAGAAATGTGAAAAATGTGACCGTACTGCTTACCGGAAAGCAAAAGAAAAATGCGATAGCCGTAAAAGCCAGTTAGAAAAGAAATATAAAAATATGACGATTGGTTATGAAAGTATCTTGTTTCTACTGGCATGGTACAGCATAACAACAACACTGTTTACTGCGATTCTTTCGCCGGTTTTCCTTAACGACTGTATCGTCTTTTTCGGTGCGTTAGGAAAAGGAATGGGAAGTTTATTTCGGGAGTTTGTGACAGGTGCAGACTCTTTCGGACAGTTAAGCAGTGGAATACCTAACAGTATTCTTTCCGGGATTGTGTACTGGCTGATTGCCGGTACTGTCATGGCAATTTTATTCGTAATAACCGGGTGGCTGATAATCGGGATTGGTTATCAGGTAGGAAAAATCTACCGGAAATATTGTTGGGATATCATCAGTATCGTGGTAGCGATAACGAGTACAGCTGTTGTAATTTACTTTGGAGAATGGATTAAAAACGCTAATCCGATAAATCTTATTGTATTGCTATTACTGTCGCATATTATTTATATTGGAATCAGATGTTATGTGAAAGACTGGATGGAAGAACGAGGATATTATTAAAAGAGGACAGGGAAATTTCATAATCTTCCTGTCCTTAGTAAGGGACTATTGATTGTTTATATAAAGAAAAAGTATATAAATAAATCTTGACAATTAGTACGAACTCGGACTATAATACAAAAGTCCGGATTCGTACTAATTTAAGGAGGAAAAAGATGAGAAAAGATAATAATATGATAATACAGTTGCAACGATATTATGCTTTATGGAAAGAATGTACAGCAATGTATGAGGAATGGTCAAAGGATCAGGGACTGTCTTCAAATGGAGTTTTTGCTTTGTATTCATTTTATGAAAGTAATGGAAGATGCACGCAGAAAATGATAAGTGAAAAATGGAATATACCTAAGCAAACGGTAAATACGATACTAAAAGATTTTCAGAAAAAAGGATACATCAATATGGTATCTGATGATTCAGACAAGAGAAATAAGCTGATATGCCTCACAGAATCAGGAATGGAATATACGAAAGATATCATAGAAAAACTGCACTCAAAAGAAATATATGTAATCGAAAAAATGGGATTAGAGAATATAGAAAGTCTTAATGATAATACAGAGCTGTTTATCAGACTTTTCAAGGAAGGAGATTGTAAGAAAAATGAATCATAAATCATTATTTTTTAAATATGTTATTCCATCTATTATAGCATTTGCATTATCAGGAATATATGCGATAGTGGATGGATATTTTGTAGGCAATACCATAGGAGATGCTGGACTTTCGGCTATTAATATTGCATATCCGATTGTGGCTTTGATTCAGGCTCTTGGAACAGGAATTGGTATGGGAGGAGCTGTTTATTACTCAATTAATGCAGCAGAAAAGAAAGGAAAACGGGCAGAAGAATTTATTGCTACAAGCTGGTGGCTTCTTGTAATAGTAAGTGTTATCAGTACCATAATTATTTACTCCTTTTCGTCTAAAATTTTAGGATTGCTTGGAGCAGATGGAATTATATTAACAAATGCGACAGATTATATCAAAATTATAGCACTTGGAGCAATATTGCAGATTCTTGGAACTGGAATGATGCCATTCATTAGAAATTATGGAAACTCTTTCTGGTCAATGTTTGCGATGGTTGGTGGATTCATAACCAATATTGTTCTGGATTTTATCTTTGTATGGATATATGAAATGGGCATGAAAGGTGCAGCCACAGCTACAATAGCCGGACAGGGTGTGACTGCAGCAATTGCAATCATATACGCATTATATAATAAAAAGTTTTATGTGTATGTATCCTTAAAAAATGTAAAAGAAATGTGTGGCGCTATATTCAGAGTAGGTCTTGCACCATTTGGGCTAGCATTGACTCCTAATATTTCATTGGTGTTTATAAACCGATTCTCCGCTTCTTATGGGGGAGAAAAAGCTATTGCAACTTATGCATGTGTATCCTATATTATCTGTATCATATATCTCATATTGCAGGGCGTAGGTGATGGAAGTCAACCTTTAATGAGCCGTTTTTATGGTGAGAAGGATCAAGAAAGCCTGAGAGGAGTTCAGAGAATGGCATACATTTTTGCAATAATTCTTGCTGTTTGTGGTGGAATTATCATGTATGTAAACAGAGCAAATATTGGAGGGGTTTTCGGAGCTTCTTATGAAGTAAGTATTGAGATTTCTAAAATTGTACCTATATTTTTAGTGTCATTACCATTTGTTGCGATTACCAGAATAGCGACAGCTGGATTTTATGCTACTGAAAAAAGTGGATTGTCATACATTCTTACATTCATTGAACCAGTATTGATGCTGATATTTATGCTTGTTTTACCACCTTTATTTGGTGGACAGATTATGATATGGTGGAGTACGGTATTGGCACGTGTTTTTTCAGCGATTCTGGCATTCATACTAATAAAATATTGCGAAAAGGGAGATTTGCAATATGGAATACAGAAAATTTAACAATCAGATAGTAGCAAGAATAATCTAGGTTTATCTATTGTATTTTTAAGGACAGCCTCATAGCAATAGGGCTGTCCTTTTAAAATTATGAAGCTAATTTTTAATAAATTCTAGTAGATTTTGATTGGAATAATCATAACTCTAATGAATCTTCAGCATCTACCCACATCTGTAAATTCCCATCAAGATATAACCTTGCATATTCTAATGGCTCATCGATTGCAAGCGATGTCAAAGCACAATCAGATCCAGGTGTGGTTCTTAAATTTTTTTCTGCTTCCCAACAATCAATACGGAGTATATAGCCCGTATTAGTATATACATCAATGCTGTTGCACTGTGGATTGTATTCTGCAAATATTGTTCTCATCGTATCCCATCTCCTTATCATTTAATCAATCAGTAGTAGCAAAAATTAAGAAGCATTTCAATCAGTTCACCATGTCACTTTTATTTTGTGTTATACTGTCTTATAGATTTTTCTTGCCCTTGTATTTGCCCTTATCAGAGTGCATAAACACTGATGGGACGATATAACACAAGGGAAATAATAAGGGAAAGCTCACCTGCGACAAATCCAGTGTTTTCAAGGGGTTGCGAAGAATTTAATAATAAAATATAACAGTTATTAAATTTCTTAAAACAGGTGAAATCTCAATCGGAATTTATAAAGGAGAATATTGATGAAACTATTTTTATGTTCGCAATTTTCAAGTGTAGGAAGTCTGATAAAGGAAGAAATTGAAAATAAGAAAGTCGCATTTATTCCAACAGCTTCGCTGCGTGAAGGCTACACCGGTTATGTCGGCTCGGCTCGAAAATTATTCAAAAAGTTGGGAGCAATCGTAACTGAAATTGATATTTCAACGGAGGCTTATTCAACGATACAGTCTGTTTTTGAAGATGCAGATGTGATATATTTTACCGGCGGAAATTCTTTTTTTCTTATGGACCGGCTCCGTAAAACGGGAACTGATGGGCTGCTGAAAAAGGAATTGGCAAATGGAAAATTGATGATCGGCGAGTCGGCAGGCGCAATTATATGCGCTCCAAGCATCCAATATATCCAGCAAATGGATGAAAAGCCGGAGGACTACTCACAAGAAGATGATGCAGGGCTTGATTTGATTGATTTCTATGTTCTTCCGCATTATCTTACAGCACCATTTAAGAAAGTTACCGAGAAAATAATGACTGAGTTTTCGGATTTGAATCTATGCCCAATTAACAACCGTCAGGGAATTGTAATTGACGGTGAAGGTTCAAAGGTTATTTGCAAAGACTAATTTGAAAATTCCAGTTTGCATATTTCTTAAAAAGATGTATGATATAAAAAAGCTCAGGAGGTTCAAATGAAATCACATAAATACTGGTCCATCGGTGCGCTGGTTTCCATGATCGGAACTTGCTACACCGGCTATAAGGATATGAAATCAGCACATAAATATTTTGCATTCAGTTCACTGATCTGCATGGCTATGGCCATTTACTCAGGTCATAAAATGATTTCTGGCAAATCAAGAAAAAAGAAAGAAGCTGCAGCTGAAGAATCTGCGGAATAATAAGGGGAATAGGGGAGTATTCCATTATATATAAGCCTGGTGGAAAGGGGAGATTCCATCAGGCTCTTTCAGATCTACTCTTCCGTTTCTGGAAAAGATGGCTTATATCGTTTATTTGCAGATTGTGGCACTACGATTTCAAAAAAATAATATCCCAGATACCGGAGCGCTGCTTTTTTCTTCCGGTAAAAATTTGCCCGGCTCATCCCCAGTTCAAGCATAATTTCCATGTCCGCCATTTTTCTGTGCCTGCAGAAGCAGCTATAAAGCACATCATAATATTCGGTTCCAAAATTCGGGGTGAAATATTTTACCAATGTCATTGCCCGGTTGACCATATCACAAAGTCCATAGATTAGAATGATATTGTTCACTTCCTTTTTCAGTTTTCCCAAATTCATCCGGTAATCATAGGCATCCATATATTGAAGGGCATTCATAAACAAGAAACACTTGAAGAAGGAGAAATCGGTGTCTTCTTCCTTGATGGTGATGCTTA
>NZ_QTYB01000011.1:0-16395 GCF_003461955.1 Ruminococcus sp. AM36-2AA | reverse complement strand
CCTATCCAAGTCACTTCCGGATCCACCTTAAAAACTTTTGGAAAAGTAGTTGGCTAATTTTAAAAGGCTGATGGTTCAGAACGAGGACCTGGATTATTTCGGACTCTGCAGTTCATTGAATGCGACTCCGGAACTAATGAGCTTTAAATTATACAGCCTGACAAAACGAGGCCAGGCTTATCATATGCCGATGGAGATTCAGAGCAATTTCCTGGCGAAATAAAGTAAATAAAGATCCTGTTCTATATATCATAGTATGAACAGGATCTTTTTATAATGATTTATTTTCTATCTAAAATTTTATTAAACCGACTAAAGACTCCATAGTTTGTGTGTTTGACTTACTGTTTATATCTATTTTCTCCTAAATATTTTTCTAGTCATTGCAATATAAAATTGCTTATACAGTCTCTCCCTTAAGAGTCCTGGTATTCTGGATAATATACAGAGCGACCGATATGACCATCATTATAGCGCACAAACCAATCAACAGATCTGATACCATCGGTGTAATGTGGAACCATATAATATGCACCGCTGCAGTTCCATATAATAAAAAAGTTACTATCTTTCCATGCCAGTCTGCACCATGTACTTTTCCTGTCTTTCGTATCACAAGACATCCACTGACTACCATATACAGCTCCTTACCTGCCATTATTACGATTAAAAGAAGCACATGCGGAAAACGAGTAAACAGACAGATTAACATCGCTGCCTGTGTCAGCTTATCAGCCACCGGATCAAGTATTTTTCCTAAATTACTAATCCTATGGAATCTTCTTGCGATATATCCATCAGCAAGATCCGTAAGACCAGACAGCAATAAAATTTCACCAGCTAACAGAGGATTTTTCTTTACACAATAACTCCATATAATTACCGGAATCAGACAAAGCCGAAAAAAAGAAAGAAGATTAGGAACCGTAATAATTCTATTCAAATTTTCTTCCTGATTCACTTCACTCTGCATGTACGGTCATCTCACTTTTCTTTTTTTTAGACATAAACCAATAAAATATAACACAAAATGCTAAAGCAAACACAACACCAAAAACATTTTGAATCACTCTAAGACTAACCGCTCCTTGTAGTCCATAAGTCTCTGCAGCAATGGCTAAAGCACCAAATGTGTTAAATACTGCCTGCCAGCCATATTGTGCTGAAAATCCTACACCGATTCCACCAAGAATTCCTATATATGCATAGATTGACGAAGGAAGCAGAAAATATAATACTGTAAAACATATAACACCTGCAATATTTCCGACAATCCTTTTACGGACTCTGTAGCGCATATCTTCCATAAACGGCAAAATCGCGGACATGGCCGCAATACCAGCCCACATTGCACGTGGCATATTACAAAGTTCTGCAATGCAAAGGACAATCGGTACGCATAAAATCTGACATATCTGCCATTTTGTTCTGGAAGAAGTGATATCAAATTCTTGTATCAGATCTTTCAGATTTCTTTTATAAGTTCTGTTTTTATGATTTCGATAAAATACGAAGCAGGTAAGTGCTGCACCTAAAGCCATTCCGACTAATCGCATCTGATAGCTTTTTCCCGTAACATCATAACCATATAGCAGCAGATACCCAAGAACCAATGTAGATTGATTAAACATGAATGGATTATGGCATCCGAACAGAATCAACACAGCCAGTGCCGCAATATTTAACAGCATTCCCAATACCGGTGAAAACTGATTTGCTAAATGCGGACATACAGTCATAATTACAAAGAACAAAGCCAAAAGCATCGTAGATTGTCCGGTGTGGATCCCCAGATCCGCATTTCTAAACACCATGAGACATAATAAGACTACTACACCTACAATGCTGTTCTCATTTCCAAATAGGATGCTGAAAATACTAACAAAGGAAAAACAAAATGCCAATGTAACAGCTATCTTCACCAGATATACCCACATATGATATAATTTTTCTTTTAGTGTTTCACTCTTTTTCAACAGGTTTTTAGAACCTGCCTGATTTAACTGCAACTCCTGATAAAATGTCATATAAATCCTCCCATCTTCTAATTTATCTTAAAACTATATAATCTCATCTTTCTGCTTTGGCAGCTCTATAACAAATCTGCATCCACCATATTCACGGTTTTCTGCTTTGATTGTTCCTCCGGCACTATCTACAATCCGTTTTACAAGTGCAAGACCTAGGCCATTTCCTTCTGCTTTATGAGATCCATCTACCTGATAGAACTTGTCAAATATTCTGGATTTTACATCATCCTCTATTCCGGGTCCTTCATCTTCCAGAATGAACTTAACAGAATCCTGTTCTTGTTTCAGAAACATCGTAATTGTCCCCTTTGAAGGGCTGAACTTAATCGCATTATCCAAAAGATTTATCCAGATATGCATAAAAAGTCCTTCATTCCCAGTATATTTAACTTCCTCCAATTCTACCTGAAAACCAATTTCTTTTTCTGTCCATTTTGTTTCCAATGAAAGAAATGCCTGGCGGATCTGTTCATCCAGACGATATTCTGTTTTTTTCATTGGTATATTCTGATTCTCTAACTTGGATAACAGCAAAATATTACCAACCAATCCGGAAAGTCTTTGGGTGTTAAATAAGATTTTTTCTACATATTCCTCTTGATCCGGAGACAGTTCTTCTCCCTGAAGCAGCATTGTATATCCTTCAATGGCATTAATCGGGGTCTTAAACTCATGAGAAACATTAGATACAAAATCCATCTGCAGCACCTCTGTTGCACGAAGTTCTTTTGTCATAACGTTAAAACTTTGATAAGATTCTCCAACTTCTGCTATACGGCTGTTCGTTTCCAAATGCTGTTCAAAATCTCCCTGAGAAACTTCCTTCATTGCTTTACTAAGTCTGGTAATTGGTTCCAGTAACTTTGCATTGATAAAGGAAGTGATCAGCCCTGCAATCAATGTATTGAAAATCAAAAGCCAGCCAAGCACAGGTATGCTGCCCGGCAGATTAAAAAAATGATTCAAAAAAGCAAATAATAAAGCAGATATGACTGTTGAAAATACAAGTGCCAGCCAGATTGCACCAGTCAGACAGGATCGGATCCGCAATCCTTTTTCTTTCTTTTGTTCCATTATTTTTTCACCACCTTGTATCCAATTCCACGCATTGTTACGATTTCAAAATCAGGGTTATCTTTAAAACGCTCTCTGATTCTTCCTATATGTACCTCTATCGTATGTGGGTCTGCCTCCGTCTCGTATCCCCATACTTCATCCATCAACTGTTGTTTTGTAAATGTTCTGCCTGGCGAAGCTGCAAGCTTATATAAAAGCAGGAATTCTTTTTTAGGCAAAACAAGACTTTCCTTATCAGTTGTAACCGTCATTGCATCATAATCAAACTCTGTTGAACCGATCACAATTTTGTGTTCATTCAGTATCTGTGCACGGCGAAGCAATGCTCCGACTCTTAAAACCATTTCATTCACATTTACCGGTTTTACCATATAATCGTCACTTCCCGAAAGAAATCCCTGGCGCATATCATCAAAGGAACCTTTCGCAGTGATCATAAGCACTGGTATCTGATATCCTGCTGAACGAAGTTCTGACACCAGTTCATAGCCATCCATAACCGGCATCATAATATCAGAAATGATCAGATCAATATATTCCTTATCCAATACTTCTAATGCCTGTGCTCCATCCGATGCACTTTTGACTTGATATCCATTCTTCTCAAGCACTTTTTGGAATAGCTGGCTTAATTCTTTATCATCTTCTACAATCAATATTTGAAACACGTTTTCCTTCCTCCTCATTAAAACAGATACCTTGCCCATCCAAGCAGATGCTGTACCAAAAATATTTTTCTCTGACGTTTCTTTGTTAATTCGATTGGCTCTACATGATATGGATCATTATAAGTTCCGCCTTCTAATATCTGGCGGGACACTTTTTCATATTCCATCATGCCCTCTTCCAACTGTTTATTAATATCTTTACTGCGAATTACAAGCATCAGTTCCGTATCCAGATATGCACTTCTCATGTCCATATTAAAGGAACCGATTACAGACAGATCATCGTCAATCAGAATACTTTTTCCGTGGTATGAATAACCGCCTTCATATTCCCAGATATTAATTCCTGTACTTAAAATTCTATTTCTGTTTTTCGCATAATCGGCAGCCCCAAATGGATTCCCATTATTCGCAACTGAATTTGTCATGATAGAAAAATCTGAAACGTTCTCTGCAATCTCCTCCCATGTATTATACATCATATCATTACAGATAATATATGGCGTGTGGATCTTCACACGATTTTTTGCATTTTTCATCAATTCTCCCAACTGATACCACACTACTGGTTCTTTGGAACCTGTGTGAATAGGATTTGACACTAATGTAATCTTTTCTGTCTCAAAAGTTTCGTCCGTATAATTGGTCTCGCAGATTCTTTCCTTATTCTCTTCAAAATATTTCTGATAGCTGTTCTGCAGCTCTAAAACTGCGTTCTTTACAGATTTTCTATTTGCCAGTTTTTTATTGTTATGAAAATAACCACTGTCTTCCTGATTCCATATGGTTTCAAAATACTCTGACAACTGGTTAACTGAATTTTCTTTCTCAGGTTCATCGCAAACCACTAACACGTCTCTGTCATAGTTCTTATGTCCCGGAAAATCACCCAGAAAATAATTGTATGTATTTCTTCCCCCAAGAATATATCTCTTTCCATCTGCAATCAAATATTTATCATGCATTCTACCCATCATTTTCCACGGTTTCAACGGATTGGCCTTATTATACAGTTTAATTTCAACATTCTCATGGGAAGATAATCCATAGAAATACGGATTTCCTTCCATATCAATCCAGCTCTCCATTCCATCTACTAACAGACGAATATGTACACCTCTGTCTGCCGCATCATGCAGTGCTCCTAAAATCAATTTTCCACTTTCATCGGATTGAAATGCAAAAGTAGAAAGAATAATTTCCTTTTTTGCATTCTTGATCAAACGCACTCTTTGTAAAAGCGCTTCTGGATTCTTTTCTATGATTACTGCCCGTTCTGTATTTTCACTGCATTCGTTCCATGACCCATTTTTTGTTTCTTTTTTGGTTGTATTGGACACTTCCGGCTGCTTTTTATATGCAACGCAGATTCCGAGCAATTCATAAAAAGCCACACATAAAAAAATTGCCAGTATAACAAGAAGGATTTTACATATTTTATGCTTTTTCATTGTACATCACCTGATTCCTTTTTATTTCATACTTATACAATACAAAGTCAATCTCAATTTAACCTCAACAAGGTTTGTTTTTTTCATCCATGCAAAATCTTCTTTGTACAACAGACTGTTAGATATAGCAAAAACGGCCTTTCAAAAACAGTTAACTTCTAAATCAACTGTTTTTTGAAAGGTCGTTTCATCAGATTCTTATAGCAATCCAGCAAATAATCTCATAAATAATTGTCCCAGTCGCAAATATGCACTTCGTCCGGTTTGATATTGGTCTGTCACATCACGACATTCTCCCATCGTTCTTATCAGATCATTTTTTATTTCCACAACTGCCTGACAATCTGCCATAAAACAGCCGTTTTCAAAATGGTGATATAAACTTCGATAATCCAGATTAATTGTTCCACAAGTTGCCATACAGTCATCTGCCACACTCATTTTTGCATGACAGAAACCAGGAGTCCACTCATAAACACGAACACCATGTTTAACTAATCCATGATAAAAAGAACGAGTTATATTATAAATGAATTTTTTATCAGGGATACCAGGTGTGATAATTCTTACGTCTACCCCGCGCTTAGCAGCCAGACATAACGCATGCGTCATTTCATCTGTTATGATTAGATATGGAGTCATAAACCAACAATATTTTTCAGCTTTATTTATCATACTGATATAAACTTCTTCTCCTACTTGCTCATTATCCATAGGGCTGTCTGCATAAGGTTGAATAAACCCAGTTTGCTGTGCCGCATAATCATAGTGGAAAAGGTATTTACTAAGATCAGAATCATTAGCATCCTTATCACTTACTGCATTCCACATTTCCAAAAATGTCACCGTAAGCGACTGAACAGCATCTCCTTCTAAACGAATACCTGTATCTTTCCACTGTCCATACGGGTGTGTGTAATTAAAATATTCGTTTGCTAGATTATATCCACCTGTAAATCCGACTTTTCCATCAATAACTGTTATTTTTCTATGATCACGATTGTTCAAAAACAGATTTAAACCTGGCATAAACGGATTGAATACACGGCAATGAATTCCTATTGCCTCCATCTTTTTCACAAAATCTGTGTTAATAAAGCCTATAGAACCCATATCATCGTAGAATACTCTAACTTCCACACCTGCTTTTACTCGCTCTTCCAGAACATCTTGAATCTTATGCCATGCTTCAGCGTCTTCTATCGCATGATATTCCATAAAGATAAACTTCTGTGCTTTCTCCAAATCCTTAAGCTGTGCCTCTAATCCTTTCACTGCTTCATCAAAATACACAATATCCGTATTCTGATAGATTGGATACTGCGAATTTCTTTGTATGTAACTTGCTATATTTCCTGCTTTCGGAATTGTTTCTTTTATTTTGCTCAAACACTCCTGACTGTCCGGAAGCATTGGTAACAATTTGCTATCAATTTCTGCATATCGCTCACGCATTTTATGTGTGCCACCATTCAAACCAATCAACAAATACAGGCCTACACCCATAATTGGGAAAATTAGAATTAAGATGACCCAAGGCATTTTCATAGAGGATGTCTTATTTGATGCGTACAATCCCAAAACCAAGATCCCACTCAAAATCCTTGTAAATAAATTTATGATTTCTGCATATTCATTCAAGCGTGTTACGATAGTAATAATAAAAATCACTTCCAGAAGAATGCAGATTATGGAAAAACACAGCCGTTTTACCCCATTTTTTGTTTTTGCTTTGCCCTCTAAAGTATCTTGTTTCATATATATTCCACCTTCCTACTTGCTCAGTTTTCTCCCTAAATTTCATGGAACATACCAATTTTGTCTTTTATTCTCTGCATTTCATTATCTGCTTCAATGATAGCTCTTGCAGAATGAAGTAATTCTTCACTTATCTCATCATAGCCAGGCATTTCTTCAATTCCTTTTTTATAGCGAAGTTGATGTTCCAATGTTGCCCAGAAATCCATACCATTGGTTCGAATCTGTAATTCTACACGCATAGGTGTTTTACCCTTAGCAAAAAATACTGGTATTTCGACAATCATATGATAGCTTCGATAACCATTCGATTTTGGATTTTTTATATAATCTTTTATTTCAATAACTTTAATATCATCCTGTTGGGTAATCAAATCTGATATCATATAAATATCGTCAATAAACGCACAAACTATTCGAACGCCTGCTACATCATTGAGATATGTCTGTATATTTTCTGTTGTAAATTCATATCCCATCTTCTGCAGTTTATCGTAAATACTATTGGGCTTCTTAATTCTTGTTTTTATAAAAGAAATAGGATTTCGATTGTTCTCAACTGAAAATTCATCATCCAAAACCTCAAGTTTAGTTTGTATCTCCCGAATAGCACAACGATACATCATCATTAAATTATAAAATTTTGTAGCATTATTTAAAAACTGTAGTGATTCCGGACTGTTCATCCTGAGTTTTTTTACTTCATCTTTTGTCATGGAACTTTCCTTTCTACCTCATCCCTGATTTCAAAACATTATTTATTTTGATAGTTGATTCGTTCTCCTTGAATTACTGGATAACAAATCATTTTATCACTATCCAGATTTTCTACATGCATATCTACTGCACTGATCTGATGGTTTTCATAAGTATTGTAATAATAAATACCTTTTGTAACATTACAACACGACGTATACAATGTGATTTCATATTTTCCATCCGCTACTTCGCAACATCCTCGTTGCTGATCCACAGATCCGAGAATGTGGAAGAATTGGCTAACGCTTTCTTCCTCTGATTCACCTGAAATTGCATTTACCTTTGTAAAAGCTACACGTACAAAGCGTGAGGAAGATGAGAGATCTCCCGGAAGACCTAATCCTCCCATACCTCTACTATATGCATCAAGAGCCAAATTTTCGCAGAAAGTATTTCTGGGCTGTTTAGGAGATAAATACATATAATTATTTAGTTGAAACATCTGCTGTGGAAATGGCGGATTATTCGTAAGCACTCCTACTGGATTGTCATAAATATGCAAACCATCTGACATAGATTCTACCGTAATTGACTCATTCTCATCAGAAATGATCCAGTGCAATTGTGCTAATGGTAATTGTTCGCTGAAAGGAGTATTAACAATATTAATTCGTTCAAGAAGCTCGCGAACTTCAACTAAAGAAGAACACTGACTTAAAATCCACGGAATAAATTCAAACTGTGCAATATTTTCCACATCTGGCTTAATCGCAGCATAAACAGCATTTCCGACAAAATTCAGTCCTGCCATTGCCACTCCTTTTTCATTCATAGCATCATAATACAAAGGATAATCCTCTGCAACATGAGCCATTCCAATAATTGCATAATGATTTTTCATATCGCCAACATGGCGAAAATTAAACGCATAATTACGTGGTGTAATTACTATCTGATCACCATAAGAGAATTCATAATCGAGGGTTCGTCCAAAGTAAAAATCTTTTGTTTTATAAGTTGCTGCTGTACACATGATCGTTTATCCTCCTAAATAGATTGAAATATGTCAATGAGTTTTTTTCTTGAACAATATTATAGCACAATTCTTTTATTTTGTTCCAACTTCATACATGATCATAACATGTAAACTTTAAACTATTTTCCTAGATTATTTCTCCATCAGTTTTTCAAACCAGGTATCCATAGCTAGGATGAATTGACCTACGTCTGGCAATTCTTGCAGCATTTCGTTTAGGGTTTTGTGCTTCACATATTTCTGCACATACACCCAACAGGCAACGCTACTGGCTTCTGATACAATGTCAGCTATGGTTTTGCGCATAAGCTCTTCAAATTCAGCAATTTCTTCTTTCGGAACAACATCATATGTGGTGACAGTATGGAGCCTCTCTATCTGGATGGACAGATCATCTGGATTCATAAACAAGAAACTCTTGAAGAAGGAGAAATCGGTGTCTTCTTCCTTGATGGTGATGCTTATGTAAAGAAATATCATCAATCCGATTCCGGTATTCAGCTTATTTCTCTAAATAAAAAATATGCCCCTATCCAAGTCACTTCCGGCTCCACCTTAAAAACTTTTGGAAAAGTAGTTGGCTAATTTTAAAAGGCTGATGCATTAACAGCTCACTTCTGCTATGCACCAGCCTTCTATTTTATATTTCTTCGTACCAAAAAATTTCTTCCACAGGTTTTTCAAAGAATTCTGCAATATCATATAACAACTGATATGTTGGGTTTTTAAATTTATTTCTCTCCAGTCTACTTATATTGTCCTTACAATTTCCAACCATCTCGGCAAGTTCTGCTTGTGTAAATCCAGCTTCCATGAGAAGTTTCTTTAATCTTGTCCTTAGTTCTTTCATTGGCAAAAATTTCCATCTATTTCTGCGCCATATATCCATTTCATAAACATCCTGCAATGCTTCATCTTTGGAAATAAACTGTTTGTCTAAATTTGATGTATCTCCCGGAAGTGTATAATGAACATTCCAATGATCATTTTCTGCCTGCACTGTATATAATCCCTCTTTTCCAAGAAGCAACAAATAATCTGCCTGCTCTTCCAAAAATACTACACCATTAATCATTTTTCTATTATATTGCATTTTTCTACTTTCCAAACCCTTTCTGCTGAATTTACTCTTTATAATAAACGTATCAAAATGAAAAAAATCACAGCAAATTTCAAATTATTTTATTTTTGTACAATATCACTATAACATGGAATGAAAGGAAAAGGACAGCACAAAAAAGGCGAAACTGCACTGCCTTTCCTGGCCAGATACAGTTCCACCTCTTTGCATTCTTTTTTTGTTATTTAATGTATTCTTTTATTAACATCTGATCTTTTAGACAATGCTTAAATACTTTGTTATAAAGGATTCAGATACCGTCATATTTTTCTCACTAACGATGCGATTTTCCTGATGCTCCGACACTTATCTGTCATTTTGTTTCTGCTTCAGTTCCTTTTCCAAACATGTATCGTCTTTAATGTATTTAGCGATTGTATCAGTTACTTCTTCCATGTTAATCGGCTTGGAAATATGATCATTCATGCCTGAATCCAGGGATTCCTGAATATCATCTATAAAAGCATTTGCAGACAAAGCTATAATTGGAATCGTAACTGCATCGGATCGCTCTATACCTAGGGCTCGAATGGCTTTCGTTGCTTGGTGTCCATCCATGTTTGGCATCATGATATCCATCAAAATAAGATCGTATGTGTCTCGTGGATGATTTTTAAACAAATTCACGACTTCTTTTCCATCTGATGCGCGTGTTACGGTCATACCGGCACCTTCCAGCATTATCGTAGCAAGTTCAGCATTTAGATCATTATCCTCTGCCATAAGAACATGAACACCTGTCAAATCTCTATGTAGAGGTTGTTTTTGTTCTGATTGAATAACCTGTTCTTGCAACTCCAGTGGGATCTCCACTGTGAATGTAGAACCTACACCTTTTTTGCTCTCAACAGCAATCGAACCGCCCATCATATCCACATATTTTTGTGTGATGGCCATGCCAAGACCGGTTCCCTTATATTTGGTTCTGGCATTAGCATTATCTTCTTGTGAAAACGGCTTGAATAATTCTTTCTGGAACTCTTCGCTCATGCCAATACCATTATCTTGAACAACATAACGAATTATGATATGTTTCTCATCCGTTCCGGGGTAAGTGCTGATATCCAAAGTAATCTTTCCACCGTCCTTTGTGAATTTCACAGCATTGCCAAGAAGATTCACCAGAACTTCTCGAATACGCGTAACATCCGCAAGGACATATGGGTTCTTTGGTCTTTCTCGATGTACTTCAAACTTAAGATCTCGGTTATAAAGAAGTCCATTCATAATCGCCTGGACATTATCTGTCAATTGAGTAATGTCCACTGGCTCGGGCGAAATAGTAACTTTTCCACTTTCAATGCGACTAAAATCCAGTACGTCATTCAACAAAGAGAGAAGATGATTCGAACTTTTTTGAACTTTCTCCAAGCTATCATGAATATCTGAAACCGTGTTCTGGTGAAGCGCAATGTTTGTAAATCCAATAATGGCATTCATCGGCGTTCTGATGTCATGGCTAATACTAAGCAAAAACGCAGATTTTGCTTTGTTGGCAGACTCTGCTTCCTCAGCGGCGTTCATTAATAATTGTTTTTGTTTTTGCTCTTCTGCCTTGCTTTTCTGGTAAACATAATAGGTATATAGACAAATTAAAAGCAATACAGCTCCTGCGACTATACCGCAGATGATGGAAATATGATTCGTCTTTTCAACCATTCCATAAGCTGATTGCATATCCATTTCAATGCAAAATGCGCCAATGATTTCTCCTGTCCCATCATGATTTGCGCTTACAGGATAGCAAGCCGTAAAAATCGGCCCCCATGTTGTATCAATGATATCCTGAGAGTACACATTCTCCCCAGAAATAGCCCTATCAATATACGGAACCATTTCTTCCTCAATATAATCTCCAGGGTGCCTTACATCATCCGCATCCGGATCCAAACCGTCTACCACGTAAACGAGTTTTCCTTCTTCATTTTTTTTAGCGGTGTAAATATATCGAGTAGAATTCAGTGTTCTGATTTCATTGAAATATGAAGAAATATCCTTATATATTTGCTTCTTTTCATCAGATTGATCTTTGATTTGATCAAAATCTTCTTTGCTGATTCTTCCATCCACAAGTTTGTGTACTGCATCTGCACTCGCTGTATCACGCGCAATTTCTGTATCAAGGGCGGTCTTAGTGTAAGAACTTTGCAGGATAAATGTGTACAGTGCTATTACAAAAATTATCAAAAGCCCCATAAGCACAAGGATACTACCTGTATTCTTCAGTCTAAGGAATTTCTTTTTCTTCAAATTAACTCCTTCTTTTGTTTTCTTCATGTCGTTCACTCATATCCTCTCTTCATTCTCTTCCAAATATTCCGAACATTTTATTATATCACAGCAACATATTGTTCCGCCATCATTTTTTTAAGACATGTGTCTATGACAAATACATTACTAAAAAATGGTACAATGCCAATAGCTGTCATCTCTCTTCTCTATTTTTTAGCTGCTTCAGCAATAATCCGCACATCCAAAATAAACATTTCTTTGATTTTTTGTATTTAATACCTGAGAGCTAAGAATAGCAGGGACAGGCGGTGTATATACACTGCCGGGCATTCGCCTCAAAAGCGGGACCCTCCCCACTTTTGGAATCTTCGCTTCGCTCGATTTTATAAAAACATAAAGGAGATTTTTATATGGCAAACAGAAAAAGTTTTCTTGCTTCACCAAGACAACATTCCACATCTTCAAGATATTTTTCTGGAAATTCAAAAAGAAGCTCAAATCCGATCAGTGTAGCCTACAGCTGTTTATATTTTCCTGCTGTCCAGAGGTTATCCAGAAATTTAATCAGTTTCTTTGAATCTTCTTTCGGATTATTGAAAACTGCTCGCAAAAATACTGCCAGCTCTTCTGCTGCTTCACAGGCATCATCATAGATGGCGTCTTCATCAATCTGTCCATCCTCATCAATATAGCCCCTCTGCTGCATATCAACGATCTTTCGCTTCTTAGGGCTGAGACTGTAATACGCCTCATCTTTATAACTGTCAAAATATTCTTTGGTTCTTTCTGACATCAATGGCTCTGCTGTAACATGACCTCCCAGATTAAGATCTTCCAGTATTTCTTCTATAGCCGTTTGGAAATTATTCCTGTCTTCTTTATTCATTTTCGCCATGTATTTAGGTGAAATTCCTGTAAAACATCTTGCATAGCCACACCCTGATGCTCTGCAAAAATTCTCTCCATTGCTTTCTTTCATTTTCTTCATTATGTCTTCCTCCATCTGTTTTTCATTGTCAGTGATATCCTTCACATAGAACTGGCAGAGCTTCCCTGGATAAGGTACTGCCACTTCTACCATTTGATCATGTTCTTCCAGTTCTGCAAGTGCCTGGTCAATCCGATATCTGGATATATTCAGATATTTCTTTATTTCCTGTTTTGGATAAATCACATAAGTGTCTCCATACTCATCTACCCACTCATTTCTGATGGCCATTTCCTTTCTGTCCAACAGCAGTGCATAGATAAGTTTTGCATCCATAGATAAATCCTCGTACTGCTTATCATAGAAAAGCACTTTCGGAACATTCAAACACTCTACCGGCATAAATTCTGAATTATTATTCACGATTTTCCTCCTCTTTCATAAGTTTTTTTAAGTTGATCAGATCATCCATTTCACTCAACCGCCCGATCAGCATTTTCAGATACGCAACAAAATAAGTGCTGTACATTCGCTGTGCTTCTTCCTGCAAAGATGCTGCATAGAATGTTTCCAGTTTCTCATGCGGTCTGCTGTTTCTGTAAAGCTGCTGAACATACAGGTGAATGTGCATATAATGCTGCTTCATGGATAATTCCTTCAGATATAAGGAAATTGTCTGAAGTTCTGACATATCCAGATTTTTCTCCAGCATTGCAGCCAGGAAAAAAACAGCCTCTTTCATGGCTGCCTTTTGGATTTCATATTCATCTGCTTTTTCATTTTCTGTCAGGATTCCTTTTTCCTGCATCAGTTCTTTATCTACCTGATTCATTTTGCCCTCCTTATCGAAACGGTAATTCTTCTCCATATCCATCCGGGATATGCTGAAACCCATCTGCATCTGCTTCTGGAAGAAGTAACTGCGGACAGCGGGTACTGTAGTGAAAAAAATCTGCTTTATTTAAAACGGAATGAAATATCCAGTTATATAAAACTGCAGGATCATGAAAAGCGAAAAACACGCGCTTATTCAGAAGATATCAGTAAATATTACAACATGAGGACAGGGATCTTTGAAGATGAACAGTTCTATATCTGCCATGACGGACGTGAACTGCGGCATCTCAGGACAGAGAGCAAAGAGCAGGATGGATATACACAGATCTTTGAGGTATATGGTTGTGCAGACTGCAGCGGATGTGAACATAAAGCGCGCTGTCTGTATAAGTATGATGCGGAGAAAGATGCCGAAAAGAACAAAGTCATGAAGATCAATGAACAATGGGAGGAACTGAAAGAAAGATCGCATGCCAATATCCAGAGTGAACGCGGGATCCTGAAACGCCAGACACATTCCATTCAGACGGAAGGACATTTTGGAGATATAAAGGAAAATGAGAACTTCCGGCGTTTTAATTACCGTTCGGCAGATAAGGTATATAAAGAATTCATGCTGTATGCTATTGGAAGAAATATAAATAAATATCCTCGTTTTTTATACGAAAAACTGAGAAAATTTGAAGGAAAAACTGCCTAGAAAAAAATGCGGCTGAAAAAATCCAAACAAGGATTTTTTGCGGCCAAAAACAGAAAGTATTTATCAAAATAAAAATATCCTGAACAAGTTGCAGAGCCAGAAAGCTCTGTAACTGTCAGGATATTTTTGTTTGGTGCTGTCAGCTCTAAAAAACGTTATTTACCGACAGCTCCCTGTTTTGTTTTAATGATATTTATGCATCCGTACATAATAGCTGATGCATAAGATCACAGTGGCTCCGCTCCATGCTGCAATCTCTGCAAAGAAAATACCGTCCTGTCCGATAAAATGAGGAAGGATCAGTGCAGCACTGATACGCATGACAAATTCAGCCATACCACTTACCATAGGCATTAAGGTATCTCCCAGCCCCTGAAGTGCAGATCTGTACACGTACAGAAAGTACAAAACCCAGAGCATGGCAGCCATAATAGAAAGGTATTTAAAAGCAATTGCCAGTACCTGCTGTGTCTGCTGCGGTTCACCTGAGATGAAAAGTGAGAGAATATTTTTTCCAAATAAAAACATGGCAGCAGAAATGATCAGTGAGGTAAGCAGGGAAAGCAGCATACTGCTGCGGACGCCTTTTCTGATCCTGTCAATCTTTTCGGCTCCCAGATTCTGACCCACATAGGTAACGATGGCATATCCATAGGAAATAGCAGCCATTTCCAGCAGACCATAAAGCTTGTTTGTAGCTGTAAATCCTGCCACAAAAAGGAAACCGTAGCCATTGATCACATACTGGACTACCAGACCGCCCACACCGATGATGATATTCTGGAATACAACAGGAATACCAAGTTTCATCAGGCGGGCATTCATGCCGGAGGCAGGCATAAAATCTGCTCTGGTCAGATGAACGATATCAATTCTGCGTAAAATCAGGAAACAGTAAACAGCGGAGAAGCTCTGTGCGATCACAGTTGCGATTGCTGCTCCTGCCACACCCCATCCGAAGCCTGCCACAAAAAGGATGTCCAGTGAGACATTCAGCACAGATGCGATGATCATTGCGGTCAGCGGTGTTTTACTGTTTCCCATAGCCCTTAGAGCAGAGGCAAACATATTATAGGCTGCTGTGGCGGGGATTCCACAGAAAATGATGCGCAGATATAACAGAGACATTCCGATAATATTGGAAGGTGTATGCAGCCCTGTTAATACCAGCGAAGCAAATGACTGGCTGAGAATCAATACTCCGGCTGCGATGAATGCGGTCAGCCGGTAACTGTGAGCCAGAGATTTACGCAGATTTTCGAAATCCTTTGCCCCATAATACTGGGAGAGTTGAATAGAAAATCCCTGAGTGAGTCCTGTGGATATTCCTGTGACAACCCACATCAGAAAGTCAACAGCACCCAGTGCGGCAAGAGCCTCCACACCTGCAACCTGGCCAACAACCATGGTATCCACCATTGTATAAAGCTGCTGACAGATATTTCCCAGCATCAGGGGAATTGCAAAAAGAATGATCAACCGTCCCGGTGAACCGGAGGTCATATCCTGAATCTTGGTTTTCATTAGTATAAAAGTTCCTTTCCGGAGCATATTTGAAAAAGTTTAGAAATGATTATTCGAATATGCCCTGATATTTACATTGATAATTTTACATCATTAACGTGAAAAATGAAATATAATATTTCATCAGAATGATATAAATTTATCAATACCTGCTATAAGCAGCATGTTGTTGAAATTATTATGCATAGCGCCTGAGAGGAGTTTTTGATTGCTATTTTTTAAAATACAGATATATAATAGAAGGCAAGTCTTTACGGAAGGAGACAAGAATTATGCTGAAAAGATTCAGTGAACTACTCGGCAACTGAGTTACCAGAGCATCTGAATTAAGGCGG
>NZ_QTYB01000010.1 GCF_003461955.1 Ruminococcus sp. AM36-2AA | reverse complement strand
GCTCTCGCCACACCGGACTGGCGGCTCTGCCGCACCGTAATATTCACGGCTCATTCAGTACCTGAACCCGGGTTTCATCTGCCATCAGATATTTACGCCTCCGTAACTGACGGTGAAAATAATCATAAACATGACGGAGATAATTCTCGGCACAGTAAATGATCCAGTTAGCAAGCGTAGCCTGGCTTAATGGGACACCCAGTTGCTTCCAGTCCTCTTCCTGCCGGTTTAACGGCAGACCATTCTGGTACTTCTGGTGCATTGCCCATCCGCCAACGGATTCCGATGCATAACTTTCCGGGATCAATGGTTCTTGAACAGGGGCTTTGACAAATGTCTGATCATCCGGATGTTCCTCTGATATGGCACACTCCGGGCATTTATAGGTTTCACGATAGATATTTACTACTTTTCCTTTGGCAGGGGTAAAGCGAAATTCATGGCGGACGAATTCTTTCCCGATACATTCCATCTGCGTTCCGCAGGTTGGACAGTTTCGCTCCTCCTCCGGAAGAGAAATGATCTCGTCGCAGGAAGGAACATTTTTAAAGAGATCTGCATGTGTCCGTCTTGCTTTTCTCTTATGTTCCGGAACAGTGATGTCATCAGAAAGTTCCTGTTCCCATGTCGGATCTGCTTCCTGCTCGGCTTCATCAAAAAGATTCAACTGGCCATCGATATCTTTCCGTTTTTCACTGGAAGTACCAAAAAGCTTCTTCGTGAGATATTCAATCTGCTGACGAAGGTTTTCTTTTTCCAGACGGTCTGCTTCCAATGTTTTTTGTAAAGACTGGATCAGTTCTGTCTGTGTGGAAATGGTCTTATTCAGTTGGTTGATCATGTCTTTGTACGCAAGGATTTTTGAATCTTTTGAATTACCAGCCATATGTTTTCTACTCCTTTTTCACTGCTCTTATTATACCATAAAAAGCAATGAAAAAGAAACAGAAACCCCGGCATTTACAAGGGATTTCAGACATGATACAGGGTGAGGCCCCTCCGTTTCTGTTGATTTGCATAGATGTTTTATGCAATCATTCCGTAGGTTTGAATGCCTTTGGTTGTTCGATTTCAAGCCCGGACATGAGCCAGTCGAATTGCTGCCAGGTCAATTGTTTTACTTCCAACTGATTTCTGGGCCAGCGGAATCTGCCCTGGACCTCCATACGTTTATACAGCAACACAAATCCGTCAGATTCCCAGAGCAAAGCTTTGATCCTGTCACAACGTTTTCCACAGAAAAGATACAGGGCACTTCGCCTTGGATCCATATGGAGTTGATCCTCTACAATAGCGCACAGCCCGTCAATGGATTTCCGCATATCCGTTCTGCCACATACGATATAGATTTCATCGGCGGCTGTGATATCCCCTAACATTCCAACTCCTTCACAATGCGAAGCGTTTGAGCCAGAAGCTGAGGATCTGTTCCATTTGGTATTGTTAGATGAAAGCTTCCTACAGACAGCTTCATTGGCTCTGCTACAGAAAGATTATTTCTTTCCGTAGCTGCCGGAATTATATTTAATGGCTGTTCATAAGAAATCGGGTCAGTATCATGAAAATCCACTCTGACAACTTCCTGGCTTTCTGGTGCACGATAGGTGCTTCCAGTTGACGCCGGTAAATCCACACAACCTTTCTGACGCAGTCTTTTTACCCAGTTGTAAAAAGTTCCTGGCTTGATATCATGTTCTACACACCATTGATGATCTGTCAATCCACTTTGACGGCATTCCATGATGAGACGGTATTGTTCTTCAGCAGGTATTCTTTTGCTTCTCATGAGCACACCTCCATAACTTGAATAGAGTAAAATGCTCGCATCTATCATTTCTAGAAAGAGAAAATGAAGTGAAATGCTTGCATTCTCTAATGATTATTATGGATTGATTTTTAGGGCAACACAATCCGTCGAATTATTTTGCGCTTACAATGTAGCTGTTATTGTGGTATAGTTTTGTAAAGATAAATTGAACTTTGCGGCATTTGCAGTATAGAAACATGGAGGATATACATGGAATATTATTTTACATATTTTATAGTATTCAAAAGTAATGACAATGGTTTTAGCGGACCTATAGTTTTATTTGGAAATTCAGAATCCATAAAAAAGAATAATAATGGGACAATGCATTTGTTAGATGATGATTTGAATGGAACATTAGGTGCAATAGAGTATATAATGCATTTGCCTAGAAATGTATTTGATATATATGATTTAGATGAAGAATTTATGGCATCATCATATGATACACCGCATCAAATTGTTCTTGTTCCAGATTATATACTTGTTGATCAGAAGATAGATAACATTGCCCCCACCATATTTATATTAACTGAAGATTGCAGTAAAGATATAAAAAGTAACTGTGAGAAAAGAAATCCATTGTTAGGAACATACTATACTCATGAGTTAAACCAGGAATTGATCAAAAAGCAATGGGAAAAAATTTGGCTGCTTAAAAGAAAAAATGATTTTGAATTTGATGCAGTTAAGGATATTAACATTCACTTTAGGTTAGAAGGAGAAAAACTAAAAGCATTACCGGCGCTTTATCTTAGTCGACAATTTGGAGAAACAAATAATTTATTGTTAGAAATATTCAATTGTAGTGAGATAGAGAAAAAGTGTATTGACATGCAATGGAAAAACATATCGCACCTTAACACCTTGATTTCAATGAAAAAAAAAGGCATAACTTGTTGGGATGATAAGGCTAATAAAGTATATGATGATGAAATTGTTAAGCAAATGTATAAATTTGATATTAGTGTTGTGATAACTTTCCCCGGCATTCCTAAATCACAAAAAAAGTATGGTTTATCTGCTAGTATATTATCTGAAAATGAAAAACGAGCTATTAGGATAATGGGAGTGCATAGAGCAATTGCACGTGGTGGAATTTTAATGGAATTATCATGTGTAAAAGAAGAACTGTATAAAAAATATGGAGAGCTTGAACAAAGATGTAAGGATGGAACAAATAACAAATATATTTGGAAGACATTTAGCGATTTAGGAAAGTTACTGGGTTGTTGTTTTAATAGTTTTCAAATAGAAGTGCTAAAAAGAGCAAAAGATATTACTATATTTTCTGATTTCCCAATAGGATTAGCAATTTTAGAAAATGATGAAGTCCCATTGCAATGTTATAAAAATATTTCTTATAGACCGTTGACCCCATTAACTAGACAATTGCAATTGGAATTACTTAAAAAAAACCAAGTCTATTTAGGGAAAAAATGTAAAGTTGCTATAGCGGAATGCATTATCAATAATGATGAGAACAAATATGTATATCAAATGAGTGATTTGGTGCGTAGTACTTTGATTGATATGACAAAAAAATATGATGGTTTTTCAGTTATTTATCAACAAACTTATAGTGTTGAAAGTATACTTAAATTTATTAAGAACAATCAGGATGCAGATATATTATACATTTCAGCTCATGGATATTATAATATCAAAAAGAATATGGCTGGAATAATGGTTGGTGAAGAATTTTGGATGGCTTCTGAGGATATTATGGTACCTCCAATAGTGATATTAAGTGCGTGTCATTCTAGTCCAAGAGGAATGGGGGCTGTTAACATAGCAGATATGTTTATTCGTAATGGAGCTATTTCAGTTTTAGGAACATTTATTCCAGTAAATGCGCATAGAAACTTGATTTTAATGACAAGATTGTTTACGTATATTGTTGAGGCTCAACATAGAAATAGACAATATAGGACATTAAGTGACGCATGGTGTGGTGTAGT
Source organism: Ruminococcus sp. AM36-2AA (assembly GCF_003461955.1). Lineage (GTDB taxonomy): Bacteria > Bacillota > Clostridia > Lachnospirales > Lachnospiraceae > Blautia_A. The sequence continues at coordinate 176,250 of NZ_QTYB01000010.1, read as the reverse complement.
TGCGACAAATGCCATACATGAATTAATGGCTGAATCAAAAAGTTTTAATAAGTGGATGCATGATACAAATAGTAAAGGAAAGCCGAGAATAATTGAATTTCAATTAGAAAGATGTATTGGAAAGTTACGGTCAACACATATTTATTCAGATACTATAAAAATCGTTAAAGAAATGTTAGCAGAAGAAGGAATGGAAGGAAAGTTTGGAAATATACTTAGTACACAAGACTTTTTCCCAGAATCATTCTTTTATCAACTTATTGGATATCCAGAAAATATTTTTTTATATAATGATATTTTTGAAGAAGCGTACAGCAATTCCCTGTTATAATTTTTCATTTACATTTAGGTGGATAAGATAATCGATGTCTTGATAGATTCTGGTTTGCCGAGGCAACGCTAATACCACACAACTAAATAACGTAAGTAGGTAATCATCTGTACCTGTTATCTCTACTTTTTCTCTGATATACTTTTCCCAAAACCAGAGAGGATTGTATCATTATGAAAAAGGATGAGAAACTTGTACTATGGACGGAACGCCTTAAGGCATTCCAAGCCAGCGGACAAACCTGTAAGGAATGGTGCCAGGAACATCAAATTCCTGTTTCTACGATGACTTACTGGAACCGCAAGTTGCGTGCTATGGAGAATAGCTCTCAACCGGAACTGATTTTTGCAAAAATGCCAACGGAGCAGGAATTGTCAGCCCGTGACACAATGAACGGCAGTTCTGCGCTACGCATCTTCATTACCAACAGCATTCGGGTAGAAATTATGCCGGATTGCCCGCAGGAGCTTCTGCACATTCTTATAAGAAGCCTGAAAGAGAATGCTTGAACTGGCAGGGAGTACCACCGTATATCTTGCATGCGGAGTCACAGATCTTCGAAAAAGTTATAATGGCCTGGCAGCTATTATCAAACTGAAATTTCAACTTGACCCATATTCGCGTTGCATGTTTGCGTTCTGCAATCGCAGGCGAACTTCTATCAAAATTCTTCAATGGGACGGATCCGGATTCTGGATTTTAATGAAAAGACTGGATAAAGACTGCTTCTGCTGGCCGGATACACCGGATGAACTCCAGAAAGTGACACTCAAAGAAATGCACTGGCTGTGTGATGGATTATCCCTGAATCCCCAGGGTGCATTTGAGGAGAGGCATCCGAAAATTATCCTGTAAATATCGGTTTTGTCAATTCGCAAAAAGACGAAAAATGCAGGAAATATCCGCATATTTCCTATGTCCTCAGGACATGATCTTCCTCGAAAAAATAAGCCTTGTATGGTATACTCTTTATAGGTAAAAGAGTATGGAGACGACCAGATGGAACCGATTTTTACCGATGAACAACTAAATACCATGAGCCGTGAAAATCTGATCGAACTGATGAAGATCATGCGGGATCAGCAGCGTAAAACCGAAACAAAAATGCAGCTGATGGAAGAGAAACAGAAGGAGCTGGAGTTTTTAAATGCCCTGCTGTCTGACCGCCTGACACTTGCTCAGAGACGTCGTTTTGGGGCCTCCAGTGAAAAGTACGCAGATGGATATGAACAGTTAAACCTGTTCAACGAAGCGGAAGCAGCTGCGGAAATGGAAGATACCAAAACGGAAGAAATCGAAATCCCTTCCCATAAGCGTAAAAAGCGGGCAGGAAAGAAGGAAGAAGATCTCTCCAGCTTCGAGGTAACGGAGCGGATTGAATATAAGCTTACAGGAGAAGACAGATATTGTCCGGACTGCGAAAAAAAATACAAAGTAGTTACAAAAGAAACTGTAAAACGGTTGAAGTTTGTCCCGGCACGCTTTGAAGTGGTGGAGGAAATTTCCTATGTGTACAGCTGCCCGGAATGCGGGGCCATGAAACGGATGGAAAAGGTTTCGGCATTGATTAAGGGAAGCATCGCAACACCCTCCCTGGTCGCAGGCATTATGAATGCCAAGTATGTCAATGGTCTGCCATTGGCAAGACAGGAGCGGGAATTCTCAAGATATAACCTGAAACTGTCCACAAAGACCATGTCTAACTGGATTATCAATTGCGCAGACCGATATCTAAAACTACTCTATGCCCGGATGAAAGAAGAATTCCTGAAAAGCCGCTACATCCACTGTGACGAGACCCGACTTCAGGTTATTGATGAACCGGAGCAGTGTGGTTCCACACAAAACTGGATGTGGGTTTATCTGACGGATCGGTACAGCGAAGCACCGCAGATGGTTCTCTTTGATTATGAGAGGACAAGGGCCGGCTATCATCCGAAGACATTTTTAGGTGAGCAGTTTGAGGGCTATCTCACCTGTGATGGCTATCAGGCATATCACGGATTGAAGGATTCTATTACTGTATCTGGATGTTTTGCCCATGCCAGACGGCGGTTTGACGCAGCCCTTACCGCATTGAAAAAGGATTTTACAAAAGAACAGCTGCAGGGCACGGTTGCATACCAGGCCATGGCGCGAATTGGAATTCTTTATAAGATAGAGGAACTGATCCAGGATAAACCAGCAGAGGAACGGTATCAGGAACGTCAGAAACAGGCACTTCCTGTGGTGGACGCATTTTTTGAATGGCTACATTCGATGGAAGATTCTGTGGACAGATCTTCCCTTATTGGTGATGCCATTTTATATGCGTTGAATCAGGAAACCTATCTGCGCCGTTATCTGGAGGATGGGCATCTGAGTATTGATAATAACAGTGCGGAACGTGCGATTAAAAATTTTGCAGTGGGGCGTCGAAACTGGCTGTTTTCCAAGAGCATCCGGGGAGCAGATGCCAGTGCCATTGTATACAGCATCACAGAGACAGCGCTTTTAAATGGACTGAAGCCATACCTGTACCTCACATACATTCTGGATCAGCTGCGCCGAATTGGACCATTTCCAAAGGCGGAAGAATTAGATCGGCTGCTGCCCTGGTCAAAGGAGCTGCCGGAAGAACTTCGAACAAATAGATAAAATATGAGCCGCCCAGGAAGGGCGGCTTATTTTGAAAAATTAGGGTACGGATGATTACCTACTTACGAAAAACACACAAAACATATTGGAAAAACTGCAAGAAAAGGTTATAATGTCATAGATGACACACCTGATAAAATATAAACAAATATTTTATCAGATTATAAATGAAAATGCGGGGGATGTAGTTAATGGAACAGCAGCATATGTTTACCAACCGGATGATCCGTAATCTTCTGGTGCCGGTGGTGCTGGAACAGATTTTGAATTCGATAATGGGAACCGCAGATACCATGATGGTCAGTAATGTGGGATCTGCGGCTCTTTCTGCGGTATCGCTGGTGGATTCCATCAACATACTTCTGATCCAGGCTTTTTCAGCACTGGCAGCCGGAGGAGCAATTGTCTGTGCGCAGTATATCGGACAGAAAAATTATGAAAAAGCCAATATGTCAGCAAGACAGGTACTTTTTATCATCACGGCGATTTCTGTGGCAGTATCGGCGGTCTGTCTGATCTTTCAGAAACCGTTGCTGCGTCTGATTTTTGGGGCTGTAGAAGCGGATGTTATGCGTGCTTCGGAAACGTATTTCTTTTTTACGGCACTGTCATTCCCGTTTATTGCGGCGTATGATTCCGCGGCATCTATTTTCCGTGCCCAGGAGAACACCAGGGGGCCTATGATGATTTCCATGATCTCCAATGTTATGAATATTGGTGGAAATGCCATTTTGATCTGGGTATTTCATCTTGGTGTTGCCGGCGCGGCAGTCTCCACACTGGTTTCCCGTATTTTCTGTGCAGTGGTGGTTCTCTACCAGCTGCGAAAAGACCGTCAGCCTATTGTTGTCCGTAATTACCTCAAGATCCGCCCGGACTGGAGCATGATCGGCCGTATTCTGGGACTTGGAATCCCTTCGGGGATCGAGAACAGCATGTTTCAGCTGGGAAAACTGGCAATCCAGTCTACTGTATCCACGCTTGGAACAACAGCCATCGCCGCGCAGGCAATGACAAATATCCTGGAGAATCTGAATGGTATTGCAGCTATCGGTGTGGGAGTAGGCCTGATGACCATCGTAGGCCAGTGCCTGGGTGCAGGACGGAAAGACGAAGCGGTCTATTACATAAAAAAACTCTGCGTTATCGCAGAATGCGTAATTATCGTAAGCTGCCTGATCGTTTACGTTCTGGCCAGACCGGTCACCATCCTGGGTGGCATGGAAAAAACGAGTGCAGCCATGTGCATCCACATGATCAACTGGATCACCATTGTGAAACCCCTCGTGTGGACAATGGGATTTGTCCCGGGATATGGACTCCGGGCGGCCGGAGATGTGAAGTTTTCCATGATCACATCCTGTTGTACCATGTGGGCCTGCAGATTTTGTCTTTGCGTATTTCTCATCCGTGTCCTGGGATTTGGTCCCATGGGTGTCTGGATCGGAATGTTTGCGGACTGGACGGTACGCGGAATCATATTTACATGGAGATTCCACAGCCGCAAGTGGTTGGAGCATAAGGTAATTTAGAACAAACGAAAAAAATTTCCTACAAAAAACTCATTAAAAAAAGGAGGTGCTCCATATGAATGGTCTGGAAAACAAATACATTATAAAAAACAACAAACGCCTCCGCTACGGTTACACCACCGGTTCCTGTGCGGCTGGGGCTGCCAGTGGTGCGGTCCGTATGCTGTTATCCGGGAGGGAACTTTCCGAGGTAACGCTTCCCACTCCGAAGGGTATCACCCTTACGCTGGCTCTTCACGATATTACTCGTGGAGATAATTATGTTTCCTGTGCTGTCCGGAAAGATGCGGGAGATGATCCGGACACGACTAACGGAATCCTGGTGTATGTAAAAGCAGAAAAAATCTGCTGCCGGGATTCAGAAACAGATAATTGTGAAGATATCGGAACCGGTGCAGGCTGTCCTCAGATCATTCTGGATGGTGGCATCGGAGTAGGCCGTGTCACGAAACCGGGTCTGTCGCAGAAGATTGGTGAGGCGGCGATCAATCCGGTCCCGCGGGCAATGATCCTGAAAGAAGCGGAAGAAGCGGCGCAGGAATACGATTATGAAGGCGGGCTGAAGCTCACGGTATCGGTTCCTGAGGGAGAGAAGATCGCAAAGAAAACTTTTAATCCCCGTCTGGGAATCATCGGAGGAATTTCAATTCTTGGAACCAGTGGTATTGTAGAGCCCATGAGTGAAAAAGCCCTGATCGAAAGCATCCATGTGGAGATGAAACAGCATTTTTGCCAGGGAGAGAAATATATTCTGGTAACACCTGGAAATTACGGGGCGGATTATCTGCGGGAGCATATGACCATCCCTTTTGAAAACAATATCAAATGTAGCAATTATGTAGGTGAGACGATCGACATGGCCATCGATATGGGAGTAAAAGGAATCCTTTTTGTAGCGCATATCGGTAAATTTGTGAAAGTTGCAGCCGGGATCATGAACACGCATTCTCACTGTGCAGATGGAAGGATGGAGGTTCTCTGTGCAAGTGCTATCCGTGCGGGAGGACCACTGGAATGTGCCAGAGAGATCCTGAAAGCCGGTACTACAGATGAAGCGCTGGAGGTTCTTAACAGATATGGGATTCTGAGAGAAACGATGGATATCGTTATGGAGAAGATACAGTTTTATCTGGATCACAGGTCTTATGAACAGATCCTTCTGGGAGCAGTGGTGTTTTCCAATGTGTATGGCTTTCTGGGACAGACTCGGGATGCGGAAAAACTGATCCATAAGATACAATATGAATAACAGACAGGAATATATCCCTGTCGTAAAAATATAACAGGAGGAAATAAAAATGGCAGGAAAATTATACGGTGTAGGTGTAGGACCGGGAGATCCGGAACTTCTCACTTTAAAAGCACTCCGACTTGTAAAAGAGGCAGAGGTGATCGCACTTCCGGGACAGGTTCCGGAGGATACAGTAGCATTTAAGATCGTAGAGGGAGCATATCCTGAGCTTGGAAAAAAGGAACTTCTTGCGGTACCATTTCCAATGTCCAAGGACCCTGAAGTTCTGAAAAGTTATCATGATGCAGGGGCACAGAAAGTAAAGGAAGTTCTTGACCAGGGAAAAAATGTGGTGTTTCTGACTTTGGGAGACCCGACTGTTTATTCCACATATCTCTATGTTCATCACAGACTTGTGGCACAGGGATATGAGACAGAGATTGTCTGTGGTATCACATCTTTCTGCGCGGTTTCCGCACGTCTGAACACGGGCCTTGTGGAAAAGGCAGAGCCTCTTCATGTGATTCCGGCTTCTTATCAGATCGAAGATGCCCTGAAACTTCCGGGAACCAAGGTTCTCATGAAAGCCGGAAAGAAAATGAAAGATGTGAAAGCAGAACTTCTTGCTCAGGGAGCGGAAGCCATGATGATCGAAAACTGCGGAATGCCGGATGAAAAGATCTACAGAACTGCAGAAGAGATCCCGGAGGATGCAGGATATTATTCTCTGATCATTATCAAAGAAAATAAAGACAGAAGAGAGGAATAGATTATGGTACATTTTGTAGGCGCAGGACCGGGAGCACCGGATCTTATCACAGTAAGAGGAAAACAGTATCTTGAGGAAGCGGATGTGATCATTTATGCAGGATCTCTTGTAAATCCTCAGCTTCTGGAATATTCCAAGGATGTGTGCACCATCCACAACAGTGCGAAAATGACACTGGAAGAAGTAATCTCCGTTATGGAGAGAGCGGAGAAAGAGGGAAAAATGACAGTCCGCCTTCATACCGGTGATCCATGTATCTACGGTGCGATCCGTGAGCAGATGGATATCCTGGATGAAAAAGGGATCCCGTATGATTCCTGTCCTGGTGTCAGCGCATTTTGCGGAGCAGCATCCGCACTGAACCTGGAATATACACTTCCGGATATTTCCCAGAGTGTGATCATTACAAGAATGGAAGGAAGAACACCGGTACCGGCGAAAGAGAGCATTCAGTCTTTTGCGGCCCATAACGCAACGATGGTAATTTTCCTCAGTACAGGTATGCTGGAAGAACTGAGCCGCAGACTGGTAGAGGGCGGATACCGGGAAGATACACCGGCTGCCATTGTTTACAAGGCAACCTGGCCGGATGAGAAGAAATTTATCTGTACAGTGGGAACACTGGCTCAGACAGCAAAAGAAAACAATATCACAAAAACAGCTCTGATACTGGTAGGTGATGCGGTAAATGCTGCCCATTATGACAGATCCAAGCTGTATGATCCGGGATTTACCACAGAATTCCGTGAGGCTACGAAATAAAATATGAACATTTCCATCATTTGCTTCAGTATGACAGGGCTGGAGACCGGGGAAAAACTTCAGAAAGCACTGAAAACAGAAGGGGAGCAGGTCACTCTTGCAAAAAAAAGCCGCTATCTTCCGGATTCTGTTTCCATCTCCACTTCCCAGTGGGCAGGGGAACAGTTCCGGACGGGAAAAGATGGCGTGATCTTTATCGGGGCCTGTGGAATTGCCGTTCGCAGCATTGCGCCGTACATTGCCGGGAAAAAAACAGATCCTGCAGTTCTGGTAATTGATGAGTGCGGGCAGTTTGTGATTTCTCTTCTCTCCGGACATCTTGGGGGAGCCAATGAACTGGCGGCCCGCTGCGCCGGATATCTTCACGCTACGCCGGTGGTGACTACGGCGACAGATCTTCACAGCCGTTTTGCAGTAGATGTTTTTGCAAAAAAGAACGGGTGTGCCATTTTCCATATGAAAGCGGCCAAGGAAGCATCTGCCGCACTGCTTGCAGGAGAGAAGATCGGTTTTTACAGTGAATTTCCATGGGAAGGCGATCTGCCGGACGGGCTGATGCTCTGTGGGAAAGACGGAATCCCATCAGTTACAGGGCAGATGGATGAATCAGCCGGGGAAGTGCCGGAAACCGGCATTGCGGTCACTTTGCACAGAGGCTGTCTGCCATTTTCCAATACTGTGCATGTAGTTCCCCCGGTGGCAGTTCTTGGCATGGGGTGCCGGAAGGGAAAGGATGCTGCATCAATTCAAAGCGCAGCGATCGAATGCCTGCAGGAAGCAGATCTTTATAAGGAGGCCCTGCATTCCATAGCCAGCATTGACCTGAAAAAAGAGGAACCAGGGTTGCTTTCCCTGGCAGAATCCTGGCATCTTCTTTTTGAGACGTTCACGGAAGAAGAACTGAAGACAGTAAAAGGAGAGTTTACTCCGTCAAAATTTGTGAAAAAAATAACGGGAGTTGACAATGTCTGTGAGAGAAGCGCAGTGCTTGCATCCGGACAGGGAACCCTGATCAGAAAAAAAACAGGCCGGGACGGTGTGACTACCGCTCTTGCAGCCGGAAATCGGAGGATACGTTTTGAGTAAGATTTATGTTGTTGGAATTGGACCGGGCGCATACGACCAGATGACTGGAAGAGCGATCCGTGCATTAAATGAAAGTGATGTGATCATCGGTTATACAGTATATGTGGATCTTGTAAAAGAATATTTTGCAGGAAAAGAATTTATGACCACACCCATGAAAAAAGAGGTAGACCGCTGTGTCCTTGCTTTTGAGGAAGCAAAAAAAGGAAAAACTGTTTCCATGATCTGCAGTGGGGATGCCGGTGTATATGGAATGGCAGGACTGATGTATGAAGTCGGAGAAAATTACCCGGACGTGGAGCTGACGATCATTCCAGGTGTGACAGCAGCCACGGGAGGAGCGGCAGTCCTGGGAGCACCGCTGATCCATGATTTCTGCCTGATCAGCCTGAGCGATCTTCTCACACCATGGGAAAAGATCGAGGCAAGACTTCTGGCAGCCGCACAGGCAGACTTTGTAGTGTGTCTCTATAATCCTTCCAGCAGAAAGCGTAAAGATTATCTTCAGAAAGCATGCGATCTGATGATGAAATACAAATCTCCGGATACTGTCTGCGGTACGGTTGCACAGATCGCCCGTGACGGAGAACATGCACAGGTAATGACCCTGAAAGAACTCCGGGATACAGAAGTAGATATGTTTACCACTGTTTTTGTGGGAAATTCCCAGACCAAAAATATCAATGGTAAAATGGTAACACCAAGAGGATATAAAAATGTATAAAGCCATTGTTTTTGCAGGCACGACAGAAGGTTATGCACTCTGTGAGTTTCTTGCGGAGAACAGGGTTTCTGTTTATGCATGTGCAGCTACGGAATATGGCGGATCTCTTCTACAGGAAAATGAATTTCTTCATGTCAGTGCCGGCAGGCTGAAAACAGAGGATATGGAGGAACTTTTCCGGAAGGAGAACCCGGAGATCGTTCTGGATGCCACCCATCCTTATGCTGCGGAAGTAACGAAAAATATCCGCACAGCCTGTGAGAGCGCAGGTGTTTTGTATCAGCGGATCCTTCGCCCTGAAGGAGAGAAGAACAGTGAAGCCATCTATGTGGAAAGCACAGAAGAAGCGGCAGCGTTTCTTTCCGGTACAGAGGGAAATATTTTTCTTACAACAGGAAGTAAGGAACTGGCGAAATTTACAGGAATTCCGGATTATAAAGAGCGTTTATTTGCCAGAGTCCTGTCCATTCCTTCTGTGATCCGCTCCTGTGCGGAACTTGGAATCGAGGGAAAACACCTCATAGGAATGCAGGGACCGTTTTCCGCTGAGATCAATGAAGCGATGCTGCGCCAGTTTCAGTGCAGTTATCTGGTGACAAAAGATACCGGTCTTGCGGGAGGATTTCCGGAGAAGATGGAGGCCTGCCAGCGTTGCGGGGTTACTCCTGTGATCATTGGAAGACCTCTGAAAGAAGAGGGGCTTTCCCTGCAGGATGCAAGAGTATTTCTTTCAAAAATGTTTGGATTTACGCTGTCTCAGAAGATTTCTCTTGTGGGAATCGGCATGGGAGCAGAGAAGACGCTGACGCTGGAGGGAAAAAAAGCGCTCAATGAGGCTGAACTTCTTATCGGGGCGAAACGTATGACCGAAGCAGTGCAGAAACCCGGTCAGATGGTTCTTCATGAATATCGGAGCGAAAAGATCGTGGAGTACATCAGGGAACATCCGAAGTACCGTACGGTGGCGATCGCCCTTTCCGGCGATGTGGGATTTTACAGTGGTGCGAAGAAGCTGATCGATCAGCTGGATGGCAATGTTGAGGTGATCTGCGGAATTTCTTCTGTGGTATATTTTATGTCGAAGATCGGTCTTTCCTGGGATGACGCGAAGATCGTCAGTGCTCATGGACGGAACTGTAATCTGATCTCCCTGATACGCCATAATCCAAAAGTATTTTCGATTCTCGGAACAGAAGACGGAGTGGCTGTATTGGCATCCAGGCTTGTATATTATGGAATGGGAGATGTGACGCTCTATGTGGGAGAAAATCTTTCCTACGAAAACGAGAAGATTTTTCACGATAAGGCGGCAAACCTTACAGAGTATCGTGGAGATGCTCTGAGTGTGGTGACTGCCTGCAATGAAAAGGTTACGCCAATGTCTGCAGTCCATGGGATCAGTGATGGAGAATTTCTTCGTGGAAAAGCGCCTATGACCAAGGAGGAAGTGCGTACCGTCTCTCTCTCCAAGCTTCGCCTGTCCGAAGATTCGGTGTGCTATGATGTGGGTGCGGGCACAGGTTCCGTGTCTGTAGAGATGGCTCTGCGTGCATGGATGGGCCAGGTTTATGCCATTGAGAAAAAAGAAGATGCCCTTGCTCTTTTGAAAGAAAATAAAAAGAAATTCGCGGTGGATAATCTTGCGATCATACCGGGAGTGGCGCCGGAAGCCATGACAGAACTTCCTGCTCCGACTCATGCGTTTATTGGCGGATCTTCCGGAAATATGCAGGATATCATAAACCTTCTTCTGGAAAAAAATCCGAAAGTAAGGATCGTGATCAACTGTATTACCCTGGAAACTGTGACAGAAGCCATGAATGCCATCCGTGATTTTGGACTGGAAGATGTGGATATTGTGCAGCTTGCGGCGGCAAGATCCAAATCCATAGGGCGCTATCATATGATGATGGGAGAGAATCCTATTTATATCATTTCCTGCAGTGGAAGAGGGGAGGAAATTCGGTGAAGATTCCAAGGATACTTCTCGCGGCAGGTGCCAGCGGAAGCGGAAAAACACTGATCACCTGCGGACTTCTTCAGGCACTGGTGAACCGGAAGTTAAAAACTGCATCTTTTAAATGCGGACCGGACTATATTGATCCGATGTTCCACAGCCGTGTGATCGGAACAAAATCCAGGAACCTGGATACTTTTTTTACAGATGGAGATCGTACGAGATATCTTCTTGCAAAGAATGCCGGAGATTGTGAGATTGCGGTAATGGAAGGCGTTATGGGATATTATGACGGTGTGGGAGGCACCACATCCAGAGCCAGTGCCTATGATCTGGCTTCTGTTACGGATACGCCGGTGATCCTGATCGTAAACAGTCGTGGGATGAGTGTGTCTCTGGCTGCCTATGTGAAAGGCTTTCTGGAATATAAAAACGACAGTCATATCCAGGGCGTGATCTTCAACCAGATGTCTCCAATGCTGTATCCCCGGATGAAAAAACTTCTGGAAGAGGAGCTTTCTGTAAAAGTGCTGGGATATGTCCCGAAAGTGGAGGACTGTGTGATCGAAAGCCGCCATCTGGGTCTTGTGCTTCCGGAAGAGATCCCGGAACTTAAAAACAGGCTGGGGAAACTTTCGGAAATACTGGAAAAAACACTGGATATTGACGGAATCCTGAAACTGGCAGGAAAAGCACCAGAACTATCTATACCGGAATTTTCGGATCTTATCCGGAAAGACAGTGCGTTTGGATATCGCTCGGCAGAAAAGGTGCGGATCGGTGTGGCGGACGATGAGGCGTTTTGTTTCTTTTATGCAGATAATTTAAGCCTGCTGGAACAGATGGGAGCAGAACTGGTACATTTTTCCCCGATCCATGATACAGAGCTTCCCGGGGATCTGGACGGGCTTCTTCTCTGTGGCGGTTATCCGGAGCTGAATGGAAAAGCCCTGGAGGAAAAACAGGAGATGTGCAGCTCGATACGGAAGGCCGTGGAAGGTGGAATGCCCTGTCTGGCGGAATGCGGCGGTTTTATGTATCTTCATCAGGAAATGGAAGATATGGAGGGAAATTTCCGCAAAGTCTGCGGCGTGATCCCGGGAAGATCTTTCCGTACACCGAAACTGACCAGATTTGGATATATTACTCTTACGGAAAAAAAGGATTCCGGCCTTGGTGAGATCCCGGCTCATGAATTCCATTATTTTGATTCCACAGATTGCGGAACCGATTTTCATGCATCCAAACCGGCATCCACAAGAGGCTGGGACTGTATGCATTATGAGGGACGGCTGATGGCAGGATTTCCCCATCTTTATTATTATGGAAATCCGAAAGTTCCCGTACATTTCCTTAAAAATGCGCTGGAATATAAAAAAGAACGGAGGCAGAAAAAAGATGCTGAAATATAGTCTTTTGGCACTGATCCTTGGATTTGTGCTGGATCTTCTTATCGGGGATCCCAGATGGCTGTACCATCCTGTCTGTGTTATCGGAAATCTGATCACGGTACTGGAGAAAGCCATTCGGAAGATTTTTCCGAAAAGTCATGGAGGAGAGCTGGCAGGAGGCTTTGTGACCGTAGTTCTTATCTGTCTGTTCAGTGGTGGTGTGCCATTTCTGGTCCTTTATTATCTTTATCGTTTTCTGCCGGTGGCCGGTTTTGTGCTGGAGGTATTCTGGTGCTATCAGCTGCTTGCCACCCGTTCTCTGAAAGATGAAAGCATGAAAGTTTATGACAGCCTGAAAAACGGGACACTGGATGAGGCGCGTTATGCGGTTTCCATGATCGTTGGCCGTGATACCAAAGAGCTTACGGAAACTGGTGTGACAAAAGCAGCAGTGGAAACAGTTGCGGAAAATGCTTCGGATGGTGTTATCGCGCCCATGCTTTATATGGCCATTGGTGGTGTGCCGCTGATGTTTCTGTACAAAGGCATCAATACCATGGATTCCATGCTGGGATACAAAAATGATAAATACCTGTACTTTGGCCGTGTTGCAGCCAAACTGGATGATGTGGCAAATTATATCCCTGCCAGGCTCTCCGGCTGGCTGATGGTAGCAGGAACTGTTTTTACAGGGATGGATACGAAGAATGCGGCAAAGATCTACAGAAGAGACCGGAGAAACCATGCAAGTCCCAACTCTGCACAGACTGAGGCTGCCATGGCGGGCGCTCTGGATGTACAGCTTGCTGGAAATGCATATTATTTTGGAAAATTATATGAAAAACCTACGATTGGTGATCCGATCCGCCCGGTAGAGCCGGAAGATATCAGGAGAGCCAACCGTCTGATGTATGCGGCATCTGTGCTGGGCGTGATCGTTTTTGCGGCGATCAGTGCAGGAATCCGTTTGATGTTTCTTTAACAGACTGTGAAAAAGCAGAGAAGACAATTACAGAACAGACAGGAGAATGACCAATGACAAAACACATACATGGGGGAGACGTATATAAATATAAAGACTGCCTGGATTTTTCAGCAAACTTAAATCCGCTTGGGACACCGGAACGTGTGAAACAGGCCATTATCCGCAGTCTGGATCATATTGCACAGTATCCTCAGGTGGGGTGCAGCCTTCTCCGGGAAAAAATCGCAGAGTATGAAGGTGTAAAAGAAGAAGAAATTGTCTGCGGAAACGGGGCGGCAGAGGTGATCTTTACGCTCTGCCGTGCGGTAAATCCCAAAAGGGCACTGATCCCTGCGCCTACATTTGCAGAGTACGGACAGGCACTGGCAAGTATGGGGTGTGAGCTGGAATATTATATGCTCACAGAAAATGACGGATTTGTACTGGGTGATTCGTATCTGGATATCCTCCATAAAGGTCTGGATATAGCTTTTTTATGCAATCCCAACAATCCTACCGGCATGCTGATCCCACACAGGCTTCTGAAAAAAATCCTGGAAAAATGCAGAAAGCTTGAGATCCTTCTGGTTGTGGATGAGTGTTTTCTTGATTTTGTAAAAGAGCCGCAGGAGTATTCTCTGAAACGTTCACTTTCCGGATTTAACAATCTTTTTATCCTGAAGGCATTTACAAAACGGTATGCTATGGCCGGTGTACGTCTTGGATATGGCCTCTGTTCCAACAGAAAACTTCTGGAAAAAATGGAACTGTGCGTTCAGCCCTGGAACGTTTCCACCATGGCACAGGCAGCAGGAATCCAGGCACTTGAAGAGACGGAGTATGTGGAAAAGGGACGGCAGCTTGTTTTTCAGGAAGCACAGTGGCTGAAAGAGGAGATGACCCGTATCGGATATCAGGTATTTCCGTCAGAGGCCAATTATATTTTCTTTAAAGGCCCGGAAGAATTGTTTGATTTCTGTTTGCGGAAGAGAATACTGATCCGTGACTGCAGCAATTATCCTGGTCTGAAAAAAGGTTATTACCGGGTTGCGGTGAAGCGTCATGAGGAGAATATAAGACTGATCGAAGTACTTGAGGGAGGTATATTATGGCAAAAGCAATAATGGTACAGGGAACCATGTCCAATGCAGGAAAAAGCCTGCTTGCTGCAGGGCTTTGCAGGATCTTTAAACAGGATGGTTATCGCGTGGCTCCTTTTAAATCACAGAATATGGCGCTGAATTCATTTATCACAGAGGATGGTCTGGAGATGGGAAGGGCTCAGGTCATGCAGGCGGAAGCAGCCGGGATCAAACCTTCGGTTCTTATGAACCCCATCCTTTTGAAGCCTACCAATGATGTTGGTTCCCAGGTGATCGTAAACGGGGAAGTTCTGGGGACCATGAGTGCCAGAGATTATTTTAAATATAAGAAAACACTGGTTCCGGATGTTATGAAAGCCTACAATGCCCTTGCCGAAGAAAATGACATTATTGTGATCGAGGGTGCAGGAAGCCCGGCAGAGATCAATCTTAAAGATGAAGATATCGTAAATATGGGAATGGCAAAAATGGCCAAGGCACCGGTCCTCCTTGTTGGTGATATTGACAGGGGAGGCGTTTTTGCACAGCTGATCGGTACAGTGGAACTTCTGGAAGAAGACGAAAAGGCGATGGTTAAGGGACTGATCATCAACAAGTTCCGTGGAGATAAGACCATTCTGGACCCGGGTGTGGAAATGCTGGAAGAGAGAAGCAGGATCCCGGTGGTCGGTGTGGCTCCTTATCTGGATATCCAGGTAGAAGATGAAGACAGCCTGACGGAGCGTTTTGACCGGAAGCAGGAAGCCGGAGTTATTGATATTGCGGTGATCCGTACACCAAGGATCTCCAATTTTACAGATTTTAATCCTTTTGAAAGTATTCCGGGAGTTTCCCTGCGTTATGTGAAGCACCCGAGAGATCTCCATTCGCCGGATATGATCATTCTTCCGGGAACGAAGAATACCATGGGTGATCTGATCTGGATGCGGGAGAGCGGAATGGAGGCGGCAGTCTTAAAGGAAGCTTCCAGAGGCAAGCTGATCTTTGGCGTCTGCGGCGGTTATCAGATGCTTGGGGAGACATTAAGTGATCCTCATGGTGTTGAAAACGGAGGTTCCATGAAGGGAATGGGCCTGCTCCCAATGGAGACGGTATTTGCCGAAAAGAAGACAAGGACAAGAGTACAGGGACATTTTGGAGAGCTTTCCGGAGTGTTCGCACCGCTTTCCGGTACAGAGGTTGAGGGTTATGAGATCCATATGGGAGAGAGTATCCTGAAAGAAAATGCCGGAACTGTCACCAGGATCACAGACAGTGTCAGCGGCGAAAAGAAAGAAGAAGGTGCTTTTTCCGGAAATGTCTGTGGAACGTATATCCATGGCATTTTTGATAAGGAAGCATCAGCAGAGGCCATGATCCGTGTTATCGGTGAAAAAAAAGGAATTGATGTGGAGAATATGACAGGGGTGGATTTTGCGGCATTTAAAGAGCAGCAGTATGATATCCTGGCAGCTGAGCTTCGGAAGCATCTGGATATGAAAAAAATATATGAGATACTGGAAAACGGGATTACGGAGGATGAACAGAAATGAAAGTTGAGCTTGAAAATGTAAAACCCATGGAGATCGAAAAAAGAAGTTTTGAGATCATTACAGAAGAACTTGGGGATACACCGCTGATCCCGGGAACAGAACTGATCGTAAAACGCTGTATCCACACGAGTGCGGATTTTGACTATGCAGAAAATCTCTGCTTTTCGGATGGTGCCGTGGAAAAAGCAATGGAAGCGATCAGAAATGGTGCGTGCATTGTCACAGATACCCAGATGGCAAAAGCGGGTATTAATAAGCGGGCGCTTGCACGTTACGGTGGAGAAGCGTACTGTTTTATGTCAGATGAGGATGTGGCTGCTCTTGCGAAAAAAAACGGGACTACAAGAGCCACTGCCTGTATGGATAAAGCAGCAGAAATGGATGAGAAGCTGATCTTTGCCATTGGAAATGCGCCTACTGCACTGGTCCGCCTTTATGAGCTGATCGAGGAAGGAAAAATTTCTCCGGAGCTTATCATTGGTGTTCCGGTCGGATTTGTGAATGTAGTGCAGTCGAAGGAACTGATCATGCACGCAGATGTGCCTTATATTGTTGCAAAAGGACGCAAAGGCGGAAGTAATATAGCCGCATGTATTGTAAATGCACTGCTTTATATGATCGATAATCGAAGAGATTAAAGAATAAAGAAAGAGCCTTCGTGGTCTGTTTTTTCAGAAACAGCAGCGAAGGCCTTTTTTTTATGAAAGGATGTCCGAAGAAGCAGAAAAGCTACAGCAGTTGTCTGAAATATTTTTCAACAGCTGACATGCAGGCAGAAAATCTTTTACGGGAATGGAAGAACAGGAAAGAACCAGGGTAATGTCACTGGAAGTTTCTTTCAGGATTTCCAGACGCATACCCTCTGCACGAGCTGCCTCTTTCAGTGTTTTACCGTTGACAGTGCAGGGAATTGTAAGAGCCAGACTGGTTCCGGCGGCCCCTGTTTTGATCTGGCAGTCTGATCCGAAGACTTCCCGTACCGCACAGGAAAGAGATTTCAGCTTCTGGGCGTACAGACGGCGAAGCTTTCTTGTCTGGGAAACCAGATGTCCGTCACGGATAAACTGACACAGAGCAATCTGTTCTGCCTTGGAAGCGGTTTGATTATAAAAGGAAGCTTTTGGGGCATACAGTTCCCGGAGGGATGAAGGCAGTACCATAAAGCTTACACGGATCGAAGGCAGCAGAAGTCTGGAAAAGGAACCAATATAAACAACATTTTCCCCGCCTGCAAGTCCAAAGAGAGAAGGAGTAGGTTTCTGCAGGTAAACAAATTCGTTTTCAAAATCATCTTCAATGATAAGGTGGTTGTTTGCTTCCGCATGATGGATCAGTTCCAGACGCCGTTTCACCGGCATGATCTCTCCCCACTTGGTCATGTGGGCAGGGGAAACATAGATCACATCGCAGTTTTTGTCCCGGTAATGGACATCAAATCCGTAATCTTCAAAAATCGTACTGCCCTGGATAAATGACGGGGTAGGGAATGAAACGGTTTTTCTCTCCCGGATCAGAGGGCAGAGGATCTGGAGAAGGCTCTGAAGTCCGGCACCTACCACGATATCGTCAGGGGAACAGATCACATTTCGCCGTTCCCGGATATAATCTGAAAGAACCTCCCGGAGATCTTTTTCCCCCTGGGGTTCTCCGTAGGAAAGCATACGGTTATCCTGACGGAGAGCACTTTTGATATAGCGCTGCCACAGATCAAAACGGAAACTCTCCCGGTCAACACCGGAAGAAGCAAAATCATAAAGGCAGGGAACCATGTTTTCGGAATGCTTTTCCAGGATGACAGGATGCTGTTTGGTGGCAATGTCTGTAACGTAATAACCACTCTGTGCCCTGGCAATGATATAACCGTCTGCCGCAAGCTGGAGATATGCATTTTCTATAGTGGTACGGCTTAATTTCAGTTCCTGGGCGCATTTACGGAGTGATGGCATTTTGCTGCCCGGAAGAAGACGTTCTTCCATGATCAGTTTCCGGTAATAATGATAAACCTCCAGGTAGAGATGTTCTTTTTTGTGTTCTGTGGATATATTTAACATAGGTATGATAATTTCCTTCCAAAAATGATTGCGTAAACCTGACAATTCATTCTATAATAATACAGAAAAAAACTCAAGACTGGAGAAGTGAGATGAAGAAAATAGCAGTGATCAATGATCTTTCCGGGCTGGGAAAGTGCTCGCTGACAGCGGCAATTCCCGTGATCTCGGTGATGGGAGTGCAGGCATGTCCGTTTCCCACCGCTGTTTTAAGTAATCAGACAGGCTATGAAACCTATTTCTGTGAAGATTTTACAGAACATATGGCTCCATATATGGAAGAATGGAAAAAACGAGGATTTGTTCCGGACGGAATTTACACGGGATTTCTCTCGGATGAGAAACAGGCCGATAAGATCCTGAAATTTATTGATACATTTGCAGGAGAGGATACGCTGATCCTGACAGATCCGGTAATGGGAGATGA
Organism: Ruminococcus sp. AM36-2AA; assembly: GCF_003461955.1. GTDB lineage: Bacteria > Bacillota > Clostridia > Lachnospirales > Lachnospiraceae > Blautia_A. The sequence continues at coordinate 157,753 of NZ_QTYB01000010.1, read as the reverse complement.
CGGAGCAGTTTATCCCATCTATACAGAAGAACTTTGCAGCAGATTTCGGGAACTGGCCAGACGTTCCTATGTGATCACCCCAAATCTGACAGAAGCATTGCTCCTTCTTTATGGGAAAAATAAAATGGAAGAAATCTGGAAGGAATTTCAGAGTTTTTCCGGTGAGGAACGGCTGGCACAGATCAGGGAAACCGGATACAGACTTGTAAAGAGATTTTCTCTTCCTGCGGTCGTGATCACCGGAGTGGATCACCGGGAAGAGGACGAGCCACTGAAAATGGGAAATCTTGTTCTGGAAAAAGAAAAGTGCTCCTGGGTATTCGCCGGGAAAACAGGTGGCAGTTATTCCGGTACCGGAGATCTTTTTGCCTCTGTACTCAGTGCGGGGCTGGTGAAGGGATATCCTATGGAAAACTGTGTAAACATGGCAGTGGATTTTATCTCTGCTTCTATCCGGGACGCAGTGGAAGAGGGAACAGACCGTAATGATGGTGTATGTTTCGAACAGCAGCTTGGCAGACTGATCCGTTAGATCAGAAATGGCTTATGGTGAAGGAGGAAATAGAATGATTTCTGCAGAAGAACAGAAAAAAGTGGCAGATCTTGTAAAACAGACAAAAGATCTTATCCTGAAAGAGATGGATGAGGAAGAAGTGATGATAAAAGGTGCTGCCAATTATGTGACAAATGTAGATCTGGCTGTACAGAACTTTCTGAAAGAAGAACTTGGAAAGGTTTTTCCGGAAATTTCCCTGATCGCGGAAGAGAAAGAGAATCTGGGGCTTTCAAAGGAGGAAACCTACTGGATCCTTGATCCTATTGACGGAACCACCAATCTGATCCGTGATTTTCATATGAGTGCTGTGGCACTGGGACTTTATGAAAAAGGCGAGATCGTTTTTGGAATTGTTTACAATCCTTTTACTGATGAAATGTTCCAGGCGGCAAAAGGGGAAGGTGCTTATCTTAATGGCAGAAAGATCCAGGTATCGGATACTCCGGATTTTGGTGATGCGGTTATTTCCTATGGTTCCACTCCTTATAAAAAAGAGGAAGCCAGAAATCTGTTTCCCATTTTTTACAGCATTTTTATGAAATGCGGGGATTTCCGACGTACCGGTTCTGCAGAACTTGACATGTGTTATGTTGCCTGCGGAAGAGAGCATGGATATATTGAACGTGACCTGAAACCCTGGGATTATTCCGCGGGAACAGTTATCCTCCGTGAAGCCGGCGGTGTAGTAAAGAATTGGAAAGGTGAAGAACCATCTTATCTTAAAAATGAAGACATTCTTGCCTGTGTGCCTCAGTTTGAAGAGAATCTTCTGAAGGAACTGTTATAAACGGACAGATGTAGCGCCGGATCAACCGGTAAAAAGAGCTGACCATCAGGCCAGCTCTTCCCATTTTTCATAAAGTTCTTCCAGTTCTTCGGCGATAGCTGCTTTTTCACGGCTCAGTTTGGTACATTCCGCAACGTTAGTACAGACATCCGGGAGAACCATGGTTTCATCAATTTCGCTGTCTCTTGTTTCCAGTTCTTCAATGCGGGCTTCTACTTTTTTCAGTTCGGCTTCCCGCTTTCTTTTTTTGGCCTGTTCTTCTTTCATCTGTTGCCAGGAAAGCTTGTTTTCGGAAACGGCCTTTTCTTCTGATGGCGCTTCCAAAGAGTCACTTCCCGGAGCGTAAGCACTGGTCAGCTCTTCTTTTTTCTCCAGATAATAGTCATAATCACCGATGTAATTTACTACGGCCTGGTTGGTAAGCTCCATGATCCGGGTTGCGGTCTGGTTGATAAAGTAACGGTCGTGAGAGACATAAAGGACGGTACCGGTGTAGCTTACCAGCGCTTCCTCGAGGATTTCCTTGGAAGCAATGTCCAGATGGTTGGTAGGCTCATCCAGGATCAGGAAATTGGCTTCGGAAAGCATCAGCTTGGCAAGAGAAACACGACCTCTTTCTCCACCGGAAAGTGCGGAGATTTCTTTAAATACATCATCCCCGGTAAAGAGGAATGCTGCAAGCATATTTCGGATCTCTGTTTCGGTAAGAGTTGGATACGTGTTGGAAATTTCCTGAAAAATAGTTTTATCCATATGAAGAACATGATGTTCCTGGTCATAATATCCGATCTGAACTTTGGAACCCAGGGAAAACTTGCCGGCATCTGCCTCGATAAGTCCGTTGATGATCTTCAGCATCGTTGTTTTTCCGGTTCCATTATTGCCGATAAGAGCTACACGTTCCCCTCTCTTGATATCAAAAGAAATATCAGAAAACAGGGTCTGCCCCGGGAAGGATTTGGAAAGTTCCTCCACATGGAGTACATCATTTCCGCTTAATACACGCGGTTCCAGGGAAATACGCATACGGTCCTGGATTTCCAGAGGTTTTTCGATACGCTGTACACGGTCCAGCATCTTCTCGCGGCTTTCTGCACGCTTGATGGATTTTTCGCGGTTAAAAGATTTCAGTTTGGCAATGACTGCTTCCTGATGTTTGATATCTCTCTGCTGGTTTAAGTACGCCTTGTACTGGGCATCGCGCAGCTGCGCCTTCTTAAGGGCATAGGCGGAGTAGTTGCCGCTGTAGACACGTGTCTGTCCGGCTTCGATCTCCACAACTTTGGTGACGACTTTATCCAGAAAATAACGGTCATGGGAAACGATGAAAACAGCTCCCGGATAATTCAGAAGATAAGTTTCCAGCCAGGAGATGCTTTCCATATCCAGGTGGTTGGTAGGCTCATCCAGAAGAAGGATATCCGGCTTGGAGAGAAGCATCTTTCCAAGTGCCACACGGGTTTTCTGGCCTCCGGAAAGTTTCTCGATCTGTTTGTCGTAATCTTCTTCCGTGAAACCAAGACCCTTCAGGACACCGGTGAGCTCACTTTTGTAAGCATAGCCGTTTTCCAGTTCAAACTGATGGGTGAGGCGGGTATATGTCTCCATCAGGCGGTTCAGGTCATCGCCTTTTACGGTATTCATTTCCTGCTCCATATTACGGATACGGCGTTCCATATCGATAATATGCTGTTTGGTGGTAAGAAGCTCTTCGTAGATGGTATGGTGTCCGTGGATATCCTGGTACTGGGCAAGATAGCCGATATTTTTGTCCCGGGCAAGTACTACCGTGCCGGAATCCGCGGAAATCTCCTGCATGATGATACGAAGAAGAGTAGTCTTTCCAGCACCGTTACATCCGATAAGAGCTGCCTTTTCCCGGTCTTCAATATGAAAAGATGCATCATTTAAAATTACTTTTTCGCCAAAAGCTTTGCATATATTCTGACATGATAAAATCATAAAAACTGTCCTCCTGTATAAAGAATTATCCCTGAATAGTAAATAAACAGGGAAAATCCTCCACTTATTATAACGGAAACCGCCAGGAATTCAAAGAAAAAATCAATTTTTTAAAAAAATATGAAGAAATTTGTACATAACTTACAAGTTTGATTGACAGGAAAATGTCAATTCGGTATAATTAACCTAGTGTAAAGTAAGGAGGGAAACTATCGTGGAGACAAAACAAATCTCGAAAGCGGTGATTAAGCGTCTGCCACGCTATTACCGCTACTTAGGAGAGCTGATGGAAGACAATGTAGAGCGTATTTCTTCCAATGAATTAAGTAAGAAGATGCATACCACAGCTTCTCAGATCCGTCAGGATCTTAATAATTTCGGCGGTTTCGGGCAGCAGGGGTATGGCTATAATGTACATTATCTTTATACAGAGATCGGTAAGATCCTGGGACTGGATATCGCCCACCCGATGATCATCCTGGGTGCCGGTAATCTTGGACAGGCACTTGCCAATTATGTGGATTTTGAGAAAAGGGGATTTAAGCTGGTAGGAATCTTTGACGTAAATCCTGTGCTGGAAGGCATTGCGGTTCGCGGACTTGAGATCCAGATGCTCAGCGAACTTCCATTCTTCCTGAGAGAAAATAACGTAGAGATCGCAATTCTCACTCTTCCGAAGAATAAGGCCAAGGAAATGGCAGATATTCTGGTGGAGAACGGGATCAAGGCAATCTGGAATTTTGCACATCTTGATCTTGAGACACCGGATGATGTGATCGTAGAGAACGTGCATCTTTCTGAGAGCCTGATGACACTGTCTTATAATCTGAGCAAATACAGGCAGGAACATGTAGAGAAATAAATTTTAGCGGGCTGCCGGAAACGGCAGCTTTCTCTGTTAAAGAGGGGAGGCAAAGTGCAGCATGAAAAAAATTGTTACCTGCGAAGAAATGAAGAAGCTGGATAATGCTACGATCCACAAGATCGGGGTTGCTTCTGAAGTTCTGATGGAGCGGGCAGCGTTGAAAGTAGTTGAGGAAACAGAGAAATATCTTGGGAAGAGCGAGAAGATCCTGGTGGTATGCGGGAGTGGAAATAACGGAGGAGATGGTATTGCCATTGCCAGATTATTTCATCTGAAAGGTGTTCGGGCTGAATTTTATATGGCCGGAAACAAAGAAAAAATGACCAGGGAAACGTTGCTTCAGTATAAGATCGCTACAGGTTATCAGGTCCCGGAAGTGAATAACCCGGCCTGGGATGAATATACTACTATAGTAGATGCCGTGTTTGGCGTAGGCCTGGCGCGTCCGATCGAGGGACATTATGCTGAGATCATCCACGAGATGAACAGTGCCCGGGCGAAAAAAATTGCTGTTGACATCCCATCAGGAGTGAACGGAGATACTGGCCTGGAAATGGGAATTGCCTTCAGTGCCGATCTTACCGTTACTTTTGGTTACCGGAAAAGAGGTCTTTGTTTTTATCCGGGAAGGCTGTATGCGGGAAAGATCGTTATAGCTGACATTGGGATCTATGAGCAGGAAGCTGTAAAAGCATCGGCGAGATGTCTGGAGAAAGAAGATCTGAAACTGTTTCCGGAACGTGATCCCGGTGGGAACAAGGGGACTTTTGGAAAGATACTTTTTGTTACCGGAAGTGCAGGAATGTGTGGTGCTGCTTATTTGAGTGCCAGCGCGGCACTTCGGACCGGAGCGGGAATGGTAAAGATCCAGACTGTGGAAGAGAACAGGATTCCTTTGCAGATCCTTCTTCCGGAAGCAATGGTATGCAGCAGGTTTGACGAAGAATCCAACGAACAGCTTCTTTCCTGGTGTGACGTGATCGTCATCGGTCCAGGGCTTGGAACATCGGTGGCAAGCCGTGAGAGAGCACAGTGGTTTCTTACGGCAGCTGCCAGAGAGAAGAAACCGCTGATCCTGGATGCGGATGGACTGAATCTTCTGGCTATGCATCCGCAGTGGAAGGAATTTTTGGGCGGGAATGTAGTCCTGACTCCTCATATTGGAGAGATGAGCCGACTCTGCGGCAGATCCATTGGAGAAATTCAGGAAACAATCGCACAGACAGCTGTGGATTATGCAAAGGAAACAGGAACGGTATGTGTTCAGAAAGATGCATGTACGGTTGTTACAGACGGCAAAGATGATATTTATCTGAATCTTTCCGGTAATTCCGGAATGGCAACTGCAGGAAGCGGGGATGTACTTGCCGGACTTCTTGCCGGGATCTTATGTATGTATCTGAAAACGGAGGAACAGCCCTCCATGGTTTTAAAGGCCGCGTTAGGTGTTTATCTTCACGGACTTTGCGGTGATCTTGCAGCTGCAGAAAAAGGAAAACGCAGTATGCTGGCGGGAGATATCATCGCATATCTGCCCCGGGCTTTAGCGATATGTGAAGAGGAGTCAAAATCATGAAAAAATACGAGAGAGTCAAGGCACTGGTATCACTGGATGCCATTGCTCACAATTTTGAGGAAATGCATAAAAATGTCAAAGAAGGGACAAAGATCATTGCTGTGATCAAAGCGGACGGTTATGGCCATGGTGCCAGAGCTATTGCACGTCTGATCCAGGATTATGACTATATCTGGGGATTTGCCACGGCTACCGCAGAAGAAGCGCTGGAACTTCGACATGCAGGAATCACCAAGCCTGTCCTGATCCTTGGCCTTGTGTTTGAGGAATACTATGAGGAACTTGCTGCGAATGATGTCCGGATCACAATATCGGATCTTAACACAGCAGTAGAATATGCAAAAGCTGGTGCACGCATTGGAAAAAATGTACATATTCATCTGGCTCTGGATACGGGAATGACAAGGATCGGATATGCGGATATTCCGGAAAACGCGGTAAAGATCGAAGAAATCTCAAAAATCCCGAATCTGGTGATCGAGGGAATGTTTACCCATTTTGCCAGAGCGGATGAGTTTGACCGGTCTCCGGCACTGGTGCAGCTTGACCGTTATCTCCGTTTTGCGGATCTTCTGGAGAAGAGAGGCGTTCATATTCCGGTACGCCATTGTTCCAACAGTGCGGGTATCATCCGTGTGCCGGAGGCAAATCTTAATGTAGTCCGCGCCGGTATCACGATCTACGGTATCTATCCATCCGAAGAAGTGGAGCGGGATATTGTGAAGCTGACTCCTGCCATGGAATTAAAAAGCCATGTATCCTATATAAAAAATGTGGAGCGTGGGACTGCGGTAAGTTATGGCGGAACTTTTGTTACGGAGCGTTTTACCAGAATGGCAACGATTCCGGTAGGTTATGCGGACGGATATCCCAGACAGCTTTCCAATAAAGGCTGGGTCCTGATCCATGGCAAAAAAGCTCCGATCCTTGGTCGTGTCTGTATGGACCAGTTTATGGTGGATGTTACAGATATCCCGGAGGTAAAAGCCGGTGATGAGGTGACACTGATGGGAAGAGATGGAGATGAATTCATCAGTGTGGAAACTCTGGGTGATCTTTCCGGAAGATTTTCCTATGAGTTTGTCTGTGAGATCAGCAAACGAGTTCCAAGGATTTATATCAAAGACGGAAAGGAATGCGGAGAAGAAGAGAGCTTTTTCCAGTAAATTTATAGATTTCAGATTTATTAAGACTTCGAACCAGGCAGAAGTCCGGTAAAAAAGTATCACGCATGGTATACACAGAGGAATTGTGGAAATACTTATCTGTAAAAAGGAATACGGCTTATAAAAAAGTCGGACCAGAATCGGAGTGTGAATTGTGTGGTTATAAAAAGAGGGGATATTTTTTACGCGGACTTAAGGCCTGTTGTAGGCAGTGAACAGGGGGGAATACGGCCGGTGCTGATCATTCAGAACGATGTGGGCAACCGACACAGCCCCACAGTGATCTGTGCGGCGATTACATCCAAAATGAACAAGGCAAAACTGCCGACACATATTGAGATCGATGCATCTGCTTATGGGATCGAGAAGGATTCCGTGATCCTTCTGGAACAGCTTCGCACCATTGATAAACGGCGGCTGAAAGATAAGGTGTGTCATCTGGACAGTGTTATGCTTGATAAGGTGAATCATGCACTTGAGATCAGCCTGGAACTTACATTTTAGGGCGATTTCATGGGATTTTTGACAGGTTTGGATTCTGATTCTTGACGAAATCTTCCATAAGTGCTATATTAAACCGAGTTGCAATTATGTAAAACGGTACCCGGAACAAGCAAGGGCACGAAAGAAAATATACGGTAACAAGGAGAGGAAGATAACATGTCAGGACATTCAAAATTTGCCAACATCAAACATAAGAAAGAGAAAAATGATGCCAAGAAGGGTAAGATCTTCACAGTCATCGGCCGTGAGATCGTTATGGCCGTAAAGGCCGGCGGTTCGGATCCTGCAAACAACAGCAAACTTCGTGATGTCATCGCAAAAGCAAAAGCAAACAATATGCCGAACGATACCATCGACCGTGGAATCAAGAAGGCAGCAGGTGCTGATTCTGCAGATAGCTATGAGAAAGCTGTATACGAAGGATATGGCCCGAACGGTGTTGCCATTATCGTGGAGACTCTTACAGATAATAAGAACCGTACTGCCGGTAATGTACGTAACGCTTTTACCAAGGGTAACGGAAGCATCGGAACCCAGGGATGCGTATCCTTTATGTTCGATCAGAAAGGCCAGATCATCATCGACAAAGAAGAGCTTGAAGATGAGTGCGGTGAGATGGATGCGGACGAGCTGATGATGACAGCTCTGGACGCAGGTGCAGAGGACTTTAGTGAGGAGGAAGACAGCTTCGAGATTCTCACAGATCCGGATGATTTCAGCGCTGTACGTGAGGCTCTTGAGAAAGCCGGAATTCCGCTTATGGAGGCGCAGATCGCCATGATCCCGCAGACCTACGTAGAGCTCACCGATGACCAGGCGATCAAGGATCTCCACAGAACACTGGATCTTCTTGATGAGGATGATGATGTTACTGATGTATGGACAAACTGGGACGAGTGATCTCTGAATAGAAAGTAATATTTTGCATATAATACCTCCAGAATTTCAGATTCCGGAGGTATTTTTTATGGAAAAAAATAAAGAAGAGGGAAAACAGAAGGAACTGGACCGTGAAGAAAGCCAGGATAAGCAGATCCAGGAAACCGGACAGGTCGTGCTGGATGGAAATTCCCGGAAACATAAGGTGGAACTTCTGACAGTGATCGGGGAGATCGAAGGCCATGAATCTGCGCCGTCACACAGCAAAACTACCAAGTATGAACATGTATTGCCAAAACTGGCCCTGATCGAGGACGATGAGGAAATCGAGGGACTTCTGATCCTTTTAAACACAGTGGGCGGCGATGTGGAAGCGGGGCTGGCCATTGCGGAGATGATCGCATCTTTAAGTATTCCCACCGTTTCCCTGGTCCTGGGTGGCGGACATTCCATAGGAGTTCCCATGGCGGTTTCCGCAGACTATTCTTTTATCGTGCCAAGTGCTACCATGGTCATCCATCCGGTGCGCCAGAACGGAATGTTCATCGGTGTGGCGCAGACGTACCGCAATATGGAAAAGATCCAGGATCGCATCACGGCCTTTGTATCGAAACATTCAGGGATTACCAGAGAACGGATGGAGGAACTGATGCTGGATACTTCTCAGCTGGTAAAAGACGTGGGGACCATGCTGGAAGGAGAACAGGCAGTGAAGGAAGGGGTGATTGATGAAGTTGGCGGGATCCGGGAGGCGCTGGATAAACTGTATGCCCTGATCGAAGAGCGAAAATTACAGAAATGATCGTTTTTTTATGCGATTTTTGGTTATATTGATTAAACATGACTAACGTGGTTGCGCTGTGCCGTGGTAAAGAAAATCGACGGAAATTGTAAATCTCCCCTTGCCATATGCGGATTTTTAGCGTATTATTAATAAAGGTTTATAATTTGCGCGAGGAGGAAGACCATGTATAAGGTTTTAAAAGCTGAAACGCTGGCAGCTAAGATCCATCTTATGGTTGTGCATGCACCACGTGTGGCAAGCCACTGTCTGCCAGGACAATTTATCATTGCGAAACTTGATGAGAAGGGCGAGAGAATCCCGCTCACAATCTGTGATTACGATCGCGAGGCTGGTACGATCACTATCGTATTCCAGGAGATCGGAGCATCTACGATCAAGATGTCTGCTCTGAAAGAGGGAGACTCTTTCCGTGATTTCGTAGGACCTCTTGGATGTCCATCTGAGTTCGTACACGAGGATATCGAAGAACTTAAGAAAAAGAAAATGGTATTCGTAGCCGGTGGTGTTGGTACTGCACCTGTTTATCCGCAGGTTAAATGGCTTCATGAGCACGGTATCACAGCAGATGTTATCCTTGGTTCCAAGACAAAGGATATGGTTATCCTTGAGAAAGAGCTTGCATCTGTTTCCAATCTCTACGTTACAACAGATGATGGTTCCTATGGCCGTTCCGGTATGGTAACCAAGACTCTTGAGGATCTTGTAACAAACGAAGGCAAACATTATGATGTCTGTGTAGCGATCGGACCGATGATCATGATGAAATTCGTCTGTCTTCTTACCAAGAAACTTGGTATCCACACAATTGTCAGCATGAACCCGATCATGGTTGACGGAACCGGTATGTGCGGTGCCTGTCGTCTTCAGGTCGGCGATGAGATTAAATTTGCCTGTGTAGACGGACCGGAGTTCGACGGACATCTCGTTGACTTTGATCAGGCTATGAAGAGAAGTCAGATGTATAAGACCCAGGAGGGACGTGCATTACTGAAACTTCAGGAAGGCGATACCCACCACGGTGGATGCGGACAGTGCGGAGGTGACAAGTAATGGCAGATGCAAAAATGTTAAAAAAAGTTCCTGTAAGAGAGCAGGATCCGAAGGTACGTGCGACAAACTTCGAGGAAGTATGTCTTGGATATAATCAGGAAGAGGCAATGGAAGAGGCACAGAGATGTCTCGGATGTAAGAAACCGAAATGTGTAGAGGGATGTCCGGTATCCATCAATATTCCTGGATTTATCGAACACATCAAAGAGGGCAACATGGAAGAAGCTTACAAAGTGATCGGATTATCTTCCGCACTTCCGGCTATCTGTGGTCGTGTCTGCCCACAGGAATCCCAGTGTGAGGGACAGTGTATCCGTGGCAAAAAAGGCGAGGCTGTTTCCATCGGCAAGCTTGAGAGATTTGTTGCTGACTATGCTCTGGAGCATGATATCAAACCTGCAGGAGCAGAGGTTAAGAACGGACATAAAGTTGCAGTCATCGGTTCCGGCCCTTCAGGACTTACCTGTGCAGGTGACCTTGCAAAAGCTGGTTACGATGTGACTGTATTCGAGGCTCTTCATGAACTGGGCGGTGTTCTTGTTTACGGTATTCCGGAGTTCCGTCTTCCGAAACAGAAAGTCGTTAAGAAAGAGATCGAGAAAGTTAAAGAGCTTGGCGTTAAATTCGAGACAAACGTTGTTATCGGTAAATCCACAACGATCGATCAGCTGATCGAAGATGAGGGATTTGAGGCTGTATTCATCGGTTCCGGTGCAGGTCTTCCGATGTTCATGGGTATCCCGGGTGAGAATGCAAGCGGCGTATTCTCTGCAAACGAGTACCTGACAAGAAGCAACCTCATGAAAGCATTCGATGATTCTTACGATACACCGATCGCGGCAGGCAAGAAAGTTGCAGTTGTCGGCGGTGGTAACGTTGCTATGGATGCTGCAAGAACAGCTCTGAGACTTGGCGCTGAGGTACATATCGTATACAGAAGAAGTGAGGCAGAGCTTCCTGCACGAGCAGAGGAAGTTCATCACGCTAAGGAAGAGGGTATCATCTTTGATCTTCTTACCAATCCGAAGGAGATCCTTGTAGATGAGAACGGCCATGTAAATGGTATGAAGGTTGTCAAGATGGAGCTTGGCGAGCCGGATGCTTCCGGAAGAAGACGCCCGGTAGAGATTCCTGGTTCCGAGTATGACATGGATGTAGATACCGTTATCATGTCCCTTGGTACTTCACCGAACCCTCTGATCTCTTCCACAACCAAAGGCCTTGACATCAACAAGAGAAGATGTATCGTTGCCGAAGAAGAGACTGGTAAGACATCCAAAGACGGTGTATATGCCGGCGGAGATGCCGTTACAGGTGCAGCTACTGTAATCCTTGCTATGGGTGCAGGTAAAGCTGGTGCAAGAGGTATCGATGAATATCTGAAAAATAAATAAGTAAAAATTCTGTTCATAAGCAGATGAATAGGTCCTCCGACTGTTGCTTTTTGTTGCGGTCGGGGGATTTTTTTGCCTCAACACAAAAAAGAACACATGTTTGAAAGTTTTGCCAAGTGTGGATTGTAAGTTTTACTCAGTTATGCTATAATATGTTGGAAAAATTTTTAGAAAAGGAAATATCATTATGTCAGTGATACATGCGATTATATTAGGAATTATCCAGGGAATCACCGAATTTCTGCCTGTAAGCAGTTTTGGGCATCTCTGCGCAGTACAGGATCTTCTTGGTGGAAGCCGGGGTTCCGGCGTACTTTTTGAAGTGATGTTACATCTGGGCACCATGATAGCGCTGATCTTTGTTTTCCGGAAAGATATTAAGAAGATCGGAATAGAACTGATCGGAATGTTTCTGGATCTGATCGGAAATGCCAATATTTTTCTTTATAACAGGAGAACAGGAAAGAATTTAACCTATGCAAAGATTGTGAGCGGAACGTATCGGAAACTTACCGCGCTGATCTTTGTATCAACGATCCCCACCATTCTGATCGGATATCAGTGTAAACGTCTGGTAGTACGCAGTGCATCTTCTCATATGTTTTCCGGGATCGGGATCCTTCTTACCGGCGTGATCCTGCTGGTTGTGGATTACAGCAATATAAACGGTAATAAGGGCACGCGGGAAGCGAATTTCGGAGATGCCATGTGGATGGGAATATGCCAGGGAATTTCTGTGCTTCCAGGTCTTTCCAGATTTGGTCTTACGATCAGTGCAGGTCTTTTTTGCGGCCTCAGCCGGAAATTTGCGGTGAAGTATTCTCTGCTGATGAGCATACCTGCAGTGATCGGAGCTTTTTTTGTAGAAGCGGGAGAATTTACTGCTGTCAGCATGACAGTTGGAAAGGGTTTTACATATATTCTTGGAATGATCGTGGCTGGGGTTACCGGTTATCTGGTGATCCGTTTTATGCTTAAGCTTTCGAATCAGGTCAGACTGCGTTATTTTGCGTTTTATTCCTTTGCAGCCGGGATCCTTATTCTGGCAGCCAATTATATTTGATTTTAATCAACCGGGAGGAGTCTGACAATGGCAGCTTCAAAAACAACTAAAAAAAGAAAAAGTAAAACTGCGTCCAGACAGCAGGATACCGGTAATCGGTTTCAGACGGAAATTTTAATTCTTGTTATGTTTGCGGCCTGTCTGATCCTGATGATCAGTGCGTTTGGTATGGGCGGTATTGTGGGAAATGCGATCAGCAGTGTCTGCTTTGGGATTATGGGGTTGTGTGCGTACCTTTTCCCCATCGTTCTGTTTGGAGGCGTTACTTTTCTGATCGTTAATAATAAGAATTGTCTTGCATATAAAAAGATTTTTGCAGGAATTGTATTTTTTATTTTTCTGTGCGGACTTTTACAGCTGCTTACAGAAAGATATACACCGAGTACGACCTTTGCGGATTATTATGCGCTCAGTTCAGAATACCACACTGGTGGCGGAGTGCTGGGAGGTGCTGTCTGCATTTCAACAGCATCTGCATTTGGCACAGTTGGGGGTGTAGTGATCATTGTTCTGGTATTGCTGGTGTCTATGATCATCATTACGCAGAGATCCTTTTTTGGATTTATGAATAAAATTCTGGATCTGTTCGCGGATGCTGCAAGAGAGGGACGTGAGGCATATCTGGAGGCACAGCCGGACAGAGAGAAACAGAAAGAACTCCGCAGAAAGATCCGGGCGGAGAAAAGGGCAGAGAAGATCCGACAGCTGGAGGAAGAACTGGAAGAGGAGGAACTGGCTCTTTCGGAAGAAAATCCGGCAAAAAAATCCGGAAAGCGTAAAACAAAATCCCAAAAAGCTGAGAAAGAGAGACAGGAGGCAGTAAGAGCCAACCGTAAAGGTGAGTTCAATCTTCCTTCTTTTCTTGATGAAGAAAAAGCTGCACTTCCAACTGAAGATACAGATCTGACGGAGGAGGCGGAAGAAGGAGAAATAAAACCTCCCAAGCAGAAACCTCTGGAATTTCAGATCCATCGTTCGCAGCCGCAGACACCACGGGAAGAAACAGAAGAGCCGGATTTTGAACGGGATATGCAGGAAGCGCAAGAGGATGACTATGATGGATACGAGGATGCGGATATTCCTCAGATGAGTCAGATATCATCCCAGAAGCAGAAATCCAGGACCGGAAAATCGTCAGCAAAAACAGAAAAGACATCCGTTCCGGATATCGACGATGAGACAGCAGCGCAGCCGGAAGAAACAGAGAGGATTTCTCATTCGTCCACCAGAAATCCGAAATCTTCCCAGGCGGAGATTGAGCATGGAATTAAAAATATCCAGCATGAGATCAGCAGCACGGAAATACCGGAGAAAAAACCATATCAGTATCCGCCTCTGAAACTGCTGAAACGTGGAGATGGAAAAGCCCAGGGGGATTCTGATGCGCATTTAAGAAAAACAGCCCAGAAACTTCAGGAGACACTTCATAATTTCGGAGTAAATGTAACAATTACCAATGTCAGCTGCGGACCTACGGTAACCCGCTATGAACTTCAGCCGGAAATGGGTGTGAAAGTCAGCAAGATCGTCGGACTTTCCGATGATATTAAACTGAACCTGGCAACGCCGGATATCCGTATTGAAGCGCCGATTCCGGGAAAAGCGGCTGTGGGAATCGAAGTCCCAAATAAAGAAAACAGTCCGGTTATGCTTCGGGATCTTCTGCAGTCCGACGAATTCAAAAATGCAAAATCCAAACTTTCCTTTGCAGCAGGTAAGGATATTGCCGGTAAACCGGTTGTAGCGGATATTGCCAAGATGCCGCATCTTCTGATCGCGGGAGCTACGGGTTCCGGTAAATCGGTATGTATCAATACCCTGATCATCAGCATTCTTTACAAGGCAACGCCGGATGAAGTGCGTTTGATCATGATCGATCCGAAGGTGGTAGAGCTGAGTGTATACAATGGAATCCCACATCTGTTCATTCCGGTTGTCACAGATCCGAAGAAAGCTGCAGGCGCATTGAACTGGGCCGTTTCCGAGATGACCAGCCGTTACAATGCTTTTGCGGAATATGGAGTACGTAATCTGGGTGAATATAACAAGAAAGTTGCCAATATGCGAGTGCCGGAAGGCGAGAAAGCTCCGGAAAAAATGCCACAGATCGTGATCATCGTGGACGAGCTTGCAGATCTTATGATGGTTGCACCCGGAGAGGTTGAGGATGCGATCTGCCGTCTGGCTCAGCTTGCACGTGCGGCGGGAATCCATCTGATCATTGCGACTCAGAGACCGTCTGTTAATGTTATTACAGGACTTATCAAGGCTAATATGCCGTCAAGGATCGCATTTTCGGTATCTTCCGGTGTGGATTCCAGAACCATTCTGGATATGAATGGTGCAGAAAAACTTCTTGGAAAGGGCGATATGCTGTTTTATCCTCAGGGATATCAGAAGCCGGCCAGACTGCAGGGCGCTTTTGTTTCCGACGAAGAAGTCAGCGCTGTTGTGGAATATGTCTCTGACAAAAATCAGGGTGCAGTTTATGATACTGCAATTGAAAAACAGGTGAACACAGCCAGTGCTCCCGGAGGAGCAGGCGGCGGCGACCGGGATGTGTATTTTACAGAAGCAGGCAAGTTTATTATTGAGAAAGAAAAAGCTTCTATCGGTATGCTCCAGCGTATGTTTAAGATCGGCTTTAATCGTGCGGCAAGAATCATGGATCAGCTTTGCGATGCCGGTGTCGTGGGACCGGAAGAAGGAACGAAACCCAGAAAGGTTCTTATGTCAGCAGAAGAATTTGAAAATTATCTGGAGGAGAACGGCGGATGAAGATCAGTATCCTGACAGTAGGAAAGATAAAAGAGAAATATTTAAGAGATGCGATCGCAGAGTATTCCAAGCGCCTTGGCCGTTACTGTAAGTTGGAGATCATAGAAGTATCCGATGAGAAGACACCGGATAATGCAAGTGAAACAGTGGAGGAGGCTATCCGTAAAAAAGAAGGAGAACGCCTTCTGAAATATATCCGTGATGATGCTTTTGTGATCACATTGGAGATTGCCGGGGAACAGCTTACTTCGGAGAAGTTTGCAAAAAAGATCAATACCCTCGGCATCCGTGGAGTCAGCCATATCCAGTTTGTGATCGGAGGTTCCATCGGCCTTGGAAAAGAAGTTCTTGCGAGATCAGATTATGCGCTGAGTTTTTCGAAGATGACTTTTCCACATCAGCTGATGCGTGTGATCCTTCTGGAACAGATCTACCGCAGTTACCGGATCATCAACGGAGAGCCATATCATAAATAAGAATGAGAGAGCGGCCTTTCACAGCTATCTGTGGAAGGCTGTTTTATATCTGAATTTCTACAGAAAAAGTAAAAATTGACAAAAAAGATTGACGAAACTAACTCGTTATTGTATAACAAAGTTATAGATAATTAACTAATATCATGGCAGAGGGAGTTATTCGGTATGAAAAACAGAAAACGAAGATCAGCTGCAGTATTGGCCGCGGGTATGTCTGTATTACTGGGAGCAGGTACGATCGCAGGTGCCACGGAGCAGACAGATGCAGATAACAGTATCCGCAAGGAAGAAACTGTTTATGTTAATACAGAGGCAGACGGGACAATAAAAGAGATTACCGTGTCAGAATGGCTTAAAAACGCAAAGACATTATCTGATTCGACAATCACGGATATTTCAGATTTAAGTGATATCAAAAATACAAAAGGTGATGAAGGTTTTACCCAGGATGGAAAAACGCTTACCTGGGAAACAGATGGAAGAGATATTCATTATGAAGGAAAAACAGAGAAAGATCTTCCAGTGACAGTGACTTTTTCCTATGAACTTGATGGAAGAAAGATTAAAACGGAAGACCTTGCCGGAAAAACCGGCCATCTGAAAATACATGTTGCTTATGAAAACCATGCAGTTACAACAAAAAAAATCAGTGGAAAAAGTGTAAAGTTATACTCACCGTTCATGATGCTTACAGGAATGATCCTTTCTACAGATCATTTTTCCAATGTAACTGTAGATAATGGCAAGGTAGTGGAGGATGATTCCAGAAACATTGTGCTTGGTATAGCCATGCCTGGGCTGAAAGAAAGCCTGGATCTGAGCGAAGATATGGCGAAGGATATCAGTATTCCGGAAGAATTTACAGTGGAGGCCGATGTCACAGAATGTGAAATGAGTTCTTCGTTTACGGTAGCCATGACAGATGTGCTGGATGAGATCGATCTGAATGATCTGGACAGTATTGATGATCTCCAGGATTCTATCAAAAAAATGACAAAGGCTGCGTCCAAACTGATGAAAGGAACAAAATCACTTTCAGAAGGTGTCGATACCCTGAATGAAAAATATAAAGAATTTGATCAGGGGATAGATGCATTAAGTACCGGTGTTTCTGCTTTGGAATCCGGAGCACAGAAGCTGGATGACGGAGCAGGAACGTTAAATGGCGGAGCTGCCGCTTTAAGTAGTGGGGCAGCCACACTTGCTCAGGGAGTTTCTGCCTATACAGAGGGAACAGGAACTCTTGCTTCAGGTCTGAAACAGTATACAGGCGGAGTAGATACGTTAAGTGGCAGTATGTCTGAAATGAAAGAAGGCGTCCAGTCTTATACAGAGGGGGTGGACAGTTATGTATCCGGTGGCAGCAAGCTTGCAGAGGGAACTGTTGCCTATGTGAAAGGAACTTCTTCATTAACGGATTATATGAAAAAGTACATAAAAGGAAGCTCTGCACTTTCTGACAGTATGGTCCGGTATCTGGAAGAGATAAAGACGTTGCTTTCCAGCATGGATATTCTGATCCCGGGAATGGATGAGACATTGAAGGATACGAAAGCGGCGGCAGATAAAATGCAGTCACTCAGTACTTCTCTGGATGCAGATGCGATAGCGGATCTTTCGGAAAATACTTCCGGATATGCAGAAAAAATTTCTGCGTATAACAGTCAGGTGGAGAGATATGTTGAAAGCGTAGAACAACTTGGACAGAAAATATCAGCGCTTCAGGAAAACATATCAAAGATCTCTGACGGGAAAAATATTTCTCAGATAACACCGGATGTTCAGGAGGCTGCGGATACCCTGAAAGATAACGCAGATATAATGAATACCCAGGCAGAGACAATAGAAAACTGGATCAGCAGCGCAGGAGAAACGACAATAGACACAACAACCGTGGATCAGGGGATTTCTGATGTAAGGAATAACCTTTTCGCAGCGGAGTCTTCGCTTTCCGGGATTGATTACAGTACCATGGATGAGGGAACCAGGGCGGCGGTGCAGGCTGCACTTGAAGCAGTCCAGGCCGCCAGAAGCAGTGCGGACGGAATTGATACTTCCTCTCTGAAAGGACAGCCGTCAGATACTTCACCATTAAAAAATGCAGCAGATACATTGAAAAGTACTGCATCTTCCACAAGTACTGCCGCACAGAAAACGCAGGGTGCTGTTCAGAGTCTGAATGCACTGGCAGATACCGTGGATTCAACAGGAGGGGCGATCACAGAGCTTCATGATGCGGTCAATAAACTTGAACAGGAGGTGCAGGATCTGGCAGGAGATGGCCAGAAGCTTAAAAATACCGGAAGTTCACTGGATGATCTTGGAAAACAGCTTTCTGATACGGTAAAAACTATGGATAATGCCCTTTCGGATCTTGGAAAGCAGCTTCCGGGAATTCAGACAGAGATCAGTACATTAAAAGATACGGCAGATACACTGTCTCAGAAAAATAAGAAAATTCAGTCTGGCTATCAGAGTAATCTTTCGGCAGCAGGAGAGCAGTTCGAAAAGAACGCAGATACGCTGGATACACTGGGAAATGCTGTGAATTCAGGAATTACCGATCTGCAGGGCAAAAAAAATAAAACCGCAGATTCGCTGATAAATGGAGCTTCCTCTCTGGAAAAGACAGGAAAAACACTGACAGCAGGAAGTAAACAGATTGAAGAAGCCCTTGCACAGCTTCAGAGCGGCGTTCTGGCACTTTCTTCAAACAGCAGTACTCTGACATCGGGAGCGGATCAGCTTGTTTCGTCAGGAAAACAACTGAACGATGGTGCCAGCCAGCTTGCATCTGGTGCCGGAAGTCTTGCGTCCGGAACTCAGGCTTTGAAGAGCGGAATGCAGACACTGTCATCTGGAGTGGGAACTTTGTCTGACGGCGCGGATAAGCTGAAAGATGCAAGCGGTCAGGTGCAGGAAGGAATCAGCAAGCTGAGTGAAGGTGCAAAGACTTTAAGTGACGGACAGACAAAGTTCTATAAAGAAGGTGTGAAAAAACTGGATGACGGTGTGAACAAAGATCTGAAGAATGTTATTGACCGTTTTAAAGCTCTGAAGGCGGAAGATGTTTCCTATGACAGTTTTACACAGCGTTCAGACGATATGGAGGGCAGTGTGAAATTTATTTATGAGACAGAACCTATAGAAATCAGCGACAAAGAATAAAAACGATAGGATCCTGATGAAACTGTGTGGATTGCGGTAAATATCTTGACAATTTCCGGATTTGTAGTATGATAAGAAAAGAGTAGCACTCGTATTAAAAGAGTGCTAATAAATACAGAAAGAAGGAAATAAACATGGCATTAAAACCAGTTGCAGACAGAGTAATCGTGAAATATTTTGAGACAGAGGATAAGACAGCATCCGGTATTGTTCTTCCGGACAGCTCCAAAGAGAAGACACAGCAGGCAGAAGTTATTGCTGTTGGTTCCGGTAAGATCGTAGACGGGAAAGAAGTTCCGATACAGGTAAAACCCGGCGACCGTGTAATCTACGGAAAATACACAGGAACTGAGATCAAATACGAAGGTGAGAAATATCTGGTCATCAATGCCGATGATATTATTGCCATTGTAAAAGACTGATGAAGAATTTTTACCGTAATTTTCTGAAATTATGCTCCATGCTGGTTTTGCAGAATGTAGTAACTTTAAGTGTCAACCTTGCTGACAACATTATGCTTGGTGCATTCAGCGAGACTGCATTATCCGGAGTAACCACTGTAAATCAGGTACAGTTCGTCTTTCAGCAGCTGCTCATGGCGCTGGGAGACGGACTTGTCATATTCGGAAGTCAGTACTGGGGAAAGAAAGAGACAGAACCGGTGAGAAAGATCAGTGCCTGGGCCATGCGCACAGGCATTTTTATTGCTCTCATCCTGTTTTTTCTGGCAAGCTTTTTTCCACGTCAGCTGCTGGGGCTTTTTACAACAGACCAGACAATTATTGAAGCCGGTCTTTCCTATCTTGCGATCATCCGTTTTACCTACTTTTTTTTTGCAGTGACACAGATTTTGTTGGCTACGCTGCGCTGTGTGGAAATCGCGGGGATCGCTTTCGGGCTTTCTGTCATGACTCTGATAATTAACTGCAGCATCGGTCACCATGGGAAAAACGATAGGTTCCGGAGATCTGAAGCTTGCAAAACTCTATTCCAAGAAACTTCAGAAACTTTTTGTATTCATGGGAATTATCTGCGGCGTGCTGCTTTTCTTTATCCGTATTCCGGTCTTAAGCCTTTACCAGCTTTCTCCGGAAACCAGAGAAATGGCGAATACATTTCTTATTATCTTAAGCGTGGTGATGGTGGGAATGTCTTATCAGATGCCTACCAATGGAGGCATTATTCGGGGAAGTGGCAGTATTGCCTATTCCATGAAGGTGGATCTGATCAGTACCTGGGCGATTGTGATCCCGTTATCCATGTTCATGGCATTTGTGGTCAAAGCATCACCGGCCATCGTTGTGTGCTGCCTCAATGCAGATCAGATCTTTAAGTGTGTACCTGCATTTCTGAAATGCAATTACGGGCACTGGATCAAAACCATGACAAATATTTCTTGACGCCTGTCTTGCCTGTAGGTAGAATAAAAGATAAGGTTTTATGTGCGAAAGGGAAATTCCGGATAGAATTTCAGGATAGGCTTGACAAAAATATGAGGATATAGTACCATCGTACATATATCATAGTAACTCAGTGGGAAAACGGGAATACCCGCTGAGCCAGAGGAGGAACAAAGAGATGAGAAAAAAAGTACTGGCAGCGCTTCTGGCAGCTGCAGTAGCAGGAACGACTGTTATGGCAGGAACAGCAGTATTTGCGGCAGAGAACACCGAAGGAGCCAAGGCTGCCGGCGGTAATATTACAATTGCAGAAACCACAGATCCTCAGAATATCAATCCACTGTATGTTGTGGATCAGACAAGTTTTGATATGATGCAGGCACTGTACAGCCCGTTTTTTGAGATCGTGAACGGAGAGATGTATTACGGAAACGGACTTTGTGAGAGCGTGACAGCCAATGAGGATGCCAGCGAGTTTACTCTGAAGCTGAAGGACGGACTGAAATGGCATGACGGTGAGCCGCTTACTGCTGATGATGTGGTATTTACCATGCAGGTTCTGGTAGATGAGAAACAGAATGTGCCATATTCTTCTTACGGATATGTGAATGATAAGGCGGTAGAGGCAGAAAAAATTGATGATCTTACTGTAAAACTTTCCCTTGGATCTTCTTCCGCAGGATTTCTTGGCGGTTTAAGCCAGGTTTACTGTATTCCGAAACACATTTATGAAGGTGTGGAGAATATCGGAGAGAGCGATCTGAACAATGAGCCGGTAGGAAACGGACCGTTTAAGTTCGAAGAGTACAAATCCGGTGAGTACCTTAAAGTAACAAAATTCGATGATTATTATGAAGATGTAAATCTGGATTCCATCACTTTCAAGATCGTTAAAGATTCCAGTTCCGCCAATGCGGCACTTGCAAGCGGTGATCTGGATGCACGTCTGATCAGCGCGGATGATTACGATACAGTCAGTGCATACGACAACGTAAATATCAATACCTACAATTCCGGACGTGTTAATGCCATGTTCATGAATGAGCTGAATGAAGATCTTCAGGATGTAAAGGTACGTCAGGCTATTGCATACGCACTGAATAAAGAGGAATTCTGTCAGTTTGCATTCATTTCCGAAGATTATGCAGAACCGGCGGATTCCCTGTTTACACCGGATACTCTTTATTATGCAAAACCGGACAATACCTATGACAATGATCCGGCCAAGGCACAGCAGCTTCTTTCCGAAGCAGGAAAGACATCTCTTTCTCTGAATCTGATGTATATCTCCACAGACAAGACTATGGAGAGTGAGGCCCTGTATGTACAGTCTGCACTTGCAAATGTGGGAATCACGGTAAATCTTGTTCCGACAGACGAATCAACATTCAAGAATAAAACCAAGGATCCGGAATGTACAGATTATGACCTGGTATTAAGCTTTTATACTTTAGGTGAGGAACCGAGTCTTTATGCGGATATGTGCTCTTCCGACAGCCGTTCCAACTACTCCAGAATCAAAGATACGGATCTGGATGCACTGTGGGAAAAAGGAAACAGTATAGCGGATGAGACAGAGCGCAGCGACATATATAAAGAAATTCAGAATACTATCAACGATAATATGTATATTTATCCGATTGCGTATTCCAATGGATTCTATGCGGTAAATAAAGATTTCGGCGGATTTGATGAATGTCTGTTAAAGACGATTTATTATGATTATTCGAAGATCTACACACTGGAGAAATAAAACACAAATTTATAAAAGATAATCACGGAAAGGAAGTGGCTGACGCGTTTTTCGCGCCAGCCGATTTCCTGTTTTCGGGGAAAATAAAGGAGGTACATTTTGAAGAAAATCGCAAACCGTCTGGTACAGTGTATTCTGACACTGTTTATTGTCTCCGTTCTCTGTTTTGCACTGACAAAAGCAGCGCCCGGAGATCCGGTCCTGACTTATGTGGAGCCGAATATGAGTGAAGAATACATTCAGAATTTAAGGGAAAGCCTGGGTCTTACCAAGCCTCTTTATGAACAGTATTTTCTGTGGCTGGGAAGGATTTTTCACGGGAATTTCGGAAATTCCCTGATGAATAACCGTCCGGTACTGACACAGATGCTGGAGCGTCTTCCGGCGACAGTGATCCTTATGGGAACCAGTATGCTGCTGGGATTTCTTATTGCTATTGTGCTGGGACTGTATTCCGGCAAAAATAAAAACGGAATTCTGGATAAAATCACCAGTCTTTTCTGCTATGTGGGAATTTCCATCCCCACTTTCTGGTTCGGTATCATGCTGATCTACCTGTTCAGTGTGCATCTTCATATCCTTCCAAGTATTGGTATGCATTCAGACGGGGACCGCTCTTTTGGAGATCTGGTGCTTCACATGGTGATGCCCTGTGCGGTGCTGACTTTTGCCAATGCATCCCAGTATATCCGGTATCTGAGAAGCAGTACCATTACGGAGATGTCCTCAGATTATGTTATGGTGCAGAAAGCCTATGGAATGAAAGAGTCCGGGATTCTGTTCCGCCATGTACTGAAAAATGCCATGCTTCCCATGATCACAGTTCTTGGAATGAGTTTGCAGTCACTGGTTTCCGGAGCCATTATTACAGAGCAGGTTTTTGCATGGCCGGGAATCGGACAGCTGGCGGTTACTGCCGTTATGCAGTATGACTATCCCCTGATCATGGGCATTACCATGTTTACAGCACTTCTTGTGGTGCTCGGAAATCTTTTGGCAGATGTTCTGTACGCTGTCTTTGATCCGAGAATCCGCAAGGCCGGATGTTAGGAGGTGAAGGGTCATGAGAGAAAATATCTGGAAAAACATCAAACTTGGTTTTAAGACAAATAAATTGGCAGTTGCAGGAGCAGTGGCTATCCTTCTTCTGGCACTGATCTCTATTTTTGCCTTTCTGTATCCGGTGGACCCCAATGCCATCAGCGCTACAGAGAGACTGAACGCCCCTTCTATGTCACATCTCTTTGGAACCGACGATATGGGAAGGGATTATTTGGCACGTTGTATTTATGGCGGAAGAGCTTCTCTTCTGGTTGGATTTCTGTCCATGATCCTTTCTACAGCCCTTGGAGTGATTGTGGGCTCCATCAGTGGATTTGTAGGAGGAACCGTGGATGCGGTACTGATGCGTCTGGTAGATGCACTGATGAGCCTTCCTACATTCCTGATCATGATCGTTATGAACGCTTTTCTGAAACCGGGTTTACAGAATATTGTCCTGATCATTGGATTTCTGACCTGGATGAACATTGCCAGGATCGTCCGTGGTGAGACGATTTCCCTGAATGAGAGAGAATATGTTATCTATGCAAAGATTTCCGGACAGAAAAAGTTTTCCACAATTGTGCATCATATTCTTCCGAATATCATGCCGACCATTATTGTTGCCGCAACTATGAATATTGCAAACGCGATCCTGATGGAGTCCGCACTGAGCTTTTTCGGCCTGGGCATCCAGCCGCCTACAGCTTCCTGGGGAAGCATGCTCAGCAATGCACAGCGTTATATCCAGCAGGCTCCGTACCTTGCCATCTTTCCGGGTATTCTGATCCTGATCACGGTTATCAGTTTCAACTATCTGGGAGAAGTGTTGAGAAAAGTATTTGAGCCCAAGTAAGGAGGACATGCACAAATGGAAAAATTACTGGAAGTAAAAGATCTGAAAGTGTCTTTCTTTACGGATCTTGGAGAAACACAGGCAGTAAAAGATGCCGGGTTTGCCATTGAAGAGGGAGATTTTTTCGGAATTGTAGGTGAATCCGGAAGTGGAAAAAGTGTAACAACGAAATCCATTCTCCGTCTTGGCCCGTCCAACTGCAGGATTATGGGAGGAGAAATCCTTTTTCAGGGTGAGGATATTCTGAAAAAAAGTGAGGCAGAGCTCCGGGAAATCCGTGGTGGTGAGATTGCCATGATTTTTCAGGATTCTCTTTCTGCACTGAATCCGGTCTATACCGTAGGAAACAAGATGGTGGAGCTGATCCGCCGCCATACTTCCATGACAAAAAAAGAGGCAAAGGCCCGGGTGCTTGAGCTGCTGACAGCAGTAGGGATCACAGATCCTGAAAAAGCCATGCGTAGTTATCCTCATGAGCTTTCGGGAGGTATGCGCCAGCGTGTAATGATCGCCATGGCTATGAGCAGCAATCCGAAAGTTCTCATTGCCGATGAACCGACAACAGCTCTGGATGTAACCATTCAGGCACAGATCCTTCATCTTCTTCTGGAACTTCAGAAAAAAAACAATATGAGTATCATTCTGATCACTCATGATCTGGGTGTTGTGGCGCAGACATGTAAGCGGGTGGCTGTTATGTGCGGTGGTTACGTGGTAGAGGAGGGAACCGTAGAGGAGATTTTTCTTAATCCGGGTCACCCGTATACCCAGGCACTGATCGCAAGTATGCCACGTGTGGGAGGAACCTTTGAACAGTTTCTGGAAAGAGATCTTTCTGACGGAAGCGGAAATTTATGTCCGTTTCTGAACCGCTGCAAGTATGCGGATAAAACCTGCGAGGCCTGTCTTCCGAAATATTATGAATCTTCGGAAAATCATAAGATTCTCTGTCACAGAAGGGAGGAGGAAAAATGAGTAATTCTTTAATTGAAGTAAAAGATCTGAAAGTATATTTTAAACAGAAATCTCCGAAACTTCTGTCTTTCAAGCCGGGTATCCTGAAAGCTGTAGATCAGGTGAGCTTTTCCATTGAAAAGGGAAAAACTTTCGGGCTGGTAGGAGAGTCCGGAAGTGGAAAGTCTACCATTGGAAAAGCGATCCTCCGCTATCATAAGCCTACAGGAGGGGAGATTTTTTACGGAGAAGCGGAAATTGGAGCTATGGGAGAAAAAGAGCTTCTTCCATACCGCAAAAAAATGCAGTCTGTTTTTCAGGACCCGTATTCATCCCTAGATCCAAGCCATACCGTGCAGGATATTATCTGCGAGCCTATGGAAATCCATAAGCTGTATACTCCAAAAGAGCGGAAAGAACGTGCAAAAGAACTGATCCGGGTTGTTGGCCTTAAAGAACAGGATCTTTTGAAATATCCACATGAATTCTCCGGAGGACAGAGACAGAGAATTTCCATTGCCAGGGCACTTTCCGTACAGCCGGAGTTTGTAGTCTGCGATGAGCCCATTTCCGCGCTGGATGTTTCTCTCCAGGCACAGATCGTTCAGATGCTTCAGGATCTTCAGGAAAAATACGGACTTACTTACCTGTTTATCAGCCATCAGCTGCAGGTGGTACAGAAGATCTGTGATGAGATCGGAGTTCTTTATCTGGGAAATCTTATGGAAATCGCAGATGCAGACAAACTCTATTCCAATCCGCTGCATCCCTATACAAAAATGCTGATTTCTTCCATTCCGGTACCGGACCCGAGAGTAAAAACACTGGATCAGATCGTAACAGATAACGGCGTGCAGTCACGTTCCATTGGCGGATGCAGGTTTCATAACCGCTGTCCATGGTGCGAAGAACGATGCAGACAGGAAGTTCCACTGCTTCGGGAAGCAGAGCCAGGACATCTGGTGGCCTGCCATAAATACTGATATCAGGAATTTCGGACAATATGAGAAGGGAAAAGAAAAAGGTGGAAAAAAATATATATGATAATTATCTGGCCATTCTGAGGGAAGAAATGGTTCCTGCCATGGGCTGCACGGAGCCGATTGCTCTGGCTTACGGTGCGGCAAGGGCAAGAGAAGTTCTTGGAAGAGAACCGGAGCATATTGTGGCAAAATGCTCCGGAAATATTATAAAGAATGTGCGCTGTGTCATCATTCCAAACTCCGGAGGATTAAAGGGGATTCCCGCAGGAGTGGTTCTTGGTGCGGTGGCAGGCGATGCATCGCTTGATATGGAGGTTCTCTCAAAAGTAACAGACGAGGGAAGAAAACGTTGCCGGGAACTTCTGGATGCGGATATCTGTAAAGTGGAACTTCTGGACACCCCGGTTGTACTTCATATTGTAATTGAAATGTGTGCAGGAGAAGATACTGTCTGTCTGGAGATCAAATACGATCACATTAATGTGACCAGAATTGAAAAAAACGGAGAAATTCTGCTGGATGCGGATCAGGCACTGGAAGAAAAAGAAGCGGCAGACCGCAGTCTTTTAAATCTGGAGGATATCCGGGAGTTTGCAGATACCGTAGAACTTTCTGATGTAAAAAATCTTCTGGATACCCAGATCAAAAGCAACATGGCCATTGCCCATGAGGGAATGACCGGAAAATACGGACTTGGGATCGGACGTGTGATCCGTGAAAATTATTCCCATGATATGCTTACCAGAATGCGAAGCCTTACCGCTGCGGCTTCCGAGGCGCGTATGGGCGGATGTGACATGCCGGTTGTCATTAACTCCGGAAGCGGAAATCAGGGAATCGCCTGTTCCGTCCCTCTGATCGTTTATGCGAGGGAAATGGAGCTGCCGGACTATAGTCTGTACCGGGCGCTTGTATTTTCCAATCTTCTTACTGTGTATCAGAAATATTATATTGGCAAACTATCGGCATTCTGTGGTGCGGTGTCTGCATCCTGTGCGGCAGGAGCAGCCATCACCTATATGGTAGGGGGAAGTATTTCCCAGATCAAAAAGACTATCGAAAATACTCTGGCGAACATTCCGGGAATCATCTGCGATGGAGCAAAGATCTCCTGTGCTGCCAAGATCGCGGCCAGTCTGGATGCGGCGTTTCTTGCTCATCATCTTGCCATGAACGGTCAGTCCTATGCTCCTTACACGGGAATTCTTCAGGAAGAAACAGCAGAAACCATCAGCTGTGTGGGGCAGATCGGAAAAGATGGAATGAAAGAAACAGACCGAGAAATCCTTAAGATCATGCTGGAACACTGAGGAAATTTCAGTTATACTGTTCTTAAAAGACGCCGGGGCGGAGACGGCACAGATTAACCGACTGCGGATGCTTTTATCCGCTTGACAAAGAAAAGGTTGGATTTATGGACAATGAATTAAGAATTGCAATACTGATCGACGCTGATAATGTATCAGACAAATATATCAAGATCATTGTGGACGAGGTGGCGAACATTGGCATCGCTACCTATAAACGAATCTATGGAGACTGGACCAGTGCCAGGCTTTCTTCCTGGAAAAATGTTCTTCTGGAGGATTCTATTATTCCCATTCAGCAGTACAGCTATACTACGGGAAAAAATGCCACGGATTCGGCCATGATCATTGATGCCATGGATATTCTCTATTCCGGAAATGTGGATGGATATTGTATTGTTTCTTCGGACAGTGACTTTACCAGACTGGCAGCAAGACTCCGGGAATCCGGAATGCTGGTTCTGGGCATGGGTGAGGAAAAGACGCCCAAACCTTTTATTTCCGCATGTAATCAGTTCAAATATCTGGATCTCCTTTACCGCAATCAGCAGGAAGAAGAGAAAAAAGAAGATCTGGAAACTGCGGCGGAGGCAAAGAAAGCAGAAAGCAGTAATAACAAACAGAACAGTTCCGGTTCAAAGAAAAATAAAGACTTAAAAAAAGTACGGAAAACCATTAATGCCATCATCGAGAAATTTTCTGACGAGGAAGGCTGGCTGTCTTCCGGACAGCTGGGCGATCAGCTGGGAAAACGTCTTCCGGATTTTGATGTGCGTAATTACGGGTATTCCAAGCTGACTCCGTTTATCAAATCCCTGGGCAGTTATGAAACCGGCAGGATTCCTACCGGCAGTGGCGGAAGGAAACAGATTTATTTCCGTATGAAGGAGGAACGGTAATGAAGAATTATATGGCACCCATGGAAGGTGTTACCAACTGGGTTTACCGCAATGCATATCATGAATGCTTTTATCCCATGGATAAATATTTTACCCCCTTTATTACCGCCAAGCCAAACAAGAGACTCAGCAGCAAGGAAATTAAAGAAGTGTCCCCTGACACAAACGGAAAGCTTCCGGTGGTTCCCCAGATCCTGACCAATAATGCGGAAGACTTTGTCAAAACCGCACATATTTTTCGGGATGAATATGGCCATAAAGAAGTGAACTTAAATCTTGGATGTCCTTCAGGAACCGTAACAGCCAAGGGAAAAGGGGCCGGATTTTTGGGAGAACCGGAAAAGCTTGACCGTTTTCTGGACGAGATCTTTGCTAACACAGGGATGGAGATTTCCATTAAGACGCGCGTGGGCACCGATTACGAGGAAGACTGGGAAAGACTTCTTGAAATTTACAGCAAATATCCAATAAAGGAGCTGATCATCCATCCACGCCTTCTGAAGGACCATTATAAGGGAACTCCGCGGTATGGATTATACGAAGAGGCACAGAGAAAAATCAAAGTTCCGCTGGGCTATAACGGAGATATTTTTTCCGTGGAAGCTTATCAGGAAATCCAGGAAAAATTTCCGGATGCGGACAGCTTCATGTACGGACGGGGGATCATTGCAAGGCCTTACCTTCTGGATGAAATTATGTGCGAAACCAGAATGAAAAAAGAAGACCGTCAGTCTCAGTATAAGCAGAAAATGCGCCAGTTCCATGACTGTCTTTATCGGGAGTATCAGGAGTACCTTTCCGGAGAACGAAATGTGCTTTTTCGTATGAAAGAACTGTGGAGCTATATGGCACCGGGATTTACCAATTACGCAAAATACCTCAAAAAGATCAAAAAATCCCAGCATTTGGGTGACTATGAGGCGGCAGTTATGAGCCTTTTTGGAGAACAGGAGATTTTGTAAGTATGGATATAAAAGAAAAATTTGAAGATTTTATTGCCCAGTATCCGATTTTTGAGTATCGTCTGCTGGACACAGCTGATATCAAAGTGCAGGAACGTGTACGGACAATCTGCAAACAGGAATGTGAGCGCTATGGCAGCACCTGGGCCTGTCCCCCGGCAGTAGGAGAACTTCCGGAATGTGAGAAAAAGATCCACAGTTTTCCACAGGCGATCTTTTTTTCCAGTGTGGCGGAAGTATCGGACATGATGAACATGGAAGAGATGCTTTCCACACGAATGGCACACGAAGATCTTACAGAAAAAGTCCGGGATTTTCTGGAGGGAGAAGGATATGAGACCTTTACTCTTTCCACGGAATCCTGTGATTACTGTAAACGATGTGCGTATCTGGATGGAAAACCCTGCCGTTTTCCGGAACATATGCATCCCTGTCTGGAAAGCTATGGTGTCGTGGTAAATGAGATCGTGGAACGGGAACAGATGGAATATAATCTGGGGGGAAATACCATTCTCTGGTTTTCCATGGTTCTGATCCGCAAATAATACATATGAAGAAATCCTCTGGCATAGATTAATGATAAATGCCGGAGGATTTTTTTAT
This sequence comes from Ruminococcus sp. AM36-2AA, assembly GCF_003461955.1. GTDB lineage: Bacteria > Bacillota > Clostridia > Lachnospirales > Lachnospiraceae > Blautia_A. Next base: position 127,966 of record NZ_QTYB01000010.1, on the reverse strand, counting down.
GAAAAAAATGTCGGAGTTTCTGGATCTGCCGGTGGAACCGGCGTTTCGTGAAACACAGGTGATCCTTACCGGAAAACGCCGGGCGATCGTTGAAAATTACAGGAATCTTCAGCGCTATACAAGAGAGGAGATCATAATTCTGACTCCGTCCGGCAGACTTGTGATCCATGGAAAACGCCTGGAAATTTCCTGTTATACAGCATTTGAAATGTGTGTCTGCGGACGGATCGAAAGCATTCTGCTTGAGGAGGGAAAGAAAAAATGATTCCTGGTTTTGTAAGACTGTCCGTTACAGGCGAACAGCGTGAACGGTTCCTGAATCTGTGCAAAAGCCGTGGGATAATGTTCAGGAGAATCGTTCAGACAGGAGAAAAAGAACTTCTGCTGACAATGCGGGTGAAAGATTTTTTTCTGATCGGTCCTCTTCGGAGGAAAACGGGTGTACATATTCATATCCTGAAAAAAAGAGGACCTGTTTTTTTTCTGCTGGCGTGCAGACGGAATAAACTCCTGCCGGCAGGAGTTCTGACGGTGATCGGAGTCCTTTTTTTTCTGTCCGGAAGGGTCTGGAACATTCATATAGAGGGGAATATTTTAAATCCTACGCCACAGCTGGTAGACTTTCTGGAAGAGAAAGGCATCTGTTGTGGAGTATCCAAAAAGAAGATCCACTGCAATGCACTGGCAGAAGAGATGCGGCGGGAGTTTCCGGAAATTACCTGGGTATCGGCAAAACTTTCCGGGACCAGGCTGGGTTTTGAAATCCGGGAAGGCGATACGAAATTATCTGAAGAAACATCAAAAGCTGCCTGCAGCCTTTTTTCAACTGTGGATGGAATTGTAGAGTCTGTGGTCACACGACAGGGCACTCCCCTGATCAAGAGTGGTGAAGAAGTAAAAAAGGGACAGGAACTGATTTCCGGTATTGTCAACATTACAGATGACAGTCAGGAGGTAGTCCGTTATGAGTATGTTCAGGCAGATGCAGATGTTTATGTACGCTATACCATTGATTATTATGATACATTTCCACTTACTATAGAGAAAAAAGTTTACAGGGAAAAAGGAAAATGGAGTTTTTTTATCCGAAATAAAAACTGGATCCTGGATCTGTCTCCTGCTGCGAAGAAGAATGAGGATCGTCTGATCTGTGAATATCCGTTTGTACCTTCTGAAAATTTTCGACTCCCCATTTCCGCGGGAATCATCACCACCAGAAAATATGAGATCAGAAAAGAAAAACTGACAGAAAAGGCCGCAAAAAAACAGGCCATTCAGAGGCTTTATGTTTATGAAGAAAAATTAATAGAAAAAGGGGTTCAAATATCTGAAAATAATGTTAAAATAGAAATAAAACATCAGGATTGCGTCAGCAGAGGTTCTCTTACTGTCATAGAAAAGACAGGAAAGGAAGGCCCTACAGAAAGAAAGACGCAGCCGAAAGAAAGGACACCAGAGGATGGCTAGCAGCATTATCGAATTATATGTGGATGTGCCGGCAGACCGCCAGGCGAATATTTTCGGACAGTTTGACGAGCATCTGAAGCTGATCGAAAGAACTCTGAACGTAACCATGATCTTCCGGGATGGTTCTCTTAAAATCCTGGGAAGCCAGGAGGGAGCTACACAGGCGAAGGCAATCGTGGAGGAACTGAATACCCTTGCGGGCAGAGGCAATACCATCACACAGCAGAATGTGAATTATGCACTTTCTCTTGCCATGGAGAAGATCGGTTCCGTGATGGAGGAAATCGACAAGGACTTTATCTGTAATACCATACAGGGAAGACCCATTAAACCCAAGACACTTGGACAGAAGGATTATGTGGAACAGATCCGTAAGAAGATGATCGTATTTGGAGTGGGGCCTGCAGGAACCGGTAAGACATATCTTGCCATGGCTATGGCAGTAACCGCATTCCGCAATGAAGAAGTTTCCAGGATTATTCTTACCAGACCTGCCATTGAAGCCGGCGAGAAACTGGGATTTCTTCCGGGAGATCTCCAGAGTAAGGTCGATCCGTATCTTCGTCCCCTGTATGATGCACTTTATCAGATCATGGGGGCAGACAGCTTTGCAAAAAATATGGAAAAAGGCCTGATCGAGGTTGCTCCTCTTGCCTATATGCGAGGTCGTACTCTGGATAATGCATTTATCATTCTGGATGAAGCACAGAATACCACTCCTGCACAGATGAAGATGTTCCTGACACGAATCGGTTTTGGGTCCAAGGTTATCATCACAGGCGATGCTTCCCAGAAAGACCTTCCGAAAGATGCGGCGTCAGGCCTTGATGTGGCCATGAAGGTTTTGAAGAAGATTGATGATATCGGGTTCTGCCAGCTGACCAGCAAGGATGTTGTACGTCATCCCCTTGTACAGCAGATCGTGCAGGCCTACGATGATTATGAGAAAAAACAGAAACCTGCCAAATCCCGGAAAGATGACAGGTATGCTGTGAAGAATAAGGAGTACAGAAGATGACCATAAATATCGAATATGAAACAGACCAGGAGCTCGGGATCGATTATGCTGCCCTTGCATCCCAGGTTGCGGATAAGGTTCTGGAAATGGAGAAATGTCCTTATGATGGACAGGTCAATCTGGTTCTTACCGATAATGAGGAGATCAAGAGAGTAAACACAGAATTCCGGAATATCCAGGCCCCTACCGATGTATTGTCTTTTCCGATGATCCCTTTCGAAACCCCGGCAGACTATTCTGTAGTGGAAGAGGATGAATCTTATTTTGATCTGGACAGTGATGAACTCCTGCTGGGAGATATCATGATCTCAGTGCCGAAAGTTTTTGCCCAGGCAGAGGAGTACGGACATAGTGTTACAAGAGAATTCTGCTTTCTGGTTGCCCACAGCATGCTCCATCTTCTTGGGTATGATCATATGACAGAGGATGAGGCGAAAGTCATGGAAGCCAAGCAGGCGAATGCACTTAAAGAGCTGGGTATCAATCGATAAGACAGATCGGAAGACAGCGTAACCGCGAAAAAAGTTAAGCGGAAGATCTTTCCGCCGGAAGAAAAGGAGGTAATATATGAGAACGAAAAAGACAGGTATTCTGGCAGGTATTATGACAGCATGCATCTGTGTCGCTCAGAGCGTCCCTGCATTCGGAGCACAGCAGGATCTGGTAGGCTTTGAGCCGAATACAGGCAGTCAGGCAGAAACACAGGTAAAGAGCTATCTTACCGGTGAGAATGTTCCCGAGAGCATCGGACGCCGGCGGCCGGTTGCCGTTATGATGGGCAACAACAGTTCCGGTGCGCCGCAGAGTGGGATCAATCATGCCGGAGTTGTGTATGAAGCTCCGGTAGAGGGAAACATTACCCGTCTTATGGGAATTCTTGAAGATTACGATCAGCTGGAACGGATCGGGTCTGTACGCAGCTGCCGCGATTATTATCTCTTTTATGCCAATGAATTCAATGCGATTTACGCGCATTATGGACAGGCGGCTTATGCCCTGCCTTATCTGGAACAGCATGTGATCGACAATCTCAACGGGATCCAGATGGGAAAACTGGCATTTTTCCGGACCAGTGACAGGAAGGCACCTCACAATGCCTATACAGATGCTGCACACCTTCAGGCTGGTATTGATGCCATGGGATACAGCCAGGAATATAAAGAAGACTACGAGGGACATTATCTTTTTGCGGAAGATGGGGTGGAAATCGTACCGGAGGATGGGATCACCGCTAATACAGTGAAACTGGATAATTTCACAGATAACCATCCATGGTATGAATACGATGAGACATCCGGGGAATACAAACGGTTCCAGTTCGGAAAGGAACATGTAGATCAGCTGGATAACCAGCAGATAACCTGCGATAATATTATCCTGCAGTATTCCTCATGCCCGGCTTACGACGGAAACGGATATCTGAACATTGATGCCATTTCCGGAGGAGAAGGTAAGTTTATTACCAGAGGAAAAGCCATCGATATCCGCTGGGAGAAAGATTCACCCTGGGGAATAACTCATTATTATGATGGAAATGAACAGGAGATCCGTTTAAATCAGGGAACTACCTGGGTTGAGATTGTACAGAACGACAGGATTGATTCTGTCACATATCAATAGAAAGCGGGAAGCGTATACAGCGAATCAGAGCCCGTATCATATAAAGAAAAAAGCAGATCCGGACAATAATATGGTTGGCCGGATCATGCAGTGAATATACAGGTATCAGGAGAATTGGAAACATGAATGCAAATTACAGAGAACGTCTGAAAGACAAGAAACGTATCGTAATCAAGATCGGATCTTCATCTTTGATCCATTCAGAAACAGGAAGACTGGATTTTCGTAAACTGGAGATCCTTGCAAGAGAACTCAGTGATCTTCACAACCAGGGGAAAGATGTGGTTCTGGTATCTTCCGGAGCCATTGCTGTGGGAGCAGCAGCTCTGGGAATGAAGGGAAAACCTGCTGAGCTTGAAAAGAAACAGGCATGTGCGGCAGTTGGCCAGGCCAGACTGATGACTATCTATCAGAAACTTTTTGGAGAATACAATCAGATGGTGGCGCAGATCCTGATGACCAAGAATACTATGGTCAATAATACCAACCGCAGGAATGCTCAGAATACCTTTAATCAGCTTCTGGCAGAGGGCGTGATCCCTATTGTAAATGAGAATGACTCTGTCTCTTCCTATGAATTCCAGAATCTGGTAAAATTCGGAGATAATGATACACTTTCTTCTGTAGTTGCGGCTCTGATCGGCGCGGATCTTCTGATCCTGATGTCTGACATTGACGGACTTTTCACGGACGATCCCAATTCCAATCCTGATGCCCGGTTTATTGACATTGTAGAAAATATGGATGACAATATGAGAAAACTTGGAAAATCTTCCACAGGAAGCAATGTGGGAACCGGTGGAATGGCAACCAAACTTACCGCTGCGATCATTGCAACAGCAGCCGGAGCGGACATGGTTATTGCCAATGGAAATGATTTCCATAATATCCACAGGATCGTGGAGGGTAAGAACTGCGGAACTTTGTTTGTTGGAAACAAGAAGGAAGAATTCTTCCTCATTGATTATATTGAGAAACTGCTGTAAGGAGAATAATTATTATGATGGACAATATCAAGATCGACAGAATCAACGCACTGGCACATAAACAGAAAAGTGTAGGCCTCACGGAAGAGGAAAAAGTAGAACAGGCGAAGCTGCGCAAAGAGTATCTGGATGCGGTAAAGGGAAGCCTTCGTGCACATCTGAATAATATCGATATCAAAGAAAAGGATGGCAGTATCACCAACCTGGGAGAAAAATATGGAAGAAAAAAAGGAAATTAGAAAAAGAATCTTTAAAGCCAGAAAAGAACATGATGATGCCTGGATTCAGGAAAAAAGCCATGTGATCACAGAGACACTGACGAAACTTCCGGAATACAGAAACGCAGAGCGGATCATGGCATATGCAGATTACAATCATGAAGTGATCACCCGTTATATGATCGAGCAGGCATGGAAAGATGGCAAAGAAGTGGCTGTACCGAAGGTATTCGGGAAAGATATGATATTTTATAAACTGACGGATTTTTCACAGCTGGAATCCGGTTATTTTGGAATTCCGGAGCCAAGGGAAGACGGAGAAACTGTTTCATGGGAAGATGCCATGATGATCATGCCGGGAGTTGCATTTGATGAGAAATGTGACCGTGTAGGCTATGGCGGCGGTTTTTATGATCGATTTCTGGAGAAACATCCGGGAATCTGCAGAGTTGCGGTAGGTTTTTCCTTCCAGATCCTTCCGGAAGTTCCCACAGAACCGACAGATATCCGGCCACAGGTTGTTGTTACCGAAGAAAAGATCTATCGCGATATGCAGTAAAATGCTGAAATGCAATAAAGAGACAGAAAGAAAGGCAGGAGTATTTGAAATGAATGAAATGCTTGAAAAACTGGGACAGAATGCAAAAGATGCAGAGACCGTTCTTCGAAATCTTTCTACAAATGATAAAAACAAAACCCTTGAAGCTGCAGCAGCAGCTCTTGTGGAGCACACAGAAGAAATTCTGAAAGCCAATGCCCTGGATGTGGAAAACGGAAGAAAAAATCAGATGTCAGAGGGCCTCATTGACCGTCTGATGCTGACACCGGAGCGTATTGAGGGAATGGCAGACGGACTTCGCCAGCTTACAGGTCTTGAAGATCCGATAGGAGAAGTTACCGGCATGAAAAAACGTCCCAACGGACTTATGATCGGACAGAAACGGGTACCACTAGGCGTGATCGGAATCATTTATGAGGCACGCCCAAATGTAACTTCTGATGCGTTCGGACTTTGCTTTAAAACCGGAAATGTTGTCATCCTGAAAGGTGGAAGTGATGCCATTCATTCCAATACCGCGATTGTGGAATGTATCCGTGAAGCCGTGAGATCCTGCGGGATTACTGAGAATGCGATCCAGCTGATCGAAGATACTTCCAGGGAGACAGCAGCAGAATTTATGAAGATGAACGCATATGTAGACGTTCTCATACCACGGGGAGGACGAGGCCTGATCAAAGCGGTCGTAAACCAGAGCACGATTCCGGTGATCGAGACAGGAACCGGCAACTGCCATATTTATGTGGATGAAACCGCAGATCTTCAGATGGCTGCTGATATTGTGATCAATGCCAAAACACAGCGTGTAGGTGTGTGCAATGCCTGCGAATCTCTTCTTGTAAACCGCAAGGTAAAGGACGCTTTTCTTCCGGTTCTGGCAGAGCGCCTGAAAGAGAAGCATGTGGAAGTGCGTGCGGATAAAGATGCCGGTGCACTGATGCCGGAATCTGTTCCTGCGACAGAAGAAGACTGGGGAACAGAATATCTGGATTATATTCTTTCTGTAAAAGTAGTGGATTCTGTAGAGGAAGCCATTGCACATATTAATAAATATAATACAAAACATTCAGAGGCGATCATTACCAATGATTACAGCCATGCTCAGAAATTCCTGGATGAGGTAGATGCGGCGGCCGTTTATGTGAACGCATCCACGCGGTTTACCGATGGAAATGAATTTGGGTTTGGTGCAGAGATTGGAATCAGCACTCAGAAACTTCATGCACGAGGACCAATGGGACTTCTTGCACTGACGACAACCAAATATATCATTTACGGAAACGGACAGGTCCGTCCGTAAGCGGATGCCCGGTAAAGCGGAGTGTTGCATCCGCTTTACTTTTTTTGGACGGTGTGCTATACTTTTTCTGATTATTGAATTGAATAGACAGATCAACTCGAACAGGAGGACTTATAAATGAAAAAAAAGCAACTTTTTGCAGTCCTGCTTGCCGGTTCCATGACAGTGGGAATGGCACCTGCCGCAGCATTTGCTGCTGAAGATACAGGCGCAGCAGCTGCCGAGGCCCAGGCTGCAGAGGAGAATACAGGAGCTGCAGATGGCACAGAGTTTGATGCCCAGACAAATGTAGACGGAGCGGACAGCCAGCAGGAAGATACAGATGGACAGGCGGATGCTCAGACTGATACAGATGCCGGGGCACAGGCTGCAGCAGATGCTGAGGCCCAGGCAGCAGCAGAAGCGCAGGCTCAGGCAGAAGCAGAAGCACAGGCTCAGGCCGAGGCTGCCCAGCAGCAGCTGGAACAGGAACAGGCGGCGGCTGCTGCGGAGACAGCGGAGCAGGGAACTGTGGTAAAAAGTGAAGAAGAACTTCAGAAAGTTATCAATGAAGCTCCGGAACTGAGTGATACGACGAATGTACAGGAGTCAGATCTTACAAAGATTATTATCAGTGGAACGATTCCCTTTACAAACACTGTTACAATTCCGGCAAATAAAGGAATTGCAATTGTCGGAGAAGATGAGAATGCCAAAATTGAGCGTGCGGACAGCTATGCCGGCAATCTTTTCGAGGTAAACGGTATCCTTTACATGGCAAAGAGAGATGTTGCGGAAGGAGCCGGAACACTCTCTGTTGATGGTTCCGTTGAAGGTGAAACACAGGTGACAGGTTCTCTGGTCCATGTAGCATCCGGTGCGAAATTTGCCATGACAACAGGCATTACTCTTACCAATAATACGACAACTGCAAGAGGAGCAGCTATTTTTAATGAAGGTGGAACTGTTCAGATCACAGGCGGTCAGATCAGTAACAATCATTCTGATGGTGGAGCTGTCTACAGTACAGGTATGATCCTTGTAAAGAAAGGTGACGGAGCAGCAGATACTGAGCCAACGATCACCGGAAATACAAAGACAGACGGCCAGACAGCAGCCAATGTAGTGCTTGCAGGTACAGACGGAAAAATTGTTGTCAATGGAGAGATCACGTCTCCACAGATCGGTTTTTCTGTAGAAAATGCGGCAGAGAATTATGTTGCTATCGCAAAATCTGAAGATGTCACAGATGAAGCTTTTAAAGCAGCGCTTGGCGTTCTGGCTCCACACTATGAGGGAGATAAGAATTTTAAAGTAGATACCACTACAGGAGCACTCGTCTCCAACAGACCGACCGTTAAGATTACAGGCTCTACATGGGAGAACGGTTCAACTACCGCAACAGCAACGATCACCTCAGATAAAGCTGGTACATACTACTATAAATGGGTTGCAAAAGGTGCAGCAGCTCCATCCATAGATGACGCCACTGAAGGCGTAGCGATCGCAGCTGGAGAAACAGCAAGCGTTTCTCTTAAGAACCTTACAGGCAGCGTAGTTGATCTTTATGTATGGGTAAAAGCAAATGATGGATCTGTAAATGCAGAGCCTGCAAAAAAGACCATCAAACAGACTGCGGCTACGGTTACCAAACCGGTTATAAAAGCCGTTGGTTCCAAGTGGTCAGGCCGTACAAAGGTATCCGTAACCCTGAATACTACCAAAGCAGGAACTTGCTATTATAAATGGGTAGTACGTGGTAAAACTGCAAAAAATGATAAAAAGAACAAAGTTGATGTTTCCAAAGCCGGTAATTTCTCAGTTCCGTTGGATAAGCTTGATTCCAAGAACAAGATTGATCTTCTGGTATGGTTCGTGGATAAAGACGGACAGGAAGTATCCAAGAGGATCAAACTGCTTGAATCCAAACGTCCGAAAGAAGCCACTACCACGAAAGCATCTCTCCGTTGGACCGGATTAAGCTGGCGTGATCATTCTTCCGCTACGGTTACCTGTATCATCGGCGCAGATGGTGTATGTAACTACACCTGGAAAGTAAAAGGATCCGATAAAGACGGTGGAAGCGGAAGCATAAATATCAAAGCCGATAAATCATTCAATATCGAACTTAACAATCTTCCGGATAAAGAAATTGAAGTATACCTTACAGCGAAAGATTCCAAGGGAAAAGATATTTATTTACAGCCAACGATCAATGGTGTTGTAAAAACAGCAAAATCCTTTAAGATTACACTGTCTCAGTCTTCAAGACCGGCAACTCCGACACCAACACCAACCAATGCACCTGGAGCATTTACTCCACCTGTAACAGACAGTATTGTGCAGGGACTGGATGATGCATTGCAGTTCTATCCGAATACCTTCTATGATTTTACGGTCATTGGTGCAGGAACTACGAATGACAATCCTGGTGAGGGTGATGTGAAGTGGGTTCCACTTTACTGGAGCACTGCTGCCAATCCAACTGCCAAACAGCAGCATACAGCATGGAAGATCGGCTCTACCAAGGGAATTAAAAAAGCAGATACTTACAATCTGTATGTATTCTTCCAGAAATATGTTTACACCAATGGTAACTGGCAGCCGCTTGATACCATCGAGTCTGCGGTATATCAGTTCAAATCTGCAGAGTTAACTCCGTCGGGAACTCCTGGTGCGGATGGCACAGGTGGAACAGATGGTCAGACAGGTACAGATCCGGATGCAACGGTAACAGGAGAGGCATCAGCAACTTCCTCCAACGGAGGTAATGGAAGTACTTCCAGAAGTGCAGTATCCACAGCTGATAATTCACCGATCGGAACGATGTCAGCACTTGCCGTGGCATCACTTCTTGCAGGCGGATATGTAATTGTGAGAAGAAGAAAAAAAGATATCTGATCACGGAATAGGATAACAAAGATATAACAAAAATCACCGTTTTCTCAATCTTCAGAGAAGCCGGTGATTTTTTGTCAGATATATGATTGTTATTCGGTTATGAGCAAGTAGCGAGTACGGATTGCGAATATCCGTTTGACAAGTTTTGTTCAATGAGCAGAAACCATCAGTTGCAGAGCATGGTTACAGATTTTTCTTCTTATAGATAAACCAGGAAGCGGCAATGCTGAATGCAACAAGATAAGCTGCCAGGATCAGAATACTGATGTAGTTTACCGCACCGCCGGAAGCGATGGTACGGATCAGATGGCTGGTCTGCGACAAAGGAAGTGCAGCCACGAAATTGCCGAGAAATCCCGGAATCTTTTCTGTAGAGAAGAATGTGTTACACAGAAAAGCCATTGGCATAATGATATAGTTGGAAAAACGGGGCACATCCGCATGATTTTTCGCAAGGAAAGAAACGACAACTCCAATTGCGGAAAATACAGCACCATTTAAAAACATTACCAGCAAAGACCATCCATTGAAGACCAGTCCCGTTCCAATGGGCATAGTTAGCAGAAGAATGATTCCGCCTGCATAAAGACCGCGGAGACTGCCACCGATGATCTGACCTGCAATAAACTGCCACAGAGGAGTTGGCGAGATCATGACCTGGTCAAATGCCTTCTCGTAAAGACGCTGTACGTTTAAGTTTTGGGCAATTGCATTAAAACTTCCGTTCATAGTAGTCAGTGAAACGACTCCGGGGATCAGGAAGTTCAGATAAGGTTCCCCGTGGGAAGAGGTCTGTATTCCCATTCCGAAAACAATAAGATACATTAAAGGTGCGATCATGGCAGCCAGTGTGATCTTATAAAAATCTCTTCGAAATTCTACCCATTTTTCCCATAAAATAGTAAGTATTCCCATGATATTCATCGTCCATTCTATTAAATTAGTAATATGATATATGGCAGATCATCGCTGCATCAGGTGTCTGCCTGCACGTTCTACAAAAACATCTTCCAGAGTTGTTTCACGAAGGGTACACTGCCCGTCCAGAGAGGACAGAAAAGCAATAGCATCAGCTCTGCTGTGAAAATAGTGGCTTTTGGGACCTTCGGGAGTTTCCTGGTCAACGGTATATTTACCCAGACTTTCGATCAGACCGGAGGGCGTGTTGATCTCTTCCAGTTTGCCGTGATCCATAAGCGCTACCCGGTTGCAGAGAGACTGAGCTTCCTCCATATAATGAGTGGTTAAAAGAATGGTAAGATTTTTTCCGTTGAGCTGACGGAGAAGATTCCACATCTGCCGCCTGGAGAGCGCATCCATTCCTGCAGTAGGTTCATCCAGAAGAAGAATTTCGGGACTTGTGAGAAGAGCGCGGCATACCATGAGTTTTCGTTTCATTCCTCCTGAAAGCTTACGTACCGTACGTTTTCGAAAAGGAAGAAGTCCGCAGAAATCCAGAAGTTCTTCTGTTTTTTCTTTGATTTCTTTCCTGGGCATGAAATAAAGACGTCCCTGATATTCCATGATCTCATCCATATTCATATCCTGACGCATGGAATATTCCTGTGTGATCACACTGATCTTACGTTTCAGATCCGGTCGGTTGCGTCCCAGTGTCTGTCCATTGATCAGGATCTCTCCGGCAGTGGGCAGAAGCAAAGTGGAAAGCAGACTGATCGTAGTAGTTTTGCCGGCACCATTGGGACCAAGAAGTCCAAAAAATTCGCCGGTTTCTATGCGAAGATCCAGAGAATCCACAGCAGTAAAACTGTCGAAGGTTTTGGTGAGATTTTTAGTTTCGATCATCTCTGTTCATTCCTTTCGTTTGTACACAAATTTCTCTCTATTATACTTGAAAGCAGGGAACATTTCAACAGGCGGAAGGGTTCTTTACAGAAAACATGCATTGTGCTATAGTGATACAAAAAGAATGGGAAAATGGAGAGAAAAGAAATGAAATACATGATAAAGATAATGCCGGTACTGTTTCTCGCACTGATGCTGGCAGGGCCGGTATCTGTGGCTGCGGCGCAGAAGGAAAATGGAATAGAAACAGATCTGGAGGATGGGGAATATTCCATACAGGTAGATCTGGAAGGTGGCAGTGGAAAAGCCAGTGTATCTTCTCCAACACTGATGCTGGTGAAGAATGGCAGAATGTATGCAGAACTTCAGTGGAGCAGTTCCAATTATGATTATATGATCGTTGACGGGGAGAAGTTCCAGAACGAAAGCGAAGAGGGCAGAAATTCTGTATTTACCATACCAGTTACTGCGTTGGATGATAAGATGGAAGTGATCGCAGATACACTGGCCATGGGGGCACCTCATGAAATTGATTATACGCTGACTTTTTATGAGGCTTCCATTGGATCAAAGGGGCAGCTGCCCCAGGAAGCCGCCAAGAGAGTGGTTGCGGTTGCCATGGTGATCATTGTAGGTGGCGGAATCCTGAATTATTTTGTGAATAAAAGGAATCGGTGTTAAGATACCGGTTCTTTTTTTATGCTTTCCCGCATACATAGATAATAAAATGACGGAAAGATCGGGGGAAAGAAAAGATGGAAACAGTACAGGAAAAAACCTATGAAAATATTTATTATCTGCTCTGGGAAGCGGCTCAGAGATATCAGAAATTCACACAGTTCCGTGTGATCGGAAAAAGCCACGATGACCGGATGATCCCCATGCTTGAAATAGGGACCGGAGATCTATGTATTTTCTGTATAGCTGGTTTTTCCGGAACAGATGGGCAGATGTCGGACAGGCTTGCGGAAACAGCAGTGGAACTTTGCCGGAATTATGAGTGTGGATGGACTGTTCAGGAATTTTATGAGGTGAGAAAACTTCTGGATCAGACAAGACTTTGTATTATTCCGGTAGTGAATCCGGATGGATATGAGATCTGCCGAAAAGGCTATGGAACTGTGCGTAATCCAATCTTTCGGCAGATGCTGAAAATGCAGGATGTTCCCTGTGATGAATTTGTGTGCAATGCCAGGGGAATGGATCCGGCTTTAAATTTTCCGACCAGTTTTTGCAACAGAAAAAAGATACACCAGCAGCCGGCAAGTGAAAATGAGACAAAAGCACTGATACGCATCTTTCAGGAATATGCAAGCAGGGGGCTCCTGGTTTTTTGCAGTTCAGGAAAAAAGATCATCTATTACAGGCAGGAACAGGGATTTTCTACTGGTCAGAAAGGCTATCGCCTGGCGCGTCATCTGAAAAAATGTACAAGAGGAAAACTGGAACGATATTCTATGGATTATGAGAAACAGTCGGACCGCAGAAATATGGGAAGGCCTGAACAGTTTTATGGCGAAACAATACATCAGCCGGCTTTTCGAATCGAAATTCCGGTTACAGGAAAAAACAGAGAAGAGGAGAAAAAAGAAATACAGGAGATCATGATGATTCCGCTGGAGTGCATTTATTCTCTTACGCAACAGTAATTGCCGGGAACTGCCGGAGTAAAAGACTGTGGCAGTTCCTTTCTGGAATTCTCTGGAAAGTCGGAATTTATGGTCGAATTTTGTCGGACGAATTTCGTTGACTTATCAGCAGTCCGGTTTTATAATAACAACATCTGAAACAGATCTTATTTTTATCTATAAGCGTCTTTATAAGACGAACTTTTCGGAACGGTTCCGTTCCATATGATATCCACAATTTTTATTGCGAAACAGACAGAAAGCAGGTTTTTATGGACCAGTATATTTGGGGCCGGTCGCCGCCAGATCTTTCGGACGATCGGGATAAAAAACTTCTTTTCCCACAGCAGGAAATCTTTGTCAAAATAGTATATAAAACAGAATATAGAAATGAAAATATTGTTTCGATGTATATTTAATGCAGCTTTGTTTTTGATGCTCATAGTTGCTATGGTACTTCTCCTTCCGGGTCTTTTCGGGATACGCCCATATGTGGTTTATTCCGGATCCATGGAACCGAAGATTCCAACAGGAGCCGTTGTTTTTATAAAAGAAGGAGCGTATTCCCCTGAAACGGGAGATATTATCACATTTCATAATGAAGATACCGTTGTTACACACAGAGTTGTGAAGAAAGAAGAAGGTACCTTTATCACAAAAGGCGACGCCAACAAGAACGCAGATCCGATTCCTGTGGCAAAGTCGCAGATCATCGGGCGGGTGGTCTTTTGCCTGCCTTATCTGGGCTATATCATATATTTTCTGAAAGCCCGGATCCCATTTACTGCCGTATGTATTATGGCAGGTCTGTCAGTGATCTCTGATCTGGCATATACCCCAAAAAAGAATAAAAAAAATTGCATGGAGGAATGAATTTATGATAAAAAACAGAAAAATGGTAAAAGGAATCGCACTTGGAGCAATGATCGCAGCACTGGCAGCTGGAGGAACTGCGGCATATCTTACAGATTTTGAAACAACTACCAACAGTTTTACAGTGGGTAAAGTAGATATTGAACTGGATGAACCAGGGTGGAAACCGGAAGAGAATACAAAGATTGTTCCTACTCAGGTGATCAAAAAAGATCCATATGTAAAGAATGTTGGCGTAAACGAAGCGTTTGTGTATCTGGAGGTGTCGGTGCCTGTCAGTGAAGTAATTACCGCGGCTCAGGACGGGACCAGAAATGCCCTGGCAAAAACAGAACTTTTCAGTTATGCAAAGAACAATGACTGGACACAGCTGGAAAAAAAGGAAATCGGACAGAATATGGTGTATACCTACGCTTACAACCATATTTTAAATCCGGGAGAAAAAACAACAACACTGTTTGACACAGTAACTTTTGCCAATATCATTGAAGGACAGCTGGATACACAGCAGCTGGATATGCCGGTGCGTGCTTATGCGATTCAGTCCATGAATACCGGGGATGACAGTACAACTGTTCTGGAACAGGCCAAGGCTGCATATCAGAAATATGTAAATCAGAATAAAGGACAGGCTGGTGGTGTCACCAGATGAAAAATCTGAAAATTTCTGTATGTTTTTTTCTTACTGCCGGTTTTCTTTTGACAGCAGGAACAGCTGCATATCTTTCCGCTTCTGATCAGAAAGTAAATACACTGGCAGTAGGACATGTGACAACAGAAATAGAAGAAAATTTTCCGGATCCGACTCCGATACCAGTGGAAGAGAATCCCTCCTATATTAAAGAAATCTGGACAGGAAACTTTTCCGGTGGTGAAAGAGGATTTCATGCGGATTGTTATGTGAGAATGGCTCTTTCCTACTCCAATTATGATGTTGGAAAAGGGGTGGAACTTCTTGGACTGGATACAGTAAACTGGCTGTATAACAATGAAGACGGGTATTATTACTATCGAAATGTTGTCACGGAAGGAGAGAAAACCACACCTTTATGCAGCGGATTCCGCATTGATTCGTCTAAGATCGATGATACATATAAGGACAGTATTACTGACTTTGAGATCAATGTGTATGAAGAATCGGTTCAGGCAGAAGGATTTTCTGATTTTGAAAGTGCCTGGAACTATTTTAAAAACCCGATATCTGCAGATACAGAGAGGAGTGAAAAGCTTGAAGAAATTTCTTAAATGGATACTGGCGGGAATTCTGACAGCTGGCAGTATTGCAATGTGTGTATCTGCGTATGGAAAATTTTCGGATTCAGTAACTGTGACGAACCATATTTCTACCGGTGATATCAATATTTCGATGAAAGAACTGGAAAAAAAGAATGGAAAAGAAATTTTGTATCAGAATCAGAAAATGGTCCTTCCTGGTGACAGGATATCCAAAATCCCAAGGATCACAAATCGTTCGGAACCGTGTTGGGTAAGAGTGAAGATCACGTATGCAGATAACCTGGAAAACCGAAAAGGATTAAATGACACCAATCTGACGGGAATGCCGAAATACTGGGTAAAAAAAGGTGCGTATTTTTACTGTACCAGAAAGCTGGAGCAGGGAGAAAGCGCAGATATCTTTACCGGAGTGACAATACCGGAAGAATGGACAGAACCTTATCAGGAGAAAAAACTGGGGATCACGATCGTGGCAGATGCCATTCAGGCTGCAAATTTTTCACCGGATTTTAATGCTATGTCGCCCTGGGGAAATCAGGAGATCCTGCGATGCATACATGATACCAACGGCCGGGTTGTAAAACGGAAGAGTCAGGTTAAGCTCAGGGTAGTATTTGAGAGAGACGCACATAAACTGATCGCGGCTCCGGAAGATTTCTTTGCAGGATTTTCTGCGGCAATGCCGGGAGATGTTCTTGAGGATTCTGTTAAGATCAAAAATGCAACGGAAAATACGGCGGAGATTTTTTTCCGCACTTCAGCGGAATGTAAGTCTGTGAAAGATCAGGAATTTCTGAAAAAGTTAAAGCTTGTGATATCAATGGATGGAAAGAAACTGTATTCCGGAGATCTTTTGGCTGTTTCTCTGAATAAAGCTGTTTCGCTGGGAATATTCCAACCGGGAAAATCCGGAGAAATGAAGTTCCAGATTACAGTTCCATCAGAGCTTAATAATGATTTTGCACTTCGTAACGGGGATGTAAAATGGATATTTTCCGTAGAAGAAGATCAAAAAGAAAAAATACAGCCATCTCAAACTCCTGCCGGGCAGTCCGAAAAAGAAGAAAATTCTGATGGATATTCTAGGAAAACAGGAGCTTCCTCCGGGAAAACAGCTCCGGTAAAAACAGGAGATGATACAGGAATCCGATTTTTCCTGATTTTGGAAGAAGTGGCCCTTCTTGCCGGAATTCTGGTACTCAGGAAAGGAGGAAGAAAAAATTGAAAAGAAAAATAACCGGTACATTGCTGGCACTGCTGATCTCTGGTTCCTCCATAGCTGCTTCTGCCAGTACGGTTATGGGAATCTCTTCAGAATATCTGCCAGAGATAGAGGAAGCTGTGGAAAATGAAGATCCAGAAGATGGTGGATCAGAAACAGAAAGTATACAGCAGGAACAAAATGTAGTTTCTGATACAGAAGAAACACTGGCACAGGGTGATTCCGAAACAGAGATTTCGGAAAATAAACAGTCTGGAAATTTTTCTGAAAATGATAAGAAAACAGCAGAAATTTTTTCAGAAGAAGAGCAGCAGTCCGGTGAGGAAGCGGATTTTGCGGTCTTTTCGGAGGAAAATGCAGATCTTCTGACCGGAAACAGCGAAGAAGCACAGGAACTGATCCAGGATATTGAAAATGGAGAAATGATTGCGTTTTCACCGGCTCTTGCGGAGAGTTTTACGCAGACGGAAAGTGCACAGGTAACGGCAGACGACAATGAGACTCTTGCGGTTACTGCGTTGGGTGCTTCTCAGTACTACCTGGATGTCTGGACAAGAGTTTACTGTGATGAAATCTGGACAGCTGCAAATGATTTCTGGGGATCCGGAAACCAGACCCGCATGGGCTGCACTTATCGATCCGTACACTATGTAGATGATACGGGAGCAGAAAAAGTTTCTCCCTTATATTGTCTGAAAGCCACAAAAGATGGCGTGGACAGCACTACACTGAAAAATGATGCAGTCAAAGTGCTGAAAAATTCTACAGTTCAGAAACTGCTGTATTTTGGATATGGCGGTCCGGGAGATCTGGGAACCAGTTATGATCCATCCTGCGGTCACATAAACTGGTCGAAATGGCAGAATCGATATGTTTTTACACACATTGCTCTTTCTAAAGCATATTTTAATGATTGTGGCTATGCGACAGAAACTGAGGTGGAGCATGTGGGAATCAACCGTTTCCTGAATAAGATCAGGACATTGACGATTCCACCCAGAAATAAAGCTGCTTTGTCTGTTTATGGAGAAAACGGCTGGATATCTGCAACTGGTCAGACAATTCCACTTAGTGTATTTCGATCGAGGCCGGACAATCTGCCGTATATACCGAATAGTATGAAAAACGGATTTCAGATGAGCCCGCTTTTGAAAATAACAGATGGAGGAAAAGCGGGAAATGGGATTATAATAACCAGGCCGGCCACAGCAACCTGGCAGCTTGCCTATTGGGAAAGTGCAGCAGACCGGGAAGCACATCTGACAAGTCCGAATATGATGAGTGGTACAAGTCTGACTCTGAAAGATGGGGCCCGCTTTTACCTGATCTTTCCACTGGAGACGTCAGCATCACAAAAGTATTCCTGTAAAATGCTGTTACAGCCGGTTTCTTATATTCTGGTAGATGGAAAATCACAGACAGGAAAAGATGGAGTGCAGGATTTTGGAGCATACGTATATCAGGGAACAAGAGGACAGCTCACGTTTTCAATGAAACCATCTGGTTACGGAAATGTAAAAATTACCAAGACAGAGGCTAATACCGGAAAAAAGATTGCAGGTGCACAGTATGCGATCTATGCGGCAGAAGCATTGAAGTCCGGTTACCGTACCAGATATAAAAAAGATCAGAGGATAGAGATCGGAACCACAGATAAAACGGGAGTTTACACATTTTCCAAATTGATTCCGGGTAAATATTATGTGAAAGAAATAAAGGCACCAACAGGCTATCTCTTAAGCACAGCGATTAAAAGTTTTACTGTTTTATCCGGAAAAACAACGGCTGTAAGTGTGACAGATATTATGGATATCAGTGGAACAGTTGTTATTACAAAAAAAGATGGTGATACCGGAGATCCGCTTGCCGGTGCGGCATTTACTTTATATGAATGGAGCAAGAAGACAGGAAGTTATGGAAAAACCGGAAAAGCACTGACTTATGACAAACAGAAGCGAACCTATAATTCGGAAAAATTTTCTTATACGGAGGATAATCAGGGAAAATTCCGCATCCGTGAGACAAAAGCACCTGTAAATTATACTGGAAACTGGCAGAAAGATATCAGGCTGACAGAGCCAGGAACAGCTAAAACCTTTACCTTTGAAGCCCTGAATTATCAGAAAAATAAAAGGAAAATTGAAATCCGGAAAACGGATGAAGAAACCGGAGATATTCTGGAAGATGCAGAGTTTAGGCTGTATGAATACAGTGCTGCCAGGAAAGCGTATAAGACAACAGGAACAGTTCTGCAATATGACAGTGAACAGCAGCTTTATGTCAGTGAAGAACTTTTGCAGACAGCTGATAATACCGGAAAATTTAAAATAACAGAAACCAGGAATCCGAAAGGATATGAAGGAAAATGGGAACAGGAAGTAGATATATCAGATGAAAGCGTAAGTCTTTTTCTGGAAGTACAGAATAAAAAAGTACCAGAATATAAGGGAGTTATCCGCCTGAAAAAAACAGATGTATATACTGGAGAGCCGCTTACCGGAGCGGAATTTACAGTTTATCAGTGGAACCAGGAAAAGAAAGCCTATGAAGATGATCTGGGCGAAAAGAGAATTTTAAGATATGACAGCGACAGAGAATCGTACTATACGGAAGAACTTCTGATCACAGAGGAAAACGGTGGGAAGTTCCGGATCGTGGAAACAAAAAATCCGGAGAACTACAAAGGCAATTATGACAAAACCGTTGTTTTTGAGAAAAAAGAAGGTGCGTTGACGAGTGAGATTTTTCTGCAGGCCGAAAATACACCTGTGATCCTGCCTTTTGGAACGATTACTGTAATGAAGAAAATAAAAGAAGCGGATATTATCTGGGCGCATGGAAATCCAACATTTTTCTTTTCTGTAGAAGGAACAGATCTGGCGGGCGTTTCTCATCATTATGAAGATTATGTGACTTTTGTGCCAGACAGTTACGAAGTGGATGAAAATGGCTATGCCGTTGCCGCAGTTACATTTCAGAATATTCCCCTGGGTCAGTATACAGTCTGGGAAAAACCTGTTTTACGGTACTATCTGAAAGAAATCCTGGCAAATACAGAAAATGTCCGGATCGTGAAAGAAGCAGAGGCAGCCTATGGAAAAGATCCAAAAGAAATTGCCACAGGTGTTGCTGCCTTAACAATGGAAAACAGAGAGGCATCTCTTACTTTTGTGAATGAAAAAGCCAGATATGACAGGTATTCTCACAATGACTGTATAAAAAATACGATTCCCTTACTGTTTTCATAAGAAATAGACCGGGAGAATGGAAGCAAAGAGCTTTTGTTCTCTTCGGTCTGTTTTGGGATTTCTGGCATATTTCAGGACAGAAGCCTTTAAAATAGAACAGAGAGAATTTTATAGGAGTGAGTTTATGAAATACAGCAGGATCAAAAAGAGTATAGTGGTATGGAGCATAGCACTGAATTTTATTTTCAGCCCTCTTGGTGTCCGGGGAGAACCTGACGAAACGCTGGAAAATTCAAATCAGAACCTTATTGAAGCACCAGGTGCGGTACTGATGGAGAAAGAGACAGGCACAGTGATCTATTCCAGAGATCCGGATACGAAAAGAAGCCCTGCAAGCATTACAAAAATTATGACGCTGATCCTGATCTTTGATGCCATTCGGGATGGCAGGCTGCATTTGGATGATACGATCACGACAAGCGCTTATGCGAAATCCATGGGCGGTTCCCAGGTATATCTGGAAGAAGGGGAAACACAAAAAGCAGAAACCATGATCAAATGTATTGTGATCGCATCCGGAAATGATGCCAGCGTGGCAATGGCAGAACATCTTGCAGGGACTGAGCAGGCCTTCGTGGAACAGATGAATCAGAGGGCAGAGAAACTTGGCATGAAGAACACACATTTTGTGGATTGTTGTGGGTTGACAGAATCAAAAGATCATTATACCACTCCTTATGATATTGCACTTATGAGCCGGGAACTGATCAGTCGGTATCCGGAAGTTCTTACATATTCGTCGGTATGGATGGAAGATATTACCCATGTAACCAGAAAAGGTTCCTCCAAATTTACTCTGACGAATACAAATAAACTGCTTCGGAGTTATGAAGGATGTATGGGACTGAAAACAGGAAGTACCAGTATTGCCAAATATTGTCTCAGTGCAGTGGCAAAAAGAAACGGGATTACACTGATCGCTTCTGTGATGGCAGCGCCGGACCCCAAAACAAGATTTCGTGATGCGGCTGCCCTTTTAAATTATGGCTTTTCAAAATGTATATTATATACAGATGATGTACCGGAAAAATTGAAACCTCTGAAGATCCGAAAGGGAGTAAAGCAGGAAGCCAGTCTTGTCTATAAAGGAAAATTCCGATATCTCAGTACAGATGGAACAAAACCGGATCATGTGAAAAAGAAAGTGGTTCTTCCAGAAGAACAGACTGCTCCGGTGAAAAAAGGAGAAAAAGCCGGAAAACAGGAATACTATCAGAATGGAAAGAAAATAGGAAGTATTGATATCCTGTATGGAGAGACAGTACAAAAAGCGGATTATCACGACTGGCTGAAACGTGCGGCATGGGAATATCTTTTATAGGCAGCATTTTGTAAATGCAAACATGTTTTTGACAAAAATGCCTGACAGGATGTATAATAAAGCGGATTGGAGAAATAACAGAACAGAGAAGGGATTTTGCATGAAAGAGATCAGAACAGAAGATGCAGTAGGACACATTCTGTGCCATGATATCACACAGATCATAAAAGATGAAAAAAAAGGCGTTCTTTTCAAAAAGGGGCATGTGGTAAAAGAAGACGATATACCGCTTTTGCTCTCAGTAGGAAAAGAACACCTTTTTGTCTGGGAAAAAAAAGAAGGAATCCTTCATGAAAATGAGGCGGCAGAAATTCTTTACAGAATCTGTGCGGGCGATTCCTTGAAAATGCATGGAACAGATATCAAAGAAGGTAAGATAGAAGTGGTATCAGAAATAGATGGTGTTCTGAAGATCCGACGAGAAGCACTTGTGGCAGTCAATTCTCTTGGAGAGATGATGATCGCGTCCAGACATGGGGACTTTCCGGTAAAAAGAGGAAATAAGATCGCAGGGACCAGAATTATTCCTCTTGTGATCGAAAAAGAGAAAATGGACGCTGCCAAAGAAGCTGCAGGAGAGTATCCTGTTTTTGATATCCTGCCCTATCATCAAAAAAAAGTCGGTATTGTCACAACCGGAAGTGAGATCAGAAAAGGCCTGATCCGGGATACATTTACTCCTGTGCTGAAAGAAAAACTTTCTGAATTTCCAACTGAAATCATCGGGCAGGTAATGCCGGGTGATGACAAAGCACTGATCACAGAAGAAGTTCTTTCTTTTGCAGATGAGGGGGCGGATCTGATCATCTGTACCGGAGGAATGAGTGTGGATCCTGATGACCGAACCCCCGGAGGAATCCGTGATACGGGAGCGGAGATCATAACTTATGGCGCACCGGTACTTCCGGGAGCAATGCTTCTGGTGGCATATCTGAAACGGAATGGAAGACAGATTCCGGTACTCGGCCTTCCGGGATGTGTCATGTATGCAAAAAGGACAGTATTTGACCTGATCCTTCCGAGAATAATGGCAGATGATAAAATAAAAGCGGAAGAAATTAACGCACTTGGAGAAGGTGGACTCTGTCTGAACTGTCCGGTCTGTACATTCCCGAATTGTGGTTTTGGAAAATAAAATGAAAAAATTCAGAATAAAAAAATACCAGATTTATACGAATAAAATCCGGAATCCGGAAGGGATACGATTTGTTTTACTTGCAGATCTTCATGGATTTTCTTACGGAAGAGATAATGCCGGACTTATTGAAGCGATACGCAGGGAAAAACCGGATGCTGTACTGTCAGCCGGAGATATGGCGGTACGTACCTGTCCGGATACGCTGGTGACTGCATGCAAATTGCTGAAAGAGCTTGCACAGTATTTTCCGGTATATTATGCCCTGGGAAATCATGAATATAAAATGTCTCTTTCAGAAGAAAACGGAAAACAATACAGGATATATGAAAAAACGCTGAAAAAGGCGGGGGTGCATATTCTGAGAAATGAACATGAACATGCGATCCTGAAAGGAAACAGTATCTGTTTCTGGGGGCTGGAACTGCCTATTGAATATTATCATAAGCCAAGATCTCCCAAACTAAAAAAAGAAGTCATGGAAAAACTGATAGGAAAACCGGGAAGAAATGGAATGCAGGTTCTCCTGGCACATAACCCCAAATACGGAAAAACATATTATGAATGGGGTGCAGATATGATCTTGTCCGGACATTATCATGGAGGTGTTGTACGATTCAGTGAGCATCATGGGCTTTCTTCTCCTCAGTATCTGGTATTGCCGCCTTTCTGCTGCGGAGATTTTCATAAGGGAAACCAGCACATGTTTGTCAGTGCAGGACTTGGAGAGCATACGCTTCCTCTGAGGATACACAACCCAAGAGAATTGCTGGTGATTGATGTAAAACCTTCCGAATAAATGAAATGAGGAAATGTTATGGCAATATCTGTTAAATTAAATGTGTTTGAGGGTCCGTTGGATCTGCTGCTGCATCTGATTGACAAAAACAAGATTGATATCTATGATATTCCTATTGTGGAGATCACAGACCAGTATATGGAATATCTGCATTCCATGGAGAAGGAAGATCTTGGCGTTATGAGCGAGTTTCTGGTCATGGCAGCTACTCTTCTGGATATCAAATGCAAAATGCTCCTTCCTAAAGAAATCAACGAAGAAGGTGAAGAGGAAGATCCGAGAGCAGAACTGGTGCAGAAACTTCTGGAATATAAGATGTACAAATATATGTCCTATGAATTAAGGGACAGACTCGGGGACGCGGCAGGAGTTTATTACCGGAAACAGGATCTTCCGGAGGAAGTGCTGCAATATGCACCACCATCTGATCCACAGGAACTCCTGCGGGGGCTGACACTGGAAAAGATGAGTGCGATTTATCAGAGCTTGATCCGCAGGCAGGAAAATAAAATTGATCCTATCCGAAGCAAATTTGGACGGATCGAAAAAGAAGAAATTTCATTGTCAGACAAACTCCTGGAGATGCGGGACTATGCAAAAGAACATCGTAAATTCAGTTTTCGGCAGCTGATGGAAGATCAGCATTCCAGAGTACAGCTGATCGTTACGTTTCTTTCGATTTTGGAGCTGATGAAAATGGGACATGTTCATGCAGAACAGGCAGATCTTTTTGATGATATTCACATAGAAGTTATCACGGATCCGGAAACATGGAAGAATCTGACAGAGTTTGCGGAAGAATAACACAGCAGGAATGAGGACGATAAGTGGAAATCAAACGAATTGAAGGGGAAATTGAAGCGATTCTTTTTGCAATGGGCGAAGCAGTAGAATTAAGCCGTATTGCCAAAGCAATCCAGCAGGATGTTACAACAACAGAGAATATCATCCGCAATATGATGATTCATTATCAGGAGGAAGAACGGGGAATTCAGATTATTGAATTAGAGAATTCCTTTCAGCTTTGCACAAAAAAAGAATATTACGATTCCCTTATAAGGATTGCTGCACAGCCGAAAAAACCAACGTTGACAGATGTTATGCTTGAGACACTTTCGATCATTGCCTACAAACAGCCTGTCACAAAAGCAGAAATTGAAAAAATCCGTGGTGTGAAATGTGATCATGCCATTAATAAATTGATGGATTATGATCTGGTGAGAGAACTTGGCCGTCTGGATGCACCGGGACGTCCGATCCTTCTTGGAACAACGGAGGAATTTTTGCGCTGCTTTGGTGTTCAGGGCCTTGATGAACTTCCGGAAATGGATCCTGTTCAGCTGGAAGATTTTAAGGCGGAGGCTGAGGAAGAAATTCAGTTGAAACTGGATGTATAGAAAGCAGAAGACATTAACAGATACCAGAATCTGCTGTACAGGGGGAGGATTATGTCCACTTTATAAGCAAAAGAGGAGGAATAGAAAATGCCCACAACTTACACACATGATCTTTTTGGAAAAAGGGTTTGCCGAAAACTTCCTGAAAAATTGCAGCATCTGATCCGCAGCAATGGAAATCTGTATCGGATCGGACAGCATGGCCCGGATATTCTCTTTTATTATTTTATATCAAAAAATCCGGTGACACAGTATGGAGTAAAGATGCATGGAGAAAAAGCAAGGGAATTTTTTGAAAAAGGTATGGCCAGGGTCAGGAAAGAAAAAAATCCGGCACTGATGGCATATATGCTGGGATTTGGATGCCACTATATTCTGGATTCTACCTGTCACCCCTATGTAAACCAGGTAGCAAAAGAGGGCAAGATTTCCCATACACTTCTGGAAAAAGAATTTGACCGTATGCTGATGTATGAGACTGGAAAGAATCCTCTGCATTTTTATCCGTCCCACGGTATCCGCGCAAATTTTTTCAGTGCTTGGACGATTCATCAGGTACTGCCGGCTATTCGTACCTGGAATATTTACCTGTCACTGAAGATGATGAAGATTTTTACCTGTATTCTGGTATGCGATGATGGAGGAAGAAAGAAAAGACTTTCAGAACATGCTCTTTCTCCGGCAGGAAAGAAACGAGCTGCTTTTATCACAGAGTTTTTTATGAGCCCGGAACCGGAGGTTGATTGCAGAAAAGAACTTCTGAAACTGGACAGCCTTATGGAAGAAGCTCTGGAAAAAGCACCGGATATGCTTGAAGAACTCTCTGCGCTGGCAGTTCGTCCGGGACATCTTTCCGAACGATGGAATCTGACTTTTAATGGATAACAAGTTTGACAGATAAAAAGAGAAAGTTATATCACGGAGACACTTCTGCATAAAATTAAAAATATAATGGTTACTGCAAACAATTATAGAAATGTGTGTGGGGTGATCGTATGAAAAACAGGCGTATGGCCGCTGTCGTGCTGATGACAGCGGTCCTTATTATTCTGCAGATTTTTCCTGTGTGGGCAAAAGAGGAGCAGCTTTATGCACTCTCAGCGGTTCTTATGGACGGAGAAACCGGACGGGTGCTGTATGGAAAAGAAGCTTATAAAGGACGGCCCAATGCCAGTACTACAAAAGTCATGACCTGCATTCTGGCGCTGGAAATGGCTTCCGGAGACGATTATGTACAGGTTTCCAGAAATGCCGCATCACAGCCACAGACACACCTGGGAATGCGGGAAGGCCAGCAGTTTTATTTGGAAGATCTGTTATATTCGCTGATGCTGAAAAGCCATAATGATACGGCAGTAGCCATTGCAGAACATATTGGCGGCTCTGTGGAAAAGTTTGCGCTCCTGATGAATGAAAAAGCAAAATCACTGGGATGTACAGACACACATTTTGTAACGCCAAATGGGCTGGATGCAGAAGATGAAGGAGGAGTTCATCATACAACTGCCAGAGATCTGGCACTGATCATGGCATATGCCATAAAAAATGCGACATTTGTCCATATCACACAGACCAGGGATTATACATTCTCAGATATTTCCGGAAAGGAACATTATTCGGTTCATAATACCAATGCATTTCTGGATATGGAGACTGGTGTGATTTCCGGAAAAACCGGTTTCACCGGCAATGCCGGATACTGTTATGTCTGTGCTGTACGACAGGATGAAAAACTGTTTATTGTGGCACTGCTTGGATGTGGCTGGCCCGGAAACAAAAATTACAAATGGTCCGATACGAAAAAACTGCTGTCTTATGGCAGGGAAAATTACAGTTATGTGCTTCTCCCGGATCTTCCGGACCTTCCGGAAATCACAGTGACAGATGCTGTGCCGGAGGAAAACAGTCCATACCCGGAGAAAGATAAAGATTCAGCATATCCGGAACAATTGCAGAGGAGATTAAAAGTACATGCGTCTCTGCCGGAGAAAGAGCAGACGAAAAGATATCTTCTGAAAAAAACAGAAACAATTATATGGGAAACAGAACTTCCGGATAAAATAGCAGCACCTGTACGTGAAAATCAGAAGATCGGTACACTTCATGCAATGCTGAATGGAAAAGAAATAGTCTCCTGTTCTGTGACATCGAATGAAAAAATCGGCAGAATCACCTATAAATGGTATGTAAATAAGATTTTTCAGGATTATTTTCACTGATCGGTCGACCCCTGACATCTGTCAGGGGTTAATTTTTTAACATTCATGACGAAAAGTATTGAATTTTCGCTTAAAAAAAGGTACAATTATACTCGGCTGAATTTTTGGTTATATTAATAAAAAAATGGAGGGCATAGTATAATGAGTAATGCGACACAAAGCGTAGCGGCTGCAAGGATCAATTCCCTGCTTGACGCCAACAGTTTTGTTGAGATCGGACAGGCTGTCACAGCCAGAACTACAGATTTCAACATGACTGAAAAAAAGGCACCTTCAGACGGTGTGATCACCGGATATGGTGTGATTGACGGCAGCCTGGTATATGTATACAGCCAGGATGCATCTGTACTGAACGGAACAGTTGGTGAGATGCATGCCAAAAAGATCGCCAAAATTTATGATCTTGCTCTGAAAGTTGGAGCACCTGTTATCGGTCTTGTAGACTGTGCGGGACTTCGTCTTCAGGAGGCTACCGATGCACTTGAGGCATTTGGTGAGATCTATCTGAAACAGACACTGGCATCCGGTGTTATTCCACAGATCACTGCTGTTTTCGGAACATGCGGCGGTGGAATGGCAGTTGTACCGGCTCTTACAGACTTTACATTTGTAGAGGAGAAGAAGGGCAGACTGTTTGTAAACACTCCAAATGCGCTGGAAGGAAACAGAGTGGAAAAATGCGATTCAGCTTCCGCCCAGTTCCAGAGTGAGGAGACAGGACTTGTTGATGGTATCGGAACAGAGGATGAGATTCTTGGACAGATCCGCACACTGGTCAGCATGCTTCCTGAGAATAATGAAGACAATGACAGTTTTAAAGAATGCACAGACGACCTGAACAGAGTATGTGATGATATCGCGGGCTGCACAGGCGACACAGCAATCGCTCTTTCAAGAATCGCTGATAATGGTGAATTCTTTGAGACAAAGGCAGCTTACGGACAGGATATCGTAACAGGTTTTCTCCGCCTGAACGGAGCTACTGTTGGTGCAGTTGCAAACAGAAGTGAGTCTTATGACGCTGATGGTAATAAGACAGAGGTTTCTGATGGAACTCTTTCTTCCAGAGGCGCAAGAAAAGTAGCAGAGTTCGTAAAATTCTGTGACGCTTTCGAGGTTCCGGTACTTACTCTTACCAACGTAACCGGATTTAAAGCCACTCTCTGCAACGAGAAGATGATGGCTAAATCCGTAGGT
This sequence comes from Ruminococcus sp. AM36-2AA, assembly GCF_003461955.1. Lineage (GTDB taxonomy): Bacteria > Bacillota > Clostridia > Lachnospirales > Lachnospiraceae > Blautia_A. Next base: position 99,837 of record NZ_QTYB01000010.1, on the reverse strand, counting down.
GAGATGGTACATGCTTTTGCATCTGCAACGGTACCGAAGGTAAATGTTGTGATCGGTAAAGCATATGGAACTGCATACGTTGCCATGAACAGCAAATCTGTCGGAGCAGATATGGTTTATGCATGGGATAGCGCAGAGATCGGTATGATGGATGCTTCCCTTGCAGCCAAGATCATGTATGAGGGAGCTGACGCTACTACACTGAACGAGAAAGCAGCAGAGTATAAGGAGCTCCAGAACGGTATCGCATCTGCAGCAGCAAGAGGGTATGTGGATACTGTGATCAAAGCAGAAGATACAAGAAAATATGTAATCGGCGCTTTTGAGATGCTGTTCACAAAAAGGGAAGACCGTCCATCCAAAAAGCATGGAACAGTCTAAGTGAGGTGAGCGTATGAGACAGTTTTATAAAAAGATCTCTTCTGTCTGCATGGCATTCCTTTGCGTAGCCGCACTTCTGATCGGATGCACAGCTACTGCATGGGCTGCTGATGAGGTTGATGATTCTGTAAAGAGTCAGCTTGTTACAACAACAAAAGGCCTGACAGATGCGATCATCGCAATGTCCGAGGATGATATCCAGGGCTATCTGGAATCAGAGGATGCTTTCACACAGAGCGCAGCAAGCGCCTGGGACGGTTCCAGAGAAGAACTTGGTGAGAAAAAAGGTGATATCGATGAAAAAGATATCACAGTAGAGTATTCCGATGACCAGTACACCGTTGTTGTTCCGGTATCCTTCGAGAAAAACAAAGCGAATTTCACTTATGTATTTGATAAATCAGGAACACCGACTTCTCTTACTGTTGATGTGAATTATACACTGGCACAGAATATGGAGAAGGCAGCCCTGAACACACTGATGGGTCTTGGTACCGTATTTGTGATCCTGGCATTCCTGATCTTTGTGATCTCTCTTTTCAAATATATTCCTGGCCTTGTGGAAGGAAAGAAAAAAGAGAGCGCACCGGCACCGGCAGCCGCAGCACCGGCACCAGCCGCTGCAGCACCAGTTGCTGAGCCAGTCGTAGAGGATGTTACAGATGATGGTGAGCTTGTTGCCGTGATTGCAGCAGCGATTGCTGCTTCTGAAGGAAAGACAAGCACAGACGGATTTGTAGTCCGCTCCATCCGTAAGATCAACCGCAGAAAAAGATAATCATTATTTAGGAGGATTTTAAAATGAAGAGTTATACAATTACTGTTAACGGAACAGCATATGAAGTTACTGTAGAAGAGAACGGAAACGCAGCAGCTCCAGTTGCAGCAGCACCAAAAGCAGCAGCTCCGGCTCCTAAGGCAGCTCCGGCAGCACCAAAGGCAGCAGCTCCGGCAGCAGGCGCAGGTTCTGTTAAGGTTTCCGCAGCCGTTCCTGGAAAAGTTGTAAAAATCGTTGCATCTGTTGGACAGAGCGTAAAAGCCGGTGACAGCGTAGTGATCGTTGAGTCCATGAAGATGGAAATCCCGGTTGTTGCTCCTCAGGACGGAACGATCGCCAGCATCGATGTTGCAGAGGGTGCTGCCGTTGAAAATGGAGATACTCTTGCAACAATGAACTAAACAGGAGGTAGACAAATGTCTTATGTAACAAATACCCTGTCAAACCTGATCCATCAGACAGCATTTTTCAACCTTACCTGGGGAAACTACCTGATGATCGCAGTGGCATGTGTGTTCTTATATCTTGCCATTAAACATGGTTTTGAGCCGCTGCTGTTGGTTCCGATCGCTTTTGGTATGCTTCTGGTAAATATTTATCCGGACATTATGCTGAGCATTGAGGATTCATCCAATGGCGTTGGCGGACTTCTTCATTATTTTTACTTACTGGATGAGTGGAGTATTCTTCCTTCACTGATCTTCCTGGGTGTCGGTGCGATGACAGACTTCGGTCCGCTGATCGCAAACCCGATCAGTTTCCTGATGGGAGCAGCTGCACAGCTTGGTATTTACCTTGCATACTTCCTTGCAATTTTCCTTGGATTCAACGGAAAAGCAGCAGCAGCGATCTCTATCATCGGTGGTGCTGATGGCCCGACTTCCATTTTCCTTGCAGGTAAGCTTGGACAGTCTTCTCTTATGGGACCGATCGCAGTAGCAGCATATTCTTATATGTCTCTGGTACCGATCATCCAGCCTCCGATCATGAAGGCGTTCACAACAGAGGAAGAGCGTAAGATCAAAATGGCGCAGCTTCGTCCTGTTACAAAACTTGAGAAGATCCTTTTCCCGATCGTTATCACAATCGTTGTTTGCCTGATCCTTCCGACAACAGCTCCACTTGTTGGTATGCTGATGCTCGGAAACCTGTTCCGTGAGTCCGGAGTTGTTAAACAGCTTTCTGAGACAGCTTCCAACGCACTTATGTACATCGTAGTAATCCTTCTTGGAACATCTGTAGGTGCTTCCACAAGTGCTGAGGCGTTCCTGAACGTAGATACACTGAAGATCGTAGTTCTTGGCCTTGTAGCCTTTGCCTGCGGTACTTTTGGTGGTGTCATGCTTGGTAAGCTTCTTTGCAAGGTTACTCATGGAAAGATCAACCCGCTGATCGGATCCGCCGGTGTTTCTGCCGTTCCTATGGCAGCCCGTGTATCCCAGAAGGTTGGTGCTGAGGCAGATCCTACAAACTTCCTGCTGATGCATGCGATGGGACCGAACGTTGCCGGTGTTATCGGTACAGCTGTTGCTGCCGGTACATTCATGGCTATCTTTGGCGTCTGATCCATCGTCTTATAAAATTTTGTAAGGAGAATAATTATGGCAGAAATAGAGAAAAAACCTGTGAAAGTTGTGGAAACGATCCTGCGTGACGCTCATCAGTCCCTGATCGCTACACGTATGAGCACAGAGCAGATGCTTCCGATCATTGATAAGCTCGATAAAGTCGGCTACTATGCAGTTGAGTGCTGGGGCGGTGCTACTTTCGATGCTTCCTTACGTTTCCTGAAAGAGGATCCGTGGGAAAGACTTCGTAAGCTTCGCGACGGCTTCAAAAATACAAAACTTCAGATGCTGTTCCGTGGACAGAATATCCTTGGATATCGTCCATATGCAGATGATGTAGTAGAATATTTTGTACAGAAATCCGCAGCTAACGGTATCGATATCATTCGTATCTTTGACTGTATGAATGACCTTCGTAATCTTCAGACAGCTGTAAAAGCAGCAAACAAGGAAAAAGCACATGCACAGGTTGCAATGGCTTACACACTTGGAGATGCTTACACACTTGATTACTGGACAGACCTTGCAAAACGTATCGAGGATATGGGTGCAGATTCTATCTGTATCAAAGATATGGCAGGTCTTCTTGTTCCGTACAAGGCTACTGAGCTTGTTCAGGCCCTGAAAGAGACTGTTAAGATCCCGATCGATCTTCATTCTCACTATACATCCGGTGTTGCTTCCATGACATACATGAAAGCAGTAGAGGCTGGCGTTGACATCATCGACACAGCTATGTCACCATTTGCGCTTGGAACATCCCAGCCGGCAACAGAAGTTATGGTTGAGACATTCAAGGGAACACCATATGATACAGGATTTGACCAGCAGCTTCTTGCTGAGATCGCTGACTACTTCCGTCCGATGCGTGATGAGGCACTTGATACAGGCCTTCTGAATCCGAAGAACCTTGGCGTAAACATCAAGACTCTTCTGTATCAGGTACCAGGTGGAATGCTTTCCAACCTGACATCACAGCTGAAAGAGCAGCATGCTGAGGATAAGTTCTACGAGGTACTTGAGGAAGTTCCGCGTGTTCGTAAAGATCTCGGTGAGCCGCCACTTGTTACACCGTCTTCTCAGATCGTTGGTACACAGGCTGTATTTAACGTGATCATGGGCGAGCGTTACAAAGTTGTGACAAAAGAGACAAAAGACGTATTAAGCGGTAAGTATGGCGCAACAGCCAGACCGTTTAACCCGGAAGTGCAGAAGAAGTGTATCGGTGATGTAGAGCCGATCACATGCCGCCCGGCAGATCTTCTGGAGGATGAGCTTGATAAGCTTGAGAGTGAGATGGCACAGTACAAGGAGCAGGATGAGGATGTTCTGACATACGCACTGTTCCCACAGGTTGCCATGGACTTCTTTAAATATCGTCAGGCTCAGAAGACCAAAGTTGATGAAACTGTGGCAGATACCAAGAACGGCGCATACCCGGTATAAAGCACACATAGAAATGCAGACGCATTTCAATACAGGAAAAGGAGCTTGCTGTATGCAGGCTCCTTTGTGCATAAAAAAGATAAAAAAGGCAGGATAACAGGTAATGTCCAAAGTTGCGATCATAGGCGGCGGTGCCGCCGGAATGCTCTGCGGTGTATATGCTGCGCGCAGAGGACACCAGGTTCACATACTGGAAAAAAACGAGAAACTTGGAAAAAAGCTTTTCATCACCGGAAAGGGACGGTGCAACGTCACCAATGATTCCGATACCGAAGAACTTTTTCCGGCAGTGATGTCAAACCGTAAATTTCTTTACAGCGCTTTCTACACCTATGGAAGCAGAGATGTGATGGAATTTTTTGAGGAAGCAGGAGTGCCGCTGAAAACAGAGCGTGGAAACCGGGTTTTTCCGGTATCGGATCATTCATCAGATATTATCCGTGCGCTTGAACGGGAACTGAAAAAAGCCGGAGCGCAGATCCATCTTCATACAGAGGTAAAGGAAGTTTGTACGCAGGATGAAAAAGTTACCGGCGTATTACTTTCGGACGGTACCTTTTTTGAAGCTGATGCAGTGGTAGTTGCCACAGGAGGGCTTTCCTACCCGTCCACAGGCTCCACTGGAGACGGATATCGTTTTGCTGCTGAGACGGGGCATAAAGTTGTTTCCCAGTCACCATCACTGGTGCCACTGGTGGCAAAAGAAGATTATGTCTCCAAACTTCAGGGACTTTCCCTTCGGAATGTGGAACTGACAGTAAGATCCGGCAAAAAAGTCCTCTATAAAGACTTTGGCGAGATGATGTTTACTCATTTCGGAGTTACAGGACCCTTGATCCTTTCTGCAAGTGCCCAGATCGGCAAAAAACTGGAAAAAGAGCCTTTGCAGGCTTTCCTGGATCTGAAGCCGGCGCTTGATGCAGAACAGCTTGACGCCCGGATCCTGCGTGAATTTGATGCAAATCATAACAAACAGTTTAAAAATGTGATCGGTGTTCTTTTTCCGTCTTCTCTGACTCCGATCATGATCGAAATTGGCGGTATCCCCGGGGAGAAACCGGTACATGAGATCTCCAGGGAAGAGCGTCAGGCTTTTGGCCGTCTGATCAAAGCTTTTCCATTTACGATCACGGGAATGGGAGAGTTTAAGGAAGCGATCATCACAAGAGGCGGTGTGTCAGTAAAAGAGATACAGCCATCCACGATGGAATCCAAAAAAGTAAAAAATCTGTATTTTACAGGCGAAGTGCTTGACCTGGATGCAGTGACCGGTGGCTATAATCTTCAGATCGCGTGGTCTACAGCATATGCGGCAGCACAGGCGATCGAATAACAGAAAAGAGGAAGGGAGCATTTGATTATGGGTATTAATATTGCAATTGACGGACCGGCAGGTGCAGGAAAAAGCACAATTGCAAAAAAAGTGGCAAAGGAGCTGTCCTTTATCTATGTAGATACAGGAGCAATGTACCGGGCCATGGCATTTTATCTTCTGGAAAAAGGAATCAGCGGTGATGAAAATATCTCCAAAGCATGTCATGATGCAGATATTTCTATCCGTTACGAGAATGGAGAACAGCAGGTGATTCTTAATGGAAAGAATGTAACGGCATTTCTCCGTAAGGAAGAGGTTGGAAATATGGCATCGGTAAGTTCTGCCAATCCGGAAGTGCGCGCGCATCTTCTGAAACTGCAGCGCAACCTTGCGGCCGAGAACAATGTAGTTATGGACGGAAGAGATATCGGAACCACTATTCTTCCCAATGCAGAAGTAAAAATCTTTTTGACTGCAAGTGCCAAAACCCGCGCAAACAGAAGATATCTGGAACTTACAGAGAAGGGTGAAGCCTGCGATATGGATGAAATCCTGAAAGATATCATTGACAGAGATGAGAGAGATATGAGCCGCGCCGTTTCCCCGCTTAAACAGGCAGAGGATGCAGTTCTTGTTGATTCTTCAGAGATGGGGATTGAGGAAGTGGTTGAGAGTATCCTTTCTGTATACAGGAAAAAGGTGAATGGATGAAGGTAAAAGTTGCAGAAACTGCCGGATTCTGTTTTGGCGTACAGAGAGCAGTAGACCGTGTTTATGACCTGATCGGTTCCGATGCTGCACCGATCTACACACTGGGCCCGATCATCCATAATGAGGAAGTCGTCTCAGATCTGGAAAAAAAAGGCGTGGCTGTGATCAGCGAGGAGGATCTTGCCACTTTAAAAGATGGCACCGTTGTGATACGTTCCCACGGAGTCGGCCGTAAAGTCTATGACAAGATTAAAAAATATGGCCTCGGGTATGTGGATGTCACCTGTCCTTTTGTGCTGAAGATCCACAAGATCGTTGAGAGAGAAAGTGCCAGAGGTGCCCATATTGTGATCATTGGTGACCCGGATCACCCGGAAGTTCAGGGAATCTGCGGATGGTGTCAGGGACCGTACACTGTGATCAAAAATGCCGAAGATGCTGAAAGATTCACCATTTCTCCGGAAAAAGAAGTGTGTGTAGTGTCACAGACGACATTTAATTACAACAAATTTCAAGAATTAGTTGAAATTCTTCGCAAAAAGAGTTATGATAATAATGTTTTAAATATTCTAAATATTTTAAACACTATTTGTAATGCTACCGAAGAACGGCAGAAAGAAGCTAAAGCGATAGCCGGAGAGGTAGACACTATGCTGGTCGTAGGCGGCCGACATAGTTCCAATACTCAAAAGCTGTTTGAAATATGTAAAAAGGAATGTGGAAATACTTACTATATACAAACACCTGTAGACTTGGATTCTGAAATGTTCCAATGCAGTAGTTGTGTAGGTATTACAGCAGGGGCTTCCACCCCAAAGAAAATTATTGAGGAGGTTCAAGAACATGTCAGAGTTAAGTTTTGAACAGATGCTGGAAGATTCCGTAAAAACAATCAGAAATGGAGAGATCGTACAGGGTACCGTCATCGATGTTAAAGATGATGAGATCATCCTGAATATCGGCTATAAAGCAGACGGTATCATCACAAAGAACGAGTACACAAACGATTCAAGCGTTGTGCTTACAGATGTTGTTAAACCTGGCGATACCATGGAAGCAAAAGTTCTCAAAGTAAATGACGGAGAGGGACAGGTTACACTGACCTACAAACGTCTTGCTGCAGAGAAAGGCAACAAACGTCTTGAGGAGGCATTCGAGAACCAGGAGGTTCTGAAAGCTCCTGTAACACAGGTACTTGACGGTGGTCTTTGTGTTAATGTTGAGGAAGCAAGAGTATTTATTCCTGCAAGCCTTGTATCCGACACATATGAGAAAGACCTTTCCAAATATGCAGATCAGGAGATTGAGTTCGTTATCACAGAGTTCAACCCAAGAAGACGCCGTATCATCGGTAACCGTAAACAGCTTCTTCTTGCTGAGAAAGCTGAGAAACAGAAAGAGCTTCTTGCTAAGATCAACGTTGGTGACAAAGTTGAGGGTGTTGTTAAGAATGTTACAGATTTCGGTGCATTCATCGACCTCGGCGGAGCAGACGGACTTCTTCACATCTCTGAGATGTCCTGGGGCAGAGTAGAGAACCCGAAGAAAGTCTTCAACGTAGGCGATAAAGTTACAGTTCTTATCAAAGATATCAACGGAGATAAGATCGCACTTTCCCTTAAATTCCCGGAGGAGAACCCATGGCTTACAGCTGCTGAGGACTTCGCAGTAGGAAACGTAGTAAAAGGTAAAGTTGCACGTATGACAGATTTCGGTGCATTTGTTGAGCTTGCACCTGGAGTAGATGCACTTCTTCATGTATCTCAGATCTCCAGAGAGCACGTTGCAAAACCATCTGATGTACTTTCCATCGGCCAGGAGATCGAGGCTAAAGTTGTTGATTTCAACGGCGAGGACAGAAAGATCAGCCTCAGCATGAAAGCACTTGAGGATCATTCTGCAGAGCAGACAGAGGAGTAATTTTCTCAGAAACTGTACAGAAGATATTATATTTTGAAATTTCAGAGGCCGTCACTGCAAATGTGACGGCCTTTTTTGAGGAAGATTTTTTATTTTGTCAGAAAAAGCGAGTCCTTTGAGAAGGGCTCGCTTTTTCAGTATATGAGAGGGACGACGTTATTTCAGGATGGAAAGATAATATGGAAGACAGTGTTTCAGATAGGTTTTTTGTTTTAAAGGATTTTTCAGAAAATCTTCTGTTACAGGGAACCAGGTGTAGCAGGTTTCCTTTCTGGCAGGTCTGCGGAGCTTTTTATCCATGCAGGCACTTAATGTTTTGGGCATTGCAGTGTCTTCAGAAGGAATGTAATCATAATCCTTGTAATTGGAGTAATATTGCTTTAATCGTCCGTTTTGAGATTTTACGAGAAGACGAACACGATCTTTTTGTCCTGTTATGTAGAATTCTTCACTATGATTTGAGAACTCTACAGGCATATCATAAAAAATTTTAATAGTAAAAGTCAATTGTTCGTCTTGAATTTCACAATCCAGAGCTTCGTAATCTTCTTCAAAGAGAGCAAGATAAGACAGCATGGAAAATATTTTTCCAAGGCCAAGAAGATCTTCCTGATTGTGTCCCATAACGACTTCCCCTGCTTCCGGTTTCTTTCCGGAAGCGAATTGTTTATAAAGACGGATACATGCACCTCCATCACAGTAAATACGATCCGTGATGCCCAGGAAAGCTTCTATAGAAGGCTGATTCATTCTGGAGAGTTTAAGGAGCCCTTTCAAAGGCTTTAACTGTCGATAAAGATCCATAGAAGGCAGGCTTTTAAAAGGAGACGGAAGCCCGTGGATCTGATAGCGTGCTTCCAGATAAGGCTGGTCAAAACTGTCTCCGTTATACTGGATTGTACAGGAAAACTTTTCCAGAAATTTCGAAAATGTTTTAAGAAGTTCGTATTCTTCATCCTCATTTTCGATCATCCACTGATACATCTGCCAGTTATTTTCTTCGTAGGTGACGGCACCGACCAAATACAGAAAAGTGGAATTTCGTGATAGTCCTGTAGTTTCGATATCATAGAAAAGTGGTGCAAAGTGTTCTGAAAAAACGTGATTTCTAGTCAATTTTTTAACAGTCTCAAAGTCTGGAAACCCTTGTAAAATCGGCATTTTTTTAACAATCATGTTAATTTCCTCCTTTATGGATTGTATCTGATTATACACAAAAAAAATGTTTTTCTATAGTGCAATTTAAGGTGAAATGAGTTATAGTATATTAGTAGAGTTGATGAAAAAAACAGGAAATGGTACTGGATTTATGTGGGAATTGACAGTGAGAAAAAATGACTACTATCACTTCATAAATTGGTTTTTCATCTATCATTCTCTTGAGAGAATTGTGAGTATTTCTTACTGAAGTATATCACAGCATGGCATAGGGAATCAATCTTTCATACATAGCTGGACAGGGATGAGGGATTTCCTGGTTGCTGTTCATTCCATGAGCAGTAACACTTCCGGTTCATCTGAAAGAAGAGAAAAAAGAAAAATCAGAAACACGGGAATCAACTTTGAAAATAAGTGTATGCACAGCACGGAAACGCAATGTGCATGTACTTGCAAAGAATAAAGGAGGAGATGAGATCTATGGCATTTTTAACCTTCAGGGGTGGTATCCATCCTTATGACGGCAAAGATTTGTCAAAAAACTGTCCTGTTGAGAAGTATCTGCCGAAAGGAGATCTGGCAATTCTTGTTTCTCAGCACATCGGAGCTCCGGCCAAGCCCATCGTAAAAAAAGGTGATCATGTGCTTGCAGGACAGAAAATCGCAGAAGCAGGAGGATTTGTTTCCGCCCCGATACATTCGTCTGTATCAGGAACTGTAAAGGGAATCGAGAAGCGTCTGACAGCAGTAGGCGCCATGGGAGATGCGATCATCATTGAGAATGACGGTCTGTACGAATCTGTGGAATACACACCTGCCAAACTTTCGGATCTTTCCAAAGAAGATATCCTGAAAAGAATTCAGGAAGGCGGAGTTGTAGGACAGGGCGGTGCAGGTTTCCCGACCCATGTAAAGCTTTCACCTAAAGAACCGGACAAGATCGACCATATCCTGGTAAACGGTGCGGAGTGTGAGCCATACATTACCAGTGACTACCGCAGAATGATGGAAGAACCGGAAAGCGTTGTAGGCGGACTGGAAGTAATCCTGAAAGCTTTCCCGAAAGCGGTGGGCTGTATCTGTATTGAGGACAACAAACCGGACTGTATTGCCAAGATGAAAGAAGCCATTAAAGGCAAAGAACGTATGGAAGTAAAAGAACTCAAGACCAAATACCCGCAGGGTGGTGAGCGTACATTGATCTATGCGGTAACAGGCAGAGAGATCAATTCTACCATGCTTCCGGCAGACGTAGGATGCGTGGTTGATAACGTAGAGACCGTTACTTCTGTTTATAAAGCAGTAATCCTGGGACAGCCGGTTATCAGCCGTAATGTCACAGTGACCGGAGACGGTATCCGCACACCGAAGAACTTTTCCGTTCTTACAGGAACAGATCTGTCAGAACTGGTAGACGCTGCAGGTGGCCTGAAAGAAAAGATCGCAAAAGCAATTTCCGGCGGACCAATGATGGGATTTGCGCTGTATGATCTTCATATTCCATGTACGAAGACAACTTCTTCCCTGCTTTTCCTGGAGCGTGACGCAGTATCCGAAGCGAAACAGATTCAGACTGCATGTATCAACTGCGGACGTTGCGTAAGCGTCTGTCCAGGCCATGTGGTTCCCGCCCGTCTTGCAACTCTTGCAGAACACGGCGATATGGCAGGATTCGAAAAAATGGATGGTATGGAATGCTGTGAATGTGGCTGCTGCAGCTACATCTGCCCTGCCAAACGACCTCTGACTCAGAGTATTAAATCTATGAGAAAAATGGTTCTTGCTGAACGCAAGAAAAAGAAATAGGGGGAGGAATAACAATGGAACAAATGTATAACGTATCATCTAATCCCCATATCAGGGATAAAATGACGACCAGCCGTATTATGCAGCTGGTAGTGATCGCACTTCTGCCTGCGACATTTTTCGGTATCTGGAATTTTGGTGCACATGCACTTCTTGTAATTCTGGCAACTGTTGCATCCAGTGTGTTTTTTGAATGGCTGTATGACCGCCTGATGCATAAAAAGAATACAACTACTGATTTCAGTGCAGTTGTAACAGGACTTCTGCTTGCACTGAACATGCCTCCGCAGATTCCGATCTGGATGCCGATCCTTGGCAGCTTTGTTGCAATTATCATTGTAAAACAGTTATTCGGAGGACTTGGACAGAACTTTATGAACCCGGCTCTTGCCGGAAGATGTTTCCTTATGCTTTCTTTTGCGGGAAAGATGACTAATTTTGCAGTATCAAAAAGTTCACATGCAATTGTAGATACTGTTTCACAGGCAACACCTCTGGCAACTCTGAAAAATCAGGGATTTATTGAAGGAACTTCCATTCCTGTAAAAAATCTGTTCCTTGGTAATATCCAGGGTACGATCGGTGAGACTTCCGCCCTGGCGATTCTCATCGGTGCAGTGATTCTTCTTGCATTTAAGATCATTGATCTGAAAGTTCCACTTACATATATCGGAAGTTTTTCAGTTTTTTTGATTTTTTACATGATTGCTACAGGTAATACTGATGTAAATTATTTCTTCAGTGAGATTTTCGGAGGCGGTCTGATGCTTGGCGCATGGTTTATGGCTACTGACTACGTAACTACGCCGATCACCCCAAAGGGACAGCTGGTATATGGTTGCTGCCTGGGTATTCTGACAGCAGTATTACGTTTCTTTGGCCCTTCCGCAGAAGGTGTTTCCTATGCGATCATTATCTGTAACCTGGTAGTTCCGCTTATTGAAAAAGTAACAAAACCGGTTGTTTTTGGAAAAGGAGGCAGGAAATAATGAGTAAGATTATCAGAAATACATTGATCCTTACGATCATTACAGTAGTTGCCGGACTTGGACTTGGACTGGTTTATGAAGTTACAAAAGAGCCCATTGCAAGAACCGAAGAACAGGCAAAAAAAGAAGCGTGGCAGGCAGTGTTCAGTGATGTGAGTCTGGGAGAATTTAAACCGGTTGATGTAGATCAGGATGCTGCAGATAAAACCGTATCAGACCTTGATATAAAAGCTACTGTAGATGAAGTCTGTGAGGCTGCGGATGAAGGTTATGTAGTAACTGTAACAGATAAGGAAGGCTATGGCGGAGATATCAAGATCACCGTGGGAGTAACAAAAGATGGAACTGTAAGTGGTGTTTCCATTCTTTCCATCAGTGAGACTGCCGGACTTGGAATGCGGGCTACAGAGGCTAAGTTCCAGGAACAGTATGTTGGAAAAACTACCGATAAATTTTATGTATCCAAAGATGGCGGCGAGGGTGAGCCTATTGATGCTATCAGTGGTGCAACCATTACATCCAGAGCTTTTACCGGTGCAGTTAATACAGCTATCGGCTATTGCAAAAACGCATTTTAGGAGGGTAGTTGAATATGAATAATTGTGGTGAAAGATTAAAAAACGGTATTATAACCGAAAATCCGATTTTCGTCCTGATGCTGGGTATGTGTCCTACTCTTGCGGTAACAACTTCAGCTATTAATGGTATTGGTATGGGACTTTCCACAACAGTAGTTCTGGTCATGTCCAATATGCTGATTTCCATGTTACGAAAAATAATTCCGGATTCTGTCAGAATGCCGGCCTTTATCGTAGTTGTAGCATCATTTGTAACCATTGTACAGTTTCTGATGGAAGGTTTTACTCCTTCTCTTTATGATTCACTTGGAATTTATATTCCTCTGATCGTTGTTAACTGTATCATTCTGGGACGTGCAGAGAGTTATGCTTCCAAAAATCCGGTCCTTCCATCTATCTTTGACGGACTTGGAATGGGACTTGGATTTACCGTCGGTCTGGTTGCCATTGGTCTTGTAAGAGAGATCCTTGGTTCCGGAAAAGCTTTCGGAGCACAGATCATTCCGGTTGCTGATGCAGCTACCGGTTCTGCCGGCTATACCCCGATCACTATTTTTATCCTTGCACCTGGAGCATTCCTGGTTCTTGCAGGACTTGCTGCAATCCAGAACAAGGTAAAGATTAACATGGCAAAGAAGGGCAAAGATGTTTCCAAGATCCAGTCCGGCTGCGGTTCCAACTGTGCAACCTGTGGCGGATGCCCTTCTGAAAAAGAATAAAGGGGGAATAGAATATGGCAAGCTTAATGTTAATTGCTATTGGTTCTGCACTTTGCAGTAACGTTGTATTAAGCCAGTTCCTTGGAATCTGTTCTTTCCTGGGCGTTTCCAAGAAAACTGAAACAGCAGCCGGCATGGGAGGAGCGGTTGTATTTGTTATCACGATCGCATCCTTTGTTGCTTCGCTGTTATATAAATTTATTCTGGTACCAACACATTTTGAGTATCTGAAAACAATCGTATTTATCCTTGTTATTGCGGCACTGGTACAGATCGTAGAAATGTTTCTCAAGAAATTCGTACCGTCTCTTTACAAGGCACTTGGTGTGTACCTTCCACTGATCACAACAAACTGTGCAGTTCTTGGTGTGGCGCTGAATAACGTAAAATATGAATACAGCATTCTTGAGAGTGTTGTAAACGGATTTGCAACAGGCGTAGGTTATCTGATCGCTATTGTATTACTTGCGGGAATCCGTGAAAAAATGGAATACAATGACATTCCGGAATCTTTCCAGGGTATGCCGATCGTTCTGCTTACAGCAGCACTGATGGCAATTGCATTCTTTGGATTCTCCGGAATCGTATAGGAGGAAGAAGAGCATGAGTATAACAGGAATTATTATGGCTGCAGTCATTGTCGGCGGTACTGGTTTATTCATTGGTATCTTCCTTGGACTTGCAGACAAGAAATTGACCGTGAAGGTAGATGAAAAGGAAGAAGCTATTCTTGGCGTTCTTCCTGGAAATAACTGCGGTGGCTGTGGATATCCGGGATGTTCCGGACTTGCTGCCGCAATCGCAAAAGGCGAAGCTCCTGTAGATCAGTGTCCGGTTGGCGGTGCTCCGGTTGCGGCCAAGATCGGTGCGATCATGGGACAGGAAGTAAAAGAAACCGCACGTCAGGTTGCTTTTGTAAAATGTGCGGGAACCTGTGATAAGACAACTGTGAAATATGAGTACACAGGTGTGGAAGACTGTGAGATGATGGCTTTCATTCCGGGCAGTGGTGCGAAGAACTGTACATATGGATGTATGGGATTTGGAAGCTGCGTAAAAGTATGTCCATTTGACGCTATTCATGTAGTAAATGGCATTGCAGTCGTAGATCAGGAAGCATGTAAGGCCTGCGGTAAATGCGTTGCAAAATGTCCGCGTCATCTGATCGAGCTTGTACCATATGACAAACAGATCCGTGTAGCCTGTGGCTCCCACGCCAAAGGTAAAGCAGTTACGACTGCCTGTGAGCTTGGCTGTATCGGATGTAAAAAATGTGAGAAAAACTGTCCGTCAGAGGCAATCACAGTTACGGATTTCTGTGCACACATTGATTACGACAAATGTACAGGATGCGGTAAATGTAAAGAAGTTTGCCCGAGACATATAATTCTGTAAGAGGGAAGAGAAGGCTGTCTGTCCGGAATATGTTTTCCGGATATGGCAGCCTTCTTTTTTTAACCAAATCAAGCAAGTCCCCACCCCCTGCTTCAATTACGAAAAGCAATAAGCAGTGGGTGGGGACTTGCTTGTATCAGGAGGAGTGGAAGCTCCTCCTGATAAACTGCGGAGCAGTTATTTGGTGTAGAGCTACGTAGCGAAGCGGATTGCGAATATCCGCTTGACGACTATAAGCAGTGCTTGACCGCGAAATCATGGTTCAGTATAATGAAATCAGGACCCAAATTAACCATTTTATTTATAAAAACAATATCGAAAAAGATATACTATAAAGGAGTGCCAATATGGGATTTGCAAAAGATTTTGTGTGGGGAGCAGCGACCAGTTCCTATCAGATAGAGGGAACTGGCAGAGATTCCGGAAAAGGACAGAATATCTGGGATGTTTTTACAAAAGAGCCGGGAAGAGTATATGAAGGCCATACTGGAGATATAGCCTGCGATCATTACCACAGATTCAGAGAAGACGTGGCATACATGAAAGAACTGGGGCTGAAGGGGTACCGCTTTTCCATTGACTGGTCCCGTGTGCTGCCGGAAGGAACCGGGAAAGTAAATGAAAAAGGAATTGATTTTTATAATGCATTGATCGATGAACTTCTGGAACAGGGAATTGAACCGTACATAACTTTGTATCACTGGGAACTTCCCTATGAGATTTATAAAAGAGGTGGCTGGATGAATCCGGAGATCGTGGAATGGTTCGGCCAGTATGCCCGTCTGGTGGCAGAACGTTTCAGTGACCGCGTAAAATATTTCTTTACATTAAATGAACCACAATGTTTTGTCGGCCTGGGATTTCTTCAGGGATGTCATGCACCTGGTGTGAAAGCGCCGCTACGTGATACTTTTGAGATGGCCCACAATGCTCTGAAAGCTCACGGAAGAGCTGTGCAGATGCTGCGTGCTTACGGAAAACAGAATGTGCAGATCGGTTATGCACCGACCAGTGGTATGTGTTATCCGGAGAAAGAAACGCCGAAAGATATTGAGGCTGCAAGAAAGGCACTTTTTGCGTTGCCGGATGATCTTTCCAACTGGACCTGGAATGTATCCTGGTGGTCTGATCCTGTTATTCTTGGTAAGTATCCGGAAGAAGGGATGAAAAAATATGAAAAATATCTGCCTGTGATCACGGATGAAGATATGAAGCTGATCTCTCAGCCTATTGATTTTTATGGACAGAATATTTATAACGGACGCTGCATTCGCATGGGGACAGATGGAAGGCCGGAAGAAGTAAGGCGACCGGCTGGTTTTCCAAAGACGGCAACCAACTGGCCGGTAACACCGGAAGCACTTTACTGGGGACCGAAATTTCTGTATGAAAGATATCGGAAACCGATTTACATTACAGAAAATGGAATGGCCTGCCACGATACGGTTTCCCAGGATGGTAAAGTCCACGATCCCAACCGAATTGATTTTCTGGCACGATATCTGAAAAATCTAAAACGGGCAGCAGAAGAGATTGATATAAGAGGATATTTCCAGTGGTCCTTGATGGATAATTTTGAATGGGATAAAGGTTATGCGGAACGGTTTGGGATCATTTATGTGGATTTTGAGACTCAGGAGAGAATCTGGAAGGATTCCGCTTACTGGTATCGTGACCTGATCCGCAGGAATGGTGACTTTTGAATAATTGTGCATCGAATTCTCGTTACTTGAGGCTGATAGATCCGGAAAAGTTGCTGTAAAATGCAAAATTACGGTAAAATAAACTGTTAAAAATATTTGACCAGACTATTTGAAAGGGCTATAATAAGATATAAAATATTCAGTATACTTCAAGGAGAACGAAATTCATGAGCAAGATTATTTTAACCGGCGACCGCCCGACGGGACGTCTTCATGTAGGTCATTATGTTGGATCACTGGCAGAGCGTGTGAAACTGCAGAATTCCGGCTTATATGACGAGATTTATATTATGATCGCAGATGCACAGGCACTTACAGATAATGCAGAACATCCTGAGAAAGTTCGCCAGAATATTCTGCAGGTTGCACTGGATTATCTGGCATGTGGACTTGACCCTGAAAAATCCAATATTTTTATTCAGTCCATGGTTCCGGAGCTGACAGAGCTGACTTTTTATTATATGAATCTGGTTACTGTAGCACGTGTGCAGCGCAATCCTACAGTTAAATCTGAAATTAAACAGCGTAATTTTGAAGCCAGCATTCCGGTTGGATTCTTCTGTTATCCGATCAGCCAGGCCGCAGATATCACAGCTTTTCGTGCAACGCATGTACCGGTAGGTGAAGATCAGCTTCCGATGCTTGAGCAGTGTAAGGAAATTGTTCATAAGTTTAATACAGTTTATGGTGAGACACTGACTGAGCCAGAGATCGTCCTTTCTTCAAATAAGGCATGCTTACGTCTTCCGGGTATCGATGGAAAAGCAAAAATGAGCAAGTCTCTCGGAAACTGTATTTATCTTTCTGATGAAGAAGATGTGGTTAAGAAGAAGATCATGTCCATGTTTACAGATCCGAATCATCTTCGGGTTCAGGATCCAGGACGCGTGGAAGGAAATCCGGTATTTATTTATCTGGATGCTTTCAGCCGGCCGGAGCATTTTGAGGAGTTCCTGCCAGAGTATCAGAATCTTGATGAACTGAAGGCTCACTATCAGAGAGGTGGTCTTGGCGATGTAAAAGTTAAGAAATTCCTGAATAATGTAATGCAGGCGGAGCTTGGACCAATCCGTGAGAGAAGAAAAATGTGGGAGCAGCGTACTGCAGATGTATTTGATATCCTGAAAGCAGGTACAGAAGTTGCAAGAGAAAAAGCAGCTGCAACTCTTCATGATGTACGTTCTTCCATGCGTATCAATTATTTTGAAGATCAGGATTTTCTGAATCAGTAAATAATATTTATGTATACAGCATCAACCCGGGATTTGGATTCCGGGTTGATTTTTTATGAAAATTATGTTACTATTGCGTTCATATGGGAAACAGATGTTCAGTTGTTTCCGGGAAGGGAGCCGTTGGAGTTGATTTCTTTTGTAAAAGGTACAGTAGCAGATATCGTGGAGAATTGTCTGATCGTGGAGAATGGCGGACTTGGATATGAAATCTATATGACAGGGCAGGATCTCGGGAAGGTCCGCATAGGAGAAGAGAAAAAAATACATACGTTTCTTTATGTCAGAGAGGATATTCTGCAACTGTACGGCTTTTTTTCAAAAGATGATCTCAGTATGTTTAAACTTTTGATCGGTGTGAATGGTGTTGGCCCGAAGGGTGCACTTGGTATCCTTTCCGGGATCAGTGCGGATGAATTGCGTTTTGCAGTACTTTCGGATGATGTAAAGACCATTTCCAAGGCTCCTGGAATTGGGAAGAAGACCGCCCAGAAAATGATTTTGGAGCTGAAAGATAAACTGAAGCTGGAGGATGCTTTTGAGATAAAACTCGCTCATCAGCAGGAGGAGGCTGCCATAGATGCTGCGGATCTTCGTGACAGTCGTCAGGAAGCAGTAGAGGCTCTGGTTGCGCTGGGATACAGTTCTGCGGATGCGCTCCGGGCAGTACGGAAAGTTCCGGAGGATGTACCGGCAGACGATGTGGAAGCAATCCTGCGGGCTGCATTGAAGAATTTCTAACCGAATCAAGTAAGTCCCCTGCTTCAATTGCGAAAAGCAATAAGCAGTGGGTGGGGACTTGCTTGTATCAGGAGTACAAGTCAACGTGATGGTATTCATAAGCATGTAGCAGAGTGGAATATAAATATCCGCTTTACAAGAAATAGAACGGAGCATGACAGATGGAAAACAGGATCATTACAACGGACGTTACAGAAGAGGATTTTTCTCTGGAAGGGAATTTAAGACCTCAGAGTCTGGATGAATATATTGGTCAGCAGAAAACCAAAGATACTCTGAAGATTTATATTGAAGCGGCGAAACAGAGACATGACGCACTGGACCATGTACTGTTTTACGGCCCTCCCGGCCTGGGAAAAACAACATTGTCCGCGATCATTGCCAACGAAATGGGAACACATATGAAAGTTACTTCCGGGCCAGCGATCGAGAAACCTGGAGAAATGGCTGCAATTTTGAATAATCTTCAGGAGGGAGATGTGCTGTTTGTGGACGAGATCCACAGGCTGAACCGACAGGTAGAGGAAGTTCTTTATCCGGCCATGGAGGATTTTGCCATAGATATTATGATTGGGAAGGGAGCATCTGCCCGTTCTATTCGTCTGGATCTTCCGAAATTTACGCTGGTAGGTGCGACTACCAGGGCAGGGCTTCTTTCCGCACCTCTGCGTGACCGTTTCGGAGTGACGCAGAGACTGGAGTTTTATGATAAAAGAGAACTGACTACCATTGTTCTCCGTTCAGCACAGGTTCTTGGCGTGGAAATCGAACCCAATGGTGCAGCTGAGATCGCCAAACGCTCCAGAGGCACTCCACGACTGGCAAACCGTCTTCTGAAGCGGGTGCGGGATTTTGCACAGGTGAAATATGATGGTGTGATCACTTACGATGTTGCCTGTTTTGCACTGGATCTTCTGGAGGTGGATCAGTACGGACTTGATAAGACAGACCGTCGTATCTTACAGACACTGATCCTGAATTTCCAGGGAGGTCCGGTTGGACTGGAGACGCTTGCGGCATCCATTGGAGAGGATTCCGGAACCCTGGAAGATGTATATGAACCGTATCTTTTGCAGACTGGTTTTCTGAACAGGACGCCGCGTGGAAGAATGGCTTCCGTGCTGGCATATACACATCTTGGCTATCCTCGTCCCGATTTATCGACAAAATAATAGAAAAACTTCTATACATTTTTGCAGGAATCAGTTATAATGAAAGAAATTGTGAGCTGTAGGGCTGGCAATATAGAGGAATGTTATTGTGGAAATGACCAGTAACAGATGAATTCAGGAGGCTTTACGAATGGCGGTAAAGAATACAGCACAGGTTGTTATCGATGGAAAGATCATTACTCTGGGCGGATATGAATCTGAGGAGTACTTTCAGAAGGTTGCAGCTTATATGAATAATAAGATCAGTGAACTGAGCCAGATGCCGGGATATTCCAGACAGGCCATGGAGACCAAGCATACACTGCTCAGTCTGAATATTACAGATGACTATTTTAAGGCGAAAAAGCAGGCAGAGATCTTTGAACAGGATCTGCAGCAGAAGGATCAGGAAATGTACGATCTGAAGCATGAGCTGATTTCTCTGAAAATGCAGATTGAAGAGGCAAAGAAAGCCGAGCAGGAAGCTCAGGATCAGAAGAATCTTCTTGATGGTAAGGTGAAGGAACTGGAGAAGGAACTTGATGAACTGCTTAAATAAAGGATGGGGGGATTGCTTCGGTAATCCTCTTTTGTTTTATAACCGCTTGATCAGATTAACAGACAGGAGATGAGAAAATACTTTGAAAAAAATGATAACAGAACTGCTTTCACCTGCAGGATCTTATGAGAGCTTTGAGGCCGCCATTGGAGCGGGAGCAGATGCGGTATATGTAGGGGGCCCGGCTTTTGGCGCGAGAGCTTATGCACAGAACTTTTCCCAGGAAGAACTGATTGCGGCGATTGAAACCGCACATATCCATAACCGGAAATTGTATCTCACAGTGAATACTCTGTTGAAAAACAGAGAGCTGGAAGGACAGCTTTTTGAATATCTGGCACCTTATTATGAGGCAGGACTTGATGCGGTAATTGTACAGGATCTTGGTGTTTTTTCGTTTATCCGTCGGAATTTCCCAGGCCTGGATATTCATGCAAGCACCCAGATGACAATAACCGGACCGGAAGGAATGAAATTTCTGGAAGAAAAAGGGGCAACGCGTGTAGTCCCGGCCAGAGAGCTTTCCCTGGAAGAGCTTTCCGCTATGCATAAAGCAAGTCCGCTGGAAATTGAAACTTTTATCCATGGAGCGCTTTGTTACAGCTATTCTGGTCAATGTCTGATGAGCAGTATTTTCGGTGGAAGGAGCGGAAATCGTGGGCGATGTGCCCAGCCTTGCAGACTTCCGTATAAAGGTACTCTTGATCACAGAAAATATAAAGGGGATAAAGAGTTCTGTGCGTTGAGTCTGAAAGATATCTGTACTCTTGATATTCTTCCGGATATTCTGGAGGCAGGCGTAATGTCACTGAAAATTGAGGGCCGCATGAAACAGCCAGGGTATACAGCGGGAGTGACTTCTGTATACAGAAAATATCTGGACCTCTATTTAAGTGGAAAAGAATATCATGTTCAGGAGGAAGACCGGAAATATCTTCTGGATCTTTTCAGCAGAGGAGGTTCCTGCACTGGATATTATGATATGTATCGCGGTCCGGAAATGATGGCTTTTGCCAATGAGAAGAAATCCGGAAACATCCAGCCGGAGATCAGAAAAATAAAAGAAAAAATTCATGGGAATTTAATACTTTCTCCTGAAAGTCCTGTTATACTGGAAGTAGCCTGTGAAGATAAAACAGTAACAGCTATGGGCGGGGAAGTTCAGTTTGCGAAAAATCAGCCTATGGAAGAACAGCGGATCCGCCAGCAAATGGAAAAACTGGGAAATACGGAATTTCAGTGGGAAAGTCTGAATATTGAGATTAATGGGAAAGTTTTTGTTCCTGTAAAGGTTCTTAATGAAGTTCGCAGGGAGGCTCTTGAACAGCTGCGGGAGACATTACTCAGTCAGAATCGTAGAGAAATGGTAAAAAAACAGCATGCGGAACGAACAGATATCTGTCGGCGGCAGATTGGTGGATCACTTCCTTTTTATGTCTCATGCGAACAGGAAGATGTTGCAGAAGCACTTTTAAAGGAAAAGGGAATTACAGGTTTTTATTTTCCGTTTGATACCATGAAGAAGTATTTTTCACCTAAACTTGCAGCAGAAAGGGAACTTTATCTTTCTACCCCGCATATTCAGAGAGGAGAGATTCCGGAGAAATGGATGCAGGAAGCAAAAAAATGGATAGAACAGGGAATGGAAGGATTCCTGGTCAGAAATCTGGAATCTTATGCCGCATTGAAGAAGTGTGGATACGGAGATAAATGTGTTCTGGATTCCTCTCTATATACATGGAATGATGAGGCGACAGAGTTCTGGAAAAAAGAGGGTGTCCTTCGCAACACAGTTCCGCTTGAACTGAATGAAGGAGAGCTGCGGCACAGGAATAATACTTCTTCGGAACTTCTTTTATATGGATATATCCCATTGATGCTGTCGGCCCAGTGTGTAAGAAAAAATCTTTTTGGATGTACCGGAAAATGCGAGACTGTCTATCTGAAAGACCGCTATAACAGTGAATTTCCGGTGAAATGTTGTTGTACTCCATGGGAATGCAGCAGCCTGGAAAAAGCAAAATACTGCTATAATATCATATATAACAGTATCCCTTACGGGCTTCCCGGAGAGAGAGAACGGGTGGAAAAATTAAATCTTCAGTCTTTAAGACTGGCATTTACTGTTGAGAAGCCGGAGGAAGCGAGGGAAATCTTTAAAGAATTCCAGTCCGTTTATCAGAAAAACGGGAAACCTTCCGGACGCAGATATACAAAAGGCCATTTTAAAAGAGGAGCCGAGTAAAAGTGTATGATTAATGTAATTACAGAGTTATCCAAGTATGTGATCCTCACGCTGATGATCGTCTACACCTTTCATTGTTTTTATATGGTGTGGCGCCAGGATGAGGAAGAAAAAAAAGAGCTGCTCCAGCAGCAGCTGACTATGATCTTTTTTATTGATTTCACAGCGTTTCTTGTGATTTATTTAAAGAGCATGGATTTTAAGGTTATCTTGTTTTATATTGAGATGATGATCTTTTTTGCGGCGATCCAGATTTTGTACAGGATCATCTATAAAGAAGCATCGCTGCTTCTTCTGAATAATATGTGTATGCTCCTGAGCGTTGGTTTTATCATGCTCTGTAGACTTTCACTTCCGTCTGCAACCAAACAGCTTCTGATCGTGGCGGCAGGAAGCGCGGTATCACTGGTGATTCCTGTAATGATCCGTAAGATGAAATTTTTAAAGGATCTTACATGGATTTATGCAGGGATCGGTATTGTTCTTCTGGCAGCGGTTCTCGTTCTGGCAAGTACAAGTTATGGCGCAAAACTTTCACTGATGGGAATCCAGCCTTCAGAGGTGATCAAGATCACATTTGTATTTTTTATGGCATCGCTGCTCTGCACAAAGGTAGATTTTCGTAAAGTAGTGATGGCAACGATCGTAGCGGTGATCCATGTGGGAATTCTGGTCCTTTCCAGAGATCTTGGAAGTGCGGTGATCTTTTTTGTCACCTATCTTGTGCTGATCTATGTGGCAACCAGAAATCCTGGATATATGCTCCTGGGACTTGGCGGTGGATGTGTTGGTGCAGTGGTAGCTTATCATCTTTTCGGACATGTACGCCAGAGAGTGAGCGCCTGGAGAGATCCGATGGCGGTCTATCAGAATGAAGGCTATCAGATCGTGCAGTCATTGTTTGCTATCGGAACTGGTGGTTGGTTTGGAATGGGGCTTTGCCAGGGCTCTCCGGAGAAAATTCCTGTTGTAAAAAATGACTTTATCTTCAGCGCTATCTGTGAAGAACTGGGCGGCATTTTTGCCATCTGCCTGATCCTGGTATGTACCAGTTTCTTTCTCATGATCGTTACGATTGCACTGAAGATACGAAATCCGTTTTATAAACTGATCGCACTGGGACTTGGAACAGAATATGCGTTTCAGGTATTTCTGACTATTGGCGGTGCGACCAAATTTATTCCGATGACAGGTGTTACACTTCCGCTGGTAAGTTATGGAGGAAGTTCTGTCATGTGTACCATCCTGATGCTTGCAATCATTCAGGGACTGTATATTCTGAGGGAAGATGAGGACGAAGAAATTGAATCGCAGCGAAAAGAAACGTTTGAAAGAAGAGGAAAGAGAGCAACGCCTGAGAGAACGGGATATCGCCAGGCTCCGTAGAAAAAAGAACCGGCCGTTTACTTTTGTATCGGTGTTCTTTATATTGATTTTTGTCAGTCTGATCGGGTATCTGATTTATTTTGATGCCATAAAAAGTGACGATTTTATCAACAGTCCGTATAATACCAGACAGGATACGTTTTCAGACAGGGTAGTGCGTGGAAGCATCCAGTCTTCTGATGGAGAAGTCCTGGCACAGACCAATGTGTATGAAGATGGAACAGAAGAGAGAACTTATCCATTTGCAAATATTTTTGCACATGCGGTAGGATATGATACCAACGGCAAAAGCGGACTGGAATCAGAGGCGAATTTTCAGCTTCTGACTTCCCATTCTTTTTTCCTGGAGCAGATGAAAAATGAGTTTCTGGGCAAAAAGAATCAGGGAGATACCGTGATATCAAGTCTGAATGCTGATCTTCAGACAACAGCATATAATTCTTTGGGTGACCGCAGAGGAGCGGTAGTTGTCATAGAGCCTTCTACAGGAAGAATCCTTGCCATGGTAAGCAAACCGGATTTTAATCCGAATACCATTGCACAGGACTGGGATACGCTTGTCAATGATGAGAATAACAGCAGTCTTCTTAACCGTGCTACAAATGGTGCATATCCGCCGGGATCTACTTTTAAAGTTGTTACGGCCCTGGATTATTTCAGACAAAAGGGCTCTCTGGAAGGATATTCTTATCTGTGCCAGGGAAGTATTACAGTAGATGACCATACCATTCAGTGTTATAACGGTGAAGTACATGGACAGGAAGATTTTTATTCTGCATTTGCACATTCCTGTAACTGTGCGTTTGCGGATATGGGGCTGAATCTCGGGGCCGGTTCTTTGCGCAGTACCGCGGAGGATCTTCTTTTTAACAAAGCTCTTCCTCTGAACTCCTATAAAACAAGTCGTTTTACCCTGGAAAAAAATTCAGCAAACGCGCTGGTAATGCAGACCTCTATTGGACAGGGAAATACGCTGGTGTCTCCTATGCATATGGCGCTGATCACAAGTGCGATCGCCAATGACGGTGTACTGATGAAGCCGACCATGATCGACAAAATTGTAAATAATTCCGGAGATACTGTAAAAGAAACGGAAAAGACGGAATATAAACGCCTGATGACCAGTAACGAAGCAGGTATTCTTGGAAAACTCATGAAAAATGTAGTTGAAAACGGTACAGCTTCTGCGCTTAACGGGCGTGGATATACGGTAGCCGGAAAAACCGGATCTGCGGAGTTTGATGAAAATGGTTCCAGTCATTCGTGGTTTATCGGTTATTCGAATGTAGATAACCCGGATATTGCTATTGCGGTGATCGTCGAAAACGGAGGAACCGGAAGTGAAGCAGCAGTTCCCATTGCAGGAGATGTATTTGATGCATATTATTTTGATTAAATTTCGTTAATTAAGACAGTATCTGCTTCTTGCCCCTTGCCTATATGAAGAAAAAGAGGTATACTGTAATCAGTGCAAAAGACACACGCATTACAGGAGGATTGCAATATGATAGAAGCAACAAGCTGTGGCGGTGTGGTAATTCATCGGGGTAAGATCCTGGCATTGTATAAATCCTACAGGAACCGTTATGAAGGATGGGTGCTTCCCAAAGGAACTGTAGAAGAAGGCGAGACCTTTGAACAGACTGCTTTACGTGAAGTGAAAGAAGAAGCAGGTGTCAGAGCTTCTATTGTGAAATACATTGGTAAGAGCCAGTATAATTTCACAGTTCCGGAGGATGTGGTAATGAAAGAGGTACACTGGTATCTCATGATAGCTGATAATTATCATAGCAAACCCCAGCGCGAGGAATATTTTGTAGATTCCGGATATTACAAGTTTCACGAGATTTATCATCTTCTTCGTTTTTCCAATGAGAAGCATATTGTGGAGCAGGCTTATCAGGAGTATCTGGAGATGCGTAGTGAGGGCGTCTGGGCGAAACAGCAGAAGTATTTCTAAAAACAAAGACAGGGCTGTGTGTTTACGCAGCCCTGTTTGACATTAAAGAAGCGGAGGTGGTCGTAAAGTGCTAAAATGGATGAAAGATTATTATATTGGAGATGATATAAAGAATCCTACCAGAGCAAGAGCACGGATCACTGCCGGGAAATTTGTACCGGATATTTATGTTGTTACGCTGTCAGATAATCCAGGGAATATACTGGAGATTCTTCCCTCCAGTATGCTGGTACAGCGCAGTGCCAGAGCAATCTGTCCGTTGATCATCGGAATGGCTAAAGGTAAAGATGGAGCGATACGGATGGTACAGGATATTATAGAACAGGTATATACGGAAACCGGTGATTTTAAAATAAAAGAATATCTGAAAAACAGGTGAATGAATGCTGCATATATTATGGCTGATACTAAAATGGATATTGATCCTTCTGGGGATACTCATCGGACTGGTTCTTCTGCTTTTGCTCCTGATCCTTTTTTGCCCGGTCAGATACCGAGCAAGTGCAGAAAAAAAGCGAACGGAGGGAATCAGGGAAATAAGAGCCTCGGGCGAGGTAAGCTGGCTGCTCCATATTATTTCGGCTCGTGCTTTCTGGGAAGAAGGGAAAATTCAAACAAAAATATGTGTTTTTGGAGTTCCACTATCCAGATTGAAACAAAAACTTTCCGGAAAGAAGAAAAAAACAAAAACTGATACCAGCAAAAAAGATCCTTCTGTTCAGAAGAAGCAGACAGAACAGGAAAAATATTCCAGATCATATAATAGTGAAGAAAAAGAAGAAACTTCCGTTATTATAAAAGAAGACACAACTCCTGTTGAAGTGGAGGAGATTGAAGGGCACAGATATACGCCGGATCTGTTGGAAAAAGAACCGGAGGATAAAATTTCAGAAATTTTGCCGGAACAGACGGATGCATGTGATGAAAGAGATTACAGGCGGGAAGATGGGATATCGAAAGAAATAGATACTTCAGTTTCGGAGCACAAAGAAACAGAGAATAAAAACAAAAACAGAATAAAAGATTTAATTCTTAAAATAGCGGGCAGAATAAAATCAGTACTTGGAAAATTTTTGACAGTAGTGCGAAATGCTCTGAGGGTACCATCCAGAATTCTTAAAAAAATCCAGAAATTCGCATTAACAATCAGAAAATTCTGTGATAAGATAAACTGGTGGAGGGAATTTATTGACCATCCACGGACCAGAGCTGCGATTTCTTTCTTATGGGAAGATGGAAAAAAACTGATACATCATGTGTTGCCAACCAGAATCACCGGAAAGATTACTTTTGGAAGTGAGGATCCGGCTGTCACAGGTACGGTACTGGCGCTGCTGGGAATGACAATTCCTTTCCACAAAAATAAAATAATGGTAAATCCGCTTTTTGATGGTGAAAATATTCTGGAAGGCGAAATCTTTCTGAAAGGCCGGATTTATGGAGTTGTACTTATAAAGATAGCAATAGAGCTTTATTTTAATAAAAATATCAAATACGTCATCCACCGATGGAGACATAAGGAGGTCAATCATGGAGAAAGAGAATAATTTCAAGGATACCGTGAATTCATTATTTAAAGGAATGGATGGCTTTGTATCGGCCAAAACTGTTGTAGGGGATGCCATTCATGTAGGTGATACGATCATTCTTCCCCTGGTAGATGTATCTTTTGGTGTAGGTGCAGGAGCATTTGAAGGAGATAAAAAAAATAACGGTGGCGGCGGTCTGGCCGGAAAGATGACGCCTTGTGCAGTACTTGTGATCCAGAATGGAACCACCAAGCTTGTAAACGTTAAGAATCAGGATGGATTGACAAAAGTTCTGGATATGGTTCCCGACTTTGTGAATCGTTTTGTCCCAGGTGCAGGTGGAGATGAGAGCGCCGATGAGAAAGAAGATTAAGGATATCTTATCTGTGAAGAAGTCTGTATAAGATTTTGTGATGATAAGTATTCTGTCCTGCTTTTGTGCATATACTGTAACAAAAAAGAAATGAGCAGACAGGAGTGGGAAAGCTAACAGGTTTTATGTTGTTCTTTATCGGAGTAGGAATGGTTCTTGGAATTCTTATCACTGAGAATTTTATTGTGATCTCGATCGCAGTGGTATGTCTGCTATGCGGATATCATATGTTTTGCAGATAAACGGAAAGTGTGCGGTTAGCAGGCTTTCCGTTTATTTATAATAATATTTAGAAATAAAAAACAGCCCCCGCATTTTACGGGGGCATACGATATTACTTACGCTCTTTCAACTTTTCCGGATCTTAAACAAGAAGTACATACATACATTTTCTTTGCTCCGCCGGCAGTTGTTTTTACTCTGACGGATTTAACGTTAGATTTCCACATTTTGTTGGATCTTCTATGGGAATGACTCACATTGTTTCCGAAATGAGCTCCTTTATCGCAGATTGCACATTTAGCCATGAATAGCACCTCCTTTTATCAACAGTCACCATTTTAACAGATGAATTGCTCTTTTGCAAGCAAAAAAAGGAAATTTATCAAAAATTCTGCAAAGAGTTTTCTTACGGAACTTCTATATTGGAAGGAATGCTGAAAATCATGGCGAAATTAAGCGTTGTGTTCTTGTTAAAAAAAGGTTATAATAGATTTACATATAATTTAATTTAAATGAAACAGTGGAGGTAACCATATGAATGGACGTATAGATTCCGGATTGGGTCAGATCGTAATTGATACGGATGTCATTGCGACTTATGCCGGCAGTGTGGCAGTAGAGTGTTTTGGTATCATTGGAATGGCAGCTATCAGTATGAAGGATGGACTGGTTAAACTTTTGCGTATTGACAGTCTGAAACATGGTATCAGTGTTAAGATCACTGATGACAATAAGATCCGACTGAATTTCCATGTCATCGTAGCATATGGCGTGAATATCAGTACTATTGCGGACAATCTTGTCAACAATGTAAAATATAAAGTCGAGGCCTTTACAGGAATGGAGATCGAGAAGATCAATATCATGGTTGAGGGCGTACGTGCAATAGATTAGTTTTAGAGGAGGAACTTGTGGTGAATAACAAAACCATAGATGCTAAAATACTTTCCAGAATGTTTCTGGCCGGAGCCAAGAACCTGGAAGCGAAGAAAGAATGGATCAATGAACTGAATGTGTTTCCCGTACCTGACGGGGATACGGGAACGAACATGACGCTTACCATCATGTCTGCTGCTTCCGAAGTGGGTGCTCTTGCAGATCCGGATATGGAGACCCTGGCCAAGGCTATTTCTTCCGGTTCTCTTCGTGGCGCCCGTGGTAACTCTGGTGTTATCCTTTCACAGCTTCTGCGTGGATTTACCCGAGGTGTGCGCAAGCTGACAGATCTGGATGCACCTGCAATTGCCGCAGCTATGGAACGTGGTGTTGAAACAGCATATAAAGCAGTTATGAAGCCGAAGGAAGGAACCATTCTTACAGTTGCCAGGGCAGCAGCAGACAGAGCACTTGAACTTGCAGATTCCGCATCAGATCTGGACACATTTTTTGATGGGATATTCCAGCATGCGGAAGAGACACTTGCCAGAACCCCGGAAATGCTTCCTGTTTTGAAAGAAGCAGGTGTGGTAGATTCTGGCGGACAGGGTCTTCTGGAAGTTTTACGTGGTGCCATTGACGGATATCACGGAAAAGAAGTAGATTATTCCCAGTTTGAGGCATCAGCGGCTCCAAAGATTACAAAGATTTCTCCTCAGGCAGAGGCTGATATCAAATTCGGATACTGTACAGAGTTTATCATCCTTCTTGAGAAACCGCTTCCACAGGAAGAGGTCAGCCGTTTCCGTGAATTTCTGGATTCTATCGGAGACTCCATTGTACTGGTAGCAGACGACGAGATCGTTAAAGTGCATGTGCATACCAATCATCCGGGTCAGGCTTTCGAGCGTGCACTCACATATGGCCAGCTTTCACGCATGAAGATTGATAATATGCGTGAGGAGCATCAGGAAAAGCTGATCAAAGATGCTGAGAAACTTGCCAGAGAACAGGCTGAGAAGGAGAAAGAACCACCAAAAGACCATGGATTTATTTCTGTATCTGTGGGAGAAGGACTTTCTCAGATTTTCCGTGAGCTTGGTGTGGATTATCTGATCGAAGGCGGTCAGACCATGAATCCGAGCACAGAGGACAT
Source organism: Ruminococcus sp. AM36-2AA (assembly GCF_003461955.1). Lineage (GTDB taxonomy): Bacteria > Bacillota > Clostridia > Lachnospirales > Lachnospiraceae > Blautia_A. The sequence goes on along the minus strand of NZ_QTYB01000010.1, from coordinate 69,940 downwards.
GCTCAACGCTATCGATAAAGTAAATGCAAAAACAATTTATATTTTCCCGAATAATAAGAATATTATCCTTGCGGCTAATCAGGCAAGAGATCTGACAGAAGATAAAGAGATCATCGTAGTTCCGACTAAGACGATCCCGCAGGGAATTTCCGCAATGATCAGTTTTGTTCCGGAAAAAGACGGCGAAGAGAACCTTGCTTCTATGACAGATGCCATTTCCAGAGTAAAGACAGGACAGGTTACTTATGCAGTCCGCGACACACGGATTGATGACAAGGAAATCCACGAGGGCGATATTATGGGAATCGGTGATGCTGGTATCCTTGCGGTTGGTAAGGAACGGCTTCAGGTTGCAGAAGACATGGTTGCAGAGATGATAGATGAGGAATCTGAGATCATCAGTGTTTATTATGGAGAAGATATATCTGAAGAAGAGGCAGAGGATCTTTCCAATAAACTTTCCGAAAAATATCCAGATTGTGAAGTCGAGCTGAACCAGGGTGGACAGCCAATTTACTATTACCTGATTTCCGTAGAATAAAGAGTACTAAAAATGAATGATAAGACACCTTTACGTGAATTAAAAGGCGTGGGTGATAAAACAGAGAAGCTTTTCCAGAAGATCGGAATTACGACTACGGAGGAGCTTCTCCGTTATTATCCACGGACTTATGATGTATATGAAGAGCCAGTTGAGATCGCATCGGCAGAAGAAGAAAAAACAGTTTCCATTCGTGGAACGATAACAGGCAGCCTGTATAGCAACCAGGTACGGAATCTGCAGATTTTGACTACAACAGTGGCAGACCAGAGCGGCCGTCTTCCAGTAGCTTGGTTTAATGCGCCTTATTTAAAAGGAACGTTGAAGAAGGGCAGTGTATTTATTTTCCGAGGAAAGATCATCCGTAAAAAAGGACGACTGCAGATGGAACATCCGGAGATATTTACTCCCGCAGCTTATGAGAAAGTTGTCCACAGTATGCAGCCAGTATATGCCCTGACCAAAGGCCTTACCAATAAGGCAATTACCAAACTTGTCCGGCAGGTCCTGGATACAAGACCCTTAAAAACAGAATATCTGCCAGAGGAGATCAGGGAGCGCTATCAGCTGGCGGACGATAATTTTGCAATACGTACCATACATTTTCCGGGGAATATGCAGGAATTGCTTACTGCCAGAAAAAGGCTCGTGTTTGACGAGTTTCTTCTTTTTGTACTGGCAGTGCAGCTTCTCAAAGAAAAGACAGAGGAAGCACCGAATACATTTTCCATGAAACCAGTGTGGACAACAGAGGAAATCATCGAAGGTCTTCCCTACGAACTGACGAATGCCCAGAAAAATGTATGGCATGAGATTGAGAGAGATTTAAGCGGTCATAAATTAATGTCCCGTCTTGTTCAGGGAGATGTTGGAAGTGGTAAAACAGTAATTGCGTTTCTGTCCATGGTGCTTTCTGCGGAAAACGGATTTCAAAGTGCACTGATGGTACCAACAGAGGTACTTGCCAATCAGCATTATGAGGGATTCCTGAGATTAATGGAAGAACAGAATATTACTTCCTGCCATCCGGTACTTCTGACGGGGTCCAGTACGGCAAAACAGAAACGGGAAATCTATCAGAAGATTGCAGAAGGTGAGGCAAATGTTATCATCGGGACTCATGCGCTGATCCAGGAGAAGGTAGAATATAAAAATCTTGGACTGGTTATCACAGATGAGCAGCACAGGTTTGGCGTACGTCAGAGAGAGGCACTGACTACCAGAGGAAATCCACCGCATGTACTTGTTATGAGCGCTACTCCTATCCCGAGGACCCTGGCGATCATCTTGTACGGGGATCTGGATATCTCCATTATTGACGAGCTTCCAGCACAGAGACTTCCTATTAAGAACTGCGTGGTGGGTACTTCTTATCGCCCAAAAGCATATTCTTTTATTGAAAAACAGATCCATATGGGAAGACAGGCTTATGTGATCTGTCCTATGGTGGAAGAAAGTGAAGGTCTGGATGCTGAAAATGTGACGGATTATGCTGTAAAACTTCGGGAGGCTCTTCCTGATGATATCTGTGTCGAGATTCTTCATGGAAAGATGAAACCAAAAGAAAAAAACAGGATTATGGAAGCGTTTGCTTCTGGGGAGATACAGGTACTGGTGTCTACAACAGTTGTAGAAGTAGGGGTGAATGTTCCGAATGCCACAGTAATGATGGTGGAAAATGCAGAACGTTTCGGACTTGCTCAGCTTCATCAGCTTCGTGGACGTGTAGGCCGTGGAGAGTTTCAGTCTTACTGTATTTTTATTCAGGGAAATAATGAAGAAGATACTTCCAAGCGCCTGAAGATCCTTAATGAATCTAATGATGGATTTTATATTGCAGGGGAAGACCTGAAGCTCCGGGGCCCTGGAGATCTTTTTGGTATCCGCCAGAGTGGATTGATGGAATTTAAGATCGGTGATATCTATAATGATGCCGGGATTTTGAAGAATGCCAGTGAGGCGGCAGGAGAGATCCTTGCACTGGATTTTGATCTCAGATTACCGCAACATAAGGCTTTGAAGGAACGACTGATGGGATATATGAGTGAAGATCTGGAAAATCTGGGCATCTGACCTTGCGCTCTTCCCCAAAAAGTGATATCCTAAAGTTCGAGAAAAGATTAACAAATCTCTTGTAAGGAGGCTATAAAATGGCTAGAACAAAGAAAGCTGCAACTAAGACAACTGCAAAAACGGCTTCAGTAAGCGAGACTCCTGCAAAATCTGTAGTAACCGCATCCGAAGAGAAAGCCGTTCAGGCTGAGACACCGAAGACAGACGATGCAAAAGCTTCTGTAGAGACAAAAAAAGCAGCTGAAACACCGGCGGAGAAGAAAGCAGACACGAAACCTGCTGAAGAAAAAACAGCAGCTGTAAAGACTGAGGAACCAGTTAAGAAACCTGCTGCAAAGAAAACAACCACAAGAAAAACAACTACAGCTAAAAAGACGACTACAAGAAAAACTGCAACAGCCAAAAAGGCAGAGACAGTTACAGAAGTATATGTCCAGTACTGGGGCAAAGAGATACATACTTCTGAAGTTGCTGACCGGATCAAAAAAATCTGGACAGATGATATGGGTAAAAAAGCAACAGATCTGAAAGATCTGAAAATCTATATCAAACCGGAAGATAATGGTGCGCATTATGTGATCAATGGAGATGTTACAGGATTTATCGGCCTGTAATCTGGACGAGTAAATAAATATCACGATTATATATTCTGGCCTGCTATAGGATTAGCCTATGGCAGGCTATTTCTTTTGCATATTTGACGAAGAAAAAAGAGTATGATACGATATCTTCAATACATAAACATAGTAAACAGATATGAAAATAGGAAATATATATGAAACAGATTTTATGCTTTGGAGATTCCAATACCTGGGGATACGACGGAGAAAGCAGAGAACGGCTGCCCTGGGGTGTGCGCTGGACAAGTCTTCTTCAGGAAAAATTAAACAAAGAAAAATACAGAGTGATTGAAGAAGGGTTATGTGGACGGACGACTGTTTTTGAAGATCCACTTCGTGATGGACGGAAGGGGACAGCACTTCTGCCAACTTTGCTGGAAACACATGCACAGGTAGATGTGATCACTCTTATGCTGGGAACCAATGACTGCAAAACAGTTTTCGGAGCATCTGCAGATGTGATCGGAAAGGGGATTCTTCGACTTCTGGATCAGATTCAGGAATATGCTCCAAAAGCGAAGGTTCTTCTGATGTCACCGATTTATCTTGGGGAAAAAGTATGGCAGGAAGGCTACGATCAGGAGTTTTCCAGAGAGTCGGTGGCCGTATCCAGAAATCTCCAGTCTGTATACGAAAAAATAGCAAAAGAACGTCAGATTGAATTTCTTCCGGCAGCGGCTTATGTACATTGCTGTGAGGCTGATCAGGAACACCTCAATGCATCTGGTCATAAAGAATTTGCGGAAGTAGTATATCAAAAGATCAGAAAGTTTTTGTAGGAAATGAATAGGATTTTCAAATACAGTAAATGCTGTCTGACAACACGGATTTTGTCAGACAGCATTTTTTACTGCATAAACTTTTCAGCTTTACATGGCAATGGATTTACTTAAATCGGATTAGTACTGCTGGCTGCCCTGAGAACCGCTGGACATCTGGCGTTCCTGAGCTTCAATCATCTTTTTTACCATATATCCACCAACAGAACCGTTCTGTTTGGAAGTAAGGTTACCATTGTATCCATCTGTAAGCGGAACACCCAGCTCGTTTGCTACCTCATATTTGAAACGGTCAAGTGCGCCTTTTGCTTCTGGTACAACTGCTTTGTTAGAAGAAGTGTTACTTGGCATAATTCATTTCCTCCTTGGTTGTTGTTTGGTTTGATGTTACATTGCTAGTATATGAAATAGCGGAAATAATACACTGGCAGTTAAAGGAAATTTACAGAATAATATAAAAAATTAAAATCGAATGTATGGTTGTTTTTATAAAAAACAGAAGTTATAATATTTTCTGTGGTGCATATAATATCTGGCAGATAAGTAAAGGGGGATTTTGTGAAAAAGAAGCGCTATCCCACATACAGACGAAAATCAAAAAGAAAAAAACAGCCAGCAAAAAAGATCATAACAGGATTGATACTTTGTATTACCATTGCACTGTGTAATGGCTGGAAACCGCCGGACAGCCTGGATAAAGCCAGGGAACAGAGCGAGATTTTTTGTAATATATTTTTTACATATATAGAAGAAAATACAAAAAATTTTTCAGAAAATATATCCGAAGCGATTTCCCACACAGCTTATAAAATACTGGAGCAGACAGGAAATCAGGCCGGAGGACAGAATGCAGATATTTCGCTGGAAAATATACCGGAATACAGTGGAAGTCCTTGTGTAGAGCTTGATGGAAATATTCCGGAATTTTCAGCAGAAAAGAAAAATGGCCCTGCATATGAATTTTACAGCGAACTGGATGCTCTTGGACGATGTGGATATGCGGAATCCAAGATCACACCCCAGCTGATGCCGACAGAGGAACGAGGTGCTATCGGAATGATCAAACCAACGGGCTGGCATACAGTAAAATATGATAATGTAGATGGCAGATATCTTTATAATCGCTGTCATCTGATCGGTTATCAGCTTACCGGGGAGAATGCAAATGAAAAAAATCTGATCACGGGAACCCGATATCTTAATGTAACCGGAATGTTGCCTTTTGAGAATGAAGTGGCAGATTATGTACACAGTACCGGGAATCCCTGTATGTATCGCGTTACTCCGATTTTTGCAGGAAAAGAACTTGTGGCCCGCGGTGTGGAAATGGAAGCGGAATCTGTAAAGGATCAGAACGTAGCCTTTCACGTTTTTGTATATAACGTACAGCCGGGAATAGAAATTGATTATCAAACCGGAAACAGCTGGCAGCAACCATAAATTCACAGGAATCCCGAAAGAGAAAATATTAATTTTTCATGAATTTGTATGAATTAAATTGCACTTTTTTGGGCGATATGCTAAAATCAATTACAGAGTTATATGGTTTTACCGCTATACAGTGGAGAAAAAGGGATGTAACCCGAGGTCAGAATGGAGAGGTGAATTATGAATTTAGGAATTATTGCACATAACAGTAAGAAAGTTCTGATTGAAGACTTCTGTATTGCATATAAGAATATCCTTGCCAAACACGAAGTATATGCAACCGGAACAACGGGAAGAAGAATTGAGGAAGCGACCAGCCTTCATGTCCATAAGTTTCTTGCCGGAAGCATTGGCGGAGACAAGCAGTTTATGGAGATGGTAGAAAGACAGGATCTGGATATGGTGATCCTGTTTTATAATCCTGTCATGATGGATCCGGCAGAACCGGATATCATGAGTATTGTTAAACGATGCGACCAGTATAATATTCCGGTTGCTACAAATATTGCCACTGCGGAGCTTTTGATTCTCGGACTGGCCCGTGGTGATCTGGATTGGAGATTAAATCTGAAATGAGAGTAATAGCAGGAAAAGCACGTAGATTAAATTTAAAAACAATTCCCGGAAATGAGACAAGACCAACAACAGACCGTATTAAGGAAACTCTTTTTAACATTCTCCAGCCTGAAATACCAGGTTGCAGGTTCCTGGATCTTTTTTCCGGAAGCGGAGCTATTGGTATCGAGGCATTGAGCCGAGGCGCTGATTATGCAGTATTTGTTGAAAAAAATCCCAAGGCATGTGCATGTATCCGTGAAAATCTTTCATTTACAAAACTCTCTGAAGGTGGTAAACTGCTGAACATGGATGTACTGCAGGCGTTGCGTTCACTGGAAGGTGGAGAACCTTTTGACTGTATCTTTATGGATGCACCTTATGAACAGCATCTGGAGCAGCCGGTTCTCGAATATCTGGCTGACAGTACTCTTGCAAACGAGAACACGCTTATTATCATAGAAGAAGATCTTTACACGGATTTTTCTTATGTGGAGGAACTGGGCTATCATCTGATACGTTCCAAGGAATATAAAACAAATAAGCATGTTTTCCTAAAAAAATGAAAGCGAGACAGACATATGATAACAGCCGTATACCCAGGAAGTTTTGACCCGGCAACTTATGGTCATCTTGATATTATTAAACGAGCAAGCATTTCTTTTGACCGGGTTATAGTGGGCGTTTTGCACAATTCTGCAAAAAGTCCGTTGTTTTCTGTGGAAGAACGTGTTAAGATACTAGCAAAGGCAACAAAAGATATCCCGAATGTGGAGGTGAAAGCATTTGAGGGCCTGTCTGTGAACTTTGCCAGGGAGAATCATGCCCAGGTGATCGTTCGCGGTCTTCGTGCTGTCACGGATTTTGAATACGAGCTGCAGATGGCGCAGACCAACCGTGTTCTTGCACCGGATGTGGATACCGTTTTTCTCACAACCAGTCTGGAATATGCATACTTAAGCTCCACGATCATGAAAGAGGTTGCGAATTTCGGAGGAGATCTGAGTAAGTTTGCTCCAAGTGAGATTACGGAAGCAGTCGAAGAAAAATTGAAAAAAAGAGAAACAGAGAAATAAGGAGAGTGTATTTATGAGCAGCAGAATTGAACAGATCATTCAGGAGATTGAAGAGTATGTGGACAGCTGTAAATTTCAGCCTCTTTCCACTACCAAGATCGTAGTGAATAAAGAAGAGATTGAGGAACTTTTACGTGAACTGCGTCTGAAAACTCCAGATGAGATCAAACGTTATCAGAAGATCATCAGCAATAAGGATGCAATCCTTGAGGATGCACAGTCCAAGGCTGACAGCCTGATCGCAGATGCGCAGACGAAAGCACAGGAGCTGGTTACACAGCATGAGATCATGCAGAAGGCGTATGCACAGGCAAATGAAACGATCAATGCTGCCAACAAGCAGGCTCAGGAGATCCTTGATTCTGCAACACAGGATGCCAACAGTATCCGTCTCAGTGCGATCACATATACAGATGATATGATGGCGAATATTGGTTCTGTTCTGAACCAGACACTTGAGGATGCCGGCGGTAAATATAAAGCATTTATCGATGCACTGCAGAGTTGTCTTGAAGTTGTAAACCATAACCGACAGGAACTTGCGCCACAGACTGCACAGGCAGCTGCAATTTCCAATACTTTCCAGGACGAAGACAGTGCTTCCAGTGATAGTGATGAGGATGAACTGTTAGACGATATCGGAGAGAACTAAGAACAGGAAAACCAGGGATGTATTCAGACATTTGGATGTAACATAAGGAAACAGTGATAATCGGTTTTCCAGTACACTTTTTGTCTGGAACATAACGCAGAGCCCACCGAATGCGGTAAGAGTTATGGAGGATATACAGCGAAATCTCCATGAATACCGAGAGTGAGCGATCTGCTGTAATCCTGTGGTCAGCTCGATGGGACTTGTAAACAGGATACTGGTCTGTTCGGAGAATGGCCAGTAATGTCTGATACATGTAAATACCAATGAAAATATCAGAATATAGCCCCCGAGCCGTGTGATGGTTTCAAATCCGTTCATGATCGAGACATCCAGGATGACTCCTGTGGAGTCCTGCTGGTATGTCTCTTTTTTTATGGATTTAACTTTGGCAGGAGTCAGTGTGTTTCCATGATATATCAGAAATCGAAAAGAAAGCATGCAGAAAAGATCAGCAGTTAACAGGATCAGGACTATCTGCATCGGATGGATTCTGTTCTGCAAAATGCTGCCGGTCAGATAGGAAACAACGAAAGCAGGACTGGCGTTGCAGGAAAAAGAAAGAAGATATTCGCCTTCTTTTTTGGAAATCTGATCATTTATGTAAAGATCATGGGCAATCTTTGCTCCCATAGGGTAACCGCACAGAAAACCCAGAATCAGAACATAGGCTCCGGCTGGAGAAAGACCGAAACATTTTTCCCACAGAAGGGAAAATGGATTCAGGAGTTTTGTGAGATTTCCGGCTTTTAAAAGAATTCCGGTGAAGATCAGGAAGGGAAGCAGGGTTGGAAGCATAACATTCAGCCACAGCGTCAATCCGTCCCTGGCACCCAGGAGCCCTTCGTCCGGGTGAAGAAGCAGAAAAAACAGCAGACAGATACTGAAAAGTGTTAATATTTTCGATTTCATAAGATCCCGGCCTTGCTTTTTTTACAGTATATGATTATTATAAAAATAAATGAATTTATGGAGCAGAAGGAGGCAGAATTTATGCCAGCATTAGAGAATTGTGAACCTAAGAGAGTCTTTCATTATTTTGAGGAGATCTGTAAGATTCCTCACGGTTCCGGAAATACGAAACAGATCAGTGATTTTCTTGTGAATTTTGCGAAAGATCACGGGTTTAAATACGTACAGGATGAAATGAATAACGTGATCATCTATAAACCAGGTACGTCAGGATATGAAAATTCTCCGACAGTTATCATTCAGGGCCATATGGATATGGTATGTGAGAAACGTCCGAATGTAGAACATGATTTTACAAAAGACGGATTAAATATTTCTGTAAAAGACGGTTATGTAACTGCTAATGGAACAACTCTTGGCGGAGATGATGGTATTGCTGTTGCCTATGGCCTTGCTCTTCTTGAGAGTACAGATATTCCGCATCCACCACTTGAAGTGTTATTTACGGTTGATGAAGAGATTGGCCTTCTTGGTGCAGTAGGACTGGATTGCAGCGTACTGAAAGGCAGAAGATTTATCAATCTGGATTCTGAGGCAGAGGGAAGTCTCTGGATCAGTTGCGCAGGTGGCCTTTCAGGGATCAGTCATATTCCGGTTCAGCGCGTCGAGGGCGAGGGAACTAAGATACAGGTTAAGGTCTGCGGACTTATGGGCGGACATTCCGGTGCTGAGATTGATAAAAACAGAGCTAACGCCAACAAGCTGATGGGACGTTTCCTTTATGGCCTTAAGAAAAAGGCAGATTATGCAGTGATTTCTCTTACAGGTGGCCAGAAGGATAATGCCATTACGAGAGAATGCATCACAGAGTTTCTGACTGATGCACCAGAAGAAGTAAAAGCATACGCAAAAGAACTCCAGGAGCAGATCAGGGAGGAATATACCGGCTCTGATGAGAATATTACCATTGAAGTGAAAGAGAATGGAGTAGAGACAGCTCAGGTCCTTCATCCTACAAGCCAGGAGAAGATTGTATTCTATCTTCAGAATGTACCATTTGGAATCCAGAAAATGAGTGGGACTATTAAAGGTCTGGTGGAATCATCCAGTAATATCGGAATTCTTCGGTTGGATGAGGACGAGCTCTTTGCAAGTTCAAGTGTAAGAAGTTCCGTAGATGCGGCATGCAGCGCAATATCTGATAAAATCGAATATCTTACAGAGTTTCTTGGGGGAGATTATGAAGTACAGGGTGCATATCCTGCATGGGAATACCGGAAAGATTCTCCATTAAGAGATAAGATGGTGGAGATTTTTGAAGAAATGTATGGCCATAAACCGGAAGTTGTGGCAATCCATGCAGGTCTTGAATGCGGGCTTTTCTACAAAAAAATGGAAGGCCTTGACTGTGTATCTCTTGGACCGGATATGAAGGATATTCATACATCGGAAGAAGTATTAAGTATCGCTTCCACAGAAAGAGTATGGAATTACCTTGTAAAGGTTCTTGAAAATCTGAAAGACTGATCATAACCGGATCAACGGTATCTTTTGCCCTGAAGCAGAAACATGTTTCTCTTCAGGGCTTTTTCTGATTTCTGAAAAAATGAGCAAAAAATTCATAAAATATTCATTCCTGCATATATATAGCTTTGTGGATGCATCACACAAAAAAGAAAATTTTTCTATAATTTTTTAATAAAAAATTGATAAAGAATCCCTATTTTTTCAAAACATATGTTATAATAAAAAATGTATGCCGCCATCACCACAACAAAAAATAAGAGACTGACGGCAGATAATAAGGAGCGAGCAACATGGAAATACAGTTATGGCGAAGTATTCTGTGCCCTTACGAGCTGGCTGTCAAGGAACTGACAGTCAAATTTGAACATATGATAGAAGAATACCGTGAGAATGATCGATATTCACCCATTGAACAAGTCAGTGGAAGAGTAAAAAGTGTATCCAGTATTCTGGAGAAAATGCAGCGCAAACATATTCCTATTGAACAGATGGAAACCGAGGTGGAAGACCTTGCAGGTGTCCGGATCATCTGTCAGTTTGAAGAAGATATTGATACAGTCGCTGCAATCATCCGAAGAAGAACAGATATGGAAGTAAAAAGTGAGAAGAACTATCTGACTCATATTAAACAGAGCGGTTATCGGAGTTATCACATGATCCTTTACTATATAGTAGAGACGATCGACGGCCCCAAGAGACTTCAGGTGGAAGTTCAGATCCGTACGATGGCAATGAATTTCTGGGCTACCATTGAGCATTCTCTTCAATATAAATATAAAGGCGACATGCCGCCGCATGTCGCAGAACGTCTCAGCAAAGCATCAGATGCCATCATTTCCCTGGATCATGAAATGTCTTCTGTCCGGAATGAGATCATGGATGCACAGAATTCTTCACAGATGCAATCCAATCTTGTGAAGGATATTTTGAATAATATTGAGAATCTTTACCGTGTTTCCAGCGAACGGGAAGTCAGCAAGATTCAGGATGAATTTTTAAGAGTATTCAAAACCAAAGATTTACGTCAGCTGGAGCGATTCCACAGACAGTTGGATATTATTGCCGAGGGATACCGTGCCCAGGCTGTACATCATAGCATGTAATAGATAGACCAGAAGCAGTAAGCACATAATACATATGAGGAATTATAAATGCAGGATTTTTTACCGGTTACAAGGGAAGATATGAAGTCAAAAGGCTGGGATACGGTTGATTTTGTCTATGTGACAGGCGATGCCTATGTAGATCATCCGTCTTTTGGATCAGCTATCATCGGACGTCTTCTGGAAAGCAGAGGCTACCGTGTAGGGATGATCCCACAGCCGGACTGGCGAAAGAAAGAGAGTATCCAGGTGTTCGGGGAACCGCGCCTGGGTTTTCTCGTTACAGCAGGAAACATGGATTCCATGGTGAATCATTATACTGTTTCCAAGAAACACAGAAGTACAGATGCCTATTCTCCCGGGGGAAAAATGGGATTAAGACCAGATCGGGCAAGTGTGGTATACAGCAATCTGATTCGTCAGAGCTATAAACATACGCCTATCATTCTGGGCGGAATTGAAGCCAGCCTTCGCAGAATGGCACATTATGATTATTGGGAAAACAAAGTCAAGCACAGTATTCTTATTGATTCCGGAGCAGATCTTATTTCTTATGGAATGGGAGAACACTCGATCCTGGAAATTGCCGAGGCACTGCAAAGCGGAATTCCGGTACAGGAGATTACTTATGTGGCAGGTACTGTTTTTAAAAGCCATGATATTAACAGAGTCTACGAACCCGTGATCCTTCCGGCTTTTGAACAGGTTCAGTCAGACAAAAAAGCTTATGCGGACAGTTTTGCCATCCAATATCGCAACACGGATCCATTCACTGCAAAGCCGCTGGTGGAATCTTATGGAAACCGCGGCTATGTGATCCAGAATCCTCCGGCGAAGCCTCTGACACAGATGGAAATGGATGATGTTTATGACCTGCCTTACACAGGCCAGTATCATCCCATGTATAAAAAAGACGGAGGGATTCCGGCACTGAAAGAGATCAAGTTCAGTCTGACCAGCAACAGAGGCTGTTTTGGCAGCTGTAATTTCTGTGCGCTGACTTTCCATCAGGGCCGCATTCTTCAGACAAGAAGCCATGAATCCATTCTGAGAGAAGCAGAAAAAATGACAGAGGACCCAGATTTTAAAGGCTATATTCATGATGTGGGAGGTCCTACTGCGGATTTTCGACATCCCTCCTGTAAGAAACAGCTGACAAAAGGAGTCTGCAGGGAACGCCAGTGCCTGTTTCCTTCTCCGTGTAAAAATCTGACGGTGGATCATAAAGATTATCTGCAGCTTTTACGAAAAGTTCGGAATTTACCAAAAGTCAAAAAAGTATTTATCCGTTCCGGTATTCGTTTTGATTACATGGTGGCAGATCCGGATAAAACTTTTCTGAATGAGCTTGTAAAATATCATGTCAGCGGCCAGCTGCGTGTGGCACCGGAACATGTTTCTGATGAAGTGCTGAAATATATGGGAAAACCGAAACATGCAGTTTACGAAAGTTTTCTGAAAGAATATGAAACGGCCAATGCCCGCACAGGCAAGCAGCAGTATGCAGTTCCTTATTTTATGTCATCTCATCCGGGATGTACCATGAAGGAAGCTGTAAAACTTGCGGAATATGTTCGTGATCTTGGATTTACACCGGAACAGGTGCAGGATTTTTACCCGACACCTTCAACTCTTTCTACCTGTATGTATTATACGGGAATACATCCTCTGACCGGAGAGAAAGTTTATGTTCCGAAAAATCCTCATGAAAAGGCAATTCAGCGTGCTCTGATGCAGTACAAAAATCCGGAGAACCGGGAACTGATCCTCGAGGGACTTAAAATGACCGGACGTATGGATCTGGTAGGTTTTGGACCAAAGTGCCTGATCCATCCAAGAGAACTTCGGAGAAAAAATTCCAAAGGAAAAAATCCTGAAAGCAGAAGTACAGATCGAAGAAATCTAAAAACACAGACAAGGAGTTCGGCACATGAAAAATACCAGAAAAAGAAAAACAAAAAAAGGTGATTTTGGCTATTTCAGTAGCGAAAAGAAGCGAAGACTTCTGATCACAGCTGGATTATTTTCGCTTCCGCTTCTCGTTTTTTTCGTAGCATGGGCGGTCAATGGTACAAGGATGACTGTCTGGACAGTTCTGACGGTTGTAGGATGTCTTCCTGGCTGTAAATCCATGGTAAGCCTGATCATGATCCTGATGCGGCATCCTATGGACAGGAAACTGTATGAAGAAATCCGGAAACATGCCGGTGATCTTGTGATGGCATATGAAATGTATATGACTTTTTATGAAAAGAGCGGTTATCTTGATGCTGTGGCTGTATGTGGAAATACGGTTGTGGGATATACCAGTGATCCAAAGGTGGATATATCGTATCTTGCAGAACAGTCTCAGAAGATTGTCCGCAAAAACGGTTATAAAGTAGATGTAAAGATCCTGAAAGATCTGAAGCCCTATCTGGAACGTCTGGATTCTATGAATGAACATAAAGAATCTTTACGGAATGGAATCAAGTTTACACCAGATGAACGGTATCCGGATCTTTCCAGGGAAGAGCTGATCAAACATACGATCCTGGCAATCTGTCTGTAGGAGCACTGTTATAATGAAAGAATTTATCATTAATGAAAATGAGGCCGGACAACGCTTTGACAAATATCTGGCCAAGCTTCTTAAAGAAGCGCCAAAAAGTTTTTTTTACAAAATGATGCGTAAAAAAAATATTACACTTAACGGAAAAAAAGCAAACGGAAATGAGAAACTGCTTTCTGGTGATCATGTGAAGTTATTTTTAAGTGATGAAACTTTCGAGAAATTCAGCGGTACCGATAAAGCTCCCAGGGCATATCATAAACTGGACATTATTTATGAAGATGAGAATATCCTTCTGATCAACAAACCGTCAGGGATGCTTTCCCAGCCCGGAGATGATGGCACTCCGTCACTGGTGGAATATCTGACCGGGTATCTTCTGGAAACTGGAAGCCTTACAGAGGAGGATTTAAGAACTTTTCGGCCATCTGTGTGTAACCGTCTGGATCGCAACACTACCGGGCTGATCGCAGCCGGAAAAAGTCTTGCCGGTCTTCAGGAACTCTCGGAAATGTTTAAATCCAGAAATCTCCATAAGTATTATCTGTGTCTTGTGGAGGGTGTACTGGAACAGGAAAAATATATCAAAGGATATCTTTCCAAAGATAAAAAAAATAATAAAGTAACAATATACAAACAGGAGAAAGAGAATACTCTTCCTGTGGAGACCCGATATTTTCCGCTTGGTAACAATGGAAAACGGACTCTTCTTAAGGTAGAACTGATCACAGGACGTGCACATCAGATCCGTGCACATCTTGCATCAGAAGGGCATTCGATCGTGGGTGATCCAAAGTACGGAAAAAATGAAAGCAATCTGAAAGGACAGCTTCTGCATTCTTTCTGCATGGAGTTTCCGGTTCTTACAGGAACACTTTCTTATCTTTCCGGAAAGACCTTCACAGCGCCGATACCGGAAATCTTTCTCAGAACATTAAAAGAGGAGCAGTTGGAGGAAATTTATTATGAAAATCTGGAATGAAGTGTGGGATTATGTAAAAATGATCATCATTGTGGTAGTGGTGGTCCTTGTTATCAACAATGTGGTACTGATCAATGCAAAGATTCCGTCGGAATCCATGGAAAATACCATCATGACCGGTGACCGGATCTTTGGTTTTCGCCTGGCGTATGGTTTTAATATGAATGTATTTGGAAATGAAATATCCAAGAAATGGAAAGATCCGGAGCGTTTTGATATTGTGATCTTTAAGTATCCGGATGACGAATCCCAGCTGTTTATCAAACGTATTATCGGACTTCCGGGAGACAAAGTTGAGATTATAGATGGTAAAGTTTATATCAATGATTCGGAAACGCCACTGGAAGATTCCTATGTACCGGAGACACCGCTTGGAAGTTTCGGCCCTTATGAAGTACCGGAGAATTGTTACTTTATGATGGGCGATAACCGAAACAATTCAAAGGATTCCAGATACTGGACCAATACTTTTGTGCGTTTCGATCAGATTGTTGGAAAAGCGGAGATCCGTTATTTCCCGTCCATCAAGCTTTTGAATTAAAGAAGGGTTTTATTTTATGGCAACGTGGAACAGCAGAGGGCTTCGAGGCTCCACTTTGGAGGAACTTGTCAATCGTACCAATGAGCAGTACCGCGAAAAAGGACTGGCTCTGATCCAGAAAATTCCAACTCCCATCACGCCGGTAAAAATGGACAAGAATACAAGACATATCACACTGGCATATTTTGAACAGAAAAGTACTGTAGATTATATCGGAGCAGTGCAGGGAATTCCTGTCTGCTTCGATGCCAAAGAATGCTGTGTAAAGACCTTTCCCCTTGCAAACATTCATCCTCATCAGGTAGCTTTTATGGAGGAGTTTGAGAAGCAGAAGGGGATTTCTTTTTTTCTGATCTATTTCAGCGCAGATAATGTTTTTTATTATCTTACTTTACGCAAACTGAAAGAATTCTGGAAACGGATGGAAGAGGGCGGACGAAAAAGTTTCCGCCGGGAAGAATTGGACGAGGAATTTTATCTTCCGGCAAAAAGCGGATTTCTGGTTCCTTATCTGGAGGGGATCCAGAAAGATCTGCAATTACGGGATTGACTTTTGGAAAAGTTTCCTATATAATCAAATTTAAGTTTTCTGTGGTAGCATGGTAGCGAACTAAAGCGAAACGCAGAAAATTCAAAAAGTGTTACGGAGGAAATGAACATGCAGCGTATTTTTCATACACCTGAAGGTGTGCGGGACATTTATGGAG
The DNA here is from genome assembly GCF_003461955.1 of Ruminococcus sp. AM36-2AA. GTDB lineage: Bacteria > Bacillota > Clostridia > Lachnospirales > Lachnospiraceae > Blautia_A. Next base: position 53,893 of record NZ_QTYB01000010.1, on the reverse strand, counting down.
AGGAATGCAGCCGCAAAAAACGGCTCCAGAGGGAGCTCCACCAGGTGTTTTCAAGATATGGATATGAAGATATAGAAACACCGGGATTTGAATACTTTGAAGTGTTCAGTAATGAAGTGGGAACAATCCCATCCAAAGATCTTTATAAATTTTTTGACAGAGAGGGAAATACCCTTGTTCTAAGGCCTGACTTCACACCATCGGTTTCCAGAGCGTGTGCTACATATTTTGATCCGGAAAAGGGACCGGTAAGACTTTGTTATACAGGAAATACATTTATCAACAATTCCAGTTACAGAGGACAGATGAAAGAAAATACCCAGATGGGTGTGGAGCATATGGGAGATGATTCCGCAGCAGCAGATGCGGAGATCCTTGCCATGACAGTAGAGTGCCTGAAAGCAGCAGGACTTACAGAATTCCAGGTTAGTGTGGGTCAGGTAGATTATTATAAATCCCTGCTTGCAGAAGCAGATCTGGAACCGGAGATGGAAGAACATCTTCGTGAACTGATCTCCCAGAAGAATTATTTTGGTGTGGAAGAACTTCTGAAGGGACAGAATTTAAGCGAGAGCCTTTCCGAAGCTTTTGCGGAACTGCCGCAGATGTTCGGTTCCGTGGAAGTTCTGGAAAAAGCAAAAAAACTTACCTCCAATCCGGAGGCACTTTTCGCAGTAAAACGTCTGGAAGAGATCTACGAGATCCTGAAAGTATATGGCTGTGAGAAATACATTGCTTTTGATTTTGGAATGCTCAGTAAATTCCGTTATTATACAGGAATCATTTTCCAGGCTTATACATATGGAACCGGCGAACCACTGATCAAAGGTGGACGTTATAACGAGCTGATGAAACATTTCGGAAAACCGGCTTCTTCCATCGGATTTGCCATTGTGGTTGATAACCTGATGCTTGCTCTTTCCAGACAGAAACTGACCGTTCCATCCGGTGATAAGACCGTTGTGATCACCTATGCTCCGGGAGAGCTGAAAAAAGCGATCCAGGAAGCAATTACACTTCGAGGAGAAGGTAAAAAAGTGGCATTATGCCCGAAAAAGGAGGAGCAGGAATAATGAGATATCTTACATTTGCCCTCACAAAAGGGCGTCTGGCCAACAAAACACTGGATATGTTTGAAAAGATCGGTATTACATGTGAGGAGATGCGTGACAAGGATTCCCGTAAACTGATCTTTACCAATGAGGAACTGAAACTCAGGTTTTTCCTTGCGAAAGGCCCGGATGTGCCGACTTATGTAGAGTACGGTGCCGCAGATATTGGTATCGTAGGTAAGGATACCATTCTGGAAGAGGGAAGAAAACTTTACGAAGTTATGGATCTGGGATTCGGAGCATGCCGCATGTGCGTATGTGGCCCGGAAAGCGCCAGAGAAGTTTTAAATAACAACCAGCTGATCCGTGTTGCTACCAAATACCCGAACATAGCAAAGGATTACTTCTATAATAAAAAACACCAGACTGTGGAGATCATCAAACTGAATGGTTCCATTGAGCTTGCACCGATCGTAGGTCTTTCCGAAGTCATCGTGGATATCGTGGAAACAGGAAGTACCCTTCGCGAGAATGGTCTGAAGGTGTTGGAGGAAGTCTGCCCGCTGTCTGCCCGTATGGTAGTCAACCAGGTCAGCATGAAAATGGAAGATGAAAGGATCCGTAAACTGATCACAGAACTTCGAAACGTTGTCAAATAAGCTGTGAAGCTGTTTATTTGCTTATGAGCATGTAGTGGAACGGATTGTGAATAAATACAGAAAGAAGGCAGAAGTTATTATGCGTAAGGTAAAACTCACCAAGGAATCTACAAAAGATATTCTGGAAACTCTCTTAAAAAGAAGTCCTAATAATTATGGCAAATATGAGGATGCAGTAGCAGATATCCTCGCAAAAGTAAAGGCAGAGGGAGATGAAGCGCTGTTTGCTTTTACCAGAGAATTTGATAAAGTTGAAGTGACAAAGGAGACGATCCGTGTTACACCGGAGGAGATCGAGGAAGCTTATAAGCTGGTAGATCCGTCTCTGATTGATGTGATCAAAAAAGCGCTGGTAAATATCCGCAGCTATCATGAAAAGCAGCTTCAGAACAGCTGGTTCACAAGTACGACAGACGGTACTATGCTTGGCCAGAAAGTAACTGCACTGAACCGTGTAGGTGTTTATGTTCCAGGCGGAAAAGCTGTATATCCATCTTCTGTACTGATGAATATCGTTCCTGCCAAAGTAGCAGGTGTGGACCGTATTGTAATGACAACCCCTCCGGGAAAAGACGGAAAGGTGAATCCAAGCACACTGGTTGCTGCCAATGAGGCCGGTGCAGATGAAATTTATAAAGTGGGCGGTGCCCAGGCTATCGGAGCTCTTGCATACGGAACTGAGAGTATCCCGAAAGTGGACAAGATCGTAGGACCTGGAAATATTTTTGTTGCCCTTGCAAAAAAAGCAGTTTATGGTTATGTCAGCATTGACTCCATTGCCGGACCAAGCGAGATCCTTGTTCTTGCAGATGAGACTGCAAATCCACGTTATATCGCGGCAGATCTTCTTTCTCAGGCAGAGCATGATGAGATGGCGTCCGCGATCCTGATCACAACAAATGAAGAATTTGCAGATAAGGTTGACGCAGAGGTAAAAGGTTTTGTTGAAAAACTTTCCAGAAAAGCTATTATCGAGAAATCTCTGGAGAATTTTGGATATATCCTGATCGCAGAAGATATGGATGAGGCCATTGAGGCAGCCAATGAAATTGCTTCCGAGCATATGGAGATCGTTACAAAGAATCCTTTCGAAGATATGATGAAAGTACGAAATGCAGGTGCGATCTTTATCGGAGAGCACAGCTCTGAGCCTCTTGGAGATTATTTTGCAGGACCGAACCATGTACTTCCTACCAACGGAACTGCGAAATTTTTCTCCGCACTTTCTGTAGATGATTTTATTAAGAAATCCAGCATTGTGTATTATTCCAGAGAAGCACTCCGGAAGATCCACAAGGACATTATCCAGTTTGCCACATCGGAACAGCTGACTGCACACGCAAACTCCATTGCGGTCCGTTTTGAGGAAGAGGATAAGGAGAACGAATAATGGCAAGAGAAGCACTGATCGAAAGAAACACAAAAGAAACACAGATCCGTCTGCAGCTGAATATTGACGGAACAGGAAGTTCCGATATTGATACAGGTATTGGCTTTTTTGATCATATGCTGGACGGCTTTACGCGTCATGGACTGTATGATCTTACTTTGAGAGTACACGGTGACCTGAATGTGGATGATCATCATACTATTGAAGATACAGGTATTGTCCTTGGAAATGCGATCCGTGAGGCAGTTGGGGACAAAAAAGGAATCAAACGTTATGGCAGCTGTATTCTTCCCATGGATGAAGTTCTGGTGCTCTGTGCAGTGGATCTTTCCGGAAGACCTTATCTTGGATGGGATGCGGAGTTTTCCACGGAGAAAATAGGAGATATGGCAACCGAGATGGTGAAGGAATTCTTTTATGCAGTGTCTTATTCCGCAGCAATGAATTTTCACATCAAAGTTCTTTCCGGCGGAAACAGCCATCATGTGGCAGAGGCTATGTTTAAGAGCTTTGCCAAAGCCCTTGATGCGGCAACACAGTACGATTCCCGGATCACAGACGTGCTTTCTACCAAGGGAAGCCTCTGATACATAAAGGAGACTACTTATGAACAAACAGTTGATCCCATGCCTTTATCTTCAGGCAGAAAAGGCAGTAACAGGATTTGGACAGAGAAATCTTTTCGGAGATGGAAATGTAGAGACACTTGCAAAATTTTACGGCGACAATGGAGCAGATGAGCTTCTGGTGTTTGACTTTTCTTCCACAGATGCTGAGCATGACCGTGCGATCGGAAAGATCCGGGATATCTGCCAGGCATCCGAGATCCCGGTGATCGCAGCAGGAAACATCAAACGTATGGAAGACGTAAAAAAACTGATCTATGCAGGCTGTGCCAAGGTTGTATTAAATTTTTCAAAGAAAAGTAATATTGAGCTTCTTGAGGAAGTATCCAGACGTTTTGGAAAAGAACGTATGATGATCAGTATTTCTGATCTGAAGGAATTTACAGAAAATCAGGAGCTGATCGAAACTTATGCAGACAGTGTTCTGGCTCTGGATACAGTGGAAAATGAAATCGCACAGATTTCGCAGATTTCCATTGTTCTCCACACGGACGAAAGCAGTCAGGAAAAAGTTCTGGAGCTTTTAGGGGAAACCGCCGTGTCCGGACTTTGCGGTGCTTATGTGAGCAGCCTTGAAAATGATCTGCATACATTAAAAGAGACCTGCGAAAAAGCCGGAATTCCGGTGAATACCTATAAAAGCAATATTGCATGGTCCGATTTTAAATTAAACAGTGATGGAATGGTTCCAGTTATTGTCCAGGATTACCGGACAGATGAAGTGCTGATGCTGGCCTATATGAATGAACTGGCTTTTGATACTACACTGAAACTGGGAAAAATGACATACTGGAGCCGCAGCCGGAATGAACTCTGGACAAAAGGCCTGACATCCGGACATGTACAGTATGTAAAATCCCTTACCATTGACTGTGACAATGATACGATCCTTGCCAAGGTGGATCAGGTGGGGGCTGCCTGCCATACAGGAAACCGTACCTGTTTCTTCAAACCACTGATGAAGAAAGAGTACGATGATACCAATCCACTCCACGTATTCCAGAATGTGTACGATGTGATCACAGACCGGAAAGCGAATCCGAAGGAAGGTTCCTATACCAATTATCTTTTTGATAAGGGAATTGACAAGATCCTGAAAAAAGTCGGTGAAGAATGTACAGAGATCGTCATTGCCGCCAAAAATCCGGATAAAGAAGAGATCAAGTATGAGATCTCAGATTTTCTCTATCACATGATGGTACTGATGGTGGAAAAAGGTGTCAGCTGGGAAGAGATCACCAGAGAACTGGCAAAAAGATAGAATTAAAAAAAAGACATATACAATTTTGGTTAGGCATGGTATACTTATCGGAACAAAGTGCGGAAATATAAGAAAAAGGGAAAGGGAAACAGCCAATGATCAAAATTGATGACTGGGTGATCGAAAAAGGAGAAAAAGCACAAGGTAAGATTGAGATCACAGGATGCGGCATGGCGATGCCGGCGACTGTGATCTGCGGGGTGGAAGACGGACCGACGATCCTGATCACAGCAGGAGTACACAGCGCCGAGTATGTAGGAATACAGGCGGCGATGGAACTTGCGAAAGAATTTCAGCCGGAGGAACTGAAGGGAAATGTGATCATCATTCCGCTGGTCAATGTCAGTGGATTTGAACATCGTACCATGAGTATGGTCTATGAAGATGGTAAGAATCTGAACCGTGTTTTCCCGGGAGATCCTGAGGGGACAGCTGCAGACCGCATTGCCTATACCATGGTGACGAAACTTTTTTCCATAACGGATTATTATATTGATCTGCACAGCGGAGACGGATATGAGCAGCTTCATCCATATGTTTATTATGTAGGGGTTGTAGATGAAGAGACGGCAGAGAAGTCCTTACATATGGCAAGACATATCGGTGTCAAATATGTGGTCCGCTCTACAACTGCTACAGGTGGTGCCTATAATTATGCTTCTTCTCTTGGAATTCCAAGCATTCTCATCGAGAGGGGCGGACACAGTTACTGGACCTGGGAGGAAGTGGAACAGGACAAAAGAGACGTCCGTCATCTTGTGTTTCATCTTCAGGGGAAGAAATGTCACGGACTGAAACATTACCGTCAGATGCTTCTGGAAAATGTGGTATATGAATATGCACCATATACCGGATGCTGGTATCCATCCAAAAAGCCTGGAGAGTACTTCTTTAAAGGAGAAGACCTGGGTGAACTGAGAGATTACTACGGAAACCTGCTTTATACATCCATTGCAACAGAAAATGGAGTTGTACTTTATCAGACAGCCAGCCTGAATATTATTGAGGACGGACCGATGATCGCCTATGCAGCGATCACAGAGACGCTGACCTGATATTCGCAGAGCTTTTCCACCAAAAATTGTTTTATTCAATTCCTATAGAAACGATAAGAAAACCGGATTTTACCGTTTGTTGTTCTATTTGTAAAAACAAACGCGTAAAATCCGTATTTTTTTGACAAATCGGATAAACTCAGTTGTTAAATACCTAACGGGGTATATGTACAATTCAAACAGCTTTGACAAAATTGATAAATATTCTAAAAATACAACATTTTTCTATGGACAACAGCAATAGATTTATCATATAATAAATCCGTAATTTAACAGCATTTGCTGATTTTTACATCAGTCGTTGCAAGTTCCGAGAGGATTAATAGGGAAACCGGTGTAAATCCGGTACGATCCCGTCACTGTAATGGGGAATCCTCAGATAAAATACCACTGGCCGGGTGCGTGAGAAATAGGGCCGGGAAGGTGTCTGAGGGTGAGGAGCCTGAGTCAGGAGACCTGCTTGTAATTGTTTTAAGATGATTCTTACGGAAGATAGGAAGCAAGTTTTTTTGTGTGTGCCCGTATTTCGTCACGGGCTTTTTTCGTGCGTATTTCTAAAATTCCATGCATTTTCTGCATATAAAGAATCCCATTATAGTTATTATTATCTTATATAAGTTGAAACGGCTATGCTAAAAATCACATCAAATGAGGAAAGGAGTAAAACGTGACAAAGAAACAAGTAGGAAAAAGATTTCTCCAGATTATCATTGTATTATTTGGAATCAGCTTTTTCACATTTGGACTGACCTACCTGTCACCTGGTGATCCTGCGGAGATCATGTTGACAGAGTGTGGTAATCTTCCAACACCGGAACTTCTGGAACAGACAAGACATGATCTCGGCCTTGACCAGCCATTTCTTGTGCAGTATGGTTCCTGGCTGAAAGGTGTTGTAACAGGAGATATGGGACAGTCCTATTCTTTCAAAATGCCGGTAACGGATAAACTGGTATCCTGTTTCTGGCCGACGCTGAGGATGTCGTTGCTGGCACTTCTGATGATGGTCATTATTTCCATACCGCTTGGAATACTGGCCGCTGTATATCAGAACAAATTCCCGGATTATTTTGTAAGAGGAATTACCTTTGTGGGAGTATCTGTTCCAAGCTTCTGGCTGGGCCTGATCCTTCTCAGCATCTTTGGTGTTCAGCTTCGCTGGATCAATGTTGCCGGAGGCAGTACAGATTTTAAATCCATGATCCTTCCGGCGCTGACACTTGCACTTGCCATGTCTGCAAAGTATACCAGACAGGTAAGAAGTGCAGTACTGGAGGAACTTCACCAGGATTATGTCACAGGTGCAAGAATGCGTGGGATCAAGGAAAGCGTCATTCTCTGGAAACACGTTCTTCCTAATGTAATGCTTCCGCTGGTAACACTGCTGGGGCTTTCCCTTGGAAGTCTTCTGGGAGGTACTGCAGTTGTAGAGATCATTTACAACTGGCCTGGAATGGGAAATATGGCAGTAAAGGCAATTTCCTGTCGTGACTATCCTCTTGTACAGGGCTATGTACTCTGGATCGCGATCCTGTACATGTGCATCAACCTGCTTGTGGATCTGTCCTATACTTATCTCGATCCAAGACTTAAGGAGGATAGATAATTGAAAAAGGTATTACGAACATTCAAAGAAAATAAACAGTTCACTCTTTTCTTTATTCTGGGTCTCGTGGTGATCGGTGTTGCGATCTTTGCACCGCAGCTTTCTCCATATGATCCGTTGGATGCAGTTATGACCGAATCACTGCAGGAGCCAAGCTCCGCTCATCCGTTCGGAACGGATAAGCTTGGACGAGATCTTCTTTCCCGTGTTATCTTCGGAACAAGAACCTCTCTGATCATGACCTTATGTCTGGTTGCGGTGATCTTTGTGATCGGTACATTTTTAGGAGTTATCGCCGGATATTTCGGTGGTGTTGTGGATGCAGTGATCATGCGTATCGCGGATATGATGATCTCATTCCCCGGCCTTGTTCTGGCCATTGCCATTGCCGGTATGCTCGGACCGAATCTGGTCAATGCCGTTATCTCCATTGCGGCTGTAAGCTGGACAAAATATGCCCGCCTTGCAAGAAGTATGGTTTTGAAAGTCAAGAAGAGTCTTTACATAGAGGCAGCTGTGGTAAACGGAACAAAGACCTGGAAAATTCTTCTTGTACACGTTCTTCCCAACATGGTAACCCAGATGGTGGTAACTGCAGCGGCAGATATCGGAACCATGATGCTGGAACTGGCTTCCCTTTCATTCCTGGGATTTGGTGCAACCGCGCCGACACCGGAATGGGGACTGATGCTGAATGAAGGAAGGACCTACATGGCAAAAGCGCCATGGCTTATGATCTACCCTGGTATCGCTATCGTGATCTGTGTTGTTGTTTTCAACATGCTTGGAGACAGCATCCGTGATGTACTGGATCCGCGCCAGGATCAATAAAACAACTCTGTAACAAACCAACACCATATGATCAGTATTATTTATCTTTAGGAGGATGAAATGAGAAATAACGTAGTTAAAAAAGTGCTGGCTGCTACACTTGCATGCATGATGACTTTTTCCATGACAACAGTGGCTCAGGCAAAAGGTGACAAAAAAAGTGATAAGGAGATCACCATCGGAGTAACAAGCTTTGCAGATACACTGGAGCCGACAGAGCAGTATTTCAGCTGGGTTGTATCCCGTTATGCGATCGGTGAGTGCCTTACAAAATTCGATGAGCACGGTGAGATCGTTCCATGTCTTGCAGAAGAGTGGGATAACAGCGAAGATGGAAAAACATGGACATTCAAGATCCGTGAGGGCGTAAAATTCTCCAACGGTGATGACATGACACCGGAGATGGTAAAAGCTTCCATCGAGCGTACTGCCGAGAAGAGCGACCGAGTTCCGGAGTTCTTTGATCTTGATAACATCGAAGTTGACGGACAGAACTTGATTTTCCACCTGAACAGAGCTAACGCAAACATGGCTGGCTGCCTTGCAGACCCGCTGTTCCTCATTGTTGATACAAATGTCGATGATTCCACATTTGCAATGGAAGGACCGATCTGTACAGGACCTTACGCAGTAGAGTCTTTCAGCCCGACAGACTCCTGTGTTGTAGTAAAGAATGAGAACTACTGGGATGGCGAAGTTCCCCTTGACAAAGTTACACTGAAATGTGTGGATGACCAGACAACACGTTCCATGGCTCTTCAGACAGGTGAGATCGATATCGCTTACAACCTGAAAACAGAGAACCTGGTTGAGTTCGAGGGAAATGACAACTATGATATTCAGGAACTTCAGTCTCTTCGTTCCACCTATGCGTTCATGAACCAGAACGAGGATCATGCACTCAGCGACAAGGCACTTCGTCAGGCACTTCTCCGCGGACTTGACAAAGAGACATACTGTAACACTCTTCTTGAGGGTGGTGCAACAGCTGGTAAAGCACCGGTTCCGCCAACACTTGACTTTGGATTTGATGATCTGAAAGATGAGAATGCTTACGATCCGGATGGCGCAAAGAAGATTCTTGAGGAAGCTGGATACAAAGATGTTGACGGTGACGGATTTGTAGAGACTCCGGACGGAGATCCGCTTGTTCTTGATTTCGTTATTTACACAAGCCGTGCAGAGCTTGGTGTATACGCACAGGCAGCACAGGCCAGCCTGAAAGAGATCGGTATCAATGTAAACCTGAATACTGTAAGTTATGAGACACTTCTTGACATGAGAGATTCCGGTCAGTATGACCTTCTGATCTGGAATGTACTGGTTGCCAACACAGGTGATCCGGAGAACTACTTAAGAGAGAACTGGTACAGCTCTTCCGCAAACAATACTGCAGGATACAACAATCCGGATGTAGATAAGCTTCTTGATGAGCTTGCTCAGACATTCGATGAGGATGCAAGAAAAGATCTGATCATCGACATCCAGCAGGATATTATGGATGATGCAGCAACTGTATTCTTCGGTTATGAGACAACTTATCTCTTCTCCAATAAGAAAGTAACTGGAGTTAAGATGTATCCGATGGATTACTACTGGCTGACAAAGGATATCACTCTTGCCGAGTAAAGGAGCGTTTATTTATGCTTGAAATCAAGGATCTTTCTGTTCAGTACGGAAAGCAGGCACCTACCATTGAGCATTTCAATCTTTCCATGAAGAAGGGTGAGATCATCAGTGTTGTAGGAGAGAGTGGAAGTGGAAAAACAACCGTGATCCGTGCTGTCCTCGGCGCTCTTGCCGGGGGTGGCCGGGTCAGTGCCGGTGATATTCAGTTCAACGGACATTCCCTGCTTTCCAATACCAAGGATGAATGGAGAAATTTAAGAGGTACCCGCATTTCCATGATTTTTCAGGATTGTGGTGGAACCCTGAATCCGATCCGCAAGATCGGAAGCCAGTATGTGGAGTATATTTGTACACATACTGACGTATCCAAAGCAGAAGCATGGAAAAAAGGCTGCTCCATGCTTCAGAAAATGCGTCTTCCAGACGCGGAAAATATCATGAAAAGTTATCCTCACCAGCTTTCCGGTGGTATGCGCCAGCGAGTTGGTATTGCCATGGCTATGACTTTTAACCCGGAACTGCTTCTTGCAGATGAGCCGACCAGTGCCCTGGATGTAACCACGCAGGCACAGATCGTACGCCAGATGATGGAGCTCCGTGATGATTTCGGAACCGGCATCATCATCGTTACCCATAACATTGGTGTAGCGGCTTATATGGCCGATCAGCTGGTTGTTATGCAGCACGGAAAAGTTGTGGATCAGGGAACACGTGATGAAGTCATGAATCATCCGACCAGTGACTATACAAAGAAACTGCTGGCTGCAGTGCCGGAAATGGAGGGACAGCGTTATGTTTAAGGAATCCGATATCGTGCTCAGTGCAAAACATATCGTAAAACAGTTCCCGGCTTCCGGTGGCAGAACATTGACAGCCTGCAATGATGTGAACTTGAATGTTTATAAAGGAAAGACTCTGGGAATCGTAGGAGAGAGTGGCTGTGGTAAATCCACCTTTGTCCGTATGGTCATCTCTCTTGACAAGCCGACCAGTGGCGAGATCCTTTATCATGGAAAAAATCTCTCCAATCTTTCCAAAAAAGAAACCTGGCTGAACCGTCAGAATATGCAGATGGTATTCCAGGATCCACTGGCATCTTTTGACCCGAAAATGAAGATCGTGGATATTCTTACAGAGCCGCTGATCAATTACGGGAAACTGAAAAGAAGCGAAAAAGAAGCCAAAGCCAGAGAACTTCTGAAAATGGTAGAACTTCCCGGAGATTTTGTAGACCGCTATCCTCATAACATGAGTGGTGGTCAGAGACAGCGTATCAGTATTGCACGTGCACTTTCCCTGGAACCGGAGATCCTGGTGTGTGATGAGGCGACTTCTGCACTTGACGTTTCTGTACAGGAGTCCGTGATCCAGCTGCTGATACGTCTCCAGAAGGAGAAAAACATCAGCATGCTCTTTATCTGCCATGACCTGGCGCTGATCCGTTCTTTTGCTCATCAGATCGCGGTAATGTATCTTGGAAATATCGTGGAGGTAATTCCAGGAGAGGATGTTGCAGAAAAATCTCTTCATCCATATACACAGGCTCTTCTTGGCACTCAGTTTTCCATTCATATGGATCAGAACAAAAAGATCGAGAGTATTGAAAGTGAGGCTCCAAGCCCTCTGGATGTTCCTCATGGCTGCCCGTTCCAGAATCGCTGTGAGCACTGCATGGAGAAATGTAAGACGATCCGTCCGGTGCTTACAGAGGTAGAGTCCGGACATGAAGTAGCCTGCCATTATGTAACTGAGAAATAAAGAAAGGCAAAAAACAGTATGACATTAAAAAACTTTAAAGTAATGGGCATTCTGCTGTTGTTGCTTGCCGTTTTTGCAGTTGGCGGGAAAAAAGTTTCCGCTGCTGTGGAAGACAGAGATGTTCAATATACAATAGGTGTTGTAGTATATAATCAGAACAGCCCGGAAATGAACATGTTTATGAACTATTACAGAGAATATATCCAGCAGGGATTTCCGGTAAAGTTCTATTTTTCAGGCAGCATTAATTCTGCAGAGGACGAGATCAATTTTATCCGCGCAATGAAGCTGCAGGGCGTAAGCGGAATCATTTCTTTTTATGGACAGGATATTCAGAAGATTGTAGAAGCCTGTGATGAAGAAGAAATGTATTATGTTCTTGGTTCCGGAAGTATCAGCGATGAAGATTATGACAAGGTAAAAACCAGCCCGTATTTTCTTGGAAGTGTAGGACCGGATGCAAAGGCAGATTATGAAGCCGGCTACAATATGGCAGATTATTTTGCAGATGCAGATACCAGCAGTTATATTGTGCTGACCGGTGGTTCTTCCGCAGGAAACTACATGCACCTTCAGAGAACCATTGGTGTTCTGGAAGGACTGGCTGAAAAAGAAGGACTGACTTATTCGGAGGATGTTGAAAAACTTGCGTCATCTGAGAAAACAACGGTTGTAGATGCAGGAAAGGATGATGTCAGCATTACCATCTGCCCTGGATATATGACAGATCCGAAAGGAATCAATAACCTGAAACATGCTTTTGTAGATAGAAATTATGATGCAGTTCTCTGTACCTTCAATGTAGATGAGATCATGAAGACGATTACTTCCAAGGAAGAAGAGCAGGGCTCCAATATCAAGGTCGGAGCTGTTGACTGCTTCTCCATGGAAAATCATGATGAGATCAATGATAACGATTCTTTTGGTAATCCGAAGATTGATTACATTGCAGGAAAATATGCATCCATGGGCGGTCCTGCATTTGCGATCCTGTACAATGCAATGTCCGGTCATCCGGAGGCAAACACCGATGATGCAGATAGCAATACTGTTCGTCTGTATCAGGGATTCTGGAGCGCATCCGATAAAGATACCTTCAATGAGCTTTACGGATATACACAGGATATTTACGAAAATGCATACAGCTGTGCGGATCTGATGAAAGTTATCAAAGCTTACAGTACAGATACCACACCGGATGATCTGAAAGCACTGACAGAAGCGTACACAGTGGAAGATGTGCAGAAGCGTATTGAGGAAAACTAAACAGAAATTTTGGAAAAGAGCTGGGCTGTCTTATGGGTTCAGCCCTTTTTCTTCGTATAAAAGACATTTTTATTCAAAAAAATGGAAAATCCTCTTTACTTTCTTAAGTTAATATAATAAAATCTATAAATATGTGAAAACATACATAGATAAATGAAGGGAGAGAACTATTCTTGACAACAGCACATATTTGTATAATGGCAGCCATTATCGTCTACCTGGGTGCAATGATCTTTGTGGGTTATCTGTGTTCCAAGAACAACAATGACAGTTCTGATTTCTATCTGGGAGGAAGAAAACTTGGACCTCTGGTAACAGCCATGAGTGCAGAGGCTTCTGACATGAGCAGCTGGCTTCTGATGGGATTACCGGGACTTGCTTATCTTACCGGTATTGCAGACGCAGGCTGGACAGCCATTGGCCTTGCCATCGGAACATACGTAAACTGGAGGATCGTGGCAAAAAGAATCCGCCGCTACACACATGTGGCAGGAAACTCCATTACACTGCCATCCTTTTTCAGTAACCGTTACAGAGATGAGAAGAAGATTCTGCAGTCCATCGGAGCGATTTTTATCGTAATCTTTTTTATTCCGTATACAGCTTCCGGATTTGCAGCCTGTGGTAAACTTTTTGCAAGTCTCTTTGGCGTAAAATATCTGCCGGCTATGATTATCAGTGCATTGGTTATCGTTGGCTATACTACACTGGGAGGATTCCTGGCAGCATCTACTACAGACTTTATCCAGAGTATCATCATGTCCATCGCACTTGTGATCGTATTCGTATTCGGGATCAGCACTGCCGGTGGTATTGAGGCAGTTGCAGACCATGCAAGATCCCTGCCGGGATATCTGACTATGTTTACTACATATGATCCCACAACCGGAACAGAACAGGCATATCCACTGCTTAACATTATTTCCATGCTTGCATGGGGACTTGGATATTTCGGAATGCCACATATTCTTCTTCGTTTCATGGCGATTGAAGATGAAGAGAAACTTACACTTTCCAGAAGAGTGGCAACTACATGGGTAGTGATCTCACTGGCAGTAGCAGTACTGATCGGTGTGGTAGGACTTGGAATGACAGCAGCAGGAGAGTTTGATCTTCTGGAAGGTTCCGCATCTGAGACCATCATCGTTCAGATTGCAAATCTTCTCAGCCAGCACGGTGTGATCGCAGCGATCCTTGCAGGACTTATCCTCGCAGGAATCCTGGCATCTACCATGTCAACTGCAGATTCCCAGCTTCTGGCAGCATCTTCAGCAGTTTCTTCCGACCTTCTCGGAAGCATCCTGAAGGATAAAGAAACCAAAAAAGAAAGCATGGTAGCGGATAAGATCACACTTCTTCTGATCGCAGTAGTAGCTATGTTCATCGCCCGTGACCCGAACAGTTCCGTCTTCACCATCGTATCCTTCGCCTGGGCAGGTTTCGGAGCCGTATTCGGCCCTGTAGTCCTCCTGGCATTATTCTGGAGACGCTCCAACTGGCAGGGAGCCCTGGCAGGAATGATCTGCGGCGGTTCCATGGTATTCATCTGGAAATACGGAATCAGCAAACTCGGCGGCGCCTGGGGAATCTACGAACTCCTCCCCGCCTTCATGGTAGCCATCGCAGCAAACATCATCGTCAGCCTCCTCACCAAAGCCCCATCCAAAGAGATCACCGACGAATTCGATCTGGTAAACCAGAAATAAAGAATTAAGGATTTTATTCAATAACTTACACTCAAACAAAACAAGCCCGATACAGATTGTAGCCAAGACATCTGTATCGGGCTTGTCATCTTTTTTTATTTATAATTAAATAAAGTCACACAGCCAAAATGTTCTAAGCGTGGCCGGAGGGAAGGGGTGTGGGGAAGGGAAATGGCCTTCGCAACTACGAATGCTTCCCTTCCCCCACGCTTTTCACAACTTCCAAATTGCAATAAAATTAGATTATTATGCATTTTCAAGCAGCTTTTTTAACAACTGCTCCATTGTTAAATTCAACACCGGATGCCGCAAATACGGTGCAATCTCCACCATAGGCTTCAACACAAAATCCCGATTCTCCATATCAATATGAGGCACATGCAATACCTCCGTATCAATGATCTCATTATCATAAAACAAGATATCCAGATCCAGTGTCCGTGGCCCCCAATGTATGATCCGCTTCCGATCAGCAGCCTGCTCCAGCACATGCAGCCTGTCAAGAAGCTCATCCGGACAAAGCAAAGTCCGGACTCTTAAAGCTCCATTGAGAAATTCATCCTGCTCCACACCGCCATAAGGCTCTGTCACAAGATACTCCGAAACTTTCTCAACAACGATCTCTTTCATATCCCGAAGCCCCTGGATCGCATTGTCCAGGTATTTCTTCTTATCCCCCATATTGGAACCAAAAGCAACATAAGCTGTATGCCAGCCTCGGGTAATTTCCACAGCAACGGTTTTCAGTGGAAGGCCTACCGGAGCCCAGGGCTTTTCAATACGAAGGGTGATCTTTTTAAGAAGCGGAAGAGAAAGCAGCAGCAGCTCTGCCAGATTCTCCACAGCAGCCTCCAGAAGTTTGTAAGTGTTTTTCTGAAGAAAATCGGTGATCATATGACTGACTTCCCCATAATTGATGGAAGCAGAAAGATCATCTGCCAGCCCTGCCGGACGTGTCTCTGTATACATAACAGCAGAAACAACAAATTTCTGTCCGAGAGCTGTTTCTTCCGGAAATACACCATGGTTTGCAAAAATCTCAAGATCTCTGATTTCGATTTTATCCATCAGTTCCTCCTAGCGTCCCAGAATAGCTTCTGTCATCTGGATGACGCGTTTATTTTCTTTGATGTCATGAACACGGACAAATGCACAGCCCTTCATAACACCGATCACGGATGTGGCAAGGGTTCCCTCTACACGCTGATCTACAGGAAGATCAAGTGCAAGTCCGATCATGGATTTTCTGGAGGTACCAAGAAGTACCGGATATCCCAGCTTCCGGAAAAGCTCCAGATTATCCATGGTCATCAGGTTCATCTCATATGTTTTACCAAATCCGACACCCGGGTCAAGAATGATCTTGTCATCGGCAATACCGGCACGTTTGGCGATATTGACACATTCCTGGGTTTCAGCCAGCATGTCTACAATAAAGTTGTTATACTCTGTGTTATCTTTGTTATGCATTAAACAGCAGGGAGCATTATATCTGGCAATGACAGGAGCCATTTCCGGGTCGTATTTCAGTCCCCAGATATCATTGATAAGATCTGCTCCATGTTTCAGGGATTCTTCTGCAACACATCCCTTGTATGTATCTACAGAAATCGGGATATCGAAACGGCTTTTTACTGCCTCAATAACAGGGAGTACTCGTTCAATCTCTTCCTGTGCACCAACTGGTGTATGTCCCGGACGGGTTGACTCTCCGCCAATATCCAGGATATCAGCACCCTCGGCGATCATAGCTTCCGTATGTTTCAGGGCATGATCCATATCATTCCATTTTCCGCCATCTGAGAAAGAATCCGGTGTGACATTTAAGATACCCATAATGTATGTTTTGTTTTTTACATCAAACTCACGATTTCCGATTTTCATGAAAAAACCTCCTAATATTGGATCGTCATATTTTTTTTGGCAGGAGACCAGTAACATTCCGGCTCTGCTTTACAGGAAAAACAGTTTCTGGATCTTTTGTCCGCAGTATAGAGCAGTTTTCCAAGAACTGTCTGATCCGTCTGAGCTCTGTGACCACGTATTGCCGAAACGATCGCTTCAATTTCTTCCATAGAAAATCCAAGCTCGTTTAAGATCTGCCCGGCGATAGCAGCACCGGCCTCATCATGAGGAGTGCCATCTTCATACTGTCTGGCCCGTCCGATATCATGAAGAAGGGCAGTACAGTAGATCAGTTCCTTTGAAACCGGAGCATTTTCCTCAAGTGCCCGGATATAGGCAAGGCGTGCCACATCCAGAAAATGCTCCGGTGTATGTCTGCAGAATTCACGGTCAGTCTCCAGAAGCTGAAGCTTATTAAGCTCATTCTGATAGATCGGATGATTCCAGATCTGATTTACTCTGTCCATCAGTCCTTAACCATAGCAAGGAACTGTTTCTGGAGCTCCATATTTTCTTTGAATTCACCTCTGGTGACAGTCGTAACCGTTTTGCTTCCCGGCTTTTTGATCCCACGCATGGTCATGCAGGTATGCTCCGCCTCCAGCATTACCATGATTCCTTTTGGAGCGAGAACACGTTCCAGGGCATCTGCGATCTGCACAGTCAGACGTTCCTGGATCTGAGGTCTTCTCGCGTACACATCAACGGTACGGGCCAGCTTGCTTAAGCCGGTAACTTTGCCATTTGGGATATATGCGATATGAGCTTTTCCGTAAAACGGCATAAGATGATGTTCGCACATGGAATAAAAGGTAATATCTTTTTCCAGGACCATTTCGTTGTTTTCTACATGGAACTGTTTCTGAAGATATTCGTCCGCCTCGTTGTCAAGTCCGCCATAAATTTCCTCACACATACGGGCGATACGCTCCGGAGTTCCCTGCAGTCCCTCTCTGTCCACATCTTCGCCGATTCCTTCGAGAAGAAGTTTGATTGCTTCTTCTACTTTTGCTTTGTCTACCATAAATAACAACCTCCATTTGTTAAAAAAATCACGTTTTTCGGAGACTGTCTTTTTTATTTTTGCACACAAAAAAGATATCTCCAATTGTAATAGAACGTATGTCGAAAAAAGCCCTACACAATATGAGATATCCTCTTATATTGCTGCAACGGGTGCGGACTTCATACCGTAAGACGTACTTTTCGTTCTGGCGACAACTCCCCATTCGCCAAACACTTGACGCATAAAGTCCTATTTTGCATATCATTCATTTCATGGACAAGTATACCATATACTGATATAAGAAGGAAGTGAAAATGATAAAAAAATATCACAAAAATAGAGAATATGTTCTATGAATTATGCGATAGAATCTATAGATATGTCGGATTTTTGCAGATTATATTCAGACAGATGGGAAAAGGAATATAAGACAGAAAATTCCCGGAACAGAAAAGGCGCTGTTCCGGGATCACAGGGTTGTTAATGGCGTATCATTTTCATCAGATTTACAATACGGTCAAGCCGGGCGATTTCCGTGGGACTTTTTCCTATCTTAAGCACTTCAATAATCGCAGAGATTTCATCAGAGCTAAAATTTAATCCCGCATTTTTTTCCTGAGAAGCTGCGCCCATAATAAACGGCATCAGTTCAGAAGGATTTTTCCCAAGTCCCTGATCAGCCAGATTCTGAAGCATGGAAAGTTTCTGCGGATCCATTTGGGAAAGCTTTGGATTGTTTTTCCAGTCATCACTCATGGATTTTCACCTCCTGACGGTTCCTCATTCATAATTTTTATCATTTGCATGACAGCTATAAGATTTGTAATCTGGTCGATCTGTCTGCGTTTTTCACCACCGCAGCATCTTCGGATATCCTGAAGTATTTCCATCGGATCAGACATGGAAAGACTGGCTGCCTGCATATCCGGATAATTTTTGCGATTTTTGAAGAGGGTCATGGTATTGATCAATTCCTGAGTTTTTGCATACATAGACAGAAACTGCTGGCCAGAGGCAGGTAAATATGGAATCATGGCTTTCAGCATTTGATTCCGGTCACTTTCTACCATCTCATCAAGTGCAGTTCTGGCAACAAAATCCTGTTCCATAAAAATGTCCTTTTTCATGAAATCTATGTTTCTTCGTGAAAGAATATGACAGAAATACAAAAAGTTTCATATTATAAATGGAAGAATTTATTTTCGGGAGAAAACTATGGAATCAGAAAAAAAGCAAAGGCTTGTGATTGATGGGAATGCTTTTTATGAGATAGATCTGAAGTGTCTGGAAGAAAAAAAGAAGAAACAGGAAGCCGCAAAAAAACACCGGCAGAAAGGGCAGAGGAAGTAACCTCTGCCCTTTCTGCGAATCTTTTTAACAGCAGTTGTTGCAGCCACATCCATTATTTCCGCAGCAGAGCAGAAGAAGGATGATGATCCAGCAGCTGTCATTGCAACAGCCATTGTTATTACCGCATCCGTTATTGCCGCCGCAGCACAGAAGGCAGATGATCCAGAGAATGCAGGAGCAGCTGTTTCCGCCGCCAAACAGGGAAGTTCCCCATCCGCCACAGCCACAGTTATTGCCGCATCCGCAGCCGTTGTTATTACATCCGCAGTTATTGCCACATCCGGAATCACACCCGCAGTCATTACAACCGCAATTTGTAGCCGCTAAGTCACTCATCGATAAGTCCTCCAGAATTTTGTTTACACTTCATCATATGGGTAGGAGATGTCCCTGGTTACAAAAAAGTTGACAGTATTTATTCGTTACGATATAATAAACACAATGTAACACTTTTGTAATTTTTGAAACAGAACTGATATTTTGTTATCGGGCATAAAGAAATGGGGAAAATTATGAAAAATCTCAGAGCAAGACAGTGGATGAAGGGACTGATGCTGGTATGTTTACTTCTGGCCGGCTGCGCTTTTTTTTCACATTCTGCAACTGAAGTACAGGCAGCAACTGCCGGTTTTAAGACAGTTGGAGGAAAGACATACTACATAAAAAGCGACGGCAGCAAACAAAAAGGCTGGCTGACACTTGGAAAATATAAATACTATTTTAATAAAACTACAGGTGTTCAGGTTAAGGGCTGGCTAAACGTAAATGGCCAAAAGACTTATTATTTTACCAGTCAGAAGGGAGTTATGGTAACTGGCTGGCTGACAGATTCCAGGAAGCGGAAACGATATTTTGATCCAAAAACAGGTAAACTGACCAGAGGCTGGATGAAAAACAGTAAAGGTGAGAAATACTATTTTACAAGTGGCGAAGGTATCATGGCTACTGGCTGGTTAAAAAACAGCAAAGGCCAGAAACGGTATTTTCACAGCACTTCCGGTGTAATGGCTACCGGCTGGCTGAAAAATACATCCAAAAATATCAGCTATTATTTTGATCCTGAAACCGGATATATGACTACCGGATGGAGGCGCATCAGCGGAAAGAAATACTATTTTTCTACCAGTAACGGTTCTATGGCTACCGGACTTAAAACTATTGATGGAAAGAAATATTATTTTAAAACAGATGGTTCTATGGCTGTCAGTACAACAGTAACCGTCAGTGGAGTTACTTATACAATTTCTTCGACAGGTGTAGCTACTGTTAAGACAAGCCATTCAAATCAGAATCTGAGTAATGGAAACGTAAAAGTTTATGACACTCAGAATTCCAGATATTACACAATGGTGAAAGAATACAAGACTCATCCGGGAATTGCTAACGGTAAGACAACAGACGAAGCACTTCTGGCTGCATTATGTGAATCCGAAGCAGGAGACCAGGGAAAGATTGGAATGGAAGCGGTAGCACTTTGTGTTCTTAACCGTACAATTAAAAAAGATAAAGAGTTTCCTTCCACAGTTCGCGGTGTAATTTACGAAAGCATGGTAAATGGTACTTATCCGCAATATTCTGTAGTTCGTGACGGAGCTCTTCTGAAACGTCTTAAAGGCAATTTTGAGAACCGCACTCTTGCATATCAGGCAGCAAAAAAAGCAATGACGATTTTCAATAATTATGTCAAGAACGGGAAATCAAGAACTCTGACCGGATTTAAACAGAAAGATTTTAATTATATGTATTTTATGATGAACAGTTCTTTCAAAAAACAACCGTTAACTTTCAGCAAGGTTAAATACGAAGTTTATAAAGATCATACATTTTTTGTAGACTGGGTATAATGATACATTATCCCTGTCAGCAGCTGTACTGCTGCTGACAGGGGCTTTTTTTATCATAGACACAGGGAGGGAAAAATATGCATCCATATTTACAGGTGATCCTGTGGGCAGCAGGAATCGTTGTACTGTTTATTATCCTGATGGCATGGAACAACCATAAGTGGAAAAAAGCACAAAAGAACAGAATAAAGAGAATTTTTGGAAAAATCCCGGAAAGAGAATACTCTCCGGATGATCTGGAGCGTATCTCCCACTATTTTCGCAGAAAAGAAAACGGGAAATTTTATATTGATGATATTACCTGGAACGACCTGGATATGGATCGGATTTTTATACAGATCAATCAGACGGTTTCCTCACCTGGAGAAGACGTGCTCTATAATATGCTCCGAAGACCTGTTTTCAACAAAGAAAAACTGGAAGAACGTGAGAAACTGATACATTTTTTTGATACCCATGAAAAGGAACGGACAGATCTTCAGCTGATCCTGGCTTCCATCGGGAAGACAAGGCTTGGTTCTCTGGCGGATACAGTTCTTGCCCTCAATGATGCACCGGTGATCAATATGAAAATCCATATTCTGATGCTGGCAGCACTCCTTTTGAGTATTTTTGTGCTGCTTCCATTGTATCCGATGGTGGGCTTTCTGGTGTTTATGTGTCTGATGATCGCCAATATCTCAATTTATTATGCCAGTGCAGGGCAGAAAGTTATTGAAACCTATATGGACTGCTTTAACCATCTTCTGAAAATGCTGGAAGCGGCAGACCAGATGCAGATCGTGAAATATCCGGAAGCCAGAAAACAGATGGAAGTGATTGCGGAAGGAAAAAAGGAATTCCGACGTTTCCGAAAAAAAGCCATTCTGATTACCGGAAAAAATGCAGATTCCGGGGACCCTTTCCAATTACTGATGAGTTATGTGCGGATGGTATTTCATGTGGATATTCTGGCATACAATTCCGTATTAAAGGAAATAAAAGATAAGGCCGATACGATCATGCTGCTGATTGATAATATCGGAGAACTGGATGCTTTGATTTCCGTAGCTTCTTTTCGCCGGACACTGACACTCTGGTGTATACCGGAATTTGTCCCGTGGACAGAAGAATCGGATACGGCGGTGCAGCTTAAAACAGAAGATCTCTACCATCCGCTGATCAGAAATCCGGTGGCAAACAGTATCATTGCAACGGGAGGCACCCTGGTTACCGGTTCCAACGCTTCCGGCAAATCCACATTTCTGAAAAATGTGGCGATCAACAGCATTCTTGCGCAGACTATCCACACCTGCACAGCAACCTCCTGTCGGGCACCATTTCTGAAGGTAATGACTTCCATGGCTCTGAGGGACGATATCAGCAGCGGTGAAAGTTATTTCATCGTAGAGATTCGTTCCCTGAAACGGATCCTGGATGAAAGCCGGAAAAAAGAACCGCTGCTCTGTGTGATCGATGAAGTTCTCCGGGGAACCAACACCATTGAGAGGATTGCGGCTTCCTCACAGATCTTAAATGCACTTCGGGGAAACTGGCTGCTTTCTTTTGCGGCAACCCATGATATTGAGCTTTCCTATATTCTGGATGAAATTTATACAAATTATCATTTCGAAGAGGAAGTCAGGGAACAGGAAGTGGTGTTTAATTATCTCCTCCAACCGGGAAGGGCAACAACACGAAATGCCATCCGTCTTCTGGATATGCTGGGATATGATCCAAAGCTTGTGAAAAATGCGGGAAATGCAGCGGCAGACTTTGAACGTACCGGTGTATGGACAAAAATTTCTTGCACTGGAGAAAAAGGACAGGTATAATCAGGAACAGCATAACTGTAAATTAAACCAAATCAAGTAAGTCCCCTGCGGGGTTGCGAAAAGCAATAAGCAGTGGGTGGGGACTTGCTTGTATCAGGAGGAGTGCAAGCTCCTCCTGATAAACTGCGGAGCAGTTATTTGGTGTAGAGCTACGTAGCGAAGCGGATTGCGAATATCCGCTTGACTATTAAATAAAAAATTCATTATTTCAAAATCCAAGGAGAATCAAACATGCAGGTAAAAATCTATACCGACGGCGCAGCACGCGGAAATCCGGACGGCCCAGGCGGCTACGGAGCAGTTCTTCAGTATATTGATACCAAAGGCCAGTTACATGAGCGTGAATTGTCCAGAGGCTACAAGAAAACTACAAACAACCGGATGGAGCTGATGGCAGCTATCGTAGCTCTGGAGGCACTGAACCGTCCCTGCCAGGTGGAGCTGTATTCCGATTCCAAATATCTGGTAGATGCCTTCAATCAGCACTGGATCGATTCCTGGCTGAAAAAGAACTGGAAACGTGGCAAAAACGAAAATGTGAAGAATGTAGATCTCTGGAAACGCCTTTTAAAGGCTAAGGAACAGCACCAGGTAAGCTTCCACTGGGTTAAGGGACATGCGGATAATCCGTTAAATGAGCGCTGTGACCAGCTTGCCACATCCGCTGCAGACGGCGATGAACTTTATGTAGATGAGGGGTTAAACGGATAATTCTGTCACTTTAAGTTGTCAAAGCGATACCAAAATTTCTTGACAAACAAAAAAGCAGTTTGTATACTTCATATAGTATAGTAAAAGGCATGGAAGGGAAGAAGTAACTTAAGGAAAGCCCACAGAGAGCAGCCGGCAGGTGAGAGGCGCAGGGTGGAACTTCTGTGAATACATCCCGGAGCTGCGTACCGAATCTGGCTTTACAGATAGGCTGCGACGGAATAGCACCCGTTATTGTGCTGAAGTGATTTTATATCGTATTATATTGGATATAACAGGATATAGATTCACTTTATGAGGCAGGAAATGCGAGTTTTCTGTAAATTTAGGTGGTAACGCGGGACCCGGTTCTCGTCCTAAACGGACAGGAACCGGGCATTTTTTATATGACTATACAGGAGGAAAGAACAATGACAGTTTGGGAAGAACTGAAAGCACGTGGCCTGATCGCGCAGGTTACAGATGAAGACGAGATCAAAGAGATGGTAAACAATGGTAAAGCTACATTTTATATCGGCTTTGACCCGACAGCAGACAGCCTTCATGTAGGACACTTCATGGCTCTTTGCCTGATGAAGAGACTGCAGATGGCAGGCAACCGCCCGATTGCCCTTCTTGGCGGTGGTACTGGTATGATCGGTGACCCGTCCGGAAGAACGGATATGCGTCAGATGCTGACCAAGGAAACCATCCAGCATAATATTGACTGTTTTAAACAGCAGATGAGCCGTTTTATCGATTTTTCTGATGGAAAAGCACTTATGGTAAACAATGCGGACTGGCTTATGAACCTTAACTATGTAGAGCTTCTCCGTGAGGTAGGCGCTCACTTTTCCGTAAACCGTATGCTGACAGCAGAGTGCTACAAACAGCGTATGGAGCGAGGCTTAAGCTTCCTGGAATTCAACTACATGATCATGCAGAGCTATGATTTCTACATGCTGTATCAGAAATACGGCTGCAATATGCAGTTCGGTGGTGATGATCAGTGGAGCAATATGCTTGGCGGTACTGAGCTGATCCGCCGTAAACTTGGTAAGGATGCTTATGCCATGACCATCACACTGCTTCTCAACTCAGAGGGCAAGAAGATGGGAAAAACCCAGTCCGGAGCTGTATGGCTTGATCCGAATAAGACATCCCCGTTTGATTTCTACCAGTACTGGAGAAATGTAGACGATGCAGACGTTATCAAATGTATGCGTCTTCTTACCTTCCTTCCTCTCGAAGAGATTGATGAGATGGCTAAATGGGAAGGCAGTGAGCTGAACAAAGCAAAGGAGATCCTTGCATACCAGCTGACAGAGCTTGTACACGGTGAAGAGGAAGCCAAAAAAGCACAGGAGGGTGCCCGCGCACTGTTCTCAGGTGCAGATACTTCTCATATGCCTACAACAGAGCTTTCAGAGGAAGATTTTGACGAGGAAGGAAAAATCGACCTGATCACACTTCTTGTAAAAGCAGAGCTGGTACCAAGCCGTTCCGAGGGTCGCCGTGCGATCCAGCAGGGTGGTGTATCCATCGATGGTGAGAAGCTCACCGATATTTACCATACGGTTGAGAAGGATGCTTTTGCAGGGGACGGGATCGTTCTGAAACGAGGCAAGAAAAAATTCAAAAAGATCTGTGTAAAATAATTTCCCATATCTGTGACATTTCCGGGATAAAGCTACGGCATTCCGGAAATGCTGACAGGTAGGGTTGACACAAGGAGGATAACAACATGAAAAAGTACGGAGTGAACGAACTTCGTAAGATGTTCCTTGACTTTATGGAGAGCAAGGGCCATCTTGTAATGAAAAGCTTTTCCCTGGTTCCTCAGGGAGATAAGAGTCTTCTGCTGATCAATGCAGGTATGGCTCCGCTGAAACCATATTTTACAGGTGCTGAGAAGCCGCCAAGAACAAGAGTGACAACCTGCCAGAAATGTATCCGTACCGGAGATATCGAAAATGTAGGTAAAACCGCACGTCACGGTACTTTCTTTGAAATGCTTGGTAACTTCTCTTTTGGTGATTACTTCAAGAAAGAAGCCATCCACTGGTCCTGGGAGTTTCTTACTGAGGTTGTAGGGCTTGATGCAGACCGTCTCTACCCATCCATTTACCTAGATGATGATGAAGCCTTCAATATCTGGAACAAAGAAGTAGGGATTCCGTCTGAACGTATTTTCCGTTTCGGAAAAGAGGATAACTTCTGGGAGCATGGCGCAGGTCCATGCGGTCCATGCTCTGAGATCTACTATGACCGTGGCGAAAAATACGGCTGTGGCAAACCCGGATGTACGGTAGGCTGCGACTGCGACCGTTACATGGAAGTATGGAACAACGTTTTCACACAGTTCGAGAACGATGGAAACGGAAACTACACAACCCTGAAACAGAAAAACATCGATACCGGTATGGGACTTGAGCGTCTTGCTGTAGTTGTTCAGGATGTTGATTCTATTTTTGATGTAGATACAATTTGTGCACTTCGTAATCTTGTATGCGAGATCGCACATAAAGAATATGAGAAAAACTATGCAGATGACGTTTCCATCCGTCTGATCACGGACCATATCCGTTCCGCAACATTTATGATCTCCGATGGAATCATGCCAACCAATGAGGGACGTGGATATGTTCTCCGCCGTCTGATCCGCCGTGCAGCACGTCACGGACGTCTTCTTGGCATCGAGGGAACATTCCTTGCAAAATTAAGCGCACAGGTGATCGAGAGCTCCAAAGCCGGTTATCCGGAACTTGAGGAGAAGAAAGAGTTTATCTTCCGTGTTCTTACAAACGAGGAGAATCAGTTTAACAAGACCATCGATCAGGGTCTCCGCATCCTTTCCGACATGGAAGAGGATATGAAGAAAGCCGGCGAGAAAACTCTTTCCGGTGACAATGCATTCAAACTTTATGATACTTACGGATTCCCTCTTGACCTCACAAAGGAGATCCTTGAGGAAAAAGGCTACGGCATTGACGAGGAAGGATTCCAGAAAGCCATGGAAGAGCAGAGAGTCAAAGCCCGTACAGCCCGTGAAGTAACCAACTATATGGGTGCGGACGCAACTGTATATGATGATATTGATGTCAATGTAACAACTGAATTCGTTGGCTATGATCATCTGACATTTGACTCAAAAGTAACTGTCCTTACTACAGAGACAGAGATCGTGGATTCTCTTACAGAGGGACAGAAGGGTACCGTATTTGTAGAGCAGACTCCTTTCTATGCAACCATGGGTGGACAGGAAGGCGATATCGGTGTGATCGAGACAGCAAATGGCAAGTTTGTTGTTGAGGACACCATCAAGCTCCGTGGCGGCAAATTCGGCCATGTAGGACATATGGAGTCCGGCATGATCTCCACAGGTGAGACCGTATCCCTGAAAGTAAACGAAGATGCAAGAAAAGATACCGAGAAGAACCACAGTGCGACACATCTTCTTCAGAAAGCGCTGAAAACAGTTCTTGGTTCCCATGTAGAGCAGAAAGGTTCTCTGGTAACACCGGACAGACTTCGTTTTGACTTTGCTCATTTCCAGGCTATGACAGCTGAGGAGATCCAGGCAACAGAAGATCTTGTAAACAAAGAGATTCAGGCAGGCCTTGAAGTACACACAGACATCATGGATGTAGAAGAGGCTAAGAAATCCGGAGCAATGGCACTCTTCGGTGAGAAATACGACCAGAAGGTACGTGTGGTATCTATGGGAGACTTCTCCAAAGAACTCTGTGGTGGTACCCACGTAAAGAATACAAGCTCCATCATGCTCTTTAAGATCGTTTCCGAGTCCGGTATCGCAGCTGGTGTCCGTCGTATCGAGGCACTTACAGGCAAAGCCGTTATCGAGTACTACAGAAAACAGGAAGAGCTTCTGCACGAGGCTGCAAAAGCATTAAAAGCCAATACAACAGAGGTTGTAGAAAAGATCGGCCATCTTCAGGCTGAGGTAAAAGCTCTTCAGAGCGAAAATGAATCTCTCAAGAGCAAAGCTGCCCAGAGTGCACTTGGCGATGTCATGGATAAAGTTGTTGAAGTAAACGGCGTAAAACTTCTTGCAGCCAAAGTTGAGGGCGTTGACATGAATGGCCTGAGAGACCTTGGTGACAAACTGAAAGAGCAGCTTGGCGAAGGAGTTGTCCTTCTTGCAGCAGTAAACGGCGGCAAGGTAAATCTCCTTGCAATGGCGACTGACGCAGCTCAGAAAGCAGGCGCCCATGCAGGAAATCTGATCAAGGCTGTAGCAGCCATCGTTGGCGGTGGCGGCGGCGGACGTCCGAACATGGCACAGGCCGGCGGAAAGAATCCGGAGAAGGCACAGGAAGCTATGGACGCAGCAGCAGGAATCCTTGAAAAACAGCTCACAAAATAACAAAGTTGTGCGTGATTTACAATTTTGACATTTTTTTCATAAAAATCGAAAAAGATGTTGACGAAACCACATGTTATGCTATATAATAACACTCGTGCAAGAAAAATACCCAGACAGTTGTATTTTAGCACAATCTACAACTGGAGGGAGGTTAGGTGTGAGTCTATGTCAAACGTTATCGTAAAAGAGAACGAGACTTTAGATAGCGCTCTTCGCAGATTCAAGAGAAGCTGTGCTAAGGCGGGAATCCAGCAGGAAATCCGTAAGAGAGAGCATTACGAGAAGCCAAGCGTTCGTCGTAAGAAAAAATCTGAAGCCGCAAGAAAACGTAAATATAATTAATTGTGCGCAAAAATCCCTGGCTGTATGGTCAGGGATTTTTAATTAAATAGAAACAGGAACGTTTGACGAAGGAAAGAAATATGAATTTGTTTATTAAA
This sequence comes from Ruminococcus sp. AM36-2AA, assembly GCF_003461955.1. Taxonomy (GTDB): domain Bacteria; phylum Bacillota; class Clostridia; order Lachnospirales; family Lachnospiraceae; genus Blautia_A. The sequence continues at coordinate 25,618 of NZ_QTYB01000010.1, read as the reverse complement.
CTGATTATCAAACCATTGCGATCGCTCCTTAAATTATTATTTAATCGAATTTTTTATGTAGCTCTGGCTCTTGTTGTGCAGCTGGCATGGCTGCTGATCGCCCTTTTCCGGCTTATGGAATACTCCAGATGGGTGACGATCGGAATGCAGGCCATAGGTTTTCTGGTTGTTCTGTGGATCGTAAATAAAAAGATCAATCCATCTTATAAGCTCGCCTGGACGATGCTGATCCTTATTTTTCCGGTATTTGGTGTTTCCCTGTACCTTCTTTTCGGTAAGTCACGGATCGGCGCTGTAATGGAGCAGCATTATCAGAATCTTATTGATGAAACTGCTGAATACCTGGAAGGCTCAGAGCTCACAAGAAAACGTTTAAATGAAGACGACCGTTCCATGAGGATCCAGTCGGATTACATCTGGCAGTATTCAAGATATCCGGTTCACGAGAATACCACAGCAGAGTATTTTCAGGTAGGAGATGATATGTTTCCGGTTCTGGTGCATGAACTGGAGCAGGCAAAGCATTTTATTTTTATCGAATATTTCATCATAAATGACGGGGTAATGTGGCAGACGATCCTTAATATCCTTGAAAAAAAGGCTAAAGAAGGAGTGGATGTCCGACTGATCTATGATGGCTTCGGCTGCCTTACCACATTGCCATACAAGTATGATCAGGAGATGCGCCGGCGAGGAATCAAATGCGAAGTATTCAACCGGTTCCGTCCGATTCTTAATATAATCCAGAATAACCGTGACCACCGTAAGATCTGTGTGATCGATGGCTGGACCGGTTTTACCGGCGGCATCAACCTGGCTGACGAATATATCAATCAGCGAAAACGGTTTGGCCACTGGAAGGATACAGCCGTTATGCTGAAAGGAGAAGGCGTCTGGAATATGACAGCTATGTTCCTGTATATGTGGGGAATCGTTACCAGAACAGATACTTCTCTTGATTTCGGAAATTATGTTCCGCACAGGTGGCACCCCAACGAATTTCCGGGAAACGGTTATGTCCAGCCATTCTGCGATTCCCCCCTGGACGATGAGATCGTAGGAGAGAACGTTTATCTTAATATTATCAATCGCGCCAAAAACTATGTTTATATCTGCACACCATATCTGATCATAGATAATGAGATGATGACCGCCCTGTGCCTCGCTGCAAAAAGCGGTGTGGATGTCCGGATCATGACACCAGGTATCCCGGACAAAAAAATGGTATTCCTGCTGACACAGTCTTATTATAAGCAGCTTCTGGAAGCAGGTGTAAAGATCTACGAATACCAGCCGGGATTTTTACATGCAAAATCTTTTGTCTGTGATGACAAAGTAGGCGTCGTAGGAACCATAAATCTGGATTACCGAAGCCTTTATCTGCATTTTGAAGATGGTGTCTGGATGTATAAGAATGATGTGATCCTGGACATCCGGGATGATTTTACAGAAACCCTGGAGTACTGTGATCCCATTGATCTGGCATTCTGCCAGAAGAGAAATATTGTGGTACGTGCCATTCAGAATGTATTGAGAGTTTTTGCACCGCTATTATAAAAACTCTTTGACAGACAACTGTAAATTCTGTATGATATATCAGACGGGAGTTCAATGCTCCCGTCTGATATTGTCTAAAGAAAAATAATTTATAGATACATATGAAATTTTTAGTTATTGGAGGAATTGATTTGAGCCAGAACAAAGAAACAGAGATCCAGCTTCAGTACATTGAAAAATGTAAAGAGCTTCTTGCCAAAAGCAGTACGAAACGTCCCACCTTCCATATCCAGAACGAAGGTTGCCAGATGAACTCTATCCAGACAGAATCCATCGCAGCCATCATGGAAAAAATGGGATATGAGATGGTAGACACTGAAGATGCCGATGCAGTTGTATTTAACACCTGCACAGTTCGTGAAAATGCCAACCAGAAGATTTACGGACACCTGGGACATTTAAAGAGCATCAAGCGCAACCACCCGGATATGAAAATCGTACTGTTTGGATGTATGATGCAGGAACATCACGTAGTGGAAAAGATCCGTAAGGATTATAAATATGTAAATCTTGTATTCGGAACTCATAATATCCATAAATTCCCGGAACTTTTTTACCGGGCACTGCAGACTGATGACCAGATCATTGATATCTGGAAAGAATCTGATGAGATCGTGGAAGGTATGCCAACCTCCCGCAAATATTCCTTCAAGACAGGTGTCAGTGTAATGTTTGGGTGCAATAACTTCTGCAGCTACTGTATTGTTCCCTATGTTCGTGGCCGCGAAAAGAGCCGTGAGCCCCAGGCCATCATCCGTGAGATCGAAGAGCTGGTAGCAGATGGCGTTACCGAGATTATGCTCCTTGGCCAGAATGTAAATTCCTATGGAAAAACGTTGGAAACACCGGTGACATTCTCACAGCTTTTGAAAGAAGTAGAGAAGATCGAGGGACTGAGACGTATCCGTTTCATGACCTCCCATCCCAAAGATCTTTCGGATGAACTGATCCAGACCATGGCAGAGAGCAAAAAGATCTGCCATCATCTTCATCTTCCGCTGCAGTCCGGAAGCAGCAGAGTCTTAAAAGAAATGAACCGCCGCTATGACAAGGAGAAATATCTTCAGCTTGTAGATAAAATCCGTGAGGCAATTCCGGATATCTCTCTGACAACTGACATTATGGTTGGTTTCCCTGGAGAGACAGAAGAAGATTTCCAGGAAACACTGGATGTGGTAAGAAAAGCCAATTATGATACCGCCTTTACATTTATTTATTCCAAGAGAAGCGGAACTCCGGCTGCCGGTATGGAAAACCAGGTACCGGAAGATGTGGTAAAAGACCGGTTCAGCCGTCTTCTTTCCCTGGTGCAGGAAAAAGGCCGTGAGAATTCTTCCCGTTTCCAGGGAAGCGTACAGGAAGTCTTGGTAGAAGATGAAAACCGTGAGAAAGGTACTCTTACAGGCCGTACCCAGCATAATCTTTTGGTACATTTTCCGGGAGATAAGGAACTTATCGGTAAATACGTAAACGTAAGCCTGGATATCTGTAAAGGATTTTATTATTTTGGTCATATAGTAGAAGAGTAAATTTTGGTTAATATAAGTTTATACTGCCCGTTCATCCGATCATCGGTAATGAGCGGGCTTTTTTATTGTACGATTTATGTCGGCGGTAAAAAATTTCAGTTTCCTATTGACAAATACCCCTTGAGGGTATATATTGTTCCATGTAAAGCAAATACCCCCTGAGGGTATTTTAAGAAAGGAGAGACAGCCCATGTCTGAAAAGAAAGCCTGTCCCTGCTGCAGTGAAAAACACACTGCCCGTTCAGAAGAGGAGAAAAAAAAGCTGATCAATCGCCTGAAGCGTATTGAAGGCCAGATCCGGGGAATTATAGGAATGATGGAAAACGATGCCTATTGTAATGACATTCTGATCCAGTCTGCAGCAGTCAATGCAGCAGTTAATTCATTTAATAAAGAACTGCTTGCCACCCACATTCGAACCTGTGTTGCAAGAGATATCCGCGAAGGCAAAGATGAGACCATTGATGAGCTTGTGGCAACCCTCCAGAAGTTGATGAAATAAAGGGACATAATTTATTTTAGGAGGTACTGAAAGGAAATGGAACAATATAATGTAACCGGTATGAGCTGCGCTGCCTGCTCGGCCCGTGTGGAAAAAGCTGTATCTAAGGTTCCGGGAGTGAACAGCTGCTCGGTCAGCCTTCTGACCAATTCTATGGGAGTGGAAGGAACCGCTTCATCCAGCGAAATCATTGCTGCTGTGGAAGCGGCCGGATATGGCGCATCTTTAAAAGGCGCTGCCGGAGAAAAAATCTCCATGTCTGCAGCGGAAGAAGCGCTGGAAGATCATGAGACCCCGGTTTTGAAAAGGCGCCTCATCGCATCCGTAGGATTTTTGCTGGTGCTGATGTACTTTTCCATGGGACATATGATGTGGGGATGGCCGCTGCCGAAATGGTTTGACGGCAACCACGTTGCCATGGGACTGGTACAGCTGCTTCTTGCAGGAATCATCATGGTGATCAACCAGAAATTCTTTATCAGCGGATTTAAGAGTCTGTGGCACCGTTCTCCGAATATGGATACTCTGGTAGCACTTGGTTCCATGGCATCTTTTCTGTGGAGTGTCTATGCACTGTTCGCCATGACAAGAGCGCAGGTAGACGGAGATTCTGCCGCAGTTATGAATTACATGATGGATTTCTATTTTGAATCCGCGGCCATGATCCTGACACTGATCACTGTAGGAAAAATGCTGGAGGCCCGTTCCAAGGGAAAAACAACCGATGCACTGAAAAGCCTCATGAAGCTGGCTCCGAAAACTGCAGTTGTAGTACGAAACGGACAGGAACTTACCGTTCCTATTGAACAGGTTCAAAAGGGAGAAACTTTTGTTGTCCGCCCGGGAGAGAATATTCCGGTAGACGGAGTAATCCTGGAAGGAACTACTGCAGTTAACGAATCCGCGCTGACCGGTGAAAGTATTCCGGTTGACAAAGAAGCCGGAGATATGGTTTCTGCGGCAACTGTGAACCAGTCCGGATTTATCAAATGTGAAGCAACCAGAGTCGGAGAGGATACCACCCTTTCCCAGATCATCAAAATGGTCAGTGACGCGGCAGCCACAAAGGCACCAATCGCAAAGATCGCAGACCGTGTTTCCGGAGTGTTTGTACCGGCAGTGATCACCATTGCAGTGATCACAACGATCATCTGGCTTCTTACAGGCCATCCTTTTGGTTATGCACTGGCAAGAGGAATTTCCGTGCTGGTTATCAGCTGTCCCTGTGCACTTGGCCTTGCAACACCGGTTGCCATTATGGTCGGTAACGGTATGGGCGCCAAGAACGGAATTCTTTTCAAAACAGCAGTTTCTCTTGAGGAAGCAGGAAAAGTCCAGATCGTCGCACTGGATAAAACCGGAACCATTACAAGCGGTCAGCCGGAAGTAACTGATATTCTTCCGGCAGAGGGAATTACAGAGACAGAACTTCTCACACTTGCCTGCGCTCTGGAGAAAAAAAGTGAACATCCTCTGGCAAAAGCAGTTCTCAAAAAAGCAGAGGAAGAGAAAATTACTGCAGGTGAAGTAACCGGATTTCAGGCGCTTCCAGGAAACGGACTTTCTGCTGTACTTGGAAGTGATAATCTGACAGGTGGAAGCATGAAATTTATCAGCAGCAAGACGAAGGTTTCCCCAGATCTTAATAAAAGAGCAAAGCAGCTTGCGGAGCAGGGAAAAACCCCTCTTCTTTTCACCAGAAACGGAAAACTTCTGGGAATTATCGCAGTTGCGGATGTGATCAAGGAAGACAGTCCCCGTGCAGTAAAAGAGCTCCAGAACATGGGAATCCGCGTGGTTATGCTTACCGGTGACAATGAGCGTACCGCAAAAGCCATCGGGGCCCAGGCAGGAGTTGACGATGTGATCGCGGGAGTACTTCCAGACGGAAAAGAGAGTGTGATCCGTGCCCTGAAAGAGCAGGGGAAAGTTGCCATGGTCGGTGACGGTATCAACGATGCGCCGGCACTTACAAGAGCAGATATCGGAATTGCCATCGGTGCAGGAACAGACATTGCCATTGATGCGGCAGATGTTGTTCTGATGAAGAGCCAGTTAAGTGATGTTCCGGCTGCAGTACGTCTGAGCCGTGCCACACTTCGGAATATCCACGAGAATCTTTTCTGGGCATTTTTCTATAATGTGATTGGGATTCCGCTGGCAGCAGGTGTCTGGATCCCGATCTTCGGGTGGACACTGAATCCGATGTTCGGAGCCGCAGCCATGAGTCTTTCCAGTTTCTGTGTTGTAATAAATGCGCTACGACTGAATCTGTTTAAGATCCATAACACAGCCAGAGACAAAGCGATTAAAAATCCGGTAACATTAAACATCACTCATGATGAAAATAAAAAAGAAGAAAAGGAGAACAAAACAATGGTAAAAGTAACAGTAAAGGTAGAAGGAATGATGTGCGGACACTGTGAGGCACACGTAAACAAAGCAATCCAGGCGGCTTTCGGTGCAGAGGACGTGGTATCTTCCCACGAGAACGGAACGACTGTATTTACAGTACCTGAGAAAGTTGACGAGGCAAAAGTCGAAGAGGTGATCAAAGAGGCTGGTTACGAGTTCAAAGGAATCACTCAGGAATAATAAAAAACGTATATTTGTCAAAGAATCAAGGCATTTAAACAATCTGAAAAGAAACAGTTCTGCATAAAAACAGAGCTGTTTCTTTTTTCTGTGTAATTGTATAGAAACCGGTATTCCGAAATATAATAAACAGAGAAAACGAATGTTGTCCTCAGATTTTCCCAGAGCAGAAAGGAGAATATTTTTGAAAAAAGATACCAGAAAACTGATCACCTGTATTGCAGTGCCCCTGGCAACAGGAGCTGTTTCCGGATTTTTTACCAGAAATGGAATGAAGGTATTTGCAAAATTAAATAAGCCGCCCTTATCACCACCTGGATGGCTGTTCCCTGTTGTATGGACGATCCTTTTTATCATGATGGGAATTGCTTCTTTCCTGATCGCATCCAGACCAAAAAGCAGAGACAGGGACAGGGTTCTTGCCTTGTACGGGATTCAGCTTGCCGTGAATTTCCTGTGGCCGTTTTTCTTCTTTGGAGCGGGATGGTATGGTTTTGCGTTTCTCTGGCTTATTTTTTTGTGGGGACTTGTATACGGCTGCATCCGTACATTCGGGAAATTTTCCCGGAACGCTGCGTACCTGATGATCCCATATCTGGCATGGCTGACTTTTGCCGGTTACCTGAATCTGTTTATCGCACTCTGGAACTGACGGAACTTCTGTCACATACAGAAAATGTTTTCTGCTTTTATAAATCCGGCTAATATCATTATAATTTATTCTGAAAAAGCAGGAATATCCGCTGAATTGATTGTTATTTTCCACTCTCTTATGCTATACTGGTAGCGATTATGGATGTACGAACGATGACAGGAATCGTTAACACTATGGAAGCAGAGAGGAGCACATTATGAGCGGATTTTTTGGAGTAGCATCGAAAAGCGACTGCGTACTGGAACTTTTTTACGGAGTGGATTATCATTCTCATCTGGGAACACGCCGCGGCGGTATGGCTGTTTACGGAGAACATGGATTTGACCGTGCCATCCACAACATTGAAAACACACCTTTCCGTACAAAATTTGACGGGGATGTGGGTTCCATGAAGGGAAATATGGGAATCGGATGTATTTCTGATTATGAACCTCAGCCCCTTCTGTTCAGTTCCAGGATTGGAAGCTTTGCCCTTACCTTTGTGGGAAAGATCAACAATTATGATGAACTTCTGCAGCGGATGTATGATACGACCAAGGTACATTTTCAGGAGATGACCAACGGAACTGTCAATGTGACAGAGCTGATCGCTGCCCTGATCTGTGAAAAGGACAATTTTGTGGAGGGTATCCAGTATGTCCAGGGTCTGATCGACGGCTCCATGACGCTGCTTCTCATGACAAAAGACGGAATTTATGCAGCCCGGGACAAGATGGGCAGAACTCCGGTGGAGATTGGCCACAAAGAGGGGTCCTACTGTCTGTCCTTTGAGAGTCATGCCTATATTAATCTGGGTTACGAAGATTATAAGGAACTTGGCCCCGGAGAGATCGTATTTGTAACAGCAGACGGAGTTAAAACTCTGGTTGAGCCTGGAAAGAAAATGAAGATCTGTTCTTTCCTCTGGGTTTACTACGGATATCCGACAGCATCTTATGAAGGTGTAAATGTAGAGGAGATGCGCTATCGCTGCGGAAGCATGCTTGCAAAGAGAGACGGAGATTCTGTTCACCCGGATATTGTAGCAGGTGTTCCGGATTCCGGCATTGCCCATGCCATCGGATATGCAAATGAATCCGGTATTCCTTATGCAAGACCATTCATTAAATATACACCAACCTGGCCGAGATCTTTTATGCCAACCAATCAGAATCAGCGTAACCTCATCGCGAAAATGAAACTGATCCCGGTACGTGCGCTGATCAAGGACAAGAAACTTCTTCTCATTGATGATTCCATTGTACGTGGTACCCAGCTTCGTGAGACAACCGAATTCCTGTACCGTAGCGGTGCGAAGGAAGTTCACGTTCGTCCTGCCTGCCCGCCGATCATGTACGGATGTAAATACTTAAACTTCTCCCGCTCCAAATCCGAGATGGAGCTGATCGCACGTCAGGTCATCGAGAAGAGAGAAGGGCCGAACTGTCCGCAGGAAGTCCTGGATGAATATGCAGATCCGCATACAGAGAAATATGAGCAGATGGTGCAGGATATCTGTAAGATGCAGAATTTTACCAGCCTTCGCTATCACAGACTGGACGATCTTCTGGAATCCATTGGAATCGATCCGGATAATATATGTACATATTGTTTCAACGGAAAAGAATAAAAACGGAAAAGAATAAAAATACACAAAAAAAGCTTCCCTGCCAGAGTTACTTCTGGCAGGGAAGCTTTTTGCTTTCTGAATATCAGTTATTTAGTAATAATAATATCTTGTATACATACGGTAAATGTTATGAGGAAAAGTATATCTTTTTCCTTTATAAACTCTGTATGGCACAACATAGAAATAAGTGTTGCCTGAGGAAGTTAAACTTTTGACTTTTACAGAAGTTGCATTGGCAGATAAAGTTGCATAACGTTTGTAACCGGAATTGGAACTGGTAGATTTATAAACATAATATCCACTGATTCCATAAAGCTTGGACCATTTAACTGTCAATGTTGATGCTGTGCTTGATACAGTAGTTAATGTTCTTGGGGTGCATACAAATGCATCCGAATCGATACTGTAAATTCGCTGTCCATTTACCCATCTGTAGCTGTATACGGATACAAGATAAGCTGTGTTCGCACGTTTGTTTGTATAATAGTTGTTGTTGTACCTTCCACTGAGATGAATGGAAGATGCTTTCTTTTTACTGCAGTTATAGATCCGAACTTTGTATCCATCTGCATTACTTACAGATTTCCAGCTGAGAGACATACGTCCGCTACTGGTCATCTGTGCACTTCTTAAGGTCGGGATCGCCGGGCGGGTGGCCGCAGAAACCGGAATCGCAGATGAAATAAGCATCATAACTGCAAGCATACAAACCAAAAGTTTTTTGAATTTTTTCATTATTCATACCTCCTTCGTAGTTATAAGAAAATTATAAAATAGTAACGAATTTCTGTCAACATTTCTTTATAAGATTAGTTATTTTTGTCCTTATTTATTTTCACAAAAAGTTATAACAGCATTCATTTTGGCAATTAGTCAGAATGCTTTGGATGCGATACAATAAAATCACGAAGAACAAACATCGTGAAAAAAGAAAAAGGAGCGAATACATTATGGTAAAGTTATATGATGGCGGCGCATATCTGGTAAATGGAACAGAGATCGTACCGGAAGCAGAAGCAGCCAAAGTGGAAGCACTCACTGGAAAAAAAGCAGAGAAATCTGAAGCAAGAAAGGGCACCATGGCTTACGGCATCATGGAGGCACACAACACATCAGGAAACATGGAAAGCACTGCTGAATCTGGATAAAGTAATTACATTCGGAAGTGTGGAAGGCAGATACGATGTCTGTATCGAAGACACCGGGAAAGATGAACTGGTAAAAACATTAAAAAAGCTGTACGAACCAGTTGGACTGGAAAAAGAAACTGTCAGATAACTCCCGGTTGCATTTTGGGGACCTGCGGCTTATAATAAAATGCGGATATATCTTTTGTGGTATATCCGTGTTTTTTATATCATAAAAAATTTTATTCAGGAGGAAAAACATGATTTCTCTCGTAAAAGCCATAATATTTGATGCGGACGGTGTCCTTCTGGACTCTCTTTCTATCTGGAGGGAACTTGGAAAACGATATATTACAGATCTTGGATATCACCCAATTGCGGGAATGGAAGAGATCCTTTTTCCCATGAGTATGGAGCAGGGAGCGGCATGGCTGAAAAGCAGGTTCGCTCTTGGGTTTTCCGAAGAAAAGATCGTGGAGGATCTGAAAGTTCGGATCCAAAACTACTATTTTGAAGAAGTTCCTGCAAAATCAGGTGCCAGAGAACTTTTTCAATATCTTGCTAGCCAGAAAATCCCGGCTGTGGTGGCAACTTCAAGCCCAAAAGAACATATCCGCCGGGCACTAAAGCGAAACGGACTTCTTCCTTTTTTAAAAGAAATTTATACCACCAGTGAGATCGGAGAAAGCAAATATTCTCCGAAGATCTATCTTACAGCAGCGAAAGTGCTGGGAACGGAGCCATCCATGACACTGGTAGTGGAAGATTCTCTCTATGCACTGCAGACCGCAGGAAAAGCAGGATTTCTGACTGCAGGCATCTATGACGCATTGGGAGAACCGGATCAGGAGCAGCTAAAAAAGGACGCACATATCTACTGCCAAAATCTGACAGAGTTACAGAATTATATATTTACAGAAAACGGAGGAAACGAAAAATGAAAACAGCATTAACCATCGCAGGCAGCGATTCCAGCGGAGGCGCAGGGATCCAGGCCGATATCAAAACCATGATGGCAAACGGGGTATACGCCATGAGTGCCATCACCGCACTGACTGCCCAGAATACCACCGGTGTCGCAGCCATCCAGAATGCAACGGCAGAATTTCTTGGTCAGGAGCTGGATAGTATTTTTACAGATATTTTTCCGGATGCAGTAAAGATCGGAATGGTTTCCGAAAGTGATCTGATCCGCATGATCGCCAAAAAGCTCCGGCAGTATCAGGCGAAAAATATCATAGTGGATCCGGTTATGGTGGCTACCAGCGGCGCAAGGCTGATCAGTGAAGAAGCTGTGGATGTTCTGAAAGAAGAACTGTTTCCTCTTGCGGATCTTCTCACTCCCAATATCCCGGAAACGGAAGTGCTTACCGGACGAAAGATCAGAAACACCGATGATATGATCGAAGCTGCAAAACAGGTTTCCGAACAGTATCACTGTGCAGTTCTTTGCAAAGGCGGCCATAAGCTTAATGATGCCAATGATCTTCTCTATGAGGATGGAACATATCAGTGGTTTGAGGGAAAAAGGATCGACAATCCCAACACCCACGGAACAGGATGTACTCTTTCCTCGGCCATCGCATCCAACCTTGCAAAAGGATTTTCCATGGTGGAATCTGTAAATCGTGCCAAAGACTATATTTCCGGAGCTCTTGCTGCCATGCTGGATCTCGGAAAAGGAAGCGGTCCTATGGATCATGGTTTTGCAGTAAAGAACAGTTATACAGAGGAGGCATAAGGTTATGACAGTTACAGAACGGATTACCGCTCTTCGAAAACAGATGAAAGAAAAGGGAATCGATGCTTATCTGGTTCCGACCGATGATTTCCACGGTTCCGAGTATGTGGGAGATTATTTTAAATGCAGGAAATATATTACCGGATTTACCGGTTCTGCCGGAACTGCTGTCATCATGCCGGATATGGCGGGACTCTGGACAGACGGAAGATATTTTATCCAGGCCGCACAGCAGTTAGAGGGAACACCGGTTACCCTGTTTAAGATGGGGGAACCGGATGTACCGACGATCCATAAATTTCTGGAAGAAAACCTGAAAGAAGGGATGTGCCTCGGCTTCGACGGCCGTACTGTCAGCGCAGAGGAAGCCGGGAAATTGAAAAAAATCCTTCTGGGAAAACAGGTACGTTTTTCTGTAAATGAGGATCTGATCGGAAATATCTGGGATGACCGTCCGGCACTTTCCTGTGAACCGGTAATGGAATTATCCGAAAAATGGGCTGGAAGATCCAGAGCAGACAAGATCCGGGAAATCCGCAGCAAACTGAAAGAAAAAGACGCAGATCTCTTTGTCCTCACGTCACTGGATGATATTGCGTGGCTTTTGAACATTCGCGGAAATGATATCCACTGCTGCCCGGTAGTGCTTTCCTATCTTGTAATGGATGAGAAAGAAATCCGGTTTTTTGCCAATGAGAGGGCTTTTCCGGATTCTGTAAAAGAAGCTCTGGCCATAGATGGCGTTACCATCTATCCATATGATGATATTTACACTTATGTGCAGACGATCCCTGAATCGAAAAGGGTTTATCTTTCAAAAAGTAATGTAAACAGCCGTCTGGTCAGCAGCATTCCGGATGGAGTAACAATCCTGAATGGAGAAAACCTGTCCCTTCTTCCAAAAGCCATCAAAAATGAGATCGAAGTCCAGAATGAAAAAACAGCCCACATCAAAGACGGCGTGGCAATGGTAAAATTTATCCACTGGCTGAAAAAGAATGTGGGAAAGCAGGAGATCACCGAGCTTTCCGCAGCGGACAAACTCTATGAGTTCCGCTCCGGACAAGAGAACTTCCAGGGGAACAGCTTTGATCCCATTATTGCCTACGGTGCACATGGAGCTATTGTTCATTACAGTGCCACAGAAGAAACCAGTATTCCTCTGAAACCAGAGGGACTGGTTCTGATGGATACCGGCGGCCATTATCTGGAGGGAACCACAGACATCACCCGCACCGTTGTACTTGGCCCGGTTACCCAAAAAGAAAAGAAATATTTCACAGCAGTACTTCGTGGGCACCTGAACCTTGCAGCCGCAAAATTCCGCTATGGCTGTACCGGACTGAATCTGGATGCCCTGGCAAGAGGACCACTCTGGGCTATGGGAGAGGATTACAATCACGGAACCGGTCATGGCGTAGGATATCTTCTCAATGTACACGAAGGTCCTCAGAGCTTCCGCTGGAAAAATCTCGTGGATCGTCCGGCTCCTGTTCTGGAAGAAGGAATGATCACCTCCGATGAACCAGGATACTATGCGGAAAATGAATTTGGTATCCGCCATGAAAACCTTGTGGTCTGCAAAAAGGCCGAAAAAACAGCCTACGGTCAGTTTATGAAATTTGAACCTCTGACGCTGGTACCCTTTGACCTGGAAGGTATAGATCCCGAACAGATGGAAACCGGAGAGCGCACACTGCTCAACCAGTATCATGCCTTTGTATATGAGAAAATTTCTCCGTATCTGGATGAGGATGAAAAAGGCTGGTTAAAAGAAGCCACACAGGCAATATAAACCGGAATGAAATTTTATAGTCTGGAATTAACCTTTATATTTAACAAAAAATCCTTGACCTGAACCTGAGTTTAGTTTGTATCATAAAAGCAGTGAGATTTTTTATGAATATAACACAGGAGGGATTACAAATGGCACACAAAAAAATCGTACCTGGAACAGGTGGAGAACATTACATTCCTTATAGGGACCGTTCCGGAGAAAAATCCACCGTATATTTTACAGAGGATCTTTCCGCAGAGGGACTGAAGAAGATTTTTGAGCGTGTAAGCGGCAGCCTTAAGGGTAAGATTGCAGTCAAGCTTCACACAGGAGAGCAGCATGGACCGAATATCATCCCTGCACCGTGGGTAAAAGAACTGATCGCAGATAAGATCCCGGAAGCCCATATCGTAGAGACAAACACCTACTACGAGGGAGACCGTTACACAACGGAGAAGCATCGTGAAACTCTGAAGGTAAATGGCTGGACATTCTGCCCGGTAGATATCCTGGATGAGGACGGAACTGCCAAGTTCCCGGTAAAAGGCGTATTGTATTTATCAACGTTCTTCGAAATATGTCTGTTTCCTGCGACTGTGAGGGTGTTGGAGCAGCACCTGTCGTAACACCGAATATCGGAATCGTGGCATCTACAGATATCCTTGCAGCAGACCAGGCTTCTGTAGATCTTGTGTATGCACTGAAGGATTCTGATCATAAAGATCTGGTAGAGAGGATCGAGACACGTCACGGACTTCGCCAGCTCAGCTATATGAAAGAAATGCACATGGGAAATGACAGATATCATCTTATCAACATTGATGAGGATGATAAAGAGATCCTCCCTGCAGATGCCGTAAAGAATGTAAAATCATTTCAGGGATAAGAATATTTCATAAAATGTGAAGAAGCAGTCAAGCGGATATTCGCAATCCGCTTCGCTACTTGCTTGATTTGGTTAAAACAGAAAAGGGCGCATGTATCCATAAAATGTGGAATTTCATGCGCTCATTTTTGTGTTATAATATAGAAAAATACAAACAGCGAGGTACTTAATGCCTATGAAAACAGAAAACAAAACCAATCACTACATCGATCTACATGCACATCTGGATGGCTGTATTACCGTGGATATTGCAAAAAAACTTGCCGCATTGCAGCAGATCACACTTCCGGCTGCAACAGACGAGGAACTTCTTTCCCTTCTTTCCGTTCCGGATACCTGCGAAAATCTCAATGATTTTCTGAAATGCTTTGACCTGCCTCTTTCCCTTCTTCAGACAGAAGAAGCACTGGAAGAAGCCGTTTATCTTATCCTTTCTGAAATGAGAAAAGACGGTGTGATCTACGCAGAACTTCGTTTTGCACCACAGTTCCATACACAAAAAGGAATGACCCAGGAAACGGCGATCCAGTCTGCATTACGTGGCCTGAAAAAATCTCCGATTCCAGGCAATCTGATCTTATGCTGCATGCGTGGAAGCTCCAATCAGCAGGAAAATATGGAAACTCTGGACTTGGCCCGCAGATATCTCACAGAGGATGGAGGAGTAGTTGCCGTGGATCTTGCAGGTGCAGAAGCACTTTTTCCAACAGAAAGCTATAAGAATCTTTTTGCGAAAGCAAAAGAGTACAACGTTCCATTTACGATCCATGCAGGTGAAGCCGGCGATGCCGAGGATGTCAAAACAGCCATCCGTATGGGAGCATCCAGGATCGGGCATGGAGTGCGTATCGCAGGAAATGAAGAGGTGATCCAACTTGTAAAAAACAGCGGGATTTTTCTGGAAATGTGTCCCACAAGCAACCGGCAGACCAGGGCAGTGGAAGATATGTTTTCCTATCCGTTGAAAAATTTTCTGGAACAGGGACTTAAGGTAACACTAAATACAGATGATCCTGCCATTGAAAGAACAACCCTTTCCCATGAGTTTCAGTATATGGATTCCCTGTTAAACCTTACAGAGGAACAGAAAAAACAGTTGCTCCTGAATTCCGTGGAAGCAGCATTTACTTCCGGTAAACGAAAAAGGGAGCTGAAAGAACAGTTTCTCTTTTAAAACGGATAAATTTTTTATGAATATATAGCTGCCGGATGTGCTCAGTTTTTTAAGGGAGAAAACAATCTCAGTAACCTGATCAGCCTGGAAAACGGAACCATCTATATCAGTGCAACTGAAACGGCTCTTCACTGCTATCTGTTTGAGGCGGTCCGGGATTTCAATATCCTGTACCCGAACGTACATTTTAAAATTCTGAATAACAGTACGACAGATTCCGTAAATGCTCTGAAAGAGGGCAAAGTAGACCTGGCTGTTGTGTCGGCAACCTTGCAGGTAACCCCTCCTCTGAAAATGAAGATCGTAAAAAAATACAGGGACATCCTGATCGGTGGAAACAGATTTGAAAAGCTGAAAAACAGGGAAATTTGTGGGGAAAATTGTGCTTAATGAAATTTATGGAAAGAAAAATCTTCCAGGTTCATGAACTCCTGCGGATAACCTCTTTTCAAAATAGCAGAAATATTGTATTATGGTAACAATTCGGGTTTTTATCCGATATTATCGTATGATAAAAAATTCTGTTACGAGGAGGATTTATGTTCGAAACGATCATTGACGCAATCAACACGTTTCTCTACAGCAAATTACTGATTGTAATATTGATTGGTTCCGGCATCTACTTTACTGTCCGGACCAGATTTCCACAGGTACGTTTATTCAAAAACGCCTGCAGCGCTGTAATGGAGAAACCAGAGGGAGACGAAAGTGTATCATCCTTTCAGGCACTGATGGTCTCCACGGCATCTCGTGTAGGGACAGGCAACATTGTAGGAGTATCTTCTGCCATCTGTATCGGTGGTGTGGGCTCCGTATTCTGGATGTGGATCATTGCCATTCTTGGAAGCGCATCAGCTCTGGCAGAGAGTACACTGGCGCAGATATATAAGAAAAAAGGAAAAGACGGCCAGTGCTACGGCGGCCCGGCGTATTACATAGAGGCGGCATTGCACAGCAGAGGACTGGCAGTGGTTTTCTGTATAGCCATGATCCTGACTTACGCGTTTGGATTTAATATGCTGGCCTCCTATAATCTGCAGTCTACATTTTCCGGTCAGCCATTTTATAATGCAGAGATCACGCCATGGATCATTGGAGGAATTCTGGCGCTGGTAACGGGATGGTGTCTGCTGGGTGGCGGTAACAGAATTGTGAAAGTAACTTCTACTTTAGTGCCATTTATGGGCATTGTATATATTCTGATATCCCTGCTGGTAGTGGTACTAAATATCGGACAGCTTCCATCGGTACTGGCACAGATCTTTGAAGAAGCATTTGATTTTAAAGCAATTTTTGCCGGATTTGCCGGATCAGCTATGATGCAGGGAATACGAAGAGGTCTGTATTCCAATGAAGCAGGTATCGGTTCTGCCCCCAATGCGGCGGCGTCTGCAATGGTCAGTCATCCGGTTAAACAGGGACTGGTACAGATGCTGTCTGTGTTTATTGACACATTATTATTGTGCACTGCAACTGCCATGATGTGTCTGGTATCTGGTGTGACACCGGCAAAAGAGCTTCAGGGAGCACCGTGGGTGCAGGCAGCACTTCACAAGACTCTTGGTTCTTTTGGACCATATTTTATTATGATCGCAATGGTATTATTTGCTTTCACTACATTGCTGGGAAATTGCTTCTATTGTGATAATCTGCTGACTTATATCCTTAAAAAGCAGCCGGGTAAGAAATTCATGACGGGATTTCGCCTTGTATCAGCACTGGTGGTGTTTTTGGGAGCGGGAATGGAGATGACATTACTGTGGCACATCTCTGATGTACTGATGGGAGTAATGGCACTGATCAACATTCCGGTGATCCTGCTATTGTCCAACACCGTATTGAAAGCATTAAAGGATTACGAAGGACAGATCCGGCAGAAAAAAAATCCTGTATTCTTCAGTAAAAATATTGATCTGAAGCAAAAAACAGATTACTGGAATTAAAGCACCTGTGAATAGCAGTAAAATGTAATATAACAGTAAAAATAGCAGATAACATACCACTATATTATATGCGGAGGATACCTTGCTGTGTTCTCCGTTTTTTCACATAATTAAAGATAACTATTTCACATAAATTATACTTGAGGTAACACTACTGAAATAAGGAGTGGAAAACTATGATCTATACATGCAAATATAAATCACCGTTAGGAGAAATTTTACTGGCAGCAGATGAAATTGGACTTACAGGCTTATGGTTTGAAGGACAGAAATACTTTGCGAATACACTTCCGGACGAGAGGATTTCACAGGAAACGGAGATTCTTTCAGAAGCAAAAAAATGGCTGGATATCTATTTCTCCGGTGAAAAGCCAACATTTACACCTCCTCTTCATCCTGCGGGATCAACATTCAGACAAGCTGTGTGGCAGATTTTATCAGAGATTCCTTACGGACAAACGATCACATATGGAGAAATTGCCAGTAAAATAGCTGAAAGAGAAAATATTTCCCATATGTCCGCCCAGGCTGTTGGTGGTGCAGTTGGACATAATGAAATTTCTATTATCATTCCATGCCATCGTGTAGTAGGCACAAATGGCAGTCTCACAGGATATGCAGGAGGAATTGATAGAAAAATTTCACTGCTTAAGCTGGAACATGCAGATATGAGCCGTTTCTTTGTACCAAAGAAAGGCACTGCACTGTAACATATACTTGAAAAATCTGCATAAAAAATAGAAAAGTGATGTCATATGGGAAGATAAAACTATATGGTATCGCTTTTTTTATGTTATACTGTTTTTATTAAAAATAATATCTATCGAATAAATTGACAGCAAAGGAGCAAGCATGAAGGGGAACATCATTTACAAAAAAATAATCCCTGCCAGATCTCCGGAATATGCAGAGTTTCCCAAAAGCCTGCATCCGGATATCCAGGATTTTCTGTCCGGCCAGAATATAAAGTCTCTCTATACCCACCAGGCAGAAGCTTTTTCCCATGCTATGGCTGGAGAAAATATCGTGATCACCACACCTACCGCCAGTGGTAAATCCCTGTGCTTTTATCTGCCGGTGGTTCAGGAAATCCTGAAAGATCCTGTGACCCGTGCGATCTTTATTTATCCCACGAAGGCCCTGGCAGCTGATCAGTACCGTGCGCTGATCCCCTGGATGGAAGCACTTGGGGAACATCGTTTATCTGTCGGCGTA
This sequence comes from Ruminococcus sp. AM36-2AA, assembly GCF_003461955.1. GTDB lineage: Bacteria > Bacillota > Clostridia > Lachnospirales > Lachnospiraceae > Blautia_A. The sequence continues at coordinate 7,308 of NZ_QTYB01000010.1, read as the reverse complement.
TATGACGGAGATACACCGCCTGCTGAGCGAAAAAGGATCCGGGAACGTGCCAATATCATCCTTACCAATCCGGATATGTTAAACGGCTCCATGCTTCCAAATCACAGCAAATATGGATTCGACTTTATTTTTTCCAATCTGAAATACATTATTCTGGATGAACTGCATGTATACAGAGGAGCTTTTGGTTCTCATCTGGCCAATGTATTTCGCCGTTTATCCAGGATCTGCAGATATTACCACTCAGATCCTCAGTTTTTATGCAGTTCCGCCACCATTGCCAATCCCCTGGAACTTGCGGAAAAGATCTGCGGAAGATCTTTTATCAATATCGCCAGAAGCGGTGCAGGAATATCAGAGCGGATCTATTGCCTGGTCCAGCCAGAAGAGAAACTGAATAAAGATGGCATCCCCTACGGAAAAGAATCTGTTATAAATGTTGCAGCGGACCTTCTTCCTCAGCTGATGGAACGAAGGGAGAGCTTTCTGGCATTTGCCAGATCCAGAAAAAATGTGGAGATCCTGGTGAAAGAAACCAGAGACCATCTGGATGCGGCAGGGTTCTTAGGGACAGCCAGAAAAGAAGAAATCTCCGGGTACCGTGGCGGTTACACTCCTCTGGAGAGAAAAAGCATCGAACAGCGTATGATCTCAGGGGATCTTCTTGGCCTTGTATCCACCAATGCATTAGAACTGGGAATCGATATCGGAAAGATCAGTACAACGGTACTGGCCGGTTATCCGGGAACAAGAGCATCTTTCTGGCAGCAGACAGGCCGTGCAGGACGAGGAAGTGGAAAATGCACCAATTATCTGATTCTTGCCAATCTTCCCATGGATCAGTATATCGCTCTGGAACCGGAATGGCTTTTTGAACACAGCAGTGAAAATGCCATCGTTGATCCAGACAATCTTCTGATCCAGCTTGCACATATCCGGGCTGCGGCAGCGGAACTTCCGTTAACCCTGGATGATGGTGCATTATTCCCGGATCTTGGGGAGACGATCCCTGTACTTATGAAAGTAGATGAAGTCCGGAATATGGGAGGCCGCTTCGCCTGGTCAGGAGGACTTTATCCTGTAGGAGAATTTTCCCTCCGGAATATTGATCAGAACAAGTATCAGCTCATTAACAAGGAAACCGGAAAAAATATCACGGAGATGGATGAGGAACAGGCTTTTCATGAGATCCATGAAGGTGCCGTTTACATGCACGACGGAGATTTTTACCAGGTTGTAAAAATGAACCTGGAAAGCAAGATCGTGGAAGCTGTGCCATTTCATGGAAACTATTACACAGTACCTGGAAGCGAGACCAATATCCGTATCATACACAGACATAAAAAGCAGCAGTGGGAGAGAAGTGAACTTTCTTTTGGAGATGTAAATATTGCAGATTTTGTATACATGTATAAAAAAATGCAGTTCCATAATCATCAGAACCTGGGTTTTGAACAGCTCACGAAACCACTTTCCAAGAATTACGACACAGAAGCTACCTGGCTCAGACTTCCTGAAAATGTGGTCAGACAGTACCGCAATCTCTTACAGCCGGACAGAAACGGTTATTATGTAAGAAATAACCACTTTGAAGGTCTGATGTTTGCGTTGAAAAATGCAGCTCTGATGGTGACAATGACAGAAGGTTCCGATCTTGGGGTGGCAATGTCCACCAATGCACTGGAACTTTCCGGAAGCACTTCTGAGGAGGTTTCTCTCTATTTTTACGACCGTTATGTAGGAGGCCTTGGATTTGCAGAAAAGATCTATGATCTGATCCCCAAAGTGACAGAACAGGCTATCCGAATGGTTTCCGGCTGCAGGTGCAAAAACGGCTGTGCAGTCTGTATTGGAAATGACAGGCTTGACCGGAACGTGATCCTGTGGGGGCTGAAAAATTTATCTGAAGAATCGGAACTGACCGTGCAGAAAACGAGGAATATTTCTTATCCGGATGAAAAGAATACAGAATGGAATCGATCAGGACAACGGGAATTCACATTATCTGATCTGCAGGAGAAGTGGGTTTTATTCTGCAATCGGGTCAAAGAAAATAATAATACATTTGCAGGATTTTTCTCAATGGTATCCGGACTGGAAGTCAAAGCCTCCTCTCTGATCCTCTATCTGAGAGATCCGTTTTATGCAGAATGGGCCAATATGCAGGAGAACCGAACAGGAATCTCCAATGTGCTCAGTACTTACGTCTTTCTTCCGGTTGATTTCCGCTTTGCGATCCTTACAGATACAGAGAAACCGGAAGATATGCTAAAACGTGAAAAAATGATGCGCAGATATCACACTCTGAAAAAGGATGAAACATATGGAACTGAATGATTATCAGAAAACAGCGGTTCTGGATGAACATAATGCCTGCCTGGTCCGCGCAAACGTAGGAAGCGGAAAAACAACGGTTCTTATCGAAAAGATCCGTTATCTTCACCAGCAGAAAAAAATCCCCCTGGAAAATATGATCGTTCTGACCTTTACAAATAAAGCAGCAGGCGAGATCAAAAACAGGCTGAAGATCCAAAATATAGAAGAAAACCCCTCGTCTCTTTTCTATGGAACATTCCACGGCATTGCCCTAAAGCTCCTTCAGGAAGTGCTTCCATTAGAAGAACTTGGCTACACAAAAGATTTCCAGGTCTGTCTGCCTGAAGAAGAACTGGAACTTGCCAATCAGCTGATCCACCAGCATACTCTCAGGATCAAATATAAAAACCGTCTTCGAAAAAGACTGGATCATAAATACAGGTCAGCCACATCCAGACAGCCCGGATACCAGGACGATTTTCCGAAACTGGTAACTCTCCTTACAGAAGAAAAACGGAAACAGAACAAAATGAGCTACGAAGACCTGTTGCAGTGTGCCACGAAACTTCTGAAAGATCATCCACAGCAACTTTTGCAGCTGAAATGGATCATCATTGATGAAGTGCAGGACTGCGATGAACTTCAGTTTGAACTGATTCGTCAATTAAAAAGACCGGAAGTCGGGCTTTTTGCAGTGGGCGATCCCAATCAGGTGATCTACAGCTGGCGTGGAAGTATGTTCAATATTTTTTATAAATTCCGTGAATTGTATCACGCAGAAGAACTATCCCTTCCTGTAAATTACCGTTCTTCCCAGACGATCCTGGCAGTTTCCAGAAGATTTCAGGAATCCGGGGATTCTCTTACCGGCGTACAGGAAGAAGGAGAAAAAATCTCTGTCAAAAATCATTACGATCCTTTTCAGGAAGCAGAATATCTGGCAGAAAAGATCCTTGCTCTTCATGAAAGAGGCGTTCCACTTGAGGAGGTCGCAGTGTTTTACAGGCTTCAGAGCCAGTCAGAGATCCTTTCAAAAGTTCTGGAAAAACATCAGATCCCATATGAAATCTCTCAGAAGAAAATCATTCAGGATATTCCGGTTCTTGCCTGGTTTCTTCATATACTGCGTTTTTTAAGCAATCATGAGGATCTTACCAGCGGAACTTATGTCCTTTGCGACAAAACTTTCGGGGAAGGATGGAACTCAAAAAAAGCCCGGACAGAGATTCTGAATTTTACACAAGGGAGTGTATTTCTCTCGAAATCCTTACTTTTTCAGGCCATGTGGGAGTATCGGGACACAGGCTCCGGCTACATAAATCTGTGGGAACAGCTTTCTCTGGAAAAATATCTCCGACCGTCTTCCAGCGACTATAAAGAAAACAGGAGGCAAATCCTTTCCCTGTTAAAGAAAATGGAATCCTATCACAGTATCAGGGATTTTCTTAATGATCTTGTACTGAATGGCATGGAACCGGAAAAAGATGCGGTTTCCGGAGAATCTGTAAAACTGATGACGCTCCATGCCTCCAAAGGGCTGGAATTCGATTACGTATTTATCATTGGTGTAAATGATGGGCTGATTCCCTTAAATAGCCGTGATGCTTCTACAGAAGAGGAAGAGAGGAGACTGTTTTATGTGGGAATGACAAGAGCAAGGAAATTCCTGGAATTATCTTTTTACATCAATCCCGGAACTGCGCGGGTATTTCCAGGTCCAGGTCGCTACCTTTCCAGTCTTCCGGAGAAATATCTTGCCCATCCGGCAGATGCCACAAGAGATACAAAAGAAGCTGCCCGGCACCTTCAGGACCTGAAAAAGATGATCCTGGAAGAAAAACTCCGAAAATTGGAAACACCGAAAGAATATGCCAGATCCCAGGAACAGGAAACTTCTTTATCCCCAGATGAAAAGACAGCATTGCCGGAAAACATCCCACCAGAAACACCAAAACAACTTGTAGAACATCCCAAATACGGCCGCGGGTCCATTATCTCCGAAACCGAAGATACCATTGTGATACAATTTGATGATTACGGCGAAAAAGAAATGCTAAAAGCCTTTTCACAGTTGAAAAAAATTCCAAACAATAATTGACAAATTTTCCGTATAAATATACACTAAAATTGTTAAAAAAACAAACACGGGCAAAGCAGCCGAAAGACTGTGGCGCAAAGCTATAGGGCCTGTAAAATGGCAGCCAGTTGCATAATTCAAAAGCACTATAGTTCTCTCTGTCTGAACATGGTGCTTTTTTTATTTTACCCCGTGGAAAGGAAATGGTGATGCAGATGGTGCACTTCTGATGTCCTATACGGCTCAGAAGCTGGCATGAACGGATATATACCAAAACCGGTAAGTATCAAGGATATCACAAGGACATTAAACGGAAATATCGTGTAAAAAACAACGAAGAACTGGATGGCGCAATTTACGAAATGCTGCAACTGCTTGGAAAATGCAGTGGTGCCGATCGAGTATATATTTTTGATAAAAAAGAAAAGAACCGAAAAGAATACTTCTGTCTTCAGTATGAATGGAAAAATGAGGACGACATATTAGAAAAAGAACAGTTATTTTCAGAAATCACGGTAGAGGATATTCCACATTGGACAGACGAACTGAAAAAAGGATTGACGATCCAGGTTACAGATTGTGAAGAACTTTCTCCTATGGAACAGGAATACAACCTGATGAAGAAACATCACACATATTCCCGCGTCCTCGCACCTATTTTCAGCAGAGACCATTTAAGCGGATTTATCGGAATGGATCATTTTTATAAAGGAATCTCAGAACTGTTTATTCATCAGCTTGCGTTCGTAGGTGCTCATCTGAATACAGCCAGGGAAAATCTCCGCATGTTTACGCTTCTGGGAAAAAATCTTGAAAGCATGGAAAAAGAACGTCAGATCCTGAATGTTCTCTGTGAGGACTGTACTTCTGTATATAAAGTCAATCTTCTGGATGATACTGCCGAAGTTGTAAAACTGGAACAGGGTGCCAACGCTCCGAAGATTCTGAAAAACAGAGAAAAAATCATACTTTGTTACTCAAAAGAACTGAAATACTATTATGATCATTTTGTCATAAAAGAATCCGCGCCGGATTTTTTGGAGACATTTGACTGTCAGAATCTGATAGGCGAGCTTAAAACCAGGGATAAGATCAGCCGCAGATATCAGTCCCGGGAAAATGCCAACAGGCATCAGTATTTTGAAATCAGAGCCACCAGACTTCCTTCTTCAACGGATTTTCCGGTTCTGATCGCTTTTCGTCATGTAGATGAGATCATAAAGGAGGAGCGAAATCATCAGAGAGAGCTGGAAGATTCTCTGGCAGAAGTGAAAATGAACAATGAGATCATATCCGCCATCAGTAAGATCTACTACATGATCTACCGGATCGACCTTCAGGATTTTTATTATGAGGAGATTACCGGCGGCAGTGAAAATCACCGTTTTACAGGAATGAAGGGAACCGCAGCTGCCCATATCACCAGTGATAGCAGCGAAAAAGTCGCGTCCAAATACAGGGCCATGGTAAAACAGTTTTATGACCTCTCCACTCTGAAAAAACGTCTGGAAAAAGAGGAGTCCATTGCAGTTGACTACCTTGCCACAGATAACAACTGGCATCTGGCCAGGTTTATTGTCCAGTCAAGAGCGGAAGATGGAACAGCCAGACAGGTTCTGCTTGTGATCCGCGTGATCAGTGAGGAAAAAAGGCGGGAAAAATATCTCATAGATGCGGTAGAAGAGGCCAACCGTGCCAATGAGGCAAAATCAGAGTTCCTTTCCAGAATGTCCCATGACATCCGGACTCCTATGAATGCCATTATGGGATTTACCAGAGTTGCAAGAAACCATCTCCATGAACCGGACAAAATACTGGACTGTCTGGATAAGATCAACTTAAGTGGAAGTAATCTGCAGCAGCTGATCAATGATGTCCTGGATATCTCCAGGATCGAAAGTGGGGAATTTCGCATTGATTCTGAGCCAGTAAAACTGTCTGAATTATGTAAACTTTACGAACAGAATATCCGTGGAACAGCAGAAGATAAGAACCAGAAATTTATCTGTAACCGACATGACATTATTTATGATACCGTGCTGTCTGACCGTCTGCGGATCGGTCAGATTTACATGAACCTGTTATCCAATGCAGTGAAGTATACTCCTGAGGGAGGAACGGTTGAACTGGAAGTTTATGAGGAACCATTTCCGGATAAAGATAAGATCCGCCTGGTTTCCATTGTCCGGGATAACGGGATTGGAATGAGCGAAAAATTCATGAAAGAAATGTATTCTCAGTTTTCCAGAGCAATTGATACAAGAGTGAATAAAGTACAGGGAAGCGGCCTGGGCCTTGCTATTGTAAAAAAGATCGTCGACCAGATGAACGGAACCATTGAAGCAACAAGCAGACTCCACGAGGGAACCACTTTCCGTGTGACTCTGGATGTACCTTTTATCAGGGAGCAGGAAGTATCAGAGACAACCGCGGAAATTCCGTTCTTCAAACTCAGGCCATCCAGGATCATAAAAACGCTTCTGATCGCAGAAGATAATGACCTGAATTATGAGATTCTGGAAGAACAGTTGGAAATGTACGGCATTCACTGTGTCCGGGCAGTAAATGGGAAAGAATGTGTACAGCTTTTTGAAATCGATCCCTCCGGAACATACGATGCCATTCTCATGGATATGCAGATGCCTGTGATGAATGGTCTTGATGCAACCAGGGCGATCCGCCGTCTTCCATCCCCGGAATCAAAACAGATCCCGATCATCGCACTGACTGCCAACGCCTATCTGGAAGACGTCCAGAAATGCAAAGAAGCAGGAATGAACGATCACATGTCCAAACCTGTACAGATAGAACAGATCATCCGAACTGTGGAGAGATGGATGAAATAATCGATATAGCAAATTCCAAATGCGCACGACAAACGCATGAGTAAATAAATTGTGAACACACCCCTTTTC
>NZ_QTYB01000001.1:116331-499154 GCF_003461955.1 Ruminococcus sp. AM36-2AA | reverse complement strand
AAAAAAATAGAATTTGCAGTTGCTAACCATTCATGCGTTTGTCGTGAAAGATTCGGGATTTTTCTTTACATACAAACAGAAAGCTATTATAATAAAAGATACGCTTTGCCCGTTTAAAACGTTGCAGAAATAAATACAAACAACGGGCAGAAAAAGAGAACAAAACGATCACATGGGGTGATTGGGGAAAGGAAACAGTAACATGATAGTAACAATGATTGAAAAGGTCTATACATTTCTGTGGGGAGATCTGATAAGGATCCCGCTTCCGGGAGGAAGTACGCTGGGAATCTCACTTCTGATCCTGCTTCTGATTCCGACCGGTATCTATTTTACCATCAGGACAAAGCTTCTGCCGATCCGTCTTTTTCCGGATATGGTACGAGCCCTGTCAGAAAAGAAAAGTGACAAAAATAATCTTTCAGCATTTCAGACGCTGATTGTGTCTACAGCTACCCGTGTGGGAATGGGAAACCTGGTCGGTGTGGTAGCTGCGATCTCGGCAGGAGGTGCAGGAGCGGTATTCTGGATGTGGATCACGGCGCTGATCGGTTCCTCCACTGCTTTTATCGAAGCAACCCTGGCACAGCTCTATAAAGAAAAGGATCCTCTTTATGGTGGCTACAGGGGCGGTCCTGCCTACTATATCCACCGTTACTGGGAAGAAAAACAGGGCAGAAAACGAAAAAAGGTTCTGCTTTCCGTTCTGTTTGCTATTTCCGGCTTGATCTGCTGGTGTGGGATCAGTCAGGTTATCAGCAATTCCGTCACGGCGTCTTTCAAAAATGCTTTTGATATTCCGCCGATGTATACTACCATCGTGCTGGTAGTGATCGCAGCTGTGATCGTGCTTCGGAAGAATGCAACGGTTAAAGTTCTGGATATTCTGGTGCCGGTGATGGCAGTGCTTTATTTTGTGATCACGCTGTTTATTATATTTACAAATCTCGGAAGTATGCCGGGAGTATTTAAGCGGATTTTTGAAGAAGCTTTCGGATTTCGTCAGGCTGTTGCCGGCGGATTTGGCGTCGTGCTGATGAACGGAGTAAAAAGAGGCCTTTTTTCCAATGAGGCGGGAAGCGGCTCCGCTCCCTGTGCAGCAGCGGCAGCAGAATGTGACAGTCCGGTAAAAGCCGGATTTGTCCAGGCCCTGGGTGTATTTGTGGATACGATCGTGATCTGCAGCTGTACAGCTATGATCATGCTTCTGGCCCCGGAAGGTCTGGTCCAGGGACTTGCCGGAATGGAACTTCTTCAGACAGCCATGCATTATCACCTGGGACAGTTTGGAGTGATCTTTATTGCGGCAACGCTTTTTATGTTCAGCTTTTCCACATTCCTGGGAATCCTGTTTTATGCAAGAGGCAATGTGGCCTATCTTTTCGGTGACAACTGGGCATCCCAGACAGGGTATAAAGTACTGGCCCTTGTGATGCTGTTTATCGGCGGGATCGCAGCCTATACATTTGTGTGGGATCTGGGAGATGTGGGAATTGGTCTGATGACGATCTTTAATATTTTCATGTTATATCCTCTTGGGGAAAAAGCACTGAAAGAACTGAAGATTTACGAAGCAGAGAAAAAGAAAAAATAAAACAGATAAAAAGTCCGGCGGACTGTGACAGAAAAATGTCATGGTCCGCCAGAAAACTGTTTACAGACCCGGAAACTATATGGTAATATATCAAAGTAAAGCGATAAAAGAATAAAGAGTTCTGATGGCTATGCATATATACGTTGTGTATATGTAATGTGGATAAGACATAGATCAGGCTCTGTGAAATACCAGCGATCAGCTGGATGAAGAGGAGGATATGAAAATGTATATTACATGTCTGGACGTAGAAGGTGTACTGGTACCGGAAATCTGGATCGCATTTGCAGAGGCAAGCGGAATCCCGGAGCTTAAGAGAACAACCCGTGATGAGCCGGATTACGATAAACTGATGAACTGGCGACTTGGCATCCTGAAAGAGCATGGCCTTGGTCTGAAAGAGATCCAGGAGACCATCGCAAAGATCGATCCTCTCCCGGGAGCAAAGGAATTCCTGGATGAGCTGAGATCTTTTTCCCAGGTGATCCTGATCAGTGATACTTTTACACAGTTTGCAACTCCCCTGATGGAGAAACTTGGCCGTCCCACACTTTTCTGTAACACTCTGGAAGTGGCAGAGAACGGAGAGATCACAGGATTTAAGATGCGCTGTGAGAAATCCAAGCTTACGACTGTAAAAGCACTGCAGTCTATGGGATTTGACACCATTGCGAGCGGAGATTCCTACAATGATCTTGGAATGATCCAGGCAAGTAAAGCGGGATTTCTTTTCCGCAGTACAGAGCAGATTCGTGCAGATCATCCGGAAATTCCGGCCTATGAGGAGTATGATGAACTGCTTGCCGCGATCAGAGATGCAATGAAATAATATTCAGAATAACTCATTTAACCAAATCAAGTAAGTCCCCTGCGGGGTTGCGAAAAGCAATAAGCAGTGGGTGGGGACTTGCTTGTATCAGGAGGAGTGCAAGCTCCTCCTGATAAACTGCGGAGCAGTTATTTGGTGTAGAGCTACGTAGCGAAGCGGATTGCGAATATCCGCTTGATCCAAAAACAGGCGAAGAATCGACGAAGAGAAAAATAATGTCGATTTTGTGCCTGTTTTTTTTGCTTTTTATATTAGAGAAGAGTATAATTGTACAAAATAGGTTTATTTTAAAAAACAATAAAAGTGAAAAAGAGGCGGGGCAGAAACTGTATGAGAACAATACTGGAATACACTGAAAACAATCTGATCTATATGATCGTACTGTGGGGCGTGATGATCCTGGCAGCTGTTTTCTGGAATCTCTACCGAAGAGAAAAGAAGGCGGCGAGAAAGGCCAGAGAAGAACTGAGGGGTGGAAAGAAATTTTACAGCTCTTTCGAAAACAACCGGAAGACAGCTTCTGTTTTTGTCAGTGAGAAGAACAGAAAGGTGCTGTACGCGACACCGAATCTGGAGCTGGTAACCGGAATCCGACCGGATGATCTGAAAACGGATACAGAACTTATGACAGGTCTCATTGTACGAAAAGAAGCCAGAGAGATTGCAAAACAGCTGAATGCCTGGAATAAAGAACAGGAATTTTCCAGTGAAGTGAATTATCACAGAAGCGGAGAGAAAGAACTGCGGCGTGGACAGATACAGATCCTGTACTGTGAAAAGGATGGCGGTTATCTTCTGATTCTTTCGGATATTACAGAAGAATATGAAAAACGCCAGGAAATGGAACGGGAACTTATTACTGCCCAAAAGGAAAGTCAGTCCAAGACGGACTTCCTCTCTCAGATGTCTCACGAAATCCGTACACCGATGAATGGAATCCTGGGTATGCTGAGCCTTCTGAAAACCCATTTAAATCAGCCGGCAGCGGCAGAGGAATATCTTGCAAAAACAGAAAATCTGTCACATTTTCTTCTGACTCTGATCAACGATATCCTGGATATGTCCCGAATCGAAAGCGGCAAGGTTCAGCTGGAAGAAATTCCCTTTTCGCTGGAACAGCTGGTTGATAAACTGGATTCCATGTTCCGCAGTACTGCAGAAGCCAAGGGTATCAACTGGAAGATCGAGATGCAGGATTTTGATGTAAAATACGTGATTGGTGATGAGATGCGTCTCAGTCAGGTTATTATCAATTTCATTTCCAATGCCAATAAATTTACTCCGCCTGGAGGAACGGTAGAGGTTCTGTTTCGGCAGATGGACCGGATTGGAAATGATCTTCATTTTATGATCCGTGTCAGTGATACGGGAAAGGGAATCAAAGAAGACTTCCTCAGCAAGATCTTCCGGCCGTTTGAGCAGGAGGATGCATCTACGGCACATAACTATGGTGGAAGTGGTCTTGGAATGGCCATTGCAGACAGTATGGTACGTCTGATGAACGGGCAGATTCTGGTAGAAAGTGAAGAGGGAAAGGGAACCGAGTTCAGTGTATATCTTTTCCTGCCGATAGCAGAAGTGCAGGAACAGAATGAGGGCACGGAGATAACGGAAGCGGAAGATCCTGCGAAGACACGTGCGATAGAAGCATTCACACTGAAAGGAGTCCGGATCCTTCTTGCGGAAGATAATGATATCAATGCAGAGATCGCAATGGAGATCCTGGCCATGGAAGGTGCAGTTCTTACAAGAGCCTGCGATGGCGCGGAAGTTGTAAAAATGTTTAAAGAAAGTAGGCCATATACTTTTGATGTGATCCTCATGGATATCCAGATGCCGAAGATGGACGGATGGGAAGCGACCAGGGTGATCCGGAAGATGAAACGGGAAGATTCCGATCTTCCGATCCTTGCCATGTCAGCCAACGCTTTTCTGGAAGACCGGAGAAAATCTCTGGAATCCGGCATGAATGGCCATATCAGCAAACCGGTAGATTACGATGAAGTACGCAGGATCATCGGGGAACAGCTTTGGGCAGTAAGGAGCCATTAAATGAAAAAAATAACAAAAAAGAAAACGTTAACGGCTGTAACAGGAGCTACGGTTATTGGAGTTGCCGCAGCTGCTTTGGTAAATGGATCAAAACTGGATTCGGTATTCAACCCCGGTAAATTCGAAAAATTCGAAAATAATTATAAATCAGAAGAATATGATTATGTGGCCGGTGATGGAGAAGAAACAGACATTGCCGGTGATAATGTAAAGGATAAGCAAAAAACCAGCGGAGACGATCTTCAGGTACTTCAGCTGAAAAAGCAGGAAAATGGAGATTTGAAGGACAACAGCAGTTTTGGGATCGCAGATAGTGCAAATGATCAGAAACAAGATGATTCCGCAGATTCACAGAATAATGAAAATGCTGCAAATGGTGTGGAACTTTCTCAGGCCGATAATACAGATAACACAGAGAAAACGATCCAGAACAGTAATGGCGCCAACGGAAATGGCAGTTTTGTAAACAAGGCAGGGAATGGAAACGGCTCCGATGGAAACGGCAGTGGTGGAGGAAACTCACAGACCAAAGTTACAGGTACTCCTACACCGACTCTAGGTACCGGAGGAACTTCCACGGTAACGCCAGCTCCCACCAGTGCGCCGGTTTCAACACCAACGCCTGCGGCAACGCCAACGCCAACACAGGCTCCGGCAGAACCAACTCCAGCAGAGCCCACTCCCATACCTGCGACACCAACGCCAACACAGGCTCCTGAGACACCAACACCAGTGCCTGCGACGCCAACGCCAACTCCAAATCCGTGGAAGACGGATAAAGATACAGTAATAACGGAAGATGGAGAACTTGTTAAGCTGAGTGCGGAAATTACAAAAGAATATTATACTTTCGGAGAAACTTATCAGGCAGAAGACGGCATAGTTACAGCAACCTTTAAAAAAGACGGCAAAACAAAAGAAAAAGTTCTGAATTATGGAGGCCCTGACGGATATAGTGTAACGCTTCCCACGGTTGAGGCAGGAGGACGGTTTGCTACATTTTCTTACAGAGGAATGTCTGCAAGCGCATATTATACCGTATTGAAAAGTAATCTGGTACTCAATTATATGGTAAGCTATTCCAATGATAATAAGATCTATTCCCAGAATTTTCCGGGAACAATGCTCGAAAACAGCAAAGGAGAGGAGTTTTACAGTGCTCTGAAGAAATATACAGAAGTTCCATATAATTATGCCAAGAAGGGAAAGTATGTAGATCTTGTGGAGGTACATAAGCGGTATATTGCGGTCTTGGGAGATCCTGCGATCCAAACAGCTTTTCACAGCGATGAAGCGCAGAATATCAGTGCCAACTACAAAAATATTGTATTTCTTGAGAATAAAGATGGTTATCTTACAAATATGCTCCAGGGATTCCGGTGGACATCTTCCAATACCCTGATGGATACAGAAAGAGCGTACCTCTATTATCCTGTCGCAAACTGGGATTATTTAACCAGAAATGTGGTGGATTATATCAGCGAGGTTCCGGATGGATATAAGATCCGCCGTGTGACAGAGAATGAAGGAACAGTGCAGTATACAGCAGATCAGGTCCTGGAAAAGTACACAGGTACAGATTCTGTGCTGACAGTTCCCATGGGAGTTACCAAAGTAAAGTTAAATGAGAAAAACACATCCGTGAAAACATTTGCCATTACACAGGGTGTACAGGAAATGGATATCTCCTCAATCAGTGAGAATCTGCCGGATTTGCAGGAGTATCAGGTGGCAGACGGAGATGAACTCCATGTGGATCTCAGTATTTCTGATGGTATTCTTTACAGCAGGGACGGAAAAACACTGTTGTCAGTTCCGGCAGGAAGAAAAAATGTGGAAATCCCGGCAACCGTCACAATACTGGGAAAGGGATGTTTCGATGGCCTGTCAAAAGATGCTGTTGTCACATTTAAAGGCGAAAATCCACCTGTGCTGAAGGGGGAAACCGGTTTTTCAGGAACCATAAAGGTTGCGGATTCCCGGTACGATCTGATCTGCAAGAATTATATGTTCGCTTTTGGAAAAGAATGCGGCAATCTTGTGTTTGAAACAGAAAACGGACAGAAGGATCTTTATACATATGACAGTGAACATTCAATTTTGCTTGAAAAGAACGGAGATGGGGTTCTGGCAGCTATTCCGCAGAAGACACATGGAGAATATACAGTACCGGAAAATGTGAGATCAGTCGGAGCAGGAGTTTTTGCGGACTGTGGTTTCCTTACGGATATCATTCTGGGAGAAAATGTTGAAGAACTGAAAGAAAACAGTATGGTGCTTTCAGGCCGTGTGGTTTCGGTTACCGTGCAGAATCCGGATCTGAAGATCACAGACCATATTTTCGGTACTTCCGGTACTGATAAAGTAAATCTGGATCTGAAGATTTATGTGCCGGGTGAGGATTATGAACGTATGCTGGAATCCTGGGGCAGCATTCTTGATCCTATTTACGGAGAGGGAACTGCCAGGGCACTGTTATATACAGAGAACAGCAGCTATATCTATGAGGATGGAGCGAAGTATCAGCAGATTTTTACAGAGGGAAATATCGCCTATCGTCTGGTGTGGGTTTATCAGACCGACAGGACCGCATTTCGGATCAAGGAGGGAACGGTGGAAATTGCATCAGGCGCCCTTTATGGATGCGATGATCTGGAAATTCTTCTGATCCCGGAATCCGTAGAAACGGCAGGAGAGGATTTCCTTGGGAATCTTAACAGCCTGGAAATGGTTGCATCTGAAAATAAAACACTTTTTAAGAAGGAAACCTACGGTGCGTCATCCGATGTGGAGATCCTGACAGCTGGAGATGAATTTACAGGTTTTGGATGGGATGACGGAATCCTGTATGGAAGTACTGCAGATGGATGGACACTTCTCAATGTGCCGACAGATTATACAGAACATGTAAAAATATGGATGAATACGACTGTTCTTTATAAGAATGCAATGAAGGACTGTGATTTTCCCAACGGATTTCATATACAGGATGATATGGCACTTCAGAAAATCGGAGATTCCTGTTTTGAAAACTGCAAAGGAGAGTTCTATTATGACTTTACCGGCTGTCTTAATCTTACAGAAATCGGAGACTATGCATTTCGTAACTGTGTCAATGCACCGAAGATCATTGTGGAAAATAGTGTGAAAAAGATTGGAAAGGGTGCCTTTTATAACTGTACTGCTCTGGAGTCAGTTACTGCGCCAGGTGTTGTGGAGATCGGAGATGAAGCTTTTTACGGATGTGGAAGTATGATGAAGAC
The DNA here is from genome assembly GCF_003461955.1 of Ruminococcus sp. AM36-2AA. GTDB lineage: Bacteria > Bacillota > Clostridia > Lachnospirales > Lachnospiraceae > Blautia_A. Next base: position 491,416 of record NZ_QTYB01000001.1, on the reverse strand, counting down.
AGATATTTTTTCATCTGTAGAAGTGATAGGTAACAGTGCTTTTTACGGCTGTTCCGGCCTTACAGAGGTGGTTCTTCCGGAAACTTTAAGCAGCATGGGAGAAAGCTGTTTCGAGAACTGCACCATGTTAAAAAGGGTGGTGCTGGACGGAACGCTTCAGGGAATCAGCCGGTACTGTTTTTATGGCTGTCGTACACTGACGGATGTCGTATTCCAGGATTCCATGACAAGGAGTGGAACACTGCAGGGAATTGGCGTGCGTGCTTTCGGTATGTGCACAAGCCTTGAAACAATGGATTTCAGTGAACAGACTACCCTGGAAGTTATGGGAGCAAGTACTTTTGAGAACTGTATAAGGCTGACAACCGTAAGGCTTCCGGAAAACCTGGAACAGATCCCGGATTATTGCTTTGAAGGCTGTGAGAACCTTTCCATCCTGCAGACCAAAGCAGACCATGTAACCGCTCTGGGTGAAAATATATTCGGAGAGCGGGAAGAACTGCCGAAATTTCTTCATATCTGGGTAAAACCGGAGATGGTGGAAACTTATCTGAATGCATATCAGCCAGTGCTTGATCCGGTTTACGGCGAGGGTACAACTGCTCAGGTTCTGGGTGAGATCAATGAGAAACAGGAGATCATCAGGGGAGTACTTTTTGAAAATACAGAAGAAGGCCATGTCCTGAAAAAAGCATCCACAGAATTAAGTGGAGAATATGTGCTTCCGGAAGATACCGTGGGTATTGCGGAGGATGCGTTTGAAGGATGCGATAAAATAACAGCATTTTATACTGCAGAGGGAACCAATGTTGCGCTGGGTGACCGTTGCTTCAAGGGCTGTACCGGTCTGCAGCTGGTGAGACTTCTTGGAAATATTACAGAATGGGGCGATGAGACCTTTATGGACTGTACCAGCCTTGTGACGTTAAGCCTTGGCAATACAGGCGCTCAGATCCCACGTATCGGTACCCGCGCATTTAAAAACTGTACGTCACTGGCCAGGGAGTCGCAGATTGAGATCCGTGCAGCGATAAATGTCTATGGTGAGGAATGTTTCGCAGGCTGTACTTCTCTTGCTGCGGTTGCATATACAGTTGTTGCGAGAGGTTCCCTGCAGGTGATCGAAGATGGTGCTTTCCGTGACTGTGTCAGCCTGAAGGTACTTCTGACCTCTCAGATGAGTTCTCTGACTTATATCGGGGCTTATGCCTTTGCCAACTGCGATACCCTGAAACAGCCGGCAGTTCCCGCAAAAGTGACCCATGTGGGAGAGGGCTGCTTCATGGACTGTGATAATATCCAGTATGTAAGTTTTTATGGAGCTATCGAAGAATATCCGAAATATTGTTTCAAAGACTGTACGAAACTGATCCGTACAGGTGGTACGGCTGCTGCGTTTAACGGTCTGAAGCGGATCGGTGAGGAGGCGTATGCAGGCTGTGCATCTTTAAGCACCTCTACAAGCTGGAATCTGGGAAGATATGCCAATCTGGAACAGATTGGAGACAGGGCTTTTTACGGATGCAGTGCGATGTCTGACCAGGTATTGGATGCGAAAGGTAATTTTGTGCAGAATGTCATACTGACAGGCAGTCTGAATCAGATCGGAGCGTCTGCTTTTGACGGATGCACTGCGATGCATAAACTCTGGCTTCAGGCAACACAGCCGCCGGTATTTGGAGCTTTTTCCACCAGCAGTATGGCGGAAGATTATCAGATCCTTGTGCCTGACAGCCAGGAAGACGGTGACAGCATTTATAAGACATATCTGGAAACACTTACCGGAATCCTCGGAAAAGATGAAGCATACCGGATCCTGGACTCCTTTTCTGATGGTGCAAAAGCACGTCAGGCAGCAGCTATTTCCGAGATCGAGATCACGGTGCCCGGGGATGGAAGTGCTGATACAGTGGAAGCAGCAGGAACAACAGAGGAACAGGAGACACCGGGAGTGATCGAGGAAGTTCCGGAAAATCCACAGCCGGAAGAAATACCGGAAGAAGAACCGGAAAAACCAGAGGAGCCGGAAGATCCGGGAACAACAGAGGAGCCGGAGCCATCAACCGATGAAAATATTTCTGATGGATCATCGGAGGAAACATCTCAGGAACAGACAGAACAAAGTGAACAGACGGAAGAAAGCATCACTGCGGTACAGCGGGCAGAAAGCGGAAAATTAACAGAAGAAGCCAAGGAGAGGGAATCATGATCATAGAACAGTCAGAGCAGGTAATGAAAGAAATCAAAAAGGTATTTATCGGAAAGGATGAGATCATAGAAAAGGTACTGATGGCTATTTACGCAGGTGGTCATATCCTTCTTGAAGATGCGCCGGGAGTAGGAAAGACAACCCTTGCCCTTGCTTTTTCAAGAGCACTTGGGCTTTCTTACAAACGTATCCAGTTTACACCGGATACCATGCCTTCCGATATTACCGGATTCAGTGTATACAATAAAAACACCGGTGAACTGGAATATAAACCAGGAGCTGCAGACTGTCATCTGCTTCTTGGTGATGAGATCAACCGTACTTCTCCGAAAACCCAGGCAGCTCTTCTTGAGGTCATGGAGGAAGGCAGTGTTACTGTAGATGGTATTACCCATGTGCTTCCGAAGCCATTTATCTGTATTGCCACACAGAATCACTACGGAACTGCCGGAACTCAGGCACTGCCGGAATCTCAGATGGACCGTTTCATGGTGCGTTTAAGCATTGGTTATCCGGAGAGAGACAGTCAGGTACAGATTCTGAAAAGCAGAAGAGGCAGTGGCGATATGGATCTGGTGAAAACGAGAATGAATCTGGATGATGTAAAGGAAATCCAGGGATACTTGTATTCTATTCGGATCGTAGATGAAATCCTTTATTATATTTCTGATCTCTGTGCTGCAACAAGAGAGCATTCCATGGTAGAGCTTGGTGTCAGTCCACGAGGCGCGGCGGCACTGGCGCAGCTGGCCCGTGCCCGTGCTGTGCTGCGGGAGAGAGATTATGTTGTTCCGGATGATGTACGTGAGATTTTTGAGGATGTATGTGCACATCGTCTGGTTATGAAACCGCAGGCAAAGATCGAGGGCATCACAGCACATGATGTACTGAGCCAGGTTCTTAAAGAGGTTCCAGGTCCTGCATTTGGAAGGAAGCAGAAATAATATGCGTAGATATCGAATCTGGTACGGGGCGGCAATGGTGGCTGCCCTGCTAATTTATATCATATCCAACCGAAGTGAAGCACTTACGGTTCTTCTGTGTCTGGTTGTTGTGCCGGTCCTCTCTTTTGTGATCGAACTGGTAAGCTTAAATGGATTTAAAATGGAATATAGTGTAAAATCTTCCTGTCATGTTGGACAGGAGATTCCCCTGGAAATCCGGATAAGCAAAAAAAACAGGGGCCCTCTTGGAAGGATCCAGCTGAAAATTCAGATTAAAAACACGATGTATGGAGAAGAAAAAACGCAGACAGTGATCCTATGTGCTTCCGAAAAGAAAAACGCGCAGTTTCAGCACCTGATCAAAATGGAAAACTGTGGATGTGTCAGGATCACGGTGTTACATGTGAAATGCTATGATCACCTGGGGATCTTCTGCTGGACCAGACCAGGCGCATCACAGAAGGAAGTGCTGGTGTATCCGGCGCAGCTGCAGTTAAATACACAGCTTCTGCGGCGGCCTGAAACGATCATATCCGGAGAGCTTTATGACCAGAACCGAAAAGGGCAGGATGTAAGCGAAGTGTCAGGGCTCCGGGAATATGAAAAAGGTGATTCGCTGGGAAGCATTCACTGGAAACTGTCTTCCAAGATCGATACTCTGGTTGTGCGGGAGTTTGGCTATCCGGCCAATTATAATATTCTGGTCTTATATAATGTAATGGCAATTTTCGGGGAAAACGAAATTTCCAATCAGCGCAATGATGCAGTCCTTGCTTTTACGTCTGCTCTGAGCCGGAGTATGGTAGAGCGGAATCTGGAGCATAATGTTGGCTGTGCGGCCGGAGAACTGCAGGATTTTCCGGTTTATTCTCTGGCAACCTGTGAACAAATGGTGCTGAATCTTCTGTGCCGTCCTGTTCATGAGAAGAATGGCAGGGACTCTCTGTATCGTTTTCTTCAGACAGATATCCGGCGCAAATATACCAAGATCATTTATATTACACCGGAATATGAAGAAAGCGCAGCACGACAGCTTTCCAGAGAACTGGATCTTACGATCATTCAGGTAAACCAGGACGACGGAAAAGAATATATGGCAACAGAGGGATATTCCGTCATCCCTGTGGATGCAGAAACTTACCAGAAAAAAGCATATAACATTGTAATATAGCCGGGGAAGAGAAGATGAGCATGAAAAAAAATGAGATTTTTGTTCTCAATGAGACAGAAGAGAAAAAAAACAGAATATCGGAACCGGTACTGATTTTTCTTGTGCTGGCAGGAATCCTGCTTTTTCTGAGGGACTTCAGTTATTCTGTGTGGTGTCTGGCTGCTGCTTTTTTTGTTGGTGCAGTGGTGACAGTACTGTACTGTATCACTGAAAGATCGGAAAAAGCGGCAGGGAGAATGAAGACAATATTATATGTTTCCGGGATCGCACTTTTTCTGGTAACAATTACGGTCACTACGCAGGGAATCTTTTATCTTGCAGACTGTTTTCTGGGAATGTGGAATTCCCGTTTCGGAACGGAAGCAACGCTGTTTGCGGTGGGAAGCAATGCAGGGATTGGCTCCGTGATCCTGTGGGCTTTGTTTGCGGAAGCAGTAGTTTCGTTTCTGTTTTCCCAGGTTAAAAAGAATAACATCTATGGAATTATGATTTTTATGATACCATCTGCTGCATGTGGCCTGATTCTTGGAAGCAGCAGTATGTGGCTGGCGGTTCTTTTATCGCTGGCAGGATTTTTTGGCGTTTTTATTGTATACAGTACCAGAGGACAGAATTTTGGCCTGAGGGGAATTTCTGCGATCGCATTGATCGCTGTAGTTGTGGGCGTTGTAAGTTTTCTTACAGGAGGATATCAGAAATCCGTAAAGCTGGAACAGTGGAAGCAGAAAATCTCCGCAGATGTTGAGAAATTCCGTTATGGTGAAGATTCACTTCCGCAGGGAGATCTGAGAAAAGAAGCGGAACTTCTTGACCGGGAGGAAGAAACACTGAAGCTTACAATGAACCAGCCACAGGAGTTGTATCTTCGTGGATTCGTAGGAGGTTCTTATGATGGCATGCAGTGGAATGGGATTCCGTACTCTTCATACGAAGGAGAATATGAGGGTATGCTGCGCTGGCTGAAGCAGAACAGTTTTTCGCCGCTGAGCCAGTTTGCGGTCTACGATAAACTGAATGCTCAGGCTTCCGGAAATAACTCCGGTTATATGCAGGTGTCCGTCGAAAATACAGGCGCATACCGGAAATATGTATATCTGCCGGCTGTAGCAGAAGCGTGGGAGAACGGTGTGGAGCACAAAGACTGGAATGTGGAATCCAGAAGCTTTTTTGGTGCACGCAGATATCAGTTCCAGGTATCAGAAGGAGAGGCAACTGCAGATAGTATGATTCCCGGAAACTGGCTTGAAAATCCGTCTGACAGCAGACAGGAAAGTTACGTAAAAGCAGAAAATGTTTATCATTCATTTGTCCTGGATTCTTATACAGATATCAGTGATGAGCTGAAAGAAAGGATCCTGGCGGAATTTTTTGCAGAGGATCAGGATCCGGAAGAGATGGATTTCGACGAACTGACAACGCAGATCCGTCAGGCTCTGAGAAATCATATACGATATACAGATATTCCACAGGATATGCCGGAAAACGAAGATATGGTAAACTGGATTCTGGATGGTCAGAAAGAGGGAAACGCCGTTGCCTTTGCTACGGCAGCAGTTATGGCCTACAGGGCAGCCGGGTATCCGGCCAGATACACAGAGGGTTATCACTTGTCTGATATGGATGCACAGGCAGCTTCCGATGCAGGCGAAAAGGAGGTCATACTTACCACAAAGAATGCACATGCCTGGGCAGAGGTTTATATTGCAGGTCTTGGCTGGATGCCGGTAGAAGTTGTGCCGGGACTGTACACAGAGACTTATACAGATCAGCTGGTTGAAGGGAAGCCTTCTTATCGTGTCAACACAGTTCGTGATGAAAACGGTGCGGATACAACAGATCAGGGTACCGGAAACGGAACAGGAAAGTCTGAAACCAAGGTAATCGAGAAGCATACCTGGAAAACAGTTCCGGGTGTGATCGTCCTGGTTTTATATGGGCTGTTTCTTCTGTATCTTATTCTGGAACTGCAGAGAGCGGCCAGAATAAAAATGCGGAAAAATCTGAAAAAGAAATATGCTGCGAAAGGGCAGCTGGTAGAATGGTATGTAGATGAAATAGAGAATCTTTTTGCCATCGGTGGTGTAAAGGGTGATCTGACAGATCCGACAGCGCTCTTTGAAGAAGTGAAAGTGTGCTTTCCGGGAATCCGCGAGGAGGAATATTTCCGTTCAGGAGGCCTGATCCAGAAATATCGTTTTGGCGGAATGGAGCTTATGCCTCATGAACTGCGGGTGCTCCGTGGAATGACAGAGCGGTTCCGGCAGTGTCTGTATAAGAAACAGCACTTCCCGGGAAAACTGAGACTGCGTTATTTTTACGCACGGTAGAACAGATATCGGATAAAGAAAGGATAACTGGTATGATAAATGAAAAAATTGTAATTGAGGATAAAACGGCTGATTATAATGAAGCTTATATTGAAACTTATTTCTGGCAGGAGTCAGAAGAACTTTATCTGGGACAGAAGCGACCTGCGATCGTGATCTGTCCGGGTGGAGCCTATGGTATGACTTCAGATAGGGAAGCGGAGGCGATTGCCGTGCGTTTTATGGGAATGGGATATCATGCAGTGGTACTTCGTTACAGTGTAGCACCTGCCAGATATCCGGTGGCTCTCCGACAGCTGGCAAAAACCGTAGCGCTTCTTCGAAAAAACAGTGAAAAGTGGCATATTGAAAAAGATAAAATCATTGTATCCGGTTTTTCCGCAGGTGGCCATCTGGCTGCTTCCCTGGGAGTATTCTGGAATACAGAGGAACTTGCGAAGATTACGGAAATGGATAACCAGATGATCCGGCCGGACGGCATGATCCTGAATTACCCGGTAATTACCTCCGGAGAATTTGGCCATGAAGAAAGTTTCCGCAATCTTCTGGGAGATCGTTATGAAGAACTGAAAGATCAGATGTCCCTGGAATTCCAGGTTACGGAAGATACACCCAAAACCTTTATCTGGCATACTTTTGAGGATCAGACAGTGCTGTTGGATAATACGCTTCTCTTTGTTCAGGCACTTTATAAAAAAGGGATTCCGGTGGAGTATCATGTTTTTCCACAGGGACCTCACGGGCTTGGTCTGGCAAATGAGCTGACTGCCAACGAAAATGGCAGAGGAATTGTAAGAGCCTGTGAACCATGGAGTGAACTTGCCGGAAAATGGCTGAACCGGGAATTTCCATGGTGGGGCGGCGCAAAGATCGACCGATAAGATGAGACTTGCAGCAGGCGGGAAGACCGGCCGAAGAGAGAAGAGGAATGGAGATGAGAATTAACCGGGATGGACTACTTAACCCATAATGTATCGGTAAATCTAAAAAGAATCCGGAAATCCAAAGGAATGAGCCTGGATGTGGTATCTGAGCAGACCGGAGTCAGCAAAAGTATGCTTGCACAGATTGAAAAGGGAACTGCCAATCCTTCTCTTGGAGTTCTTGGGAAAATCACCAGTGGTCTTCGGATCCGTTTTCAGGAACTGATCCAGGCACCGCCTCTGGATTCCTGCCTGGTGCATGTGCAGGAGATGGTTCCTACCAAAGAGGTAGAAGGCCGGTATAAAGTCTGGACCTGTTTTCCCTATGAAGATAATCAGCTGGTGGAGATCTACCGGATCGAGATTGAAGCCGGACAATCTTATATCAGCGGTGGCCATGGAGAAAAAACAAGAGAATATATTTCTGTGCTGCAGGGGGAGGTAACGGTGGAAGCTGAGGGTGTTTCGCATCTGGTAACAGCGGAAGATGTGCTTCGTTTTGAAACGGATCAGATTCATACATATCGAAATAATGGAAAAGGAAAAGCGGTTTTTTCTGTGACATTTCTGGATTATCACTGAATAATATGTTGCAGCTGCGTCAGATAAAATATCCTTTTTACCGGGAAACTGGTAGAGAGGGTATTTTTTTATATGTGCACGGATATGGCTTGACAATATCTCCCTGATTTTGAATAAACAGTATATAACACTTGACAACAGTTATACACTGTTATATACTGTTTATTAACAGGAGGACAACGATGAATATTATTATCAGTCATACATCTATGGAACCCATCTATGAACAGATCGTCAGACAGATTCGTGCGAAGATCATAGATGGTTCACTGAAAGAGAAAGAACCACTTCCATCCGTCCGGACACTGTCAAGAGAGCTGAAGATCAGTGCGCTTACAGTAAAAAAGGCCTATGATTTTCTGGATGAGGAAGGAATGATCGTTACCGTTCATGGAAAGGGCAGTTTTGTGGCGGAAGCCAACCGGAATCTGCTTCGGGAAGAACGGCAGAAAGAAGTGGAGGCGGATCTGGAGAATGCGATCCAGAAAGGACGGTCAGGAGGCCTTTCTGATGATGAGCTCCGGGAAATGTTTCTTTGTATTTTGGAGGATCTGAAATGAAGAGGGAGGTTCAGATATGTTAGCAGAACTTACAGAGGTCAGAAAACAGTATGGGAATTTTCAGCTGAACTGTACCATGCAGCTGGAAGAAGGAAGGATCACAGGACTGATCGGCAAAAACGGTGCAGGAAAGAGTACCGCGTTTAAAGCGATTCTGGGACTGATCCATGTGGATGATGGTACGGTCCGGATTATGGGACAGTACAGTACCGGACTTACGCCTGCACAGAAAGAGGAAATCGGGGTCGTGCTTTCCGACAGTACTTTCAGCGGATATCTGACTGTAAAGCAGATTTCATATATCATGGAAAAAATGTATCACAGATTTGACAGAGAAGATTTTCTGGAAAAATGCCGGAAGCTGTCCATTCCTCTTAATAAAAGCCTGAAAGAATTTTCCACAGGAATGCGGGCAAAACTGAAAGTTCTTCTGGCACTGAGTCATGAGGCAAAGATGCTGATCCTGGATGAGCCGACTGCCGGTCTCGATGTGGTGGCAAGGGATCAGATCCTGGATCTTCTGCGGGTATATATGGAGCAGGAAGGAAGAGGAATCCTTATAAGTTCTCATATTTCTTCGGATCTGGAAGGGCTCTGTGATGATCTGTATATGATTCATGAGGGGAAAATTGTTCTTCATGAGGACATGGATGTGCTTCTGGATCAGTACGGACTTCTGAAAGTGGAGAAGAAAGATTTTTCGGATCTGGATAAAAGAGGAATTCTCCGGGTGGCAGAAGAATCCTGGGGCTATAGCTGTCTGACCAATGAGAAGCAGTTTTATCTGGAAAATTATCCGGGACTTGTTGTGGAGCGAGGATCAGTGGATGAGATCATCTCCATGATCTCGAAAGGAGAAAAGTTATGAGAGGATTTTTGCAGAAAGATATAGAACTTTTGAAACAGAACCGGTCTTTTCTCGGGCTTGTGATAGTAATGGTTATTTTTTTCGTTTGTATAAGAAATGATGCGTTTGTTATTATCTATCTTGGGATGATGGGAGGTTTTCTTTCAATTTCTACGATTTCCTATGATGAGGCAGACCGCGGAATGGGATTTCTTATGACGCTTCCGGCGACCAGAAAGACCTACGCCATAGAAAAATATATCCTGGGTTATGGTGTGAGTTTTTTGCTTCTTTTGACAGGATTTGTGGTTTCCGCAATTGCAAACCATTTTCATGGTGTGGCTATGGAGCAGGGAGAATGGATGCTGACCTGCGAGACAGGAATCCTGATCGTAGCTTTGATCCTGATTTTGCTGATACCGGTTCAATTGAAGTTTGGTGTGGATAATGGTAGAATTGTAATGGCTGCAGTATTTGGTGGAAGTTTTGGTCTGGCTTATCTGACGGCAAAAGTTATGCAGAATTTTGGCGTGGATCTGGATCAGCTGCTGTATGAGGTACAGAATCTGGGGATTGGAATGATCACCCTGATCATTGTAGTATTTCTTGGGCTTACTTCTTATATTTCCTGCCGGATCAGCATCCATATTATGGAGAGAAAGGAATTCTGATAAATATGGATAAAAATCAGATTTTTATTACCAGTGGTACAGAATATAAAAAAATGACGAAGGAGCTTCTGGAAAAGGCGGATCTTCAGTCCCATATCGGGGACAGAAAGAAAAAGATCGGGATCAAGCCGAATCTGGTTTCCCCGTCGGAGGCTTCCTGGGGTGCGACTACGCATCCGGAGGTGGTTTCGGGAATTATTGAGTATCTGAAGGAGCACGGATTCCGGGATCTGGTGATGCTGGAGGGTTCCTGGGTTGGGGATAAGACCAGAGAAGCTTTTGAGACCTGTGGATTTGACCGGCTGGAAGAGGAGTATCAGGTGCCGTTCTGGGATATGCAGAAGGATAAAGGGGTTTCGGTGGACTGCGGCGGTATGGAGCTGAATATCTGTGAGCGTGTGAAAGAGATTGATTTTCTGATCAATGTGCCGGTTCTGAAAGGACATTGTCAGACAAAGATCACCTGTGCGCTCAAGAATATGAAAGGGCTGATCCCGAATAAGGAGAAGAGGAGATTCCATTCTCTGGGACTTCATAAGCCCATCGCCCATCTGAACATGGGGATAAGGCAGGATTTTATTGTTGTGGATAATATCTGCGGGGATCTGGATTTTGAGGATGGTGGAAATCCGGTTGTGATGAACCGTGTGATGGGTGCCTGTGATCCGGTTCTTGTGGATGCCTATGTGTGTCAGATGATGCATTATGCGGTGGAAGATGTTCCTTATGTGAAGCTTGCGGGTGAGCTTGGTGTGGGATGTTCGGATGTTTCGAAAGCGGATGTGCAGTTTCTGGAGGACGGGGCGGATCAGGTGATGCCGGTGTCCAGGAAGGTTGTGGAGCTCGCCGATGCCGTGGAGGAAGTGGAGTCCTGCAGTGCATGTTACGGGTATCTGATCCCGGCTCTGGAGATGTTGAAGAAAGAAGGGCTTTTTGAGAAGCTGGATGAGAAGATCTGCATCGGACAGGGGTATCGCGGCAAGACGGGAGTGCTTGGTGTGGGGCACTGTACCTGTAAGTTTCAGAATTTTGTGGAGGGATGTCCGCCGCTGGAGGGGGAGATTTATGAATTTCTGAGGGGGTATGTGAATGAACGGACGCCCGGAAAGTGACAGTCCTCCGGGCAGGGCTCCGTCGGGGGATGCTGCTAAGGTTGCGGGAGACGGCTAAAACCATCATCACCCCTCCTCCGCAGCAACCCGGAAGACTGTCACTTCCCAGGCTGATGGTCCACCCGAGGGGCGGGAGCAGACGCTAGGCGCCTGTCCGTACGTTTTGGTGAGTTGAGCGTCCGCAATCGGCGCAATCGGCACAGCCTGTCGTCATAAACAAACGCAGAATCCATCGCCCCGTCAAAAACGTAACATAGTCATAACGTACGTTTTATAGCGGGGCCAGAGGGAAGGGGTGCAGGGGAGGGGAAACGGCCTTTTGCAACTACGAGTGCTTCCCCTCCCCTGCGGTTTCACTTGCGCTTCCAAAGCGTTTCACTTTTTTCAAAAAAGAATCCTAAAGACATCTCTTTACAATTTCTACAATCTGCTCCATAGAAAACCGACTGCTGTCAATACAAAGATCATACTGTGTCATATCCAGCCATTTACTATCTGTAAAGTATTCATAATAAGCTTTTCTTTCTTTATCCATTTTTTTGACAAGTTTCCTTGCACTGGCTTCTTCTCTGCCGGTGCGGCGGATCACATTCTGTACTCTTTCTTCAAAAGGTGCATGGATAAAAATCTTAAGTGATTTATCCTTCAGGATATTGGTTGCGCAGCGGCCGACGATCACGCAGTCCTCTTTCTGAGGAAGGGAAAGAATGATCTTTCGCTGGAGATCATAGAGTACATCGTTCATTGGTACAAAGGAGAAATTATCTGTGAACTGCAGCTCGCTGTCAACGGGGAATACCCACTGGCTGGCTTTTTTCTCATCTACTTTTGCCAGGGTGTCGAAGGGGATATTGTTTTTCTTGGCAGCCATGTCGATCAGTTCTTTATCATAAAAACCGATGTCCAGGTTTTCTGCCAGAGTCTTGCCGATGAGGCGCCCGTTGCTTCCAAACATACGATTGATAGTGATAATACGTTTTGCCATAATGAATACCTCCTTTATCTCAGGCCGGAAGCAGGAAGGTCTGTTTTCCGGCGTTTTTTCTTATTTCTTTTATAACATATTTCTGTAAAAAATACCAGAAAATAATGTAAATTATTTAAAATAATATTTAAAATACACAAAATAATATAAAAACAGACAGAAAACTATATTCAATTAACTGTATTTGCGTATGAAAAATACTTTACCTTTTTCACCGGGTTTTCACAGATCACACAAAGTCTCTACATATTTTTCCATTAAGATATTTTTAAAACAGAGAGAACATACATGGCATATTTGGAGGTTGAAGGAATGAAACGACGGCGTAAAAAGATTATGTTGATCATCCCGGCGGCAGTTATCTGCGTGGCAGGTGCAGGATGAGATTTCCCAGCTGGATGAGAGCATTCAGGAATACCAGGACAGTGACGAGGAGAATGTGATCGAATCTTCAGTCAGCGGTCGTGTAAAGAAGATCAATGTATCTGCCGGCTCTGATCTTTCGGACATCATGGTCAGTGACGGTGCGTTGATGGTGCTTTCTCTGGATGGAAAAATGGCAGTTTCTCTCAGCGGAGTATCCGGGGTATCTGCAGGAGATTCTGTAACAGTAACATTGTCTTCTGGCACGCAGGTGACAGGAACTGTGGATTCTGCCAGTGGAGAAGACTGCGTGGTTACTCTTACTGATAACGGAACAACATATGGTGATACAGTTATCGTTACAGACAGCAGCGGACAGGAGCTTGGAAGCGGGGAGCTTACGATCCACGAACCACTGGAAATCACAGGGACTTCCGGTACCGTTTCCGCAGTGAATGTTTCCGAAAATGCAAGTGTTTCCGAGGGAACAACCCTGCTGACTCTGGAAGGAAGTGCCAATGAGACACAATATCAGGAACTTCTTGCAAAACGGGAGGCAAGGACAGCAACCCTGAAAAAACTGATCCAGCTGAAAGCAGATCCGGAGATCAAAGCGGAAATTTCCGGAACAGTTCAGAGTGTGAATGTTTCCGCAGGAAGCAGTACAACAACGGATAGCAGCAGCGGAAGTTCTTCCGGCAGCAGTTCTTCCGGAAGCTCCGGAAGCGGAAAGACGGTTTCGCAGATGTCGTATGTAGTATCTGGAAGTGATACAACTGCGGGAAACGCCGTACAGCTGATTTCACTGGGCAGCACTACAAGCATTGCAGCGATAGAAGCAAATGTAAACGCAAGCGTGGTTCGATGCAGTGATACAGGTGCAGCTGTTTCCTCAGACAGTGTGACAAATATAGCTGATAGCAATCTGAACAGTCAGGAAACCGGAGAGACAGAAGAGATCATCAGCCTTCAGACAGATACAGAACAGCAGGCAGAGGCTGTTGCTCTGGCGTCATCCGATACAGACTTTTCTTCAGATGTTGGCGGAGAAGGGGATTCTTCCGGCGAAAATACATCTGAAACATCCACAACTCTGCAGTTTGCCATTGCCACAGAAGGCACCAGCACAGCATCCTCGCTTGTGATCGCTGCTCCGGTAACCGGGCAGACGCCTGTTACGTCAGTAAGTGCGACAGATGGAAGTTATACAGGTACGGTGGCATGGAATCCGGGAGATGACAGTTTCCAGGAAAAAACAGTGTATCAGGCAGTGGTTACTCTTACTGCAGGGGATGGCTATGTTTTCCAGGCTGGAAGTGTTTCCGGAATTACTTTGGGAACCGTTTCCGGCATCTGTGTTTCCCAGGATGGAAAAAGTATGTCTTTCCAGATTACATTTCCGGAGACTGCGGCAGAGACAGAGGATATAAAAAAAGATGATTCCGGTGACGGAAAGACTTCGGATTCCACAGATAACGGAAAGAACGCCGATGATAACAAAGATAATGACGCAGATCAGATCACGGATAGAGCAGCGGGTCAGACAGGGAATAATTCCGGCCAGAATGGCACAGGTTCCACTTCTTCCAATGGAAAGGATTCCTCAGATAATGGAACAAACAGTACCAGCGAAACGAATGGAAATTCCACACAGAGCGGAAACGATCAGTCAGGAAACGGTGCCGGTACATCCGCGAACAATATTTCGGGATCTTCTTCCGGTGCATCTCAGACGGAAGATACCCAGGAGACAGATTCTTCCGCATCCACATCCGGTACAGAACTTTCCACATCGGAATACAGCACAGATGTTGCGCTTTTTACCATTTCGCCAGATGACACCATGACTCTGGAAGTCAGCGTGGATGAACTGGATATCAATTCTGTGGAGATTGGACAGGAAGCAGCAGTTACCTTTGATGCTATTGAAGACAAGGAATTTACCGGTGAAGTTACAGAGATAGGAAATACTGCATCGGTCAATGGCGGCGTGGCAAAATATACGGTATCTGTTTCTGTACCAAAAGATGAAGAGATGAAGCAGGGAATGAATGCCTCGGCCACGATCACCATTGAAAATCGTGAAAATGTAATCACCATTCCAGTCAATGCACTGCAGGAAAAAGGAAATAAAGTTTTTGTCTATACAGAGAAAGACGAGGATGGAAACCTTTCCGGCGAGACAGAAGTAACCACAGGACTTTCCGATGGAACTACCGTGGAGATCACAGAAGGACTTTCTGAAGGAGATACCGTATATTATAACAAATCAGGAAATACGGATAGTGGAAGCGGCAATGATTCTGGTATGCCTGATGGTATGGGCGATTTTGGTGATATGAGCGGCGGTCCTGGCGGGAATTCCGACTCCGGAAACAGCGGAGGCCCAGGAGGAAACGGCGGAGGTCCGGGTGGAAGCGGAAGTTCCGGCGGTAACGGTGGCGGCACGCCTCCGAATATGTAAGGCGGTGAAACAATGGACGGAATGATAACATTAAAAGATGTATGCAAAACTTACTGCATCGGAGGAGATACAGTTCATGCTCTGGATCATGCAAATATGGTGATACGGGAAGGGGAATTTGTCAGCATCATCGGACCTTCCGGAAGTGGAAAATCCACTATGATGAATATTATTGGCTGTCTGGATACCGCAGATGAAGGGACTTATATCCTGGATGGGATTTCCATTGAAGATTATACAGAGCGGGCGCTGGCAAAGATCCGGAATCATAAGATCGGATTTATTTTTCAGAGTTTTAACCTGCTCCCCAAACTGACAGCAGAGGAAAATGTGGAACTGCCGCTGATCTATCAGAAAATTCCCAAGAGTGAGAGGAAACGTTGCGTGAAAGAAGCTCTGGAAAAAGTAGAACTTTCTCACAGAATGGGACATCGGCCTACAGAGCTTTCCGGCGGCCAGCAGCAGAGGGTGGCTATTGCAAGAGCACTTGTGACCAGGCCCTCTCTGTTCCTGGCAGATGAGCCCACAGGAAACCTGGATTCTTCTACAGGAGAAGAGATCATGAAACTGTTTCACGAACTTCACGCCAATGGAAACACCATCGTACTGATCACTCATGACAACGGAGTGGCAGATGAGGCAGAGCGGAAAATTTTTATCCGTGATGGAAAAGTCAGCGAGGTGAGCTTATGATCTTTCAGAGTATGAAAATGGCGTGGCACGCAGTGGTGTCCAACAAACTGCGTTCTTTTCTCACCATGCTTGGCATCATCATCGGGGTGGTGGCACTGATCGTACTGGTATCCATTGCCAACGGAGCGACATCTTCTGTGACGGATCAGATCTCCAGCATGGGTTCCAGCTATCTGACGGTGATCATTACCGATGATAAGGGAAATCCGCTGCGCCTTAAGGAACTGTCGGATTTTTGTGAACCGGAGGAAGTGGATGAAGTGGCTCCGGTTTCCTGGACCAGCGTTACCGCAAAAACAAGTTATTCCAACGGAACCATGACACTGACCGGTACAACAGGAAGTTATGCGGATATCCAGGGACTGGAACTTTTCAGCGGACGTTTTCTCAAACAGACGGATATTGATAACAATTCTTATGTAGTTGTGATCACAAAAGATACGGCAACGGAACTTCTTGGACGTGTAGATGCCGTAGGGGAGAGCATCAAATTAAATGGGAAAAGTTTTCTGGTCGTAGGAGTGCTCTCCGACAGCACCTCACTGACTCAGGGTGCGGCAGTGACCAGCTCTTCGGATTCGGACGATTCTGACAGCTCCTCCTCTTCGGTACAGCTGGAGGGATATATCCCGTTTTCTACCATGACCAGACTTGCGGATAATGTTCTGGATGTGACTATGTTTTACGCATCCGGAACCGATGAGGACAGTCTGGAACCGGCTGAAAATGCTCTTACGGAACTTCTTATGGAACGTTTTGGAGAGGACGAGGATGCTTTTTCCATTGTGGACCAGTCGGAGATCATGGAAGCCATGTCCAGTGTCACCAATACTATGTCACTGATGATCGGAGGGATCGCGGCTATCTCGCTGCTGGTTGGTGGAATTGGAATCATGAACATCATGCTGGTATCTGTGACAGAGAGGACCAGGGAGATCGGTATCCGAAAAGCCATCGGTGCAGGAAGAGAAACCATCATGCTGCAGTTTCTGATCGAGGCGCTTCTGGTAAGTTTGATGGGATGCCTTGCGGGAATCGGTCTTTCCTGGGTGATCCTGAAAGTGGCAGCTGTGGTGATGAAGAATTCCATGAGTTTTACCATGGATATGAAAGTGGTCTGGCTGTCTGTGGCATTTTCTGTCCTGATCGGTGTGCTTTTTGGTCTGTATCCGGCCAACAAGGCAGCATCCAAGAAACCGATCGATGCGCTCCGGTATTCCGGTTAATAAAAATTTTGCCAGATTAAGACTGTCGTCAACAGCCTGCCCGGGCAAGAAGAGATATGATAAAAACGTGATTTGTACGAACGGGATTTTTCCTGTCAGAACAAATCATGTTTTTTTATCTGGAAATCCGCACATTGATAAGGTATAATCTATAGCAGTTAAGAGCGTGTTCCTGCCGGGAGTGGACAGAACTGCTGACCAGGGAACTACCAAGAAAGGGATGACAGTAAATTTGAACATCGTGGAGAAATGTGTTTCATGCCTGGATGTAAAAGAATCCTATGATCTGGCCAAGCGCATGGAACAGGAAAAAACAAATCCGGTTCTGGGATACCGCACCGCAGGTTCCCTGGCAGAACGGAAAACCGGAGATATGCTTTTAAAAGAAATGAAAGAAGCAGGCCTCACCGAGGTAGAGAAAGACAAGATCCGTGTGGATGCATGGGAATTTAAAAAAGCGGTGATGCGCTACCGTGACCAGGAGGGAACCGTGCATGAGATCCAGCTTGGTGCATACCAGACGGATTTTAAGACCGATGGCTTTCAGAAATTTGACCTTGTATATCTTGGAAAAGGTACTGCTGACGAATATAAAAATATCGATGTAAAAGGAAAGCTGGTTCTTATCGAGATCAACCAGAGAGAAGAGTGGTGGATCAATTATCCGGTGTATCAGGCTCACTTAAAAGGCGCGGCAGCTCTCATTGCCGTACAGAGCAGAGGGTACGCACAGATCGACGATACGGCTTTGAATGCACAGGACATTGCAGGACCTTCCAGTGCTCCGGCTTTTTCCATGTCCAGAGCAGATTTTCTTAAGATCCGCCGTCTGATGGAAGAAAAAAATGAGGACGGAAAGAAGATTCCAAAGATTTCCGTGGAATTTGACGCGGACACAGAGGTGATTAAAGACCAGTATACCTATAATATTGTAGGAAAAATCCCGGGAACCAGTTCCGATTCCATGATCCTTTTAAGTGCCCATTATGATTCCTATTTTGAAGGATTTCAGGACGATAATGCGGCCGTAGCAATGATCATCAGAATTGCCCGGGCACTGATCCGCGGTGGATACAGACCTCGCCATACCATTGTAGTATGTGCGCTTGCAGCAGAAGAATGGGGGATTTCTGACACGAAATATGACTGGTCCACAGGCGCTTATCGTCAGGTGTTTGAGGCAAGACCGGAGTGGCCGGGACACGTGATCGCAGATCTGAATTTCGAGCTTCCGGCTCACGCACACAGTACCAGAGACGCAATACGATGTACCTATGAATATGCGGATTTTGTGCGCAGCTTCGTGGATACTGTGCAGATGCCGGAGGGGATTTATCCGGAGGGTATGACTACACTGTATCCCATTGAGACCTGGTCGGATGATTTTACCATGGCGATTTCCGGGATCCCGTCCATGGTCAATGATTTCAGCGGTGGTCCGTTTATGGAAAATTATTATCATTCCCAGTATGATAACCAGGATGTTTATGAGGAAGAAGTATATAAATTCCACCACGAATTTTATCTGAGGCTCCTTCTTGCTATTGACAGTCTTGCACTGCCGCCGATGGATTTCGGACGGGCACTGGCCGGTAGTATTGAGAGCTTGGATCTGGATCTGTGTATGCAGACCGGCGCCAACGGTGTTCTCCTTCTGGAAAAAACAGAAGAAGCGAAAAAAGCAGCTGCCATTCTTTCAGAGCAGGTGCGCCGCTTCAACAGCATTCCGGAAGAAAAACGTGACTGGAAAAAAGCCGATGCCATCACCGAAAAGCTTCTCGGTGTATTTCGGAAATCCCAGGATTATCTGGTGCGTCTGGACTGGGATGACAATGTGATCTTTCCCCAGCAGGCCGTACAGAACAATCTTTATGCACTGAAAGAAGCCATGGAATATCTGGAAAAAGGAGAGATTGCGCCTGCGCTGGAATCCTTTTACAGTATTGATAATAATTGTTATGCATTTCAGTTTGAACGGGAAGTTTTTTATCATTTTACAGAATATATCATGAAACAGTCTCCGGATCGTCTGATGTGGGGAAAAGGCAGGATCATCCATCATGAGAACCTTTATGATCTGGTGGAAAGCCTGAAGGAAAAGAAACCGGGTGACAGTCTGGAGGCAGAAAAACAGAGCCTGAAAGAAGCCTGGGATAGGCAGAAACATTGCTATGTGGATGATGTTGAATATCTGATCCGCGCAGCGGAAAAACTTACAAACCTGATCTGCGAGGTCAGCGATATGTTTGAAAAAGGAACAGAATAAAACCATACCTGGAGGAAAGAATGGAAAGCCATAATTTATACCGAGTGAAAGAAGAAGATCTGGACAGGTTGATCCGGATATTGACCGTATGTTTTTCGGAGGATCCTCTGTATCATGCACTGATCCCGGACAGGGATACCAGAGAACGTCTGATGCCGGAGCTTTTTACCTGTGATCTTACGGAGTTTTTTGAGACCTGTGAGATCTATGCAGACAGCAGTGAGCTGAACAGCATCCTGGTAGTATCCGACGGAACGGAGCATGAAGCAGCCTTACATAATCTGATGGTGGATTTTTTTGCCCTTCTGAAAACAGATGGCTATCTGATCAAAGAGGATCCAAGTCTTGCGACCCTGCGGAAATTCATCCAGGGAAAAGATTATCTGAATTCCAGCTGGACTTCCCAGCTTCATACAGCAGAAAGACTTCATGTGATCTATCTGGCTGTGGCGCCGAAGATGCAGCATCATGGTCTTGCTGAGAAGCTGATGGATGAGGTGATCGATTATGCGGACAGGCATAAGCTGATGATCTCTCTGGAAACTCATAATCCGGCAAATGTTTCCATGTATGAGAAATTCGGATTTAAATTATACGGAATTGTACAGAAAAAAGGATTTGATCTAAAGCAGTACTGCATGATCAAACAGGCATAAGGAGGAATTAAAATGGAACGAAAATGGTGGCATGACAAGGTGGTATATCAGATATACCCCAAGAGCTTTTATGATTCCAACGGAGATGGGATCGGGGATATCCCGGGAATCATCAGCAAGCTTGATTATCTGAAGGAACTGGGAGCAGATATCCTCTGGCTTTCCCCGATCTATAAATCTCCACTTGCAGACCAGGGATATGACATTGCAGATTATTATGCGATTGATCCGCGGTTTGGGACCATGGAGGATATGGACCGGCTGATCGCAGAAGCGAAAAAAAGAGAGATGTACATCCTTATGGATCTGGTGGTAAATCACTGCTCCGATGAGCATGAGTGGTTTCAGCAGGCCATTAAGGATCCGGACGGAAAGTATGGAAATTTCTTTTATATCCGGGACAAAAAGGATGACAAGGCTCCCTGCAACTGGAGGAGCTATTTCGGTGGTCCGGTATGGGAAGAGCTTCCGGGACATCCGGATAAACAGTATCTCCATGTATTCCACAAGAAGCAGCCGGATCTCAACTGGGAGAATCCGGAGGTAAGAGAGGAAGTCTACAAAAACATCCGCTGGTGGATGGAAAAGGGGCTTGGCGGATTCCGTATTGATGCCATTATCAATATCAAGAAGAAGCTTCCGTTTTCCGATTATCCTGCCGATCGTGCAGACGGGCTCTGCAATATCGAGAGGATGCTGGAGGAGGCAGAGGGAATCGGAGAATTCCTGGGAGAGATGGCTGAGAAGTGCTTTCATCCCTATGATGCTTTTACTGTAGGAGAGGTCTTCAATGAAAAGGAAGATGAGATCAAAGACTTCATTGGAGAAAACGGATATTTTTCATCCATGTTTGATTTTGAGGAAACCTGTTATGGAAAGAGCGCGAATGGCTGGTATGCATCCAAACCGTACCTGAGTCCGGAAGAGTATAAGAAGTGTATTTTCCATACTCAGAAAAAGATCGGGGATACCGGTATGATCTCCAACATTATTGAGAATCATGATGAGCCAAGAGGTGTCTGTCACTATATTTCTCCGGAAGACCGCTGCCCGGATTCCAAAAAGCTTCTGGCAGGTATTTATTTCCTGCTGAAGGGAATTCCGTTTATTTATCAGGGTCAGGAGATCGGTATGGAGAATATGGAGTTTACTTCTATGGACCAGATCGATGACATCAGTACCATCGATGAATACCAGGTAGCACTCCGTGCCGGATGCAGTGAAAAAGAAGCTCTTGATGCTGCTTCTGCATTTTCCAGAGACAATGCCAGAACTCCGGTACAGTGGAGCGCAGAGAAAAATGCAGGATTTACAGAAGGAGAGCCGTGGCTTGGTGTCAATCCCAATTATAAGGAAATCAATGTAGAGACCCAGTTAACGGACAGTGACTCCCTCCTTTCTTTCTACAAAAAGCTGACTGCACTGAGAAAAGCTCCGGAATATAAAGAAACCCTTGTATACGGAACCTTCACTCCATATCAGGAAGAACGGAAGAATCTGATCGCCTATACAAGAAACGGTGAGAAGGATCTGCTGATCCTGGGAAATATGCAGGCACAGTCTCAGAAGGTATCTCTTTCCGGAGAAATGAAGAAGGTGCTTCTGAATAATCAGGAAACAGCGGAGATCACAGGAAAAGAGATCATTTTGAAACCGTATCAGTTTATCGTTCTGGAGATCGCTGACTGATACGGCGTCAGAACAGCAGCAGAGAAAAAACAATAGCTATTTAGCTGACGGTCTGTTAAAATAAATGTCT
This sequence comes from Ruminococcus sp. AM36-2AA, assembly GCF_003461955.1. Lineage (GTDB taxonomy): Bacteria > Bacillota > Clostridia > Lachnospirales > Lachnospiraceae > Blautia_A. Next base: position 469,658 of record NZ_QTYB01000001.1, on the reverse strand, counting down.
GGCTGAAAAAACAGCCGCGATGAAAGAGAATGAGAATTCAGAAGGGAATAAAGTATGCTGAAGATAAAGAATTACGTAAAGGCAGAAAGCCTTGAACAGGCATATGAACTGAACCAGAAAAGAACAGCCTGTGTGCTGGGCGGTATGGTTTGGCTGAAAATGGGAAACCGTAACATCATGACAGCCATTGACCTGTCAGATCTTGGGCTGGATACCATTATGGAAACGGAAGAAGCGTTTGTGATCGGCTGCATGACACCGCTTCATGCACTGGAAACCCATAAAGAGCTGAATGCCTATACGAACGGTGCCATCCGGGAAAGCGTGCGGCACATTGTAGGCGTGCAGTTTCGAAACTGTGCCACAGTGGGGGGGAGTATTTTCGGAAGATTCGGATTTTCCGATGTGCTGACCATGTTTCTGGCACTGGATGCCTGGGTGGAGCTGTACAATGGCGGAACCATTCCGCTGGCACAGTTTGCATCCATGGAAAAGGATAACGATATCCTGGTAAATATCATTGTAAAAAAACAGCCGCTGAACAGTGTGTACTTAAGTCAGCGGAACAATTCCACAGATTTTCCTGTGCTCACCTGTGCGGCCGCTCTTATTGATGGAAAAGCAAGAACTGTCATTGGGGCTAGACCCGGAAAAGCAATGATCGTGGAAGATGAAGAGGGAATCTTAAAAGATTTTACACAGATGAATGCGCAGCAGAAAAAGGATGCAGCAGCATCTTTTGCCGCATATGCAGCGGAACATGTTCCTACAGACAAGAACATGCGTGCTTCAAAAGAATACAGGAGCCTTCTTGTGAAAGTCCTTACAAGAAGAGCCTGGGAAGAGATCGGAGGGAGAGCAGAATGAATATCACTTTCTGGCTGAATGGTGTAAAACGGCAGGCAGAGGTACGTCCGGATGAACTGCTTCTGGATTTCCTGCGGAAAAACAGCTGTTACAGCGTAAAACGTGGCTGTGAGACTGCAAACTGTGGTCTCTGTACTGTGCTGATGGATGAACGTCCGGTACTGTCCTGCTCCATGCTGGCTGCCCGTGCAGATGGGAAACGGATCGTGACTCTGGAGGGAATGCAGGAGGAAGCAAAGGAATTCGGAGCTTTCATGGCCAATGAAGGAGCAGAGCAGTGCGGTTTCTGCAACCCGGGATTTATCATGAATGTGTTTGCCATGTTAAAGGAACTGGATGATCCTACAGAAGAGGATATCCTGGAGTATCTTTCCGGAAATCTGTGCCGTTGTTCGGGATTTGTGGGACAGACCAGAAGTATCCTGAAATTTCTCGACTATAAAAAAGGACAGGAGGAAGGAAAATGAAATACGTAAACAAGCCGGTACCAAAAACAGATGCCATGTCGCTGGTAACCGGAAAACCGGTCTATACCGATGATCTTGCACCTTCTGACTGCCTGATCGTCAAGATCTTAAGAAGCCCTCATGCCAATGCCTGGGTGGAAGAGATCAAAACAGATGCTGCAAAGAAGATCGAGGGGATCGCCTGTGTTCTCACCTATGAGGATGTTTCACACAAAAGATTTACCCTGGCCGGACAGACAGCACCGGAGATCAGTCCCTGGGATCGTTATATCATAGATAAGCATGTGCGTTTTGTGGGGGATCCGGTTGCCATCGTAGCCGGTGAGACAGAAGAAGCAGTAGATAAAGCCCTGAAGCGCATTAAGGTAAAATATCGTGTGGAGGAAGCAGTTCTGGATATCCACACAGCCAAGGATAATCCGATCCTGGTGCACCCGGAGGATGACTGGTATATGCCGATCCCGGCCGGCGGAGATAATAAACGGAATCTCTGCTCCTCCAATGTAGAAGAAGTGGGTGATGTGGACGCCATGCTGGAAAAATGTGCGTATACAGTAGACCAGGTTTACCACACAAAGGCAAATCAGCAGACCATGATGGAGACCTTCCGTACCTACTGTTATATGGATCATTTTCAGAGACTGACGGTGGTTTCTTCCACACAGATCCCGTTCCATATCCGAAGGATCGTAGGAAATGCGCTGAATATTCCGTCTTCCAAAGTCCGTGTGATCAAGCCGCGTATCGGAGGGGGCTTTGGTGCAAAACAGTCCTCTGTCAGTGAGGTTTTTCCGGCACTGGTAACCTGGGTTACCGGACGTCCGTCCAAGATCGTTTTTTCCAGAAAGGAATCCATGATCGCGTCTTCCCCTCGTCATGAGATGGAAGTCCATATCCGTATGGGTGCGGACGAAAATGGTATCGTAAAGGCCATCGATCTTTATACCCTTTCAAATACCGGCGCCTATGGAGAACATGGACCCACAACGGTCGGACTTTCCGGACATAAATCTATTGCGCTGTACCGTCACACAGAAGCGTACCGTTTTGCTTATGATGTGGTTTACACCAATATGCAGGCAGCAGGCGCTTATCGTGGCTATGGTGCCACACAGGGTATTTTTGCTGTGGAGTCCGCAGCAGATGAGCTGGCTCATAAGATGGGTATGGATCCGGTAAAATTCCGTGAGCTGAACATGCCTATGGAGGGAGAGGCGCTTCCTGGATATCCGGATGTACCAATCAACGGCAGCTGTACCATGGATAAATGCCTTGCCCGTGCAAAGGAAATGATCGGATGGGATGAGAAATATCCATTCCGTGATATGGGTAACGGCAAAGTGCGGGGTGTCGGCATCGCTATGGCCATGCAGGGCTCATCTATTGCAGGGATCGATGTCGGCGGAGCAGACATTAAATTAAATGAAGACGGGTCTTACACCCTGGCTCTTGGCTGTTCCGATATGGGAACCGGATGCGATACGATCCTTGCACAGATGGCAGCAGACTGTCTGGATACTGATATGAAAAATATCGTGGTGTTCAGTGTGGATACGGATATTTCTCCTTATGATTCCGGTTCTTATGCATCTTCCACAACTTATGCCACCGGAAATGCGGTGATCCAGGCCTGCGGAGAGCTCAGGAAGAGAATCCACGCTTTTGGTGCACAGATGCTGGGGGTATCTGCGGAAGAATCTGATTTTGACGGAGAAAAAGTCCGCACAGAAGATGGAAAAGAGGTAACGCTGCAGCAGATCGCGGGAAAAGCGACCTGTGGAGTCTGCAGTGAGCTTCAGGTTGTAAAAGAATATTCTTCTCCGATCTCTCCGCCACCGTTTATGGCAGGAGCTGCCGAGGTGGAGATCGACAAAGAGACCGGACAGATTGACGTTATTGACTATGTAGGTGTGATCGACTGTGGAACCCCGATCAATCCGAACCTTGCCAGAGTGCAGGCAGAAGGCGGTATCGGTCAGGGTATCGGAATGGTCCTGTATGAGGATGTGCAGTATACAGACAAGGGAAAAATCCGGAACAATTCGTTCATGCAGTATAAGATCCCCAACCGTATGGATATCCCGAAAGTACGGATCGAGTTTGAGAGCAGTTACGAAAAGACCGGCCCATTCGGTGCAAAATCCATCGGTGAGCTTGTAATCGATACACCTTGCCCTGCGATTGCCAATGCCGTTTACAATGCAACCGGTGTCCGTGTCCGTGAACTCCCGATCACTCCGGAAAAAGTTGCGATGGGAATTCTTGAGCAGGAAGCCGGAGAGAAGAAATGAATATGGTGATCAAATGTCTGCTGGCAGCTTTATGGCTGCTGGCAGTTCCGTGGGCGGCCGGAGGGGTAGTCCTCTGTAAAAGTAAAAAAAGTTCGATGGGAATGAACCTTCTTGCAGGATATCTTATGATGTTTTCCTTTGCAGAGATTTTGGCGCTGGCGGCAATCTGGGCTAAACTGCCATTGCATGTCCTGAAATACAGTCTTGCCGCTGTAATGGCATCAGCTGCTGTTTTGGGGATTGTCCTGGCACTGGTAAAACGGAATGGTTTTACGGGAAATGGTGAGAAGACGGGCAAAATGTCTTTTTATTTTGTTGTAGCTGCAATACTGATCTTACTCCAGCTTGTGGCTGCTTCATTTTTGGCTCATATGGATGCGGATGACGCTTTTTATGTGGCAACAGCTACAACATCTGTCCATACGGATACCGTTTTTTCCATTAATCCGTATACCGGATATTCCTATACACGATTACCAAGCAGGTATGTTCTGTCGCCGTTTCCGATATTTCTTGCAGTGATCAGTTCTCTTGTAGGACTTCATCCGGCAATTGTGGCGCATGTGATATTTCCTGTAGTCTTTATTTTTATGGCATATCTGGTTCTGTATCAGTATGCGAAACGGTGGTTTCCGGAGGATGAACATGCGAGGGGGATCTTTATGATCTTTTGTGCGGTACTGATCTGGTTTTCGGCATATTCCGTTTATAATTCTGAGAATTTTCAGATGATCCGTATCTGGCAGGGAAAAGCATGCCTGGCATCGGTTTTTCTACCTCTGCTTCTATATCTTGGCATAGGTATCATTCTGGAAAAAGAACAGGAATATTCATGGCTGCTGCTTTTACTGGCAGATATTTCTTGCTGCCTCCTTTCTTCCATGGGAATTATTCTGGCCTGTATGATGCTGGTGATCCTTCTGATCATGGGACTGGTACGGTTTCACAGTCTGCAGAAAGCAGCATGTACGGCTTTGTGCTGTCTGCCGTCGCTGCTTCTTGGACTTGTGTATATTATGATCCGATAGGAGAAAATAATGAAAGAAATAATTGCATGGACAGTTAATGTGTGGAGGATGTACTGGGGAAATGGCTGGATACCGTATCTTCTGGCTCTTGGCGGAGCATGTGCACTGATTTTTGGGAAAAAGAAAAAAAACAGTCTCAGTCTGGTTTTATATTCCGTTTTTCTTCTGGTATTGTTTTTCTGTCCGTTTTCCGGACGGGTGATTATGAAATGTATAGGAAAAATCGTGTACTGGCGTGTTTTGTGGCTTTTACCTACGGTTCCGCTGATCGCAGGCGGTTTTACAGAGCTTGTCCGAAGAAGTCGCAACCGGATCGTGCAGGTGATCCTGGTGCTGGTTTTGACAGGAGTTATTGCTGCTTCTGGGACCGGAATGATAAAAGCAGGAAATTTCGAAAGAGTTTATAACCGCCAGCAGGTACCGGATCAGATCGCAATGATCTGTAACCGGATCAATGAGGACAGAGAAGGAAAGGAAGTGCGGATCGCCGCAGATGAATATACGGCATCCTATATCCGGGTGTATGATCCTTCCCTGAAAATGGCCTACGGACGCAGAGGGGATGGTGCTGTAGGTAAGAAGGCAAGAGTTCTGTATAAACAGATCACTTCGGAAGTCCCCGATGGAAAAAAGACTTCCAGCCTGGCAGATGCCGTTCACTGTACATATGTGGTGATGGTACCTCCGGATGAAAATTTTGTTCTGGATATGGTGGCCGGCGGCTACCAGGTTCTGGATACGGTAAGTCCGTATTATATATTTTCGTGTGATAAATATAAATGAATATGTTTCTGGTACAGTTTACTTCAGAATCTGTACCGGAAATAATATGAAATGTGTGATGAATGTACACTGTTTAAAAAAATCTTTACAATTTTATGTTTATGTGCTACAATCAAAGACAGTGTAAGCCAACTTTGATAATTTCATACCTGATTTAGAAGTTATGTTTTTCATTATGCACCTGTAGCTCAGTGGATAGAGCAGTGGTTTCCGGTACCATGTTAAAACTCTTATAAATCCTATAAAACAAGGATTTCTAAAAATCTTACCACCTTATTTCACCCTTATTGAATTTAAAAAATTTTATTCCCCAATTTTATTTTTTATTAATCTTATATGATTTTTATTCAATTTACTTGTATTGATCTTTTTATAAGGATTATATTTTTAAATAAATAATTGTATATACAATTTCGATGCGGATTAATATTGGTGATTGTTACAAGCTTTATGTCGTAGTACTCGATAAAATTGTCAGATAATTTAAAGGCAGCAATGTTACCATTATTTTTGCTATGATAGTAATATTTATTTACCAATAAATACCATAATTTTAAAATAAATATATACTGTACATCAGAATGATTTTAATATATAATATTTATTAAATAATATATAACCTGAAGGAGGTTGATTATCATGGCAAGAACTAAAAAAATTACAAAAGATTCTTCTGTTGAAGATATTCTTGCAGAGATTTATAAGATAGAAGAGGAAATCGCTACTAAAACTACAGAGTTAAAAGAATTAAAAGCTAAAAAGCGCAATCTTAATAAATGGCTTTCTGAAGCAGAAAACAGAGAGAACGAAGAAAAAAATAAAGAAACGCTTGATAGAGTAGTGTCTCTGATGAAAAAAAAGAACCTTAGCGTAGATGATATTGAAGCTATGCTTAATAAATAACTCTTGACGTAATAATAATGTTACTTTGTTAAACTACAACTATAGCAATTACCACATAAAAATTTTTAACAAATATTATAAAATCATAATGAGATTTAATATGAAAATTATTAGTCTATTATACAAAATGTGTAGGCGCAGACAGTGCCTTTGTGGTGAGAGTGTAGAGAGAGATAAATGATATACTAAGGTCTCTCTCTTATTTAATTTAAAAAGTGAAAAAAGGGGATATGGTAATAATACCATATCCCCTTCTCAAAATTATTCTTTAGGCTCAATATATGTAAGTGCCTGCTCTGAATCAGTAATTCCTGAAGTAGTCGGATCAATTACAATACCTAAAATTGCCAGTACTCCAAATACAGCATTGACCACGGCGAGTAATTTGTTGCCAAGATCACCTAAGTCTAATGTAATTCCGAATACTGCGGCAACAACCTGGATCAGTAAAAGGACTGCAGGAATTAATGCGATCCAGAATGATTTATTTTTAATACGAACTAACCAGTTAATATTTTTCATAGCGATTCCTTCTTTCTTTAAATTTTGTCAATAATATCATCTTTTGAATATTTGATTTCAAGTGCGGTTATCTCTGGCAAAAGCTTAGAATGATAGATATCGTTTCCGCCAGCATCTTCATAGAGTTTCCCCATCTCCAAAAATGTTTTTAGCCCATCTGCCGTAATATAACCTTGGTTTGTAAAGTCTCTGTGCATACGCCATAAAGAACTGCGAAATGAAGCGATTGTACGTGCATTTTGGACATTTATGTAGTCTTTCATCATGTTAGAAAAATCAGTAATTTGTTTACTAAGAAGATCTTGATTTTGTTCAAGATTACTTCGAATCTGTATAGATTGTTCATGATAAGTTTTTTGTTTATCATATAATTTTTGATTATATTTTTTTATCTCAGATTCCTGAAGCATAATTTTGTTTTCTAATTCTGCAATACGTTTTTCTTGGGCTTTTCTTCTTAAACTTCCTTTAGTTTCTAGGCCAAGTACATCCATAAACTTTTGTATTCCAGTAATTACTAGTACGATAAGAGCGACGACTGAAATGATACCTATGAATATATTAATCTCTCCAATTTCATGAATATTTTTTATTGCATCAATTGCTTCCATAATATCTCAGCCTCTTTTCTTAAACTTTTTGGATATATTTGCCGTATACATAACCAGTATATTTCCCTGCAATACGAACTTTTTTCCACTCTTGTCCAGAAGAATCTTTTTTAACCCCAAGAACATCAACTTTATTTCCTTTATTTAAAGTTGGATATCCAGAAATTTTAGCATAAGAAGTTCCAGCCTTTTTTCTTACAGATACGTCGTTTCCAGTACATTTACCTACATAAGGATATTTAGATTTTGTTGTAGTTAATTTATCTGGTGTTGTAATCTTATTTTTGTCAATATAACCTGTATGTGTATTGGCAATCTTGATTTTATAACGAGACCCAGACATAGCAATAACATCAACAAGATTTCTCCTATTTAGTTTTGGATATGTAGCAAGAACAGTAGTACCAGTTGATTTCTGATATACTGGAGTTCCATCTGTGGTACATGCACCGACAAATACTTTAAAGTTTTTATTTTCCTTCGCGGCTATAACAGAGTCAAGCTTAGTAATAGTATTTTTACCCGCCTGCCCATCAATAGTAAGATTATATTTCTTCTGGAAGTCTTTAATTGCAGCAACAGTTGCATTTCCACATATACCATCAATGTCAAGCTTATAACTAAGCTTATTAAGTTTTGTTTGAAGAGTTTTTACATTATCTCCTCTATCGCCAAGCTCAATCCAACTTTTAGTTGTTGTAGTTGTAGCGGTATTTATAGAATTTCCAGATTTAATAGATGTAACAATAGAATAATCAGGACGACAGAATTTTGTTCCTGGAAGTTGAGAGTTATAATAACTTTTTTGACATACTCCGCCACCATTTGCTACAATTCCAGATGCACCGGATGTATTTCCTTCAATGGTTTTAAATTTATCACCTTGAACCTCAATAACAAATCCTGTATGAGTAAATTCTTTTTTCTTACTACTCCAAAATATAACGATATCTCCAACTTGAGGATTAGCGTATAAAGTAAAATAGTCTCGCATACTTGGACAATAAACATAAGGCCAGTGTTTTAATAGTTTCTTTGCAGTTTCTAATCCAAATGCGGTCATCATAATCCAACTAATAAAGCACGCACACCAAGCCTGTGCTTGATATGCTGGATATACATCACGCCAGTATTTTGTATAATTATTATAACCTGCATTAGCTGTTTTACTATCTAATTGGGCATTTGTTGCTTTCTCAAGGTATCCAATTTCATTTTTTGCAACCGTAATCAACGCATTAATTATTTGTTCTTTTGTCAATTTAGTTCCTCCTTCCTGTTTTGTAGTTGTAGAATTACTTTTGTTTGTAGCAGTAGAAGAGTAGTTTTTATATGAAACACTACGATCTACTTTAGTAGAAATTCCCGGGATAGTAGCCTTGGAAGAATACTGCCACATAGCTCCATAATCTGGGCGTAATCTTTCCACTACAACTCCTGTATCATTGGATGGGTAACGAGCAATCCAAAAATCGTACTTTTTCAAATGGCTACAAATTACATTTGTGTACCAATCGGCATTACAGTAGATTCCAAACTGATATCCAGCCGCAACTATAATTTCTTTAAATGCTTCTGCCATTTTATGAATACTTTCAGAACCTAAAGCACGTTGATTGTTCCATTCGAGATCTAACCATACAGGATAATCCAATTTTCTCTTATTGAGCACAGACACAACCTTACGAGCTTCATTTTGAATCTCTGCAATAGTAGAAGCATAAGAATATTTGTAAACTCCAACAGGAATTTTATTATTAATACAGCCTTTATAATTCTGTTCAAACGTAGGATCAGTTACATTTCCGGCCTCTGTGATTCTAAGAATCGCAAATCCCATTCCATAGTTCGCTACAGTTTTCCAATTTATATTTCCTTGAAAAGCGGAAACATCAATTCCTTTAATTTCGCTCATTGAATATCAGCCTCCTTTTTTGTGTAAATTTGTATACAATAAAAGAGAGACTATAAAAGCCTCTCTTTTAAAATTTATTTGTTCATAATTAAAGCCTTAAGTTGAACAAGTTCATCCTTAAGAGTGTCTATTTCAGATATTTTCTGTTTCAATTCTTTATTTTCTTTTTGAAGTTCAACAATTTCATCTTGCTGTTCCTGGATACCCTTAATAGCGTACTCAGTAAGAAGTAATCTATCAATCTGTTTTACATACATAGATCCGTCGGCCTCATATCCACCGCCAACAGTAAGCAGAGGGTCAAATTTATCAAGCTCATCTGCGACAAGACCTAATTGCTGATGTACTCCAGTTTCTTTCCAGTCAAACTGTCTTACTTTCATTTGATTAATGATTGGAAGCGCAGAAATATCTGTATTTTTTATATTCTTCTTTAAACGAACGTCAGATGTAGAATCGATAAGGATATAACCCATGGTCCAAGATCCTTTAGTTGTTGCATTTCCAAAGTCATCTTCTTTTCCCCATTGTCCCATAACACAAAACTGCTTTTTGCTTGTGCTAGAATTTGTTTTGCTTTTTAAATATCCGACCTTTAAACCATCAGTAGCTGATGAAGAAACTGCTCTTCGTGTATTACCATCTCCAGTGCTCTCACTGTAGTAATCAATAAAACGTACAGAACCATTAGCTATCACTGTTCCGTTTATACTGATTGCCGCTCCAAATGAAGCGCCATTATCTACATTTAGTCCAGCGCTATTTATACTTACTTTATTATTTGAAAAATTTATAGATGCTGCAGTAGATCTGGTAAATGTTAATTTTGTTATGTCTATATTCGTAGTAGATATATCTTCAGTAGATATTCCGCCATTTGCTTTTAACAAATTACCAATAGTAATCTTATGATTAGGAACAATAATTGTATTGTCTGCTGTCATGCCTAACGCTATGGAATCTTTGTCTTGTGAAAAACATATAGAAGGTATAATTATGTCTGAAGAAGTAGTAATACCGCCATTAACAGTCAAATTTCCAGTTAATGTTCCGCCTGAAAGTGGAAGATAAGAATGTGTATGCGAACTGTTTGCTTTACCATTTAATGTAGTTTGTAAATTCGTAATATCAGATATAGCATGATTATGAGATAATTTTGCATATACAGAATCATGGTTATGATTAGCAGTAGCATAATCATTTATATTTTTAGTTACAATTGAACCAAAAGCACCTTTATTGCAGTATGCAAGATTAGAAGAAGCACCGCTAAATGCACCATTCCAATATGATATAAAGGCCATATCAGGAATAAGTCCCTGAGCTGTTGTCAAATCTGTCCAATTAGCATCACCTAAATTAGAACGAGATTTTATTGTTTTCCCAACAATAGCAGGTTTTCCTGAAATTCCTCCCCAGGCTACACTATTTGCAGCAGAAGTGGTACCGGCATCAACACCTGTAATAATTTTTGAATAAGCTTGATTATGGATCTCTGTACCTGCGGTTGTTATATTAACATAAGATTCCGTAGATGTTTTAGCATCAGATGTCGTCGTACTGTCTGCCTCTCTGGAATTAATCAATGTCCAAGTACGAGATATACTTCCTCTACCACCGTTCGCAATGGCACGAATCACTGTTCCGTTATATGTTCCAGGTAATTTAATAAATGCATCTGCATAAGTTTTACCATATACTTCATATATAGCAACTTGAAGTGCATCAGCAGAAAATCCTGATCGAACTAACCATTTTGCTTCTGCTTCTGATACATATGATGAATTATTTGTTCTTAAAGAAATTCTCGCAATACCAAAACAACCACCGTTATAGTCCTGTGTAATATATACAGTCATTGTTTGATCTCTATATGGATCTGCAATAACATCTAATTTTGCAAATCTATGATATGGATAGTTGTTTGTATTTCCATTGCTAGCATTACAATTGTAATATCCAATATTAGCTAATGAATTTCCAGAGCCATCATAATTAAAACTCATAGTGATATCTGTTCCGCCAGATACGGTTCTTGATGTTGCTAACTTTGTGGCGGTAGCTGCGTTACCCGTACATGATTCTGCGCTTCCAGCACTTGTGGCATATTTTACAGATTTGTTTGCGTCTGCCGTATTATCAACGTTTCCTAATCCGACCTCAGCTTTAGTATAACTTGGTTTTGTACTTGCTTTTGCCCATGACGATACATCAGAAGCAGGCATTGAAGTTGGAAAATCACTTATCTTACTTTTAGTTAAGTTAGGTATATCAGCAGCCGTTAATGCTCTAAATGTTGCTTTTCCATCAGAACCATTAGGAGCTGCAAGTACTGTATTCTTGGTACGAGAAGTAGAAGCGTCATAAATATATGTGGTCCTATCTGAGATTTGATTAAATGTATGAGAATGAGAAGAAGGAGTAAATGTTGATGGTTTATTTGTTACTTTAGACCAATCCACAGAGTTTGCTACATCTGCTGTTCCTGCTGTTGAAGCTTTACCTGTAACATTACCTACAACATTACCTTCCCAGCCATTAGCTGTAATTTTTCCTAATAAAACAGCTTTATCTTTTCCGGCGCTTTGATTTTGATAGAAATTATATAATCCACCATATTCATAAAAATCGAATTGATTTACACCTGAATGGCCAAAATCTACTCTATGATAATATGTTGAAGTACTGCCTTCACCAAGCATAGTAGGAGTCGTAAAGTAATTCGAAGCAATTATATTCGGAGCTGTTAAAGCACCTGTTAAAGTTCCTCCATTTAATGGAAGATAAGAGTGAGTATGAGATGATGGAGGATAAGTTAATGGTTTCCCAGTAATTCCTGACCAGGGAACTGAATTAGCTGTGGCATATTGCAACTCTGACCATTTCGATGTTCCATCACCCACTTTATATCTACCATTTTTGTCCTTTGAAAAAGCTAATTCACCTGCTAAAAGAACAGGATTTTTAGAAGTCCAATTGGCTTCTGTATCATATCTGTGTTTTACTCGCACATTTAATGTTTTATCAGCCATTAATGCACCTCCTTATATTTATTAAGAACTTTTCGTTCATTATTTTCGTCTCCATAAAATCCATAAAAATAACTGCCTCCCAAATGAATGAGAGACAGCTAATATCAATTTAAAAGTATCAAGCAGCTCCTCCACAACTTAAAATAAGTGTGTTAGAACCATTATTAAGTACATCAGTGCTTACAGATGTAACATTAAGAGCTACAGCAGCAGATCCATCAAAACTAACAGCAGCAGCAGTTGCGCCACCTGTAATAGAAAATGCTCTAGCTGTAGAAAGTTTTACAGCGGAATTTGCTGCTCCGCCTACAGAACTTGATCCAGCATAGTTATGTGTATGACCGCTTGAAGCAGCTCCGATTGCAGAAAGAGTAATGTCGGCTGATCCATCGAAAGAAGCGTTACCGATTTTTCTAGCGGTAGCAAGTTTAGTTGCTGTCGCAGAATTACCTGTACAAGCTTTTGCAGAATCAGCGACTGTTGCAGTGGCAGCGTTACCTGTACATTTTGAAGCAGTGGCAGCGTTTCCAGTAATAGAGATTCCCCATGTACCAGTAGCACCAGAACCACCTTTAGTTACGGTATAATTAGTGTAGTTAGAAGAATCTAAGACTTCACGCCATGTAGTTTCGATACCATTTGCGTTTCCATATCTATGATATAAACTACCTCCATGTGCAGCCCAAATCTGATGAAGTTCAGATTCTCCCTGTGCCATATTAAATAAGAAACCATACTGGCTAGGTTGTCCATTAAGTAACTTATCTGTTTTATAGAAATGAATACTATTATTTTTGCTAGCCCAATTAGCCGTAGTGTCGTCGGCCACTTTGCCAATCGTCTCTTCACCATATGTTGTAATTGATGTATGGCCGTGATTTGTATTTGATTTACCATCTAATGCAGACTGTAAGCCTGTTACATTATCAATAGAATGGGTATGAGATGAATTGGCTTTACCATTTAAAGCATTCTGAAGTCCTGTTATATTTGCAATGGTATGAGTGTGAGCTGATGGAGTGAAGGTAGAAGGTTTACCTGTTACTCCGCTCCAAGGTACAGATGTTGCAGTACCTGCGGTATATACTGTGTAACCGTCTTCTGTACTCAATTTTGAATCGTCAATAACAAAATACATTTTTCCTGTTGCAGTTACTTTAACAGTATCACCTTTTTGGACATCTTTTGTAGTAAGTTTCAGTCTCGCAGCGTCATCAGCTACAATCACACATCTTTCAAGAGCACCGGCTGGAAGTCTCTCAATATTAATAGTGCCAGTCAGTTTACTGGCGTCAAGTGATGTGATATCTCCAGAACCATGAGTATGGGAGCTGTTTGCTTTTCCCGCAAGTTTTGTATTCATTTCTGATTCTGTGTAATATCTATCATCATGAGTGTGTCCTACAGCAGATTTGCTATCAAGCGCAGCCTGCAAGCCTGAAACACCAGAAATAGAATGTCCGTGTCCAGCAGTTGCATAAGCACCTGAATTTGTATAAGCCGCACTTCCAAGACCTTTTACCGCAATATTGTCTGTGACAGTTCCATCTACAGTTAATTTTACGGTACCATTATTTGTACCAGATGCAAGAGATACAGTTTGTACAGCACCACTGTTAATCAAATTTTTAATCTCAGTCGGAGTCATTGCTACATAAGGAAGATCCTTAAATGTATTAACTCCGTCACCGATTTTTAGTTTATACTCGCCCGATTCTGGAATTTCGATGGCTTGCTCACCCTTGAGCAACACAAGGGTAGAAGCAGACCAATTGGCAGTTGTATCCGTTTTTAGGGCGATACGGGTAGTTAATGTTTTTGTTGCCATATTATCATCCTTTCGCAGATCCGCATTGCATCATATATTGATCATTTGGATCAAATGCTAATGCGTAGTATTTTATATTTGCATCATCCCACCGATAGATTGCATTTGTTGATGTATCAACATAAATTGCATGTTGATCACCTACCGTTGGGAACAATGTATAAGAAGCATAAGGACGGATAGGATTTACATCAGAAATATATTTTTTGATGTATTCTGTTAGCTCGGTCAAGCCACGATAATCAAGGAATTGATCTTTCATTATCCATCATGTCCTTTCTGTATTTTTTTTTGTATAAAAAAAATAGACACCTTAAAAGGCGCCTATTTTTTATATTTCTAATTATAATTCTGTATTTGTTACTAGATTTATGTAATACGCATCGAGTGTTAATACAGAATTGTATAATGTAGTAATAATGAAATTTTTCATATTACTGATTTTGTTATTGTAATTATTTATTACATTAACAACATATTGAATATGAGATGATCCAACTTTTAAGAACGTAGATTTCACAAGATTTAATGGTATATTACTACCATTAATTACAATATACTCAGTATTGTTGCATAATACTTCATTCATAATATCTACTATATTATCCACCAACTTTCTATCAATCGAATTAACAAATATTGGGTTGTAATTGATGTTGGTATGTATAGTATTAATATATATATTATTATTACATAAAGTATTATTATACGAGGGTGGTTTTCCACTTGTGGAATTCCCATCACCTAGATTAGCCACAAGTGGAAATTCTGCATCTGGCTTTTGAGCCATATGGTGATTTTCAACATGTGGGTTGTCGCATATCTCATACTCATAATAAAATTGCTTAGTTTCATTGTCTTTAAGTTTATACTGTATCAAGTAACCATGGTCTTTTAATTCTTTCCAAGCTCCTCTAAAAGAACATTCACCATCGGTAGATTTACTCATAAGAAAGTCTTTATATAAGATAAAACCATCTAGTGTCAAATATGATTCAATTATAGCAAGTAATCCTTTTGCTTTAAGGGATAATGTCTCATCTCTTAATGCGACATTACTTACCTGTGCATAATATGTTCGCTTCTTTCTAATAACACCAGATTTTTTATTGGTCATTATATCACCTACTTAGAATTTCTCATTTGTATTAATTTTTCCCTGGCAGATAATGTTTTCTTCTCTTGTAGAGAAGATGAAAGAGCAATAGAATAATCGTCTTTAAATAATGATTCAGATTGTGAAGATTTTAAATCTTCCTCAATTCTTCGTTTGTCTTCCTGAATAGATTTATAAAGAGCATTGATAGTAGTAGCAGGATATTTCAATCCACTCAAGAATATTAAATTAGTCTTAGTTTGATATCCTAAAAACAGATCTCGCCAAAATCCAAATTGGAGTTGCAATTCAGAAGTATCGATCGAGACAGTTTTTCTCATCGTAGAATTTTTTATTCCACAGTAGTACAAAGGATTCCGAGATTCAATATCGCAGAATATGTTATTCGTAACTGCTCTTTTGAGTTCTGATGTAATATTAGATTGATTAGGCTTTCTGGTAAATGTATTTATAATACCGTATCCATGGCATTCTAGCATCGAACAGATTTCACTATAATCATAGATTCCATCTGCCGAAGTAGATACATCTGAAATAAGAGAATAAATAAGATTTGCTAAAATCTCATTACTTTTAACATAATTTGTCTCTTTATTGTTATCAACGATAAAAACAGTATGCTTTACCACATCAAGTAATTCTTTTAAAGATTCATATGCATTTGTTTTTGCCTGAAGAGATTCGGAAAAATTTGGTATTGTAACCACAGGTATTACAATCTTATTCAATTCTGATTCAATTAGCTCAGTAATCAATGCACACATTCCAGAGAATGTACCACCGCCAATAGAACCAAATAGAAAGATATATTTGCCTGTAGAATATCTTTCAATATTTCTTAATATATCCTCATAATTATCTGATAAATAGGTTTTTGATACATCTCTATTTTTATGACATCCATTTGCTCCGTCTAAGTGATAGTAGTGAATGTTGTCTATTCCTAGACTTTGTAAATCTTCCAATGCGCTATTAATATAGAAGCTATTCATTCCATATTTTTTAAATGCTGCGACTTGATTTCCTCCACAAGCGCCAATCCCAAGCAGTGAGAAATTATTTTTCATCATGATCTCCTCCGATTACTTTAATGCCATTTTGAGTAATATAATACATTTTTTCTCTACCATTAGTCCCGGATTGACATATCAAACCATTATTAATCATAAATTTAATATGCTTCCAGATAGTGGTTCTGGTTACATCCGTGATTTCTAATTCTTTGATAGTCAATCCGACCATGGCAGATGTAGCATTATTACTTAATAGTGTTGATAAAATTAAGTAATCAATTCTACTGAGTTCTTTGGAGTTCCTATCAGTTCTCAAAATTTCTCACCTCTTCCTAAAAATTCACATTAGTTCTTATAGTTTCGTAAGAGTTCCTACTTGAATTATAAATGAACATGCTCAGAATGTCAACAATATGTTTAATATATGAGCAGTTAGCACAAAATATCAACAACATTCAAATTGAATAATATGATATAATGAGATAATAGAAGTGATAATAGTGAGGTGATAGTTGATGAGAGTTTCTTATGAAAAATTATTTTTATATTTCTTTAAAAATAACATATCTATGCTATCGGCATCAAAAAAGAGTGGTGTTAGTAGAAACACCTTACTTAAAATGAAGAATAACGAACCAGTTCATCTTAATGCTGTTATTGCGATATGTAATGCGTATAATTTAGAATTAACAGATGTGATTGAGCTAATAAAAGAATAAATGATGAATTATTCAGTTGCGAAAAGAGCTTTAATCTTTTCGGATGGAATTGCTTCGTATCCATCTCCGACAAGATCCTTCAATCCTTTAATAGCAGTAGCATTAGCTGCGATCTTTGGTTTTTCGGTTGCCATATCGTTTTCAAGTGTTTTGACTTTACCTTCAACAGTTGTTACTCTGCCTGAGACAGCAGTAATATTGTCGGCATTTGTTTTATCTGCAGTTTCCAGTGTTGGGATCTTTTTCTCAAGAGCATCAATTCTACCAACAGCAGCTTTCAGATCATCTGCTTTTGCATACTGACTTAGATCAGAATCAGCAAGCGCTTTAGATACATATTCAGCAATGTAGCTTACAATATCTTTAGATGTTGCTGTGTCCGGGAGAGTACCGATTAATGTTTTCAGTTTTGTAATATCTTCTTTGTTTGTCTTAATTTGACTATTCATTGTTGCCGCATCAGATGCATGAGAATCAATCCAATCTGAAAGTTCTTTAAATGTGTCTCTGCTTTCTGGTGCGCCTGCAATAATAGAAGTTACTGCATCTGCAACTGCTTTCTTTACAGAACCATCGCCTGTGCCATTAAGTGTTTCAATCGCTGTTGTATTTTGAGAAACACTTGCTTTTAATGCGGAATCATCATATGTCCCAGCCTGTACAGCTTCTTTGATATATGCAACTACATCTTTAGCTTTTGCACCGGTCGGAATAGTACCAACATATGCCATTACTTCTGTTTTGGCAGTAGCAGCGGCTCCGGCAATATCAAAATCTGTCACTGATTTACCAGAATCTACAAGATTTCCATTTGCATCCAATCCTGCAAGATGTCCATTAACAGCACCAGTTACCTTGTCTGCTTTTGCTTTGTCTTTTGGAAGAGTAATTGTGAATACAGCATCATCAACTGTTACAGGAGCAGTTTTTGTGTAGAAATACAGTGTGTATCCGTCTGAAGACTGGGATACAGTTTTAATAGAACTTTTTACTGCATCAGAAATTTTTGCATCAATCTGAACATTGTGAAGTGACAGGAACTCAGTAAGATTAGAAAGTGTAGCGAATTGTAATTTAGCCATAATAAGCTTCCTCCTTTAATTTGAAAAAATATTATTTAGATCCTCAGTGGATATACCACTGATTTTTTTATCTAACGCACTGTCAAGTTTTATATCTAATTGTTGGTCAATAATTTCCGCAACAGTTTCTGTAATTGTCTGATTAACATATTCTTTTACAGAATCTGCGCTCATAAAATTCTGATCATTAATCCATCCTTCTGTAATGTATTTGTCCGTCCGAAATGTTCCATCAGAATCTAAAAAGTAAAGGACTATAGAAGTTCCTTCAATTTTCGTAACTGTTATTTTATTATTAATTTCGGGATCGTGAGAAACGAAGAATAAGATATCATTTGGGGATGAATTGACAGTAGTGTTAGAGCCGCCAATAATATATTGGCCTTTTATTTTATATATACCATCTTCAAGAGATGAAATATAAACTGGAGCATTTAATGTACCAATCATATTTTCGATTGGCTTATCAGATAGTTTATTGTAAGAAAGACTATTGATATAATCAACAACTGTTGACTTGTCTTCGAGATTGCCTATGATATTGTCTAAAAGAGTTGTCATATCTGAAGTCTTTATATATTGGTCAAGACCAATAGACTTTTTAACTTCTTCGATGATGTGCGCCTGGTCCTCTTCAGTAAGACTCATATCATAAGAAAATAGAAGAGTAGTGCCAGAATAAAACATGAGATTTGATCCAACAAATTTAACATTTGTAATTTGGTTATCTCCGAGTATATATTTGATTTGATTGTCTTGCGTGATCCAGGCTAATTCTTTTGTTTCTTCTATATAGCACATGCCTGGATATTTTAAAACCCCTCTATCAAGAGCCTTTTCAGCAATAGCTTTTGTTGAGGCCGAAAACCAATTTGGTAATAGAGCCATTTTGTTTGTCACCTCGCTTTTAAATCATCATATTCTTTTTTGGTTATTTCACTTATTTCGCAAACTGTATTATCTAATGGGAAATTGAATAATCCTTCGATGTGCCAACCACGTTTCCCATCAGAACTTAATACAGCTTGCGCTTCTTTTATATTACATAATAATAAGATATCATGTTTTTTTTGATACTTAACATAGCTGATATGAGATAATACATCAACCACCTTATTATCTTTTATTACTTTATAATACATTTGACATCACCTTTTTTATTTGTAGGAAGAGATAATAAATATCCCTTCCTTATTTTATAATCTATCTGCAAAAACAGAGAACATAAGAAGCACTCCCGCATCACTTGACGGCCAAATAAAACTATTCTGTGTGTTACCATCATCAGCTACAGTTTTGACATAATCTGTTCCAAACTGTTCCGCATTTGGAGTTCTTGTATAATATGCCTCATATTTATTTGGTGTAGTGACTTTCGCACGTTTACGATTTTCATCAGAAACCATATAACTGATTGTATTATCAGTCTCTCCATTATAAGGTTCGCGATTATAATTGTTGTCAACTTCATAAATTGATGGGATGTAGAATTTGCAATTGGATTCCGTGATTGTATTTGCTTTATCTCCATTGAATGATTTAACTTTTACTTCTTTGATAAGAGATTTCCATAATGGTGAAATTGCTTTTGGAAGTCTGGTATTAAGCCATTTATTCATAGTAGATGTAGCCCATCCACCACTTCTTGCCCCGTATCCCTTACTTGTACCAAGAAGATTCTTTGCTAAGAAAGTAATGTTTGCCTGTTTAGAAGATCCATCAGAAAGATAATATTCCTGAGTATCACCATATTTAGCAACTTCCATTGGAATTGTTTCATGAACCCAAGCAGCAAGTTCTTGGCATTTTTCGTCGCCAAGATCTGCGTCCCAAATTTTACACCAATATACTGTGCCTTTTGCATATCTCAAATAAGCACCAACATCAGATTTTTCACATCCAAGTACAAATGTATATTCATGTTCCGGGCTTCGAATTGCAGAAAGAGTAGTAGCGGCAACATTATTATTTGCAGCATTAGAAGAATAAAGATACAGTTTTTCTTCTCCTGCAATATGTCTTAATACTATGATTTCTCTTTGGTCTGTTGATGACGGATTGGCATTTGTGGTTCCCCATTTAAGTTGCACTCCTGAATTATAGGATAGTTTAAATCCATTTGAACCATCACCCTGGAAACACTGAGCGAGAGTAGCATTATTAGAATTATTTGATGAGAATACATAATCAAGAGCTAATGTAAAACTCTTATCTTTTTCAAATAATTTCAGTCCTGTGTCAACATAATTTGTACCATCAAATTCTTTCGGAGTATTAATAACTACATGCTCTGTAATATCTTCGAAACTGCAATCATTTCCAAGTGTAAAATTCATATAATCTTTATCATCTAAGAATGATGCGTCTAATCCCATCTTCATTAAAGCATACAGCTCAACTTCAGAAAGATTATTTAAATCTTTATCATTGAAGTATCCATCTCGATATTCGCAGGTGTCGAATATAGCATTGATAGTTTTGTTTCTGGTTACATATCCTGAATTGTCCCATTCTTTAAATAAGTAGAATTTATACGCAGACTCTTCACCCGTATAAATAGGAATTTCAACGTCTCCTTTATATTCAGCAATAGTACCATAAGGTGCACTTACTGTATAAAGTGGTCCATCATAACCTTTTGAGCAATATTTAATTGTATATTTGCGGACTGTACTCGTATATACTGCCGTAATAATACGATTAGAGAACACTTTTTCAAGTGATCCATCCCATCCTTTATAAGTAAAGTCTTCCTTTTGCGTACTTGCTTTTGTAGGAGTTGCTATTGGATTTTCTTTTCGTGTAACAGGATCTGTTCCATCTGCACCTTTATCAACATATTGCACTTCGAGTACTGTATGTTCCTCATTATCATTTATAAAAGTAAGAGTAAACTGTTCAATCATAGAATCATAAGTAATTTCAAGATCTGGCCAAATTCCTCTTTCTTCTTCCGTACCAATAAATTCTTTTAGCTCCTGCGCTCTGATTACCGGAACATGAATCTGACCAGTAAGAACAGAATGATCTGTAGTAGAACCATTTTCATCTTCGCCAATTAACTTCGCTAACTTTTTAAGTAAATCTGTGTTTTCAAGATTCCAATTGATATCTGTGATTCTAACAGATTTAAGAGTATCGATTGCCGCTTTAACAACACTAAATGCGTCAAATGTGGACGACTCACATATGAATTTTTCGAGATTCTTATATGATGCGATATTAAAATCTGTAAGATTTTTAAGATTCTGGAATGTTAGATTATTAATTGTCTCCGGAAGATGTACATGTGTAATCTTTCCATGATTTGCAAATGATACAGATGTCACGATAGTTCCATCTGCATAAAGACTTATAAGATTTTCACAGGCTGATAAATTAATAGTTCCTGTAAGATTTGGACAATTCCGAATATCAAGAGTATCGAGCAAAGTATTATTGCCCATATTAAGATTTGTTAAGAATGAGTTTTGATATCCCTCAGTATTGTTTCCTATAATAAGAGTCTTTAATTTAGAAGCTTTAGAGAAGTCATTATCATGGATGTAGCATGCAGACAAGTCATTAAGTGCCTGAATTCTGGATGCGCCATAAATAAGAATTGCAGTATCATCCATGTTTGTAAGATTAGTTTTTAATTCATATTCTTGTCCGGCTTTAGCACGTACCTGAGTAACATCAGAAGAGTTGCCATATAATACCGATACATACATGTCAGAATACGGCACAATCTTTAATGTATAATCCGGTTTTACTACAGCATCTTTTGGAGTGTTACATCTAAACATAATCTGGTCAGAAGTAATATCGGTATGTATAAATTTGCTTCCCATATAGAAATGCTGATCACGTTCCCATTGTCTACGCTGGTATTTTTTCTTACCGTTCATCATTTCTTTAAGGAATCGGTCTGTTTTTGTTACTTCTGTTTTACCAGGCAGTGTAACTCCTTCATAAGTTCTAAAATATAGTCTTTCAAAATGTAATCTCCAAAGTTCTTCTGGGAATTGATTCTGCCAAGCATCAAATTCATTAATAAGATGTTCTGCGCTAAAACAATTTTGTGGAAGTGATTGATACATTTTACGGAGATCTGATTTCATTAATTTTCTGGTTCTACACCATATTACACTTTCAGCTGCATTAAAGATATACCCTGAATTCGGATCGCCATCTGTCTTATAATCAGTATCTTCTTTGCCATATGACATTGTTAACTCTCCTGAGTTATTAATGCCTAAACCTGTGTCATTATCATAATCCCAAAAATCAAATCTATAACCATTATTTATAGCTGCCGCAGAATCGTTTATTATATAATATTTTGCTTTCTCACCTAAGGTAGAAGCTTCTGTTTGAGAAATATAATGTTTAGCCCAATGTGGGAATATATTCTTAGCTCTATTATCAATCATAGTATATCTAAGAGTGAACAGATACATATATAAAAGAGCATCTTTAATCATCCAGTCACTAATATGTGCTTTGAAATCATCATCTGAAGAAGTAATTACAAATTCATAAAAATCTCTCCATATCTGACGATTCTTTGTACGGATTTTTTCTTTTTCTGCGTCGGTAGAAATGGCAGATCCATCCTTTGTGTCTCCACAACAATCATATCTAAACTCAAATGATCCGTCCCAATTATTATAAAGATTATCATATGCAGTATTCCCTGTTTTCCATTCTTCTTTAGAAATAGGATATTTCATTGTTCCATCAGGATCCATTACTCCTGTCTGGAATGCAGAGTTTGGAAGAGTGTTATCAGAGATTTCAATACAAAATTCGTTCATATCATCTGGATCATAAGCTCTGGTCACATCCGCTTTTTTAGAATCTCCAATATTTCCCAGACTATAAAAATGCCATTCGTTATCTGAAAATTCTCTATGTGTAGATATATCTGCATTAGTCTCTCTTAAGAAAACAACACAATTTACAAACTCCATACTATTTTTAATCTTTGGGTCTCTACGAGAAGCAGGAGTAGAGTATGGAAGATAATCATTATATCTTTTTTGCAGAAGAGCATTATTAGACATTTCAGAACTAGCTACATTTGTTTTAATATTAAGCCAGTTATTAGGCACAGAGTTACGTGTTAATGTAATTTTACCAGTACCATCAGAATATTTTGTTCCATCTCCAAGGATAAGTTCTGTTTTGTATTCTGTATCAAGAGGAATTTTGCTATTGATTTGATGTACACCATCGGCACAACAAATTAAATCCATATTTCTTGCTGCAAATCCATACTCATTTGAAGTAGTACCTTGTCCTGCATGATATGCATTATTGAATTTCCAATTATCTAATTTTGGATCACCGTTCTTATAGATACATTCTACAGAAGTTCCTTTTACAAAATCCTTTTTGTCATTTGTAAAGTACGGAGCTTCAATTTTAATAACTCTAACATTAGGACATGCTCTTGCTACAGAATCCGGGGTAAGAGTATTATTTTCATCATATATCTGGTTCCGTTCATAACGAGCAACCATTTCATCAGAATCTCTTGCGTCGGCAATATAGTTTGCTAATATATCAGAGTCTGTTAAAGCTGCAGAATATGCCTTTATTCTATAGATACACACATCGCAATCATCGGATCCAATGGTGATAGGGACTGGAGTATACTGATGTAATCTATGTGTATTATCGTAAATCATTGGTCTTCCGCCACAGCCATCTTCATATGTCATTATTATAGAAGTGGTGGCTTTTTTAGTATCAAGAGCATTAATATCAAACTCATATTCGATGACATCCTCTTCGCTGTACGGGAAGTATAGATTGTCCACAGAAGATTTGATATACGCTTCATGTACATTCATTTCCAATCCAACTGGCTTATCATCTGATGCAGAAATACATGATAAAAATGTTGCGGATGCGTCTCTTACATTTTTAGTTTTAAAGATTATCTTAAATTCGGAACCAGTTTGTTTAGGATCCTTCCCAAACAAATTATAGTTTATGGTGGCTTTTGTTCCTGCTTTTACACAAAAATACTGATCTCCCTTGTCATCAATCTGATATCCACCATTTGTCCAGTCAAAATTATCGGATACAGTAAGTGTGACTTCTGGATGTTTGCTATCTTTCCATAATCTATTCACATCATTATTTGATAATCCTACTGGATTAAAGTCAAACTCAAGGTTTGCTGTGATAGGCTCGACATCAATATCCAGTTTTTTAATAGTAGCCTTAAGTATCTTTGTTACTTTTCGACAAGAAATTGTTAAATCATGTTTTCCAACAGTGCTTGCTTTATAACTCCAGATCTGCTGTGTACGATTTACAGAAAGAGTAGATACTGTATTTCCGTCAACTGATAATTTTACGGTTGCCGGGTTGTGGTCCGGATCATATACAACATAATTAATACTTGTAGCATGATATTGTTTTGCAGTAAATTCCTGCATAGAACATCCAATAATAGGAGTTCTATCATCTGGGTCTACCCAAATAACATCTTTAATAATCGTATCTGATTTGATATCTTGATTATTTACAGTAGCTGTCATATAAACTTTAAGTGAATGTGCACCATGAGATTGCTTAGTGAGTACATAAGACAACTGTCTTCCGGAAGCAGAAGTATTTACAGAACTTAATTCATTTCCATCAAGAATGAAATGTACTGTTTTATTAATATTTCCATATGGAATATACCTAAATGATACTTCATCAGAATAGAAGAGTGTATCATCAAAAGAACTTTCAAGTTTGAAATCAACAATAGTGATTGTCCAAGTTTTTGTTGATAAGGTACCAACGCTATCGGTAATAGACAGTCTGATAGAATTTGTTCCTGTTTTAAGATAATTAGTAAGATCAATGCTATTTTTACCTTGTCCAACGGTTGAAGTAGATACGGTAGTATTATCTACTTTCCATACCGCTGTGCCTATTCCAGTAGAATCACCAACATTATCCACAGATGACCAAGTATATTCGATAATAGCTTTATTCCCCAATAAGAAAATAGCATCTGCCTGAGTAATACGTTCTATGGTTAAAGTAGAAGTAGTAGTCTGTCCACCGCCACCTTCTATCTTAAATGTTTTTAACACTTCTCCATCCTTAATCCATGAAAATGTGCTTCCTTCATAATTTACATCATATTCTGAAGCTGCCGGATTTTCTTTTAGTTTATCGACTTCTTTTTTTAAGTCATCAAAATTTGTTCCTAAAGTATCTACGGCTTCTTTATTTCCGTCAACAGTCTGTTTCATATTTGCAACCGTATTTGTTGCTTGAGATACGCTTTCTTTGAGTTGTGGAATTTCGCTTACAGATGTTCTTATCTCCAAAATAGCATCTTCATTGGTCTTAATCTTATTGTCGCGATTTGTATTGGCACGTTTTATTTCCTTTACAGAAGATGTCAGTGTTGTGATTTTCTTTTCATCCTCTGTCTGCTGTTTTTGAATAGAATTAATACTATTACTAATCGGAGTAATATGTGAAGATATCCATTCAGCAGATGGATCAATAGATCCTAATTCTACAGATGTAATTGGATCTTCAATATTTTCTTGATAAAAACTTAATACGCCTTTTCCATCAGAAGTTGTATATCTTACTTGTAGTTTTGAAAGACTGTCAATATCAATTATAGCATTGGCGACTTCTTTCTTTGAATCTTTATATAATAAAGAAAGCTTCTGATTTTCTTTGTTATATGAGACATCAAGGTTGGCTAATCCATCAATATTTTGTATAGATTCTTTTACATTATTAATCTCCGAATTAATATTTGAAAGACTATTATCTATTCCGGATTTTTGATCATTGATTTCGCTTTTTGTATAATAGTTTTCTAAAGAAGACGTTTTATTAAAATTATCGGTTACTTTATTAATAACCGAATTTGCAATATTGTCGACATCCACACTTGAAGCAGAAGCAGCGGCCTGTTTTGCTGCGTTTTTAGCATCTTCTGTATAGTTAATAATTCTTTTTTCAAATGCCGTCATCCATCCAGAATCAGATGGTTCAATTGCCCCGTTAATATTAATACCTTGTAATACATTGATTTTACCGTTTGGTCTTGTACTCCATGCATAATTAACAAGTTTATTATCAGATACAGGTACTTGTCCTGTGGCACGTATTTCAAAAATATAATCACCAGCATTTTGTGTCAATTTGTCATCAATCAACCATCCAAATCGAATATATGTATCATTTCGAATTACATTAATTACTGGATACTCTCCAACAATATCACCATTCAATCTATCTGCATATCGAATACAAATAGTCATATTGGAAAGGTCAATACCATCATAATATCTTGGAATCTGAAATGGAATGAATTGACTATTAGATTCTTGTGTGATATTAATTTGAGTGGCGTCCATAGTTATATTTTTATTATTATCAACCGTAGAATATTTATTATCAGAATATTGTGGATAATAGTCGTATCCATCAACTGTCTCATAATTATCATTTGTTTCTACGGATTCGGCTAAGTCAGCAGTCAAAGATGCTATTTGTGCTGAGTTAGCCGTAATTATTTTTTCCTTTGAATCTTTAAATGACATAGCATACTCCTTTTATTTTAATAATAAATCTAGGCTTTGAAGATCTGGAACTTTATCCAAATCAATAACGCCATCTTGATTTCCGTCCGGATCTTTTCCAATAAGGTCTTTGGATACAATTGTAGATAGGTCTGATACTTGAATTCCGTCTCCAGTATCTTCGCCTTCTTTATTGACAAGTGTAATCTTTTCTTTTTCTGTATCTAATCGAACATCCTTAATCATATTGTTATAAATAGATTTATTTAATGATTCAAGATCCTTCTGTTTCGCAATTAGCATAAGAAGTCTTTGATCGATTTCATCAAACATTTCGGAAGGTTCATATTTGTCAAATTCTGCAAGAGGAGAAATATGAATAACACCAGATGTGGTTTTACGAATATAAGAAGTAGTAGATTCATCTTCATTTTGAATTAATTTAAGAAATGTGAATGATACTTCGATATCTCCAGCCTCAGCTGTAAGATAGGCGTCCGCAGGAATAAGATACTGAATATAATCATTTTCGTAAGCTGAATTATTAATTACTAATTGTGTCATTTTAATCTTATTTGTAATAGGTAATTTGTATTTCATCCATACAGTAGTATCATTGCTCATATCAATTTGCTCTCGATACAAACGATCTACAATTATTTGAATTTTGTCAACATAATTACTGCGTTCTACAATTTTTTCTTTTACAGTTGTAGTCACTGTATTTTCGTCTGAAATTTTTAGAGTGTACAATAATCGCACCTCCTTATTTTATATTTAAAACTTGTTTTAAAGTATTGATTTCTTTCTGTTGTTTGTTAATAATATTTTGCTGCTCTTGGATCGCTTTAATCGCATATTCTGTTAATAAAAGACGGTCGATACTTTTAATATTTATAGATCCATCGCTTTCATAACCTCCTCCAATAGTTAGGAGAGGATCAAGCTCCTCGATTTCATCAGCGACTAAACCAAGCGACTGATGAACTTTCGTTTCTTTCCAATCAAATTCACGAACTTTCATATCCATAATTACCGGTAATGCAGAAATAGTAGAATCTTTAATATTTTCCTTAAGACGTATATCAGAGGTGGAGTCAATATTGATATATTGTAATCCACTATCCCATACGCCTTGATTACTTATCGGGGTTCCGTTTACGTCCTCTTTTCCCCATTGACCTTTGATGGCAACCTGTTTTGTTCCCCCAGAACTTGTTTTAGCTTTCATATAACCAATATTTAATCCATCAGACCCTACAGAGGCTATTGGCCTACGCCAAATTCTATTAGTTTCAGATTGCGCTCTTTCATAATGATCTAAGAAAAGAGGGCTATCTAGTTTAATATTTTTTCCATCAAATACAATTGAACAAGTAGTATTATTATTTGTAAATGATATTTTATTTATTGAGTAACTAGATGAATCCGTGTCTGTTAAGAATCCTAATGTTGTTGTTGATATAGAAGATTGATAATAATCGTTATCTACTTCTTTTTTAAAATATAATGTATTTGTATTGTCCATCCATGCAGAAACCGCTTCTTCCCCAGTTGGACGAATAATAAAGAATGCACCACCATCACTATTTATGGGATCATTATTAAAAACAAAATTATTTAATCCGAAATTAAATGTTCCAGCGTTTAAATCAATTTCACCTTTTTCACCAGTTAATTTTGTTAATCCTGTAATTTGATCTGCTGGAATAATTAACTTCCCATCTTCATTAATAGTTACTCCGCCAATATTCCCACTAGAAATATTTGCTTTGCCATTAAATGTCCCGGCAAATATTCCGCTAAGATCAGCATTATTTGCAGTTAATTTACCATCAGATGTGACTGATATTCCAGGTAATTCTTTATCTGTTAAATTGCCATAAGCATGATCTAACTCTAATACCACAGGTCTGCTATTTAAATCTTCATAATTTCCAGATGTAGCAACCTTATGTAATGTATCTATTTTACTTGCCGGAATTGTTACTCCATCATTTAATGTTAGATTTGTAGCTGTTATATCGCCACGTATATAAGCTTTTGAATTTGTAGTATATAATCCTGGCGTATGTATAAAGCCTTCTTTTAAATCGACAAAAACTCCTTTTGTACTATAACCATTACCAGAAAGTGGTCCATCATAATTTACAGATCTAATAGGATTTTTATTTATGATTTTACTTATAAATTCATCCTTAACATCGGGATTTTCTTTTGAATGAGTGTCATTATCATCAAAAATTAGATCGAATTTTTCTCCAACAATTTCTGAGTCAGCAAACCATCCAGCTTTAGCTAAAGTAACATCTGATTTAGGCTTATTTGCTAATGTTTTATAATTAAAATAACCAATAGAATTATCATCAAGTTTAACACCATCGATTATTTCTTCTGATTTTACAATTAAGTCAGCCATTAATTTTGACCTCCTTTTCTATATAAAACAGAAGAGACCGCACGAGCCAGCCTCTTCCATAATTACTTTATTTCATTTGCCATATTTTCTTACCAAATATTTTATAATATGGTTTTGTATCCGGACGATAATTAAAAATATAATAATCTATCCAATCCATAAGAGGAATTACTAAAGATGCTATAAACATCCATAAAAATGAAAATGGCAAACATACCATTCCATATAAATTTAAAGGCATATTCCTGTAATCCCAAATGTGATAATCTGTATTAAAAATAATTCCAAATATAAATTCAATAATCGTGGCAAATATAGTACATAGGATAATTTGTAATAAAAAATCCATTTCATATGTGAATTTGTTGTTTAATATAACCATTGGAATAACACAGATAGATGCACAGAACATCATAGTGATATCGCTTCGACCACGAAATAATATTTCAAGACATACATATATATATCCGGAGAATGTAAATAGCAATAAATATTTTATGAAATTTTTAATATCCATTTTTCATATCACACCAATCACTTTTCATCTGATTCAGGTTCATTTTTTACAAGACACTCCTCGATTAGAGCATACTGCTGAGGGGTAGCAGTTTCGCAATAAGGAAGATCAAAGTCTTTTTTGTCAATCTGATATAAATTTACGTCTACGATCATATTTGAGATAGGGACAAGCTCTTTGTAAAATGCATCCATAGCGTCTTTATCATCCTGATCAATGTAATATCCGCCATTTTCATTTTCTTTTCCGTATTTTTTCAAGAGTTCGCCAATCATTTTTGTATAATCTTTGTTTTCTTCAGTAAGAATCCGTAAATTTCTATAGATTGCATAACCAGTCTGTTTAGTAGCTCCACTAATAAATTCTTTCTGGCTGAGTGCTGTTAAAAGTGCATCAATTAATCCGTTTGTCATTTTCATATAAATTTCTCCTTTTATTCATTTTTTCACTTATTTATTGTCTGTTGTAGTTTCTGAATTATTTCCTTTATATTTTGCTAATGTAGCTTGAATAATAGCCTGTCCACAAGCAGCAGATTCTTCCATTTTATTTTTATATTCTTCTGGAAGTTCCATACCATATGTCACTTTTGCAATTTCATCTTTAGTTGAAAGCGTTTTTACATACTCAAGAAGAGCATTATAATAAGCTCTCTGTGCAAGGATATTAGATTCACATGCAATCCAAATCGCAATAATATCTTCACTTGTCAGGATATAACAATGAGAATCAGAAGAGTAATACGGGCAATCAAGATCGCTACCCGCTGCGGACATAACAAGAGTTTTAAGATTTGATTGATCAGTAAGAGAGTATGAGAATTGAATTTCACCTTTTGATGTTTTAACCTCTGCGCCTTTTTCAATAGCAGCAGAACATGCATCTGACATCTGAGCAATTATATAATTTCTATAATCATCAAGATTCATAGCTGATGTATCCACATCAATTTTTAATGTTTCTCTAATTTCTTTTACCTGATCCTTGATATCATCATACGCAATAATTTTTACCTGAATACCACCAAACCATCTCTCTGCGTTTGGATTTTCTTTTAATGTAGTTTTGTCAACTTCTGTAAGGACTGATTCGTCTTCAATCTCTTCAAGTTTCAATTCCATATATTCAAAAAAAATACGAACATCTGTCATTTTGTTATACTGATTTGAGATGTAATTAACAGTTCCGTCTTCATTGTATGTTGTAAGTTCATGAATTTTTGAAAAACTATCTTTGACTGCCGCAATATCATCTCCGACAATACAAAATTCTATATAACTACTATCGACTTTATGGATATAAAAACAGGAATATGTTTTATCATCATTTACTTTAATTTTTTGAAATTTCATGAATTTCCTCCTTTAATAAGTCAAGCTCCTTTCGAAGCTGTTCATTTTCTATTTTTAGCTGCTTAATTTCATGCTCATGTTCTTTTGTAATTGCTAAATGCGTTGGAACCACAACTTGCAAACACCAAGAAGAGGGTAATCCATCTTCATCATGTTCGACTGCCATTGGGAATGTTTTTTCAAGATCTTCGAGAATAAACCCATATCGATCTTTTTTTGATTCTTCCTGATTTTCTAAAGAATATAGTTCCGAATTATATCTAAATGAAAATATACGAGAATCTAATAAAGGTTTTGCATCGTCATAAGATATTTCTTTGATATGATTTTTTAAGCTCATAGAAGAAGAGGACGCAACATACTTTCGGATATATCCTTCTTTTGTAACATAAATAGAATTTCCGCTGCTAGTCGTTACATTATATGTACCCAAAGACTGAATCCCTCCTGCAAGATACAAACTGTTATACATATTAGAATTTGTACCTAAAGAAGGAGCCTGGGTTCTATCTGTATAAGTATTTGTTCCTAATGGCTGCCATCCTGCATCAGGATCTTGATACATAGAAATATTTGTACTATTTATGCGTAATGCAAGAGTATTAGTCTGAATTTGATTATGAGAATGACAATTCTTTATAGCGTCCACCATAACATTATTCATTATTATTTTTCCTTGAGACGGTTCTAAAGATATAGTTCCAGTTAAATTAGTATTATTTGGCACTTGTAATTCGGAACATAAAATTCTGTTTGATGAAGTATCTAAATTTCCATGTATATAAATAGTATCGTCCTGATCTTTAAATTCTAAATAAGCGTTCAATGGATTTATGGTTCCAATAACCTTTCCCATTAAACCAAGTTTTAGACTATTGGCATAATCTGATTCATCATACCAAATAATATCTTGATATTCTTCAGAATTTTTATTATATATAGAATATCGTTCTTTTGCTTTGATATAATCGGAATAGACTAATTCGGAAGTTAATTTCTTGATAATACCTTCATCTGCATTCAATAACTGTGTCACAATTTTATTCGCAGTGATATCTCCCGAATTACCAGTTGTCATTCCGGTTGTTTTAGTAGAAAATACCGGGTTCGCAAATAATCTTTGAATTACATCAGAATTGATCACATAACTAGACGTATCAGAAATTTTGTTCACTCCCTGTACAGTTCCACCATCGTGAGAAGATCTATTTATTGCTGCGTCAAGAATTTTATTAAAATCATTTCGTTTTGTCTTATATATAGTAGGACTTGTGAATGTAATATCCATAGATTCATCCATATCACAAGGATTATAGGATATTTCTGTTACACGGAGTTTTACATATTCATTATCATCTGTCTCTAAGTAGATAAAATCATTGATATTCAGCTGATCATGATACTCTTTAAATTCCGGAAGAGCATAAATATTTTCGACTTCATCTGTGTATTCATATTGAGGATGTGATTCTGCATATAATTCATCTACAGCATCGTCATATAATTCTTTACATTTATCTACAGCAGATTCTGTAGTAGTAAGAGAAGTAGTGATGATATTCTCATTAGAATAAGTTGCTTGACGTGTCAATGTTTTAAGAATTAATAATTCTTCTTCTGTAAACTTAGAATAAATATGTTCATGATTACAATCTGTATAGATATTATTATATTCTTTTCCATATTTTTCCCAGGTAACAGCCTCTGCGAATTTTATACGTTTTGACTGAACTTCATCCTGTGGTTTTCTGGCTGCATCATATTCAGCTTGTCTTTCTTTAAGAGCTGCTTCTGCTTGGGCCTTTAATTTCTTATAATCATCATATGTCTGGTACATCTGATTGGCATAGTCTTCTTCATAATCTGTACCTTCTTGATATGGTTTGTTAAGTCCTCCTTTTTCAAGAGTCTCCATACATTTTTTATATGTAGAAATTTTCGTTTCAAGCTCATCAATACCATATAATTTCCAATCTGTTTCATAAGATTTCATAGCATCTTCGGATTGAATAAAATATCCAAACTTTTTGGCAGATTCACCTAATTCAAGCTGCATCCCACAAATCGTGCAGGATCCATTACTTTTAAAGCATACATCAATTAAGTGACTGCTTGTTGAAAATGTATAAGAGATTTTTTGCCAAACCGTCTGCAGTCCATTTAAGCTGATTTTTTGCACGGTAAAACTAGAATTATCTCCATTTGTTCTATAGCCAAGTTGAAATGTACATGGAACATCGGATTTAACAAAACAGCTAATAGTATGTTTACTATCTGGGGTGATGCTTATTTTCTTTTGAATTACGCCAAATTCTCCATCTTTTTTCTTATTAAAACGAATTCCTCTTGTAATACCATAAGACGGAGAACCAGTTGTTGAATTTGTAGGATCATACTCTAATAGAACAGTATTAATATCTGCAAGATCGATTCCATTGGGAATCCAGTATGTATCAATAACAACAGGATTTACATTAGATAGAAGATTACCGTTTCCATACTCTGAAAACTTAATGACATTATTATCCGTTATTTTATCGCTGATATCTTTTTTATCATCTTCGTCCTTTGCTTGGATTGCAGCTACAATGGCCGGAAGAGTATAATTCATGATAGATTCATACATAGACCAATCGCTACTATTTTTTAATGCCTGAAGATCTGTGTTTCCATCTTCATCTACATATAGAGATTGTAACCCATTGATAATCGCAACATTATCATTGTATGCCGTAATCAAATCATCAATTTTAGATTCAAACCAATTATTTTCTACTGTATCAGTCGGTACACGATCTCTTAGTTCTGCCAATATTTCATTTTGTTTATTATATGATTTGGATAATTCCATATAAGATTTAATATTGTCTTCATTATATCTGTAATCTGCCCATTCTTTATATTTCTTTACAAGGCTATCATCCATATATGGCTCCCTTGCAAAATAGGAGAGATCGGTCAATATCGAGCTTCCGTAGTTTGCTTGATCTATTCCGTAATCATCAAGCCCATCTACATAGAATTGAGTAACCATACTATCATCACGTGACATGGATACTTTATTCTGAATATTACGAAATCCAATAATGATATCTGTATCTTTTCCAAAATCAGCAATATCATGAACATTGATCAACATATTTTCTGTATCAAATTCAAATACACAATCATAAGCGGTTGCTGCTTCCTGTGTCAAAAATGAAAATACGGATTTATCATCAACCTGAAAGTTACAAATTCTATTAGGAAGCATTTTTGCCGCCTCAGATAAAAGTTCTTGCTTTTTCTCCGGATCTGTTTCTGCTTCGGCCTTTTTATTAGCTGCTATCGCTTCTTCAAGATGATCAACTGTTCCGACTTTCCATCCAGGAACATCTGCATGTTTTAAGACTAGATCAAGAAAACTTAGTTCCTCATAATCAGGATCATACAGCTTTACGCTATAGTACTTTCCAGAATCATAACTATCAATGAATTCCTGATCATCTTTACGATCTGGATACTTTTCAATAGCTTCAATCTTATCCATTTTCTTTTTATATATAAGATTATAAGCACTATCTTCACCATTATTAATATTAAACTCATTTAATGTATATTGTGACAAACCGATTTCATAAGATTCAGCAGTTACTTCTTTTGTACATTGATAACTATCATTATCGATAGATGGAGGATCCACAATTTTAAACCAAATTCCAGAACAGTAGAGTTCCATCATTTCATCTACTTCACCAAATTCTGGAAGAAGCTCCCCGTTAACATATTTGTTTATTGTGAAAGTAAGCTCTGCAGTATCATTGGTCCTCCATTTAATATTTGCGGTAGATGTATCCACACCATTGAGTACGGTATATAATCGTTTTCCAGGTTTAGCTAGGTAGATGAGTGAAGGTTCCGTTCTATTATATATATCATAATTATGCACCAATGTCGTCATGCGAAAACACCAGCCTTTCGAGGTTCACGATATATTATTTTAATAATTGCGGTTCCATCAAAATTAAAAATATTACGTCCAAAAACCAATCTAGGCCAATACATATTTGGTGTAAGACTAAATTGACTAAATGGGATTGGTATTTTTTCTCCATTTTCTTGTTTCTTATATATTTTGTATTTACTACAGTCTATATAAAATGAGTTGTTCTTTTTCAAATTTGATATAGTTAATGTTTTATTTTGGTCAGATCTATTTTTTATAATAAGTTTTCCATCATCATATGGATTAATATATATAAGCGGATATATATATTCTTCTCTACAATCCGTATTATTGAAAAAAGATTCTACGGAATCACGATCAATAACACTTATATTAAATTCTTTTACGATTTCTGGTGTGTATCCATATGGACTATCACATGTGATCGTAAAAGAGAGAGAGTAGGGCTTCCCAATATTTTCTGTCTCAATAGATGTTACCGTTACAAAGTATTCAATATCTTCTTTAAAATATCCATTTTGCAAAAATCTAAACAATCTAGGAAATTGTGGGGAAGTGAGCCATGCATTGATTTTACGAACATCATTTGATGTAAAATAATCTGTGCCATCTAAACTAAAAATATTATGATCAAGGTCTTTATAATATTCATCTGGAAAATCCAAATATCGTTCATCTGTATTTGCATTATTTTTTTCAATAGAAATATTTGGCAAAAGATTTCCATGATCAAAAATTAATAAACCTTGTTCGACGGAAGCTTCCCCGTTTATAACATTTGTAATTTGCTTTGAAATATCAGCATGCAATATTTTACAAGGATTCTTTAATAATTTGATATTAAAAGAGTAATTGCTATCATAAGTCGTACCAAAATTATTTTCACAATCATGATATTTATTTTTTTGTCCCAAAATAATATTTCTTGATAACATAGTGTCATTTTCTTGTATTTCTGAAATAATTACACCAAATTCACTTGATTTGTGCCCATTGAATTCAAATTCTAACATTTTCTCACCTCTCTTTTCGAATTGCATTTAAATCATATATAAATGATGCACAATAGATTTGACCCCATTGTGCATCGAATAATTAACTGAACTTTTTAAATTCTTTTGCAAGTGCTTTATCATGATTATTGAGTTCCCCTCGAATAACCTTTTTCAGTTCAGTAGCCTTGCTTAGATCCATTCCAGTAATATTAATATTATACTCTGGCTGGAATATATTTTGTTGCTGAGTTGGAACACTACTTACATTAGGAGCGCTCATTTTCTGGTACATATCTGTAAATGCGTTCATAGCAGTCACAGTTGGTTCGAGCATATTTGTGAACTTCTCTGTTAATACAGTTTCTCCCTGTCGAGCAGATATAAGACCTGTATCGCCATTTTTCATAATAGCATCACCAAATAATGTACTCATATTAGCAGGAATCAGATTACGAATGATTCCACCATTAGCAAATCCATATCCTTTTAATTTAGATACGAGTGCGTTTTTCTGAGTAGTACTCCATTTGGCCACATTTTTATAATCCTTATATCCAAGAATAGATGCAGCCTTTTGAATATCAGCAACGGTAGCTTTTTTGCCTTTTTGGGCTAAATGCTTTGTAACGATACCAGTAACTTTTGAAACATCACCTTTAAAAGCTGGAAGAGCTTTAAACCACTTAGATAATGCAGTTTTTGTTACATTATTATTTTTATTTTGAATAACATATTGTTTTACGTATGATTCAACTTCTTTTACCGTTTTTTTACCGCTTGTAGCATTTAGAATCTTAGTAACATCATTGGTGTCTAATGATGTTCTCATAGATTTTGCTACGTTTTTTGCAATTGTTGTATGTTTGGCTCCATCTTTTAAGACTTTTACAGAAACAGTCGTAGATTTACATCCTGCGCCATGACCTTTGATAGTAATTTTTACACTGCCAACCGCCGTGCCTTTTACAGTAATAGAAGATTTACCTTTAGAAATTGAAACAATTCCTTTTTTTGAAACTTCGTATGTAAAATCTTTATAGGTAGCATTTGTCGGCTTAAATCCAATTTTCACAGTCGCGCTATTTCCAACACCTATAGATATAGATTTCGGAGTAGCAGTAACAGCTTGTGTTGCCTGTCGATCTGTACCATTTTCATCGGCAGCGTTATTTGCAGAGCTTCCGTCTTTAGCAGTTCGTCTTACTTTCTTATCTCCGGAAGTCTTTCCTCGTCCAGTAACTCCAGGAGCATTAGAAATTTTTGTTTTCCCTACAGAAGATTTAGCTTTACTTGTAACAGTAACAGTAAAATTACCTTTGCCGTTTCCAATATTTTTAAGAATGCTATCAAATTCTTTAGATATTTGAGCACCAGAATCTTTTACAATGTTTGTAATATTATCATATACATCCTTGTAATTGCCTTGTACTTCCTTAAGCATATTATCGATAACAGATTTTTGCATATCGGCATTGGTTTTAACTGCCTGTGTAGTAGAATCCAAAGCCTTATCTGCCTGATCTGCAAGATTATCATAGCCTTTAGATTCCATATCAATCTTATGGTCATACTTGGTATCTTCGAGATCTTCTTGCTTATCTACAAGGTCTGCTTTAAGTTGCTCTAATTTTGCCTTCGCAACGGCGTTTGTTGTTCCCTCAAGAGCAGCAATCTGTGCTTTGATTACATTGATATCTTTTGTCTTATTCTTAATAGTCTTATCATAATCATAATAATCCTTTTTGGCCTCAAGAGCTTCTTTACGTTTAGAGATATTGTCTTGTAAATATTCGTTCTCTTTTGTAATCTGATTAATATATGTATCGATTAAATTTTGTTGGCTTGAAGAAATATCTTTCGCCGCAGAATTAATATCAGAAATAATCTGTTGGCTCTGAGATAAGAATTGTTCCTCGGTCATCCAATGATTGTCATACATTTGTTGAACTTCTGCTAATTCCTGCTTTAATGTGGCAATTTTTTTCTGATTAGTCTGTATAGACTGATTTTCTAAAGCAATATTAGTAAGACCATTTGTAGTAAGAGATCCGTCATCAGATAAAAATGTGTCTGAATCCATCATACTCTGAATATTTTCACAGTCAGTTGTGATACGCTCAAGTTTGTCTATTGCTTTATCATATTGGTCTGTACGTAACTGAGTTGCTTGCTGACGTAATTCTGCATTGTTTTTAGCAATGTTTGCAGTCCTTTCGTCTAATTGTGCAAGCTCGTCTGCCAATGTTCGATAATCATCAGAACTCGTGGAAAGTCCAAGCATTTGACGCTGAACCTCATCCCTTCTAGCAGATATGGCATCAATAAGTTTGTCATTAGTTTTAATGCCCTCTAGTAAATCATTCTGTGTAACACCGGATGTTCCTTTGAAATGTGTAGCATCTTTCCAGTCGCGATAAGAAGATTGTTTATCAGAAGCGTTATCATATCTATCAATTACATTT
Source organism: Ruminococcus sp. AM36-2AA (assembly GCF_003461955.1). GTDB lineage: Bacteria > Bacillota > Clostridia > Lachnospirales > Lachnospiraceae > Blautia_A. Next base: position 431,246 of record NZ_QTYB01000001.1, on the reverse strand, counting down.
TGAAGATCTTTTAATTTTAACTCATTAAGCTGGTTTGTGAAATTTCTTACAGCTGTTTTCCCTTCTTGATATTCCTTATTTAGATCAAGAAGAGTAGACTGCGCTTCCTTATAAATAGTAGACTGAGTGCCATATTCTTTTCCAAGACTTCTTAACTCTGCCTGATATTTTTTGATTTCCTCAGCAGTAATAGCATTCTGCTTGATTTGATTTGTTCTTTGCGCTCTAATATTATTTGCGTATACCGATTTATAAGATTCAGATTGTCCTGTTTCTTTTCGATAATCATTTGTTGCACTAAGAATATCATTCTTTCCTGAGTAAATACCTTTTAATGCATCATAACGGTCAGTAATATTACTGAATTTTTGGTTCCAAAGATCCGCTTCTTTAGATTTTAGATCCTCAATAGAAGATTCAACACTATGAACTTTATCGTACCATGTCTGATATGCTTCAATTTTAGATTTTGTATCTTCATCGTAAATTTCGATATCCTGGATTTTACCTTCCTGAACTAATTTACGTAGATCCTGAGAAAGACCAATTTTATCTCCATAAGCCTCAGCTTGCCAAGCATAATAATCCCGTTGTTTTTGATAATTTGGAATTTCTTTTTTGATTGTATCAATAGAATAATCTAAAGTGCTATTTTTTGTAGCAATACTAAATGGATTTTTCTTATTAGATTTATTTCCTTGATAATTATCAGAAATAGCACTATTTAGATCCAACTTATTATCTATTCTGGTGCTATACCGTTCGAACCAGTCTACTGCATTCTTCCATGGATCTTCCCAATTCGAAGTGTTGTCTGCTGTTTGCTGTGAACTTCCCGCAATTGAATCTGTATTATCTGCGATTGTTTGAAGTGCATTATTATTATTTGAATTATTAGAACTAGATGACTGGTTTGAAGTGGTAGTTCTTGTTCTAACTCCGCCAAAAGCTCCACCGCCATTAGCAGCAGAAGAACGAGCATAAGCATGTGTGAGAGAAGCAGTGCCTTCTGCATAAGCACGTGCATGTCCAGCTGTACGTCCATGTTCAAGAAGATCTTTTGTCTGAGAAGCAGAGAATACAATGTCTCCCTGTTTTAAATTCTCAAGATGTGCTCCGCCTGGAAGAAGTGACCATACACCATTACGAACAATAGATTCTGTACCTACTTCATTTACAAGAGCTTGTTCATTATGTTTGATAGCAACATTTCCTCCGGCATGAGCAGGAGAGAGTCGCTTCATATTTAAAACATTATAAGCCGTACCTGAAGCATGAGCAGGAGAGAGCATTGTACCTGTTGCAACTGATTTTGCGCCAGAAGGTGCTCCTAGAATTTGTGCGTGATATACTACAGTACCAGAAAGGGTGGGAGCTGATGTTGGGAAATCCCCAGTATAATGAGCTGTACCCCAAATATCAGGGGCTTTTTCGGGATGTTTTCCAAGGCCAAAATTAGCTTTTCCGCTTGCATCAGGAACTTTCTTTGGTGAATGTCCTACTGTATAATTAGCCTTACCTTTTACTGCATCTTCGTTTGTTATACCTGTGATGTTTCCCTTGACATTTACTGTTCCTGATGGATTACCTGTAACAGATGTAACATTACCCTTGACGTCGACTGTACCTGAAGGGTTTCCTGAGATTTTAGTGACGTTGCCTTTTATATCTACAGTGCCAGAGGGGTTTCCTGAAACTTCTGTGACATTGCCTTTTACATTTATAGGCGTATTAGAAGTTGCTCCATCAGTTTTTACTTCTCCAACAGTAGCGTTGATTTTTATTTGTTTTCCATTGGCATTAAGTTCGTCTGCCTTTTGGTTAATCTGATCAAGTTGATCTTGATTTTCAACGTGACAATCGATTGTAACAGGAGTATTATCCGGGATAGACTCCATAGAAGACTCCAAATTATCTACATCAGACTCGCCTTCTACATCACATGTCACAGTAGTAGATACTCCTTGAGGAATAGAAGCAAGAGAATCTTGTAATTCTTCAACACCACCATTTGTAGAAACGTCTGCATTGATAGTAATAGAACTTCCTTCGAGATTTTCAAGACTTTGAATATCATTTTCTGCATCGGATGTATCTGCTTCGACTTTTACTTTAAGATCCTTATCAGTTACTCCTAACAATTGATCTTCAAGTTTTTGTGGATCAATATTTTTTAAGTCAGTTTCTAATGGATTGCCATTTTTATCTGCAACTTCAGCATATGCATTCATAGCATTGGTAGCATTATCCGTTGCTTCTCGTAACTTGTTCTCCATACCAAGATTATATTTCTGTGTTTCCACATCCATTGCATTCTTAGCTGTCATATAATCTTGGGCGGCTTTTACTACTTCATCAGAAGATGTTGATTGGCCTAAAGCTGAGGTTTGATATTCTGCCTGTTGCTGTTGTTTAATAGAAGCATCATAAATCTGAGCTGTTTCTTTTGCACCAGGAGCACTATAATCATAAGTAGGGATACCGTTTTCGTCTCTAATGACATTGCCGTTCTCATCTCGCTTAAGATAAGTGTCCTCGATATCCTTTTTAACTTGATCAACCTGTTTCTGAATAGTATCCAGGTCTGTTGTGTTAAAATCAAAATTATATTGTTTTCCTGTTGTTTCTTCAAGAGTCTGCTCTGCAGTCTGAGTATCTGTCACGGTCTTTTCAAGCTCTGAATTATCAACTTTAGGAGATATATCTAAAGTACCCATTGCCTCAAGAATAGGAACGAGCATATTAGCTTGATCGGTAGTAAGTCCTATAGATTCAGCAAAGCCCTGAATCTGATCTTCCATATCGCGAAGACCTTGATCTTCAGATTCATATGCACCATTATCAAAAATCATAGATTCCAAGTCAGAAAGATTATATTTCTTCATATTAGATACAAGATTATTAAATCCTTCTGCGTTTTCTGATTGAGCCTGTTCTAATTTGGTAATAGCATCCGCTGCATTGAAATCTTCAGAATCTGTCCATTCTGTTTGTCCATTATGGAGCTGATCCTGGATATCCTTATATTTCTGTACACTCTTTTCGCGAGCTTCACTTTGTAAGTTGTCAATTTGCTTATCAAGAGCTTTCTCATCAATATTTAGTTCCGGAGTCAACTCTATGTTATTATCTTTAGCAGTATCCTGGATATTTTTACGAAGTTTCTGAGCGAGATCCGTATCGCCAGATTTCATTGCCTCATCATAGGCTTCTTTTGAATCCTTGATAATCTGCTTTGCTTCTTTTAAATCCTGAACTTTTCTGTCTGTTTCACCATTAGCATAATCTGTTACTGCCTGATTTACACCACTAATTTTAGATTCAAGTTGATCAACAACATTTTCCTGATCCTGAATAGCCTGATCTGTGGCTCCATTTGCTTTCAGTTTTGACAGCTTATTTTTCTCTGTAATAAGGTCATCTGTCAGCTCGTCAATTTGTTGTTCTCCATCCTGAGTAGAAGTAACAAGATTATTCACAAAACCATAATCAGAAAGTCTTCCTAATATAGACTGGAATGATTCATATCTCATTCCCATCTGATCAGCAGCGTCTTTGACATCATTAAATGAATAAGCCCATTGCTTTTGACCATTTGCAAGAGTCTCATATGTAGCGAGACCTTTCTTATTTAAATCCTCTAAGAATTTCTGTGGACCGGAAGAATCATCGGTGTAATACTTTTTGAGATGATTATAATTTTCAATGAAGTTTTCTGGATCTTCAAATCCGTTTTGTGAGAAATAAGCAGCACCTTTTTTAAACTTTTCAGTTCCAATAAGATTGTTGTCATATAACTCTTTTAATTCATCGAGTTTTGATTTAGCTGTGGTATATTCGTCGCCAGCATTAGCTGCGTTTTCGGCATTGATCATCTTCTGGAAATCAGTAAATTGCTCCTGAGCCTCTTGATACCGTGCGAAATATTGATTTCTACGATTTAATAATTCATCGAGAGCATTCTGCTCTGCAGTATAATTTGCGAGTGATTGATCCCCATTCTGATATGCTTTAAAAGCATCCTCAACAATCTGCTTTTGCTCCTTAACTTTGTTCTCAAAATCAGAATTGACAAAATCATTCTGTTGCTCCATATAATCCTGGAGACGATCGGTATTAAGCTGTAAACCTTTTGCAGTTCTAGTATATAAGCTATCAATGTTAATATCACCGAGATCACTAAACTGTGTAGCCAGATTTTTTACACTATCTGTGGTTAATCCGGTATCACTCTGCATTTCGCTCATAGCAGTAGTGATAGCACTTGACAGATTTGTTATATCTGTAATAGGAAGATTCTTAATCGCATCGCCCCATTCAGCCTGAGAAGCCTTCATATTCTCTATAGACTGCTGTGCTGCATCAATATTATCCTGCCATTGTTTCCATTGCTCAGTGCTCTCTGCATCAATATTGTTTTCTTTTAGTATTTTCTGTAAATTTTTATAATGTGCGATTTGCTCGTCATAGTTCTTAATTTGAGCATCGCCATTTTTAATTAAAGCATCGTAATCATCTTTATTTATTTTCTGGTTGAAAGCAGACTTATTACTCATATCTGTCTGAGTATTAGAAGCGTCTGTCTGAAGACGGGTCATTGATTTAGAAAGGTTATCTAATTCTTTGGTATCAGCATTAATCTTTATCTGAATTTCTTGATCTTCAATCTTAGATTCCCATTCTTCTATACTGGCATCAGCCATAGAAGGATCCATAGAAAGTTGAACAATGGCCTTCATAGCATCTTCGTTGCCAGAATATTTTTCCATTAACTCAGATACTTTTTTTGATGCGTTATCTCTATTAACCCACTTATCTGCATTTTTTTTGATGTTTTTTGTAGCAATGTCTTTAACGTCTGCCTCATTTACATCAAAATCGCTCATGTCCATCGTATCCATGATACTCTGAACATATTTATCCGCCTGTGCTAACTGCTTCGGGTCCGTAACATCCTTTACAGAATCCCTGATCTTACCAATGGCCTCAGCCCCTTTATTCATGGCAAGATCCTGAAGATTATCCTTCAAATCACCACTGGCATTACTTAATTCCGGGAACTGCTGGATCAGATCTGCCATATCAGAATTCTGGAATGTACCGTTTGTTACGGACTCCATAGCAGACTGGATATTCTTCATGTCAGATTGGAAGTTATCTGTTACAGTATCAATGTCAGTAGCAGTATCTTCTGCTGCATTCTTGAATTTAGAAGCGAATGTGGCAGATTCCTCTGGAGTTTTCTTCTTAGCTTCCTGTGCTGCCTCGAAGTTTTTCTTAGTGGTTTCCTCATTCCAGTTCATCTGCTTAGGATTATAGTTGTTGTCCTGGAGATAATCCCAGAAGTTCTCAAGCTCTTCATCCGTTTTACCTTTGAAGAAATCAGACTGTCCAAGACCATCCTTACCGAATATGTCCTCAAGATTCTCCTTGATGCCTTCCAGATTCTTCGCGTCAGGATCTGCTATAGACATAATACTATCCTTGAGATCATCCGCAGTGAGTCCGGCATTATTCATTGCATCTTTAAGACCGTCTGTGTCATCAATCATTTTCTGGATAGCATCTGTACCACCGGATTTACCTGCGGCAATGAGTTTATCCTTCAGATCTGAGAATTGAGAGAGTGCAAAGATGTTATTCATCTTATCGGAAGTGGCTGTGGTAGAGTCTGTAGAGTTCAGATATTTCTGTACAACAGCATCAGCAGAAGCAACAGTATCTTTGAATTTCTCATCAATAAGAGATCCATCATCGTTCTTCATGCTTTTAGCGGTGTCAGAGATTTCTGTTACCTTATCAGCAACATCTGATTCCAAACTGTCAATCTTTTTCTTTGTGCTATCCAAACCTTTCTGTTCAATCCAACTTGGTTCTCTACCTTCATCCGCAATTTTCTGAACACGATCTTTGTACTCAGATTTAAGCTGATTTAAATAATCAATCATTTCAGAAGCTTCATCTAAATCATTGATTGAAGTTTTATCTTGATTATCGTAAGCTTCCTTTTTATAGTTCTTCTGGTATCCTTTTTTCTCAAGTTTCGTTTTGGCATCATTGGCTGCCTTTAGCTTAGATACGTCCACAGACTTTTCTTTTATAGCTACCTGAGAATCAAGAAGATTATTTTCTTCCTGAAGTTGACTCAATTCTGCTTTTTCGTCAGGAGACTGATTTTCTTTGGCCCGGAGTTCGTAAATACGCTCTTGGTTGGTATCTCTCTGAGACTGCAAGGATTCCAGTTCGGACTGGTTATTTGCATATTCCTGTGTGGACTGAGAATAATGTTTGTCCGCCATTCCTTTAGTAAGAGTGAATTTATCGTTTAATGCCTGGTATCCTTTAATACCTGCAAAAATTCCTCCACCAACTGCTAATAAAGGCCAGATAGAACCCAGAAATGATACTAATCCTGTACCTACAGTACCAATACTTTCTCCAATACCAGCTAATCCACCAGCAAAACCGCTAATACCAGCAGAGAGTGCACCTTTGAAACCTTTTGAAGCAGTGCCTTTAGCAATGGCTTTTTTGATAGTGTCTTCGCCTAATTCACCAAATAATTGTGAAAATATATCTGAAAAAATATCTTCAGAAATTATAGTTTTTCCATTTTCCTGATTTAAACGTCCAAACCATTTACCAGCAGTATCAAGATCCATTCCGCTAAGAACACTTTTCACCGTATCCGTATCTTTTGAATTTATCGCTTTTTTTAGATTTCCGATTTTACTTAATGACTATAGTATGATAAAATTAAAAGAAAATGGAGGGATAAAGGTATGTTAATTAAATGTCCTGAATGTGGCGGTAATGTCTCTGATAAAGCTCCAGCTTGTATACACTGTGGTTTCCCTTTGAGCAATATTCATAAAGAAAATATTTGTTTGGTCGATGGAGTAGAATACGATTTAACACATTTTAAAGAGTTATATAATTCATTATCGAACGAAGCTCAAAAAGGATTCTATAAAGAAAATTTTCAACGCTTTAATAACCCTAAAAATTTTGACAATGTTAATTGCCCTGAAGGACAGCAAAAATATCTATCTGTTACTACTAAAATAACTCGGCTTATTCGAGAACGTTTTAATTGGTATGCACAAAATAATACAGCTCATCTTGCCTACAAATTCATTACAACCTGTATCGACCACAACTTCCAATACTTCGAATTCAACACTGCCGATATTCCAGATCCGTCCAAAACCGTTCGCTGTCCAAAGTGCGGATCAACGTCAGTGACAACGGAAGAATCCGGATATTCACTTTTAACAGGATTTTGGGGATCTAGCAAAAAGCATAATCTTTGTCAGAAGTGCGGATATCGTTGGAAACCAGGAAGTAAGTAAGATCAATAACCACCCGCATGATTTAATGGTGCAATGACTTTATTACTTACATCATCAGTTTTTGTACCTGCAAAATAGTCATCGTATGTTGCGTATTCTAAATTTTCTTGCTGCTGTTTAAATTCGGCAGTAACCATATTTAATATTTTATACGCTTCATCATATGTACAAGAATTTTTGCAAAGTAACTGTGTAATATCTATAACAGTAGAAAGAACCTTGTGGTTTGTCTGCATAATGGATCGCCACCTTTCTAAATGGAGGAAACAACAATAGACAATAACAATTTTACATCTGCCTTTTTCCTATGAAACCAATAGCTTAAATATGATTGATTTTGGTTGAGCAGTATCCCATAGTTTTGTGATATATCAGAACAACATTTTTTGTACCATTCGTAATCAGTCATATTTCTGAACTCGTAAGGTTTTGTATACGGTCCAGTAGTAGAATTTTTGATTTGTCCATAATGTTGTAAAATTCGTTGAAATTTGTTCATGGGTATTTAGTCCTTTCAGGTAGAAGAGGAAAATAGAAGAATCGGGAAGAAGTAATAGACAAAGAGAAGTGGCGCAAATTATAGATATTTCTTCCGCTCGTCCATTTTCTCAAATATAGACTCACATTCTAGTGTTGTGATCTTTTCAAACCACTTTTCTGCGAGTCGTTTATGCTTTGTAATTATTTTCAGTTCAAACTTAATTATCTTACATAGTATGTTAAGATTAAATTTTAGATTAGATTTATATAACTTTTTCATGTGAAATCTCCTTTGGAGGATATTGGAGAAAAATAGAATAGAGCAGGATCAATCGTCCTGCTCTATTTGTGATGCACTTTTATATTAACCAGATCAAACGTTCTGACTATACATTTCGAATATAATTGGTATAATTTACCATGTGTAGAATATATAAGTGCACTATATATTTCTTACATAATACCTTCAGAAAAGTGTAGGTGGTAAATTATCAGAAGTCATCATGATTCTGACGTTTTGGTTAGAGTCAATTTGTCTCCTATGGCAGTGCCATAAACACTGCAGACAGGAGGTGAAATATGGACAATAATTCAAAACGAATTAAGCTTGTAGGGTCAATAATTATATTAGCTATAATTTCAATATTGATTCTTGCAGCTATCTGGATGATACTCAAACATAATCCAGAAGCTTTAAGTTTCTATATTAAAGTTAGCATAAATGAGATCTCGGCTAATTTTAATTGTGACTTTGCAAGCGTTGCATCGGGCGGCAAGTGAGACGGTCGGGGACCATTTTTTTTGCCCGAGGATTAAAGGATAAAACCTTTAATAACAGTGCCTCTTTTATAGGGGCACTTCCTAAAAATATTTTTCTTCATTTAAAATAACAGTAGAAGAGTACTGGATGGATTTCACCATCATTACTATAGGCACATTCATTAAAAGCATATACATATATGGATTTTGTATATACTCCGAGGAAGGGTGCGCTCTCTACACTTCCTGATTATTCATATGCTTCCCTCATCATTGCTTCCGCAATTGTTACTAATGTTTCACATATTACTAGACGTTAACCAGGTTGGCACGTGCGTTACCTGCAGGCTTTCGCCCGATTCACTATATTATAGAATAGCAGGTTTCAACGTTTTAATCCTCTAGTTATTTATTGCCGCTCGTCTCCACACATTGATCTCACGATCTTTATGTAGATAGGCTCATTATTAATCGGAAATAATAACTGTAACCCCGAATTTGGGTCAACCCACGGCATTTGCAAGTCCACTTGCTTGTCCATCTTTCCCTACTAAAAAGTCTAATCCTTTTGTTGCTGCATTTTTTACGGTCAATGCTGAGAATACAGCCGTGATTAGAGTAGGAATTGGACCAATGGCTTCTTCAAGCCCTGTAAATCCTTCGGTTAAACCTTGTACAAAATCTAAAGCTCCAGATACCTGGTCTGAATTATAGAAGTTTAACCAAAACTCATCCATCTGAGTTTTTATTGCCTGGATCTTTCCGGAGAAAGATTCCATATATTTTTCCTGATTGGCTTCGGCATTACCACTGGTTGTAGTGGCCTCGTTTGCCAAATTCATAGAATCTGTCCAAGCTTCAAGTATATTCTTGAATTTTGAAGTTTGCCTCGTGGCTGCAACATTGTATGAAATATTTGCTTTTTGAGCGTCTGTCAATCCGTCCCATTTAGAATTAAGTTCTGAAAGGATTGTATCAAGATCACGGAATGATCCATCTGTGTTATAGACTTCTACACCAACTTTATGTAAAGACTCTGAAGCCTGGGAAAGATCTTCATTACTTACATCTGCAGCATATTCTGGCATAGATCCAACTTTACTGATTCTCGTTATGATAGTCTTCATTGCATTACCAATAGAAGATCCATCTTCACGAGTTCTTTCAGCTACTTTAGCAGATACAGCAGCTAACTGCTCGTAGCTCATTCCAGCATCAAATGCTACCTGACCGGAAGCCTGTACCGCATCAGAAATAACCTTGATTCCCTTAGCATAATCCATACCGATATTTCCGGAAATCTTATCCAATACATCAACTACGTGCATGGAAGCATCGGCAGCAGTAGTAGAGCCATCTTCAAGCATATGGAACTGCTGAAGAATACCCTGTACCTGATCGGCGGCGGTAGAAGCATCTACACCACTTAAGTTACTCAGAATAGCAGTAGGCTTCGCTGTTTCCTGGATTTCCTTAGGTGTAGTATTCATATTTGCATAGATCTGATAGATATCCATGGTATTATCCAAGGACATAGAAAGATCTTTGGCCATATCAACAGCAGATGATCCGAGAGATGAGAGCTGTTCTTTGCTCATATCCATGGTATAACTGATATTAGTTAATCCTTTATTGAAATCAAGGAATGTATTAAATCCATCTTTCATTTGCTGGAAAGCTTGGCCAAGAATTTGAACATTAGCTACGCTACTTCCTATTTCACCAACAATTGATTTAAAGTTGCCGGATACGAGATTTTTTAATCCTCCCAGAAGAGAGCCGCCTGAACCACCTGAACCGGATGATTGAATTTTTTGAGTTGTTCTAAGAGCATTGTTAAGTTCGTCAATATTACTTGTGATAGTAATTATATTTCCAGAATAATCATCTTTGAATTTTTGTGTGATCTTACCTGTTGATGTATCAATGGTTTCTGACACCTTATTAGTTAATTTCATTTCATCGGTAAATTGTTTTAATGATTGTTTTGCATCATTAATATCTTGAACCTTACCTACAGTGTCTTCTACTAAAGTACCTTTCGACGTTGTCTTTTTATATTTATCACTTTTAGATGATTCTTTATAAAAGTCGTTCATTGTGGATATAAGAGAAGTGGCGGCATGTTCCGCTTCTTTCATTTTCTCTATATCTCCGGAACTGTAACTATCTATAATACCATCCCATTGTTCTTGAAAACCAAAAACTTTTGATTTATACTCATTTGTTTTAGTATTATAGTTTTCTGCTTTAATTAATTTATTTTTGATAGCTTCATAATCTAAAGTAGATTTTCCGATGCCATTTTCATAAAAATCTTTATTGCTGTTAAAACGACTGCGAATATCTGTCATAAAGTCAAGATATTCTTTCATACCTGATTCAGTATCTTTAAATTGAGAAGGATCATTTTTATTCAAATCAGATTGTATTTTTCCAAAATCTGATTTGAATTGTTCGCTTGCGCGTCCAGCTCTTTCAATAGATGATACATAATCATTGATTTGTTGAGACAACGTACCAAAATTCGTTTGTAAAATAGACTCTCTATCTGTTTTTGAAGATTCCGCAATATCAGATATGGCAGATTCTTGATATGCATTTCCTTTACGTTTGCTTACTTTATCACTAAGCAAATTGTACACATAATCACTTTTAGCAAAGCGTTCTTGCTGCTTTGCAAATTTTTCTAAATTAATTTCTCCTTTTCGTGTAGGACTGCCAATCGTTTTAAGTATTTCATTTTGAGCATTATTACGAACTTCGTATGCAGATCTCATAAGACTAACTAGATTATCATCAAATTGACTTTGCTGTAACTGACTATCTTGCAATTCTTTCTCATAACTATCAAAAATATTCTGATCCTTAATTTGAGAAGGATTTGTCTTATTTTGATTATGAACATTTTTGTTAAATGACCTAATTCGATTTTCCTTATTTTCAATATCAGATAATTGCTGATCAATAAAATCTTCATATGAAGATCCTATTTTTCCATTTGATTTTTTATAAGTTTTACCTGTTGGATTTAAAATAGCATTTTGAAGATTAACATATGCTTTCCCTAGATCTTTAATATCAGAAATGGCTTCTTTATATTGTGATGTAAATTCTTTTTTTGTTTTTTTTACATCATTTCCAGTATTTATTTGATCTTGATCGTCATCTTGTTGATTATTTCCTTTTTTCGAATGTGAAGATGAATGAGTTTTTGGTTTTATAGAATCAGAAGATTCTTTCTTGTCATCAGATATTTTTTGATCGGTTTTGGAAGTTTTTTCTATTGTATCTGACGCCTGTTTTATTTGCTTTGCTCCATCTTTTATATCTTTGGATGCATCTGGAACTTTAACACTTACTCCATCATTCATTGTTTTCCCAAAATCTTCCTCATCAAATTTTATAGGGGGAGCATCATTCAATGTTTTCAAAAAATCTTTCAAAAAAGCTTCCTCATCAAATTCTATAGGGAGAGCATCTGGACCAAATAATTCAGGATGATTTTTGGTAAATTTTTTAGCTCTTTCAAATCTTTTTAAAAATTCAGGAGACGGATTCTCTGGTATATTTTCCCATAAAGAATCGGATTCTGAATTTGATTTTATTTTCCAATCTTGTCCATCCCAAGATAATAAATTACCATTCACATCTCTGGCTTGAGAATTGCCCTTTAAGATTTTAGGAGGTTTTACTACTTTACGATGGGATTTATTTGGAGTAGAAGAAACAAATTCTTCTTTAGATTTTTCAATTTTTCCCGGTTCTTTTTCTTCAACCGTTTTAGTCTCAGTCTTTGCAGATTCTTTTTTAGAAGTTGTAGAAGAGGACTTCTCATTAGATTTTTTAGATTTAGGTTTTTCCGCTACTTTAGGTTGTTCTTTTGATTCTTTTGACGCCTTTTCGGCTTCGTCCTGAACTTTATCTAATGCTGTATCGATTGACTTAATTACGGTTTTTGCATCATAATCAACGAAACCATCATTGCCTGTATAAGTAGAGGTAATTACATCAACAAGTTCTGATAATCGTTCAATACGATTTGCACTTAATCCAGACGCTCCGTTTCTGTTATATACCTGTAAGGCTCCTAAAATTTGACTAAATCCTTTATAATTAGTGCCACCGTTTTCAGATCCACCTGTTGGCGCCTTCTCTGATAATATGCCAAGTATATCATCAACAGAATATTCATATTCTCCATTTTTTTTCTTTCCTAATAAAGATAACGCCTCTTTATTTTCTTTAATGCCCCTTTTCCCTGTTAAATAATTAATGGCATCATCTACAGACATACCAACAGCCATTTTAACAGCAGAATCTATTCTTTTCTGAAATTTCTTAGTGATACGATCTCCAGAAGAAGTCTTTGGAATAGAAGCTTCTATAACATCTGTTAAACCTGCACTAAAAGAATCAATTGATCGTACCATACGATCTTGTATTCCAGTCCAGCTATTTCCAGAAGTAAGAGCATTGCCTAATTCTGTAACCCCTAAATGTTCGTACAAACCAGTTTGTATTTGATCTATAAATTTTCCTGGTATCTTAAGAGTGTTGCCATTATAACTTTTGCTTCTATCATTTTTTGATAAAAATTGTGTATAGCTTTCATCGTTATGAAGATCTTCTCTGATTTTAACAGCAGCCTGAATCTTTGCAGCTGCAATAGCAGCTTCATACATCTCTTGTCCATATGATTTAGAAGAAGAATCTGGAAGCTTGAAATTTTCTGATAATGTTTCATGTGTTTTTTTTGCTCGTCTATCTAATATAAGATTTTGCTCAAATGTTTTTAACCTATCATCTGAAATTTCAGGATGGTTACGTTTTACTTTAGACACTGCAGTAGAAATTGCTTGTCGTTCATTTTTTGTAAGTTCTTCTAAATAATTTGCGGAACCTATTTTTTTTACAGTTCTTGCCGCAGAATCAATTAAACTTTTTGATGCTTTTTCTGCATCCTTTAAAGTTTTTTTAATAGCAGTTCGACTATCTTTATCAATTGATAATTTTACAGGAGTTTTCCCTAGAAGCGGGAGATCAACATTTTCTGTCTCTAATTTAACCGGAGTCTTTATTGGTTTCTCAGCTTCTTTTTTAGCTTTATCAAATTCGGAAGTATTGGGGTTAAATCTAACAGGCATGTCTGTGCCTTCTTTTATTTGATCTATTGTTTTTTGAAATTCTTTATTAGCCTTAGAATTTGCTTTCATATTGACCCCTTTAACAATTGCTTCAGCAACAGGATCAAGACTAATCTCTCCTAATTTCATATCACTCATTTATATTCCTCCTTAATACATACTAAAAAAACATTTTAAAATAGTCATATTTTGAATAATATTTTCGAAATATTTCTTCAATTTTATTTATTTTTTTTGTTACTGGCCTATATTGATAAGACTTTATCCAATTAGCCATTGCTCTTGCTGGAGAAAATGTTTTTTCAGCCGGTCTAGTCCACATATAATAACTAGGCACTGGACCACGATACATAGGAGTACCATTATGCCATGCGCCGCCATGATATCCTTGTAACATTGTTAATTTAAACAAACGATCATTATCTAATCTATGACCGTTCATAGGATCAGAGCTTGCATAAATTGTTATTTTGCTTCCATTTAAAATAAATTTTCCGGTATCTTTAAGAGTTTCTTTTCTGTCATAAATTGAAGGCGAATACGAAGCGTACCAATTATTTATAATTTGTGTATACGCACGTTTTACATCTTCAAGAATATCCTTCGCTAAAAATTCAGCAATTTCTTTTTCTATATTTTTCTTTTCTTTTTTTGTACCAATAACAAATTCATCATGCAACTTCATCAATTTTTCATAAGTAATTTCAATCTGCTTCATAATATTCACCTCCATAGTTTTATTTAAATCTCATATATTATTTTTAAAGTTTTACTTGCCTAATACGTCTCCGTACTCTTTGATGTACTTCATTAATTCAGAGATGCCCTCATCTGCAAACATGCCGAATATAGTAGCAAATGCCTGTGTATACTTGGCAATAAATGCTTCAAGATTTTTATTTTTTGCGTAAAAATTATCCATAAGCAATCCATTGATTGTCGTCAGTTCATTAAGTTCGTCTTCGCCTATGGCAGCACTGATAACATTTAAGAATCCTCTCTCAATAAGAAGATCGTAATCCTGGAACGCAGTTGTTTCACTATCATCATTTTTGCTTATATTAAATTTGGTATAAAGCAGAAGAATAGTAGTAGTAAAGTTAATCTTAGATAAAAACATATCTATATATTCCACGCCGTTTTTATCTGATACAATTGTTTTATCAAGCATAGTCTGAAGAATCACTTTTTTCTCAAGAACCGGACAATATGTTCTATAAACCATAGACTGCACAAAATTAGATTTCTGCTCGTCAGTTTTTAACATATCATATCTACGACAAAACTCTTTTACAGTAAGTTTTCTTTCTACGGTTTCTTTATTAGATTTATTAATAATATTTTCTGGCATAATAATTTCTCCTTTTTATTCCATATATAATTATTTATCCTGACTTATCTTTTCATCAGAATGTATATAAAATTCAAATTCAGTTCGTGGATTTTCTTTGTCGTATCCAGTTTTTAAAGTGAGAGAGTGCAAATGTTTTTCGTCGTCATCAACGATCAATCCGGACTCTGTAAATCCATCAAGAATAAATTTTGGTATTTGATTATCACAATCATGACGTCTTCTGGTATCAAAAAAGACAGTCACGACAAGATCAAAATTGTCTAACTGTCTATTTTCTAATTTGTTTAATTTTACCCAAAATCCAACGAAGTCTTTCCATTTTTGTTTTAATGCATTCATCTGAATACGTGGTAGTATCATCCATGTATTAATAGAAGGATGATATGGTTTTGTTATTGGCTCTTTCTTAGCTCTTGGATGTTCAAAAAAATATTTCTTATTATATTTTTCTACAACATCATTATCTAATGTTAGCTTTAATATTTCAGACATGAAAATCACCCTCTATTGTGAAACTGACTTCAAGATCTGTTATTCGTATATTTTGAATAAGAGCGTTAACATTATATTTGTATATCAAATATGATGAATTTGCACATAAATTATTTGAACCTACACCAACAAAATATAACATTACCTTATTTACATATTTCCTATTATCAAAATATTCTTTAATTAATGGATCAAATAGGTTAGTATCTATTTTGATACAGCTTGGTCTATCACTATATAAATCGATCTCATAATCTTTTATGTTATTGATTATGCAAAATTCTTCATCATCAAATATCATTTTTACATAATCAAGTTTGTCTAAATAATTTTTTGTATTTTCCATATTCCTTTTACTCCTATATATCTATACCTCTTTTATAAGTTCATAACTAATCAATAAAGGTATAACAATAAGTTCGGATTCTGTATCTCCAGTATCTCGAACATAATTTTCAAGTATAATTTTTGCAATCTTAGCAGAAACTGTTTTCGTTGCCTTTGTAATATCTGTTACAAATTCATATTCTGCTTTTGCTAATGTCTTTTTTAGATATGTAGTATGTCCTGATACAGCAGTTCCAAGTACATATCTTAATTCTTGTTTATCTAAAATTTTTTCATAATTATCCATATAATTTACTCCAATGTATGATCAATCCATTTTTGAAAAAGATCTTTAGTTTCTTCTTTTAAAAAGATATATACAATAATATCAATCGGATACACACGATGTTTAATATAAAGATCTCTTTGCTTTGGGTTTACAATTCTTACAACTTCGTGCGTATTATATAGTCTCGGTTTTAAATTAAGTTCATTTGGTTCAACATCAAATTTTCCCATATTCCTTTTACTCCTTAAAAGTGAAAAAAGGGGTATAGCTTGAATAGTCTATACCCCTTATAAAACCACTATTCAAATACTATTTATTTTTAACATTTCTTATACGTTTTGGTTTGTTCTGTGGTTCTGTTATAACTTCTTTAGATTCTTCTACTTTAAAAATTGTATTTACAACAACAGGTTTTTTTATAGGCTCTTCTTTAGTATCAAGAATCTCATCGATATATTGCTGACATGCTTGATTAAATTGACTTTTCTTTGAAAGATCACATTCTCCAAGAGCACTAGCAGCTTCTTCTTTAGTTTTAAGTTTCATGTTATATCCAGAAATTGTGTTAAATATGTTTTTACAATTTTCGCTGCAATAAATAGCCATCCATCTTGGCAAATGATCATATTCTTCGCAACGATTACAGAAGCTATATTTTTTACCACATAAAATACATATTTTATTATCCTTTATCATTATTTGCCTCCTTTAAAATGGCATTAAAATAGCCGGTACGATTTGACCCGTACCGACCATAAATAAATTTCGAATAATTATTATATCAAATTATTCTTCGTCGCCATCTGCGAAGTATACTTCATACAGAGCTTTGTCGGCAGCACAGTAGTTCATCTGCATCTGTCCAGAATACTGTAACTGACCGTCTGTTGTCAGAGAAATTTCAACTTCAGGTGATACCTGGAATGACGGAATTACAATGTACACACCTCTAAGAGTATCCGGTGTACATGGATCAACAGCAAGAGCTTTAAGAGTAAGCTTAACTGTAGACGGGAACTTATCTGCCTCATTAACGATCTTAACGCCATCTTTAGATACATTTCTTTTATATTTGATAATATATGTACCAGCTGTTTTAGGCAAAGCAAGAGTTCCTTCAGAATAAGAATATTTAGTCTCTGCAGCAGCTGAATCCTTTGTGCAAAGCGTTCCCATAGACCCATTTTTATTGAATACATTAACTTTAATGCTTTCCTCTTTGACGTCTGCAGACTCACCAAGTTTTACAGTTACAGCACCTGTTCCATCCTGTGTTGCTGTAATGATTCTTGGCATATCAAACGCTTTTGTCTCTGCGAGAGTAGCAGATCCTTCACCTGCACCAGCAGCGATAATATTCAGGTTAATCATAGCGTTATTTGCTGTAAATTCACCTGTTTTAGCTTTCCAGAATCTCTTAACAATAGCACCTGTGTTATCAACAGCATCTGTTGACTCTGCACTAATGTTAATTGTAGCATCCTGAAGCTGTGTTAATGTATAAAGTGGTGTACCACTAAAATCCTCAGCATAACCATACTGAACACGATCAATAATAATATCTCCTAATGCAAAAGCCATTATTATTTCCTCCTTTATTTAATTATTTTTTTTATGTGAAATCAATTTTTAATCGAGATATCTCTCATAAAATTGAGTTCTTCCTTATTAATTTTTGAAGTATCAAGAAATCCAGAATACATTCCTTTCATGAGAGCAGTAGAAGATTCATAAATTTGAAGTCTTTGAACACTGTCCATGAATTCAACTATTCCAACTTCACGTAATTCATTTTTCTTGTATTTAAATCCGGGATGATTAAGACAAGCAGAGATGAGCGGAAGAAGTGTAGATTGATAAGAATCGTTTTTATGGAGATCTTGATTTTGACGATCCTCGAATATTATCCATTCTTTTGTAGATTTGCCTTTTGCTTTCTCTACTTTTGGATGAATATTGAACATAGATTGAATATAAGAAGAGATAGTAATGTATTTCTTTTCATCGATTAGAACATTACTTTCTTCATTAAATAAATAAACTACAGGCTCATCGTCTGTAGTTTGTAGTAATTGAAATTTTTGGAAATCTAAATCATTGAATAATAATTTTGTAGAATCTTTAGACAGAGTAGGAGCTAACATACAGAACAAACTAAAATCAGATAACTTATTCCAGTCGATTCCTAAGTCCCATAATTGAACTCTATAAGATGTAGTATTAGTAACAAAGATATTAACAGCAGAATATACTTTTTTTTCGCCTTCTTTTATAATGTCACCAATTGTAGGCTGAAGTATTTGAATGTCATTAAAAATATCATCATGAATAATAAAAGGTTCTCCAAAATATAATTGGAGAGTGTCTATTTCCAATTTGTCATTTGAATCGGTCATATCTATTATTCATTCCCTGATAAAGATTGTTTGGACATTCAATTAAAAACTTTATAGTTCTACAATAATATCGTGAATCAACAATATCACAGTAATCGGCCTTACATTTTAAATGACATCCAAGAACATTAGTCCAACATAATAAGTCTTTAACTATATAACTTAAGAGATCTGTACGCATTATTCCGTATTCGGTTTCCATATCATCTTCATGAACTAAGCACATAACACTGAGTATCTGTGACTTAATTACTTCATTTGAATAAGATACAGAATCGTCATCAATATCAAACATAATAAAATTTAATACTTCTTTGTTAATGCCATTTAGTTTTAAGAATGGAATAATTTGTTTTTTATCAACTCTTTTGTTATATTCAACAATTAAGTGGCGTTCTTCGATTTCTGTATTTGTTGGATGATCTTTATCCTCATATTTATTTAAAGGACGCTTATCTTTTTTGCCTAAAATTTCATTTAGATCTGGGTCCTCGTTAAACATTTTCAGTAATAAATGTTTTTTCAGAATAATATCATTGTTCTTTTTATCCTCAAGATTCCTATCTATATTTTTTATGTCTCTGACCATTTTTCCACCTCCAGTACGATAGAAGAGTGGTTATCGCCATTATTATCTGTCGCTGAAAGAATAAATCTTTTACCAATAAGACTATTAGCCTTTCCCGGCTTAATTGAAATAGTTACATTATCCATAACTGTTATTTTCATTAATCCTTCATAATAAGATTTGTCTTCGTCAGATAATTCGTTTTTTCTATCATATACACTTAGATTCCATTCGGATTTTAAGTCTTGATATGGGAGTTTGTATTCGAAATAAGAATTCTTTCCTAGATATAGACATTGCTTAGATTTATCATAGATAGGTTCTAATTCTCCATCATCATTAAGAGTTAACCACCTGATTTGAGATTCCGTAATCATCATTTGAGGCTTTTGTATAGTCTCAGTTTTTTGATCACCGGAGTCCGTATAATAATCACATATTTGTAATTCTACATTATCCCGTTTATTATCCAATTCATCCTGCTTAATAGAGTATTTTATTACTCCAGAAGGATTAAGATCTGTTACTTTCGTAACCTGATATACTTTAGGATCAAGAATATTATTTGAGAGCATGAAACGTTGTTCATGCATCACAGTTCTATTATCATCTAATCCAAGTTCGTATAAGTTATTACCATAAGCATAATAAATGTCTGGCATCCACGCTGATGTCAAATTGTCAAGCGCAGATGAATATTCCTGAATGTTACTTATTTAATTCGTTACTTTAAATAAGGATTGTTTATATTAAGCACAGTACATATTATAATATCTGTCGTATTTTCTTTCTATATATAAATCAGCATCTTTATAAAGGTAGTCCAAAAATTTTTTAACTTGATTCCCTCCAGCTACAGCTAACGTTCTAGTATTAGTATCTTTATTATGAGGTGAATATATACTAAAATGTATATTTAATTGTTCTTCTAAAATATTTTTAATTCCAAGTAACAAATTTTCGGTTCCGGTAATATTGGCTCGTTTTTCTTTCGGGTTATTTGAAATAAAACCATCACCGTCTAAATATCCTCTTATAAAGTGAGATAGGAGATTATTATCTAACCAATTAGGAAAGGTTAATTTAAATTCTTTCCTTGGAACAATGCCGTATTTATATAAATCTTTTGCAATTTGTTCATTACTTATTGCTAGTAGAAACTGGTTTTGTCTTTTAGAATCATTAGAATAATCAATAAATCGTAATGGCACTTCTGCATTCAATTCTTTTTTAATATTTTCTAAAATGTTTTTATCACTTTCTTGAAGACGAATTGAAATTGTGTTAGATCTGCTACTTCTATTACCGTCTGCATATAGTAATCCTAAAATATAAGCTTTTTTAGGCGTATCTATTTGATTAAAATAATTTTCGTTTATATCATATATCCTATGTGATTCAGAATTAGTTTTGATATGCACATCATGATTAACAAGTATATCTCTGACGGTTCCTTGTGTAAAATGAAAATTTGAAGCAATTTCTCTCATAGACACTCCATCATTATATAATTGAACTATCTTATTTTCTGTTTCTTCATTCCTTAATCCGCGAACTCTTATATTATTTCTTCGCAAAAAGCTGCTCACAGTTTGAGTTTTCAAATTAAATTTTTCACCAATTTCTTGCATCTGCATACCATTTTTCCGAAGATTAATAATTTCGTCTCCGTGCTTTTCAAATATTTTTTGTACTGATAATTTTGACATAAAAATTCCTCCTAAATTTATGTATAATAAAAAGACCATAATTGTTATATAGGAGGTATAACAAAACAGGAGCTACCCGCTGTCTGGTCTTAATATTCAATATTAATTTATAAACAACTTTTCTTACACTTTCATGTAAGCACTGACTATATCATTCACCATATGCAATTAAGCACTTAGGAGTCTTTCACTTCGGGAGACTTCTCCCTAACGGTATTTCAACCGATAGTCGATGAGGGCAAGCCTAGTTAAACTATTCCCTGCTGATTTCCCATTGTAGTAGTACTTAGCACTTTTATTATATAAAAGCTTTTGTTTCAGCTTATACCATCTTACTAATTTTTTCTGCTTTCGCGACATTCACACTTATGCATATTCCATCATTATGTTGTAGTTTAGTAAGCTTTAGGACGGCTATGTGTACA
Source organism: Ruminococcus sp. AM36-2AA (assembly GCF_003461955.1). GTDB lineage: Bacteria > Bacillota > Clostridia > Lachnospirales > Lachnospiraceae > Blautia_A. The sequence goes on along the minus strand of NZ_QTYB01000001.1, from coordinate 409,948 downwards.
GCCTAATTCCAGCATATCCGAAAGAATGCGCTGTCAAGGTTTCCCTTTACAGCGGACCATGTATGTACAGAAAATCCATACAAAATCTGTCCATTTACCGCTTGTGTAGCTGTTGGCCGATCTATTCGCACCCCAGCATGTATATAACTTATTGTTGTATATCCATTTAAATTTCCAATTGCATTGCAAAACATTATATCTAACAAAAGATGGATCATAATCACGACCGACTATAAACCACAATTGAGTGATTTGATCTTCTGGAAGCGATAATGGATGTTCTAAGTCTTTACCGTGAATATTAATTTCGTGAGCAGTATCGTCCGGAATAAAAAGATAACTACCAACAGAGTAATGTACTTTTGGGCGAAACTGAACGTAATAATCAACGGCATCTTTAAGAATAGAATATTTCGCGTGCTTTTGAAACTTTGCATCCTCGAATTTCCATCCATCTTTTGTTAATATATAAACTCTTTTATATTGTGCATCCGCAGTAAAGGCACTATTTACAACCATATTAGATTGGCTTTGTTTAACCTGTGCTAAATTACTGCCATATGAATTAAGATGCGATCTGTACATGTCGGCAGTAATCATTAAAATCAACTCCTATCATTAATTTTATCTACTAACGAATGTGCATCTAATACTAATTTTCTGTAAGATTGATAATCAAAATTTTCTTCTCGTGTTTCATTTAAAGCAGCCTGAAGAGTTGACATTATAGATATAATTTCAACAGGATAGGAGAGAAGTGTATTTAATCCGTCAATCCGTTTCATCAAATTAATAAAATATTTTTCGAAATCAATGTTATTAAATTCGTCTTTTGTTTTCGGATCTTTATATAAAAGTAACCAAAATAATTCTTTATGTAACCTTACCTTATAATTCTCAAATTGTTTGTCATCAAAATGACCATAAATAGTTTTCATTTAACTATTACTTTCCAAATACGAATTCCAAATATAGCCACGCTGCTTAATTATATCTTGTTGCTCTTTCACTAAAGATGCTCTTAGATCTTTAAGCCCATTTAAATGGTTCGTCTGACTGTAAAATTTTTCATCAGAAGAGGCGTATACTTGCACAATGTTATTCAAATTAACGATTTTGGGAGTAATCCATTCAATAACCATACCGATGCCTAAAATATCTGAGACAAATCCTTGATCAAAATATTTCTCAACAACATATTTCATTGAATACTCTAGCTTTTGAATATCATCGTGAAATTCAACTTGGTTAAACAATCTATAAATATAAGGTTTTTGGATAGAAGAATGAAGCCATTCGCACATAAACATATTTACATCATCTTCGCGAAGATCAAGTAAATCATATGCATCGGCTTTAAGACGAAATTTAGAATATATTTCTTCGTAATTAATTGAAGGCATATGATACCTCCTAACTATTAATCAAATAGTCCTGTCATTACACTCATTTCTGTATCGAAGATTTCATCAAGAATTTTAATTTTTCTGACGCTATCAAGAGTCCCATCAGAAACCATCTTAGATGCAATATGCTTAATAGAATCCTGTGCTCCCTGTGGAAGTGACAGAATAGTAGCCTTCATATCTGCCGGACTTAAATCAGTAATAACATCTTTAAGTTCTCCAACGGAATAAAGCTTGTCATAAAGCTTCTTAAGCTGTGGAAACTGTGATACGAACTCTTCATCTTCAATAACAAAGAACGGTCTCATAACATAACTATTGTTTGAACGGATTGCAGCAAGAAGATCCTGATATTCAACTTCGATCTGATCACCACTGTCGATCCAGGTGTATAAAATATTGGATTTCAATCCTGGCATATAAAGTCCTCCAGAAGTAATAGACTTGCAGAGAATTCCCTCGGACTGTTCATATTTTCTTTTTTCTTTCTTTACTTCTGTTTTTATTTCTGCCTTAACCTCAGCAGTATTTTCTGCCGAACTAGCCGCAGTAGCAGAAGTAGTTGCTTTGCTATTTTTTGTTGCTGTTGCCATTATTAAATTCTCCTTTTATTCAAAAAGTTCTTGCACATCTAAAAAGATATGCAAGAACATACAATATACTGTATACAAAAAACGTTAAAAAAATATATATTTTATGACTATGCTAAGGTCCAAACGCCAAAATAACGTCCGATCTGTACGCCAACACCCATAGCTCTCTGTACTTCGTACTTCATTGTGTCATCCATACGAGCACCTTTCTCATTTACCTCATAAATTTCAGTTTCGCCTACATCAACAAATTTGATGAATTTATCTTCAACCTGCGGCATAATGAACAGAGTCTTCGGATCTAACAGTTTCTTTGTAGTATCATTGAGAGCGAATCTCTGTGGCAGCTCTACAAGAGTATACGGACCATAATAACCAAGGCGTCCCATTGTAGCAACGTCACGCTTCTGATCGTCTGTGATCCAATCAACATCCATTAGCTTCTGGAACTGCTGAAGTCCAGTTCTTGTTCCCATGATTACTACCTGAGCACCATCGTTTGCGAGAGATACATCCTCAAGAAGAGTATCAAGTTTGTCCTTTGTAGTAGTAGAAAGAGCACCTGTTCCCTGGAACTGAGCCGGAAGTTTCTTTCCTGCATTCATCATTTCAGCATAGATGTCATTCTGAACTTTTCTTACAAAAGCAGCAGCACACTGATCAGTCAGTTTAGCCCAGTCATATCTTCCTGCAAGATATAAGTCAATATCAGCACCAACAGCGATACCATATACAGATGTTGTTACTGTATAAGATTCTCCAGAACCCAGTCTCTGGAGTGTAAAGTCATGATGATCGCCAGAGATTTTAGTAACAGAAAGAATGACTTTTTCGTTTGTCCAGAATTCCTGTGAATCTCCACGAGAAAGATTTCGCTGCTCAACATAGTTATTAAAGAATTCAGACTCTCTAAAGCCTGTTTCAACTTTAATATCGATTTCTTCTTCCATAACTTCAAACAGCTCAATGCCATGTCTATCCATAGCACGTTTTCTATCACGTTTTGTTGAATGCTCATTCAATCCCATAATCGCAAATACGAATTTACGAACTGCATCATCAGCTTCTTTCTTAGAAATCTTATTTCCTTCTTCGTCATAAATCTCATTTGGATTATGATTCAGATCATATGTAAGTTTCTTGAATCCTTCATAATTTTCCTCCGGTGTTACACCGTCTTCACATAGATTTGCAAATACAGTCTGTACATGCATACTTAAATCACTAAATAACATTTTTCTCATCGTATATTTTCCCTCCTTTCCTAATTACGCACTAATCTTTAATTTCTTATTTTCACAAACAACTTTTGCACCTTTGGTAATATCTCCATCGAATCCCTCTTCGGATACCTCAAAAACATCACCAACAGCAAGCTCATATCCACGAACTACGTCACCTTTTGCATTGAAGAAATTAGATTCTTTCTTCCACTTATTTGTCCAATCCTCAGCAATAAATGCCTGCATATAAACAAACAGAGCGTCGCCCGGATCTACTACCTCGACATACCAATGTCCGTTAGTAGCCTGTTTCTGAACCTTTCCTTCAAATTTTGTTACAGCGGCTTCTTTATAAAGATCAAGATCTTCGAATTCGCCACGAGCTACAAGATTACCGTTATCTGTATCTGTAGTAAGCTCGATATTATAAATGTGCTTTCCGCCATTCTGAGCTAAAAGCTTAGATGGGAATGCTACAGCATGAGTTTCGATATTATAACGAATTGCCATTTTATTAAGCTCCTTTCATATATTTTTGGATAATAAAAAGAGCTGTTACCAGCTCCATTTTGTCTTTGTACTTATTTAATTAATTTTTACTTGAAAATAGCGAACCATATTTATTTCTCTTTTTAGTTGCAGCCGGAGATCCAAGATTGTGTTTTCCAACTGTTTTCTTTTCTGGTTCTTTTTCTTCAATTGTTGAGAAATTTAATTTGCCAGATTTGGCATAAGATAATAAAATTGAATCAAGTTTTTCTTTTACCTGTTCTACTGAAAACTCTGAATGATTTTCTTTTAATTCTGCAAATTCTTTTGCATCATTGATAGCCTTATACTCATCAGAAACAAATAAAGCATCCTTATTCGCATCTTCTTCAGCCTTCTCATATTTCTGCAGTTTTTCATAAATAGCAGCATAATTAGAACGCATATTCTGCAGTTCGGAATACTCTGAATCAGTTAAAAGTTCACGATGTAGGTTATATCTTTCTCCATCAAATGATACATTATCACCATCTTTTGTATAATTCTGACCGTAGATTTTATCTCCGTCCCAATTCTCATATGTAAAATGTGTATCATAAACAGAATTAATGTAATACCATTCATTGTCTGCTTCTTCATACGCTCCTAAAAGATTATAAAGAGCATAACGAATATCGCTATGTGAAAGTTCAAAAGATTTTACAAAAACTTCAAGATCTGGTTCGGTATTACCATCTGGCTCTGGATCACTTTCTTCAAATGCTTCTGCAAAAGCTGATTCCAGATCCTCATCTGAAAGTCCTTCATATGTAAAAGTAATATCATTAACTGTTTTGTTATATTTCTTTAAAAGTTCCTCAAATTTATTCACCTGATTATCCTCCTTTCCATCAGCATTATTTATATTGAAATTAGAGATGGTAGTGTTTAATTTCTCTAATGTTTCAATCAATTTATCTTCATTTAATTGTTCATATTTAGCACAAATTGAATTGTTTTCTGTGCTAAAATCCTGAATATCAAGTCTGCTGCCAAGCATACCTTCTCCAATTTCAGTTCCGTCTTTTTCAGATCCTAAACAAGTAACGCCTGAAAAGTAAAAATCTTCTAATTCAAGATACTTTTCTTTCGCATTATAAGACATTGAGTTAATACATAGCTCGCAGCTTACTTTTGTACCATTTTTTCTACGAATAATATCTGCAGCCATTGTATAATCTTCCGGTATAGCGGCGGTAGCAATAACATATGTTTTATCCATGTCTTTATCATATTCGAGATATGGTTCGTCAGCTGTAAAAGTACCAATCTGCTTCTCCGCATACACCAAATAATCATTACCATCTTCGTCTTGCTCTACTTCAATGTCATGTGTATGAAAGTCATATTCCCCAGAATCAAGCTGATGAATATAACCTAAAAGTGGACGATATTTTAATGACGGCATTGCATTTTTCATATTATCCTCAGAAACATAACTACCGTTTCTGTTAAGTAATGTGTGGCAAGTTTTCACTTTTGTAAATAAAAGTCCTTGTGTTGAATCTGAATCGAATGAAAGTTGTCCAGGAATTTGAACTGAAAGAGTATACCCAGAATCTTTAGAATTGAAATTATAGAATTTATTATCTTCACAGAATTTTATTAACTGATCTAATGTCAAAATTTTATGTATTTTTGCCATTGTTCCTCCTTTCCTTGAGAGTCCCCTCAATAGAAGAGGAGCTGTTTAAATAAATAGCTTATCTGTATAAACGAGATCACTCAAATTATTAAAAAGCATTTTATTATCATTCATAAAAATCCACTGCTTCCCTTGCTGATTCATTAATTTAAAACCAGTCTTAATTAAAAGTGCAGCGGACTCTTCATTTGTTGTAATTATAAATTTTGAATTGTTATCAATCATAATGTTCACCTATTAGCCATTGGCCTTGTCTGTTTTATCTCTACTAGCATCGCCATCATCTGTAATCTCTGAATCATCTTTAGTAGGTGCTCCACCTGTATCCGAAGATCCTGATTGAGTATATGATGTCTGAAGCGGAACAAATAGTTTGGTTATACCAAGAATTTGTTCTTCTAAGTAATTAAGAGCCAAAGTGTCTTTCTCAGAGAATTGATTTAAAGTATTATAAGCAAGTTTGGTAGGAAGTCCACTGGTTGCTGCTTCCAATAATGTTTTCTTAAATTCTTCTTTTGTATATGCACTTACCTCAAAAAACTTCACTTTAGAAGGATTAGATACCCAATAAGACAAGAATCTATTGACCCATCCTTGTGTTTGAGGAAGAAGCATCGAAATAGCCATTTCTGTATCTGCTTGAACAGCAGCTGAGAAAGCGGTTGTTCCGCTGATTGACGCACTATTCAATATCTGTGCGCCTCCAGAACTGTTAAAAAATGTTTCTGTAGACTTGGCTATTTTATTTGTATCCGTAGCTCTATCATTATTAAATGTAACCTGATCAAGCTTTCCCGGGATGATAGCGGCAGAAGTATAATCGGGAAGAGCTTCATTGATCATCCGGTTAAAATACTCAATAACAATATCTGGAGTAATTTTCCAATCATCTACAGAATCACTTCCGGTTATAGTTTCTAATTCAAGCCATATCATTTTATAAATGTCTTGTTTATCTGCAATGGCCTGAATATCATCCAGATCAATAAGATTGATAATTCCAGACAAAAGTCCAGAAAACGGTGGAACTACAGTTTCCCAATCCTCGGCACGAGTTTTAAGACATACGGCATATTCATCCGGCATAGGCTGCCACTTACCGTTGGTTGTATCATTTTCATATGCTCTATACATAGACTGGAATGGTTCGCCCCATAATTCTAGTATTGTCTGCCTAGATCTAAAATAAGACATATCCATTGCAAAAGAAAAATCCCCAGTACTATAAATACCGGAGATTTTACAATAATCTGGATCAAGTGGAAGAATGAACATGCCCGTTTCGTCATAATAAGCACATCCATAAAATACGTCTTCTCTAAAACAGATCATATAAATTTTTAAAAATTCATATTGAAGGTTCAATTTATCTAATACATTTAATGTATCCTGATAAGAAGAGAGCATCGCGTTTGCATCACCGCCAGCTACTAAATCATATTCAGGAATTACAGATCGTGCATCGAGACAAAACATATTCGCATTATATGCTATCAATCTATAATAAGGATGGCATCTATAATAAAGATACCTAGATAAGCTTCTGAGATTTTTTTCGTTACTACCAATATTCTGTAGATAAGACCTAAGACTATCTTTGTTAAATGCAGTTACTGTCTTAGTACTTGTCTTAGTAATATCTCGGAGAGATTTTGCCCCTTCCATTGCTTGAGCATAGTTTTCAATACTTTTTTTATTTTTCTGATACCAATTTCTTAATTCAGAAGCAGTACTTTGAGAAGTAGGTGCTGGCTCAATAGCTTTTGCTGTCGGCACCTTTGTAGTATTGACATTATTTTTCTTTCGTTGGGCCAAATTCAGCACCTCCTATTCATCAAATATAGAATGCAATTTCCCTCTACGGATGGTGAGAGATTGCACTAATGAAATATCTGTTTTGGGTTTATGTTTTGAAGTAATATATTTTCTTCGCTCACATTGAAGAGCGTAAGATGCCATACACATTACATAAGCTCGGTCATCATGTAATTTGTTTCGTTTTTCAGGGCATATTTCAAAAGAATCTTTTCCGGATTCTCTTTTAATACGTATCATATTTACAAGTTCTTCTTTTAAAGCGTCAATACTAGCAAGTGCAATTTGCTCTTGCCAATTTAATTTTTCAATACGACTTTTGACATTCTGTAAATTATCAAGATCTTTTTGCACATTTTCTTCAATTTCTTCTTGAGATAATTTTTGTTTTTTGTATTTTGCAATAAGATCCGCTTTTGTTTTGTTGTACTTTTCTTTGTCAATATCAAACATAGTAATATAACCTTTTCCATCATAAGAAGCAGTAAAATTTATCTTATCTTGGTTCATAAGTTCAATCATTGCCTCATACATTTCAGATTTATATTGGGTAGGAGACATAAGATGTATTTTATTTACTGCATTCGGGAATTTTTTTATATACTCTTCAGAATATTCTTTATCTATAAGCCCTCTGTGTATTTTTCCATCTTTTCCTTTCCAATCTGGCATAAGATAATCGGCAATATTAACTCCGCCTCCACCAGATCCGGCATCGATATAGATTCCTAAAATGTTACTATATGTATCATCGCCGCCTTGGTTATAATCAAGAATTAATTCTTTTAAATAATCAATCTGATCCGGAGTTTGCATTGGCTTTTTACGTTTTGCACTAATATCTATAAGATTAATACAGTTGAGCAGTCGCATTCTGTATTCTTTATCACCATTTTGATCTTTGTCTTCATACACTTCTGCAATAAGGATTACAGAATTATCTCTGCTACGAGCTGGATCGTATGCAATAACTATTTTTCGTTTGCCAGTATCGTTATATAAAATAGGTTTACGAACTTCTTCATTTCTAGCAATAACACCCCTACGAATGATTGCATTCGCTCCGGCATCAGAAGTAAATTCACAATAATATTCACGACGAGCTTTTTCGGGATTAGAACGCATAGCAGCTTCTACTGTGGATCGGGTAAGAAGAGGCTCCATAACCTGTCCTCGAATGGTAGGCTTAAACGCAACTTCGCAATCAATATGGGCTACAAAATAATCTGGATCTCCCATAAGTTGTCGTTTACTGAAATCGCGATATAACTTGTAAAACTCTGTATCAGTAGAAGAAGCAGAAGATATATAAAATAATTGGTTAGGGATATTTGATGGAATACATCTGAGACGATTAATATCAATAGAATTACCATCACGGTCTTTTCCAGATTTGAAACTTTTATTGACGATTGCGAATGCACCATATGTTTGAAGCATTTCATCAGAAAGCCATCCACATTCATCAAATATTACATTACCACGCATACCTCTTTTTTTATCTATATTACTATTGAGTGTTTGAGTAAATGCGCCATTATAAAGACTATATGAAAATCCATTAGAAGAGTGGCTGAAACCATCTCCCGCAGCATTCTTTATTTCAATTTCAGCCTTGAATATGTATCCTGTTGATCCAAGCATTGTGTCTATATTATCATTCGCAATTCTTTCAAGGGTCGTAAAGGTTTGTTCAGCCTGACTGCCTGAGCCTGAAGCAATATAGGTCCAATAGTTGTTAAATAACATATCTTTGGCCATAACCATGATATCTATCAAAGTAGATTTTCCGAATCCACGAGTACAAACAAGAAGAACGTTAGGACAGTTCCAGGATCTTTGAATGATCCAGGCTTGAGCATCAAGCAGTTCAATATTAAAGAAATCATTAATAAATCTTACCGGATTACACTGGTAATATTTTTGGAGATTGGCAATTTTTATAAAGCCTTCCAATTTTCTGGAGGACATTGGATAAACTCCAGGCTTTACAAAAATTTTATCCCCTTGTTCGCAATAATTAAGTTCCGGAAGATTTCGTATCTTCTGAGGATTCATCATCCTCAATCACCTCTTCCTGCTCTTGTGAACTAAAACAAGAATATAATTCATCAAGATCAACTAAATCTTCTGGTTTAATCAATCCAGCCTCTTCCATGTAATCTTTAAGATCTATATTTTCACGTAATAAGATACGAGAGATTTCTTTATAATTATCTAGGTCACTTCTTAAAGAAGTTATCATTTGTCGCTGCTCTGCAACCATATCAGAATATTCAGACTCATCCAATCGTAATGCCTTTAATATAGAAGCATTACTCATATCCATAACTTGCTGCATACCACGACATGTACCAATATCAAATCCGTTCACTTCACCTTCGCGAAGGTTCAAATCCTTTATTTTCTTGATTTTCCCTGTCCACGTATTTTCGCCTTTCTTAGCGTTTTTATTGTTTTTCAAAGATATACAACTTTCGGCTGCCAAATCTTTAATAATACTGGTAAGATCTTTTTTAGATTGTTGTAGGGATTTAATTGTTGCAGAATTATTTTGCAACTTACGAATATCAGACATATAACTAGAAATTGCATTATCTATTTTTGTTTGTTGTAGAAACGCTCTTACAATAGAAATAGCAGAAGCGGTACGCATCATATCATCATTTGCATCCTCGCTTGAATCAAGTAATCCGACAAGTTGAGAATACAAGAAAGGCTGATCAGAGATTGCCTCTTTTTCAAATGGATCATATCCGAGAAGTCTAACAACATCATTTTTATTTTTAGTGAACTCACTATAGGTATCTTGATTTTCTCTGCCTTTTATAACATCATTAACTGTCTTTTCATCTTCATAAATAACTTTTTCTTTAAACATATCAGAATCCCAGAATGTTAATCCAATATAATTCTTCATAGATACATTTTTTATATATGCAGTCCATGCATTAGATTTGGGTTTTCCTGTATTTTCATTTTGGGATTCTTGTATACTTGAATCATATAGACTATTGAGAAATGGTTTGTTAAGATACCTTAATGCCAATATAATAGACTCCTTTGTTGGTTCATGCTCATCCCCATTTTTATCAGTTCTTAATGCGATTTTCTTTGCACATTCTCTGCAAATAGGAGAGCAACCAGAACTTGTCAAAGGGTCCGTATTATCATAAAATTTACTTTTATTCTTTGGCTTTCCGCACATAAAACACCATGCAGTATCATTTTCATATATATCTATCTTATTTTCAAGATCTTGAATTTTATTTCTCATTTGAGTCGGAGTCATTTTTACCGGCTCAGTTTTAGTTGTTCTTTTTGTAGCTACAGCCATAAACAACTCCTCCTTTTATTCATTAATCGACATAGAGAGATTCGAACTCTCACGAATAAACACCAGAACCTAAATCTGGCGCGTCTGCCAATTCCGCCATATGTCGTGATAGAAAATAGGAGGGCAAGACCGCCCTCCAGAAATGTATAATATAAGTAACAGCGTAATAGCATACTACTTGTATTATTTTACTTGAATGTATAGACACAATATGTTATTATATACAACTGAGGTGGAGACATCCAAAAGATGTCAGAATGTCGGGCCACTCCGACATTCATGTGGAGCTGGACTGAAATTTACTACGGACGCCGTTTTACATACGGTAAGCGTGAGTTCATAAACCTGCTGCATAAAGCTCATTGAGCCGGAACGGGAGGTATAATACATGAATACATTTTTTTATATGCAGCACATGGCTGTTCAATTTAATTAATGTGGCGTTTTGCGTGTATGATCATCGCGAAATGTTTCACCGACATCAGTAAAAATTAAGTCCAGCGAGGGTAAAATAACAATTGCAATTTTAAACATATTGTGTTATACTTTAAAAGTAATTTAAATTAATGGAATGATTTGAACAAACCACAAAAGATAAAGCACTTACATTTATACGTAAGTGCTTTTTATTTTTAATGTAATTTATATTTATGTTCATCCACTAATCCGTCATTTTGATCAAAAACAAACATTGAAGCTCCAGCGTTAGCCGTCTTATTAATTTTCATACTATATGGATTAACTCCAATAATTGATCTTACAGACAAATACTCTGAATTAATTCCAATTTCTCCAGAAAACGAACAATGCCAATGGCCAGATACAATATAATCAAGCGGCACATTATATGTTTTTGAATATTCCATCAATTCTTTTCCAAGATCTTTTGTTTCAAAATGACCTCCAATAATATTATGAATTCCTAATTGAGCATACGCCAATCCAGTTGGATTCTCAATTATTTTAATATTCGGGTTATTTTTAAGTCTTTCTTTAATAAATACAAGCATAGATTTGCTCATATCTTCATCCGGGAAAGCATTCTTAGGCTGTCCAACAAGTCTAAGCTGATTATGATTCGATCTTTTTATCATTTGAAATTCAATTGTTACATGTTTGCTTAACTCATTTAACCATTCAGATAAGAAATTAGCATATAAAAATGCAGAGTCAATAATTCCATATCTAAGCTGCATAAGCTGTGAATTTGCACGTAGAATACCTTCTAAAGCGTCTCCAAGCTCAAATATATGTAACAATTTGATATCATCTTTTTGAATTTGATCAACTACTTTATAAAATAACTCCCACATACGACTCTCGAATATTTTAGGACTATACTCATTGATTGTATATCCCCAGAAATCTTTTATGCAGAACTCAACACCATAATGAGCGTCTGATATAGTAAGTAGATAATCGTTTTTACTTGGATCAATAGTAATTGGTTCCGGAATAGTAAGCGATGGGAGGGTAGTAATTGCATTGACCATTTTTTCTGCAATCATTTCATCACGAGACAATTCTCGTATCCACTTATTCATTTCCTGCTTCTCAGTCTGAAGCTTAATACGTTCTTTCTTTATTTCCATAGCCTCAGAAAAGCTTCCCATATCAATAGAAGAGGATGGAACAAGATCCCATCCTCCATTAATATATTCTAACAAAAGTTTAGATCCTTTTCGAATAGTATCTCGATGTTCTTTTTCACCGGAGTATTCTTCACGAAAATCCGCAACGTCTTGCCATTCAATAGAAGGATCCATTTGTTTTCTCTTAATTAGATCTAATTGATCTTTTAAAAATGTATCTTTGTCCATATGACGTACCTTATTTCAAATCTGGATCAAAATCAGTATCTTCATCGTCAAGATCAATGATTTCCTCTGTTTTAGTAGTAGTAGACATATCAAATGGTTTCTCGCCATATGCTTTGGTGAAAATTTCAAGGATATCTACGATTTCTCCATTCAAATCTACAAGTTGACCTTCTACCATATGAAGTCCTTTAAGTTTCCCGTCATATTTAATTGTTTTTTTTAATTCCATAATTTTATCTCCATTTATTCCTATTTTTTATTGACATATTGCTTTGCTGATGATATTATTATATATGTAAAAAGATATGTAATTTTTCGCTAAATAATATCATCTAATTTACAATCAATTCCAATAACCTGATCAACAATTCCTTTTTCTTTTGCTTCCTCAGAAAACATATAATATTCTCTATCCTTTATGTCATCAAGAAATTCGGCAGTCATGTTCGTGTGTTTAACCATAAAGTCAGTCATTCTCTTTTCAAGATTATCATAAAATTTCTGAATATCTTTTCCTTTATTTGAAGAACTAACATATCCAGTTTGTCCATCATGATAGAGTACTACCGTATTTTCAAAACAAAAACGTTTGTGTCCGGCAGCGAGAATGTAACAACCCATAGAGGCACACTTTGCAAGTCCCACTGTATAAACTGGGGTCTCAGAAGCCGCAATAGTACCGAGTACCTGATTACCAGATAATACATCCCCGCCATCAGTATTGATATAAATGAAGATAGGCTTACGATTTGAGGTAGGAATATATTTATCTTCTTCATTCCATTTCATAATCATCAGACATACATTTTCAATAACCCCGTCGTTGACTTCTTCATTTAAAATAATTTTTCGTTCCTGAAGATGATCTTTTACTATAGCCGTATACAGATCATCGTCTCCTTTAAGTAATTCAACAATATCCATTCCTTGTTCTCCTATAATCCGATTACCATATCTTTTGCCGAAGCAACTACTTTAAAAGTCTTGTTCTCTTTTGATATAGCTTCCTTCAGATCTTCCTTTAAACTATTTTTTGCAACAATAGATCCATGAACTAATACTAATTTTTCTGTATTGATTTTAGATCCATATGTAAGCAGTTCATTTCTATTTGCATGAGATGAAAAAGTTCCTAATGATATACAATCTGCTTTATTCTCAACTTTATCACCACTAATTTTTATAAATTTATTTTCTTTATAATTTTTAATCCGGTATGATAAATATGAATTATCAGATCCAGTGTATCCACTAAAAATAACCATACTATTTTCATCGTTAAGATATTCATGTAGATAAGATAAGATTCTGCCATTTGTACAAAATCCGGAACTACTTAATATAATCTTAGGATTATGCGATTTTACGCAAGCAAGAGAATCTTCTTTTTCTTTTATAAATTTTACATTATCCCAAGATTTTACTTTATGCCATAAGTCTAAATCTTCATCAGATAGAAGATTTGAATACATATCACAAATATCGCATGATAAAATAGAATCAACTATAATGTCATATTGAAAATTGGTATTATGATATATATTGTATAAATTTGTTAATATTTCTTGTGTTCTACTAAAACTAAAACATGGCATAACGACTGTTCCTCCACGCTCTGTTACAGTTTCAATAGCAACTCTTAGATGTTCCAAATCAAATTTTCTAGTTTTTTTATTTATACGACCGGGTTCTCCATATGTAGATTCCATAATCGTTACTTTATTAAAATCAGTAGGGATTTCAGTATTAGAAACATAATGATTTTTAGTATTTAAAGAACCAATATCAGAAGTGTATAAAATAGAATTTGAAACACCATTTTTATCTTTTAATATAAGCTGTAGTTGCCTTGCACCAACACAATGACTGTTTTCATACCACTTAAACGATACTATATCATCCAAAATATACTGTGTATGCAATTCATCGAATTCATATATATATTCGAGCGTTTTTGCAACATCATCTTCGGTATAAATAGGAGAGTAGTCTCTTTTATACTTGAATGATAACGCATTTGCTTCGCTTAGTAAAATAAAAGCACAATTATAGAGCAATGGCTTCATTAATTGTGCGGTGGCATGTGATGCTATAATTTTTCCTGTAAAACCTTCTTTAATCAATCTTGGAAGTAAACCAATATGATCAACATGTGTGTGTCCTACAAACACATAATCAATTTCTGAAGGCTTAAATTTAAATTTCTCTGAATTAATATTATATGATTCAAGATAATTGTTATTTTGATATAATCCGCACTCTAGCAGGATCTTTTTACCATTATATTTTATGTAAATACAGCTTCCTGTGACATCGTTAGCATTTTGACCAATTAAATAAATGCCGTCATCTTTTTTCTTTTTTCCTATGTCAAACACCAACTTTCAAGTAAGTAAATATCATTTAAAAACGAAAATCTCGCTTATTTTTCTTGATATAAAGATCTGTGCGATTTATAGATTTTCTATAATTATTCAATAATTCTACAGACTTAAAATTTGTTGTCATAAAATACTTCTTTGATCTACTTTTATGACTTTTATTTGCTGTTTTTACATCATATCCTCTGCCTTTTGAACGCAGATATTCAGCTTCTTTTGCATTAATACTTATCAATATTAATTTCCTCACTTTATTTTATTTCTCCAATCCAAATAGGAGATAAGCAGATATAATAGGACTCGAACCTATATTACACGGTTCGTAGCCGTGCGCTCTATCCATTAAGCTATATATCTATGTGTAGACTCAAAGGCTCATTATCTGTCATGATCAGAGACAAAACCTTTTATAAACCAAATCTGACGCAAGCATCCTCATGGTAAAACTATATCTACGATGTTTTATGGTATTTTGATTTAATTTGCCAACCTAGTGGGAGAAGATGGAGTTGCACCACCCGAGTCAATGACAACGGTTTTACAGACCGCCCCGCTACTATCTACGGAATATTCTCCCATAATAAACACATCCTCAAGGACTTGAACCCTGTTCTATGGTTTTGGAGACCATTGTATTACCACATATACTAAAGATGCACACCAAGCCTTTCTAAAAATGAAAATATCAAGCCAGGATCAAACTCTCTGATAAACGCCGTGCACACGATTCGAACGTGCAAGTCCTTTCGGACCAACAGTTTTCAGGACTGCTTCCTCACCAACCCGGACACACGGCATAAGCTAAAATAGGGACTCGAACCCTAAACCTGCTGGTTACAAATCAGCTGCTCCACCAATTGAGCTATTCTAGCAACATTTCATCCGTCTTTCCGGATCGCCAGACCACCCAGTAGTCATTCACCAATTAATACTTGACAAGATTATCCAATTATGATACGATACCATCCTGCTAGAGGTCGAGGACTCCAAAAGAGTTCATAGGGAGATTTTCTCTCGTGGTAAACCAAGCAATATACAACGGTTATTTTCAAACGGCCGCCTTTTAGGGCAGATTTTAGCTCATGTGCCTCCAATCGGATATGAGAGGAGGTTTATAAACTATGGATAAGTATATTACATATATTATTCTAGGACTTGATGCACTCAGTTGGGTGCTAAGAGTTATTAAAACATTCTGTTAATTTCTTGTTGTTGAGCTTGGCGGGTATATAATTCCATATTGGATTAATAATAGTAGAAGCTGCGTCCTGCAGCTTCTTTCTTTGTCTTTTTTTATGATATGCTGCAATCACATAACCTGGAGTCACATGGCAGGATTTTCACCTACGAATTCCCACAGGAAGTGGGCTGTAATTTACATATCTTTAAACGCAAAGCGGAATATTCGAAATTCAATCCTATAATAGGATCACATGACTTAGCAGGTCAGTTCCGTGCCTTACGGATTCACTTTGCAGAGGAGAGCAGGAGACAAAAGCCTCCTGCGAAAAACATGAAGAAAACTATAAAAAACACAATGAAAGACGAGAATGGTTCTATTCGTCCATTCTCGATACTGCTTGTGGGACTTGAACCCACACGGTTTTAAAACCACAAGAGCTTAAATCTTGTGCGCCTGCCAATTACGCCAAAGCAGCATTTTTATAGGAAATTTATTGTAACTAGCTACAAATGGTTTTACAGTTATGAATGCCACCATCCAAAATAATCCTTAAGGATTCCAAACCTAATACCTTTAAGTACCATATGGGAATTGAACCCATATCATTTGATTGGAAGTCAAATATCATAGCCATTAGACCAATGGTACATAATGTCCGGTACGGGAATCGAACCCATATTACAGCCTTGAAAGGGCTGTGTCATAGACCTATTAGACCAACCGGACTCGGCGGGATGCGAAGATTCTGCCTCTTTGTCTGTCTTATTACCTACTTCAGATATACAGAGCTATAGTTTTATATCCTTTTCAGACAATTAACTCCACAAATGGGGGAGCTAATTATAAATCTTTAGAAGTGATCTGCTTCTACTTTTGCATCCCATAAAACTAGGAAAACTGGACTTGAACCAGTATTAGTGCCACGTGAACACCAGCTTTACCTATTAAACTATTTCCTAAAAATAGCGGGAGATTGATTCGAACAATCGTCTCTAGGGCATGAGCCTAGCAAGGATCCGCTCCTCTATCCCGCATTATTCGTATTTATATGGCAGAACTATATCAAACATCGTTTCAAGATGCTTCAGCATGTTCACTTATTACCTACTAAGAATGATTGCTTAATCCCGATCAGAATATATTAGTAACTCGGTTAATTTCACATATACTATATATATATCCTGTGCAATCCATTCGCTCCAAACTTTCAGATGCCATAAACTGATCCAGTAGGACTTGAACCTACGACACGCTGGTTAACAGCCAGCCGCTCTACCAACTGAGCTATGGACCAAGAGTAGCCTAGGACCAAAAGATCCTAGGCCAATATATTAATTGCAGAGAGGAGGTGCAATATAAGCAAAATTATACTTTGGATCTGTTGTAATTTTCTCTTAGGAATTTACAGCCTCTTTAATTGCCTTACCGAATTTACATCTTACAGCATTCTTAGCTGCTACCTCAACAGACTCACCTGTCTGCGGATTACGAGCTGTACGTGCCTCTTTATGTACTACTGCGAGAGTGACACCATCCATAAGTTTTACTTCCTCGCCACTTGCGAGAGTATCAAATGTTACATCCTGCATGGCATCAAGAATGGCCTTGATATCCTTCTGAGTCATCTTTGTACGTGTTGCTACTTCCTTAATAAATCCAACTTTATTCATCTTGTTACTCCTTTTTTTCTTATAATTTATTTTTTTTGATATAATAAAAGCAGCACACCAGAATGCGCTGCTTTATGTACTATTTAATATTGTTTATTTACTTATTTGCTAAAAATATTATGTGCAATTCTTTCTCCGACCGAATCAAGTAAATGAACTGATCTGATATAAGAAGTGATTATATTTCCTTCTTTATCTTCGCGTTCGATTTTAATTCCTTTGCAATCAGGATTTGTGCAAGTCATAATATTTCCGCCAGTATATGTCAATGGGTTGCCACAAGCTCTACAAATATGTTTACTAAGAAATGATTCCTGCTGCTTTTTAAGTTTTTTAGCATCACGAGTTTTATTAGTAACTTTGGGTAATCCCCAGGCTTCTCTAAGATCTTTAAAAGAAGTGTAGTGTTCTGTGGTCCCTTTGGACATTCTATAATTTTTCATTTTGTTCTCCTTGTTTTCAAATATATATTTGGTAAAAAAAGCGTTGCACCAGGCGGCGATTGAGGTCCGGGGGAGACGTATAATGTTCCTGATTAACACTTTTTTTATACCGGATGTTTTCGCCCATCCGGGAAGCATCAACTTATTTAAATTCGAATTCCATATTTAAACACGCAATCGGCAATAGCGCGGAAGGTTTCACTCTTTTTCAAGGAGCTGTCTACGCACATGTATCAATATCCTACGTATAATATTGACCTGAAGACGTAACGAAGCAAAAAGTTATTTCCCTCATATACCGGACGCTAAACGATCCTTAATTTTTGTTATTTTATATGGGATTTTAAGCGATTTTTTTTTCGAATTCGTGTAAATTTCTTTTGAAGTTCGATAAGAACACATCTTTATTCATTCTATATAATAAATTTAATAAATTACGAGTGTACTTTTGACAATCGTTTTTTCTTCCTCTTGTATTTATATTCAATCCAGAAATAATCAATCTATTCATTGTTTTAGGATTATTAATTTTCATTTTCTTTAAATCTACAAGTATTTCATCGTATCTTGTTATATATAAGGATACTTCATCTTCAGACATATTGTCTTTACTTAATAATTCCAGTTCCTTCGCATAAGCTGTTATTTTTGCCATTTGCCTTCTGTTTGCATCTCCTGTAATATGCACGATAAACTCTTTAATAGGAATAGCATTTGTCTGAGATGCCGGCTTTATTTCCTTCAAAACAATTATTAATGCATTCATAGGACATATTAAATTTGAATCAATTCTGTTGTTTAATTTAGCTTTTTGCTCATTAATAATATCACGCTCAATTTCCTTACCATTCTTAGTATAAGAAATTTTTCTTGTATATCGCATAAATTCAGGAAAATCTTTTTTTTGCTTTTTTACTTTTCCATCTTCATCTATAATTTCAATATACTTATCCATACATTTAAGCTTTTTAATTCGTTTTATCTCTTCCAAAGCATCAACTTCATATTCTCTTTTACACCCATCAATGATTACCTGAGCAAGCACAGAAAGAATAACAAAATTATCATATAATTCTTTAGTTGGATTAGTCCAATAATATGTCATTGCTGATTGAGCGAGGTTGCTAGATTCTCCAATTCCGATCCTAGATTTGGCAAATTTGTTATCCATTCTTGCGTATTCTTTCATTGTATTTTTATATGTAATGCCACTTTCTTTAAGCTTATTTACGATAGTAGGATATTTCTCATAAGCAACTTTTGCACTTCGTACCATAACGCTATTATTTGTAACAAAAAAGAAATCTGAATCAAAATCGCATCCATTTGCACGATCTTGTATGTCTGTGTGAACACAATTTACAAACATAATATTTTTACTTAACTTAAAATATTTTTCTAATTCAGGACTATAATGATTGTGTAAATAACAAATATTATTCGGACTATTATGAGGGTTTCTAATGCCACATAAATATTCGTTATCATCAAAACTTGTAGTATAGCATTGAATCGTTCCTGGCTCTGGTTTTAGCGTCGGATCTGTTTCTGGATTTTCTCCAACTGCAGCCATTAATAATGCATATGGATTTCCAAATATAGTAAGATTGTCGCCAATTATAACAATTTTTCCATTATTAAGTCTGTTTACATAAGTATTTATTATTTTCCTCTTTTCAAGTCTAAACCAGTCACTATTGCCAATAGTTTCTTCCCAGTTATACAAATCGTATAGCATTTCATAGTGATTTACTGACGTAGCATTCTTCTTAAGGAATTTAGCATATAATGCATTATCTTTCTTCATAGACTCAACATAGCCAACACTTTCCTTAGCTAATTCACGGATCTCATCTACATAACAACATGGATAAGCACTATCCGGGTTATAGGATGGGAGAGTATTGATCATCTGGTAGCTCATCTGTTGTCCAGATCCAAGCTTACTAGGGTGATCAGTTTTAACTATGCCCCAGTAGCAGCCGTCTGCCTCAACACGATCACACCAATACTGATAAGCTTCTACAGGTGTATCACCCATTAAATTCATGAATTTCTTCCATTTGATAGCATTATCGGTAGTGATCATCTTAATATCTTTCAATCTATGAGATATACCGAACATATCCTTAACTTCGTATGTCTCATAATCAACATTATTTTTTTCACACCAGTCCTTAAAGAAGAGTTGTATATTGGTCCGGATCGCACAAGCTTTGAAAAAATGATTACGCAACAGTGCCATCCCGTTTACCCAATCCGGCAGGATAGAAGATTCCGCCAGGGCTTCACCATCCCATAAAGTATTCTTTACCTCAGTTTCTTCATCTGTAACCACACATTTTTTCTTTTTAACCTCAATGAGTTTATATCTTTTGGTATATTTAGGAGTAACACCATCCTTTAAAAATTTCTTTTCCCGGATCGCCTTTTGTCTTGCGGCCTCAGTAGCTTCTTCATCAACAACCTTTTCGTAATCTGTGTATTCCTTAGCCTTTACGATCTTGGCCATAGTTTTAAAGAAACTATCATGATCCTTTAATATAAGAATATCTTTTACCGGGCAAAAGAATTTTCCTACAATAGTAGAAGTAGTAAGGGGAGCATAAGCAGACATTTCTACGATTTTAGCATCATCTATAGGCATCTTTTCACCTAATCCCATAGTTAGCCAATCGTAAGCTTTTTTATATAAACGGCTATTAATAAACATAACCTGTCCAATTTTCGCTTTAGAAGAGTTTCGATAGAGCATTTTATAGTTGATAATTTGTGTTTCTTTTTTGTCTCCAGACTTGTTTATGTATTCAACATCGACACCATTCTCATAGAACAGTTCTCTGATTTCATCTTTTGAATATTTAGCATAATTATCTTTGTTTTCTTCGATTTTCTTGAATATATCTCGTATACGTTGTTTAGATTCCTCAGACATTTTCTTGTCTTCTTCGAATCCTGCAAATTGTTTTTTTAAATGGATTAATTCTTCCTCATAGCTGCGGCTACCAAAATCAAAATCCAAACAAATAATATCTCTAGTACTTGTATCCTTCCATACATTTAATCCATTTGCTCTTATATAATCACTGAACAAGCTATTACTAAACATAGCATCAGTGTAATCGTATCTATCTCTGACACCCTGATTATATCCAAAGAGAGTGCCAGCTTTAATATTTTTTATTTTTAGACCAAATTCAGACAATCAATAAAAATCTCCTTCCTATATTAATCAGTTACCAACGCCGTATTTATATTTCCATATCCATCCCAAATTTCGTTGATTCTTCTAATATCTCTGTCATCTAAAGGTAATGACTCTACCCTACGTCCGCGTACACTTTCATGAGATGATATAGTACATATAGAATTTGATGTACTAGCAACATTAAATATTGCATCATGTATATTTTCTACATGTCCTGTTGAAGGATCTCCCCATATACGTTCGGTATGTTCGGGCGTTTTACTCAATTTATTAAGATACTTTTGCAATTCATCCATCTCTTTATTTAATTTTTTCTTTTCCATGGGAATAATACATCTTTGAATACGTTTCCTAAGATCACTAATTTTCTTACGAAGTTTCTTCTTTTCCTTTTTTATAACATCTGACTTGTTTATTTTCTTCTCAAATTCTTTATTCCTTCGAGAAATATAATATCTTTTTAAAGCGTCAGAAAATGTATCCATTAAATCGTTCCAGGACATATCTTCTAATTCTTCGAACGAAATGTTCTTAGAAAAGTTAATAATATCCTGTACTAATTCTAATGTGAGCAGCAATGTTTCGTATTTAAGAGTACTTCTGAACATACGAAACTCTATGGTATTAGAATGCTGCAGATTTAATGCAGCCCTTTTGCCAATATTTCTATATTTCCCATAAAGTGTAACTGCAGTATCTGATGTACATTTATCTCCGCAAAAAACGCTATAATCATTATTACGACGCGCAATTATACACAGATCATCATTGAATTTTTCAATAATATATAGAATCTTTGCAATTACTAAATCTTGTTGGAATTTTGTCCTGCCTAAATATTTCCTGTCAGCATGGATATGTAATCCAGCACAATCACAATCATGTCCCTTATATCCAACGGAGTCCAGATATTTAAACATTTTTCTATAATTCATTTTGTTCTTATGAAACTCCAGGCTACATGGCATAGTATCAAATTCAATCTGTACAGTGCCATCATGTGTGGAATAAATTAAATTCTCCTCATCTGAATCAGATCCGTTCATAATCTGAATACATTTTTTTACGACATCTTCTTTGATTCTTCTATCTGTTTCCGGATGATTTCCGGCCACTTCAATTTCTGCGCCGAGTAGAAGAGTAGTATCTGGATTTTCATTTTCTATATAATGAGGAATATAATCTGGCTTATAATTATAAGAATGGATATACTTTTTCTCTGGTTGTGATATTTCATTAAATTCCATAGAAAAACTACTGGATTCGAATCTAGTTACTGATTGAAATCCAGAATAATTAAATAATCGCCTACCGTTTCTATCAGTTACATATCTATCTGTGCTGTCAGAAAATCCATGCATTTGAACACTTTGACCATTGTAAGCGGCAATTCTTCCAGGTGCAAAGTCTCCTTCAGTTGTATTTATTACCTCAAAACGTTGCGTAGGATACATAACGTAACTGTTTCTTTGACAATCATAGCTAGCTCTGCCTTGACAAAATAATCTTCTTACACATTTATCTCTATCAAGACGCCCATCCGTAATACATCGCGGATCATTTATCCTATCAATAAACCATTCAGAATAATTTGTATTTCCGGATTGAAAAGGACTAGAAAAAAAATGCTGTCCGCGATCATCTTCAAAAAATGTCCAATCTCCTAATAATTCTTGACACTGTCGATCAAATATATCAGCTCTAATCATCACACTTGTTGTATCAGTATAAAGCGTAAAGTTCATAATACTTGATTGACCATCAAATTCAGCATTCAAGCATGTACAGCGTATCACCAGTTCCCCGTCCATTACGACGGGATCCTGGAGACTAATAATATGTCCATCATATTGAAAACTTGGTAACAGTCTCATTAATTATTGCTCCTTTCAAATACTTCATCCGGAATAGTATCAAGCATAGAGTCCTGAAGAATTTCTTCATCAGTTTTTCTTACATAATACATTTCCTCAATCAAAGCCTCTGCATCAGAATGGAAGAGTTTTACCGCAAGTTCATAGAGCTGATCAAGCATTCCGAGAACACGATCTACATATTCAAGCTTTGATTTAATTCTTTTATTATCTGGATTCTTATTATAATTATTGATCCTCACATCAAGATTGAAGTGATATTTTGCCTCGAATTCTCTATAAAGAACAGTCCAGCGTGATCCAGCCACAGCTCCGTGATGCCATGTCATGAGTCGGTTCAGAATCGCTCGTTTCTCTGAAGGAGTAATGTTCTTTGAGAAGGCATCAATAATTTCCTGGCTGTGTTCTACCTGATCATTCAGAAGCGTGCATTCATTATGGAGTTTTGCGATTTCCCTGGTATTCTCTTCAATGATCTTCTGAGACTCCAGTACTGCATGAGCAAGCAATACCTCTTTCGGCATATTCTCCTGTCCTACAATATATCCCCCAGTTTTTCTGATGCACGGCAGTACTTCAGATGTTACCCAGCGTTTGAAGCGTTTCGCAGATTCAAGTTTGCTGCTGAGGATGAGAGAGTAGAGACCGGATTCGTTAATGATGTATGCCTTTCCGATCGTCTTCCCATTTTGGGAATTCGGTAGCATTTTAATAACTTTATCTTCTGAATCAACATGGGCAATAATTGCTTTACTAGCGTTACTGTATCCAAGTGCGTCTGCTACATCTTTTCCCACAAACCATGGCTCTCCATCAATCTCAATGCAGCGCAGATTTCCAAATTCTGGATGATTGAAGGTCTCACACTGGGAGATGGAAGAAGAAGGAGTAATTGGTGTGATCATATTAAGTGACGGTGTTCCTTTTGTTGTTACGTTTGTGTTCTCGTTCATGTTTTTCATTATTTTATTCTCCTTTAATTTAAAATGTTTGCATTAAGTTTATAATTTACAGTATCAAATATAAAAAAATTATCGTTCTAAATCTTTATCTTCGTCATCACCTGCAGCACATAACGCCCAGATACATACACTTGCTATACCAAGCGCAACTCCTGCAATAAATATTATTATTCCTGCTATCATTACAGCGATTCTCCTTTAACATGTAGTTATTACAGATTTCTTTATATCTGGTGTGCGAACAGACGGATGAAGCTCTTTCTGTACCTGGCGTTCTGCATCTTTATTAAGATACTCGTTAATTACTGTCGGACCACCTTTCCACCATGGATTCGATCCAATATCTCGATAGTTCCATAATGGGGATCCGGAGCCAGACTTTGAATCTTCTTTTAGTTTTTCAATCAAAGCATCCTTCTTACCATCCTCAATACCTGCGGCATAAGCATCGTCGATAAGTTTCTGCAAGACTTCTTTTTTAATAAGAAGCTTTCCTGGTGAGTTTACTAGAGTTTCATATTCAAAAAATAACATTGGTTTCATAAATTATTCCTCCTCGTCAAGATATACAAGCTTATTAATGTAGTTTCTTCCATCGCCTTTAAAGATAGGAATATTCTCGTCTACATCCCAGTAAAAGCGTTTATAGATTTCCGGATCATCCTGATCCAATACTTCTTCGTTTTTAATAATACAAGCACCTCGTTGAAGAAATATTGGGTAATCTTCCCATGGTTTTATGGTGCCCCCGGTAACCTCCGATTTATCTCTAAGCATCTGCTTAATATCTTCACAAGATTTATACTGCAGCTCGGTATGAGAGAAGTTCGCTTGGCCTACCATCTGAATCGAATTACGGATTGCATCTTGCTGTCTCCAATAGAAGAAATTTGTAACTTCATCCTGCGGAAGATTAAAAGCACATGCTGCAAATGTAGCGCCCTTATTTAACGCTCTGTGTTTCTTAATGTATTGATTTGAATAACCATGGTCATGAATAGACATGTGTTCCATAATCACGACTTGCTCTCTAAAGCTTCTATTGAATGCAAGTGTCGCAAGAGAAGCAGCGGCAGAGGTAAGTTTCTGAATTCGATTATCAAACCATGCCTGCGAGTCAAGCCTCTGATAGTCAATAAGAAGAAGGTTGATCTCATCTGATTGAGTATAAGCCAGAACGCATCCTTGGATGTTCTCGCATAAATACTTTGCTGTATCTTGCATGGATCTTACAATAACCTCATCAAAAGGTTTGTCTAATCCTTGAGTAAATGTGTGAAAATGCATACCATCTATCTGGATGATAACTGGTGTGCGTCTCATGAGAGATTGGTCCGAAGTATACTTGTAATTTTGCATTCGTTTATCGAATTCTGTTAATTTTCTTGACATTCTTTAATTCTCCTTATGGTCATTAAATTTATTTTTGATAGTTTCAACATAAAAAAATATCACTTGTTATTGTTATTTAGTTTTCAAGGTACAGTCATCAATAATATTTTAAATACTTAATTTATTATTGATAGTTTCAACTTGAATTTATGATAGCACTATAATATTGAAATGTCAATGAATTTTATAATAAGAATAATAAATTTTTAATGATATTGTTATGCGAAGAAAACGACGAGATCACGATGACGATAAGAGAGTGTCACGGATGGATAGCATTAATATTGAAATCGTAACGACATTATATAGGAAGAAACTCGGTTTTGTGGAATTAGTAATGATTGATCTACTGGAATATTGATATGTATATTTATGCGATGTATAAGCATATTAATTGCATATTTATACATTTTTTCGATGCAAATATCGATAAAAATATTTATGAGTAAAATGCACTTTTTAGGAGCAATATATGGACTTTGCGAGGATCGATATAAATGGTTTTAAGAGGGGATGTGAAGGAATATGAAAAACTCGTGAAAATGCCGTATAAATGAAATTGTAGCGATATGGTGTATAGGAGTATATATGTGCGGATTAAGGATGCTTAAAGGCTATATACGGGTCAAATAAAGGCATTATTGAGTACTGCGAAGGCGATTTAGTGATAGTTGATGTATGTAATTTTGAGTCAGTGTGTAAATAGACCGGCTTAGGGAGAAATGCTTAAAAAAAACGGGTTTTCCAGTTGAAAGCACCCCCATGCCGTTTTTAATAGGAATTAGTGGCGGTTTTGAGATGTATATTTATGCAATTATGCAACATAAAACAGCTATTTTGCATAAAATAAGTGCTTTTCATGGACTTTGTTGCATATTATACAATTTCAAAAAAGTTTTAATTATTTTTGTATTTTTATGCAAAATGAGCGAATTGTATCGTACAGTATGGTACTATATAATCAGTTCAAGGGAATAGACTTGAACGGTGGGGTAAAAGCCCACACATATAGTTAGTAAAGCGTTCTTGCTTTACTTCCCTACGGGGGATTTTCTCATGAGGTTTCGAACACCTCAGCCCCCATTGTAACCCGATAACACGCACCCTTTACCCACGTGGTAAAGCTCGTACCTTGACAGATTGAATATTTCTTATTAAATGGATTTCACAACGCCATGTGGGGTTGTGGTCGTGTGCATGTCATGTGAGATGTACCCCATTGAACGATTATATTCTGATACCGTATACAGGTATCCATAGAGAAGAACACCGGTTCCCATTACGGCAACCAAAAATAGGTTTATATGCTTTTCTTGTGTTATTTTCACAATTAAGTTGATTTTTATAGTCATCTTAATTGTGGGAATAACCCACATGTTACTAAACAATATTAATTACATGTGCTTGTATAGACAGGCAAGAAAGGCGATTATTATGAAAACAAACACTATTAAAATCGTAACTCCAGTATTTAAGCTTAATAAAAAAGGTAACATCGAATTTCCTGTTAAAAAATGGGAGGTTCCGGAAAATGTCACCGATGTAGCATACTTTCAGTATGCATGTCAGTATTGGGCTTTTAATCATGGTTACACTATGATTGACAGTAAAGTAATACAGGCAGAATATGAAAAGTATGACACTACAATTTCTAAACTTGTGGACGCCCACAATAAAAAGGTGGATGAGATTATTTCTATTAAAGACGCTTTCAATAAAGCGTCTGATAAATGGATAAATGATATTCCGGCAGATTTAATGGCAGAATTTCAAAATGATGTTTTCGCACGTACCTTTACCGCTGTTAAGTTAGGGTTTTACACCTACACTGAAGCGATAACAAATGATAAAGGCGAAACGTCCGCAAAGTCTCGTTTCACTTCAAAAATTTTCCCGTCAATGATTGACGGGAAAACACTCAAGGCTTACGGATTAAACCTTGAAGAGCTTCTTTCACGAGATAATGTGAAAAAAGCTGAAAAGCAGGAAGCATATAAACCATTACATACCATCTTATCTGACAGTCTTTTCCCGACTGATACGGATAATATCAGATATAAAAAAGGCAATTTTCACAATATGTCACAACGTTATT
Organism: Ruminococcus sp. AM36-2AA; assembly: GCF_003461955.1. GTDB lineage: Bacteria > Bacillota > Clostridia > Lachnospirales > Lachnospiraceae > Blautia_A. Next base: position 382,373 of record NZ_QTYB01000001.1, on the reverse strand, counting down.
ACAGTGTATGGCTTTCTTCTCTTAGAGGAAACGCTAAACAAAAATTCACTGTAAAAGACCCGACGGTTTTATCACAGAATCTTGCCTATATTGGAATGGCATGGCTCAAAGTGGTAAAAATTGAAGATCTCGAAGCTGAGGTTGAAAGCGGCTACACTCTCAACGACATTAAGAAAAGAGTGTAAACCATAAAAGAGGGTAGTAATACCCTCTTTTAACCAAACAGAGAAAGAGGGTATTACTATGAAATTATATAAACCGCTTAAAATTTGTAGAGACTATAACACAAGAGTTGATATTTTCCGTATCCCTAAAAATGCGGTATACGGACGCTATTCACAGGATAAATATATTCTTATTACGGACTTTAAACAGTTCCGTAAACCACAAGAAAGATATAGTGTGTTCATTTTAGACTTGAAAAAGGGTAACGGTTTCCGCCGTTGTCACATGTCTAAAAACTATTATGTTATTCCGGTTTTATGGCGTTTCATAAAGGATAATAACCTTTATAACGTCACTGTGATACCCGTCGACAGAGCAGGTGCACCACGTGAAAGGCGTATACCAACACCACAGTCACGTTGTTTTAAACAATGTCAAGTGGATGGTTCTGGCTATAATATTTCATGGGAAGAAAAGTATTATCAACCTGTGAATGCAGCTACAGGAACACCATATACAGGACTTCCTACACAATACAGGGACAAAATGCCTGTAGCTACTTTCACAGAGTTTGAAGGGTATACCGATTCCCTAATGGCATTACGCCGTGACGGTTTAAAGATTGACCAGACAAAATGCCGTCCTGGAAAACCTGTCACGGTCAATAGCCCAAAAAGCACTCAGTAGAGTGCTTTTTTTTATGCTCTTTTTATGATACAATTAGGGGGTGATAAATTTGAGTATCAAATAATTGATACCAGAAAAGAGGACGAGAACATGAGTAAATGGCAGGTAACATTCAAAAATTACAACCATATGTCTAAAGAGCTTATGTCCACCGTGACAAAATCTTTTGACAAGAAAGAGGATGCTGAAGCCGAGATTAAATTATGGTCCAGAGACTCAGACATCAAAATCAGTCTGGCAGAAGTACCGGACGATACCAAAGACACCATTGAACATCATGACAACTAAATAACACGAACACGCCACAGTACAGCATTAAGAGCATAGCCCAACAAGCTATGCTCTTTTTTAGTACAATTTTTTAACCACAAGACCACGTTACAAACCATATACATCACACAAGGAGGAGGTCACATGAATGAACAACATCACATACACCATTCCGGAACTCATGACCACAAAATTCTATGAGCTTCCGAATCCCATTTATCACCGTATCCTTACCGAACTCACTCACCACTTCGGATTTGTCACAGCTCATATGCTGGACATACTAAACAATGCTCCGGTATATCAACTCGATCAATACGTGGATATCTACAAGTATATCCATGTAATATGATCGCGATTAACACTCTATTCCTGTGAGGAGCAGACATATACATACTATATATGTATAAAGCAAGATCAAATCTTGATAGAGTGATTGTAACTATAAACAATATTAAACAACATCAAAACATTGGTGCAGAGTAATCACCATAAACTACTCAGAAAGGAAACATTATGTTCAAAAAATATTACGATGTAAAGGAAAATGCTGTCATCTACATGGGACGTACTTCAGATATCAAAGCAATGCACAAAAGTATGGCTCGTGCATCACGCAAATATTACACGGATCTCATTCCGTTCTTTTCTGATACACCAGTATTTTCAGAAAGCAAAATAACATATGGAATTGTCATTGATGATGATAATTTATTCTATGTAATTAGCAGCGATACATTTACTGCGATGTTACTCGACGGCGATTTAGTAGAAGTGAAAGAAGATGAGGATTAATCATGACTAAAACAAACGGTATTGTCCATATTGACAAATATAACTATAACTTCGTAACTTTCGGAAACAATGTGGCAATCATTAACACCACACCTCATTCCGTGACGATTCAGGATACAGACGGAACACCAATCACAGTTCCTAGCTCTGTAATCCTCAACGCAAAAGCAGAAGAGAAATAGGTGTCCGATCTGTTCGTAAAAACTGTCTTTGTGCCTACGGAAGAGGGCAAAGCAATTATTGCCGATATTAAAAAGGCGTTCAAATCTCAGATTGGGACCGGAACTCTGGTGATTGTAGGTTCCATGATCGCAGCACAGGCATATCCGGAGGACGTTGTAGCTATGACACCTGTTTCGGGCTACGAGCGTATGAAACCAGCAGAAAAGAGAATGCGTTGTGATAAGTTTACAACGTTTGCCTAAAATAAAATAGAAATAAAGGAGGATGCCACAATGAAAAAAGAGATGAGAAGGAAACTCGATGTTATGCCATTTGACAAGACTTTTGATGTCGATGGCAATCAGGAGTCTTGTCATGCAACAGGCTGGGAAGTATGCGAGGGTGATCCAGACAACCCAGCTGATTGGTGGGAAGAGTATGAAGATTCTAATGGAGATATCCATTTAGGAAGATAATACTTATACTATATACTATATATAAGAGACATTAATACATTGCTATTGATGTCTCTTTTTAATACCTATATATACTATATAAACTAAAAGCTACGGAAACAAATTCTGTTTCCAGAAAGGAAATAAATCATGAAAAAATCAATCATTGCTACCCTTATTGCTCTTATCACATACACAACAGTAGCAGCTATTCCAGTTGGTGCTACGGAAACAAAAATCTGTACAGACCCATCTATTCTGTCCACTTTCACAGATGGATTCACAGACGAAAATATTTCCGATGATATTGACAGAATTGATACATTCATCAACGGAAATTTCTATCCGGCTACCGGAATTGTAGTGACTATTGCTCATGGTTCTGAATATGAGGATATAACTATAGAGCATGCTAATGGAAACCTGTTTAAATTTACTGCTCCGGCTACAGACTGTTGGGAGCTTGGTGATCTTGCATCTTGTATCATGGATTCCAACGGAACTCCGGATTCTGTATACGATGATAAAGTACTGTCTGCATGGTACTGTGGATCACCGGAACAGTTCACTTCAATCATGCATTGATACTGTAAATTATAAACTATATTAAAATTTCTGGAAAGGGAAATCACTATGAAAAACAACATGAAATCACGTAGGGAATATAACCGCAAACTTTCCGAACGGAAACGTAAAGTAACATTGATTAAAGGCAGCCTCGGAATGGCTGCTTTTTTCATGGTCGCATCTATAGTCGGAAACATTGATACTGATGCTTATAACGGTATCCACAAGGTAAATGGAACTGTAGAAGCATCTGAAATCATTGCTGACAACGGAAACACATATGATGTAGACGGTTTCCAGGATGGAACAGAAGTAACTATTAAACTTGATGGACAGGGAAAAGTACTTTCCATTATCAGTAAATAATAAGGAGGAAAACCTATGCAGAAAATCGAGAGAAAGGCAGAGCATATCGCAGTAAGAGAAAATGGCAAAGAAGCCCGTTTCTATTTCGGACAGATCAAAGATGTTCTGGAGCTTATCAAGGCAAATCAGGTTCCGGACGGTAGATTTTCAGATGATGAGATCAGCCTGTGGGAAGAACTGAAGCACACGCTCTCTGAAATCAAATAGAAAGGTAAGGTGATCTTATGCCACTTGCAGCAATGCAAACAAAACCTTATAAACTTCGTATCTATGTTAAATCCGGTATTCATAAGGGAGATCTAAAACGTCAGGAATACTTTTCCAACTTAAACGATCTCGACCGTAGATACAAACAACTCAATCCTAAATTCGTTGACTATGCCTTAAATCCTACAGCATGGCAACTTGTCAACGGAGAATGGCTCAGGATGTTTGGATATTAAAGAAAGAAGGAAAACAAATGAAATATTCGCCAAGAGAAATCAGATCCCTCTCAGATAAGAAACGCCACGCTATTATTGGTGATGTTGCAAGGGAAGTAAGAAGTAAGCGAAATACAATCAAAACACTGCATAAAGTACATCCGCTTAATATGACGGAAGATGAAGTGCAGCTTAAGATTCAGGATCTCACAACGCAAATTGCTAAGGCAGATCATTACCGCCTCCAGCTTTTATATCCTGGAATTGAAACTATTTACGAGGACAGAATCATTGAAATCTGTGGAAAATCCTCAGTAAAGGAAATGGTATCTAATGGCTTAATTGAGTCTTGTGCCATGATTAATGGACGCAAGCTCTATGCTTTATAGAAAGAAGGACTCTTATGAACAGTACGTCACATTCAGATAATATGATCCCTCTGGTTGGAACGCCAACTAAGAGAAAGAAAAATTATTCTGAAACAATAGAATTTGATTGGGAAAAAGAAGTGAGACATTTAATGTCTGACTTTCATGTTCCACTTGATGTAAGAGATAGTATCTGTCGTAATGTAGAAATGGAAGCAAAAATTACTGACAGCAGCCATACACTCTACGAAAGAGCAAGACGCAAAGCATTAAAATATGTCTTTGCATAAAACCATCATCAATCCAAAACAACTAAATAATCAATATAAAAACAAACAAAAGGAGAACAAACACTATGAAAAACTTCGAAGAAATCAAGGAAATGCTCACAGGAAACAAAGCAGAGAGAACTACAGAAGGCAAAATCATCACACCATCTGTATTTGAAAGACGTCCGTTGTATTCTACAGTAATATCTAATAAGACAGAAATTGGAGGGAAACAGTTCTGTCTTATTCCACTGTCTCTTCTGGAAGTGGATGAAGAATATCAGAGACTTTCAACTATTAACATGAGTAAGATTTACGATCTTGCAAATCACTGGGACGAAAATAAATGCGACCCGGTTCTGGTATCTCCACATCCTGAAACATGCAGCTTTGCAGTAATCGACGGAACTCATAGATTCATCGTCAAGGGAATTAGAAAGGAAGAAATGATTGTAGCTTCTATTGCTACTGGCCTGTCAAAAGATCCAAATGAACGTCAGATTCAGGAAGCAGAACTGTTCTCCGAGCAGAATACACATGTAGATAAGCTTTCTCCGGCTGATAAACACAGAGCCTATGTCAAGAGAGGTATAAAGAAATATTGTGTACTCAACGAATGTCTCAACGGAAGAAATCTTCTTATTAGCAAGCGTGAACTGAAGAATCTTCCAAAAGAGAAACAGGATTCATTAATTGCAGATGGATACAAAATTCTGACAGGTTATAGTGCAGCAGTATCTGTAGCAGCTATGACCAATGGAAAAGAAGTTCTCACTAATATTTTAAATATCATTGAAAAATCTGGATGGAATCTTGCTTACAACGGATATAGTTCAGATGCGATTCGGCCTATGAGACATGTATTAAATATGCATAAAAATGATCCGAGAGTAATCCGTGCTATAACAGATTTCTGCTTACACACAGAACCCAACCTGTATTTCGCCGCAGCTCTTGCGAAATATCCTAAGCGAAGAGAAGTTGAAGGACTTACTATCTATCTCGAAGAAGAAGTCGCTAAGAGAATTGGTGAAGCTCCAATGTATCATGGCGGAGATATGAGACAGGTTTCTTCTGCTCTCAATGCTCGTCATCAGGCAAAAGAAACCAAGGCAATGTAATTTTACACTGTCATTAATAAATTTCATGAAAACTATTGAATTAAAATGGGAATTGGATTATAATAATTCTCAAATAAGCAATAGTGTCAATAATAAATTTATATAAATAATCAAAAAGGAGATTGATATTATGATGGAATTAAATGAGCTTCAGAACTATGAAGAAATGAAAGACAAACTGATCGTGAGGTTGATGAACTATGAAAACCACAAAGAGATTTTAAAAAATACTTACTTTATGAAAATAGGAGATATTGCAGCTGCTATCTGTATCACCGACAAAAAGACCGCGCATATCCTGGATAAAGAAGTCCTTGATAAATATATTAATACAGTTGGATCCTTCTCAAAGGTATTCTTAAATGCTTGTGAGAATACAAGACAACTGTATCCGCCAAAGGCACTATTAAATCCAACGAATATTATTTTTAAGAACTTTAAAGATCCATATACTATAAAGAAGATTAATCTAGCTGGTCTTATGATCACAAATGATAAAGCTTTCCTTGGCGCCTCATCAATATTCTTCCCAGGACTTCTTAAGAATATTAGTAAGAAGGCTGCGAATGGAAACGACTTATTAATTAGTTTTACTTCTGTGCACGAGGCGATTATCCATGAGTTTCGTAAAGATTTAGGGCCAGAAGCGATTAAAGAAGCAGTCCGTGAAGTAAATGATAATTTAAACAACGGAACTCAGAATTTTCTGACTAATAAAATATATGTGTACTATGCAGCACAGGACTGCGTTAGAGAATATCCAATGTAATCTATTTATCTTGAGAATGTAAAATATAAACTTTATATAAATAATCAAAAAAGGAGATGTTGATATGATGGGAACCATAGAAACACATGTATTTAGATCAAATATGCCGTTCAAGACATTTCACAACGGCAAGGAAGTGATTCGTCCAAATACATTGCTCGTTCAGATGATGCGAACGCCTAAAGGAACGTTAGTTCGTATCAAAGGAAATAAAAATCCACTTCCATTTAAAGAAGCGGTTGTCACCGATTGGGGATGCAATATTCTTAAATGGATCGAAAATTCTCCCTACGGATACAATTATATAGGGAAATATTATCTGTAATCTATTTATCTTGAGACTGTTAATAATAAATTTTACACAAACACAGTTATTAAGATAATAGAAATAAATGCAACTATTAATTATGTAAACTTCAGATTTAAACTTGCTACTTAAAACTGAAGAACAAATATACTCTGTATCACGATCCACATGAACGGTTTAACCTCTAGTCGAAGGTACGTTTTTCTCCAAACGGAAAGTGATACAGAGTATCATAAAGAAAATTAATAGTATAATCCAGTTTCGTACTCAGGCGGAGTGAAATTTAGATCCGCCCCTTCTTTCCTAATAATATGAATACGGATTTGGATTATGCTATTAAGCAAAATGAAAAACAGGAGGGAAATATTATGCAGTACTATTTAACAGAACCTGGAAGATCTTGCAGAGTTGTAAGTGAAAGGGATCTCGTGACAGCAGCATTTATCATTACAGGTAAAGAACCAACAGAAAAAGAATACGAGAATTTTCTTGATCATGCAGCAGGCATTGAAAGAGAATTAACACCAGAAGAAGTGGCTAATCCAGCTATCCTCATTGGATATGGAGCGAAATCATTAGCTGTAAAAGCTCTTTATGATTCTGATAAAACTCTTACTTTGGTAGAAGCGAAACATAAGATTGATGAGATGGTAGAGTACATGAATGGAGGTGTCACACATTGAAACAGCAGATTGCAAGAGAAACAAAAATTTTTGCCAGTAACGGAATTGATTATATGGAAATCCTTATTGCACATAATGGTGTAGAAGTATGGACGGCTCATTCCGGACATTATAAGGAAACAGAATTTGATCAGATCATGGCTGACTGGAAACGTCAGGAAGAAGCAAGAAAAAGAAATCATAAACCAACAATTCTGGAGCTTGTATTCGGTTATAGAAAGAAGGTAGCGTAATGACTTATAAAGAGAAATATTGTGAAGATCACGGTCTTGAAGGACAAGAATCTTATCTCCGGCATTGTCCTTATAGCTATGGTTATGAAAACCTGCTAGACGATTATTCAGAAGGCGATTGTATTCATCCGAGCATGGAATGTGACGAGTGTTGGAACAGAGAAATGCCAGAAACAAAAGAGCCAAAAGAGAAATTAAAATCAGATTTTCCAGGCTTTAAAGTTAATGACATTGTACTTTTTCGCAATGGAACATTGGCTATTGTGCTTCCAAATCATTATTCTAAGAATGATATATCTACATTCAAAATAACTAAATATGAATCATTGTCATGCATTACGCATTGTGGTAATTATAAAGAAAATAGAGCTTATGATGATGATTGTAAATATTATGAACAGTACGACGTTGTTAAATTATGGCGTATGGATGATCTCAACGCAAATAATATCTTGGCAGATTTCTTCCTCAAACGAACAGCGCCATCAAAGGATCCTTTCTGGACAGAAACACCACCTAAGAAAATGACAAAAGAAGAAATCGAAGAGGAGCTTGGTTATTCAATCGAAATCGTAGAATGCCATGATGAAGATGAGGAAGATGAGGAGGAATAAAAATGTCTACATATAATAGGAAAGAACTCATGTCATTTGCAGGCGTCCAGCCTCCATGCAATCTTATCACATGGAAAGGGAAATGGACTGAGGTTTACCATGATGATGGATGTTTGATACTGGTATTTAATGGCTTATTCGCACGAAATGGCGACAAAAACCTCCCAGACTTCGAGTACCGATACATTCTTAAGGCAATGGACTTACAGGCGTTTGGAAGCGATCAGACGACGATAGCACTACAGTTATTTATGTGTCCCTTACCACAGTATATTATTCCGGAAAGACGCAAGGCAATCATGAACAAGGAATCAGATGATGAAGAATACTTCTTCGAAGATGCTGCGGATCAAGGAATCCTTCCATGTGTCGGAACTGAATATCTTAACTATAAACCAGAAGATATCCCAGAAGATGAACATGGAAATAAATGGTATGACTATTTCTATGATGTACTGAAACATCCACAAATGGAAACAATGCTTGATACTATTACAACATGTATCTATGTTCTTGATGCACAGAGAGGATACTGGCTTGATGATGTGTTCAATCAGATTGGAACTTCTGGATGGGATTTATTATACGACCTTTTAACTGGAAGGGATTGGCTTAAGGCAAGTATAGATAGACTTAAAGAATATAACAAAGGAGAATAATTATGGTTAGAGTTACATTTGATACATTTTACTCTGGAAAAACTACAGTGTTAATCAACAAGGGAAGATATGCAGAAAATAAAACCACTGCATTAATAGCAACTTGCAACGATCCGCAAAATTATGGACAACCATGGGGCACAGTATCTGTAAATCTTGGAATCAAGCTGGGTGACGATGAGATTTTCGCAGATATCAATAATAATGAATCATTGATTAATGAGATGGTCAAACAGAAATTATTGATTCCTACAGGTATTACCCAGAGAAGTGGATTTGTAGAGTATCCACTTATGAAGCTTGGTAAAGAATTGCAGGAATTATCATATTTTTAAGTATGATTTGACACTATAAATTATAAACTTAATGCAAATAAAAGGAGTTGAACATTAATGAATAAAACAAATATCGCTACTAAGGCCGTAAAAAGCAGAAGGATTGCATGGTTGCTACGGAAAGAAGGATATAAGATCATTTCTGTAGAGCCAAACAGACATAATCCTCAGTTTGATGTATATATCTTTGAAGATGTTCCTGGATTTTCCGAGGCATTGACAAAATATATTAACGAACAGGAAAAGCATAGAAAAGAAAAGGCAAATGGATTATAAGAGTTATAAGATTATAGAAACAAAATGTAAACGCAGTATTAAAAACAATCAGAAAGCAGAGGGAAAATCAATGAAAAATCAGAGAACTAAATGCAAAGGAATTAAGAGTAAATGGATCGCCTGGAAATTAAGAAAAGAGGGGTTTCAGATTGCAACAGTGGAGCCAGATTGGCATAATCCTGAAAAAGATATTTATGTCTTTGAAATGGTACCAGGATTCCAGGAAGCGTTAGACAGAATCTTAGAAGAAAGGCAGCAAAATAAAATCAAATACAAAAAAGATAAATAAATTGGAGTGAGCAGATTATGAGTGATAAAAAGCAATTTGATAGAAGCAAATGCTTCACGTTCTTCGAATCATATTATACAACAGGACAGATGATCGAAGAGATGAAAGGTAAAGAAATTGCCTATGAATATTACAAGGCAATTATTGAGTATGCCTTATACGAAAAACCAATAGAAGATAAAGAAATATTTTTATATGCAGGTGGAGATACAGCTCTTAGAATGATAGATTCTTCACAGGAAAGAAGATCAAGAGGATTCGGAGAGAATCCAGAAGTTACCAAAGCAATCATAGAATTTGTTCGTGATAATCCCGGAATGTCACAAGACAAAATTTCCAAAGAAGTGCATTGCAGTAAAGGCAAGGTAAACAAAACATTAAAGAATTTTCGGGAAGGTAAATATAAAGAAACATTTGATTTCAATATTATCATTAACAATGTTGAGTACCGACCAGACGGTCATGCCGTGACCGATGTGACCGAAAGCGAATATGAGGATGTTCCCGAAGAAAATAATAACGACGGTCACAGCGGTACCTATATATATACTGATATTGATAATGATATTGATAATGATAGTACTGACCGGTACCGTGACCGCTTCGCTAGTGCACAGGTAGCCGGATCACTCAACAGGGTCGCTGGCGCTCCGGACGCTTCGCTTGATATGGTCGCTAACGCTCCTGATGTCGCTAACGCTCCAGGCTCCGCTGACGCTACGCAAATCAATTCTAATGAAAGATTTAATTACTTTAAGTCTCTTGCTTATGATTCAAATATTAAGGATAGCGAATTACCCAGGATTGTAGCTATTACTTATAACGAACTTGATCCAGATATATACGATTCGGATGATGCTCGTAGAAAGAAACTTATTAAGGAATTTACTGGACCTGGATGTTATCAGGCAAAGAATATTGATAATATTACAGAACTTATTGATGCTGTTATTGATGGTGAGATTACAGCTGTTAGATAGAAGGAAATTAATTATGGGAAGTACTTATAGAGATATTGAAGCTTTATCAGATCATCTTATCAAGATAGTAGAGGATAACGATGAGAGATTTTCTTTTGAATGGGGATCATGTGGGATTAATAAAGCTAAGATGGAAATCTTTGATAAAGAAAATAAGACTGGTTATATCGTTAAGATTGAACCTATTATTTATGATGATAATGGAGATGCAGTTAATCTTTAGGAGGGAATTATTTATGGAAGATTTATATTTAACTAAGGAAGAAGCTATTGCACATCACCGTAAGATGTGGAACTGGATTGCAGATAGATTAGAGGAACATGATCTTGGTTGGGATATTTTTATGTATAAAAAGAAATATATAGAAGAAAACTTTCCATATAATAATATTAGACACAATTGTTTCTGTTGTCAGTACGCTGCACAAGAAGTGGATGGCATTTTTAAGGATAATTTTTGTATTTATTGTCCATTACGTTGGGGTACAGAAGCTAATACAGATGCATTCTTTTGTGAGCAAGGTAATTGTGATATTCCAGTTGAAGATTTATCTTTGTTTGATTCTGATGAAGAATATGGATTATGGTCTTATGCACAGAGATTAACAGAAAATTATTGTTACGATGAAGCTGCTAAGGTCGCAAGGCAGATAGCAAATTTACCAGAAAGGTAAGTTAATATGACAAGAAAATATTTAAGAGAAGTACTATGTATTATCAAATAAGGAGCGAAATGTGAAGGTAAAAGATTTATTGGAAAATTATCAGGGAGATAATTATATAGAGATTTACGATTGTTTTTCATGGGACACAAAAAGATTTAATAATAAAGCAATCGCAATCAAAAATTTTGGTTATTTTCCAGTGTCATCGTGGACAGTATTAACCACACAAAACAAATTAAAAATTACAATAAAAAGTCAAATGTAACTGATAAATTAATGATTTTTTATTTAGAAAATTGAATTGGAGAATAACAAAAATGAAAAAATCAAATATTAGAGTATTTGGAGAGAAAAGCATTGCACATGTAGAAAAGAGAGGCTTATTTTCGTATGTAGTTGTAAGAGACTGTGATAAAAAAGTAATCGCAAAGTCATTTTCATTTAGGAAATATATAAATGATACTATCCGTACAATGTATACAGGAGAATATTATGCTACGGGTGATTTTATATTGGTTGCTGATACTGTAAATGGTAGTAAAGAAATCTACAGATGGAAATGAAATGAAATGATGATTTCAGATTAAGAAAGGATTTTTTATGATAATGGTAAAAGAAAAAGGATGGACGATAACTTATCTTCCTTGGGAAGATATGGAAGGAAAACCAAGAGTAGCAGGAAGATTTAAAACTACAAAAGAAAAGGATGAATTTCTTGAAAAAATACACAAGTATAATTCCGGTTGGATGGACGAAGAACTTGCAACGATAGGGGTTATTAATGACTACAATTATATGTTACTCAGATAAATGAAACGGTGATTTTTTAAGAGGTAGGAATATTATGGCGATAAAGTTAGAAGAACATACATATGGAACTCATATTTATATGAGAATACAAAATCTCAAAAAGAATTTCTTTATAAATATTATATAGAAAGAGGCTTAAATAAAGAGGCTAATATAATTTGGGAAATGTTAGGAAGAGAGGAAGAAAAATAGAAAACAAAGTATACAATATTATTACATATTTAAAAGAAATTCGAAAATCCAAGAAATTGACACAGGAAGATATGGCAAAAAGAACAGGCCTAACACAACAAATGATTTCAAAAATTGAATCTTGCAATGTAAATCCGTCTATGGAATCTTTTGTTAAATATTGTGATGGAATAGGGATTAATTTATTGGAGTTATTAAAGAGTTATAGAAAGGGATGATTAATTATGGTTAATATTACTATTGTTCCAGTATCAATTAACAATCCTGTGTATGATCATGTAAGGAAATATTTCAAGGAAAATAATATGCCTTACGAAGTGCAGGAAATTATTCATCATCCTGGTGCATTTTGCAAAGAATTATATGTTGTGATTGCAAAACATTCGGCTTATCCAGAGCTTAAAGCAAAATGTGGCGGTGGACCATGGGTTGTATGGAACTGCTGGAATGATGACACACAATGTTTAAATCATGGTCATTATGATATCAAAGATTATGACAGAGCATACAATCTTGCAACGGAATTAATTGGAGGTGATTAATCATGTTGGTTAGAGATCTTGTTTATAATGATTATTTAAATCTTGATTGCACTTATAGAATTTATGATTGTACGAATTTAGATAATCCAATCCTTGTTTATGATGTTATACAAAACGGAAATAGAAAACCACTTGATAAAATTCTTGACCTGTATATTTCAGGAATTACTGTGGCAGATGATAATACCTTACTTATTTTGGCAGAAAGGAATAATTAATTATGGCTATTGATTATAAAGAGAAAATTAAAAAGCTTCTTGCTTTATCAGAATCATCTAATGAACATGAAGCGAAAGCTGCTCTACTTAAAGCAAGAGAACTTATGGCGGAACATAAGATTAGCATGTCAGATACAATGGAAGTTGATAAGAGAATTATGGAAGCTCTTATGAAAGATGCTACATATAATTCCAGGAAAAATCCATGGATGCCAAAACTAGCAAAAGTAATTGCAACAAATAATTGTTGTTCCAGAGCATGTTATATACCACGTGGTTCAAGAACAAGGACAATAGTTTTTATTGGCTTTCCAGATGATGTAAAAATATGTACTGAAATTTTTCTGTACGCTCTTGAATGCATTCAGTCAAAGGAAAAGGAGTTTCGTAGATCAACAAAAACTTATGCGGAAGGATCTCAATCATATACAGATTATGGAATGGGATTTGTAAAAGGTTTAGAAGAAGCTTATGCCGAACAGAATAAAGAGTTTGGCTGGGGGCTTGTCCTTTCGGTCCCGAATGAAGTAACTGATTATGTAAATCAAAACACAAGTAAAAAATTTATTAAAAGTAAAACAAATGAATCATCAAAAGCTTATGCCTCCGGTGTCGAGGATGGAAAAGATTTTGATAAGAGAAAGCGTATTGCAGAATAATTATGTTTTTATATTGTTAATAATAAATTTGGTGATAATATAACAAAAAGGAGATCGATATTATGATGACCAATAACATGAACAAAACAATGGAAAGAACGACAAACAGATTTACAAATGTGGAAAGTATGTTTGATGCGAGAAAAGCACCGTGGGATGGACTCGGAAAGGAAGTTATTGGAGCAGTAGATTCTGCTCAGGCTTTAAAACTCGCAGGACTTGATTGGAAGGTAGTGCAGCAGAACATTACAACTGCTAGTTCAGGTAAACTTGTTGATGGATTCAAGGCAAATATCAGAGACATTGATCAAACTGTTCTCGGTATTGTTACTGAAAAGTACAAAGTGGTTCAGAATGATGAAGCCTTTGCTTTTACAGATGCGCTTCTTGGAGAAGGAGTCAAATATGAAACAGCTGGAGCATTGGCTCGCGGCAAAAAGATCTGGCTGTTGGCCAAGCTTGAGGGAAGAAATCTTGCCGGAGAGAAAATTGATCCATATCTTGTATTTACAAATGCACATGATGGAAAAGGATCTGTACGAGTTGCAATTACTCCGATTAGAGTATGGTGCCAGAATACATTAAATCTCGCTCTTAAGAGAGCTAGTCGTTCTTGGAGTTGTACTCATGTTGGAAATATCAATGGAAAGCTTGAAGATGCAAGAATGACTATTATGAATACAGAAAACTATCTTGGCAGTCTCGAAAGCGAATTTGAAAATATGAAACGCAAATCTCTTACAAAAGATGATATGTGGAATCTCACAAAACAGCTGCTTCCAATTGATGAGAAAAAAGATTCTGAGAGAAAGGCATCGGATATCCAGGAAGATAGACAGTTACTTATGAATTGCTGGGACGCACCGGATCTACAGCAGACAGAGAAAAGCGTATTCAGATTCGTGAATGCTGTATCTGATTTTTCTACACACAAACCTGCAAGGAGATTAACTAATACATACCAGGAAAACAGATTTATGAAGATTGTCGAGGGAGACAACCTTATTGATCAGGCATACAGAATTGCAGAGGAATTAATTAAGTAAAGGAGAAAAGAAGATGGCTGCATGGATTGAAAAAATGAATGAAATGTTTAAGGCAAACCCTTATACAGATGATGCCCGCGTAACAGTAGATTATTGTGAGAATGCTGATGTGTTATTGGTTAGTGTATACGATGAAACCGGTATAATTAAAATTAAAGATTTTACAGAATACGGTTTGATGATGGAATGCATGAGAGTCGTCGATGAACTTTATAAAAAATAAAAGATATCCTTTTCGGTGGATGGTGAAACCGTAAGAAAGGAGTAATTTATGGGACAGAGATCACAGATATTTGTTAGATATGAGGAAAATGGTCAGAAGAAAATGATTGCAAGATATTATCAGTGGAATTATGGAGAGCGGATGATAAGTCGCGCAAGATACGGAATAGAATGGTTAAAAGATATGTATAAGTATACATTTGAATTTGAACGGAAATTATATCGAATTTTAGACACTAACTTTGACATGATTGATTGTGTAATCAGTTCTGATATCATAAAAGAATTTATTGATGGTGACTGGGAAAATGATGGTTATACGTTAAATAACTTTATGTTTTATCAGCAGGACAATAATGATGGAAAATTATTTATTGACGTACTTTCAGATGGAACAATTAAGTATGCTTTCCTTGATTATAATAATAAAAAGATTATGTCCGGAACAGAATACATGAAATGGAATCGTGGAAAAAATTGGAAAAATCCTACCGAATATTTTGACCAAGAGGACGTTGACATTTGTATTAAAAATATAAAAGAAATCAATAAAATGGCTACAAAAATGACAGCTGATGAAGTAAAAGAGTTTATGGAAACTGATTATTCGTAATTAGTTTAAAATTAAATTAATAATCTATAGGAGAGAAACAATATGTCAGATTTAACACATTTATTCAAGATTGGGCAGGTTGTAAGATGTAGATTTGATAAGGATTTTTGTATGGGTACCGTAAAAGAAACATATCCGGACCATATTATAGTTGATGTCCCGGAAGTGTCTGATCATTGCTGGTTTGAAAACGGATTTAATATAAGTTGTGTACAACCAGTATATGATATGTTCGATTTGAAAAGAAAGGCAGGTAAGTGACATGATGACAAGAATGACTGCAGAAATGAAGAGAATTTTTGAACAGATGAATAAAGATCAAAAGGTCAGAATGTTTTATGAACTAGCGAAATATATCAGTGACAATGCAAATGAAAATGTAGAGGATAATGACATACAGAATCTGTTTAATGATATTACAGATATTGTAAATAACATTGAAAAAATTGGTAAAAAGAAGTACTGCACTACAAATGATTTGCTTACAGCAGTTGAATATTTACATAATAATACGCCTGAAGGGATTATTCGTGATGCGGATACAATTTTAAATGATCTTATTCAAGAAAATGATTTTGAATTTACAGGAATCGCTCAAGATATTTTTAATATCTGGAAGAAAACAAAAGATAAAAAAGCAGTAGAAGAAATGTTTTTTGAATTTGTCGGAATAGAATTTAAAGAATATCTTGAAAAATGTTTAGATGAAATCACAAGGAAATGAGGTGATGATATGCACTATATTTTAACAAAGACCGGAAAGGAAAAGGTTGATTGGTTTATAAAAGAATGTGCGGCCAAAAGAAAGGAAATTTTAGATGCAGGAATTGATACAGCATATGAAACAAAACTTCCAACAGAAAAAGATATTGTATCTGATTTAAATTGTGGTGTTGGTGTTGATGAAGATGAAGATTATTACAATGGTTGGGGTATAACTGATCATTATGATTCAGATGCGCCACTTGGATTAAGCATTGATAAGGATTTTGTAAAAGTG
The DNA here is from genome assembly GCF_003461955.1 of Ruminococcus sp. AM36-2AA. Classification (GTDB taxonomy): domain Bacteria; phylum Bacillota; class Clostridia; order Lachnospirales; family Lachnospiraceae; genus Blautia_A. The sequence goes on along the minus strand of NZ_QTYB01000001.1, from coordinate 365,614 downwards.
AGGTGATGATATGCAACATCTAATAAAAATTTACAATGTATATTCTTATTCAGAACTTTCAGATGAGGCAAAAGAGAAAGCAAAGGAAGATTATTTAAATGATTATTGTAGGTCGGAAGCATTAACAGATATATATATGGAAGATTTAAAAAATATTTTTCCTAATAGTGATCTTAAGATTCAATGGAGTTTGAATGGCTGCCAGAGTGATGGAGTGAATATTTATGGAAACTTAAATATCAATGATATATTTAATCTTCCGAATGTAACTGACATGAAATGGATTGGAGATGAATTAACAGAAAAAGAAATTCGAACTATGAAATTTTATATGAGCGAATATCAAGAAGATATAATCCTTCCGATGAATAGAAGATATTGTTACTGTTATATTAATCATATTGATTTTTTAGCTGATTTTTATTCTGCATTGGAGAATATTGGTATTCGTAATATTAATTCCAATGTGCTTTGCAAAATTGAAGGCATTATTAGAAAAATTATTAAAGAACTTTGCAATCGATATGAAAGAATTGGAGAAGATTATCTTTACAATATATCTGACGAAGAAATGGAAGAAACAAGTGAAGCAAATGACTGGAAATATTTTAAAGATGGGAGTTTCTTTGCAAATATTGATCTGGTTGCAAAAAATATTATTTTAATGGATGTGATAAAAAACAGAAAAGGAGCGTGATCATGTGTATATGATTACTTTTCTTCCATGTGGAACACAATTTCTTGTTAATCAAGAAAACGAAGATGTTGCTTTTAAATCAGCTGTCAAAGCAAATGAATTGGTTGGACTTTTAGAAGATACTAATTTAGATGACAGAAATCTTTATCAGATACACAAAGCAAATTTTCAAGTATTAATCGATTTATTTCAGCACTCTGCATATTGGGGATGTACCGAAGATACGATTATTTTTGATGAATAAATGGAGGATTGCAAAATGAAAAGAACAAATAAAGAAATTAAGCAGCAAACAGAAATATGGTTAAATGAACGATGGATGATTGCGAATATGAAAGAAGCAAGACCGCAGGATATGAGCTATTATAATGGCGCTTTGAAAGCCGTAGAATTTCTTGGATATGAATGGCAGCGGCATGAAGATGGGACTCATACACTATATAAAAGCAAATAAAAGGAGATCATAGTTATGATATATTATAACACAGGATATATTCAAGTAAAAGAAGAAGACGTAAAAGCATTAATCGTAGCAATTAATGCTACAGAGATATTTGGATTTGATTTAGATGTAACAGATTTTTATAAGCATTGTGGAATGGCAGTTTACGATCTGTGTGAGATTACAGGAGACATAGAAGATAACTTACAAGAGGTAAAAAAACTTTTAAACACAGTCGGTATTGAAGTGGATTTTGAAATCACTTTTTCTGGAGATTCTAATGGGAAATATATAGTCAATGATGACGGTGAGTTCGAGGTGTTAAGTCTGGAAGATTCGGTAATTAAAGATGCTTATACGGATGATTTAATTAAAGAATTACAGAAGCGAGGTTATTCTGTAACAAAGGCAGGTGGTAAAAATGGAACAGAAAATAATGGAAATTTATCATGATGTACATGGTAAATGGTTTGGTTATTGTCCGGAAACGAAAGAATATACTCCGGCTTTTGATAATCCATTAATGCTCAAAAGAGTGTATGAACATAAGGGATATACAATGAAAGGACGATATAAACATGATTGATTTAAGAGGATTAAAAGTAAGGGTAGAAACAAGAGAAGAATGCGAAAAACTTTTTGAAGTAGCTAGGAAACAAGGGTTCAAATGGATGAACGGGGAAGAACTTTATATAACGCGAGCACAACCTTTTCCAGATGCTATTCATTTTCATGAAAAAAGAGAAGTGACATGGTGTTGTGATTATTACAATATTGAAGCAAAGGATATATTTCGAATTGAAAATGAAACAGAAAATAAAGAAATGACGGCAAGGGAATTTTTGGAAGGATTTATAAAACTTAAAAATTGTGGCAGCAGAGATTGTAATGAATGCGTTTTTTCTTCTATCAATCTTCGAAGCAAATTTTCATTATGTAATAACGAGAATTGGAATAATAGTAATATAGATAAACTTATTGAATTAGTCGAAAAAGATGATCCGATTTATCATAGTACAATGACAGAAAGTGAAGCAGCATATATCATTGATGATTTAAGCGCAGCTCTGGAGGAATATGAATATCCGATATCTGATAAACAGAAAGAAGCATTGGGATTAGCAATTAGGAAATTCAAAGGAGGAAAGAATAATGAAGAATAAAAAATATCGTTTTTATGTGAGCTTATGTCATGGATGGTGTGACGGAACTATTTCTGTATATGCGAAAGATGAGGATACTGCATATGATCGAGCAATAGATGAGGTGAGTAAAAGATTATGTAACGCATTCCCGGAATTGTCAATAGATTTCAATGTGGAACAGGTCGAAAGCGAGGATGAATAATTATGCAAAAAGTGTATATTCATAGAAATGGAAAGGATATTTTGCTCACAGAACAGGAGATGTGGCAAGTATATAGAGTATGTAAAGAGTTCGAAGAATATCAGGAGTTGGAGTTATACAAAGAGTTTGCAAAGAAAGGATTAACTGATATTGGACGTTCTGCTATGTGTAAAAATGAAAAATTTATTACTAAATTTGCAGAATATATGTACAGACTCGTAACAGAAAAAGATTGTGATTTTGATTGGTGTTTTAATACTGATAAATACGGTGGATTTCGTGAATGTTACGCAGACTATGTTGATATTATAAAAGGACGGGTTATATTATGAAAATTAAAAGAGATGGAAAAGAGTATATATTAACTGCAGATGAATTGGCTAAAGCGGCTGAAGAATTTGTTACAAATTGGATGGAGAATGAGCTTAGAGATCAGTACGATCTTTTAGATCATGAGGCCGAAGATATTGCCAAAGAAGCATATGCTTTATATTGTGAAGGAAATGGCAAGACTCAATATGAATGCATTGAAAAGGCATATCAGGAGTTTATAGATAATGAACAAGGAGATGAATGATCATGAAAGATATTTTGCTTAAAGAATTTATCGAACCGGAACGTTGGGAATATGCAATAGAAACAGGTGTTGGAAAAGGAATTGATAAAGGAGAATTAAGAAAACTTTGTGATCCAATCTATAGACAGGCGCTAATCGGCCAGATCTTACTTGATAATTACGAAATTGCTCCACCACACCAGGTATTGATTCCAAAGGATAATGGCGAGTTCAGGACAGTATATGTAAATGAAAATATAGACAGGATCTTCTTATCTATAGTAAATGATATGTTGTTTGAACTGGCGAAAGGGAATATCCATCCGGCATGTAAAAGTTACCAGAAAGGAATTGGCTGCGGTAAAGTAGTCCAGAACATATCAAGAGAAATGAGTCGATTAAATCCCGAGATTGGGGACGTCGGATTCAAGGCAGATCTCAGTAAATATTTTGATTCGGTACCAATTACATATATTGACCAAGAATTTGATTACTTGGAAAATATGTTTGGCAAATCAAAGATCATTAATGTACTTCGTAAATATTATCATTCAGATTTGTGCTTTGATCCAGACGGAAATCTTATTGAACATTATCAGAGCTTAAAACAGGGGTGTGCCGTAGCAAGTTACCTTGCAGATACAGTACTTTTTGATATTGATTATGAGATCTCAAAATTATCTGGAATATATGTAAGATATTCAGATGATATTTTATATGTTGGACCAGAGATTGATGCGGCAATGGACATTCTTACAACAAAGCTTCATGAAATGCAAATGAAATTAAATCCAAAGAAAGTTGAATTTCTTGCTCGTGATCGTTGGTTTAAATTCCTTGGATTCATGATTAAAGGTAATCAGATTACATTGTCTAAGAATAGAGTAAAAGATTTCCAGAAAGAAATTGAGTCTAGGAGTATCAAAAAGAAAGAGGTTACAGCAAAGAAAGCAATCAATAGCATTAATCGGTATCTGTATAAGGGAGACGGAACTTATTCATGGGCTACATCAGTATTGCCAATTATCAATGTAGAAAAAGATATCAATACATTAAATGAGTTTGTGATGGATTGTATCAGGGCTTGTGAAACAGGTAAAAAGAAAGTAGGTGGATTAGGGTGTGTTATAGATAGAAAAGATTATACAATTCTTAGAGGAACTGGAAAGAATGTAACAGCGAACAGAAAGAAAACGGTAAAAGAAATTGACAAATATAAAAGCCTTAAATGTATGCAGAATGCACTAAGATATTCAAGGCCAGTATACGAAGCTTTAGTAAGAGAAATGTAAAGGAGAATAAATATGAGTTTTAATGTGTCCTATAATAATGAAAAAGAACGTGATGATTTATTAAGAGTGTTAAATAAAGCTGGATTTACATGGCATAACAGTACAAAAATAATGGACTTTGATCTGCTTATTGACAAAGGTACTATCTGTATTGACTTTGGTATGAAGAAAATAAATTTTACATCTGATTGTATTGAGACACATTGTACAGCGGCAGAATTATTTATGTTGACCGAATCACATGAAATGACGGCAAAGGATTTTATTCATAAATATAAAAGAATGAATGATTGTGAAGATGTGCCAGAGAAGGATTGTAATAATTGTATTTGGAGTAGAAAATATACAAAATGTGGCGAAGATTTATGTAATTATTTTGATTATGAAATAGAAACAAACGATGAATTTGAGAAAGAGCTTCTTGAAATTATAGAAACACATGATAGTCCTGTATGGATCGATCCCGAAAAGGAAGCTATGAAGAAAGAAACGGAAGAAGCAGTTGGAATATTAGAAGGAACAATAAAAGGATTAAAAGATTCCGGCATAAATAACAAACTTACCGAAGCATTAAAAGTTGCGTTGGATAGCCTGAAGGACGGAAGATGAATAATAATATATTTTGACACTACAAATAATAAACTTAATACTAATAAACGAGGTAAAACAAATGAGCGAAAATAAATTACGAGTAAGGGATGTAGAATTTAATGGAGCTGAGTTGAGAGCTGCACAGGAAATAGAAACAGGGAAAGTCTATGTCGGAGTTCGATGGGTATGCCAGGGAATGGGATTCAATGAAAATAGAATGAAATATGAACGTAAGAAAATACAGGAAGATCTTGTACTCTCCAAGGGGGTAAAATTTTACCCCCTTGCAAATGATAAGGCGAATAGTAACATTTTATGTCTTGAACTTGATTTTCTTCCACTCTGGTTGGCAAAAATTTCTATCACTCCAACAATGAAGGCAGGACGTCCAGATTTTGTAGATAAACTAATTGATTATCAGCTCCATGCAAAAGATGTACTGGCTGCAGCGTTCCTCAATAAAGAATCGGAAACACAACCAGGACTGAAAGCAAAAGGAAATGTTCTACAGGTGCAACTTCCGGAAATAAATGTTCCGGATTATTCAGATGAAATTAAAATCATGATAGACAAAATGCAGCGGTTAATTGATGATAATATTCTGCTAAATAATAAAATCGATCAGTTATATACAAATATGGGTAAATTTTCGCAGCTTATGCTCCAGGACAAAGTAAATAATTCTGTGTCTGCAGCAATCGAAACAAAAGAGAAAACTGTTGCAAAAAGTCGTCGCAGTCAAAAAGATGAATGCAAGGAATGGAAAAACGCTCAGTATGCTATCGCAGAAGAGCTGGTCAAGACCGGTAAGTTCAAAGATAAAACAGCTGTTTTGGTCCACATCTATAAGAAGATGAATGCAGTATACGGAGTCGTGTGGGAACAGGAATCAAAAGATTATAGAAAGAAGTATAATCTTACAGGAAAAGTTCCGCTTATTGATATTGTTTATGATAGTTCAACATACAGGTCTATTTTTGAGATGACTCTTCTGGATTTATATGATAAATATAAAGATTTGTGTATTGATCGTACAACAGCAATCATTCGGCCGCTCATTGAAAAATATAATGATCGTTCAATAGCGGGGATGAAAACATACAGAGCTGTATATAAAAGAATGAGCGAAATGTATCCAGCAATTAATTGGGAAACAATTAAAAGTAGATATGCAAGTAAGCATGGTACTGCGTCTACAAAGAGAGAACTTATTGAAAATAATGAAGAGCTTTTAAAGAAATTTCAGAACGCAGTAGAATATCTGCTTATTCAGTGAGGAGAGTTATAAACAATGATTAAATACGAAGTAATAAAACGTTCAAAGGAATTTAGGTATAAAGATCGATCTGAAATTGTTGAAGGATGTACCGTTACAGATCCGGAGCCAGAGATTATTGAATCATTTGATACTCTTGTTGATGCCATGGCATTTTATTTTAGTTCTGTCAATGATATCAAGACCTCTATATTAAAATATAGAAGTAATACAGGAACGGTTTATGTAGTTGTTGAATATGTAATCCAAGAAAACGAATATGATTCAGACGGAAATAATATTACAAAGTACATAAAAGATTGGTATACAACACGAATGAATATCTTTGTCAAGGATGAAAAGTATGATGAAGTAGCTATATTCTTTTCCTACAAAGATGCAGAAAATTTTATGAATCATGATGAAAGGGAATTAAGAATGGAATTTTAAATGGAGGTGATAAGTTGTTATTTAAAGTATCTATAGTGTTTCTGATAGTAGTATATGTTATTGCTATTATTGGATGCTGGTTTGAATGGAAAAATAAGTAATTAATCAAATGGGAGTACACTCAGGATATACAAAGCAAATTCAATTCAATTACGCAGCATCAACTCCTGTTTATGGATCAAACGCCGGACTACCGTTCCGGCTCATGATCCACTACCAGGATCATTGCTGCATATATGAAACGATTATAGATATGTACTAGAATTGTTGAGTATATTAAATCCATAGATCAATGGAATGTAAACAAGATATTATTATTCAAATAAGCAGGCAAGAACGGAAGGCATCTTCAAGGAGGCGCTTCCCTGACCAGGGTGAGCGCCTCAGAATCTGCCTTCGTATGCACTGCTTAATATGAGACAAGTATAGTAATGATCCAGAGATATTGAGTTTACATAAAAGAAATAGAAAAATAAAAAACGTAGAATAACGGTTATCAACAAGGTATTCGAAGTTCAATTAACCCGCTAAGATATGACTCAGCGGCGGATCATTTCGTTATCACTTCACGTCCGCCGCCTTGAGTCATCCTGAATCTGGTTAATATGAAACGATTATAGAAATATTCCATGAATACAGAGTTGATAAGGAAATAGAAAGGAAACAGATATGACGATATATACTAAACTTTTAAAACTTATCGACATTAACAGAAATTGTATTTTCAAAGTAGATTTAAAAAAGAAATCCATAAGAAATGGAGGATCATATTTTGTAAAAAACGGAGAATATGATTCAAATGAAAATTTGATTATTTTAGACAAGCAATTTAAAACACAGAAAGAAGCTACTTTATATTGTCTTGAAGTGATTGAAAATTTATACCGTAATTACAAATATTCGAATCCATCAAAGGAAACTGAAAGCTTTAGAGATAAATCATATTTCAAAGCTCTGCCGGAAGAAGAATTGACAATGGAACAGAGAGTAACCGGAGATCCTAGAGATATTGCAAAAGCAAAACTTGAAGCTTTTATTTTGTGCGCTTCTCTTGCTGGATATCTTGTATGGGACGATGAGATTATGGGTGGCCATTGGTATTATCAGGGAAAAGACAAAGATCTCATTATCATGAGAGAGTGGATTGATGTTAAATGATAATTTGATACTATTAAAAATAAATTTTATACAAACGATATTTAAAGGATAACTTATATGTCAGAATGGATTAGAAATTATACAATTGATGGAAATCGTCCACCATTATACGAGATAGTAGAAATCATTATGACTGACGGAACAATCAGGGAAGACATGATGATAAAAGGGAAATATGGAAATTGCATATGGCGCAATTATACAGATGCTTATGTAGCTGGTTGGAGATATATTGAAGAAAAATCAAATAAAAAGGAGAATAAGGATATGATGAACAACAGAAAGAATAACAAGGAAAACAGAGTAGCAGCATTAAAGGCAGCCGGAATGAACACTGGTAAATATTTCAGCATCTCTCTTCCGGAGGGACTGCAGCCTGGAGCTAAGATCAATATTACTATTGATGAAAATGGAGTTCCCGTATTTGATGGAGATGGAAATAATATCAAAACCAATTCTGCTCTTACTCCAGACGAAAAAGTGTTACTTAATCAGGTTTGCGTTGATGGATATGTTAAGAATTCAAAATTACACAGAAGATGGGTTATGGCGCAGATGTTCCGTATGCTGAATTATGAAAGCTACGATGGAAAGAGATTTGGATATGATGCTTATCTCAATGATAACTACGGATATATGTATCAGTTTGATATGATTCTCGAAGAAATCAGAGTATTAGGAAAGCTGCAGGAAAGGGATATGGGAGAGTTCAATAAGAGAAAACGTTTCTTCAATGATCAGGTAGTTGTAGATTTGATTAAAGATTATAAAACGAAATTAAAGAAATATATTGAGAAACTTCCTATTAGAAAATGTAAGGGAACTCCTTATAAACGGATCTGTGGAAAAAATATTTTTGTAGAAGATATTTATCAGAAAGTTTTAATACCATTTGATAATGTTGCATATAATGTAGTTTATAATATGACACCTGATACAAATTATATGAAGCTTTACTTAGTATTAAAAAGATTAGTTAAATTTGCAAAACAGTATAAACTTCCGTTCGAGACACCGAAATGCAAAGAGTGGAAAAATGCTTACAAGGGAGCAGGATCTTATTACACATTAATGAATATGGTAAAGTTCCATAATTGTAGAGCAAATGGAATGTACGGACTGGATGGAGTATATTTTATTGAAATGCTTACGGATCAGTATGGAGAAACTGGAGAGTATTATAAATTATTTGCTTTTCTCAAAAAGACCATCGAAGATAATCACTTTGATTTTGGTCTTAGAATGAAAGAAATCTACGGAAAGTAAATAAAGAAAATTTATATTGCAGATATACACTGCTCTTATATAAGAAGTATTCAATTCAACATTATATGATATTGCTTCAGGAAGCCGTAGCTTCTATCGTAACAGGCTTCCTGAAGAATTTCATATAATATATGGAACAATTAAAGAAATGTATACATAGACTTAGAGTATAAGAGAATAGATGTTCGAGAAAAGTATCATCTCATTACCATAAATTGGTATAGAAATTGGTAATTTATGGTAAAAAGCAAAAATATGTTCGATTTATATTGCAATGTAAAAATAATTGTGATATAACATATTTGTTCAGCATATGAGCGAACAAATGTTTGCTTTTTTATTGAACGCAAAAACTATATGGAAGAGAGATGATGTATGTGAAACAATTAATAATTGTGACAAAAAATGGATGGACTAGAGCAGAGGCGATTTGGTGTAACAGTACGAAAACGGCAAGGGAGTACATATCTTGCAGATATTTAAAGGAAATTAAGAAGGCTCCATTCTATGATTATGTAAACTCGTATATTACACCTGATTGGACTTATGCTCAAGTGTCTGCCGGGGTGTACAGCGTCAAGATCCGATTATGCAAGAGAAATCAGATCAAGAAATATACACATCACTCTAAAAAGTAACAAAGAGAAATTACAAAAGATAAAATAATGGGGTTAAGGATCAACACATTTTTGTGTTGGTCCTTTTTTAATACATAAAATAGGAAGGATTTGATGATATGAGAAATACAAAAAGAAAAACTTTTCTAACAATTGATAATGCAGAAGAATTGACAGGAGTGCATTATACTTTAAAACATTCTGGGAAAATGAGTGGTATGCAGAGTTTATCAACATCATGTTTATGTAACAAGAATTGCTTAAGTCGTGTAGAAAATTCAAATCTTGTATGTTCTCATTGCTATGCTCAAAGGCAGATGAAAATGTATAAAAATTTAGAAAAATGTTTGAAAAAGAATACGGAAATTTTGACTACTAAATTACTTACCGACGAAGAAATTCCTCTTATTAATGCAGCGTTTTTTAGATTCGAAAGTTTTGGCGATTTAAATAACGAAGTTCAGATTGTAAATTATTTTAGAATCTGTAAAAGAAATAAACATGTCAAGTTTGCGTTATGGACAAAAAATCCATGGATTATTGCCGAAGCAATTAATAATGGAGAAAGCAAGCCGCGCAATTTACAGATTGTTTACAGTAGTCCATATCTTAATAAATGTGATAACAAATTAAATAAATATCCATTTATTGACAAAATATTTACAGTATATACGAAAGAATACATCGAAGCAAATAATATTGAAATTAACTGTGGTGCAAAAAGCTGTCTATCTTGTCATAAATGTTATATCAAAAGTAAAGTGGTTTATATTAATGAAAGATGCAAGTAAAAGTGTGCTTTGATACTGTTAATAATAAATTTTATGTTGACACTAAAATTAAAGGGTGATAAAATGAATACAGCTATAGGATATAAATTATTTCGTATAAAAAAGACATGTCCAGGAGAGTTATTTCCGCTCTATGTAAATGCAGATCATTCAATTCCGATTGGGGAATGGTTAATTGCTGTATGCGGACAGAGAACAAATAATGGAAAAGTAAAGAGTAAACTCGGACCATTAAAATTTAGACCTGGATTTCATATCAACGATACAGTTCCATATGTTTCACATATTGGCAAAAAAGAAAATGGAAAAATATGTTATATGAGAGACGATACTGTATGGGCTGAGGTCGAGTATATGACTGATATTAATTATTGTTTAGAAGCCCATAAAAATGGGATTCAGAAAAATGGAAAATTTAATCCAATAAAAGCGGATCTTGATCATGTACCAGTAAATGGCTTCTACAGATATAAAACTTCTCCAAATATGACAGGCGAATGGATTATTGCAGGAAATATGAGAGTGATTCGTGTGCTATCTGATCGTGAGGTAAAAAGAATATGTATTAAAGCCGGATCTGCATATCTTCCAAGGCAACAAAAATTAAATTTAAAAGAATTTGGTTTTGCTGCAATATAGGAAGGAGTTGGAATCATGGCATGTAATAAAAGAAAACCAATGGTAATGTCATTATTTGTATGTCCTGAGTGCGGCTTGGAGATGCCGCTGCCCAGGATACATGGATCACAAAGGGAAAAAGGACATATAAAAGATCTGTATTGCCCTATATGTAAAGACACTATGAAATTTAGGGAATATGGATATAAGGAAAGCTATAAAAATTTGGATGGAGAGATTATTGAAGAATAAAACGAGGTGAATTAATTTGAAATTTTTAGAAGTAACGACAAATGACGGAAAAGTATACAAAGATTGTTATTTCAAAACAAGAACTATTAACCCATACAATCAACGTGAAGAATTGCATATTTCACTTTATAGTAAAAGCGAAGGGTTTCTCACAGAAGTAACATGTTCAGGAATCGATGATACAGGAAAGAAAATAGCATATGTATGTATCAATCAAAATAGAAATATAGACGTAATGAATATTTTAAGTAACCATTGTTTGGCGACGGGTATAAGCGTACCAATAATCTATTACGGTCAAAGATATATCAAGGTGATATTTGACTTAGATAAAGTCGCAGAGTTTTCAGAAATTGAATAAAGATATACTAAGTAAGTCATGTTTATCTTAATAGTTCTATTAATAGCCCCCATTGTGGAATGTTTACTAAAATATCATTTTGGAAAAGGAGAATAATTATGTGTAAAGAATTACCAGAACTGGTTGGCAGTCCAAAACAGATTGCCTGGGCTGAGGATATCCGTAAGAAGATGATCGAGTATGGAAACAGTTGCATTAATTTTCATGAATCTAAAGGCAGAAAAAAAATGCCGGAGCGCATGAAAAAAGCCATGGAAACTATTTATGAGATCAAAGAAGCAAAATGGTTTATTGAAAACCGTTATCGTGCTTACAGTCCAAGAGAATTAGACGTTGAGTTAAATAGTGATATTGATTGTGAAAACAATATTTGCGAAAGAAAATTCAAGGAAGCTCTGAATGATTACAAAGAAAAGATGGAGGTAAAATAAGATGCTGAAAGAATACGGATATAAGGAGTTCTTGAGCATGGTAAAACATGATCTCGAGAATCAGGAAAAATCAAACCTTTTGCCATTTGATTTTCCAGATGATGCAGAATTAATTCCTCCGGTTAGAGATGAGAAAATAATTGATGCAGTGTACCGATTTTTGTCAGTTCGTAGCAGCGGTTATATCGACATACCAGTTGAATTAGATAGTAAGTACCATACATGTCTGTGGAATAAGATTTATAAGCAAATTGGAGTTTTATTTCCAAATCTTAAAATAGAACAAGTATATAGTATAGTTAGATATGTCAGAACCAGATTTATCTATGACGAAATGAAGAGAATTAAAACTGATACGGGAGATTTATGTTCTTATGTTATTTACTCTGACTCTGATGAAAAGTTTGCGTTGAATGAGCGTTGTCCAAAAATATTTTTGCAACAAACATGGACAGAGGAAGATGATGAGGTGTTTTATTTCAGGATTCTTCCGTCCTCAATGGGATTCTTCACATATCAGGTAAGAGAAGAGGATGTATTTCCGAAAGAGAAATCAGAATAGGTTGTGTAATTTTAAATGAAAGAATAGTTTCAGGAGAAAAAATGAGTAGAGTAAATGAGAATATTATTATGAATAATTTTTTGTTAACGTATTCTGTTCCAGATCCAAATGGAACTGGTAAAATAGACTTGTACAAATGGTTTGGAAGCGAAGATAAGCTTCATAGTTTTGTAATAGAGAAAAAGAAATTATATCCCAATGGTTTTGTAATCAATGAAGCAATGGAAGTTTTAGATGACCGTCAGATTTTTACTGGCGGTGATTTACCAAAAAGAGATTGAAATTTAACTTTCAAACTTTTGTAGAAATGGAGAATATTATGAGAAGAAAAAATCTATTTATAGGTATTCCAAATGATAAATTGAAAGAATGTTATAATAGCTATATTAGAATGAGTTGTAAAATAGAAAATGAAAAAGAATTATTTTCTGATTTAGTGATGGAATACAAAACTTTTATAGAAAGTAATCATCCTAAAGCAGCGGAAGCAATTTGTCAAATGGATATGTTTAATGAGATAGCAAGAAGATATTTTAAAATTGTTGATATTGTTCAAGATAAAGATTTTTGTGAATTATTTGGAATTAAGGCAAATGGATAACTATTTAAAGGAGAAATAATGGGACAAAATATTTATTTTACGGATAGAAAATTACAACAGGTTAGAAATTATGTATTTGAGGCAGTAGCCATTTTGGGCGAAGCATTCGAAACATATGAACAAGTAGACAAAGATATGGAAGATGGATTGGGATCTGCTTTACGGAAACTATATAAAGGATGCAATGGAGAATCAATATACGCAGAGTATAAAACAAAACGAGGTTGAAAAATTGTTTTCAAACGGTAAATGGAGATGATAATTTGAACAAACAAGATTTGATTGATAAAGGATATAAACATGTATGTACTCAAAATTCTGAAAGTAAAATAGAATTGTGGGCGAAATTTAATGGATATAAAGATACAATAGTGTATTTGTATTATATTCCTAAAATGGATATGGTATTAGAACAAACACGACAAGTAATTTCGTATACACAACTTGATATGATGGCTCAAATGAGAGATGAGATGAGAACAGATTTTGTAAAACTAAATATTGAATATGATAAAGAAAATATTTGGCAATGAAAGATTGTTTTCATGAGGTGGTATATGTGTTGACATTAGATGATGCAGTTCCTTGTTCAATTTGTGAAGCTAAACCAATTTTATCCGGTGGATGGCGCAGTGGAAGATTAAAATGTCCAAATTATAAAAGCGAAAAAATTTTACATGGTAATCTTAATTGTGAAAGAAACGGATTGGTAATGGGCTTTACTAATTGTTGCGACTATTTCTGGAATGAAGATCAGATTAAGAATGAGGGAATCCCAACTATTGTAGCAGAATGGAATTTGATTCAAAATAACCACATTACAAATTCTGAATTTAAGGAGAGATTATGGAAAGTATTATAGATATGTTTGGTATTCCATTGTTTTCATATGATGGATATGTAGACGTTATGGATGATGGAACTCAATATAAAGTAAATGAATGGAAATTAATTGATATGGAACAATATAATGGGAAATATGTTGTTGTAGGATTTGATGGTTCATTGATAATTTATAACGATGATGAAGAAGGTACAAAATTATTTGATGGATCATTATTAGATTCGAAAGATTTTTGTTGGATATTAAGAAATAAATTAAAATAAAGTTATTTCAAGGTTGGTGGTTAAAATGACTGTTGAACAAGCAAATGGAAATTATAATTATATGTATGAATTTAGGATTGGTGAATCTTGGTATCCATGCCATTTATTAAATATTTCTGATGATAAATTACATGGTGTGATTTTTGCTAGGAACGGATCAGTGGCACGTGACCGATTGTCTAACATTAGAAAGATGCGTAAAGAAGATTATTTACAGAACAGGAAAGAAGTTGTTGAATATCTTGGAAAATGGGCTTATAATTATGGGATTCATGAAAACATACATGATGATTTGAAACTTTTTGATTCAGTAGATGATTTGATGGGAAGTTAAAACAGAAAAAGGGCATTATTCTTCTGTAATGATTGTTATAGATTTTAAAAAGAATATTTGTAACAATTAAAAATAAAAATTGCTGCGGAAAATCAAAGCAAATAATAGAACTGCTTACAAAAGGAAGGAGGTAAACACTTATGATTATGAGTTTTAAAGACGCGCAGAATTATAAGGAGTATGCAGATTCTACAGATGATCTTATTAAAAAGTGTGAGGATATTGTTAACAATCTTACTCCGGAAGAAGCAAATGCAAAATGCAACTGTGTTGTTCACGCTGGTAATTATATAATAACAAATAAAGAACATTACGAAAACTATGTGCGATATGTAAAAGATGCTGTAAAAGGAGCAAAACGTCAAACAGAAAGTATGAAAAGTTATTACGAACGTTATAGTGTCCCTAAAGCATATATAGAGCTTGAAGAGATGAAGTATATTTATAATCAAATTTGTACTAAATCAGGAACTCCTCCACAGATAGAACAGTTAATAAGAAACACATATGAGGAATTTAGATATAAAAATAATCCTAGACTAAGAAGAGAAAAAGAAGAGAAAGAACGCAGAATTAAGCAGATGCAGGAGGATGTTAAAAAGTATACCAGCCCGGATGAACCAACGGTTGGATATGCGGAGTTGATGAGACGCAAGGCAGCTGCCAATCCTCCAAAGACTTCTTTATCTCAGGATGAGATCAGACGTTTTGATATGATGAATGAAAAGTGGCTGGTTAAATGGTGCCATTTCTCATATAACTGGTATTGGGTTGTACCATGCCTGCTATTATGTATTGTGGCCAACGGAGGACTGATTGCTGCAATTGGATTGATTGTGTTTATGATATGTGGCGAGATATACTCTATGAGAGTACAGGAATATTGCGGAGTAATCTTGCCATGGTACCGGGACTCTGGGAAAATATTGGAGAAGAGGATCATTAATAAGTATATTAAGAAGTGAAAGGAGAATGCTGAATGAATGGCAGGTTAGAGCATGAACTTCAAATTAATCAAAAGATAGAGACAATGTTACTTAAACTGCCAGATAATGTAAGGCAATTCTATAATAACATTCGAGTATCAAAAAGCCCTAAAACATGTATTGAATATATTAGATACATACAGAATTTTATTGAATATTCAAGGAAAGATTATATTGAAGAAATAACCGATATAGACATACAGGAATATCTAAATAGTATTCAATATATCAACAAAAACGGAGAAATAAAAAAAGCATCTGCAGCTTATACAAAAGCTGCATGTAGTGCACTTAATCAATATTTTAAATATCTGTACAAAAGAAGAATTATCAATGGAAATCCAATGGATCTTATTGATCGACCGATGAGAAAAGATTCAGTAAAAAGAATATTCCTTTCAATGAATGATTTAAATAAAATCCTTAAAGAAGTTGGAAATGATAATATTGCTGATATCTGGAAAGCAAGAAATTATACAATTTTGCATTTATTTATGGTTACTGGAATGAGAAATACAGCTTTAAGTGAGATTAATGTTACTGATTTTGATTGGAAGAAAAGGAAACTGACTATTATTGACAAGCGAGATAAAGAACAGGTATATATTTTCTCTCCTGGGACAAAAAAAATTCTAATGAAATGGTTAAAATATAGAGATCAATATTTAGAATCTTTTAAAATAAAAGAAGATGCGTTTTTTATATCTGCAAAGAAAAATCGGATAAGTCCTCGAACAATATATGATATCGTACAGAAATATTCAAAAGCTGCTTTAGGTTACGAAATATCTCCACATAAATTAAGAGCTGCATTTGTTTCACTTTATTATAAGAAAACAAAGGATATTGAAGCTACAAAGGAAGCTGTCGGACATTCAAGTATAAGCACAACTAGTTTGTACATCACAAGATCTGATAACCCAAGGAAAAAGGCAGCAACTTATATGTCAAAGAGTCTTGGAGCGTAATTTGCTCCAAGGCAATACTAAAATAAAAGAGAGGTGGTCAAGATGTTAGTTGATCGAAGTGTATTGATTAAATATATGGAAGAAAGGTTCATTAGAGTTTTATTAAATGATAAGTCTTTAGAGCAGGCAATGTATGATTATGCTGAAAATACTTATAATTTTACCAAACTTCAATTTTCTGAATATACATCTACTCGAAAAAATTTGATTGAAGCATCTGATTTAGAACTATTTGTAATGCTGGATAGTTATCTTAGTCAAATTAAGATAAATAATGGAAACGGAAAAGGTTTAAATAAGTTGTCAGATTATTTTACTTCAAAGGAAATTCATGACTATAGTGGATCTAAATTTGACGATGATCCTATGGAAAAAGAAATAGAATGGCCCTTAAAATTTGATATGATTGAAATTGCAGATGATCAGTGGATTGGCAAAATTGACTCTGATCAATTATATTATTTTATGAATAAAGGATTAATCAATTATAATCCAGAGACTCAGCGAGCAATGACAAAAGTAACAAGAAACGAAGAATCTTTTTATAAAATTACTATTGATCAAAAAGCTGTTAATGCTATTAAGGAAGACATTATAGGAGAAAGTTATATTCCTTCAGATATTACATTAAATATTCCTAAAAATATAAATGAAGATAATGAAGCAAGTTTTTACTATGATTCTAAACAGAAGCAATTAATTGTTTATCATATTGATGCATTTGATATTAATGATGGATATCATCGTTACCTGGCATTATTAGGAGCGAAACGTTCTTATCCAAAATGTAATCAAGAAATGGAACTTCGTATTACCAATTTTAATGTAGAAAAATCTCAAAGGTATATTTATCAGCAGGCACAGAAAACAAAAATGTCAAAGGTTAATACTAATTCATATAATTCTAGTGATTTAGCAAATATTATTACAAAGACAATCAATGAAAATAGCCTATGCAATATATATGGAATGATTGGAAGATATCAGACCCCGATAGATTTTGCAACTTTTTCAGATGTGCTTCGTAAAATATTTTTCCATTCAAGATTTTTTATGACTAATGATGAAAAACGCAAATTAAAAATATCTGTTTCTAAGGAGTTGATTGAAGAATTTAATATACTTACAGAAGCCGATAACACCTTTTTAAGCATGGAATACACCAAAAGAGATATATTGATAATTTTATCTGTATTCTATATTTATCAAGGTAAACCAAAGGATAATATGGTAAATGATATTCATAAAGTATTTGAAAACAAAAATAAACTTCCAACTCAAGTAATTCAGAGCACAGGGAAAGTGGCTATAAAAAAGATAAAAGAAATAATACAGGAAGAGGTGTAAAATGTATAATCACGATATAAAAAAGCTCTACATTGATTATAAAGAAAAAACAACTATTATAAATAGAATTTTTCTTGAATCGATTTTTGAAAGAACCACTTCGTATGAAGAGAAATTAAATAAAGATTTATGCATGTTTACATTTGTAGATATATCAAATATGTATAAATTATGGAATATTTCTTCAGCTAATACTTTAAGTACAATTAATACAGTATTTATATCTTATACAACATTTTGTATTAATAGGGGATTAGTTAGAGACTGCCAAAATCATTTCCAGGAATTTAAAAGGGATGAACTAAATGCATGTTTAAATAAATTGATACAAAAAATGCAAATAGTAACAAAAGACGAGTTATTAACTGCAATTATTAATTTAGAGCCGCGTGATCAGTACGCAATGCTTGCATTATTTGAATTTGGAAGAGGAAATAAATACGAAGATATATACAAACTTCATTTAGAAGATGTAGATATACAAAATAAAAAGGCAAAGCTTACATCCGGAAGAGTAGTAATGTTGTCTGATGCTCTTATTAACATTATATTAAAAAGTGCAAATACTTATGAATATGAAACAAGTACTAGGGTATTGTCACTTATTGATTCGTCAGGTCATATTGATGTATTTAAAAGTTGCTATAATCGCCCTGCAACAAGAAATTCTGCGTATATTAGTATTACCAAATCGTTATCTCATATTAACAATGTTGTGACACCTAATTCAATTATTGATTCTGGCAGAATAGACTTTGTTAAAAAGAGAACAAAAGAAACAAAATTAACTCCAAAGGAATACTTAATACAATATCAGGATGAGATTATTAATCAATATGGAGCAAAAATAGTTCCATCGTTTTTTATAAGGCAATTTGGCGACTATTTATAAATAGTCGTCAAAGCATACTTTGATAGTGTAATATATAAATTTTATATAAATAATAATTCAAGGAGAAATGAAAAATGATTAACACTGTGACAATTGAAGACATTGAAAACGCGTTTATGGCTGCAGCAGAGGATCCAGGTAAGTTGCTTGCAGTACATATGACTATCAGTAATGATATTATATCATCACATATGTCATGTACGCCTGGAGATATTGAATTCTCAACACAAGATATTATGAGTATTTGTGCAAATGGAACGGAATTAAATATTGATCTCAATGAATGTAAAATTCGGTATGAGATACCAGAATGTGACCCTGATATTGAAGAGTCTATTGAGCTTACTGGAGATTCCTGGATTGTTAATATTGATTTTCTTAATTGATTGAGACTATTATTAATAAATTTGGAGTGATTATATATAATGAAGATGAATAAAGTAAATGAGATGAAAGAACTCGTAGCAGAGTTAAATAAGTATTGCGATGCATATTATAATCAATCAAAAAGTTTGATATCTGATTTTGAATTCGATCAGAAATATGATCAACTTTTAAATATGGAAAAGGAAACTGGAATTATATTAAGCAATTCTCCTACGCAGCATGTAGGATGTGAGGTCAAAAGTGAATTAGTGAAGACAGCACATAGTCATCTTATGATGTCGCTAGATAAAACGAAAGATGTAAATGTGTTAAAGAAATTCATTGGAGATAAGGAATTTGTATTAATGTGTAAGATGGACGGCTTAACTTGTCTTATTACATATGAAAACGGAGAATTAATTCGCGCTGAGACACGTGGAAATGGATCGGTAGGAGAATTAATTACACATAATGCAAAGGTATTTGATAATATCCCTCTCCATATCAATCTTCCTGGACATGTAGAAATTGAAGGAGAAGCAATTATTACATATGATGACTTTGAAAAAATCAATGCAAAGATTAAAGATCCGGATGCCAAATATAAAAATCCACGTAATCTTGCTTCGGGATCCGTAAGACAGCTTGACAGTAAAATCGCAAAACAACGCCATGTAAAATTTGTTGTATGGAAAGTTCCAGCCGGGATGGAACAGATTAACAGTTTTAATGAACGATTAGAAAAAGCAAAGGAATTAGGCTTTGATATTGTACCGTATATTCACGCTGTAGATACTCATAATTCAATGGAAGATACTATTGAATGTCTGAGGATGGCTGCAGAAGAGTATAGTTATCCTATTGATGGAATGGTAGTAACTTATGATGATATTCTTTATGGTTTGTCGCTTGGTGTGACGGATAAATTTCCAAGACATTCTCTTGCATACAAGTTTTATAATGAAGAATATATTACGACACTTATTAATATTGAATGGCAAGTTGGTAAAACCGGAATTATTTCTCCGATAGCCGTATTTAAACCTATCGAAATAGAAGGAAGTGTTATAACAAAAGCTAGTTTATTTAATCTTTCTATATTAAAAGAAAAATTGGGGTATCCTTATGTTGGACAAAAATTATGGATAATTAAAGCAAACCAAGTAATTCCATATATTACAAAAGCAGAAATGGTGGATGATAAATGGATAATATAAAAATAGAAATATGGAAAGATATAATAGGATATGAGGGGTATTATCAAATAAGTAATTTAGGTAATGTTAAAAGTTTGAATAGAATTGTAAAAAATAAAAATGGTTATAGAAATACTGGCGAAAGATTATTAAAAATTTATTTACCTAAAGATAATCAGCATTATCCGTTTGTTATTTTATGCAAGAATGGAAAAACTGAAAACAAATTAATACATCGTTTGGTAGCCACAGCATTTGTAACTAATGACGATTCTATACATAAAACACAGGTAAATCATATAGATGAAAATAAAATGAATAATAGTTCTGATAATTTAGAATGGTGTACCCCTAAATATAATGTAGAATATGGAACAAGAATAGAACGTGCTAAAAAATCTACAACAAATAATCAATCGTGGAAGCGCGTTTTATGCGAAGAAACAGGTAAGACATACAGATCTATTCGTTCAGCGTCTATGGATACAGGTGATTGCGAACACACCATTGCAAGAATGTGTAACGGATTAAAAACTAAAAATCTAAAATATCATTGGAGGTATGTATAATGAACAATATAAGATTTATTCAAATCCCTGAAGTATGCCCGATTTGTGGTAAGCCGGTATCTGTAGTAAAAGAAAAAGACTCTGAAGTTCTTATGTGCATGAATGCTCAGTGTAAAGGAAAGCTTTTGGGTGAACTTTGTGCTTTCGTAGGGAAAAAAGCACACGATATCAATGGGTTATCTGAGGCAACATTAAGTCTTATGATACAGAGAGGATTAGTAGAATCTCCTATTGATCTGTACCATTTAAAAGAAAAGAAAGAGCAGCTTGCATATTTACCTAAAATGGGAGCGAAAAAGATCAGTAACTTACTCAAGGCAATTGATGACAGCAGGAACACAACTCTTGAAAAGTTTATTGTGGGACTGAACATTCCTCTTATTGGAAGCAGAGCGGCCAAAGATATTGCCAAACATGAAAGAATAAGGACAAAAGAAACAAACTTATTAGAACCTATTAATACATTTATAGTTGATGCAGCAGAAAATTATGATTTCACACATATTGAAGGACTGGGTGTAGAAAGAAATAACTCAATTCATAATTATTTTAAAGAGAATTATGATTATGTATGCGCTTTAGCATCGCAATTTACATTTCAAGATAATACAGTTGAAAGTATAGCTGCAAACACATCGTTAGAAGGAAAGAAATTCTGTATCACTGGCAAGCTGAAGAAATTCGCAAACCGTGATGCACTTGTAGCAGACATAGAATCGAAAGGAGGGAAAGTTGTGTCTGGAGTTACAAAAGCAACAGATTACTTGATTACTAATGATAAGGAAAGTGGATCTAGTAAAAATAAGAAAGCAGCGGAATTAAATATTCCTATTATTAGTGAAGATGAATACTGTCAGTTATAAAGTTTACTTTTGAGAATGTTATTAATAAATTTGATATTGACACAGAGAGTCAAAAGTGATATATTAATATCATTCAATACTGTAAAATATAAATTTTACTTAAAATGATGTATTTAAAAGAAAGGGAGAAAAACATGAAATTTACAGAGTTTGTAAAAGAGATGCAGAAACATTTTACAGAGATGACAAAGGATGCAAAAGTATTATTTACTGTTAATGTGGATCCAGAAATGTTTTATAATTTGTATCTTGATTCATTTCCTGATGGAACAAATGAAATTTACAGAAAGAGAAGAAAATATGATTGTAGCTGCTGCAGGCATTTTATTAGGGATCTTGGCAATGTAGTAACTATTAAAGATGGGAAAGTAGATACTATCTGGAACCTTAATATCAACGACGGAATATATTCAGTAGTAGCAAAAGTAATGGATCTATATATTAAGAAGTGTTATGTTAACGGAGTGTATGTAAGAGACGAAGCTGTGATCGGAACAAAGAAAAGCAGAGAAATGCTTCCAACCGGAGAGGTTAATACATACGATCATTTCTTTATGAATATCCCAAAGAAATTCATCTATACAGGATATGAAACTAAAGATACTGTAAAAGGAAATTACAATGCAATCAAACATGTATTTAAAAGATCATTAGATGAGATTTCTATTGAAGCGACAGAAACAGTTCTTGAGCTGATCGCGCAGAATTCATTATACAAGGGAGCGGAGTGGAAGAAACCTCTTACTGAATTTAAAAGATATCAGAAAGAGTACAGCAAAATGTATGAAGGCAAAGAAAAAGATCTGTATGCCTGGGAGAAATCTATTGAAGCTGGGGCTGTTATTGGCAAGATTCGTAACCACAGTATTGGAACATTACTTGTAAATATTTCTGAAGGAATGGAACTTGATACAGCAGTAAAGAAATATGAACAAATCGTAGCTCCTGCAAATTACAAACGTCCGAAAGCAATTTTCACTAAAAAGATGCTAGAAGATGCAAAGAAAACTATTACAGAACTTGGATATATGGATGCACTGCAGAGAAGATTTGCAACGCTGGATGATATTACTGTAAATAACATCCTGTTCTCTAACAAAGATTCAGCAAAGAGAATTTCCGGAGCTATGGATCTTTTTGATGAGATGGAAAGTGAAGTAGCTATTGATCCAAAGAAATTTACGAGAGTAGAAGAGATTTCTGTAGAAGACTTTATTAAGAATGTGCTTCCAATTGCAAAGGAACTCGAAGTATATCTTGAGAACAAACATGTACAGAATATGGTATCTTTGATTGCCCCAGAAAACAAAGAAGCAAAGACAATGTTTAAATGGAATAATGGTTTTTCTTGGGCTTATACCGGAAATATTACTGATTCCGATATCAAGGAAAATGTAAAAGCAGCCGGTGGATCTGTAACAGGTATTGTAAGATTTTCCATTCAGTGGAATGACGGAGACGGAAAAGATAATTCAGATCTTGATGCTCACTGCGTAGAGCCGGGAGACGGGGATCACATTTACTTTGGTCATAAGGTATCAAGACGTACAAATGGAAATCTTGACATTGATATTACACATCCGATTGAGCAGTGCAAAGCAAGCAAAGGTGTTGCAGTTGAAAATATTACTTTTCCATCAAAAGCAAATATGATTCCTGGAACATATAGATTTTATGTTAACCAGTATTCGTATAGAAATTCTCAGGGATTTAAAGCCGAGATCGAAGTAAATGGAGAAATTCATTCTTATGAATATAATCATCCAGTACGTAGAGATGTAGATGTTGCTGAAGTTATTCTTGATAATGATGGAAACTTTAAAGTTGTAGATAAACTCAACGGAAATTGCGCTACTGTTAGCAAAGATGTATGGGGAATTAAAACTCTTCAGTTTGTACCTGTATCAGTTGTATGCTATTCTCCAAATTATTGGGATGAACAGAAGGGAATTGGACATCAGCATTTATTCTTTATGTTAAAAGATTGTATAAATCCAGAAGAGCCTAATGGATTTTATAATGAATTTCTTAAATCAGACCTTGAGAAACACAAAAGAGTATTTGAAGCACTTGGAGCAAAAGCGCATGTAAAAGATGTAGATGATCAACTTTCTGGTGTGGGATTTAGTTTTACAAAGAGAAATGATTTAATTGTAAAAGTCAAAGGAAATACAGAAAGAGTATTAAAGATTAAATTCTAATTTGACACTGTTATTAATAAATTTTATATCAATATTATAAAAAGGAGATAAGATTATGACAATCACAAACATTTTTGAAGCAGCTACAAAGGGAAAATATCGTTTCCCATTTAAAGGAATGATTTCTGTCGAGGATCTTTGGGATCTGAAATTGCAGGATCTTGATTCTGTATTCAAATCTCTTAATAAACAGAAAAAACAGAATGACGAAGAGAGTCTTCTTCAGGTAAAAACAGCAGAAGATCAGGAACTTGATAATAAGATTCAGATTGTAAAATATATTGTTAAATTTAAGCAGGAAGAGATTGAAGAGCGTCTTCAGGCAAAAGACAAAAAAGAATACAATCAGAAACTGCTTGAACTGATTGAGCGCAAACAGAATGAAGAGCTTGCCGGAAAGTCTATTGAGGAACTACAGGCAATGCTTAAGGCATGATGTTGATCACAGAATTGTTAAATATTACATTACTTACTGCGTACTTTGTATTGGTATTAATGGGAATATTAGTTTTCATAGTATTTTTTATAACCTTTATGTACGCAGTAGTGATGATAATATATAAATTTACTGGAAAGCTGGGAAAGCTTTGCAGAATATTAGAAGAAATAGAAAGGAAATTTTAAATGAAGAACGGTTTATCAAATGAACAGGTTGAAGAGAGCCGAAGATTACATGGGAGTAACAAGCTTCCTGAACCGAAACAAAAGAAATGGTATCATTTTGCAAAAGAAGCACTGACAGAACCAATTACATTGATTTTAATTATTATCGCTGTATTTGAACTTGTGCTTGGAATATTAGGTGTAGCGGAGTTATCCGAACCAATTATGATCCTCTTAGTTCTTGCCATTGTTACTGGTTTGGCAATTAAGACTGGACTTGGTGTTCAGAAATCAGCTGCAGAGCTAAGAGCTAAAACATCCGTGCGATATTGCGATGTAATTAGAGATGGGAAGCTACAAACAATTAATAAAGATGATATTGTAGTTGGAGATCTCGTCATTATTAGAACTGGCCAGGAAATCTTTGCAGATGGATATATTGTTGAAGGAAAAATCTCTGTAAATAATGCGGCCATCAATGGTGAAACAAAAGAATGCGTTAAAACTCCGATAGATGGATTCGTTTATACCAAATCAACATCTACAGATACATATACTAATCAAAACTACCTTTTTGCAGGTACTACAGTAGTTGCCGGGGAAGGCAAAATGCTTGTAACGGCTGTCGGTATAAACACAGTTAATGGCGATACGCTTGTTAAAATGCAAACTCTTGAAGCTCCCAAAACAGCTCTTGATATTGCGATTGATAATCTGTGCAATTTTATTTCCAAGTGGGGAACAATCGCAGCAGTTCTTGCTTTTATTGTCATGACTGTATCCGGAATTATGAATGTTGGTGGTTTTGGCTCATATTTTTCAGGAGATATTCTTGAAATCGTACAGAAAATCGCACAGAACTTTGCAAATGCACTAACGATTATTGTAGCTGCGGTTCCGGAAGGATTGCCACTTATTATTAAACTTGTTACAAAGCAAAATGTAAGTACTATGGAAAAATTTAATATCCTGGCCAAAAATCCAGGAAAGATTCCAGAGCTTGCATACGTAAATCTTATTTGTACTGATAAAACAGGAACCCTCACCACTGGAGTAATGACTCCGAAGACAATGGTAAACGGATTGTGTGAGAATATTATGAATTCAAAATCTGTGCTTAATGATTTGATTATGAATAATATTTGCCTAAATAACAGTGCAGAATTTGATTCTAATGGAAATATTACTGGCGGTAACTCTATTGATCGCGCCGTACTTGGTATGTATTCTTCAACGGATGCTTCCGGTGTTAAGAATAGATTTACAGTCAAGGCAAAACAGCCATTCAGTAGTGAAAATAAATATTCGGCCATTATGGTAGACAATGGTGAAAATACTGTAACATTTTATAAAGGTGCGCCAGAGAAGTTAATTGATGGATGTACTCATTTTGTTCATCCTGATGGTTACGTAGACGAGTTCGGAGAAACTAAAAAGGACGCACTCAGATCATATATTAAAGGAATGACAGAAAAAGCAATGCGTTGCATTGTATTAACTATGTCTGATAGCTTTAAAGAAAATGATCTTCCTGACAATATGAGTTTTCTCTGTGTGATTGGCGTTGTTGATCCGATCAGACCGGAAGTGCCAGAGGCGGTCAGAGTAGCACATAACGCAGGCATCCAGGTTATTGAGATCACTGGTGATTGCCTTGAAACAGCAAAAGCTGTAGCAACGGAAGCAGGTATTTACAGAGCAGGAGACTTAGCTGTTACCAATGATGAATTTGAAGCTATGACAGATGAAAAGGTAAGAGAAATTCTTCCAAAGCTTACAGTAATCTCAAGATGTTCACCAAACACAAAGCTTCGTCTTGTAAATATTGCACAGAATACAGGAATGTCTGTTGGAGTCGGAATGTCTGAAGGGAACGCTGGGATGTCTGTCGCTATGACAGGTGATGGTGTAAATGATTCTCCAGCACTTAAAAAGGCAGATGTTGGTTTCGCAATGCAGGCAGGGTCAGATGTAGCAAAGGAAGCAGGAGATATTATTCTTACAGATAATAACTTTGCAAGTGTCGTAAAAGGCATAGAGCTTGGTAGAACATTTATGCATAATATTATGATGTTTCTCGAGTTTCAGCTTCCAATTAATATATCATTACTTATTATGAGTATGTTATATCCGGTTATCTCTGGAGGAAGCCCGTTCCTGGCGGCAGTACAGATCCTCATTATCAATATCATCATGGACTCTCTGAATTCTCTAAGCTTTGGTGGAGAACCACCGAAAGAAGAGTACATGAAAGAGAAACCATTAAGAAAAGGATCTGGATTATTTATCAATGGTGCAATGGCAAGAATACTTGACACAACCGTAGACTTTTTATTAATATTTGGAATTATTATATTCTTTAAAAATCTATATCCAACTGAAATAGAATCTATGACAGCACGATTTGCTGCATTATGTATTGCTGCAGTATTTAATGGATTTTCGATTCGTACAGATAGCATTAATTTATTTAAAGGAATTCGTGAAAATAAATCATTTGTTTATATTGCAATTGGCATTATTGTTGCAACACTTTTATTATGCAATATAGCAGGTAATTTTGTACAGACTACTGCGCTTAATTTAAAGCAATGGATTTTTGTATTTGCTTTTCCATCTTGTATGATTGGTGGAGAATTGTTAGTTAGGTTAATATATTCTATAAAAAATAAGAAATAAGGAGAATAAAAAATGGGATTTTTAGGAAAGTTATTTGGGAAGAAAGAAAATGGTTCAACAGGAAGCATGGTAACACAGCAGATTACAACAGAAAAAGATTTGCAGGATCAGATGCAAAATCAGAATGATGAGGAACCAAATTCTCCGGTAATGCCAATCGATATGTCGAAACATGAAGAAAATTTAAAAACTGTCCTGATCAATATGTCAAAAGATAACAAAATTGACATGACAAAACATGTAGCGAGAGTAGCATTGGCTATGGATTATTCCGGAAGCATGAGCAATCTTTTCCGTAATGGATCTGTTCAGGAAACAGTTTCTCGGCTGTTACCAATTGCTCTTCGATTTGATGATAATGGTGAACTTGAGAGTTGGTTATTTTCTAACGGAAGTGAGAGACTTGCAGCTGTTACAAAAGACAATTATTCAACATATGTAAGAAAAGTAATGAATAAAGCAAATATGAGTATGGGCGGAACCAATTATGCTCCTGTATTAAAGGAAATGGTTTCTTATTACAAAGATATTGAGCCAAGTGAAGTTCCAGCATTTATTATTTTTATCACAGATGGAGAAAATTGGGATACGAATGAGACAAATAAAATCGTAAAAGAACTTTCTAATTACAATATGTTTGTACAGTTTATTGGAATTGGAGATGAAAGTTTTAATTATCTTCGAGCTTTAGATCATATGGAAGGCAGAAAACATGATAATACTGGTTTTACTGCTGTAAAAGACATGAACAAAATGAATGACGAGCAGCTGTATACAGAGATTCTTCGCCAGTACAAAGATTGGCTCAATAAAAAATAATTCTATACTGTAAATAATAAATTTTATATAAATAACGCAAATTAAAGGAGATTAAGAATATGGCAACAATTAATATGAGCAAAAATCAGAAAATCAGTATGACAAAAGAAGATGGATCAGCAGTAAAAAATTTCTTTATTGGTGTAAATTGGGACCAGAATCGTTATTCCGGAGAAGCAGACATTGATTTTGATATTAACGGATTCTTAACTAATACAGATAGAAAAGTCACTTATCCTGGAGATTTGGTAAATTACAATACATATGGAGATGGATCTGCTTATCCGTGGGTTGATTATTCCGGAGATAATCTTACCGGAAATGATTCTCAGGGCATGATGTTTAATGGAAAGCATTATGATGAGTACTTTATTGTCCATGCAGATCAGTTCCCGGAGAATAAAACAGACTTTACCATTTGTCTTACTATTTTCAGAGCGGTGCAGCGCCTTCAGAATTTTGGTATGGTAAGTAATGCAACTATGATGATCTGTGATTATGATAATCCAGACGGAGATAAGTACGAATATGATCTGTCTGAGAATGAGAATTTTGAAAATCTGAATGCTGTAGAGATGGGAAGACTTTATAAATACGGAGATGGATTTAAATTCCAGGCGCTTGGATCAGGATATACCGGAGGAATGACAGAATTGTTTAAGAATTTCGGTCTTGACATTGATGAGGGAAGGGATTAATCATGAAAATTACATTTGGAGCAGTATTATTAATTGCTATTATCATTGCAGCGTTTTTCTTTTTCAGAAGTAAAACAGGGAAACGAGTAAAAACAAGGGCAACAGGTACAGCAACGGAGGCTATCATTAAAGATGCCTCCACCCCTGAAGGGGCAAAAGCCTATTATAATGAAGCGATTGATGCAAAAAAGGATCAGTATAATAAGGCAAATCAGATCTATACACAGATGCTTGGTAAGATCACTTCTTATGAGGAGCAGCTTCGAGCATTACAGAAAGAAAATATGCAGCTTAATTTAAATATCAATGCTTGTATTGATAAAGGAGACGATGAAGGGGCTAAAGTATATTTGAAAAAGCAGCAGGATGCAGAAGATAAGATTGCTGTTTTAAAAGATACACTTAAAGAGCTTAGATCTAATGCAACCGCTCAAAAGGAAATGCTTGACAGTGCGCTTCAGGCGGTAAACGATCTTAAGTCTGAAAAGGATAAGGCAATTCTTACTCTTGAAACAGCACAGGTTACAAAATCCTTACAGGTTACTCCAGGTGCTTCAGACAAGGAAGAAGATAAAATGCTTGAAGTTGTTCGCGAAGGTATCAAAAAGCAAAAAGAGGCTGCGGATGGTACAAAAGCAGCATTTGATGCGTCTGCAGATGTACAGCAGAAGCGCCTTGATAAGAAGATGAAAGATGAGGCCATTGATAAGAAACTGCAGGAGTTAAAAGCAAGGAAAGGAAAATAAAATGATTGTATTGAATGTTGGAACATTTGCTGTAATCGCAGTAACGATTTTTATTGTTGGATGTTGCACAGGTCATTATATTTATAAAAAATTTTTTAACAGAGATAAAAAGGAGAAATGAGATATGGTTGAAAGTAAAATTGATAGAGTTCAGGCATTGGGTGATATGAAATTTTCAGATGTGATGGCTGCTGCATTTGAAGAAGATATTGCAAAAATTCTAACGGAAATTTGTACGCTTTTGGTATCTGATGATATCAAGGTTGAGAAGAAAAATCTTAAGAAGCCGAAATGGTCTGTCTGGAAAGTTGCGTATTACTATTATGTTGATCCGTTTTCTAAAAGTAAAAAAGATTTGAAATTTGAGTATCGACATAATGGAAAGCGAGTACAGGTTAGATCAGGTGCATTAAGTGCTATGGCATCCTGTAATGAAGAAGAAGGAGATAAATTTGATTTAGAATTTGGTCTAAGACTAGCTGCGAAACGTCTTGTTGTTAAGAAGATTGCAAGTGAAGTGGAATCTAAAGCGAAATAAGAGGTATAATTATGGAGCCAATTATTAATCCATGGTTGATATATTTTGCTGGAATATCAAAAAATATACAGAATATATGTGTATTGATCGCTATATTTACTTTTATAGTTGCAGCATCTCGTTTTCTCGATGAAGAGAAAGTAGATAAAATTGTAATTATATTTGGAATTATTTTTATAATTTTTGGTATATCTGCTGCATTAATGCCATCAAAAGAAACTATATATACGATTGCTGTAGTGGATCAGCTTACTTCGGATAACATTGACTAAATTGGCAAGTCAAGTAAAGATGTAGTGGATTATATTGTTGATAAGATTGATCAGATTGTAAATGATTCTGATGAGAAGAAACGTTGAGGTATGTTTATGGGATATAGAAGATTATTTATAATAAGAAAAGATCTTAACCTAAGTCCAGGCAAATTGTCTGCAATGTTGATGCATTGTGTGGAGGCATATTATACAAGATTGATCAAGCCTGTTACTCCGATCGAGATGAATTTCAATGCTATAGGGCTTCCTGTAAGGGAAGTCCCGGCGGATTCTGATGATATTACGCATTACAAGTCTACTGTATATATTCCAAAAGAGGAATATGAACAGTATATTGACGGAAATTTTGTAAAAACAGTATGCGAAGCAAAGAATAAGAACAAACTACTTAAAGCAAAAGATATTGCGAATGATCTAGGGCTTATTGAAGGCAGAGATTATGGTATTATTGCGGATTGTTGTTTTACAGAGTTGAAACCAGAAGAGGAGAACGGAACTACTATTGTTGGAATATGGTTTCGTCCGCTTCCAGATGATATTGCACATACTATAAGCAAAAAGTATCAGTTATATAAGTAAAAAATGCTTCTTAAAACTTTATATTGTTAAAAATAAATTTGATGTTGACATAGTTATATAGATGTGCTATAATACATATACAGTCAAGCGAGAGGCAATTTTTAAAATGTCTCGAAACTATCAATAATAAATTTTGTATAAACATACAAAATTAAAAATGTTACCTATGAGATAGAAATATCTTGTAGGTAACAAAAAAAATATCTTGAAACTATCAATAATAAATTTGATAATAAATGCAGCCTTGTGGTGTAATGGCAGCACACGATACTTTGATTATCGTGGAGAAGGTTCGAATCCTTCCATGGCCGTTTATATAATGAAAAATAAAGGAGAAGAAACATGAAAGTAATTAAAATTGGAACTACATACCAAGCTTATAATGATGAACTCGAAGTATTTGACAAACTTCCGGCTCAAGCATATTCAGTATCGTTTTCAAAAAGCTCTGGATTTTTTCTTGATAAACACACGGATATTGTTGTAAGAGAAAATAAAATCTATGGGATTCATATGAGTAAGGCAAACAAAGTTCTTAATGCATTTCCTTATTTTAATAAGAATTTAGGAGTGATCCTTTCTGGAGATAAGGGAATTGGAAAATCTTTATTTGCAAAAATTCTTGCTACCGAAGCTATTAAAAGAGACATTCCAGTTCTTATTGTTGATAGTTATATTCCTGGTATTGCTGATTTTATTGCATCTATTAATCAGGAAGTGATGGTAATGTTTGATGAATATGATAAAACATTTGGAGGAATTAAAGCACCTGATGGGGCTGCGGATCCACAGACGGAACTGCTTACTTTATTTGATGGTTTATATGACGGAAAGAAATTATTCGTTATCACATGTAATGAGCTTAGAAATCTTAGTGACTTTTTAGTGAACCGTCCAGGAAGATTCCACTATCATTTTAGATTTGATTATCCAGACACAGATGATATTACAGAATACATGCAGGATAAGCTTCCAAAAGAAAAATATGGTGAAATTACCAAAGTAATTAGCTTCTCTAAAAAAGTTCCTCTTAATTATGATTGCTTAAGAGCGATTGCTTTTGAAATTAATCATTCTGGTGATTTTGAAAACGCAATTAAAGATTTGAACATCGTAAATACATCATCTGTAAAATATGCGATATATACATATATGAAGGATGGTAGAACTAATCAGACATTTAAATATCTTGATTTGTTTGATAAATCTGAAAAATTTGAAGATTATATATACATTGATAATGGATGTATATATGTTAGTTTTAGAAATGCAGATTGTGTATTTGATACTAAACGTGGAATTAATTATGTTCCAGGCGAATATGTAGAAGTTAAAGCTGACGATGTTACAGACGAAGATGATACGAAACTGGCAGCAGTTGGAGTAGATCATATCGAGGTAATTAGATGTGAGGACAAAGCTTTACATTATGCAGTATAAACGGAGGTAGCGAGATGATTATGACATCAGTTTGTAAGTATTGGTTATGATAAAAAACTTAAATAAATGTGAAGTTCGGTTTCAGCATTTATACATATTAAAATTTAAAGATTATAAGGAGAAACGTTATGACAACAGAAAAGATGACAGTACACAAAGCACTTTCAGAACTTAAGATTCTCGATGATAGAATTCATTTAGCAATTAGTGAAGCTGTATTCTGTGTAGCTAATAAACATTCTAATGAAAAGATCAATGGAATTAAAGTTGATGAGTATCTTAACATGATGACTGGATCTTACGATAAAGTTGTAGATCTTATGGCACGCAGAAACGCGATTAAAACGGCAGTTGTTCTTTCAAATGCTAGGACAAAGGTAACAATTACAGGAATTGAATATACCGTTGCAGAAGCCATTGATATGAAAAACAACTTCATGGATCTTAAAGAAGAACTTTTAAGAAAGATGAAACAGCAGTTTAACAATGCTCAGGCTGTTATTAAAACTAGGAACGGAGATGAACTTGAGAAGAAAGCAGATCAGTATGTCATCGGTCTGTATGGCGCAAAAGACACAAAGGTAAATGCAGAAGCGTTTGATCGTACTCGTAACGATTTTATCACTGCTCAGTCCTACGACCTGCTCGATCCTATCAAGGTAAATGACAAGATCAATGTTCTTGAAGAAGAAATCTCAAATTTTAAATCAGAGGTTGATGCAGCACTTTCTGTGAGCAACGCAATTACGGAAATCGAAATCAATTATTGATTTTGATATAAATTAGAATTATCCATTGTTTACTGAAAACTTTAAATTACAACTTATTAGACTTTCAGGAGAGCATAGTCTCATATAAAGCTAAAAAGAAGCTCTCTACTCTAAAATCGAAAGGTCTACAGTGGTAGAAAATTTAAATAATGGTCGAACTTTTAATTCGAATATATTATAAATAATACATATTATGGATAAATAATATTACTTAATGCACTGTAAAGCTTAAAGTTGTAAAGGTCAAGTAATAAAGCTTAAAATTCAAAGTTTATTTTTGATCAAAGTTAAAAGAGTAAATAATAAAGAATAAAATTTTATCAAATCCTTGGCAAATGTTATTGGTATAGTTGTATTTGACCATAAGTGATCTGCAAGGCTGGTAAATGGTGGATAATCATTGGGGTGTGATGGAATTGGATAGACATAATAGACTTTGACTCTATTGGAGATTTCCGTGTGGGTTCGAATCCCACCACCCTAGTTTGGCAAGTATATTATATGATTTTACTCCAGACGAATTACAGTATTTACTTGATACTTCAAATGGGTATTGTGACTTGTTAAGAAAAGTTGGACTTAATGGACATGGTTCTAATCCAGAAACCTTGAAAAAGCTAATCATAGAATATGGATTAGACACAACTAAAAATTCTAAAAATCGTTCTAATTTATATAGAGAATGCGCTTTGAAAACGCATAAAAAAACAAAAGCGTCTTTGAATGATGTATTGGATGGAAAATATAAAAATTATCAATCTAGTAGATTATTGAAAATGTTAGTAAATGAAGGTGTAAAAGAATATAAGTGTGAAATTTGTGGCATTTCTAATTGGAATGGAAAAGACATTACGTTGGTGTTACACCACATTGATGGAGAACATTCAAATAATAAATTAGAAAATTTGCAAATTTTATGTCCGAATTGTCATTCGCAAACAGCAAATTATGCAGGAAAATCTTCTAAAAAACATTTAAAGGCAAATAAGAAAATAAACAAGAAGGGGAAAGTTAAGCCAAAAGTGGTTTTGAAACAACCGCCAATATCAAGAGAAGATTTAAAAAATAAGATAAGAAAAGATTCATTTGTTAGTATTGCCAAAGAGTATGGCGTAACTGATAATTCAGTTAGAAAATGGTGTATAAAATATAAGTTACCAAGTAAAAAATCTGTAATTAAAAATATTCCAGATGATCAATGGAATGAAATATGATGTCTTAAAACAGACATCATAAGCGGATATGGCGAAATAGGCAGACGCAGGAGACTCAAACTCTCCGGAGGAAACTCATATGGGTTCAAGTCCCATTATCCGTATTCAGATCTTTAGATATCTAAAGGCCACGGATTAATTTAGATCTGAAGGTTAACCTACTTGAGATCAAGATAGCAGTGATCAGCATATCATTATAGTCTCAGACAAATGTAATATATTTTATTACAATTTTACAATGAGATGAAACTAAGTTGGGAACAGCCTGTACTTTGGGTATGGCTCTGTGCGAGGTTGGTAGAGGGTTTGGTAGCACATACATTTATATAGATGATCTTTTATATGACGAGGGTGAGGTAGTATGGTGAGGCAAACAATATGGTTTGGTGTAGTCATATAAAAGGAAAATATTTCTGAAGTATTCTTGATACATGACGAGGTGAGGGTGAGAAAGTATGGTGAGGCAAACAATATGGTTTGGTGTAGTCGTATCTGGAATATAAGGAAATATCAATTACGCAGCTTATTGATTTTATAGCTTATATTCTTATAACGAGGATGAGGAAGTGAGTGGGGATCAAAACAGCGACGGCTGTTAATGTAGTTATAAAAGAATAGAAAGAATAAACGTGTTTATAGTGAGGTGAAATTAGGTAGTATATGAGGTCGAACCGATCAGTGTTGTTAGCAATGATAGGATTGTGGTAACTATAAACGTAGGCTGCATTTATAATAAGTGTTTTCCTGTATATGATATATCATAGTAGTGTGTCATATACAGAGCATGGAAATTTAGCTCAGTTGGTTAGAGCAACCGGCTCATAACCGGTCGGTCCTGGGTTCGAGTCCCAGAATTTCCATTGCCTGATATTTTGCATAAGCTCTATTAGGCACTCATTTGTATATGTAATGGTTTGGCATATAGTTCAATGGTAGAATAATTGACTCATGGATCAATATAATGACGGTTCGATTCCGTCTATGCCAATTTGTAGCGCTACAATAGAAAATAAAGTAAATGTATAAGGAGCATGATTATGAAAACAATGTGTTTGAATGATCTTCGGACAGGCGATATTGTTCTTTCTACAAAAGGAAGTTACGGTATTGTTTTAAAGAACACTGATCGTGGAGATCTCATTAAATGGTATTACAGCAAAGTAAGTCACAGAAGCATCAATAAATTCAGAACATTCAGATGCTTAACTGGGAATATGCGGTTTTGTGTATTTAGTTATAAAGAAAATGATCGCATTATCAAGGTTTGGAGAATTAACGATGTTCGTAGAGTCGGTTCTATGCCTATTGGGGGTGACGAAAATTTTATGGATGATGTGTTTCCAGAATTTGAGCTTATCTATGATGATACCGTAAAAGAAGTTACGATGGATGAAGTCGAAGAGAAATTTGGTTGTAAGGTCAAGATCAAAAACGATTAATTATTTTTGCTTTGACACTGTAAATAATAAATTTTATACAAATTATAAAAATGAAAGAGATATGTAAATAGGATTGAAACACTGTTTTCTTGAAGCAGTGGAGAGATGTCAGGGTGACAAAACCGCGATTATCTATTATCTCATTGATGGATATCGTGATCACAATCATCCGGAGATAGAATTGCATACTTGCATTCTTGATCTTCCAATCTAAAAGAGAGGAGGACTTGAATGGAACAACGACAGCAAATGAAACAAATGTCATGTGGGATATGCAATGAAATCTTTGACTATGAAGAAAGCGAGACATTTACAGATGATCATGGATTTGGATATTCAACCAAGTTAGTAGAGTGTAAATGTTGTAGCCGGATTAATGTGATTCGATATTTCCATGACAGATCAATGAAGTTGAATAACGACAGTAGATATTACGATTATAGGAGATAATAGACAATGGCAAAAGTAAAAGAAAAAAAAGCATTAGACAAAAAGGGCTGGATTCAGAGTTTTACACTTGTAGGAAAAGCAGCTCTTGGTAAATTTCCATTCAATATTGATGCACATTCAGAAAAGAGTGATTATATCTACTCCAGAATGCTATTAAAT
Organism: Ruminococcus sp. AM36-2AA; assembly: GCF_003461955.1. GTDB lineage: Bacteria > Bacillota > Clostridia > Lachnospirales > Lachnospiraceae > Blautia_A. The sequence continues at coordinate 329,089 of NZ_QTYB01000001.1, read as the reverse complement.
GTTGATTGTGGAGAGAAATATGGACTTGTACAGAGTCAGCTAATGGGAGGATATAGTATTAGCAATCCGTATCCATTATATGTCCATGGTAAAAAGATAGATGAGAAAACCGGAAGAGAAGTTGATGATTTTGACAATATATATACTATCGACTGGGAAGACCGTCTCGACGAGAGTATTCTTGAGGACGTCGGAAATCTTTGTTTTATCAGAATTGGAATCGAGAGAGATAAAGATGGAAACATTGTTGAGAAAAAATTCCTTTCCGATTATGATGCAACCAACTATCTTTCAGACACTCTTAAAGATGGAACAGAAATTAAAGTAAAAGGACAGCTTAAGTATTCCATTTACAATGATGCTATTCAGGTAACAAAACAGATTAACAGTATTTTCCTTAAAACAGATAAAGATACTCCAATTGCTATGTTCACACAGACTATGCTGCTGAATAAAGATTCGGTTGGAAAACTCGATAAAGACAAGATGGTTTATCCAATTGTCGGTATGATTCTTGAGAAGTTTAAAGAATATAACGGAAATGATCTTACTGATGGTGGATCCGTAAAAGGCGGTAAGTTTGTACCACTGAGAAAAGTATTCGATTATGAAGTTGATCCGGACAATAAAGAGAAAGCAGATCTTGTTATTTCTAAAGTATTCAAAGTGAAAAAGAATATTACAATGCTTACTTGTGAAGGAATTTTTGTCGAGGGAGGAGCAACAGTACAGGCAACAGAAGCTGACATTCCGGCAGACATCAAAGAGCTAATTGATCTTGGTGCATATTCTATGGAAGAAGCTCTTGCGAAATGTTCTGAAAACAAAGGAAAAGAAAGAAGAATGATTCTTAAACGTCCATTTCTTCGTATGGTTGGAGAAGAAGGTAGTAAAACTCTTCAGATCCAGAAATTTGAAGATAAGTATTCAGATGATGATTTGATGCTTGATTATTTGATTAAGCATGAGGAGCCGGAAGAGGAAGAAGATGAAGTTCCTTTTGAAGAAGAGAACCCAAAGAAGGAAGATCCGTCTGATGATCTGGATGATGATTCCTGGATGGATAGCATCGTTTAAGGTCGTAATACTGTTAATTATAAATTTTATACTCACATTAATGTTTGAAAGGTAATAAAAAAATGGGATACGGAAAAAAGAATGTTATTAAAATTGATCCACTTAGCTACAATATCGGGCTTATTGGGGAAAGCGGTATTGGAAAGACAACCATCATCAAAGAAATGTGCGAAAAACTTGTTGGTGAAGATGGATATAGATTTCTTGAATGTGGAAAAGAGGATGGTGCAGATGGAATCGATGGAATTAACTATCTGAATTGTCCTGAGTGGTCTATGGACTATGATGAATACACCAACTCTATTGGATTTGAGGACTTTGTAGACGATGTTGTTGAGAATAAATCTACAGAGTATCCGGATCTTAAAACAGTTGTAATTGATACATATGATCAGCTTATCGAAATCGCAAAGCCAGAAGTAATTCGTATGCATAATGCGGAACATCCAGAAAAACCAGTAAAATCAATCAAAGCTGCTTTTGGAGGATACATGAGTGGCGAGGATAAAGCAACAGAGATTGTTCTTGATAAACTTTGGGAATTGAAATCAGTTGGAGTCCACTTCATTATTATTGGACATGTTAAACAGAGACAGCAGGAGGATGTTGTAACAGGACAAACATATACATCTTTGACAACAAATATGTCAATGAGAGATTTTAATGCAATTAAAACGAAGTTACATTTCCTTGGTGTCGCATCTATTGATCGAGAAATCGTGCAGGAAAAAACTGGTAAAAAGGACGATAAGAAGAAAGACATCATGAAGGGTGTAATCGCTAAAGAAAGCAGAAAGATCACATTCCGTGATGATTCTTATTCCATTGATTCCAAATCCAGATTTGCAGATATTGTTCCAGAATTCGATTTTAATGTTGATTCTCTTATTCAGGCTCTTACAGATGCCATTAAAGCAGAAGCAAGCAAAGGCAAAAAGTCTATTGCAGAATTAAAGAAAGAGCAGGATGCAGCTGCAGAAAAGAGAGCAGAACAGATTGCGGCTGTAGAGGAATCTAATAAGAAAGAAAAGGAGCTTAATGATATTAAAGCTAAGATCAAAGATTTTTGTATAGCAAATAAAGGCAAAGCAGCTGCGCTGAAACCATTACTTGTTCTGGCTAAAGAAAAAGGATATGAAAATCCGATGGCAGTAGACGACATTGATGTTGCCAAAGAGATTCTTGCATTAACTGCTGCATAATAATTATCCCGGAGTTTTGGCTCCGGGACATCTTTTAGGCAATAGGAGACAAAATAATTATGGCAAAAAGAAGAAAAGCAAAAACAATAGAGGATAAGAAAGTTGAAATTGTTGGCCGGAAAGATGAAAAGTTTCGTGACATGTGTTTATGGATTGAAACAGAATTGCTTGGGTATGACGGAATTGATCAGAAGATACAAAAAGCTGGAGCATTAGCATTGATAGGACTTCAAAGAGGCCAAGCAGTGGCAAACAATAATTGCGAACAGTACGGTTCTTATCCAATAGATGTTATATTTGCTACTTTTAAGATTAATAAATTTGTAATAAAGAATGCCATTAAGAATAAAAAATTTGATGGTGAATTACAAAAAATAAATTATATATGTGCAATCGTTCGAAATGATCTGAATGATGTGTATACAAGAATGAGGAATGCGGAAATGAGTAAGAAAAAGAGTGAGAAAGCAAATACTGAAGTTCAGGTAAATGAAGTAGCTGAATACCAGAGACAGTCAGAAGATATTAATGAGTTTATGAATGAGACATTCGAGGAGCTTTGGTAAATGGGGAAGGTCGTACATAATGCAAAAGACCGCAGTAGTGCGACAACTGCTTCTGCATTTCAAAAAGAATGCATTGAAACAATAAAAAAAATTAACGAGTTCAAATTGATTGCAGAAGCTAATGCAGTATCATCTATTTACAAAAATCCGGATTTGATCAGAGAAACATCATTAAAGCTTGATGATATTACAAACAACGCCTGGAGAGTTTACTATTCTATTGCAAATGATCTCATCAATATAGAACAGAAAAATACTTTGGATGAACTTACGATCAGTATGTATCTTTCAAAGCATTCAAAACTTAGTGCAAAGTATGACGAATACGGTGGATTCGACAAGATTGAAAGTGCAGTAGAATATATCAAAGAAGAAAACTTTGACGCTTATGTAAGCGAAATTAAAAAATGGAATGCTGTAATGAAACTTGCAAAGATTGGATTCCCTGTCGGTGACAAGCTTAGTAAATATGTTGATGCTCGGGCTGATGACATTTATAACGAGTTAGAGGCTTTGTTAAATCATACATTCATCAATGTAGAAACTCAGGTGAAAACATTCAATGCCTGTGACGGATTATTTGATCTGATTGATAAATTAAATTCGGGCAGCCAGGTCGGAATGCCATTAAAAAACGCTGATATTTTGAACAGAGAGATTGGCGGAGTTAACTTTAATGGAAATATTTATGGGCTTGGTGCTAACTCTGGTGTTGGTAAATCAACTACGGCTATTAACTATCTTATGCCATCTGTTCTTGAGAATAATGAAAAAATGGTCATTATGATCAATGAGGAAGATCAAGATAAGGTACGCAGAGAATTGCTTATTTGGGTTGCCAATAATATTTATAAGGCAAACATACATAAATATGTTTTAAGAGATGGACATTTTTCTCCAGAAGTGCTTGAAAACTTAAAAAAGGCAGCGAAATTCCTTGAAGATTTAAAGGATCGTAGAAATATTACGATTGTTCCTTTTGAGAAATACACAGTAAAAGCAGCTATTAAAGTTATCAAGAAGTATTCCAGTATGGGTGTTCGATTATTTGTTCTTGACACATTGAAAGAGTCTTCAGATTCCAGAAACGTAGAAACATGGAAATCCATGGAGCGAGATATGGTTGATTTATATGATGTTGTTAAACCATCCGCCAAGAATGTAGCATTATTTGTCACTTATCAGTTAGGGAAAGCTTCTGTAAAACTAAGATATTATACAAATAATGAAATCGGACAGGCTAAGAATATTATTGATGTATTCAGTGTAAACCTCATGATGAGAAGACCATTTGATGATGAATTTCCAGGCGGTTCGCATGAAATCAAGGCATATAAAATAACAGGTAAAAATGGTAAAACTAAGATTCCATATCAGTTAGATCCAGATAAGCATTACATGATCACATTCATTACGAAGAATCGATTCGGAAACACAGATCCGTTTCAGATTATTTCCGAATATGATTTGAGCATGAATATAAATAAAGATGTTGCGATCTGTAATATACCACAAGACTTTTAAAAGGAACGTATAGTATATGACTGCATTAGAAATAAAAGAATATATTTTTGAGCACGATAAAATACCTTTTGTGTTAGAGAGTATAGGGTGCAGCAACATAGTGTATCACGACACTAGGGATTATTACAGCTGTTCTAATGCGGTAGGAGGTGACTGTAATAATCCTGCTGCTATTAATATTAAAAACAATAAATATTTGAATTATAGGAACTATACAAGGGGCGTATCTTATGACGACGGCGAAGATATTATTTCACTTGTTCAATATAATCGGAATACTGATTTTGCAGGAGCAATGAAATATCTTCATAAACTCTTTGGATTAAAAAATCTATATCAAAAAGATAGAAAGGTTGAGAAGAAAGATGATTCATGGTTCATATTTTCGAAGTACAAAACAAGACACAAAAAGCGCGATATAGTTGATTTTAATCCATTAGAAGAAGGTGTGTTATTAGATTTCGCTCCTTATATTCATATTGATCTATTTAGGGAAGGAATTATTAAAAAAACAATTAGGAAGTTTGAACTTGGATATTCATATCAATGGAAAAGAACTGTCTTCCCTGTGCGATATTGGGCGGATGGGACATTAATGGGGTATAATGCAAGATCTTCTGTTCCAAATTGTTCATTATTTGGCATTGCTAAATATTTTATAACTCCAGGAATGAGAAAAGACATTAATCTTTATGGTCTTTGGGAGAATAAAGACGATATTAAAAAGGCTGGATATATTGTTGTATTTGAAGCTGAGAAATCGGTACTGAAAAGAGACAGCAGGAATGATTCTACATGTGTGGCACTTGAGGGGCATGTTATGTCTGATGAACAAGTAAGGGTTATATTAGGCACAGGAGTCCAAGAAGTGATCATAGCAATGGATAAGGATGTTCCGTTGGCAGAAGTCTGGAACATGTGTGAAAAGTTTTATGGGCTGCGTAAAGTCAGCTATATATACGACAAGTGGGATATTTTAGGAGATAAAGATTCTCCGGCTGATTTGCCAAATAAACTATATAACTTCATGTTTAAATGGAGAATTCCTTATACAGAAAAGGAACATAAAAAATATATTGAGAAATTAAAGAAATAATTTGAGAGTAAGGAGTAGTTTTGAAGAAAATAGAAGATTATACGCTTTTAGAAAATACTTCAAAAATATATTATAACGGAAGTCAATGGGATCAAAAAAGATATGGTAAATGTACAATTGTTGGATTGCTAGAAAAACATAGAAATTATCATATTTTTTTGGTTCAATTTGATAACGGCGCATTAATTCCTGCAAGACATAGCAATATTAAAAGTGGAAATGTTAAAAATGTATATGATTATTCATATATTTGTGGTGTAGCATGCCAGGGTATGTATGAAGTGTCGGATTTTTCTAAAATATTATGTAGACATTGGAGACAAATGATTAATAGGTGTTATAACTCTAATCACATAAGTTATAAAAATTATGGTCTTAGAGGAATAAAGGTATGCGATAGGTGGTTATGTTTTGAATATTTTTTAAAAGATATTTTAACATTAGAAAATTGCAATTTATTATGTAATGGACATGAATATCAGTTGGATAGAATTGATAACAACGCAGATTATAGCTTAGAAAATTGTCATATTGTATCTTGTAAAGAAAATGCGAGAAATAGAAGAAGCAATACGATAGTAAAAGTTTATTTTAATAATGAATTAATTGACAAAGGTCATATAACAGATATTACTAAAAAATATCATATAGGGAGGCAAACCGTTATGAACAGAGTAAAAAATAATATTGTTAAAAAAGGATATAAATTCGAAATTGAGGATTAGTTATGAAGATTTACAAAAGATGTGCGGGGCACTTGGAACTGATAGATTAAATTCTTGGAGCAGATTAAACTGTATTAAGAATTCATTATATGAATATTATTTAAACTATGTTTTACACAAAAAAAAGGATCGCGAGGACAGCATTTATGTTGTCACCGGAGGATTGTCTCATGAAATTCTTGAGAAATTTTATGGAAAAGAGATCTCTTATGCAGATATGGTGAACGAATTTGAAGATGGATGGACCATGGCTTTTGATATGGCCGATCTGAAATTTGTGAGAAGCGATAGTGAACGAAATAATAATATTGCTAATAAATACTACTATGATTTAAAGAATTTCTTTTCTACTCACGAACCAATTACATCTCAGATGAATATTGAGGAATTTATCAAAATAAAAGTCGGAGATGAATATTACCAAGGATATATGGATGCTCATTTGGTGGATGACGATGGTGTTCATACAATATTAGATTGGAAGACGTCTTCAATATACAAAGGAGATAAAGCCAAAAATGAATGCGGACAGTTAGTGCTTTATTCTCTGGGATTACATCAACAAGGTATCCCATATGAAAAGATCCGTATTGCCTGGAACTTTTTGAAGTATCAATGTGTAACTGTCCAATCTAAAAAAGGCATTAAGAAAGTACGAGAAATTGAAAGATTTGAACTCGGTAATAAGCTACAAGCTAATGCCAAAATGTGGTTGAAAGAATTTGGATACGAAGACCAGTTACTTGAATATCTTGATAAACTAGCACAGACCAATGATATTACATGTTTGCCACCAGAAGTACAAGAGAAGTATGAGCTGCATGACTGTTATGTATATGTGGATCTTACTCCGGAACTGATTCAGTATTGGGAAGATTTTATTATCAGTACAATGAAGCTGATTCGTAAGAAAGAAGCTGAATATGAAGAGTTAAAAGCAGCTGGCAAATATGAAGAAGCTGACAAGATCTGGTGGGAAGACGAAGATAGTATAAAGAAACAGAGTTATTATTTATCGAACCTTTGTGCGTATTCTCCTAATTTACATAAGCCCTATAAAGCCTATCTGGAGAAGCTTGAAGCTGAAAAGAATGGCAGTATTTTAGGACCGAAGAAGTCAGACGAAGATGAATATGAAGTTGATAATCTGGACTGGCTTAATGACTTGTAAAAATAGGAGAAGAGGATGAGTAACTATACAGCATATCATGTGCATACAGAGGACTCTCTTCTTGATAGTTGCACCAATTATAAATTATATGCTGCTAAAGCTGCAGAATTAGGGCAGAAAGCATTAGCCATTACAGAACATGGCAATATTTACAATTGGATTGAAAAAAAGATGTACATTAACTACAAAGGATTGAAATATATCCATGGAGTTGAGTGTTATCTTACAGAATCATTAGAAGAGAAGGTACGAGATAATTATCATACTATTTTACTTGCTAAAAATTATGAAGGCGTAAAAGAGATTAATCTTTTGATTGAAAAATCTACACGGCCTGATCATACATATTATAAGCCAAGAATTACGTTTGAAGAGTTTTTTAATATTTCTGATAATGTAATTAAGATTTCTGCTTGTCTTGCGTCTCCATTACATAATTATCCAAATGATATCGAAAAATCAATTCGGGAAAAAACTTATCGTCTGCAGCAGGATTTAGAGGATACTATCAAGCAGATAGAAACAAAACGAAAAGACGAAAAAGAAGAAAATAACTGGATTATATCATATACGAAATCTGAAAACGAGGACTATAACATTGACGATCCGAATTACGTTGAAGAGCCATGGATTACTTGGAACTGTACGCCTCATGAAGCATATATCAAATTTGTCGATAATAAAGTAGTATCAACAAAAACGGAATATGAGAAGCAGATTAAAGCGGTGAAGATGAAAAACAAAACCGCTCGTGAAATTTTCCATAGGCTTCTTAAAACGTATGACTATTATGAAATACAACCCCATGATCATCCTGAGCAGAGAAAATATAATGAGTTTCTTTACCGGGCATCGTTACAGACCGGAAAACCATTAATCGCTGGCACAGATACGCATAGTATTAATTATTATAAAGCAGAATGTAGAAGTATATTACAGAAGGCCAAAGGTATTGAATATGCCGACGAAGATAAGTTTGATCTTACTTATAAATCATATGACGAATTAGTAGATATGTTTCGTAAGCAAGGCTGTGGTATTCCATTTGATGCTATTTTACAAGCTATTGAAAATACTAATGTAATGGCAGATTCTGTTGAGGATTTTGAGCTTGACACATCAGTAAAATATCCAAAGCTTTATGATAATGAAGAGGAAGTTTTAAAGAAGCGTATTGTTCGGATGCTGAAAGAAAAAGTTGATAAAGGTATTATTGATCGAAAAAAACTTCCGGAATATAAAAAGCGAATAGTAGAAGAAATGCGTGTTTTCAAAAAGATTAATATGGTTGGATTTATGCTTTTTATGTCTGAACTTGTATGCTGGTGCTGGGATCATGGTATTCCGGTTGGTCCATGCAGAGGATCTGTAGGTGGTTCTACGATAGCTTATATTACAGATATCATCGACGTAGATCCCATTATTTGGAATACTATTTTTTCACGTTTTGCAAATGAGGATCGTGAAGAAGTTGGAGATATTGATCTGGATATTTCGCCTGATCAACGAGAATTGGTATACAACCATATTATTGAATCCTTCGGATATGATAAAACTGCTTATATTCTTGCTATTGGAACGATATCTGATAAAGGTACAATTGATGAAATAGGACGAGCATTAGATATTCCACTTGCAGAGGTTGCACATATTAAATTGTTGTACAGTACTTATAAAGATGTTATTGACAGTACAGCAAAACGCATCAAAGAAATTGAGGAGATGCCTCATTTTGATAAGATTGAAAGTGCAGAAAAAGACAGCGAATATTATAACATAAGAAAAGATTATGAAAGAAAGAAAACCGAGCATAAAAAGGCTATATCTCAGATGCAAGATTTAAAAGAGAACCAGTATAGACAGTTGTTTTATTATTTTGATGGTCTTAATGGAACAGCGGTATCTCAATCAATACATCCTGCAGGAATTGTAGTATCACCAATTACATTGCCAGATAATTATGGAATATTCTGGAATGATGGTAAACAGATTATCTGTATTAATATGGAAGAAATCCATGATGGAGCGGGGCTTGTTAAGTATGACATTCTTGGTTTGAAAAATTTACAGATTATCAGAAAATGTTATGAATATGTAGGAAAGCCATATCCGAAGTCGCATCAGATTAATTGGAATGATAAAAAGGTGTGGAACGATATTATCATTAGTCCTGCTGGGATTTTTCAATTCGAATCTGCATATGCCTTTGAAATGCTTAAAAATTATAAACCGCAATGTGTCAATGATTTGTCGATGATTAATGCATCACTTAGACCATCTGGCGCTTCTTATAGAGACAGGTTACTTGCCGGAGAAATTAATAAAAATCCATCTCCGCTTATTGATGATTTGCTTAAAGATAACAGAGGATTCCTTATATTTCAAGAGGATGTTATTGCATTCCTTCAAAAGATATGTGGACTTAGTGGTTCTGAAGCAGATAATGTTCGAAGAGCAATTGGTCGTAAACAGATGGATCGTTTACAGAAAGCATTACCAGACATTCTTGATGGATATTGCAAAATGTCTCCGCAATCACGAGATATAGCAGAAAAAGAGGCTAAGACATTTCTTCAAATTATTGAAGACTCATCAAACTACATGTTTGGATTTAATCATTCCACTGGATATTCAATGATTGGTTATATGTGTGCTTTATGCAGATATTACTATCCAGAAGAGTTTATTGCATCATATTTAAATTGTGCGAATAATACAGATGACATAGTAATGGGTACGGAACTGGCCAAGATTAAGCATGTTACAATAAATAACATTCAGTTTGGTAAATCTGGCCCAGAATATACCGTAGATAAATCAAATCATGCTTTATATAAAGGTATTGCTTCAATTAAATTTTGTAATGCAATAATTGCAAATGAGATGCTTGATCTTGCTCATAATAATAACTATAAAGATTTTACACAGTTACTTGGGGATATAAACTCAAATACTTCGGTAAATTCAAGACAGCTCACAATTCTTATCGGACTTAATTTCTTTTCAAAATTTGGTCATAATAAATATCTGATGGATGTAACAAAGATATATGATAAGCTTGCGACTGCAAAGATCATCAGTAAGAAGAAACTAGAAGAGCTTGGATTGACTGAATTTCTTATGAAAAAGTACGCTGGGCGAGAGACAGCTTCTCAGTATCGTGATCTTGATAATGAAGGGCTGATTTTTGAGCTTGCTTCAAGATTGGAAGATAAGCCGATGTCTGTAGTAGAGCAAGTCAAGTTCGAGAAAGAATATTTGCAGTATGTTGTGTATAGTAATCCGAGAGTTAATCATAGTTTCTATATTGTGACGGACTATAAAACATTCAAAGAAGTCAGAAAACCTTATTGCACACTGCATAACATAAAAACAGGCGAAGATATAAAAACCAGAGTAACAAGCGTAAAAACTTTTGAAAATAATCCATTTGGTGAATATTCAATCCTTAGAGTTGATGGATTTACCAAGAAACATAAGAAAAAATGCATAAATGGTACATGGCAAGAAACAGAAGAACTAGAAGACATATTAGATAATTATGAGGTTATAAGAAATGAATGAGAATAAAATCGTAGAGTTTGAGGGTAGAGTTGAACGCTGCGTATGGTCTAGTCCGGATTCGGACTGGGCCATTTACGCAATGAATGTTGATACTGAGAAATATCCAGATGTTAAAAAGAATAAATATGACAATGTATCTATATCTGGAGAATTGTGTGATCTGAGTATTACACAGCCATATAAAATTAAAGCAGAGCTAGAAGATGGTAAATATGGTCCAACATATAAGGTGCAGAAGATTGTTATTCAGCGTCCAAAGACAGGAGAAGAAGTATATTCGTTTCTTCGTGAGATTATTTCGGAGAAACAGGCAGCTGCAATGTATCAGGAATATCCAGATATTATTGATATTATTTCTAATGACGATAGAAGTATTAAAGAGGTAGATCTTGATAAACTGCCTGGTATTGGACCAAAAACTTTAAATAAGATAATTGACAAAATTACATCTAATATTGTTCTTTTTGATTTAGTTGCAGAATTTGGTGGTATTCTTAGTTTGACTATTATTAAGAAATTATACGATGAATATTCATCCATTGAACAAATTCGTAAAAAATTAAGAACAGAACCTTATAAGTGTCTGACTAGAATTTCCGGTATTGGATTTGTAAAAGCAGATTTGATGTTGCTTGAACTTCAAAAAACTAAGATGATCAATTTTGGATTCGATCTTAGGACAAGTAAACAGAGATGTGCTGCATATATTGAATACGAACTTAATGAAAATCAGAATAATGGTAATACCAGAATGGATATCATGACTCTTAGAGATAATGGCATTAGAAAGATACCGGAATGTATGACAGAGCATTTTGTTTCATGCTTGAAAGATAAAGAGTTATATTGTGACAAAGAAACAGGATCTGTGGCATTGAGAATTACATATGATACTGAAGTTAGAATCGCAAATGTTATTTCTCATGCAAATGATAATCCGAGAAGATGGAATATTGATTGGAGAAAATATCAGAATGCAGGTGAATATTCACTTACTGATGAGCAGATTAAAGCGTTACGGTGTATTTGTGAAAATAATATCATGATTCTCAATGGTTTTGGTGGATCCGGTAAATCTGCTACATCTGCTATGCTTATTCGGATGCTTGATGAGAATGGGCGGACTTATAAGCTGATGGCTCCGACTGGACGAGCTGCGAAAGTCCTTGCAGATTATACTCAGAAGCCAGCTTCGACAATCCACAGAGGACTTGGATATATGCCGCCTGAAGGATGGGGATATGATAGATATAATCCGATTAATTGTGATGTACTCCTTATCGATGAGTTTTCTATGACTGATATATTTTTATTTAGCCATGTTATAGAAGCTATTGATTTTGAAAAAACAAAGCTTATTATGGTTGGAGATTCCGCGCAGCTTCCTAGCGTTGGGCCAGGAAACCTCCTGTATGATTTTTTAAAGTCTGATATCGTGCCTACAGTCACCTTGAATAAGATCTTTCGTTATGGCGAAGGGGGATTAATGAAAGTGGCTACCGATGTTCGTAATATGGTTCCATATTTAAAAGATATAAGTGAAAAATGCACTACATTTGGAAGCAACCAAGATTATACGTTTATTCAGGAAGAAGCGTATCGTATTCCAAAAGTAGTAGTAGCATTATACACAAAACTTTTGAAAGACTATGCTCCGGAGGATATATTGGTGTTGTCTTCTTATAATAAAGGAGAATGGGGAACCGTTGAGATTAATAATCAGTTACAGAAGGTCGCTAATGAAAACTATGGTTATGCAACGAATATGGTTGTAGGAGAAATTACTTATTATAAAGATGACATTGTGATTCAGACTGCAAATAACTATAAGGCCAGAGTATATTTAGGAACAGATGCAATAGCAGACGCCAACGATGATGATGTAGAATGTACTTTTATACCAAACGGTATGATTGGCAAGGTCATTAAAATTGATCTTGACAATGGGATAGTAATCATTAACTTTGATGGTGTAGATGTGTATTATGATAGAGAAGAGATGAAAAAAGTTCTTTTGGGATATTCTATTTCTGTGCACAAGTCACAAGGAGGTAATGCGAAGGTTATTATCTTCTTAACACCGCCAGCACATACTTTTATGCTAAATTCTAATCTGATCTATGTTGCTCTTACTCGAATGAAAGAAAAGTGTTTCCATATTGGCAGTGCTAAAACTGTGAATATTGCTGTTAAGAAAAAGGAGAATTGCAGTAGACTTACATTTATGAAAACATTATTAAAATTTGAAACTATCAATAATAAATTTTGTATTGACAATACTGATTGAAAATGATATGATATCTTCATCAGCAAGAAGTGCTGATTTTTTAAAACTCTTGAAACTATCAATAATAAATTTTATCTCTATAAGGAGAATTAAAATGAATATTTATTTAACTGAAATGCATTCAATTCGAGACGCATTAAGAACGATGTACATGAGCAAACGTACATGGACTCCTGAACTGGAGGATAAGATCAGAACTGTTGTAGAGTATTGCACAGATCGACATGGACGATTTATAAAAGAATTTAATGATGCTGATCCAATGGCGGCGGAATTTGATGATATGATGAAAAAACTCGTTAAATTTGGTAGAAAACATATTACCATGTGGAGATTCGTAGATCTCTCAGTAGTTGTAATTGGACTTCATAGAGGAGCTACTGACGATCTTGATGCTCATGCAAAAAGAATGGATAACCGGATTATTCGTAGCAGCACCAGACTTGCTTCTTATAATACAGAAGAGATGTCTGAATGGTATGACGGCAAGATTATTCCTACAGATATAGCTCTGCAGCTTTTAAGTATGAATCTTCCGGATGAGATTGAGCATGATGGCAAAACATATGTCAAAGCCGAGAATGGTTACATTCTTAAAGGTCTTGAGAAGAATAATGATGTAAAACGTGGTTTGTATATGCTTTCGCTTCCTATGAATTTTACATTCAAAATCAATGTTACAGAACTTGCTCATGTATATATTGAAAGAGGAATGAATGATAAAGAAAATGGACACCTTGCTCATGGTAATGCAGCCCCAGAGTTACAGATTGCTATCGAACGTTTGATTGATCAGGTACATGAGTGGTATCCATGGATTACTAGAGAATTCTTGCTTGAAGTGGAGAGTAATAATGTCTGATTTAGATTCTTTATACTTTTGCAAGAATGATGACAATACATGCGACTTAAAAGAATCTTGCAGAAGGTTCCTTGAAGCTGAGGGGCAGATGGCAGCCACATTGTTTAAAGCCGCATGTACTAAAAACAATAATTATGTGCTTTATATACAGAAAGAAGGCGAAGAAAAGAATGAGCCAGAATCAGGAAATACAGAAGGATCAGAAGATAATAAAACCAGTTAAATTCTTATTTATAGGACGTACTGGCGCCGGGAAATCTGTTATAGCACATAGTATTTGTGAAAAACTTGGACTAAAACAGGTAAAAAGCCTTACTACCAGACATCCTCGTAATGAGAATGAAAAAAATGATAGTTGGGATCATTATTTCGTTTCAAATGAAGAATTTGATTCCATTGGTAACAGGGAAGGGTTCGTAGCATACACAGAAATTAATGGGAATAGATATGCTACTACATTTGATGAATTAGATAAATCAGATATATATGTGATCGACCCAGCAGGTGTCAAGATCTTGAAAGAAGCTTGTGGAGATCAGTATAAATTTATAGAGATTTATATTCGTGTTCCGTATAGATTAAATGAACAAAGATTCATTGACCGTGGAGGCACAAAACAGGAGTTTAAGAACAGATACGATGATGAAAGTATACAGTTTGCAGAATATGAAAAGGAGCAGATGTTTGATTATCATTTATTAAACGACAAGCCTCTTGAAGAATCTGTAGATATTGTATGTGAATGGATTAAAAAAGAGTTGTCTTAGCTCCCGATACTTTCAATAATAAATTTGATATAATAATGGAGAAATTAAAATGATTGTAATAAAGAAAGATTTGACTGAAGAGCCTTTTAACGATCAGAAAATTGTAAATGCAGTAAATAAATCAGCCAGTCGTGTAATGGTTACTCTTTCTAATGAAGATTATAAAAAAATTATTGATCTTGTATGGGATGAATTGATTGCAGATGATGTTGACGAGCAGGAGAAATGTACTGTAGAAGATTTACATAATGCGGTAGAGGCCGCTCTGGATGAATTTAATCCTAAAATTGCGAAGTCTTATAAAGATTATCGTAATTATAAGAAAGAATTTATTCATATGATGGATGAAGTTTATACGAAAAGTCAGGCGATCCGTTATATCGGTGATAAAAGTAATGCCAACACAGATAGTGCACTTGTTGCCACGAAACGAAGCCTGATCTTCAATGAGCTGAACAAGGAGCTGTACAGGAAGTTTTTTATGACACGAGATGAATTACAGGCATGTAAGGGTGGATATATTTATGTGCATGATCAGTCAGCTAGGCTTGACACCATAAATTGTTGTCTTTTCCTAGTTGGAGAAGTCATGAAAGGTGGTTTTGAAATGGGGAATGTTTGGTATAATGAGCCAAATTCTCTTGATACCGCATTTGATGTTATGGGTGACATTATCTTGAGTACTGCAGCACAGCAGTATGGAGGTTTCACAGTACCACAGGTTGATAAAATCCTAGAATCGTATGCAGAAAAGAGTTATCAAAAATATTATAGAGAATTCTTAAATATCATTTATTCAGATATTGATGGTACTTGGCTCGATACAGCTTCTTATGCTGAAAAAAATATTGAAGAAGAAGCTTGTAAATACGCTACAAATAAAGTAAAACGTGACTTTGAACAGGGATGGCAGGGAATTGAATATAAGCTGAATACAGTCGGTTCTTCCAGAGGTGACTATCCATTTGTTACTATGACGTTCGGTCTTTCTACTTCAAAATTTGGAAAGATGGCTTCCATTACATTCCTCAATGTACATAAAGAAGGTCAGGGGAAAGATGGCAATAAGAAACCGGTATTGTTTCCTAAATTAGTATTTCTTTATGACGAAAATCTTCATGGACCAGGAAAAGTTAATGAAGATGTGTTTAATGCGGGTATTGAATGTAGTATGAAAACTATGTATCCAGACTGGTTATCTTTGACTGGAGATGGATACGTACCAAGTATGTACAAGAAATACGGAACGGTTGTTTCACCAATGGGATGTCGTGCTTTTTTAAGTCCGTGGTACGAGCGTGGCGGTATGGAGCCAGCGGATGAGAATGATAAAGCAGTGTTTGAAGGACGTTTTAATCTTGGTGTTGTAAGCCTTCATTTACCGATGATACTTGCAAAAGCTCAGAGAGAAAGTAGAAATTTCTATGAAGTACTTGATTATTATTTGGAAATGATTAGAGGAATCCATAAACGTACATATGATTATATTGGAGAAATGAAAGCTTCAACAAATCCAATTGGTTATTGCGAGGGTGGTTTCTATGGTGGACATTTAAAACCGGATGAAAAAATCAAATCGATTTTAAAACCGATGACATTATCATTTGGCATTACGGCATTAAATGAACTGCAAGAATTATATAATAGAAAGTCTTTAGTTGAGGATGGACAATTTGCTGTAGAAGTTATGAAACATATCAATAAGAAAATTGATGAGTTCAAACACGAAGACGGTTTATTGTATGCTATATACGGCACTCCGGCAGAGAGTTTATGTGGCCTTCAGGTAGAGCAGTTCCGTAAGATGTACGGAATCATTCCTGGAGTCTCAGATAGAGAATATGTGAGCAATAGTTTTCATTGTGGAGTATGGGAAGATATTACACCTATTGAAAAACAGGATCTCGAAAATAGATTTTGGAATCTCCTTAATGGTGGGAAAATTCAGTATGTAAGGTACCCAATTAATTATAATCGAGAGGCTGTTGTCACTCTCGTAAGAAGAGCTATGAAATTAGGCTATTATGAAGGCGTAAATCTTTCTCTTGCATACTGTGATGATTGTGGTCATGAGGAACTTGATATGGATGTGTGTCCGATATGTGGTTCAACTAATCTTACAAAAATTGATAGAATGAATGGATATTTATCATATAGTAGAGTTCATGGTGATACTCGTCTTAATAAAGCTAAGATGGTAGAAATTTCAGAGAGGAAATCAATGTAATGAATTATCACGATATTAAGCATGACGACATGAATAATGGCCCAGGATTAAGAGTAACGTTATTTGTTTCTGGTTGTGATCATTATTGTAAAAATTGTCAAAATCCAGAAACGTGGGATACAAAATCAGGCATCTTATTTGATACAACAGCAGTTGATGAAATTTTCGATCAGCTCGACAAAGATTATATTTCTGGAATTACTTTTTCTGGCGGTGATCCATTAAATAAAAATAATAGATTGATTGTTTGTGATTTGATCAAATGTATTCGTAGAAAATATAAAAATACGAAATCTATTTGGATCTATACGGGATATACTTGGGAAGAAATAATTGAAGAAGCTTGGCCTATATTAACAGCAATTTTGGAAGATACAGACGTAATAGTAGATGGAACGTTCGAGGAAAATCTCGCAGATATCAATTATCATTGGGCTGGCTCTACAAACCAGAGAGTAATTGATGTACAGAGATCTATTGAAGACAAAAAAATAGTGTTGTACGAAGATTAATTAGTAATTATTAAAATTTTATATAATCTACAAAAAGGAGGAAACATGAAGAAAACACAGATCGTTGGCCAGTCACAGGTTATGTCAGAAATAGGTAAAATATTAGACATTTTTGTAGCTAGTAATGCCAAGATTCGACCACATTTTATTCTTACCGGAGCAAGTGGTTCTGGTAAAAGTTACACTATTAAATCTTTATGCAAGATGAAAAATCTTGAAATGCTTGAAATAAATGCAGCTCAGATCACAAAAGAAGGAACTTCTGGAAATTCTCTCAGTAAAGCACTCGTACCACTTGAAAATTATACTTCAAAAAATGTTGTAGTGTTTGTGGATGAATTTGACAAACTTTTTATTTCTGGTAATTCAAATTCATCTCTTGCAAATGAGATTACGATTGGAGTACAAAATGAATTTTTAAAAATATTGGAGTCTAAATATACCTCTGTATATGGAAATTATGGGAAGTATCATGATATTGATATAAGCAGAGTATTATTTATTTTTGCTGGTGCTTTTAATAACGAAGAAAAAATCACATTGGACAAGTTGAGAAAATTTGGCGTAAAAACAGAATTTCTTGGAAGAGTAGGGCTTGTCTACAATACGAATAAATTGACATTAGAAGATCTGTATACAATCTTGGAAAATTCAGAATTATTAAATACTTATCTTGGCATTTTTACAGACGTAGATAGAGATTCTGTAGTTAAGTCCATTAAAGAGTATTTAAAAAAGAACTATGAAAATAATACTCTTGGTGCAAGAATTATAAACACTTTGATAAATCAATATTTTATTAAGGGTGGTCGGCTTGGAATTGAGGACGTAGAAGATATAACGTTTCAAACTAAGTTAGATTTATAATTTTCAATCTTATACTGTTAAAAATAAATTTCATATAAATATTATAAAATAAAGGAGAACAATAAAATGGCAGAAGTAACATTAAAATCAACAAAGGCAGAAATCATGGAAGCATACAAAGCAGCAAAGGCTAAACTTGATGCACAGGCGCAGCTTACAGACGATCCTGTAAAGGCAGCAATGGTAGAGAAAAGAACGGCTACTCTTGCATCTGCAGATGATATTGCGACACAAGACATTCTTAATCCAAATATTATTGCTAAATACAATGATCTTAAGGAAGCAATTGATATTAAAAAAGCTGAACTGAAAGATCTGTACGATCTGGATTCAGAAGCTAATTCTTTTGTTGCAATGGTCAACGCTCATAAGGAGAAAGAGATTGAGCTGAAAGAAAAATATGATGCTAAGAATAAGGAGCTGGATGATTCCCACAATGCTAAAACAGCTGAGTTAAATGACGACATTTACAAACTCCAGCAGAAGAAGAATGAGATTCTTGATTCTATTGAAACTGAGGCCGCAGATCTGAAAGCCTCTATTGAAAAGCAGCGCAAACGTGATAAAGAGGAATATGACTATAATATTAAGAGAGAACGTAAAGCAGCCGATGATGAATGGGATGATAAAGTTGCCAAACGTGAAAAAGAGCTGAATGAGAGAATTGCAGCTGTCAGAGCCGATGAAGCAGAAATTGCAGAGAAGACAGCATATATTGAGGATCTTGAGAAGAAAGTAAAAGATATCCCGCAGATGCTTCAGGAAGCAACCGAAGAAGGAATCAAGAAGGGTAAGGCCGATGCAGACAGATCTAATGCTTTCGAGGTTAGATACCTGAAACAGGAGAATGAGTATAAAGTAAAAGATCTTACAAATCAGATTTCAAAACTTCTTGAGGACGTATCTTCTCTTACAAGTGAAAAAACTGAATTAAGAAAGAAATTGGACGACGCATATGCACAGATGAGAGAACTGGCAGCAGATACTGTTAGATCCACAGGCGGAGTCAAAATTCTGAATGGTCAGACACAGCAGGCAGGAAAATAATATAACAACATGGAGCAGGATATTTCACCTGCTCCAAGAAAGAAGAATAAATAAATTGCTTAGGTTTTATATTAGTAGTTGTACTTGCATATTTAGTTAGTTGGGCCGTGACTTGTGGGATTATTTATTTAATCACATTATGTTTTGGAATCGGTTTTAGTTTGCCAATGGCAACAGGATGTTGGCTAATTATGCTTTTAATCGGTACGCTATTTAAAAATAAGAAGAAATAAATATAGGTAGTAACATATGATAGAGTTTCCTATAAAATTTGCATCTATTATAATTGCAAAAAAACGTAAAGGCACACTTGATAGTTTTGTATTGCAATATAAGCTTAATAATATTGAGAAAAAGGAGAATGAAGAAATGGCAAAATTAACAGGATATCAGTCAGTAGCAGTTGTTGAATTAGGATCTGGATGTTGTAAAAAAGATTATTACTTTGCAATTTATGAAGACGGAACAAAATATGCTGTTGGAGATACAGTATATGTCTCTGGCAATGGTTCTGATCGTATTGTGACTATTAAAGACTTTGTTACACCAGATTTTATTGAGGAAAATATTTCTAAAGGGATTACTGCGGAAGTTATTTGTAAGATTAATACAGCGGCATATGAATACAGGGTTATGCAGCGTAAAGAAGCAGCAAAACTCCGCAAAGAGATGGACAAGATCATTAAAGATATGGATGAAGTAAAAAAATACGTAATGTATGCAGCAGAGAATCCGGCACTTAGAGAGTTACTTGAAAGATACAATGAACTGGAGAATAAATAATATAAGGTTTTAAGATGAAGCAGATGGAGAGATTAACGCTTGAAGAAGCTATTGCTCATGCAAAAGAAGTAGCAGAAAAGAATTATAGAGGCGCAGATTTTGAGCCAATTGATTCTATAGACGATGATATAAAGACTAATTGTATAAAATGTGCGGAAGAACATATGCAACTTGTAAAGTGGTTGGAAGAATTAAAGTCTTACAAAGACTTAGAAGAACAGGGCTTACTTGTGAGGTTGCCAGTTGCGACAGGAACTAATGTGTATGTAGTAGGATCATTTCTTGATTGCATTTACGATTATGATAATTGCAAGGCTACTCAAAAGTGGAAATGTGAAGAAGATATTCAGTGTGAATATGAAAGAAAATTATATTATGTAAAAGAAATTAAATTTACTTCAATTATGAAAAATTCTATAGGAAAATCTATTTTTCTCACTCGCGAAGAAGCCGAGAAGAAGTTAGAGGAGATGAAGAATGGCAAGAAATAGATATCCAGGAACATGTTATTGTTGTGGTGAATATGTACCCACTGGGTTCGGGCATTTTGAGCGATATCAAGGTCGTTGGAGAATTAAATGTGTAAAGTGTGCAAGTGGTAGGCATGTGAAAAGTACAGACAGAGAAGTCAAAAGAGCTATTAGGTTAAGGGAGGAGTCGAAGGAGATGAAGAATGATAAATCTTAAAGAAAATGAACTATACCAGGAAATTGAGATATTCCTGAATGATGAAAAAATAGGAGAGGCAGAAATTGATATAAAAGGTAGAATGCTTTCACGTTTAAATATTTTCCCACCATATCAAAATAAAGGATATGGAACACAAATTGTAAAAATGCTAAATGAAAAATACGGTTGTAGTGTGTTATGGGTAAATGCTGATAATAAAAGAGCTATACATACCTACCAAAAGAACGGGTATGAAATCGCAGAACCAACAATGTTTTTGATGAAGAGAGGTAAATAATGATCTGGGTAACAGGTGATACGCATGGGGATTGGGTTCATAGATTAAATATGGAATCATTTCCAGAACAAAAAGAAATGACCAAAGATGATTATGTAATTGTTCTTGGCGATTTCGGTATATGGAATGATACTCCGCAGCAAAGACATGATTTAAATTGGCTTGAAGAGAGGAATTTTACAACACTTTTTATAGATGGTAATCATAGTAATTTTGATCTTCTTAATTCTTATCCTGTATCTGAATGGCATGGCGGAAAAGTACATTTTATAAATAATTCTGTTATTCATCTTATGCGAGGCCAAGTTTTTAATATTGATGATAAATCGTTTTTTACATTTGGTGGAGCACGGAGTCATGATATTCAAGATGGTGTTCTTGAAATTGATGATCCTAGAGTAAGAATATGGCGAAATGATATCTCTAAAACGTATCGGATTAATCATATCTCTTGGTGGGAAGAAGAAATGCCGAATGAAGAAGAAATGGATGAAGGATTAAATAATCTTTCAGTGGCAGATAACAAAGTAGATTTTATTTTAACTCATTGTACGGCTTCTTCCACACAGGCATTAATATTCGGAAGACGTTTTAAGCCAGATAAGCTTACTAATTACTTAGAGCAGGTTCGATGCACAACAGAATATACACGATGGTTCTTTGGTCATTATCATGTGAATACGGCTGTTAATGATAAAGATATATGTTTATATAAGAAAATAGTGAGGGTGGCGTGATGAGTAAAACTTACGATGAAAAGATTAAAGATGAAGATTATTTAAGAGGTTTGATACAAATTCTAATGAGGAAATATTCATTTTCCAAAAAAGAAGCTGTTTATTACATTATCATGAGTTCTTATATATGGCCTTCGCTTATTGAATATCCCGAAGAAAATTTGCACGATGATATTAAAACCATTACGGATAATATCTATGAAGAGTATATAGAAAAAAAAATATGAAATGAGATTAAAAGAACATGAGAGATCCGAATAGAATTTATAAATTTTGTAACGAGTTGGCTGCAGTATGGGCTACAAATGCTCCAGATTTGAGATTCGAACAGTTCATGGCAATAGTACACGGAGCAATCGCAGCAGATGGTAAAGATCCATTTTATCTGGAAGAAGATGAAATGATGAAATATATTAACAAATTTAAGGTGTGACACATATGAATTATTTTATCGGTGACTTACATTTTGGTCATGTGAATTGTCTATCATTTGATAATCGCCCATTTAAGACAATTGAAGACCATGATGCTGTGCTTATTAAGAATTGGAACAATGTTGTTGGCATGGAAGACGACGTATACATTCTTGGTGACATCAGTTGGTATAACACTACAAAAACTCTTGAAATTCTTAAACAGTTAAATGGACATATTCATTTAATTAGGGGAAATCATGATCATAAGCATCTTAAAAATAGAGAGTTGCAGTCTATGTTTGTAGAAATTACAGATTATAAAGAGCTGCATATCACTGGAACAGATGACAAGAAGAATAGTAATGGTGTTGTACTCTGCCATTATCCGATTCCATGTTTCAATCATCATTATTACGGTTGGTATCATCTCTATGCACATGTACATAATTCGTTCGAGTGGAATATGATGGAACGCACTAAATATGAAATGAAAGAACTGTATGATCGACCATGTAATATGTATAACGCAGGAGCTATGATGCCATATATGAATTATACACCTCGAACATTAGAAGAGATTATTACTGGAGCTGACAGTCTTACTGATAAAGAAATTGAGGTGGCCAAAAGATGTGATATTAAGAATTAAAAATCGAATATCCACTTTTTATTACAAAAGTAAATATTCAGAATAAAAAGTGGATATTCAGATAATTGAACTGTGATAAGGAGGCGAGTTATTTGCCAAAACGTGACAGAGGATATTATAGAAAACAAAGAATAAAAAATATCAAGAAAAGACGCAGATTAATTAAGGAGCAAAAATATGCTGGGGCATATCGTGGTAAATGGATTGATGAATCTGAATTTGAATCAGGGATGCTAGCCAAAGGTCATAATGGATGGCTTGGTCGAGGCGGTGCCGCTGAAAAGACAAATATGAGAAAAGCTCATGCAAATGCACGTAATGGTCCTGGAGATAATTATAAACGACATGATAAGCAGCAGGTAATAGATTGCAAACAGCAGGAAAAAGAATGGAGAAAAGAAGATGGCAAAGAAGATATTAGTTGTAGTGGATGTTCAGAATGACTTTGTTTATGGAAGTCTTGGTAGTGATGAAGCCATTGCCATAGTCCCCAATATTGTAAAAAAAATTAATGAGTATAGAAACAATGGTGATTTTGTTATTTTTACCAAAGATACGCACGAAGTAAATTACTTAAATACTCAGGAAGGTAGAAAACTTCCTGTGGAGCATTGTATTCGTAATACATGGGGATGGGAAATTATTAGTGAGTTGGCAGTAGAAGAAGAATCTCCAGATTTAAGAAAAATCCGTTATAAAGATACATTTGGATATCATTGGGATTATCTGCCATGGCTTGGCATGTTTGAACTTGGCAAGCCAATTTATGAAGTAGAAATCATAGGTCTTTGTACGGATATTTGTGTGATTACAAATGCTTTGTGTTTAAAAACTGAATTTCCAGAAGTAGAAATTACAGTTGATGCTAGTTGTTGCGCCGGATCAACACCAGTAAAGCATAAAGCAGCGCTTGAGGTAATGGAGAGCTGTCAAATTAATGTGATCAATAAAAATTAAATTAAACAATGGAGGAAATTAAAATGATGAATAATTTTATGAATGGAATGTTTGGAAAAATTGGTAGCGGAATGTGCAAGTTATCCATGAGCGGTAATATTGCTGTAAAAACTTCTAATGGATATAAGAGTTACAATGTTAAATCCGGTAAGCTCACAAACTGTGGTAATTTTGTGTTTCCTGGAGTAGATGAAAATTTCTTCTTCGTTATTCCAACAAATAAGGTGGCTAAATGAGATATTATCCTTGTAAATGGAAGACCAAAATGCGTTATTGAAGCAGATAAAACAAAAATTACTGTAATCAATTATGAGGATTCTACAGTTGAAACAATTTTGCCGGAGCGCCATGTATTTATGGGAAACACTTATTTCTATGGAAAAATCGTGTCTATGTTTGGAAGTAATCTTGGAAAAGACAAGAACAGTGCAAACAAAATATTCAAATATATGATGATGACCCAGATGATGAACGGAGTAGCTGGTACAGGAACTGGAACAGACAATAATCCTATGAACGCTATGATGCCATTTATGATGATGAACGGTAGTATGGGAGATATGTTTGACGGCATGTTTGATTTCAGTATGGATGATACTGATGTAGAAGATGATGAAGTAGAGGAGGACGAATAATTATGGGATGTGGAAGTTGGACAACAGCAAGTTTTGTAAATTATGCAACATCAAAAGGATACGAGACTGATACTAGAGGAATTATCACTTCTAACTATTCTAACCAGGAAATGTTTAAAGCAAAAAATATTGATGCAGCACTCGATCCTAAAGGTGTTATTAGAGAATGTTGCGATAATGAAGAACATCCGAATACTTTACCGGTTATTTTGGCTTTAGATGTCACCGGATCTATGGGGCAGACCGCAGTAGAAATTGCAAAAAGACTTAATGAAATCATGACAAAATTATATGGTCAGATTAAAGATGTAGAATTTATGATTATGGGTATTGGAGATTTGGCTTATGATAGTTATCCGATACAGGCTTCTCAGTTTGAATCAGATATTAGAATCGCAGAGCAGCTTGATAAAATTTACTTTGAATTTGGTGGCGGAGGTAACTCATATGAATCTTATACTGCTGCTTGGTATTTTGGATCTCGTCATACAAAACTTGATTGTTGGAATAGGGGTAAAAAAGGCGTAATTATTACTATTGGAGACGAACGTCTTAATCCGTACTTACCAGTATCAGGACGCCGTTCTGGATTAGGAATTACAACTGGCGATACACTTCAGGCAGATGTAGAAACTAAAGATTTATATATGGAAACATCTGAGAAATTTGATATTTATCATATCAATGTAAATCATCGTAATGAATATGACCTGGAAGGAATAGTTGAGTCTTTCTCAGAGTATCTTGATGATAACCATTTTAGGACCATTAATCGTCTTGATAATATTGCAGATGAAATTGTAAAGATTGTAGTTGCGGCTGCAGAAAATAATGAACCTGTAGTAGCCTCATCCACTGTAATTTCTGCAGAAACAGATGAATCAGGAGCTATTGTTTGGTAAGGAGAACATATGAAAGATATAAAAATTGTCATCGGGGCAAACTTTGGTGACGAGGGCAAGGGCAAATTAACAGATTATTATACTAAAAATGCAGATAACTGTATCGTTGTGTGTTCAAATGGCGGTGCTCAGAGAGGACATACAGTATTAAAATCAGACGGAACCCGGCATGTCTTTCATCATTTCGGCTCTGGAACATTAAACGGAGCAGATACTTATTTACCGGAGGATTTTATTTTAAATCCTCTGGTATTTAGGGAAGAATGGGAAGAGTTAAAGAAATTAGGATGGGAACCTTATGTGTACGTTCATGGAAAATGTATGATTACAAATCCTCTTGATATGATGGCAAATCAAATTATTGAACGAAGTCGTGGTAACAATAAACACGGAAGCTGTGGAATGGGGATTTATAATACAATTCAACGATATAAAAAACATATTAATTCATATTCATTGTCATGGTCATATTATATGAATATGTTCAAAAGCATGGGAATTACGTTATCTGAACAGGAAGAAGAATTATTTCATCCCGTAAAAAATCCTGGGCTTCGAGATCATTACTATGAAGATCTTGATTTTATGATGTCACATGTACATTTTGTAAATAATGATCAATTACTTAATGGATACGATACCATAGTATTTGAAAATGGGCAGGGGCTTCTTTTGGATCAAAATAATATTGAATATTATCCACATCTTACTCCATCTAACACTGGTATTAAAAATCCTGCCAGAATTATAAAGTCTGTAAATTGGACTGATGAAATTAATATAGAAGCTTGTTATGTGACACGTACATATATGACGCGGCATGGAGCCGGTGCGTTCCCAACTGAATGTAATAAGGAAGAAATTAATCCGGACATAAATCTGGACATAGAAGATTTAACCAATGTTCCAAATCCACATCAGGATACTTTGAGATATGGGAAGTTAAATGTAAAAGAATTACATGAAAGATGTCAAGCAGATATAAAAACTGCAGGACTCCCGTGCCAGAAAACTTTAGCTATAACGCATATGAATGAATGTGGAAAGATAGCTTTATCTGTTCGTGATACATTTAAAGACGATTGGAAAGTAAAGTATTTTTATTTTGAGGTGAACTAAATTGGGTCAAACTAGAGAACGAATTATAAAACTATCACAAAGACCAGAATGTATAGATTTGATGTTACATCATGAGCTAGGAGATAATTATCCAGATTATCCATATGAAATAAATCTTCAAAAACTGGCGTATTTACTTTGTGAAATATTTGATATTATGCAGCAGGCAAATCTTACTGAAGATGAACTTGAGAAATTGGAACACTTGTATACTGAAAGATTGTATACTGAAAGATATAAATCAAACAAATCTATATCGAACCAAAACAATGAAATTACTTGGTAAAGAGAGGGAAAGAGGAATGATTAAATTAAACGGCGTAGAAATCAAACTTGATAAATATCCAGATGGAACATTTTTATTTAAGAATATTCCATCATCTATTAGAGGATGGCATAGAAGTGTTATTGAATGGTTTTTTGATTCAATGGAAGAATTCGCAGCAGTAGTTTATATTGCACGATACTGTTGGGATCATAAAGTAATGCCTTATTTATACATGCCTTATATTCCAGATGCTCGTATGGATCGAGTTAAAAAAGAAAATGAGATATTCACTTTAAAATACTTCGCTCAGACTATTAATTCGTTACATTTTGATAAGGTAGAAGTTTTAGATCCTCACTCTGATGTATCTGTCGCATTATTTAATAAAATACATGTAGAATCTCCGAATCGAATGATTGAAACTGCTGTTAAGAAGATTGCAAGTGATAATCTCATGATGTTTTATCCAGACGCAGGATCTATGAAGAGATATTCTTCAGCAGTGCATCTTCCATATGCCTTCGGCATTAAGAATAGAGATTGGGAAACTGGAGAGATTAAAGGTTTAGATTTATCTGGCGAAATTGATCAGCTATCAGGTAAAGATATTCTTATTGTTGATGATATCTGCAGCAAAGGTGGAACATTCTATCACAGTGCATTGAAACTCAAAGAACTTGGTGCAACAAACATTTATCTGTATGTTACTCATTGTGAAAATTCAATTTACGATGGAGAGCTGCTTAAAAATAACGGACTTATTGAAAAGATTTATACTACAGATAGTATTCTTACAAATACAGAAAGTCCAAAGATTGAACTGGTTGAAGAGTTTAGAAAAAAATGATCCGGGGGTATTTTAATTATGAATCCTATTATTAGTCCGTGGTCAATTTACTTAATTAATGTTTTATCTGGATTAAAAAATATTTTTATAGTAGCAGCAGCTGCTGCAATACTTGTCGGAATTGGAAATGCAATATATTTTTTAATAGTCATAGATAGTCCATATTATAACGAAGATGATGAAAAAGACCAAAATAAAATATTAAATATTAAAAAATGTTTCAAAAAATCTGTTGTTGGTTTAATTATAAGTGCGTTGTTAGTTGTCATTGCTCCTTCAAAAGATACCATGTATACGATGTTGGCTTTGGACAATTTAACAACCGATAATATTCAAGCCATCGGAAAAACTGGGAAAGATGTAATCGATTATGTCTCAGATCAAATTGATAAAATTGTAAATGGCAATCAGAGTAATAATGTAGAGGAGAATGAAAAATAATGAATACAAAAACACTAGCAATTCTACTTTCAGATACATATAAACAGGTACATAATAAAATGCTTCCTCCGGGGCTTACTAAATTAGTATCTTATTGGACCCCGAGAAGATCAATGCTTAAAAATCAGAAGGAAATGGTGTTCTTTGGACTCCAGGCATTTGTTCAGGAGTATTTGATTGAGTATTTTAATACTTGGTTTTTTAAGCTTCCGGAATCTTTAGTAGCTAGTACATATATTTCTACTATGAATATTCAGCTTACATCAAAAGATTATGATTTGGATCCGATCATTAAATTGCATCGTCTTGGGTATCTTCCATTACATATTAGAGCACTCCCGGAAGGAACACTTGTACCAATGACAGTGCCATGTATTGAGATCAGTAATACACATCCAGATTTTGCATGGGTTGTACAGTGGATCGAATGTATCCTGCAGGTTGAACTTTGGAAACCATGTTGCCATGCTACAATCGGTCACATGTACAGAGAAATGGCAGATTATTGGTACAAAATAACTACAGACGATGCAGATCCAGCAATGGCGGCTTCTGATTTTGGTATGAGAGGTATGTCTTGTATGGACGAAGCTCAGAGATGTTCTGCCGCCTGGTTACTTTCCTTTAATAAGACAAGCACAATTCCGGCGATTGATTACATTGATACTTATTATCAGGCTGATTGTAAAAATACGGGTCTTGGTATTGGGGCTGTAAGTACAGAACATTCAGTTATGGCTTCAAATTTTGCAGTTGACGGTGACGAGATTACATTTGTCAAAAGACTTCTTACAGAGTTATATCCGAATTCATCTTTTAGTATGGTATCTGATACATATGATTATTGGAATATGATTGATAATATTCTCCCGGCTTGTAAAGAAGAAATCATGAATCATAACGGGAAATTACTTGTCAGACCGGATTCAGGTGACATGGTAGAAATAGCTGTAAAAACAATTAAAAAACTTTGGAATACATTTGGAGGAACAGTAAATAACAAAGGTTATAAAGTACTCGACCCTCATATTGGTATTATTTATGGAGACGGATGTTCGCTCAATCATGTAAATGAGATTTGGAATAAATTACGAGATTTAGGCTTTGCAGCGAACAATATTGTATTTGGCGTAGGTGCATTTTGTTTCTCGGCTATTGTCGAAGATGATGGTCGTATGGTTGTTGTAACCAGAGACACTTTTGGAATTGCTATGAAGGCTACATATGGCGAAGTAAATGGTAAACCAATTATGATCTACAAAGATCCTAAAACAGATACTAGCAAGCTTAAGAAATCTCATAAAGGCTGCTGTGTAGTACAGAGAGATTACTATGATAACGATCTTTATTGCATTGATGGACTTGAAGGGATTAGACAGAATAGCGAACTTAAAACTGTATTTAAGGATGGCAGAATTATTCATAGGGATACATTTGAGGAAATCCGTAACAGATTGAATGGAGAAATATAATGACTTTAAATGAAATTAAACAAACTCTTAAAACTGATAAAAGATATGAATTTCTTCGTATAAACCCTCATCTTGGCGAGAATATTATGGTTCTCGCCATAGGAGGTAGCTATGCTTATGGTACTAATGCAGCTAGTAGCGATCTGGATATAAGGGGCATTACTCGTAATACTGAGAGAGAAATTTTATTAGAACAGGATATTGAGCAAGTAGTCAGCCATGAAACTGACACGACTATATATACATTTAAGAAAATGATTAAACTGCTTTGTAGCAATAATCCTGCAGTCATTGAAATTCTTGGATTAAAACCGGAGCATTATTTATATAAACATATATTTTTTGATATTTTAAAAAATAATGCAGATGAGATTCTCTGTAGAAAAGCGGCGTATTCATTTGGCGGATATATTGAAAAGAGCAAAAAAATGCTCGATCTTGAAAAGGTATTTATTGACAAGGATAAACTTGCGAAGTATATGGTTCATCCAATCCGGTTGTATTATATGGCCTTTGATGTACTGGAAAATAAAAAAATTGTGACATATCGTGAAGATGAGCATTCGCTTCTTATGGATATTCGCAACGGACAATTCTTAACTGACAATGGTAAAATTATATCTATTTATTATGATTTAATTAACCAGTTAGAAGAAAGATTTAAATATGACAAAGAGAACACCGATCTTCCAGATACTGTGAATAAGGAATGGGTTGAATGGTACACGATGTTCGTGAATAAATGGTGTGTAATGGGAGGATTTACTTTTGAGCAATATAAAAATCATTAATGGTAATATTTTGGATGCCAAAACTGATTTTATTTTACATCAAGTTAATTGTCAGGGAGTAATGGGTTCTGGCGTCGCGAAGACATTAAGACAATATGAAGATGGATTGTTCCAGCATTATTATTTAATGTATGACAATGTTACAAAAGCCGGATTTTCGCTGCTTGGTTTGAATGATTATTATTGGTGGACAAATCATGGCGAATCTCAATGTGTAGTATCAATGTTCGCTCAGGATAAATATGGTTATGATGGCAAACAATACACAGATTTGGGTGCCTTTGTAGAATGTTTAAGAAGATTCAAAGCTAATTGGCCTGCATGGGTTGAAGAATGTGACGAGCTTCGTAATACGACAGTAGCACTTCCATATAAGATTGGCTGCGGCAGAGGCGGAGCAGATTGGGAGAATGATATATATCCGATCATTAAGAGAGAACTCGAAGATTATAATGTAGAACTATGGAGGTACGAAGAGTGATGAAACATAATAAGATTCGTAAATTTTTCCGCAAATATGGAGATTGGACAGATTGGCTATTTTATATAGTTGGCACAATTTCTATTATAATGAATACAGCATGTTATTTTATACGTGTTGCACCAAATAGAACCATATTCATAGATTGTTGTTTGGCTTGGATCATTATTTTATTACAAGCTTTAAGAATCAATGAGCTTAAAAAGCATATTAGACTTAATAACAAGAGGAAATAAGTATGAGAAAATACCATATTTATATACAGCACATAAAAATTATTAGTTTTGATTTATGGAATGAAATGACTACTTATAAATGGCTTCCATGGGAGTATCTTGGTTATGTAAGTGGGGCGAAAGATTTATATACATATTTTCGCAATTATGTAAAGTTATATAATATATTTTTTATACGATCTGTAAAGTTTCACAATTCATTTGAATACGATAATAGATGTTTTAATAAGAAATATATAGATTGTAGAAGAAGATTTTTAATAGTTGATGATTCTGGAAATATTAGATCTTTTGATGACTTAACAAAAGCGTATAGAAAGCATAAAATGCGTCATTATAGTCATTATGCTTATCAGATAAGAAGACATGTAAGTAATGTTCAAGAACGAAGAAGAAGTATTGTTCCAGATGAAATAAAAGAAGCTGCAAATGAATATGGTATTTATCTTAATGAACCGAAAAGGATCATTGCTCCTTGGGCGTTTGATAATTATAGAAAGAAGTCAAAATGTTGGAAAGATCAAAGTAAAAGAAGGAGGCAGTGGAAATAATGGATTTATCTACAAAAAGAATTATTACAGTTACAGTAGAGTATGATTTCTCAGATGATCCAGAATTAGCAGCAACGTTGACGGACAAAAACATTGTGGAAAAAATGGTTATGGATCAGATTTCAGATGCGTTTATTGACAATGAAGGATTTGAATCAATTGAAGTAGTTTGTGAGGATATTTAAATGCGTAAGATAGGAATTGTTGCAGCAAGTTTATTGATTGGGTTGTCTACATTAACAGGATGTACAAAATGTATTAAGGAAACTACAGAACCAGTAAAGGTTAAAATTGTTAATGAATATTATGATCCAGGAACAATAAGAGTAGCAGGTTATTCGGACGGTAGACCGATCATGAAAAACAAACCTGCTGAATATGAAATTACAGTTGAATATGATGGAGTTGATTACTCATTTAACAGCGAATCTGTGTATCGTAAATATCATGGAAGAGTTGGAGAAATGATACAGGGTACATTAGTCACTAGAGAATATGATGATGGTACAAGCAAATCACGAATTGTATCTATAGGAGGACAGAATTATGGCTTTTGATGCAAAGAAACATAAGGATAGATGCGTAACATGGATTAGAAACTTTTTTGAAAAGAATGGGCCAGATTGCAATGCAATCGTAGGAATTTCCGGTGGAAAAGACTCTACTATTGTAGCAGCGTTATGCGTAGAAGCTCTTGGTAAGGATAGAGTTATTGGCGTACTTATGCCGCAGGGAATTCAGTCTGATATTGATGTGGCTAGAAAGGTTTGTGATTATCTTGATATTAAAAGATATGAAGTAAATATTGGAGATACGGTAAAAAGTGTATTGTCCAGACTTGAGACTTCTGGTATTGAAATCAGTGATCAGACAAGAATGAATCTCCCGGCTCGTATTAGAATGTCAACATTATACGCTGTATCACAGTCTATGAATGGCAGAGTAGCAAATACCTGCAATTATTCAGAGTCATTTGTCGGATATGAAACCAGATATGGCGACTCTGCAGGAGATTTCAGTCCTATTGGATATATGCTTGTCACAGAAGTAAAAGCAATTGGATATGTGCTTGGATTGCCAGAGGAATTTATTGAGAAAATTCCGATTGATGGACTGTGTGGTAAAACAGACGAAGATAATCTTGGTTTCCCATATGCTGTATTAGATAAATATATTTATACTGGGAAATGTGATGATCCAGAAATTGCTAAAAAGATTAAACAGCTTCATGAAAAGAACCTGTTTAAATCAAGATTAATGCCAAAATATCTTGTAGATGGATATTATGACGATGCTTACGCTGATATGCAGTATGTATAGGAGATCATAAGTAGTTGGCAAATTATCTTATGAGATATAAAGGAATATACAGATTAAAAGCACATATCGATCAGAATACCAATGATTTCCCTAGAGATTGGAATGGATTAATTGATTCTGATGATGTTTATATTAAATGTGCTTTAGGCTGCCAGATATATCATTATGGACATGGCGTTCTGGTAGCGTATATTCCTTCGATTGGCCGGGGGCACAACATTCTTAAAGCGTTAGGACAGAGATTATGCAATTTTGATATTACAACTATAGGTATAAATTATAAACCACTTTATGATGCTTTATTAAAAGAAGGAACCATTAGATATATTATGGAGAATGATGAAGAAGTAGAATTCAGATTTCATTCAAAGAATATAGAGCTGATAGCGGAATATCTTAAACCACAGACAAGCGGGGCAGGCATATCACCGTTTTCAACTAAGAACCTTCCTAAGTCTGATTACATGATACCTGCCGATGATTTAGCAGCGTATACAGATTTGATAAAGGATATTGCTCAAGAGGATATCTTGATCGTTCCACAGATTACGAGACGGTTTATTAAAAATATACTCTCTAAGAGCAAGCAATATAGGTCAAAAGATGTAAAAGTAGAAATGCGTAAGTCTATGCTAAAAGGCAAGGATTTTATTCATTATTCTGGCACTTGGGATAAATATATAAAGTATCTTGATAAAGAACTAGAAAAGTGGAGGAAAGATAAGGAGAAAGAAAATCATGACTGAAAATGATAAGACAGTAAGAATGTCCATCGAAGTTGATGCAGATCTTCATAGACAGATCAAGATGCTTGCTGCATTACGTGGCATAACAATGAAAGATTACGTTATAAGGTTGCTTGAGGCGGATATGAAAAAATTAAAATAAGCGGAGAAAGTCGAGGATAAAAAATGATTGAAGGATCAAAGAAAGTAGCAAGATTTAAAAAAGTATCTTATGAGCAGTTTAAGAAAGACTGGATGCATACATTTAATGCTTTTACTTCATCAGAAGAAAGATTTAAAGAAATTTATTCAAATATTAAACTTCCTAAAAGAGCAACTGCAGGTAGTGCCGGATATGATTTTTATGCACCATTTAATTACACACTTCATCCTGGTCAGACACTTAATATTCCTACAGGAATTCGTTGCCAGATGGTAGATGGATATGTGCTTATGGTATTTCCTAGAAGCGGACTTGGTTTTAAATATCAGTTAGGAATATGTAATACCATTCCTGTGATTGATGAAGATTATTTCTATAGTGATAATGAAGGACATATCTTTATTAAGCTTGTAAATAGAGGAGATAAACCTGTGGATATTGTTGCCGGAAAGGGTTTCGCTCAGGGTATTTTCCTTCCGTATGGAATTACTCTGGATGACAATGCAGATGCAGTAAGAAATGGTGGATTCGGTAGTACCGATAAATAAACATGGTACAAACGCCAGATCCTGTTGTAGCAGAGTCTGGCGTTTGAGATAAAGGAGAAAACTAAATGAATAAAGCATAATTTACCAAGAAGTAGCACACTATTTTTCAAAGAATGAACAATGAAATTTGTATTGGTTATCAGATTTATTTACGTCGATCTCTTTAATGTCTTGTTTTCTGATAATAAGCACTGCGATAACAAAAAGTGCCGCAATGATTAAAATACAAATTATGAAACTATATCCATCCATAGTGTCCTCCTTTCTGCAAAATTATTGCTTATTATTTAATTTTCAAAGTACAAAGGCGTGCATATTGTTCCACAGAACACAATGTACGCCTGTATTATAACTATGTGTGATAGAAAATGCAACTAAAATTTTTAGATCTAAGCCTCTTATTTCTTCAGTATAGTATAAGTAGTACAAGTGTGTTTTTTTTAGAATAAGAGGCCAACTTTGAAATGAGATAGTAAATAAATTCAAAGTTTCCGTAACACACTATAGAATAATACACGGATAGAAGTATTATTCTATAACACATAATAACATCTTAATCTGAAATAATTAATAGGAGTTGATATATATATGAAAACTATAAAAGTAAGAATTGAAAATTCATCTGCGGCAAATGCCATTGTTAATATCATGAATGGATTCAGAGATTGTGATGTTGATTGCGTACATGGCAGATATATTATTGATGCAAAATCTATTCTCGGAGTTCTGTCTATGGGATTACCTTGCGAAGTAGATTTTATCTTGAATAGTGATGATCCACAGCGGCAGCAGGAATTCGAATGGGGGTTGGAGCCATGGAAGGTGAAGTAAATAATAATAAATTTAATGATGAATTTATCACTCCAGAAGATATCATGAAGCATTTAAAAATTGGGCGTAATAAAACATACCAATTAATACATTTAAGTAATTTCCCTAAAATTAAGATAGGCAATACATATCGAATTCCAAAAAACAAATACCTAAAATGGTTATCTGACAATATGCGTAAAACAATATTTTTATAAGTAAAAAATGGGAGTTATATCGTAATGATATAGCTCCCTAATTTGTTATATTAAGAGATTCACAACCTCTGATTTATGACTATTTATGATGTGCAAATATGTGTTATAAGTTGTAGACACATCATCATGACCAAGTAATTCGGATATGACTTTTATATCTACAGGATGATTTGTTTCCCAACCTTTTTCCAATAGCATAGAACCAAACGAATGTCGCAGATCATGCAACCCAAATCCATTAGGATTGATTTCGGCTCTTGTCAATATAGCTTTTAACGTTCTAGTAAGAGAAGATTGTGATGGAGGAATGTTGCTATCAGTCACAAAGATAGTGTCTGTTCCTTTTGCGGCGTTACCAGGAGAGATCATCTTTAAATATAATAATTGTTCCTTTGCAATGTTTGACATCGGAATAACTCGAATAGAAGCTGGCTTTTTAGGCGTATCTGTAATCCATTGATATTTTCCATTAATCTTTATACGTTCCATAGATTTGTTGATCCGGATAACATTGCGTTTAAAATTCACATCGTCCCACGTTAGTGCATAAGCTTCTCCAATTCTCATTCCGGTATATAATACAATCAGACAAAATCTTGCGTTTCTTCCATAAATATAATCACCTGTCTTAACACCTGCTATAGTCTCGTCTGCTTTCATTAATGCAGCTTCTTTAAATTTTTCAGCTTGTTCTAATGACAAGAACGAATGTTCTTTTTTCTGTACTGCATAATTTGTTTTATGTGGCATCTTAATACCTTTAGCAGGATTAGCGGTCATTATATTAATAGATACTAAATAGTCAAAAACAGTATTAAATAATGTCCTAGTCTTCTTTACAGTGCTTTCGGAATATTTCTTTGACAGTTCTGTATAGTAATTCTGTATGAGCACTGGATCTACAGAACCCATCTGTACATCAGCTATTTTATTTGTTTTTATATAGCATCTATTTGTAGACTGTAATGTGGCGTAATTATTGGTCTTAAAGGTAGATTCAAGCGATTCAAGTACAATATCGACGCATTCTCCAAGAGTCATTTTGAGATAATCTCTATTTGTTATATGCATCGTCTTAGATTCATATTCTTTGATCTTATGTTTTACATCAGCCTTCGTCCGAGCAACAAATTCTTTGCGAGAAGTCATCCCATCATATTTCTTTCTATATCGATAGTATGTGATTCCATTTTTTGTTACAGTGTCCCACGATCCGGTTCCTTTTTCTCTTCTTGGTCTTGCAGTCATGAGTATTCCTCCATCCTAAATATTTGTCCAATTGTCTATACAAAAGAAATAACTTTACTTTTTGAATCAAATGTGGTAATATACTATTTGTGTTAAGGACATTATATCATTTTTAGGTGGGAAGGACAATATAATTTCCCCCTTATGTATAAAAGCGTATATATATTCACCCAAGTTTCCCCCTTATCATTTAAATTTGAGGGGTACAGAAAGGGATTACTTAACACAATATAAGATTTATACATTGCACCTTTGACAATCATATAATCTTATCATAGGGCTTGAAAGTCCTGTAAAATCAAGTATTTCCGCTATTTACAAGTAATTACGGAGATTGATTTTCAAATTATGCACCTGTAGCTCAGTGGATAGAGCAGTGGTTTCCGGTACCATGTGCGGGGGTTCGATTCCCTTCAGGTGTGCTACCCGGAACAGTGGGAATTGTTCCGGCGTGTTGTTATGATAAGGAGGACAAGAACTTGGATGATTTCAGAGAATGGTTATCAGATAACCTTCGCTATTTTATGTTAGGCGGAGCAATTCTGGTGATCGTGCTTGTTCTGATCTTTGGCGTCCGCGCCTGTGTTGGAGGTAAGAAGGGGAATTCCAATGAAGATCAGAAAACAGCCCAAAGTAACCAGGAAAATGATCCTTCTTCTCCGGCAAATGATGGGGAGACAGACGAGAAGAAAGACGCCAGTCCCGCGACAGATACGAATGCGGAGACAACCATGGAAAAAGCCAGCACGGAAGTAACCGAGCTGATTCAAAGCTATTATAAAGCTTTTGGGGAAAAAGACATTGCAACACTTAAGACAATTGAGGACGGATTTACACCGGCCGATGAGTCACAGATTAATTCAAGGGATTATATTGACGGGTATGAAGTACAGGATGTTTACGCAAAGAAGGGACTAACGGACGGTTCGTATGTCGTCTATGTGGTTTTTAACTATATCTGTACAGGAATTGAGACTCCGGTTCCGGCGCTGAGCCAGTTTTATGTGGAAACTGACAGTGACGGAAATCTGAAGATCAAGGGTGGAGCTGATGAAGACGCAGATATCAGTGCATATGTGAAGAAATTGGAGTCAGAGAAAGATGTTCAGGATCTTATTGCGAAAGTGAAGGCTGATTATGAAGCAGCACAGGCAGGAGATTCCTCTCTGGCAGAATTTCTTCAGGGCCTGGGTGATGATGCCAGTGTTTCTGCAGATGCAGGAACAATGCTTACAGTCACAGAAGATTGTAATGTTCGTGCTTCCGCAGATCCAGAGGGTGAAGTTATCGGTGGCTTTTCTGCAGGAACGGAAGTTGAAAAGAAGGGGCAGGAAGGTGACTGGATACAGGTCGATTATGATGGACAGACCGGATATGTACACAGCAGTCTGTTGGAGTAGAAATGTAATAAAAATGCAGGTTCTTTTGAAGAGCCTGCATTTTTTTGCCATGTTGATCTTATTTTTTCAGAGAACCATCTGAAGCGAATGTGTACTTTTGACCGTCTATCGTAATGGTGCCGGTCTGCATGATTCCGTCTTCGTCCAGATAATAGCGCTTTTTGCCTGTCTCAAGCCAGCCGGTCTGCATGATCCCTTTTTTGTTGAAATAATATCTGTGGCCATCGGTATCTGTAAGCCAGCCTGTATAGGCCTTTCCATTTACCATAAATTTCCAGTTTGTTCCATCTGCTGTCCAGGTTCCACTTTCCGCTTCAGGAGAAACATTTTCTGCATCCTGTTCTTTGACAGGGGTTGGAGATGGAGTGGCAGAAGGTGAAACAGAGATGTCGGTACCAGATATATTCAGCTTAATGTTCTGGTCTTTGTCGGAAGAAAGAACAGCAATATCGCCTGTATTTTCTGCGATTACAGAAGTATGGCTGTTTCCGAACGGTCCAGCAGATGACTGGGTAAAAAGAAGTCCACAGATCAGACACAAAATAATAATAATAAAGATCAGCAGTCGGTTCAGATGAGGTGTACGGTCTGACATGATTTTCCTCCTGACTGTTACATTTTTGTTTATCATACAATACCTGTCAGAAAAATACAAGGAAAATAACCGGTTGCGAATACCAGGGAAAAAATATATAATAGAATAATGGACGAAAAAATCAGAATTAATAAATATTTAAGTGATGCAGGTGTCTGTTCAAGAAGAGAGGCAGACAGACTGACGGAGGCTGGACGGGTAACTGTTCGTGGAACAGTCGTTTCCACAGGAGAAAAGATTTTTCCGGATGAGGAGATCTGCATTGACGGGAAACCAATAAAGAAACAGGAAAAAAAGATTCTGCTTCTTTTTCATAAACCAAGAGGGATCGTCTGCAGTACCAAACAGCAGCGCAATGAAATGACAGTGACAGAATATCTGAACTATCCGGTGAGGATCTATCCTGTAGGACGTCTGGATAAAGAGTCAGAAGGCTTGCTTCTTCTGACCAATCAGGGAGATCTCGTGAACCGTATCATGAAAGCGGGAAATTATCACGAGAAAGAATATTGTGTAACAGTGAATAAACCGGTAACAGAAGCGTTTATACAGGGAATGAGCAGTGGAGTGCCGATCCTGGGCACAGTTACACGTCCCTGTAAAGTCATAAAAACCGGAAAGAACAGCTTCAGGATTATTCTTACGCAGGGACTGAACCGTCAGATCCGACGTATGTGTGAATATTTTGGATATAAAGTCACAACATTAAAAAGAGTTCGGATCATGAACCTGCATATTGACGGGCTGGAAGCGGGGAAATACCGTGAGATCAGGCCGGAAGAGAGAAAACAGCTGGAGGAAATGCTTTCCTCCGCAAAAACAGAAAGAAAGACGGAGGAAGGCCATGAACGAAACATCCATAAAAAGAATGAAAGAGCTGGGAAAAAAGCTCCGGGAAGCGTCCAGGGCGTACTATCAGGAAGACAGGGAGATCATGCCAAACGTGGAGTACGATGCTCTGTACGACGAACTGAGCGCACTGGAAGAAGAGACAGGAATCGTTCTGGCAGACAGTCCGACCGTTAATGTCGGCTATGAAGCGGTAGATCAGCTTCCCAAGGAAGAACATGAGAGACCGATGCTTTCTCTGGATAAAACAAAGGATCGGGAAGCACTGCGGGAGTTTGTCGGAGAACATCCAACGCTTCTTTCGTGGAAACTGGATGGACTTACGATAGTGCTCACCTACGAAAACGGAGAGCTGGTAAAGGCAGTTACCAGAGGAAATGGTATTGTGGGAGAGGTCATTACCAACAATGCAAGAGTTTTCAAAAATATTCCGCTTAAGATTTCGTTCAGAGGAAGATTGGTACTTCGCGGAGAAGCGATCATTACGTATTCCGATTTTGAGAAGATCAATGAAACGATCGGTGATGCAGATGCCAAATACAAAAATCCCAGAAATCTCTGCAGTGGTTCCGTGCGTCAGCTGAATAATGAGATTACGGCAAAGAGGAATGTACGGTTTTATGCATTCTCTCTGGTGAGTGCAGAGGGTGTGGATTTCCAGAATTCCAGAGAAGTGCAGTTTCAGTGGCTGAATGCCCAGGGATTTGATGTGGTAGAGTACCGTAAAGTTACAGCAGATACTCTGGATGAAGCTATGGATTATTTTGCGGAAGCAGTTACGAAGAATGATTTTCCATCAGATGGACTGGTGGCTCTGTATGACAATATTGCCTATGGAGAATCTCTTGGAACTACAGCTAAATTTCCCAGAAATGCCATGGCATTTAAATGGGCAGATGAGATGCGTGATACGAAACTTCTGGAAATTGAGTGGAGCCCGTCCAGAACAGGCCTGATCAATCCGGTAGCTGTTTTTGAACCGGTAGAACTGGAAGGCACGACGGTAAGCAGGGCCAGTGTGCATAATATCAGCATTATGAAAGAGCTGAAACTTGGAATCGGGGATACGATCCGTGTATACAAGGCGAATATGATCATTCCACAGATCGCGGAGAATCTGACAGGAAGTGGTAATGCACCGGTTCCGCATATCTGTCCGGCGTGTGGACAGGAAACTGTTGTGAAGAAAGAAAATGATGTGGAATGTCTTTTTTGCGTTAATCCGGGGTGCCCAGCCAAAAAAATCAAGTCTTTTGGCCTTTTTACCAGCAGAGATGCAATGAATATCGACGGACTTTCAGAAGCGACACTGGAGAAATTTATCGCCCGTGGTTTTATTCACGATTTTGGTGATATTTTTGAGATCAGCCGATACCGGGATGAAATTGTAGAGATGGAAGGATTTGGACAGAAATCCTATGATAATCTTATAGAAAGCCTTGAACGGGCGAAAGAAACAACGCTTCCGAGAGTGATCTACAGCCTTGGAATCGCAAATATTGGACTTGCCAATGCAAAAGTGATCTGCCGCTATTTTAATAATGATCTTGAAAAGATCCGTCATGCCAGCCTGGAAGAGATCAGTGAAATTGATACGATCGGACCTGTGATCGCCGGAAATCTGGTTTCCTATTTCCAGGATGAAGAGAATAACCGTCGTCTGGATCATCTTATGAGCTTTTTGCATATTCAGGATGAAGGACCGAAGCAGGAACAGATTTTTGCGGGAATGAATTTTGTGATCACGGGAAGCCTGGTACATTTCGGAAATCGAAGTGAAGCCAAAGAACTCATCGAGTCTCTGGGTGGCAAAGTGACGGGGTCTGTGACCAAGAAGACAAATTATCTGATCAACAATGATATCCAGTCCAGTTCATCCAAGAACAAAAAAGCCAGGGAACTGGGAATCCCGATCCTTTCAGAAGAAGATTTTCTGAATCTTGTGGGAAAGCAGTGATTATGATAAAAACTGCGGGAAATGCGGATTAAAGATATCTACATTACGGTAAAAACAGCAGAGCGGTTTCTATATAAAAAATAAGAAAGACCGCTTTACATATATAAAGGAGGGCTAACAATGCCGATCAAAACACAGGGGGATCTGCCAGTAAAGGAGATCCTTGAGAGAGAAAATATATTTGTGATGGATGAAAAACGTGCCATGCATCAGGATATCCGTCCAATCCAGATTCTGATCCTGAATCTGATGCCTCTGAAAGAGGAGACAGAACTGCAGCTTCTGCGTTCTCTTTCCAACACACCACTGCAGGTTGATGTGACTTTTATGGCTGTGGAGAGCCATGAGGCGAAGAATACTTCCCTCAGTCATCTTAATAAATTTTATGAAACATTTACAGACATAAAGAAACGTAAATTTGATGGAATGATCATTACCGGAGCACCAGTTGAACAGATGCCGTTTGAAGAAGTAGACTACTGGAAGGAACTGACGGAAATCATGGGCTGGACAGAGAAGCATGTAACTTCTACCATTTTTCTCTGCTGGGCGGCCCAGGCGAGCCTGTATTATTTTTATGGTCTTGAGAAAAAACCTCTGGATAAAAAAATGTTTGGCCTTTTCTGGCATAAAGTATTAAATCGAAAGATTCCGCTGGTGCGTGGCTTTGATGATGTGTTTCTTGCACCTCATTCCAGACATACGGAAGTTCCTATTGCTGATATCCATGCATGCAAAGATCTAACGGTACTGGCAGAGAGCGATGAGGCGGGGTTGTTTCTGGCAATGGCAGAAGGTGGACGTAAGATTTTTGTCATGGGACATCCGGAATATGATCGTGTAACTCTGGATGGAGAATACAAACGTGATCTTGCCAAGGGACTCCCGATCGACATTCCCAAAAATTATTACCAGGACGATGATCCAAATAACAAGCCATTGCTTACCTGGAGAGCACATGCCAACAATCTGTATACAAACTGGCTGAATTATTATGTATACCAGAGCACCCCATACGACCTGTATGGCACACCGGATTTTAAGGAACTGTAAGAGGGCTGAAACCCGCATGGTTGAGCTGAGTGAAAAAACAGAAACTTTACGCAAACTTTATTTGCTTATTTAGAAAAATGGTGCTATAGTAAAGTTGGTCCTGACAAACGTATTGTTTACAGATTTCAGTCGATGGCCGGCAGGACTACTTTACTGATGGATTCGGCCATATTCTGAATCATGAAAGAAGGAAGAGGGAAAAATTGCGTAAAAAATCACATATACTGTTAGGCAGATACCTGGCAGACCAGATGTCCGAGGTGTATAGCCTCCAGCAACACAGAAAAGCGTTTTGCCTGGGCAATATTATGCCGGATCTGAGACCGTCGTTTCTTACTACCAGACATGAGTTTTTTGGAACATTCAGTCAGCTTCAGGAAAAGATGCGGGAATTGATTGAGCGAAATCCGGAAGAAGATAATGCCAGAGTTTACTGGCGCAGATTCGGAGAGGTCATGCATTATATGGCAGATTACTTTACTTTTCCTCATAACAGAACATATAAAGGAAGTCTTGCAGAACATAATTCCTATGAAGCGGAACTGAAGAATTGTCTGAAGGAGTGTATCTTAAGTGGAAATGCGGACAGCCAGCTGGAAGAGGCGAAGCATTTTGACAGTTTTGAGGAACTTGTGGGATATATCCGCGAGAGGCATGCGTGCTATCTGGAGAGCCCTCGTTGTATTGCAGATGATATCCGCTTTATTCTTCGAGTGTGTTATCAGGTAATACAGGGGATTTTTCAGCTCTGTCTCAGAAGACAGTTCCATATGGAAGGCCGGCCGGTAACGGCAATCTGACAGTATACGACAAAAAGCTGCTGCGCGAAAGCGTTGCAGCTTTTTTGCAGTACGAAAATGTTCTTATAAAAATGTGAATAAAAAGTGAAAAATAAATAAATTGACAAGGATATCCCGGCAGAACGGTTGATTTCATAAAATTCCTATGCTAAAATAAGTGGAGTTAAACTTTAGGTTATCTAAAATGGTTTAAGGCAGACCTTTATTATAGGGGAAGTAAAGGGATGTTC
Organism: Ruminococcus sp. AM36-2AA; assembly: GCF_003461955.1. Classification (GTDB taxonomy): domain Bacteria; phylum Bacillota; class Clostridia; order Lachnospirales; family Lachnospiraceae; genus Blautia_A. Next base: position 285,427 of record NZ_QTYB01000001.1, on the reverse strand, counting down.
AAGGAAAGAAGGGAGCATCTTAATAAATATGAAAAACAAGTACCTTAATAAGTTTTTATGCATCACGATGATATCAGCTATGGTACTGGCAGGCCCAGCCGGGGTCAGAGCTGCTGACATGGCAGAAACTGTTGCGGCTGATGAGGGGAGTTCTGAGGGCAGTGAGGAAGTGACAGAACCGGAAATTCCTACGGATCCGGAACCAACAGAAACACCAGATCCGGAACCGACGGAAACACCACAGCCAACGGAAACACCAGATCCGCAGCCAACAGCAACGCCGGAGCCAACAGCAACACCACAGCCGACGTCAACGCCGGAACCAACAGCAACACCGGAGCCAACAGCGACACCGGAACCGACAGCGACACCACAGCCAACAGAGGCACCGCAGGATGATACCAGGGTACAGACAGTTATAGATATGATCAATGCACTGGCAGGAAAGATGATCACAGCTGATACAAAAGATGAGATTGAAGCTGCACGAGCTGCTTATGATGCACTGACTGATGCAGAAAAAGCTAAGGTTACGAATTATTCTGTACTGACTGATGCAGAGCAGAAGCTTGCAGCGATATTACAGGATAAGGATAATAAGAATAATTCCAATAATGGAACTACAGATATTACAGATGGAAATAATGCTACGGCTACTCAGATCGGAGATCCGGTTTATGTGACAAACATGGTCTCCAACCTTCACGCAGGTAAAGATTTTTATCTGGACAGCCTTAAGAATAATTATAATCTGACATTTTCTGATGATTTTGCATCTGTTATGGATGAAATCGAGAAAGAATATAAAGAAAAAAATAAACTGACCGATGATACACTTCTGGTATGTAACTGGCAAGATATCCTGGCTGTTTATATTTATCAGCAAAGTAAAAGCGGTAAGACATCTTTTACAATGGACTCATCCTGTAAAGCAGATTTGTCCAAGATCTTTGAGGAAATGAATCCGATCGTCAGAGATAAACAGGATATCACCAAGGTATCTTATGGAAACCGTAAAATCAACTATTATATTAAGAAGAACAACATTGCGAAGCAGGATAGAACCGTTCTTAAGAAATATGTAGAGACAGACTGTAAACTTCTTTGTGCGGTTGTTACTGCATCGAAAGGTTTTGTCCGCGAGAGCGTTGGCGATAACGTGTCCGAGGACCGTGTAGATGTTATTGCGGCTGCTTATTCTCTGGTAGGTAAAGTTGGATATTTCTGGGGTGGTAAGTCTACTGTCCTTGGAGAGGATCCGAGCTGGGGAACCGTTGAGAAAGTCTCAGCAGATGGAAGCAAGAGTTCAGGAACTTTGCGGGCGTATGGTCTTGACTGTAGTGGTTTTGTTACCTGGGCAGTGATCAACGGTTATCAGGATCAGGGAATGCAGGCGGCAGTTGGTGACGGAACTTCCGATCAGTGGGAGAAAGCGAATGTTGTCAGCGAGGCAGATGCACAGCCGGGAGATCTTGTATTTCAGAGAGGACCTGAAGCGGGCAGTGACAACCATGTTGGAATTTTGTGTGGCAAAACGGATTCCGGAGACTGGATCGCGGTACATTGTTCTTCCAGTAAAAATGGAGTAACAGTAGGTGAGGCATACAGCGCAAGCTTCCGTTATATCAGACAGCCGGCGTTCTATTCTGATACAGCAGTAACTGAGTCTGGCAGTGAAAATGCAGAAAACACTACGACAGAAGATGGCACGAATAATATTCTTACAGATGTTGTGAAGTCAACAGCACTGAAAGACGCACTTTCATCCAATGATACTCTTTCTGATAATCTTCTTGAGGACTTTAAAAACAATTCTCTGCAGGAAGATGAGGATGAAGATGAGATTGAAGATCTGACTCTGGATCCGGAATCTATCGATGATGCGGTAGAGACTTTTGATGACGCAGAAGCATTGGAATTGGAGAATTAAGAGACAGCAGATAAATAAGGGCAGTCTCCTGCGGGAGGCTGCCCTTTCTGACAATCGGTATTAGGATATTAAGAGGATAAAAAATGAAAAAGGGATTTTTTTGCCGGCTGGTGGTAATTTTGACCGTATTATCTGTTATGTTGCAGCCTTTTTACGTTCGGGCCGGAACATTGGATCAGATCCGTTCTATTGCGAAGAGCGTTTTGTCGGGAGAACCGGAAGAGGTAGAAGAATTACGTCAGATGGAAGTGGCACAGAGTGAGGAAGGACATCAGGAATATTATTTTAAACAGTTAAATGAAGAAGAACAGAGAGTTTACAGAGAACTCCTGAAGGGCATTCGCGCACGGGAAAAGGACTTTTATCTGACCCTTTCCCAGGATGACAGTATTGACAGATGCTATCATGCGGTTCTGAAGGATCATCCGGAGATATTCTGGGTGCATAACCACGAAAAAATTTATAAAACAACTTATTCAGACAGTGATTACTGCACTTTTACCCCGGGATATATTTATACAGAAAGTGAGATCAGTGAGATTCAGAATGCCATGGAGGCTGGATTTCAGGAAGTAAGCAGTCTGATTCCGGCAGATGCCAGTGATTATGAAAAAGTCCGCATTGTTTATACTTATGTGATTGATAATACCCAATATCAGGCAAGTGATGACGATCAGAGTATTGCAGGTGTCTTCTGGAAAAAAGAGGCAGTTTGTGCGGGATATGCAGGTGCAGTTCAATATCTTCTGGAAAGAATAGGCGTTCCGTGCATTTATGTAGATGGAAGCACGCAGGGAAGTACAGAAGGGCATGCATGGAATATTGTAAAACTGGATGGAGAGTATTATTATGTAGATGCTACTAATGGTGACCAGCCGGATTTTCTTAATGGGAATGCTGCACAGCTGGAAGAACATAAGACGATTATTTATGATTATCTTTGCCCTTTTCCAGAAGAATACGAAAAAAAATATATAAGATCGGAGGAACTTACTGTTCCGGACTGTACTGCAAAAGACATGAACTTCTATGTTCTGAATCAGGGATGTTTTGACGGATATGACTGGGAGACTATTTATGATTACTGCAAAATGCGTTTGGATAATGGCGCTGCGGTAGTTCGATTTAAATTCAGCAATCAGGAGGCATTTGCTGCAGTCTGCAATGAACTTCTGGATAATGGGGAAGTGCAGAATGTAGCTCAGTATTATATGAAGCAGAATGGCCTTGGGCAGGTGGAATACCATTACGGCGTGCTGGATAATTTTTATACCATATATCTGATTTTCTGAATAAAGATCATGAAGTGATCGGCAGATTTTCAGGCAGAATAATGAATTCAGGAAGAGAGGAGTAAGCGAATGAATATGGATATGTTATCGAGGGTGTTTGACATTATACAGAGGACAGGAGGTATGGAACAGATTGGACAGCTTATGATGATCGTATATGGAGTGCTCTGTGTGTTTGGACTTTTGAACTGTATTCTCGGGTACCGTATCTTACGTTTCTGGATGATGATCTTTGGCTTCCTCATTGGTGCAGGTGCCGGTTTTGCCGCAACATATATATCAGGTGTGCAGGATAAAATGATAATTGCAGGGGCCATGGCCGGATTTGGCATTGTACTGGCGATAGTTTCATTCCTGGTCTACAGAGCAGGTATTTTTGTACTGGGATTTGGTATCGGAATATCTTTGAGTATTTACCTGATCCATCCAACCAGTTCTTTTTCCTTTTTTCTCTGCATTCTGATCGGTGTAGGACTTGGTGCACTTGCCATGCGTTATGCAAAAGGTGTGATCATTATTGGAACCAGTGTTCTTGGCGGAGTTCTAGCTGGTTTATCCATCGCTCAGATGGGAGGCCTTGCACAGTTTCCTTATGGAATTGGTATGGCTGTGGGAATTGCACTTCTTGGTATGCTGATCCAGTTTGCCATTAATAAGGACAGAGATGAAGAGGAGGAGAGCGAAGACGAGGACGAACCCTACGAAGAGGAGAGGAGCAGAAAAAGAAAGAACATATCGGAAAACAGAAACCACGATTTCGGATATGCACCGGATGATCGTGGAAGAAAGTCCGCAGGTGGATATCGGGATGACCGGACGGGTAATTCAGACACAGAGGTAAGGCATTCCCGAAAAACTTCCGGTCGGGATGGAAGATACGGGGATCGTTCAGAACGTAGAGATTCTGCGGATGAGCGAAGAAGGAACAGAGGCGAAGACAGCAGAACCCCTGCCGGCAGAAAGGCAGGAGGCAGAAGAGAAAATCCAAACAGTTCTTCTGACAGCCGAAGAGGTGGAAATTCCAGAAACAGTTCCTACAGTGGAAGGAGATCTGCTTCTGACAGAACTACGTCTTCAGAACGCAGGAGGGCAGGTACCTCTTCAAAAAGTTATTCACCTGATCCTGGAAGAGGTCGCAATTCTTATAGTGCCAGGAGCCGAAGGTATAACAGAGAGTCCGGTTATGAAGAAATCGATATGAATGAAGACTATGATCCATATGATATTCCGGACAGGGAAGAGGCACAAAATCCAAATACATATGCTGAATTTGAAAAACAGCAGCAAAGAAGACGGCAGATGGACATAGAAAATATGGCAGATCTGGATCCGGAAGATTATGACGAATGGGAAGATAAGTAAGAGAAAACCTGAGGAGTGACAGAAATGGGAAAAGAAGCAAAGACCAATGCGATGAGAATGCTTGACCGGAAAAAAGTAAAATATGAGGCGATCACATATGACTGTGGAGAATTTATAGATGGGATCCATTGCGCGGATCTTACCGGTGCGCCTCATGACCAGTCTTTTAAAACACTGGTCATGGAAGGAAAGAGCGGCGGCTATTATGTATTTGTGGTACCGATTGAGAAAGAAGTAGATCGTAAAGCGGCAGCGAAATCTGTTGGAGAAAAGACAGTAGACATGATCCACGTAAAAGATCTTACGAAGATCACAGGTTATATTCGAGGCGGGTGCAGTCCGCTTGGAATGAAAAAGAATTATCCAGTTGTGTTTGATCAGTCAGCGGAGAATTTTGAGGAAATTTATGTGAGCGGCGGAAGAGTCGGACTCACTCTGAAAGTTCCGCTTAAAGACCTTCTGGATGTGACTCAGGGGAAACTTGCTCCGATCACAATGGAGTAAAGGATTGCTAAAAAGAAATACTAAAAAAGCTTCTGCCGCAGGAAAACTTGCGGCAGGAGTTTTTTTACGGATAAAAATCCCCTGCATCTGCTTTTGCATAAGCAGGCAGGGGAAGTGCATACATCAAAATTGGTTATGAAAGATTTAGTTATCCTGAGCGTCTTCTTCATTAACCTGGAAGACGTGACGCTTCTTGGCCATTTCATCGCTGGCAAGATATTCATCATAAGTTGTGATTTTATCAACCAGTTTGCCGTTAGGAAGAATTTCCATAATACGGTTTGCGGTTGTCTGTACAAACTGATGATCATGAGATGTGAAAAGGATTACACCCGGAAATTTGATCAGTCCGTTGTTAAGTGCAGTAATGGATTCCATATCCAGATGGTTGGTAGGCTCATCCAGGATCAGAATATTGGCTCCGGAGATCATCATCTTGGAAAGAAGGCAGCGAACTTTTTCACCACCGGAAAGAACACGGACACGTTTTACACCGTCTTCACCCGGGAAAAGCATACGACCAAGGAATCCACGGACATAAGTTGCGTCCTTAATCTCGGAATACTGTGTCAGCCAGTCTGTAATCGTGAGGTCATTATCAAATTCCTGAGTGTTGTCCTTCGGAAAATATGCCTGGGAAGTAGTGACACCCCATTTATAATTACCTTCATCCGGCTCCATCTCACCTGTGAGGATCTTAAAGAAAGTTGTGATCGCCTGCTCGTTGGCACCTACGAAAGCAACTTTATCCTCGCGACCCAGTGTGAAGGAAATGTTATCCAGAACTTTGACACCATCAATTGTCTTGGAAAGATTTTCAACCATAAGAACTTCATTTCCGATCTCACGGTTTGGACGGAAGTCGATATATGGATATTTACGGCTGGAAGGACGCATGTCATCCAGCTGGATTTTTTCCAGAGCACGTTTTCTGGAAGTTGCCTGCTTGGATTTGGAAGCATTGGCGCTGAAACGGGAGATGAATTCCTGAAGTTCTTTGATCTTTTCCTCTTTTTTCTTATTGGCTTCTTTCATCTGTTTGATCAGAAGCTGGCTGGACTCAAACCAGAAATCATAGTTTCCGGCATAGAGCTGAATCTTTCCATAGTCAATATCAGCAGTATGTGTGCAGACTTTATTCAGAAAATAACGGTCATGGGATACTACGATGACGGTATTGTCAAAGTTGATCAGGAATTCTTCCAGCCATTCAATAGCAGGAAGATCCAGATGGTTGGTAGGCTCATCCAGAAGAAGGATATCCGGATTTCCGAAAAGAGCCTGTGCAAGCAGGACCTTGACTTTCATACTACCGGTAAGATCTGCCATCTGTGTGTAGTGGAACTCTGTGTCGACACCGAGACCGTTGAGAAGAGTGGCGGCGTCGGATTCTGCTTCCCATCCGTTCATCTCTGCAAATTCACCCTCAAGTTCGCTGGCACGGATACCATCTTCGTCTGTGAAATCCTCTTTTGCGTAGATGGCTTCTTTTTCTTTCATGATCTGATAAAGCCTTTCGTTACCCATGATAACGGTATCCAGAACAGGGTAGGCATCATATTTGAAATGATCCTGCTGCAGGAAAGAAAGTCTCTGTCCAGGTGTGATTACGATATCACCTTTCGTTGGTTCGAGCTGGCCTGAGAGGATCTTGAGGAATGTAGATTTTCCTGCGCCGTTGGCGCCGATCAATCCATAGCAGTTGCCTTCTGTAAATTTGATGTTAACGTCTTCAAAAAGTGCTTTTTTTCCAACACGCAGTGTGATGTTGTTTGCTGAAATCATATCATACCTCTTTTTTCATTAATAAAAATCGTTTCAATTACATAGTATAACATTACAATCGTTTCCTATTGTACCGTAAACTGAAAAATTTGCAAGCTGTATTTTTCTTTTTTACATAAATAGAGGGAAAACAGCGGGTTTACAATGGATTACAGGAAAATAATAACCTTTTATTATTGAAAAAAATGCGTTATACTGACGTATATGATAAACAGAGCAGCCCGAAATCAAGGATGTATCCTGACACGAATGAAACACCCGGGAACGTGTCGGTACAGACAGGGGCGGAAATTATCATAAATCAGCAGCTTAGTTGAACAGAAGAGAGGTTAGAGATGTTTATCACCAGAGAAAGCGATTATGCGATGCGGGTTGTCCGCGCATTGATGGGGGAGACGCGTTTAAGCGTCAGTGAGATCTGCGAGAGGGAGGCGATTACAGCACCTTTTGCCTACAAAATACTGAAGAAACTTCAGAATGCGGGAATTGTGGAAGGATATCGCGGAGTTCATGGCGGATATGCCCTGAAGAGAGATCCTGCGGATCTGACATTATATGATATATATAGTGCGATTGATTCCGACATGTCGATCATTGAGTGCCTGAATGGAAAATGTGAATGTTCAAGAAACGGCCAGGACGGTGTGCCATGTTATGCTCATGACGAACTGAAAGAGATTCAGGGACAGCTGTGGGCGATGCTCCGGCGGAAATCCATGAAAGATCTTTTTGAGAAAGAGGAGCAGTAAACTGCTGTGACAGGCGGAAATAAGCGTATGATAAGATAATAAGAAGAGCGGGGAGGGAGCAATGAAAAAGTTTCTGACCGGCTCTTTTTTCTTGTCAAAAAGATAACAACGTTTGTACATGATAATATACAAAAAACAGCGAAAGAAAATGGACATAACTGGGAATCTATGCTATAATAACCAATGGAATTTTAGGCCCTTGACAGCCTAAAAATATATTTTCAACAAACCTTTAAGGAGGAATAAACAAATGGCAAGAAAGATGAAAACCATGGATGGTAACCATGCAGCCGCTCATGCATCATATGCTTTTTCTGATGTAGCTGCTATTTACCCGATTACCCCTTCATCTGTAATGGCTGAGGCAACAGACGAGTGGGCAACTCAGGGAAGAAAGAACATCTTTGGACAGGAAGTACAGGTTACAGAGATGCAGTCTGAGGCTGGTGCAGCAGGTGCTGTTCACGGTTCTCTGGCAGCAGGTGCCCTGACTACAACCTACACAGCTTCCCAGGGTCTTCTGCTTATGATCCCGAACCTTTACAAGATTGCTGGTGAGCAGCTTCCGGGAGTTATCAACGTATCTGCCCGTGCACTTGCTTCCCACGCACTTTGTATTTTCGGTGACCATTCCGACGTTATGGCCTGTCGTCAGACTGGATGTGCAATGCTTTGTGAGTCTTCTGTACAGGAGGTTATGGACCTTACACCGGTTGCTCATCTTGCAGCAATCAAAGGAAAAGTTCCGTTCATCAACTTCTTCGACGGATTCCGTACATCTCATGAGATCCAGAAGATCGAGACATGGGACTATGAAGATCTGAAAGATATGGCAGATATGGATGCTATCGCAGAGTTCCGTAACCGCGCTCTGAACCCGAACCATCCATGTCAGAGAGGTTCTGCACAGAACCCGGATATCTTCTTCCAGGCAAGAGAGGCATGTAACCCATATTATGACGCTCTTCCGGCAGTTGTTCAGGAGTATATGGACAAAGTTAACGAGAAGATCGGAACAGACTACAAACTGTTCAACTACTACGGAGCTGCTGACGCTGAGCACATCATCGTAGCTATGGGTTCCGTAAACGATACCATCGAGGAGACAATCGATTACCTTATGGCAGCTGGTAAGAAAGTCGGTGTTGTTAAAGTTCGTCTTTACAGACCATTCTGTGCACAGGCTCTTATCGATGCAATCCCGGATACAGTTAAGCAGATCTCTGTTCTTGACAGAACAAAAGAGCCAGGAGCTCTTGGCGAGCCTCTGTATCTTGATGTTGTTGCAGCTCTTCGCGACAGCAAGTTCAGCGATGTTAAGATCTTTACAGGACGTTACGGACTTGGTTCCAAAGATACAACACCTGCACAGATCGTAGCAGTATATGAGAACACTGAGAAAGAGAAATTCACAATCGGTATCGTTGATGATGTTACAAACCTTTCTCTTGAGACAGGTGCACCACTTGTTACAACACCAGAGGGAACAACAAACTGCAAGTTCTGGGGACTTGGAGCTGATGGTACTGTAGGTGCTAACAAGAACTCTATCAAGATCATCGGTGATAACACAGACATGTACGCTCAGGCTTACTTCGATTATGACTCCAAGAAGTCCGGCGGTGTTACAATGTCTCACCTTCGTTTCGGTAAGAAACCGATCAAATCCACATACCTGATCCACAAAGCAAACTTCGTTGCATGTCATAATCCGTCCTATGTTAACAAATATAACATGGTACAGGAGCTTGTTGACGGAGGTACATTCCTTCTGAACTGTGCTTGGGATATGGAAGGACTTGAGAAACATCTTCCAGGACAGGTTAAAGCTTTCATCGCTAACCACAATATCAAATTCTACACCATCGACGGTGTTAAGATCGGTATTGAGACTGGCATGGGACCAACACGTATCAACACAATCCTTCAGTCCGCATTCTTCAAACTTACAGGAATCATTCCTGAGGAGCAGGCTATCGAGCTTATGAAAGCCGCTGCTAAGGCTACTTACGGACGTAAGGGTGATGACGTTGTTAAGAAGAACTGGGCAGCTATCGATGCCGGTGCTAAACAGGTCGTAGAGGTTCAGGTTCCGGAGAGCTGGAAGAACGCTGAGGACGAGGGACTCTTCATGTCTCACGCATCCCACGGTGCTCAGGAAGCTCAGGACTTCGTAAACAACATCCAGTGCAAGATCAATGCTCAGGAAGGTAACAGCCTCCCGGTATCTGCATTCAAGGATTATGTAGATGGTACAACACCATCCGGAACAGCTGCATATGAGAAACGTGGTATCGCAGTTAACGTTCCTGTATGGGTTCCGGACAACTGTATCCAGTGTAACCGTTGTGCATATGTCTGCCCGCATGCTGCAATCCGTCCGGTTGCCATGACAGCAGATGAGACAGCTAACGCTCCAGAGGGAATCAAGACACTTCCGCTTACAGGAATGAAAGACTATACATTCACAATGACTGTATCCGCTCTTGACTGTACAGGATGTGGTTCCTGTGCAAATGTCTGCCCAGGAAAGAAAGGCAACAAAGCTCTTGAGATGGCTCCACTTGAAGCTAACGCAGGAGAGCAGAAATACTTCGATTACGGTGTAACACTTCCTCAGAAGGAAGACGTTATCGCTAAATATAAAGAGACAACTGTAAAAGGCAGCCAGTTCAAACAGCCACTCCTTGAGTTCTCCGGCGCTTGTGCAGGTTGTGGTGAGACACCATACGCTAAGCTGATCACACAGCTCTTTGGTGACAGAATGTACATTGCAAATGCTACAGGATGCTCCTCTATCTGGGGTAACTCTTCACCATCTACACCATACACAACAAACGCTAAGGGACAGGGTCCTGCATGGTCCAACTCTCTGTTCGAGGATAACGCAGAGTTTGGTTATGGTATGCTTCTTGCACAGCGTGCGATCCGTGGCGGTCTGAAAGAAAAGATTGAAGACCTTGTAGCTAACGGAACAAACGAGGACGTTAAAGCAGCTGGTCAGGAATGGCTGGATACTTACGCTGTAGGCGCAACAAATGGTGCAGCTACAGAGAAACTCGTTGCAGCTCTTGAGGCTTGTGGATGTGACAAGGCTAAAGAGATCCTTGCACAGAAAGACTTTCTCTCCAAGAAATCCCAGTGGATCTTCGGTGGTGACGGATGGGCTTACGATATCGGATTCGGCGGTGTTGACCACGTTCTCGCAAGCGGACGCGACATCAACGTTATGGTATTCGATACAGAGGTTTACTCCAACACAGGCGGACAGTCTTCCAAGTCTACACCGACAGGTGCGATCGCTCAGTTCGCAGCAGGCGGAAAAGAGACTAAGAAGAAAGATATGGCATCTATCGCAATGAGCTATGGCTATGTATACGTAGCACAGATCTCCATGGGTGCTGACTTCAACCAGACTGTAAAAGCAATTGCAGAGGCAGAGGCATATCCGGGACCATCCCTGATCATTGCTTATGCTCCATGTATCAACCATGGTATCAAGAAAGGTATGAGCAAAGCTCAGACAGAGGAAGAGCTGGCAGTTAAGTGCGGATACTGGCACAACTTCAGATTCAACCCGGCTGCTGAGAACAAGTTCAGCCTTGATTCCAAGACACCGGATATGGAGAACTATATGGACTTCCTGAACGGTGAGGTTCGTTACAACTCTCTGCAGCGTCAGAATCCTGAGAAAGCTGCTAGACTGTTCGCTAAGAACGAGTCTGAGGCTCAGGCTAGATATGAGTATCTGCAGAAACTTATCACTCTTTACGGAGCAGATAAGAAAGAAGACTAATTACTGATCAATAGTTACTGTTTATACAGTGTGCTTGCTGATTAAGCATTAGGTGACAGGCCTGCGGTGTTTAGCGCACCGCAGGCCTTTTTCATATACAGGAGAGATATACAACATGAGAAGATTTTTTTCGAAGGAGAAATCCAGAAAAGAGAAAAAAGCAGATTTTTATATTCTGTATACGATAGTTTTTGCAGTGATCTCACTGTTTATTTATGGCTGTTTTTATTTCAACGGAAAATCACTGATCTGGAGCCATGACGGTGTTCCGCAGCATATTAATGCACTTGCCTATTATGGGAAATATCTGCGGAATGTACTGAAAACACTGGTAATAGATCATAAAATTTTCTTCCCTATGTGGGATATGCATATTGGTTTCGGATCTGATATTCTGACAACACTTCATTATTATGTGATCGGTGATCCCCTGACATTACTTTCTGTATTTGTACCGGAAAAAAATACGGAGATTTTGTATGAGATTCTGATCTTTCTTCGAATCTATCTTGCGGGAATCACATTCAGTATTTATTGTTTTTACCGCAAGAATCCGAAACAGGCCACATTTATCGGAAGTCTTGTTTATATTTTTGCGGGATGGACGATCTATGCGTCTATGAAACATCCTTACTTTTCCAATCCTATGATCTACCTGCCGCTGGTTCTTATGGGAATTGAAAAAGTTTATAAAAAAGAGAAGCCGCACCTTTTTATCTGTGCGACGGCTGTAGCGGCAATGTCAAGTTTTTATTTCTTTTATATGATCAGTATCTTCATGGTGCTGTATGCGGCATTTCGGTATTTCGGTTTATTCCGGAAACGTTCCGTGAAAGATGTATTTCAGTGGTTCCTGAAATTTACAGGTTTCTATCTGGTGGCACTGATGATCGCTGCGACGATTTTTTTGCCTGTGGTGATGACTTTGTTTGGAACAGAACGTTTTCAGGCACAGAATTATGTCCCGTTATTTTATGACCGCATTTACTACGAAAAATATCTCGGCTGTCTGATTGGTGAGAATATGATCCAGTGGGGAGTTGCTGGATATTCCGCAGTTGCCATGGCAGGCGTGTTTGTGATTTTTTCCAAAAGAAAAAAATATACAGGACTGAAACTGGGATTTGTACTTTTAAATCTGTTCCTGCTGATTCCTTTTGCAGGACATGTGCTCAATGGATTTTCCTATGTATCCAACCGCTGGATCTGGGCATATGGAATGCTGATCGCCTATATTCTGGTGCAGGCATATCCGGAACTGTTTGCCTTACAGATACAGGAAAAAAGACGGATTTTTATTATGCTGCTGGGATATTGTGTGCTTGCACTTTTTTCGGAAACAGCCCGTACAGAGCGGAATATCATGGCTGTAATGTTGCTGGTTCTGGCTGTGTTTACAGTAGTTTCCTATGGAAATATTTTTGTGCAGGGAAAATATCTCTGTGGAATGATCGTTACTGTACTGATAGCAAGTATTCTTTTGAATGTGTCATATCAGTATTCTTATGAAAAAGATTATCTGTCAGAGTTTGAAGAAAAGGGCGGAGCACTGGAGGCACTGCAGTCCGGGCCGGATAAAGCGATCCAGAAGCTGGAAGATTCTTCAGTCAGCCGTTATGATCAGTACAAAACGGGCTCTTACGTAAATACTGCCATGTATATGGGAACTAACAGTACTTCTTATTATTTCAGTGTGGCCAATGGAAATATCAGTCGTTTCTTCGATGAAATGTACCTGAATACACCATGGGATTATCATTACAATAATCTGGACGGAAGGACCATTTTGGACCGTTTAGCTGCTGTGAAATATTTTGCCATCAAAAAGAACGGATATGGCTACGTTCCTTATGGATATGATCAGGAAGCTGTTACTACAAAGAAGTACAGGATCTACGAAGATGAGGATGCGCTTCCTCTGGGCTATACGTATGATACCTGGATCCCAAGGGAAAAATATGAAAAACTTTCTGTAACAGAAAAACAGCAGGCTCTTCTTCAGGGAGCTGTCATTGAAAGCAGCAGCCTTCCGGAAACAGACCTTACCTTTGATGACAAGAAAGCAGATTTTACACTGGAAGCAGGAAAAGGCTGTAAGATCAAAGATGGAAAGATCATTGTAACAAAGAAAAATGCCAAGGTTTCTATAGGATATCAGGGAGAACCGGATGCAGAAGTCTATCTTGTGGCGAAAAATCTGGATTTCAACGCATATTCACCGCGTGCCCGGATCAGTGACAGAAAGTGGGATTCTCTTACAGAATATGAGAAGAATACGGTACTTCACGAAGATGACAACTGGCGCTACTGGAAAGAAAGTAAAGAATCCGCAGTAGAGGTTTCTCTGGGAGCGGTGGACAAAACCATCCGGATTTTTACAGACAAATATAACGGATACAGTGGCCGCCATAATTTTCTTCTGAATATGGGGTATAAAAATTACAGCGCAGGAACTATAACGCTGACATTTTCTACTCCTGGGGAATATACATTTGATGATCTTTATCTGGTATGCCAGCCTATGGATTCTGTGGAAAAACAGACAGACCGGCTTGGAGAAGAAAGTCTTCATAATATAAAGACCGAAACTAATAAACTTACCGGAGATATTGAAGTATCTTCAGATAAGTTCCTCGTGTTTTCAATCCCATATAATGCAGGATTTACAGCATATGTGGACGGAAAGAAAGCAAAACTGGTTCAGGCGAACAGTATGTATATGGGGGTTGAGCTGAAAAAAGGAAAACACAGCATTGAGCTTACCTACTGTACACCATATGTGATACCGGGAATGTACCTGAGTGTATCAGGGCTGTTTCTGTTTTTGATGATCGGAATCTTTTACCGGAGGCCAAAGAAACAAAGAGAAAGGGGAAATCAGGAAAAATGAGCAGATTATCGGTGGTTTTGCCTGCGTATAATGAAGAACAGATGCTGGCAAAAACCTGCCGGACGCTGAAAAAAATCCTGGATTTAGCCGAAATCAATTACGAACTGGTTATTGTAGATGATGGTTCTACGGACCAGACATGGAAAATAATTGAGGAAACTGCAGAAAAAGATAGAAATGTGACTGGTGTACATTTTTCCAGAAATTTTGGAAAAGAAGCTGCAATTGTCGCAGGACTGGCTCAGGCGTCAGGAAACGCAGTGGCTGTTATGGACTGTGACCTGCAGCATCCGCCGGAAGTTCTTGTAAAAATGTATCGGTTATGGGAACAGGGCTATGAAGTTGTAGAAGGGATAAAAAAGAGCCGTGGAACAGAAACTGTGTTTCACAGAAAAAGTGCAGGATTTTTTTACAGGATCATGTCCAGGGCAACCGGATTTAATATGGAGAATGCTTCAGACTTTAAACTTCTGGATCGGAAAGCTGTGGAAAGCGTTCTTTCTATGCCAGAGCGGAGCATGTTTTTTCGGGCAACCTCATCCTGGGTTGGATTTAAAAGTACATCTGTGCTTTTTGAGGTGCAGGAGCGGGAAGCAGGAGAGTCTAAATGGTCTACCGGAAGCCTGATCCGTTATGCATTTCGCAATATCGTGGCTTTTACAACGCTTCCGCTGCAGTTTGTAACGATAGGAGCCGGTGGCTGTTTCATATGTTCTCTGCTCTTGCTGATCTATTCACTGGTGAGATATTTTACCGGACATGCAGTAGAGGGTTACACGACTTTGCTGATCGTGATGCTGTTTATCGGCAGTGCGGTGATGATGAGCCTTGGAATTATCGGATATTATATTGCAAGGATCTATGAAGAAGTGAAGCGCCGGCCAAGATATATTGTATCCAGAATCATACAAGGAGGTCATGAAAATGAAAAAACGGATTCTTAAATTATATGAAAATGATGTGATCCGTTATATTTTCTGGGGTGGTTGTACAACGCTGGTAAATCTGGTAAGCTTTTATATTATGAGAGAGCTTGGCATTATTCTGATGGCGGCGAATGTAGTATCGATCATCCTGGCGATCCTGTTTGCATATGTTGTGAATTCCAGATTTGTATTTCATGATCAGTGTGCAACTCTTGCGGATCATATCCGGCCTTTCCTGAAGTTTGTAAGTGCGCGTCTTGTGACAATGGTGATTGAAGTTGGAGGTGTTTGGCTGCTGGCAGTTGTGCTGGGATTTCACGATATGGTTGCAAAATTCTGCACCCAGTTTATTGTGCTGGTGCTGAATTATATATTTAGTAAATTTATAATCTTTACCACAGGTAAAAAAACGGGAGGTAGCAAATGATGACTTTAAAAGAAGCAGTAAAAAAAGTCCGTCCGCTGGATGAAAAGGCCATGGAAGGGGCAAAACAGCGTTGGGACAGTATTGCAAAACCTCTGCATTCCCTGGGCGAACTTGAAAATATGCTGACACAGATTGCCGGGATCACAGGAACACCGGATGTCCGTGTGGAAAAAAAAGCAGTAGTTGCCATGTGTGCAGATAATGGTGTTGTAGAGGAAGGCGTGACTCAGACAGGACAGGAAGTTACCGCAATTGTAGCCGAAAATTTCCTGGCGGGAACCACAACCTGCTGTGTGATGTGCCGGCAGTGTGGTGCGGAACTTTTCCCTGTGGATGTTGGAATGGTAACGGATACAAAAGTCCGTACAGATCTTAAGGTTGCCTACGGAACCAGGAACATGACGAAAGAACCTGCCATGACGAGAGAACAGGCGATCCAGGGCATTGAAGCGGGAATTGCCATGGCCGAGGAACTGAAGGGAAAAGGATACCAGGTTCTTGCCACCGGTGAAATGGGAATTGGAAATACGACCACCAGCAGTGCTGTGGCATCTGTACTTCTCGGGAAACCGGTAGAAGATATGACAGGAAGAGGAGCCGGACTTTCCGGTGAGGGGCTTGTGCGAAAGATCAACGCGATCAAAAAGGCCATTGCCCTGAACAATCCGGACCGCGCAGATGTGATCGATGTGCTGGCAAAGGTTGGTGGACTGGATATCGCAGGAATGACCGGTGTGTTTATCGGTGGAGCGGCATTAGGTATGCCGGTTGTGATGGATGGATTTATTTCCTGTGTATCTGCCCTGATCGCAGTAAAAATCTGCCCTCAGGTCAGTGATTATATCATTGCTTCTCATGTATCCAAAGAACCGGCAGCACACCTGATCCTGAAAGAACTGGATAAAGAAGCGATCATCCATGCGGGAATGTGCCTTGGAGAAGGTACCGGAGCGGTTGCCTTATTTCCACTGATGGATCTTTCCTGTGCAGTATATAATTCCATGAGTACTTTTGGAGATATCAATGTAGAACAGTATGAGGAGCTGAAATAAGATGCTGGTTGTTGTAACAGGAGGCAGCGGAAGCGGAAAGTCTGCTTTTGCGGAGGACAGAGTCCTTTCTTTTGGAGAGTCGAGAAGGATCTATATTGCCACCATGCAGGCTTTTGATGAAGAAAGTCACCGCCGCATTCGAAGACATCGCCGGATGCGGTCAGGAAAAGGATTTGAGACAATTGAGAGATACACAGAGCTGGATGAGTTGATACTTCCAAAGAATTGTGTAGTGCTTCTTGAATGTATGTCCAATCTGGTGGCAAATGAAATGTTCCGGGAAGATGGATTTCATCCGGAGGTTTCCGAAAAGATCACAGAAGGAGTAAGAAATCTTCTTTCACAGGCAGAACACGTGGTGATCGTTACCAACGAAATTTTTTCCGATGGAATTCTCTATGAAGGAGAATCCGAAAAGTATAAGGAACAGCTGGGACAGATCAACTGCAATCTGGCTGAAATGGCGGATGCTGTTGTAGAAGTGGTCTACGGAATCCCGGTCTGGCATAAAGGCGGTGAGAAAGCATGAAAAGTGTATGGAACAGTTTTAAAGCGGCATTTGCCATGTTTTCCAAGATTCCCACACCTATGGTAGACTGGAATAAAGAAAACATGAAGTATATGATGTGTTTCTTTCCTTTTGTGGGAACAGCCATTGGTATTCTGATCTGGCTTGTGGGATGTGTGCTGGGAAGTCATGCACAGATGGAACCGTTTTTTCTTGCAGTGATCCTTACGGTGATCCCGGTCTTTGTTACAGGTGGGATCCATGTGGACGGACTTCTGGACACTTCGGATGCGTTAAGTTCCTGGCAGGAGCGTACAAGAAGGCTGGAGATTCTGAAAGATTCGCATGCAGGAGCATTTGCCATTATCACAGCCTGCGTTTATTTTATCCTGTGGCTGGGTGCCTGGAGTCAGCTACTTGGTGATCACGATGGAATCTGTATCATGAGTATTGGATTTATGATGTCCAGATGCCTTTCCGGAATTGGCGTGATCATATTTCCAAAAGCAAGGACTGATGGAACCGTAGCAGAGTTTTCCAGGAATGCATCGGAGATTGTGGCACGAAATGTTCTGATCGTAATGCTTGCAGCACTGGCAGTACTGATGATATGGATCAATCCGGTAAAAGGTGCGCTTGCGGCAGTAACGGCACTGCTGGTATTCTGGTGGTATCATCACATGGCTATGAAATATTTTGGAGGAACGACTGGAGATCTTTCAGGTTTTTTCCTTTGTATCTGTGAGGTTGTGATGGCTCTGGTACTTGGGATAAGTGGCATTGTTATTCTGTGAAATGAAGATGGAATGAGGTAAAAAGATATGGAAATGATAATCGGCGGTGCTTATCAGGGAAAAAGCAGTTATGCAGAAAAACAGTTTCCCGATGTAAAATGGAAATGTGGTGCAGAGCTTACAGAAGAGGAACTTCTGGAAGCAGAAGGGGTTCTTGGGTTTCATCAGTACATAAGAAAGTGCCTGAAATCAGGTGAGGATCTGTCCGGTCTTGCAGAAAAACTTGCGGAGAAAAATCCGGGTGTAATCCTGGTCAGTGAGGAAGTCGGATACGGGATCGTTCCGGCCGATGCTTTTGAACGGCAGTATCGGGAGGCTGTAGGCCGTGTTTGTACGGAACTTGCGGGAAAGAGCAGCAGGGTTACAAGAGTTGTATGTGGGATCGGGATGGTGCTGAAAAATGCTTAAATTATATCTGATACGTCATGGTCAAACTCCGGGAAACAAGCTTTCGCGTTATATCGGTACAACGGATGAGCCGTTGAGCGATGAAGGCCGGGAATTTCTGAAAAAACTTTCCTATCCCATGCCGGAGGAGTTGTTTGTAAGTCCACTTCTCCGCTGTGTGGAAACGGCAGAAATTTTTTTTCCGGGAAAGCAGCTCCACATTATAGAAGAACTTTCGGAATGTGATTTTGGAGAGTTTGAGAATAAAAATTACAAAGAGCTTGCCGGAAATGAAAATTATCAGAAATGGATCGACAGCAATGGAACAATGCCATTTCCGGGCGGAGAGAGCAGAGAAGGCTTTAAATATCGCAGCCTGACAGGATTTCAGAAAGCCGTGACACAGTGTATCCGTAAAAATGTGGATACAGCGGCGCTGGTGATCCATGGTGGAACCATTATGAATATTATGGAAGAATATGCGGACAGACACAGACCGTTTTATGAATGGCATGTAAAAAACGGCGGCGGTTATCTGGTTGAACTGGACCAGGATCTCTGGCAAAAAGGACGCAGGGAGTTTACAGTCTGTGAAGCATATATGGAGGGTTAAAAAATGAATGGACAGATGATCAGCTGGACACGCAGTGATCTGAAATGGCGTGCAAAACAGGCTTTTCGTAAAAATTACTGGTCAGCAGTTCTGGTCAGTCTGGTGCTTGCCATTGTGCTGGCATCCGGTGGAAAAGGCGCAGTTCAAAGTGGCGCCAGCAATGTAATGAATTCGGATTATAGTTATCAGGTTAATACCTATAATTCCAATGGTTTCAGTTCCTATGCAGGTCATATGTTTGGCGGATCGTATTCTCCGTGGGCACTGATCTTTGCGCTGGTAGGAGCCGGGGTAGTGGTTGCCGCGGCACTGATCGGGACATTACTTAAGATTTTTGTGTGCAATGTATTTGAAGTAGGAGGTCGCAGTTTTTATATTGAAAATCTGTACGCAGTTCCAGGTGTCGGCAAACTGCTCAGCGCATTTCGTTCCGGATATTATGGAAATGTGGTAAAAACCATGTTTTTCCGGGATCTGTTTACATTTCTCTGGTCTTTACTGTTTATTATCCCGGGAATCATAAAGTCTTATGAATATAAGATGGTTCCGTATCTTCTTGCGGAATATCCGGATATGGACAGAAAAGAAGTTTTTGCAAGAAGCCGTGATATGATGTATGGACAGAAGTGGAATACGTTTGTTCTGGATCTTTCCTTTATTCCATGGAATATCCTTTCCACGATCACCTTTGGACTGGTAGGTCTGTTCTATGTATCTCCATATCAGGATGCGACCTATGCGGAACTTTACGATGCTCTGGCAGCAGGGATGCCGGGAAATAACGGACAGCGGGTGTATGGAAATGGAAACTACTATTATAACTGACAGAATGATCCTTGTACGTGGCGGCGGCGATCTTGCTACCGGCGTGATCCATAAACTTCATCAGAGCGGCTATCACATTCTGATCCTGGAATGCGACCGGCCAAGCGCCATCCGCCGTCATGTAGCTTTCTGTGAAGCCGTTTATGACGGAACTTCGGAAGTGGAAGGCGTTGTGTGCAGAAGGATCCCGGAAATGGAAATTCCGGCACAGTGCAAAAGCTGCTGGGAAAAAGGAGAAATTCCCCTTCTGACAGATACGGAGGGAAAACATATCCGGGAACTTTCGCCGGCAGCAGTGATCGATGCGATCCTCGCCAAAAAAAATCTCGGGACAAACAGAGATATGGCACCAGTGACAGTAGGTCTTGGACCTGGGTTTACCGCAGGAGAAGATGTGGATTATGTGATCGAAACCATGCGGGGCCACAATCTGGGAAGGATCATAAAAGAAGGCAGTGCGCTTCCAAATACAGGTGTGCCTGGTCTGATCGCGGGAATCGGAAAAGAAAGAGTGATCCATTCACCGGCAGCCGGTGAAATGAAGAATATCAGCAGGATCGCAGATATCGTAGAAAAAGACCAGATCATTGCCATGGTTGGGAACGTTCCTGTGAAAGCAACGATATCCGGCGTGATCCGGGGGCTGATCCGTGACGGATATCCTGTTTTTAAAGGGATGAAAATTGCAGATATCGATCCGAGAGCGGAACAGAAAAAAAACTGTTTTACTATTTCGGATAAAGCAAGATGCATTGCCGGAGGGGTACTGGAAGTATTGCTTTCCTGCGGGATACTTCCTGATGTTAAAACAGAAGAAAACTAAAAATATGTGGAGTATGTCATGAACAGAAAAGAGAAAGGGACCCTGACAGCTGCTTTTACAGGAGGTGGAGGAAAAACCAGCCTGATTTTTTATCTGGTAGAAAAATTTTCCAGACAGGGAAAACGTGTGATCGTGACAACGACCACCCACATGGCATGGGAAGAGGACCGTCCTTTTGCAGATGCAGAGGATACAGAGGAACTTTGCAGGCTTATAGAACAATATGGATATGTGATCGCGGCGAAACATAAAGCCGGACAGCCGAAAATTTCCGGTCCTGAACCGGAAACCCTGAAAAGGTTGTCCGGTTTTTGTGATCTTCTTCTTGTAGAAGCAGATGGTGCGAGGAGATTACCTTTGAAAGTTCCTGCTGTGCACGAACCGGTAATTCCGGAATTTGCAGATATTGTAGTGGGTGTGACAGGGCTGGATTGCATTGGAAAAAAGATCTGTGATATTGCACATCGTCCGGAGGATGTAGCGGAATTTCTACGGAAAAAGACAGATGAGCCAGTGATGTGGGAAGATGTTGTAAAGATTGCGTCATCGGAAAATGGATTGCGTAAAAATGTGGGTGAAAAAAGTTTTCTGGTATATTTTAATAAGGCAGATGTACTGGAATCTCCAGGTATGGTTGAAAATATCATTAAGAAGTGTCGGGAAGCAGGCATAGAAGCAGTGTGTGGAAGCCTGAAAAAGATAATGGAACGGCAGGAAATATGCCGGAAGTTTCATGGAATAAGGAGGAAATGAGAGATGAAGCTGGGACTGATCATGCTGGCAGCGGGAAACAGCAGACGGTTTGGGAGTAATAAGCTTTTGTATACCATTGAAGGAGAACCGATGTACCGGCATATTCTTTCGGAACTTATGAGGGTGAGAAAAGCGCTGAAAGAGCAGAAGCATACCTGTGAAATTACGGTGGTAACTCAGTATGAGGAGATAGCGGCAGAAGCGGAAAAATGTGGAGCGCAGGTGCTTTATAATTTACATCCGGATGAGGGGATTTCTTCTTCTCTGAAAATCGGACTCAGTAGAAATCGAGAGATGGATGCCTGCCTTTTTACAGTCTCTGATCAGCCATGGCTTCGGGGAGAGACGATCCTTGCGCTTTTGGAGGTGTTTTTGAAAGAGGGGAAAGGGATTGCTTGTGTGGAGTATGATGAGAAACTTGGAAATCCCTGTGTTTTTTCGGAGAGGTATTATGGAGAGTTGATGGGACTTGAGGGGGATGTTGGAGGGAAGAGAGTGGTTGTGCGGAATCGGAAGGATGTGGCTGTAATGAGGGTGGTGGATGGGAGGGAAGTAATGGATGTGGATGTGGCGGACGGACGCCGGTGAGGTACCGTCTGGCGTGCGGCACCTGGAATTTAGTAGTGGCAGCGAGAGGCTTTTGGCTATAACTTACGCTTTTTATATGTACAAGTACATAAATAGCCGGCTAGATGTATTATCGGAAAAAAGAAAGCCAGCAGGGAACCGCCCTGGCGTATCGGGATGTTCTGCAGGAGTCCTGCTGATTCTTAGGTGGTGTGGTTTCTGCGTTATTCCCAAAAGTTCTGCTGTCTGAGCGGCTTGACGCGAGTTCAGAACTTTTGGGAATGGTTTTAGCAGAAGCCGCAGCGCCTTAGAATTCAGCGGACGACGAAGCCTTTCCCGATACGCCAGGGCGGTTCCCTGCGTACGTTTATATTATACTATTATACTTACATAAAATGATTCCTAACCGCTTCCTCCTCAGCCAGCCGCACTGTCTCCTCAGAAGGATTGGAAATCACAGCAGAAGCCACGATCTCACAGGGAGGATTCCCCTTCACACTGTTTACAGCAGCAGTCACAGCAGAAACATCACCAGTCAAAAAAACAGTCGCGTGGCCGCCACATTTCGTCTGCCATGTAAGAAAAGAAACATCAGAAGTCTTCAGCATCTGATCGATCACAAGAATCGCATTGCTACTGCCGACAACCTCAACCAAACCAAAAGCACCATAATTCATAAATCAGTCTCCCCCTTTACTTGTTGATCGTCATTTTCAGCGCAATCTCTGTATCCTCAGAAGGAGAAGCGATCACAGTATGAGAAACGACCTTGCCAAGAGGTCTGGCTGCTTCCAGAGCGACCTCCATAGCTGCATTCACATCAGAGACAGAACCACGCATCTTTACACAGGCACCGCTTTTCAGACGGTTACGTTCAACACTCTGAATTTTAACATTAGCTGCCTTGGAAGCAGCATCAAGAGCAACAAAACAGGCAACCAGGTTATCCAGTTCAAAGACACCTACGGCCATGCCGCTGTAAATGTTATCCATAAAATATACCTCCATCCGGGCTGATTCTCTGTTGTGTGGTTTTTTGACCGATTTCGCCTGGAATCATTACCGTTTTTATGGTTTTATTATATACGTTTTTTGTGGAAATGGCAAGAAATATATAGTATAGTTATGTTTAAAAAAAGAGATTCCGGAATTTAACCAAATCAAGTAAGTCCCCTGCGGGGTTGCGAAAAGCAATAAGCAGTGGGTGGGGACTTGCTTGTATCAGGAGTAGTGCAAGCGCCTCCTGATAAACTGCGGAGCAGTTATTTGGTGTAGAGCTACGTAGCGAAGCGGATTGCGAATATCCGCTTGACCCAGGAATCTGTGAATTTCAGAAATATCAGGAAGGTGAAAAAATGCAGACGCATCAGACAGATTTTTCAAATGGAAATGTCTACCGGAATATTATGGAGGTTGCTGTACCGATGATCATCGCGCAGATTCTGAATCTTCTGTATAATATTGTAGACAGAATCTATATCGGAAGAATTCCGGAGATTGGAGCTACCGCACTGACGGGAGTGGGACTTTGTTTTCCGATTATTACATTGATTACCGCATTTACCTATCTGTTTGGAAATGGCGGCTCCCCACTCTGTTCCATGGAACGGGGAAGAGGCAATGAAAAAGAAGCGGAGATGCTGATGGGAAATACATTTGTCATGCTGATCTGGGCTGGGGCAGTTCTTACTGTTACGGGGCTTGCTTTTTACAGGCCTATTCTTTATGCATTCGGGGCCAGTGATGTCACATTTCCCTATGCTGCCAGCTACATAAAGATCTATCTTCTGGGGACACTGTTTGTAATGATCACACTGGGAATGAATCCGTTTATCAACAGCCAGGGATTTGGAAACACAGGAATGTTTACAATCCTGATCGGAGCAGTGTTAAATATTATCCTGGACCCGCTTTTTATTTTTGGATTTCATATGGGAGTCAGAGGGGCAGCTGTGGCGACAATCATTTCCCAGTTTTGTTCCACAGTATGGGTGTTACGTTTTTTATGTGGGAAAAAAGCAGTTCTGAACCTGAAAAAAAGTGCCTTCAAAATTTCCTGGAAACGTGTGAGGGACATCGTAAGTCTTGGAATGTCCGGATTTTTTATGGCTTTTACCAACAGCCTGGTGCAGGTAGTCTGTAATGCGACACTTCAGACCTGGGGTGGAGATATTTATGTGGGAGTGATGACCGTTTTGAACTCTGTCCGTGATATTTTTACCATGCCGGTTCACGGGCTGACCACAGGTGCTTCTCCGGTTATGAGTTTTAATTATGGAGAAAAAGCCTATGACAGGGTAAAAAAAGCAATTAAATTTATCACAGCAGTCTGTGTTATCTATACACTGGCAGGCTGGGGAATCCTGAAACTGATGCCGGAATTTTTTATCCGTATATTCAACAGTGATCCAGAACTTCTTGAAAAGGGCGTTCCGGCACTTCATATTTATTTTTTCGGGTTCTGTTTTATGGCTTTGCAGTTTACCGGCCAGAGTGTATTTGTGGCACTTGGAAAAGCAAAAAAAGCCACTTTTTTTTCACTGCTTCGAAAAGCGATCATAGTAGTTCCACTGACGATCCTGCTCCCCTATGTGAAAGGCCTGGGAACAGACGGTGTATTCTGGGCAGAGCCGATTTCCAATCTGGTAGGAGGATGTGCATGTTTTTTTACCATGCTGGCAACGGTTCTGCCGGAACTGAATGAAAGACCAGGAACCGGGAACAAATAAACTTTAGCAGACAGAACAAATAAAATAATAAAAAGGAGAACAGTTTATGTGTACAGCAGCAACTTATAAGACAAAGGACTTTTACTTCGGAAGAACACTGGATTATGAATTCTCTTATGGAGATGAGATCACCATCACACCGAGAAATTATATATTTGAGTTTCGGCATATGGAGAAACTTTCCAGTCATTATGCAATCATAGGTATGGCTCACGTAGCGGGAGATTATCCTCTTTATTACGATGCTGTCAATGAAAAAGGTCTTGGAATGGCAGGACTTAATTTTGTTGGAAACGCTGTATATAATGAGGTGGAAAATGGAAAAGAAAATGTGGCGCAGTTTGAATTCATTCCATGGATCCTTGGCAAATGCGCTACTGTGCAGGAGGCAAAAGAGTGCCTGAAAAAGATCAATCTTGTAAAAACTCCGTTCAGTGAAATGCTTCCCTGTGCACAGCTTCACTGGATCATAGCGGATAAAGAAGAAGCAATCACAGTGGAATCCATGGCAGACGGCCTTCATGTCTGGGATAATCCGGCAGGCGTTCTTACGAATAATCCGCCTTTTGACCAGCAGATGTTTATGTTGAACAATTATATGCATCTTTCTCCCAGACAGCCGGAAAATCATTTTTCTGAATCTCTGGGATTAAAAACCTACAGCCGTGGTATGGGAGCACTGGGACTTCCGGGAGATCTTTCCTCCGCATCCAGGTTTGCAAGAGTAGCGTTTGTGAAAGACCATTCTTTTTCTGGAGATTCCGAGGAAGAAAGCGTCAGCCAGTTCTTTCATATCCTGGGGTCTGTTGACCAGCAGAGAGGCTGCTGTGAGGTAGAACCAGGAAAATATGAGATCACTCTTTATACCTCCTGCTGTAACTGTGATAAGGGAATTTATTATTATACAACTTACGAAAATCATCAGATTTCTGCAGTTCATATGCACCATGAAGATCTGGATGGGACTGTGCCTGTGAGATATCCGGTTCTTCAGGGCGAAAAAATCTGTCTGCAGAATTAAAAGTGCAGAGTTTTTTTGTATGTGCTAGAATAAACAGGATGATTTTATGACTGTCCGAAGTAAACGGGCAGGAACGAGAGGAGAAACACAATGGCTTTATTTCAGGCATTTCGGGCAGTAAGACCCGCTGAGGGAAAAGCAGAGAAAGTGGCAGCACTTCCCTATGACGTAGTGAGCAGAGAGGAAGCGCGTGAAATTGGAGAAAAAAATCCGTACTCTTTTCTCCATGTAGACAGAGCGGAAATGGATCTGGATCCAGGGATCGATCTTTATGATGCAAAAGTCTATCGGAAAGCAAAGGAAAACTTGGATCGCTTTCAGGCAGAGGGAACTCTGATACAGGATGAAAAACCGAATTATTATCTGTATGAACTGATCCGGAAGGGAAAATCCCAGACAGGAATCGTGGGCGTCAGCTCTATCGATGATTACATGAATGGCGTGATCAAGAAGCATGAACTGACAAGAGAGGATAAAGAGCAGGACAGAATCCACCATGTGGATATCTGCGATGCCAATACAGGTCCGATCTTTCTTACCTGCAGATATCCGGAAGAACTTCTTGTACTGATGGAAAACTGGAAAAACAGCCATGAACCGGTATATGATTTTACTTCGGAAGATGAAATTACACATCGGGTATGGATCGTGGATGAAGAGGAAAAGATTCAGAAAATCAATCGCCTTTTTGGTGAAATTTCTTCCATCTATATTGCAGACGGACATCACAGAGCAGCGTCTGCCGTAAAAGTAGGACAGAAACGAAGAAAAGAACATCCGGATTATACAGGAAAAGAAGAGTTTAACTTTTTCCTGTCTGTAGTATTTCCTTATGATCAGCTGACGATCCTTCCCTATCACAGGATTGTGAAAGATCTTAAAGGCATGGAACCGAAAGCTTTTATCGGAAGTATGAAGTTTAATTTTGAACTGATGGCAATGCCGGGATTTCCATGTAAACCGGTGGAAAAACATTGCTTTGGTCTCTATGTAGATGGGGAATGGTTTCATCTGAAAGCGTATCCGGATATTTATGCGAAGAAAGACAGTGTAGGACAGCTGGATGTATCCATTCTTCAGGATAAGGTTCTGGGACCGGTACTTGGAATTGAAGATCCGCGTACAGATGAGAGAATCTGTTTTATGGGAGGAAATCACAGACTGAAGGATCTGGCTGCGGTTGCGGATGAAATTGGCGGCGCTGCTTTTGCCATGTATCCGACTTCCATGGAAGAACTGATGAATATTGCGGATGAAGGGAAACTGATGCCGCCTAAGAGTACATGGTTTGAGCCAAAGCTTCGAAGTGGTCTTTTTATCCATAAACTTTCAGACTGATGATTGCTTTTTTATAAAATTTTAATAAACTCGTCAGGAAAATCTTAGGAAATCACTACAGATTGCTCACATTTATTTTATAAGATATAAACTATGGTGAGCAAATGAGAAAGAGGGGTTTTCATGACAAACGAACAGTATTACGATTGTATCCAGCCATATCAGAATGCATGTCAGATCATGCGGGCTAAGCTCGAGGTGCTCAATGGAAGTCTGTACCAGAAGTCGTCCGTATCTCCGATCCATAATATCCAGGAGCGGATCAAAGCCAAAAAAAGCATCGAGAAGAAGCTTGAAAAGCTGGGGCATTCGGACAGTGTGCAGAACGCCAAGGATTATCTCCGGGATATTGCGGGGATCCGTGTGATCTGCTATTTTATAGATGATATTTATAACCTTGTAAATGCTCTGAAAAGACAGAGTGAACTGATTTTTATCCGGGAGAAGGATTACATACAGAATCCGAAACCTAACGGGTACAGGAGTTATCATGTGATCATTGCCGTACCTGTCTATTATCTGGATACGATGGAATATTTTCCGGTAGAGATACAGTTGCGTACTATGACCATGGATCTGTGGGCAAGTATGGAGCACCGGGTCTGTTATAAGAAACTTCCGGAACACAGGGAAGAGCTGGCAGAGGCATTTTGTCAGTATGCAGATATCCTGAGAAAAATCGAGGAACAGTTTGAAGCATATAACGAAACAGGAATGCTGGAGGAGATTGCACCTTCCGAAGTTGTGGAATCTCCGACTGAGGGATAGAAATGGAAATTGAAGAAGAGTTTATTTCCGGATTCTGCCGCACTATGAACAGTGGAGAGACGGTATGCTGCGAGTATACACGGAGAGAAGACGGAAGCAGAGAGCTGACTTTTATGGACTGTGCACATGAACGATGTGTGAATACAGGAGCCTGTGAGATTTTCAGACAGGCACATGAACTGGAGCAGAAATAAAAGATATGGACAGGAACAGAAATAAGAAACCTGCCGATCAAACAATATAAATAGGAGGAAAGAAATATGAAACATACAGTAGATGCAATGGGCAAACAGTGCCCGATTCCTGTAGTAATGACCAAGAAGATCCTGGATAAAGCGGAACAGGGGGATGAGATCCAGGTTCTTGTAGATAATGAGACTGCGGTAAACAACTTAAGCAGACTTGCCGGAAGTACCGGATGCAGTTTTGTCTCCAGAAAGACGGAGGACGGTTATGAGATCCATATGGTAGTGAAATCCGACGTGCAGGCCAGAACTGCTGCAGAACCGGAAATTGTCTGCACACCAGCCGTACCACAGGGGGATTATACAGTGGCCATCACTTCCGATAAGATGGGAGACGGAGATCCGGAGCTTGGAGCAATCCTTATCAAAGGCTTTGTGTATGCCCTGACACAGCTTGAGACGCCGCCGTCTGTAATGCTTTTTTATAATGGAGGGGCGAAGCTTACTGCTTCGGATTCCCCATGCATTGAAGATCTGAAAACTCTGCAGGAGCAGGGATGTGAGATCCTGACATGTGGAACCTGTGTGAATTTTTATGGACTGAAGGAACCGGCAGTGGGAACTGTAACAAATATGTATGCCATTGCAGAGAAACTTACAAAAGCAGGTAAAGTGATCCGCCCATAAAATGGATAAAAGGATGTCGTTTACTGGAAGATAGCAAAGCGAAACAGGAATGTCCGCTTTATGATATGGAAATGCCGCAGATTTTTTGGATTCTGCGGCATTTTTGAAACTTTTATAATTCAATATCAATATTCTGTTCTTCAATGTTATGACGTTTTGCATAACCGGTAAGCATCAGTGTCAGGGCACCATCTCCGGTTACATTGCATGCAGTTCCGAAGCTGTCCTGCAAGGCAAAAATAGTAAGCATCAGTGCAGTACCGGAACTGTCGAATTTCAGCACACCGGTAATGATGCCAAGGGATGCCATAACAGTTCCGCCGGGGACACCGGGAGCGCCGATGGCGAATACACCGAGAAGCAGACAAAACAGAACCATAGTTCCTGGCGTCGGAACAGAGCCGTACAGGATCTTGGAAACAGCCATACAGAAGAAAACTTCTGTAAGAACGGAACCGCAGAGATGAATATTTGCAAACAGAGGGATTCCGAAATTTACAAGATCTTTGCGAAGCGGTTTGGCCCGGGATGCACACTGAAGTGCTACAGCCAGTGTTGCGGCAGAAGACATGGTTCCTACCGCAGTCAGGTAAGCAGGTGCGTAATGGCGTACAACCTCCAGAGGATTTTCACCGGAGTAGATTCCGGCCAGTATGTACAGAAAAGCCATCCAGATGAAATGTCCGGCCAGAACCAGCACGATGATCTCCAGGAAAACCGGCAGCTGTCTGGTAATCGTACCTTCATAGGCAAGTCCGCAGAAAGTAGAGCCGATAAACAGCGGAAGAATGGGAATGATGATCCTTGATACCAGAGCCAGAACGATTTTCTGGAACTCATCCAGAAGACCGGTGACCAGTTTCGCTTTTGTCCAGGTGGCAGCCAGACCGATCATAACCGAAAAAACAAGAGCGCTCATAACCGACATGATCTGAGGAATCTCCAGTTCGAAGATTACTTCAGGCAGCTGTTTCAGCCCTGCTGCATAGGAATGAATGGATAGATGTGGAATAATAAAAAATCCGGATGCTGTGGAAAAAAGTGCCGCACCTATGGAAGAACCGTAGGCAAGGACAACGGCAACGCCCAGCATTACAGAAGCATTTTTGCCAAGCTTGGTGATGGATGGAGCGATAAAACCAAGAACGATCAGCGGAACACAGAAGGTGATAATCTGGCCCAGAATGTACTTGACTGTAACAACAATATTAAGAACTGCCATGGAAATTCCGTTTGTGCTGTACCGGTTCAGAACAAGCCCGGAGAGGATACCCAGGATTACAGCCACAAGGAGTTTAAAAGGCAGACTTTTGAAAAAAGATCCTTTTTTCATTGGAAAACCTCCTCTGATAGTATAAAATAAAGCCAAAACCAATTATATGATTATTTTATAAAAAGCACAAGGAGATTTGACATGATTTATCTGGATAACGCTTCTACAAGTTTTCACAAACCGGACTGTGTTGCCAGAGCAGTGGTGGAAGCCATGCAGCAGGCCGGAAACAGTGGAAGAGGAAGCAGTGGAGAAGCAATGGAAGCCTCAAGGCTTATTTTTGATACAAGATGCAGGATCGCTCAGATGTTTGATGCAGAAGGACCGGAATGTGTGGCATTTACCGCAAACGCAACAGAAGCTTTAAATACAGCATTGTTTGGGATCCTGCATCCGGAAAGAGAAAAAGTCCATGCGATCTGTACGGAGATGGATCATAACAGTGTGCTGCGTCCCCTTTATCTGCTGGAAAAAGAAGGACTGGATCTGACCATTCTTCCGGCGGATCGAAAAGGAATGATTTCTCTTACTGAACTGGAAAGTTCTATCCGGCCGGAGACGAGAGCAATCATATGCACCCATGCATCAAATCTTACCGGAAACAGGAATGATATCCGTGCGATCGGTGAGATCGCAAAAAAACATAAAAAACTTTTTGTTTTGGATGCTGCACAGACAGCAGGAGTCTTTCCGATTTCCATGAAAAAAGATCATATTGACATTTTATGTTTTTCGGGGCACAAAGGTCTTATGGGACCACAGGGAACAGGAGCGATCTGTGTTCGCCCAGGGGTTCATGTAGAACCCCTGAAAGTGGGCGGAAGCGGAATCCTGACTTTTCAGAAAGAACACCCGGGAGATATGCCGGAAGCACTGGAAGCCGGGACACTGAACAGTCACGGAATTGCCGGATTACGGGCAGCTCTTGAATGGATCCAGGAAACAGGAGTGAACCAGATCCGGGAAAAAGAACAGATGCTGATGTGGCGTTTTTATGACCAGGTAAAAAAAATTCCGGGAGTTACGGTGTACGGAGATTTTTCCCAGAAAGACCGATCTCCTGTGGTGACACTGAACATTGGAGATGAAGGTTCCGGGGAAGTTGGAATGGCACTTGGAGAAGAATACGGGATCAGTGTTCGGTCCGGCGGACATTGTGCACCGCTTATGCATAAAGCTCTGGGAACAGAAAAAACAGGCGCAGTGCGATTCAGCTTTTCTTATTTTAACACAGAAGAAGAGATCGATATGGCTGCCATGGCAGTGAGGAAACTTGCATCAGAGATTGAGGACTGAGAAGAAGGGACTGAGGTTATGTATCAGAAAATATATGATGTGGTAGAAAAAAGAGGACGTACAAGAACAGGGATCATCCTTGGCGGAGAATATGCAGGATTTAAATATCTTGCGGAAGAAGACTGCTTCTTTTATCCGGATAATAAAACAGGAGAAAAAGCAGCCGAAGATTTTCTGAAAGAAACAGTAACTGCCGCGGTGGAGACAGGCGTAGTGAAAGTAAAGAACCAGGAGATCTTTGTAGAGATTTATGAGAAGAATCCAAGGCTGATCATTCTCGGAGGCGGCCATGTATCACTTCCTGTGGCTGAGATTGGAAAACTTCTGGGATTTCATGTAACGGTAATGGATGACAGGGAAGATTTTGTGACGCAGGAGCGTTTCCCTCAGGTGGATGAACGGATCACAGGCGATTTTGAAACCTTATCAGAAAAAATCCCTCCTTACGAAAATGCCTGGTATGTGGTTGTGACGAGAGGGCATCTGGGAGATTCCGCCTGTGCAAGACAGATCCTTAAGAGACCATTTGCCTATTTCGGGATGATCGGAAGTAAGACAAAAGTACGGATCACCAGAGAGAAACTTCTTGAGGAGGGATTCACGGAAGAACAGGTGAACAGCATCCATGCCCCTATTGGCCTTCCTATTGGGGGACAGATGCCGGCGGAGATCGCGGTAAGTATCATGGCAGAAATCGTGCAGGAAAAAAACAGACATTTTCGTACATACTGTGATGAGGATGTAGAAGCGGCTGTGCTCTGTGGAGTTTCAGGGACTATGGTTACCATTATCGAGAAGAAAGGATCTTCGCCAAGAGGAACAGGAAGTAAGATGTTCGTGTTCCGGGATGGAAGAACAGCAGGAAGCATTGGCGGCGGAAAAGTAGAATTCGAAGCCGGAAAACATGCAGTGAATGTGCATACAACAGAAAACAGAGTTTATGAACTTGGACAGGGCGTGGGAGATCTGGGAATGATCTGCGGAGGAACTGTAAAAGTGCTTTTTGAGCCTGTAAATGTGTGAAAGAATGGGGCAGGACTTGCATAATATGCCAAAATCATGTATATTTGATGGTAATGTGATTGGACGAAGATGCCGGGTGGGAAGTTGATTTCATACCGGCGTATAAGGGAGGACTATAAATAATGAAGAAAAAATGTATTTTGGCGCTGATCCTAGGTGCTGCTTTTATGGCACAGGGATGTGGATTTACGGAAGGTACCGATGCTGTTGTGACTGTTGTGGATTCTACTCCAACTCCGGAACCCACAGAAGCACCGGAAGAAACCGCTACTCCGACACCGGAGGCAACTGCGGAAGCCGATTCCACAGCAGCAGCTGATCCTACTGCCCAGGCAGCAGCAACCGAACAGACACCAAGCGGAATTAATGTACAGGCTCAGGATGCAACCTATTATGCAGTAGAAGGTGTGAATTTACGTTCCGATGCCAGCGCAGACGCAGAGTTCGTGGCAGGTGTACTTTCCGGAGAATCTCTGAAATGCACAGGAATCTGTGACAATGGATGGATCCGTGTAGACTATAACGGACAGACTTGTTATGCATCCGGTGATTATGTCAGCACGACACCGCCGGCAGGTGCGGCAGCAGCGACGACAGATACTGCAGCGGCAGCACAGTAAAGGACACAGAAAAGAAAACCCCGGTAACTGTATTCTGGTAAATAACCAGTGCAGATGCCGGGTTTTTTATGTTTACAGAATGTAAATGTCTGTTTTATTTTCGTAAAATCTTCCGGGATCTATTCCGGATATACAAGACGGTCCGGCTTGATATCATAAAGGACTTCATTCAGATACTTCTTTGCAAGATATTTGGCCATACCCAGGTTCATGTCAAGGTAGTTACCGCAGTCTTTTGCGGAAGCACCAGGAATCTCACCTTCAAAATCGCGGATAAACTCAAACATTTCGATCATAAGAGGAACGATATCTTTGGATTCATAATCTCCGTTAAGAAGAAGATAATTTCCGGTACGGCATCCCATAGGTCCCCAGTATATTACTTTCGGTCCGAATTCTTTATGATTACGGAGAAATGTAGCAGCCAGATGTTCCATAGCGTGAAGTTCGGCTGTATTCATAACAGGCTCCTCATTGGGAGAGGTCATACGGATGTCAAAGGTTGTGATCACCTGATCGCCTACAGGATCTTTCCGTGAAACATATACACCAGGCTGAAGCTTGATGTGGTCTATGGTAAAACTTGTGATTTTTTCCATGATGATTCCTCGCTTTCTGAAATAAAACTTATATGATATAAGATACCATAACAGTTATTTTAGCAGAGAACGGAAACAGATACAAGTGAGGGATTGTGTAAAGTTGACTTTGTGAAAGGATAATGTTAAACTGAGAAAAGCTTACAGGGGGAGAGCGGGAAAGCTCATCCGGAAAACAAAAAACAGAAAATATAACAGAGTTTCCGGGATCTGATAAGGAGGATTTATAAAGTGAAACATAAAGTTTTATCAGTATTATTTGCAACAGTTTTTACAGCAGGAATGCTGGCGGGCTGCGGAAGTTCGGATACAGCTTCACAGAAGCAGGAGATGACTCTTGAGGAAGAGAGCACAGAGGGACAGACTGCTGTAGATGATGAAACCGCAGCGAAAGCAGTTTCCGAGGAGGAAGCTGAGCAGGCAGGATTTACCGATTCACTGGAAGACAGCGGGGAAGAGGAGTCAGGAGATTCAAAAGACACAGCTGAAAATGAATCCGCGGAAGATTCTGCTGAAGATACAAAATCCGTGGAAGAGAATGCAGAAGACAGTACGGAAACGGAATTTGATGATGGTTCAGATAAAGCTTCCGCAGCAGGAACTACAGTGATCGATACCAGCCAGCAGCTTACTGGTACCTACCATGCAGCGATCACAGTGAAGAACTACGGAGAGATCGATGTGGAACTGGATGCGGATACAGCCCCGATCACTGTAACCAACTTTGTTAAATTGGTACAGGATAACTTTTATGACGGGCTTACTTTCCACAGGATCATCGATGGATTTATGATCCAGGGTGGCGATCCGAAGGGCGACGGAACCGGCGGAGCAGATGAGGAGATCAAAGGAGAATTTTCCAATAATGGTGTGAAGAACGATATTTCCCATGTACGTGGAACCATCTCCATGGCCCGCAGCACAGACCCGGACAGCGCAAGCTCTCAGTTCTTTATCGTGCAGTCTGATTCTACATATCTGGATGGAGATTATGCTGCATTTGGCCATGTAACATCCGGAATGGATATTGTTGACAAGATCTGTAAGGATGCCAAGCCATCTGATGGCAATGGAACGATTGCCAAGGATCAGCAGCCGGTGATCGAAAGTATCCGCATGGTTGACTGACAGGAGGAAGAGGGATGCTGAAAGGGAAAACTGTACTTCTTGGGATCACAGGAAGTATTGCCGCATATAAGATCGCATATCTGGCAAGTGCGCTTAAGAAGCTTCATGCAGATGTCCATGTGCTGATGACGGAGAATGCCACGAATTTTATCAATCCGATCACGTTTGAGACACTGACCGGAAATAAATGTCTGGTGGATACTTTTGACCGGAATTTTCAGTTCCAGGTAGAACATGTTTCCATTGCAAAGAAAGCAGATGTCGTAATGATCGCACCGGCCAGTGCCAATGTGATCGGCAAGATTGCCAATGGCCTTGCCGATGATATGCTTACAACAACAGTTATGGCCTGTCGATGCCAGAAAATTTTTGCACCGGCCATGAATACTGCCATGTATGAAAACCCTATTGTGCAGGATAATATTAAGAAGCTGTTATCCTATGGTTATGAAGTGCTGACACCGGCAAGTGGATATCTGGCCTGCGGAGATACAGGTGCAGGGAAAATGCCTGAGCCGGAGACACTTCTGGAATACATTCTGAAAGAAGTCGCTTTTGAAAAAGATCTCGCCGGCAAAAAAGTTCTGGTAACAGCAGGACCGACACAGGAAGCGATCGATCCGGTCCGTTGCCTTACCAATCATTCTTCCGGAAAGATGGGATACGCAATTGCAAAGATGGCTATGCTCCGGGGAGCGGAGGTCACGCTGGTAAGTGGACCTACCGCCATCCAGCCACCACTCTTTGTAAATGTGATTCCTGTGACAACGGCCAGAGATATGTTTGAGGCAGTAACAGACTTAAGTGATCAGCAGGACATTATCATAAAAGCAGCAGCAGTGGCGGATTACCGTCCGAAGCAGGTCTGTGAAGATAAAGTCAAAAAGAAAGATGATCAGGTTTCCATAGAGCTTGAGAGGACAGATGACATTCTGAAATATCTGGGCCTGCACAAGAGAACCGGACAGTTCCTCTGCGGCTTTTCCATGGAAACAAAAGATATGATCGGTAATTCCAGGGCAAAACTTGAAAAGAAAAATCTGGATATGGTAGCAGCGAACAACTTAAAGGTTGAAGGTGCCGGATTCCAGGGCGATACCAATGTTCTGACCCTGATTACACAGGATGAGGAAGTGTCACTCCCTCTTATGAGTAAGGAGGATGCAGCCCTTAAAATCCTGGATAAAATTCTTGCACTTATTACGTGCAGGAATACCACGAAATAACCAGATCAAAAATTCAGATGATCAGGTTTTTAAATGAGTAAAGCGGATTCTGAAGGAGAGAAAAATCCGGACCGCTTTCCATCACCGTATTGTATCCGTAAAGAAAATACCGGGATATGCTGTGTCCCGGAAGATTTCTGAGACGGAACGGTAACAAGGAGGAAGAAAAAATGAAAAACAACAACAGATTTACAACAGCGCAGCTTACGTTACTTGGCCTGATGGCAGCAATTTTACTGCTTATGGCTTACACACCACTGGGATATCTGAATATCGGACCACTGGCTATTTCCTTTAACGTGATCCCGGTAGCGATCAGTGCAGTAGTTCTCGGTCCTGTGGGAGGAGCCGTAGCAGGTGCGATCTTCGGCCTCACCAGCTTTCTGCAGTGTATCGGAGTGGGAGGCTCCAGTGCGATGGGAGTTGTGCTTTTTGGTATCAATCCGGTATTTGCTTTTATCCAGCGATTTGTACCACGACTTCTCGATGGTATCTGCCTGGGATACATCTTCAGAGGTATGCGTAAAGTCAGCAATACTTATGTAGCCTGTGCTGTGACCGGATTTTTTTCCGCATTTCTGAATACGCTGTTCTTTATGGCAGCACTTGTAGGACTGTTCGGAAATACTGAATATGTTAAAAATCTGATGGGTGGCCATAACATTATCATCGGCTGCTGCCTGATGGTAGGAATCAATGCTGTATGTGAGATGGTTTCCTCCACCGTGATCACCGGTGCAGTAGGAGCCGCTCTTTCCAAAGCACATCTGATCCCTTCCACACAGATTAGCCGTGAGAAAGCAAAGGCATAAAACGTTTCATTATTTTATAAAAAGACGGGAAAAGAAAATTATGATTTTAGCAATTGATATTGGAAACACAAACATTGTTGTCGGATGTATTGATGACAAAAAAACATATTTTATTGAGCGGCTTTCCACTGTGCGGACCAAGACAGAACTGGAATATGCCGTTGATCTCAAGACAGTGCTGGATATTTATCACATCAAAAAAACAGATATTGAAGGTTGTATTATTTCCTCCGTTGTTCCGCAGATCACCAATATTGCCAAGCTGGCGGCAGAAAAAATCCTGAAAAAAGAGGTTATGGTACTGGGACCTGGAGTAAAAACAGGCCTGAATATCATGATGGATAATCCGGGACAGCTTGGAGCGGACCTTGTGGCAAATGCGGTAGCTGGTCTGAACGAGTATCCGGTCCCTTTTATTGTGATCGATATGGGAACTGCAACCACCGTCTCCGTTGTCAATGATAAGAAACAGTATATCGGTGGTATGATCATGCCAGGCGTAGGTGTATCTCTGGACGCACTGACAGCCAGAGCATCCCAGCTCAGCGGGATCAGTATTGACGCACCGAAACATGTACTTGGAAAAAATACCATCGAGTGCATGAAGAGCGGTGTGCTCTACAGCAATGCAGCGGCTATTGACGGAATTGTTGACCGTGTGGAAGAGGAACTTGGAGAAAAGGCAACCGTGATTGCAACTGGCGGCCTTGCAAAGAAGATCGTTTCTCACTGTAAGAAAGAGATCATCCTGGATGAGGATCTTCTGCTTAAAGGACTGCTTGTGATTTATGAGAAAAATAAATAATTAACAGAAATGGTGAAACAGCTGTCTGTGTGCAGGGAATGTAATGCACATAAGGCAGCTGTTTTTTTGTGTTTGTTTATTTTTACAGGCTTTTTTCTGCAAATGCTTTCTGGAAATCTTCCGGTACAGGGGCCAGAAAACGCAGAGGTTTTTTTGTGATGGGGTGGCAGAATTCCAACTGAAAAGAGTGGAGTGCCTGCCGGCTGATCCGGTCAAAAACCGGATGATAAAGGAAATCTCCGGGGAGAGGACAGCCGATGTATTTCATATGGACACGGATCTGATGTGTACGTCCCGTGTCCAGATGAAGTTCCACAAGAGAATAGCCGTTACTGACAGCAAGGCGTTCATAATGAGTTACCGCAGTTTCTCCATGCTCCCAGTTTACTTCTCTGGTGATAACGGAGTCATCCATTCGTGCAATGGGCGCGGAAACGGTTCCTCTTTCCGGTGGAATTCCATCTGTAAGAGCCAGGTAAGTGCGGCGGATCTGGCGCTGTTTCATCTGAGCAGACAGAAGTGCACCACTTAAGGGATTTTTTGCCAGGACGAGGACACCGGTAGTGTCCCGG
Organism: Ruminococcus sp. AM36-2AA; assembly: GCF_003461955.1. Lineage (GTDB taxonomy): Bacteria > Bacillota > Clostridia > Lachnospirales > Lachnospiraceae > Blautia_A. The sequence continues at coordinate 247,362 of NZ_QTYB01000001.1, read as the reverse complement.
TCCAGCCGGTTGATACAGCGGTAGACAAAATTTCCCCCCTGCTGTTTATAATACCAGGCCACTCCGTTGGCAAGAGTATTCTCGTAGTTCCCGGCAGAAGGATGCACAGGCATATCAGCAGGTTTGTTCAGGACAAGGATATCTTCATCCTCATACAGGATATCCAGCGGCAGCTGCACCGGGATGATGGAAGCAGCCGATCCGTTATCAGCTGCTCCGTTTTCTTCCGGGACAAGGATCCGAAGAACATCCCCCTCTTTCAGAACCGTCCTGCCAAAAGCTGGATGCCCGTTCAGCAGGATCGCATGCTCTGCACGCTTCATAGTTGTCAATATATGTTTGGAAAAACCATTTTTTCTGAGAAAAGAAAGAACGGAAGTTTCGGAATCTCCGGATAAGATGGTATAGGTAATAATTCTCTGCATATGTGTTTCCTTTTTTGGGGTGGATTTTTTGATGTTTATTATAGTGGAAATAACACTGTGTTAACAGTATAACATTTGAAAGAATAATTTACCAGACGGATGCAGCAGGGAGTTTAGATACTGCCCGGGAGAAATGGTGTCGTAAAATATCTTCATAAGTCACAGACTAAAAAGACATATTTCTACAGCCTTTTGTAATGATACCATCGTCATTTTCCTTTGTCAAGGCGTGCAAATGACGCTTTATGAGCTAAAAATGACGATTTCTACAACTATTTTCAACAATTTATGCCAAAAAAATCTTTGATCATACATCCAAAATCTTATTAGTGGTCACGAATAGTGGTCACTTTTCTTTTACTCAAATCCTTGTAAAATCAATGTTTCTACGTATTTTCTATTTTTTTAAAGTAGTCAATAAGTGGTCAGATATAGAACTGACATAACTGGAAAAGCCGCTTAATATAAGAGATTTCGCTGCTTTTTCGCTTATGAAAATATTAAGCGAACAATAACAGCAGAAAGTGATTCCATGAAGACAGGATACAGTATCAGGACATGGCGCATGCGGCTTTTCTGTTCTGAAAAGCAGATACTTGCGGAAACAGAGAAGTTATATTGTGAGGCAGTTGCTTTTTATTATGAGCTTTTAAAGGACAGAAATGAACTCTGGACAGAAAATCTTCTTACGATCCAGGGACAGCTGGAGAAATTAACGGTTCCTGGAAAAGATGGAAGAGTTCCTGAATATCTTCCACCAGGGGGAAAACTTCCGGTTTACTTTCGACGGTCCGCAATGAATAAGGCGGCTATGGCAGTAAAAACAGCGGCTGCTTCCGGATGTTTTACACAGAAGATTGAAGCGAATATTACTTTTTTTAAAGGAATGTACAGAGATCTTACATCCACTTCTGTAGTTTTGAAACTCTGGAATGGAAAGAAATGGATCTGGACGGAATGCGGACTTACAGGACGCTCTTTTCCGGCAAATTCGGCGTTACTTTCACCGACTCTGGTTCACGAGGGAAAATGGCTGATGTTGCATGTTCCTGTGAAGCAGGAAAATTCGGATGCCAGGACTGCAAAAGAACGGATGAAAGAAGGCTGCAGAGTATGTGGTGTGCGTTTTACAAATACGGATAGTTTTGCGGTATGCAGTGTGCTGGATGAACGGTCCAGACCAGTCAGTGTGAAAAACTGTCACGGAGGAAATGCATATCGTTATCACTGCAAAACATTGCTGAAAAAAATAGAAGCATCCAAAGTTTTTACGGATAAAGACAACGTGGATCAGCCAAATAAAAAATATTACATGCGTTATAAACACCTGAACGAGCATTATGCACATCAGGTAAGCAGAGAAATTCTGGATTTTTGCAAAGAGAACCAGGCAGGAATTATTGTGCTTCCGGAATATGATGAGGATTTTTCCCGTATGACCATGTACAGAAGCGGCAATGATTCCCCGCTTCATCTGAGCACAAAGATACGAAATTATCTGAAATATAAAGCCTGGGCAGAAGGAATTCTTGTTTTGGAACTACGCGCCGATGGAACAGAAAAATACTGCTCAATCTGCGGTTCACCCGGAAAAAAACAGAGCAAATTGTTCATCTGCCAGAACGGCCACCAGATCAACCGCTTTCTGAACGGCTCCAGAAACCTGGCCTGCAAATGCCAGCAAAGCTTTCAGAAAAGATCTGGATCAAAAAGTTAATAAGCGGCAGAAATGCCTCTTATATAGATGCTGAGAAATCAGCAAAAGAGGAAGCGCCAGTGACGCAACCTCTTCGGGTTGAATACCGCCCGGCGGCCCCCGCAGGCGTCGCCAGAGAACCATGTGGCCTCCTTTGGGGGTGGATGGGGTGTATTCGAAGTTATAGAAATGAAGTTTGATATTCCGAATGTGGATTGCAATTTTATTGTAATTACTGTCCCCTAAAAATGTCTACGGGGCAAAATCAGTCGTGGTCTGATGGCCTATGGTGGAGTTGAATATACATACAAATATACGCCTTTTTGCATAAATATGCGCTGCATTTTACTGTGAAAATCATGTTTTGTGCAGTAGGGCGTTAATACTGATAACTGCATTTATCTGCGTGTCGTTGAGTAACGGTCGAAAACTGCTAATATTCCATTGTGTAGACATCATAAGAGATGACTAAATCATTGTGTAGGTTGCAATAAGAATGATCGGGTTGTTTGTATGATTATTACAAAAATAAAGGAATGTTATAAGGATTGCATCTATCATTTTGGTGCAAGCGTAATTCATGAGTAACGTAGCAATATTTTGCGCTTACGCTAAACCTGTCGAAGGCAAAGATTGCAGTAAGATTGTATAAACGTACAGCACGTCAGCCGGGTGTACGTGCAGAGATGCTGGCAGGCTTTCCGGAAGAGATTGAGGAATACATCATTCCTCCAGAAGAAAAGTGCGATATCTGTGGCGGGGAAATGAAAGTGATCGAGAAACGTGTGTAAGTGCCTCAAACAATGATGTAGATATCATAACAGAAAAACTGTTATGTTGCACTACGCCATGTTTTGAAGCACTTACCGAAAGAAATGATAAAAAATGGTCACACGGTGAGAAATTTGAAATGTCCAAAAATACAGTAAATATAAGGGGTTCAAGGCTCTTGAGACTAATGGAAACGTGTCGTTGAGGAATAATATGAAAATTGTTATAATACAGTTAACATTTAGCGCTGGATGAAAGACAATTGAAGGAATGTAATTAAAAATGAAATATAAAATCAGATTTCAATGTAAATCAGATCTTAGGATTTTGAGAGAATGCTTTAAATTATCCAAGGAATACGTAGCAAATGAAATAGGCTATTCAGTAAGAAATTTAGAAAGGATAGAAAAAGAAAATGCAATTGTCACAGAGGAAACGGCGAAAAAATTATGTGATCTGTATAAGATAGAATACCAGGATTATTTTTATAAAACAGATAAGAATTTTGATGATAACTTTAATAGAATTTTAGCCGAAAGCGGAACTGTACCGAAAAATATTATTGATAGTACGGATAGATATTACCTTATTTATGTTAGGAGAACAGGATTTTATCAGGATTGTATTGCAGGTAAGGTAATGTGGGTAGGAGATTATAATCGAAATAAAGAACGAAGAATTTTAAGAGAGGTTAATGTAATAAATGCAGTGAAATTGAAACCAGAAGCACAGTTGATAAATAATAAAAATGAGTGGACATATTGGTATTTTAATTTAACGATTGGTAAATTATATGAGGCGATTGTGTCTGAGCCGTGCATGAAAGATTGTCTCGAAGACTGTCTAAGGGAAATAATAGTAACGCAAGACGATCTTATGAAATATGACGTCTTTACGGACATTGCAGTCTTGGGAGGAAAAAATAAATATCGTAAAAAAAGCTACTAGATAATATGTTTATTCTGACACAGGGTGTATAACAAAGTTAATGTTTTATGGTATAGCATTTTATCAGCTCTTGCACTATATTTTATCACCGTTGTAAAGAGATTGAATTATTTAAGAGATTTGCTATAATTAGTAGAAAACAACATTATACCAACTCAAAGGACAATAACATTTATGCAATACACAGACTTACAACAATATCAGCAACAGCAACAGGCAATAAAAGACTTACAGAAATACCACGACCCGGAACATCTCTGGGAGTGTATTCTTGCTTTTCAGGGATATGAATTTCAGACAGTTTCCGGGCTCCCGTTTACCTATCAGTTGAAGAAGGGGAGAAATGGCGAGCTGACGAAAGAATTATGGATTGACAGGCGAAAAAACAGTAAAAGCCTGGCGTGGAGTTCTGTGATGAAAGCGTTTGAAAAGACAGCGGGTAAACCGATGGTGCCACGGCCTAAGGCGTTGGGGGATATTCGTGGAGTTTCCTATCTTTATGGAATGTTTTATCAGTTCGGTTTGATTGAAATTCCTTCAAAACACGAGGATTTGAAATAAAAATCTGATCATAGATAATATTTATATCAGAAGTAGTCAACCGAATCAGGGAAGTCTCCTTGCTTCAATCGCGAATATCCGCTGGACTTGAGTTGTATAACAATAATCAACTGGAGGAATTATGAAAGATATTATTCAGATTATAATAGAAAGTTCATCTGGTTTTGGACCTGTGCAGGATGCTTTTACTGATAAACTGATCCTTACAGAAGATTCAATTTCATATGAATACAATCCGGAAATTGAAACCAGGTTCAATCCAAAAATAAAATGGAGTTATAAAATAGATAAACCGTTTTTTAAAGCCCAGTATGAGCGTATAGCTGGAATGATATCTGCTGTTATAGAAAAGCAGGAAAATGAATTTTGTACGGATATCGGAGGAATAGAATTTGATATTGTATATTCTGACCAAACAAAATTCAATTACATATTTATGGTTCCCGGTGATCGTTTTAAAGAATTATTTGATGAAATAGAACAATTAGTACCTGGAACAGAATGCACGCCGGCAGTACTATTAACTTCAAGAAATCATAATGGCAGGTATGTCAATGATCTTGAGGCATTTATGGAGTATATCCATAAAGAGGAGATGAACAATAGAAGTAAGAATCCTGAGAGGACACCGGGCTGGCTCAGAAAAATTAAAGAATTTGTCAGAAGTATCCACAAGGAAAAAGACGACAGAAAACTTTAACCAAATCAAGTAAGTCCCCTGCGGGGTTGCGAAAAGCAATAAGCAGTGGGTGGGGACTTGCTTGTATCAGGAGGAGTACAAGCTCTTCCTGATAAACTGCGGAGCAGTTATTTGGTTATGAGCAAGTAGCGAAGCGGATTGCGAATATCCGCTTGACTAATCACATACAATTTCGGGGTAATATTTTTTATTTGTGATAAATAAACGCAATTTATGCTTTGATAAAATGAATTTCAGACAACAGACCATGGTGTTTGAACATATTCATAGAGCTTTATATTTTATGGAATATTTTATTAGTCCCGTCTGATCGAATTTCTTTCAAACACGAAAATCTGACGTGAAAATCGGATCATGCAATTGACTTTTGGGGCATCCTACGGTAGAATATATTCGGTTTATCAAAAAATATGTTACTGTGAAGAATTGTCAGTAACGAAGTATTACATTATTAAAGAAGGAAAAGGAAATTACAATGGTGAACAATTTGGACGGTAAATTAGAAAACAGTAAAATACCTGCGGTAGTTGCATCAGATGTCAATGATGATGAAGTGGAAATTGATTTAAGAGAGATTCTTCAGGCTCTGAAGAGAAAAATCCTGCTGATTCTGATGGTAGCGTTGATCGGTGGATGTGGTGCCGGAGCATATACGCAGTTTATGATGACACCAATTTATAGTTCCACATCCAGTATGTTGGTACTTTCCAAGGAAACTACATTGACTTCTCTGGCGGATCTGCAGCTGGGAGCTAGCCTGACCAGCGATTATACGGTACTGATTACCAGTACACCGGTTCTGGAACAGGTTATCGAGAATCTGAAACTGGATATGACAGCAGAAGATCTGAGAAAGACGATTTCCATTAACAATCCAACAGATACTCGTATTCTGGAGATCACAGTAAATAATGCGGATTCCGCTCTTGCAAAGGAAATCGTAGATGAAGTTGCCAATGTTTCATCTTCCTTTATCGGAGACAAAATGGAAGTTGTTCCGCCTAAGATCATCGAGGTTGGTAAGATTGCTACGATCAGAACATCACCAAGCGTGAAGAAAAATGCAGAAATCGGTTTCCTTCTCGGATTTGTAGCATGTGCGGCGATTGTTGTAGTTCTTACGATAATGGATGATACGATCAAGACAGAAGAGGATATTGAGAAATATCTGGGAATTTCCGTACTTGCAAAGGTTCCTGACAGAAAAGACTTTGTAAATGTAAAAAGTAAAAAGAATAAGAAAAAAAGTCATCGCTAAAGCAAATGGAGGAATCTGAACAATGAAGAAAATCACGTTAACAGATAAACGTAAAAATAATTATTACTATAACGAAGCGATCAAAACGCTGCGTACGAATATTCAGCTGTCCGGCCAGAGCATAAAGACAATTCTGATCACAAGCTGTTTTCCAAATGAGGGAAAGAGTGATGTTGTTTTAAGTCTTGCACAGGAACTTGGAAGTATCGGAAAGAAGGTACTTCTTCTGGATGCGGATATCCGTAAAACCGCTTATGTAGGCCGTCTCGGGGTTGAAGAAGAGGTACGGGGTCTTTCTCAGTTCTTAAGTGGACAGGCAAATATCAATGATATTATTTATGAAACCAATTTTGAGAATATGGATATCATTTTTGGTGGTCCTTCTGCACCGAACCCGTCAGGCTTACTCAGTGAAAATGTCTTTCAGGTTTTTCTGAAGAAGGTCCGTGAATATTACAGTTACATATTGATCGACACTCCGCCAATTGGAACTGTTGTTGATGCGGCAGTGATCGGAAGATATTGTGATGGTGCTGTTTTCCTGATCGAGCCGGGAAATGTCAGATATAAAGATGCACAGAGAGCACTTTCACAGCTTGAAAGAAGCGGCTGTCAGATTCTTGGTGCAGTTATGAATAAGATCGACACGAAAGCGGATAAATATTATTCCTCCTATTACAAACATTATGGAGAATATTACCGTCGGGCGGAAGAAGAGAATAAATAAAAAAGAAAGCTGGGAAAAAGTGAACGGAAATAAAAGAAACAGTAAAAAACTTAATATACTGTTGGCAATCATCTGTATTTTGCTGATCGGAGTTCTTGGCTCTATTTTTATGATGAGCCGTGAATCTGAAAAAGCGGAAGCACATCGTCTGGAAAAGCTTGCCGGAAGTGAGCAGAAGGGCATTGAAGATTATGAGGCTGTAAAAGAACACGCTTCACAGCTGGAGAAAGAAGACGGGGCGGCAGATGATAGTTCAAAGTCTTCTGACAGTGTAGATGCTAAGTCCGATGCGGATTCAGCAGACAGCAGCGATAAGGCAGATGACAAAAAAGCAAATGCAGCAACTGATTCTGATACAACAGAATCTGCGGATAGTACAGACAGCACGGATGAAACAGCAGCTGATACCGCAGACACAAAAAAAGAAATTTCAGGTATTGTGTGCTGGGGAGATGATCTGATCAATGGAGAGGAATCAAATACCTATTCCTATATGGCAGTACTTCAGAAACTTCTCACAGAGAATGGATACAGCAACCTTACCGTGATCAATAAAACGCTTCAGGGTGGTGGAACTCTTTCCATGATGAAAATGGCGGGAGTAAGTGACGATACGATCCAGGGATATATCACCAAACATCAGCAGGCTGCTAATGGTGCACAGCTGAATGTAACAGAAACTGGAATCCGTGACCTGACAGAAGAAGAGACAACCAGAAATGATTTGGACTGTATCCCGGTTATTTTTATGGGATATTATGGTGGCTGGAATCATGACCCGGCCGAACTTGCAGAGCAGCAGGAGAATATTTTGAATACATTCCAGGATAAGGAAGAATTCCTTGTAGTGGGAACCAGACCAATGGATGGCACTGTGACATCAGATGCTTTGGATCAGGTGCTCAGTCAGAAATGGGGAGAACATTATATCAGCCTGGCATCTGTGACACCACAGCCTGCATCCACAAAGGAAGCACAGCAGGCAATGGCTGAGGCAATCCTCCAAAAACTGGAAGAATTAAATTATATCAGCAAAAATTAAGATACAGGCGAAGAATTTGTTTTATGGATATCCATGGAATAAGACTGAAGGATAGGAAATGAAGAATTCAGGAAGAAACACTGCACATCAGAGAAAAATATATCTGACTGTGCTGATCATAATAATTATTCTGGCAGCTGTTTTTGTCGGCGTATATTATCTTTGGAAACAGACAAAAACAGAATCCGAAATGAAAGTTTCCGGTCAGGCAGAACGAAGTCAGACACAGAATGACGCAGATACCATAGAGTATCAGGGAAGCACTTACAAATATAATGACCATTTGAGTAACTACCTGTTTATGGGAATTGATACCAGAGAAAATGTTGATACATATGAATCTCAGAAAGATGCCGGTCAGGCGGATTCCATTTTTCTGGTTTCCATGGACAGAGCAACAGAGCAACTGAAAGTTCTGTTTATTCCAAGAGATTCCATGACAAAAATTGAAGTATTCAATCCAAGTGGAAAAAGTCTTGGTATGACTACCGATCATATTAATATCCAGTATGCGTATGGCGATGGAAAACAGAAAAGCTGTGAGCTTATGAAAACAGCAGTTTCCAATATGCTGGATGGTGTCCCGATCCAGGGATACTGTTCTATGAATATGGACGGAATTGCGGCTCTGACAGATTTTGTAGGTGGTGTGGAGATTACAGTACCAGATAGCAGTCTTGAGGATGTGAATCCGGATTTTAAAGAAGGTTCAACCGTAACATTGACAGGTGAAAATGCAGAGCAGTTTGTACACTATCGTGATACAAAAAAGAGTCAGAGTGCACTTGTAAGACAGGAACGTCAGAAAACTTATATTCAGGCTCTGTTGAAAAAATGCCAGGATGAGGCGAGTCAAAATGCCGGATTCGTTGCTGATCTTTACAGCAGTATTAAAGATTATACAGTAACCAGTATGGGAAATGATGTTTTTGCAAAACTTCTCGTTGCTTCACAGAATGGTATTTCCGATACTCAGACAGTTCCGGGACAGGGAACTGAAGGAGAGAATTTTGATGAATATCATATTGATGAAGATGCATTGACAGAAATGATTATTTCCATGTTTTATGAGAAAAATGATTGATATTTTTTTCAGTTTGATTTATTATTATATCTAAGAGATTGATAGTACAGAAAGTGCTATTATCTAAATATTTCACTCAAAAGGAGAGGTGCATTATGAAAATTGCAAAGAAATTCATGGCACTTGCGTTAGCAGCAGTTCTCAGTGTAGGATGTGCTTTTTGTGTCAGCGCAGACGGAAGTCGTACTAAGGATGTTACGGTAAGCCAGGAGCAGTCTCAGATCTATGAGATCATTCAGAAGATCGAAGATACAGAAGGAGTTAAGGATCTTCAGCAGAAGTATCCGACAATTGCAGAAGCATTCCAGAAAGTTGGAGAAGGCAAAATGGATATGCCTGAATTCATCGATGTTCTGAAGGCTCTTGCAACAGATGAGAAAGATGAAACTCTGAAAGCAAAACTTGAGGAAGTAATCGAGAAACTTGACGGAAAAGATTTCGTTACAGGCTTTACACAGTTTAAAGTTCTTGATGCTACCAGAGCTGAAAAGAATGCAGATGGCAAATATGAGGTTGAAATTTCTATCCCAAGCATCACAGATGACATGGAGAACATTCAGTTGTTATGCTATAACGCAGAGAAAAATGAGTGGTCAGTTGTAGATCCGATCAGTGTTGATAAAGAGAATAAAACACTCAAAGTTGCATTAGATGATCTTTGCTACTTCTCAGTTATTGCCGATGCGAAAGCAGACACAACAAAATAATTCTCAAAAATAATAAAAACAGCTTTGCGATATGGAACAAATATCGTGGAGCTGTTTTTTCTATATGGCATAAATTTTGTGAATAATTACTCAAAAATACTCAGATTGAAGGCTGACTTTTGAAAATCAAAGGACAGTCTTCAAATTTTTTTTATTTTTGAAATAAATCAGTTGTTGTAATATGGGAAGCGATGTGGCATAATAAATGGGAAAATGTTAAAAATAAGAAAAATCCAGATTAAGGAAATGTAAAATTACATTTTCGGGATAACACGGCTCCTGGCAGATGCTGACAGGAAGCGAGTATGACAAAGGAGAAAATTATGGCAATTTTTTCAATGATCTTATCTTTGTTGTGTGGAGTATCATTATTTTTGTTTGGAATGTCCTTAATGGGCGATGGTCTGAAGCTGGCAGCTGGAAATAAGCTCGAAGCGTTTCTCTATAAGATGACCAATACTCCACTGAAGGGTGTCGCACTTGGCACTGGTGTTACCAGTGTGATCCAGTCGTCTTCCGCGACGACAGTTATGGTAATCGGTTTTGTAAACTCCGGTATGATGAAGCTGAAACAGGCGATCGGTATCATCATGGGAGCGAATATCGGAACCAGTATCACCGGCTGGATCTTATGTCTTTCTTATATCGAAGGATCCAATGGTATCGCAAGTATTCTTTCCACAGCAACAATTTCAGCTGTTGTGGCAGTTGTTGGCATTATTTTCCGCATGTTCTGTAAGCGAACCTTACATAAGAATGTAGGAAATATCATGCTTGGTTTTGCAATCCTGATGACAGGTATGCAGATGATGAGTGGTGCGGTATCCCCACTGCGTGAGAGCCCGGTATTTATCAAGATGCTGACTATGTTTTCCAATCCGATCGCAGGTATCCTGGTTGGTATTGCATTTACCGCGGTACTGCAGAGCGCATCTGCAACAGTCGGTGTACTTCAGGCGCTGTCTGTAACCGGAATCCTGACATTTGCAAGTGCGTTTCCAATCGTTCTTGGTATTGGTGTCGGTGCTGCATGTCCGGTCCTTATTTCTGCGATTGGTGCAAATAAGAACGGTAAGAGAACTGCTCTTGTGTATCTGATCAATGATCTGTTTGGTCTTATCATGTGGTCTGTGATCTTCTACACAGTGAATGCATTTGTACATTTTACATTTATGGATATGACGATGACACCGGTAGCGATCGCCCTTCTGAACACAGTCTTCCGTCTGGCAACAGTTATCGTGCTGTTCCCGTTCATTCCAAAGATCGAGAAGCTGGTATGCTGGCTTGTGAAGGATAACAAAGAGGACTTGGAAGATGAGGCGGACTTTGATCTTCTGGAGGAGCGTCTTCTGAATTACCCGGCCCTTGCCATCGCACAGTGCCACCGTGTAATGAACGGAATGTCCAAGAAACTCCGCAAAAATGTCAACAGAGCTATGAATCTTCTGAATGACTATCAGCAGGATAAATACGATAAGGTTCAGCGAAAAGAGGATCTGATCGACAAGTATGAAAGTCGTCTTGGAGAATATCTGATCCAGCTGACCAAGAGAGAGATGAATTCTGCACAGACAAGACAGACTTCTCTGTATCTGCATACGATCAATGACTTTGAGCGTATTGGTGATCATGCTTCTTATATTGCACATATGTCCAGCGAGATGCATGATAATCACACGAATTTTTCTCAGGAAGCCTGGGATGAGCTGAATGTTGTTATGGAAGCGGTCCGTGAGGATATCAACATAACCTGCAATGCTTTTATGAAAGATGATAAGGAAATGGCACAGAGAGTAGCACCTCTGGGAGCTGTGATCACAGGACTTTGTGATATGCTGAAAATGCGCCACGCAGAGCGCCTGAGTCAGGGCAAATGCGGACTGGAAGAAGGAACGGTGTTCAGTGATATCCTGAACAGTTTTGGCCGTATCGCAACGCACTGTGCAAGTGCTATGGTTGCGCTTATGAAGAGTGGAGAAACCGGTTCGGATCTTCATATCCATGATTCCAAGATTTATCCGACCAACAGTGTGGAATATTATCAGTACTTCAAGGAGTACGGACAGAAATACGATATCGAAAATCAGGAAGGTCATGTGCTCAGCATGGAGCCGGAAGAAGTAGAATAAAGATTTGCAAAAAAACGCCAGTTTCAAATTAACTCGAAACTGGCGTTTTTGTTCCTACCACGGATATTTTCCCTTTTTAGCATAAGGAAGAAGTTTACCATCGAATTTAATGATAACACGGTGATTTCCTTCCGCGTCTTCGGTCACATCTACATCCAGACCGAAATCAATGGCACTCATGATGGCGTTTCCGCCCTGTTCATGAATGATATCTTTGATAGCGGGACCGTAAGTATCAATGACTTCATGAAGCCGGTAAAGAATCGGATCAGTATTTCCTTTATACGGATGGCTGTTGAGAAATGCAGTAGCGGATGGACTGATTTTAAGCGCTTCTGCAAGTTTCAGGGTATATTCTTCCGGAACATACTGCTGTCCTTCAAATACAGAAGCGAGCCATACTTTATTGACTCCTATGAGTTCGGCTAATTGTTCGTAAGTCAGCCCGGAAGCTTTTTTTGCTGCTTTTAAAGCTTCCAGTTCGTCAGCATGTTCCAGCCGGGTAAGATAATCAGCGTTATTCATTGGTGTCATAATAGATTCCTCCTTAAATAAATAATTGTATATAACAAAAAAACGAGATGCCTTAAAAAGGTACCTCGCTGTACAAAACAATTATAGTTCAGAGAACAGAATGTGTCAATGCTTTATTTATTACTATTTACCATAAAAAATATATAATTGCTGATAATTGGAATCAGGGGTTATCAAAATACAGATTTCATGGTATGATAAATCTATAAGACAGCGTGAGACGTATAATGGGGATGCGTATCTTACAGCAGGAAAAAGGAGGTTTTTACTATGGGTGAGAGTATGATCACATCGTTTGACGGAACGAAACTGTATCTGAAAAAGGAAACGGCAGCAGATAATAAGGCTGTGATCGTGATCGTTCACGGTCTCTGTGAGCATCAGGGCAGGTACGATTATTTTGCGGAGAAGCTTCATGAAGTAGGAATCGGTACCTACCGTTTTGATCACAGAGGACATGGACGATCCGAAGGTGAGGAGACTTTTTATTCGGATTTTAATGAACTTCTGGATGATACCAATGTAGTGGTGGATATGGCCATTGAAGAAAATCCGGATATTCCGGTGTTCCTTCTCGGACACAGCATGGGAGGATTTACCGTTTCTCTGTATGGAGCCAAATATCCGGACAAAAAGCTCCGGGGAATCATTACCAGCGGTGCACTGACTGCAGATAACGGAAATCTGATCCGTGGAGTGCCGGGAGGAATGGATGTACATACACGTCTTACCAATCAGCTGGGCTCCGGTGTATGCTCTGTACAGGAAGTGGTAGACTGGTACGGAAAAGATCCATATAATAAACAGTCTTTTACAGCAGGCTTATGCTATGCGATCTGTGACGGACTTGACTGGTTCAAGGAGAAAAAAGCAGAGTTTCATTATCCGGTTCTTATGACACACGGTGAGAAAGACGGTCTGGTAAGTGTACAGGATACCTATGATTTCTTTAAAGAAGCAGGATCAAAAGATAAACAGATGAAGATCTACGGCGGACTTTTCCATGAGATTTTGAATGAATACTGTAAAGACGAAGTGATCGGGGATATGATCCGGTGGATGGAAGTACGGATCTGAAAAAGAAACAAACTGTTTTATATGTAATAGCAAAGCCAGGTGGAGTTAAATAACACCTGGCTTTCTTTTGTAAAGATATTCTGCTACAATAAACAGATAGAAACAGGAAGACAGAACAGGAGAAAACAATCATGTCAAATATCATAGAAATCACAGATTTTAACGCACCGGAGTTGGATGTATATGCCAGGATCTCCGAGATACAGCTTTTGAACCGGGCAGAGCCTGAGAAGGGAATCTTTATCGCGGAGAGCCCGAAAGTTATTGAGCGGGCGTTGGATTCCGGATGTAAGCCGATTTCTTTTCTGGTGGAACATAAAAATATTGAGGGAGAAGCAAAGGAGCTGATCCGGCGATGTGGAGACATTCCGGTTTATACAGCAGAATTTGATGTTCTGACACAGCTGACCGGTTTTAAGCTGACAAGAGGAATGCTCTGTGCCATGCACCGGCCGGCACTTCCGGGGATTGATGAGATCTGCAAAAATGCCCGCAGGATCGCGGTTCTGGAAAATGTGGTAAATCCTACTAATATCGGCGCGATTTTTCGTTCTGCGGCGGCTCTTGGAATGGATGCGGTGCTGTTAACGCCAGGATGCAGCAATCCCCTGTACCGCCGTGCGATCCGTGTCAGCATGGGAACTGTATTTCAGATTCCATGGACGTTTTTTGATGAAAAGACAGAGTGGAAGACCGAAGGCATCCGGCTGCTGAAGGCAATGGGATTTAAGACCGCAGCCATGGCACTGAAGGAGGATTCTTTTGATATTGACGATCCCCATCTGATGGCGGAAGAAAAACTGGCGGTTGTTCTTGGGACGGAAGGAGATGGACTTGCCTCAGAGACCATTGCGGACTGTGACTATACGGTATGCATTCCCATGGCCCATGGAGTAGATTCATTGAATGTGGCTGCAGCCAGTGCGGTGGCATTCTGGCAATTGGGGAAACATTAAAAAAAATGTGCCGGACAGGAAGAACGTATTCTTTTATAAGATGTGAGATTTTGTCTGGAATATCTATGGAAATTAAAAAATGCCGGTGCTATAATTTTCCTGAAAAACAGCGGAAAATCCAAAACAGATAAGAATCAGAGGATTTCCGAAAAAAGAGGGAGGAATCACAAATGAAAAAGTTTCTGGAGGAATTCAAAGCCTTTGCATTGCGGGGAAATGTCATGGACATGGCTATTGGTGTGATCATGGCATTTATTCTTTTCTGTCTTCTGAAGGCGGTAAACAAGATCACTTCCATCGGAGCAAAAAAAGAGGAAGAGCCTGCACCAACTACGAAGGTATGTCCGTTCTGCAGAAGTGAGATCGACATCGAGGCTACAAGATGCCCACACTGTACTTCAATTCTGAACGAAGAAAAAAAGGAAGAATTATAAAAGAGAATATCCGCTTTACATAGAAAAAACGGGAAATCAGGAAGCATATTATGGTATGCATGAGATTTCCCGTTTTTTTTATGCGTTTGTGTTCTGATTTTCTTCTTCCATATCCATCAGATGAAAAGAAAGCAGCAGATAAAGGATTTCATCTCTGTCTGTAAGATCCGAATCCAGAAATGCTTTGATCTTATCCAGACGGTAAAGAAGAGTAGTTCTGTGGATAAATAAAGCACTGGCAGTATGGGCAATGTTCTGGTTGTGTTCCAGAAAACAACGCAGTGTGTCATAGAGATGAGATTGTTTTGCCTCATCTTTGTATTTTAGTGACAGAAGCTTTTCGTGGCAGATCATGTAAGCAGGAAGTTTTCTGGTAGCCTGTTCCAGGATGTAGGGCAGAGCGATGGAGTTAAAATAGTGGATACTTTCTGCGGGGTTTTTGCGTTTGCCAACCTGTAAAGTGACAGAAGCCTGTGTGTATTGACGGTGGAAATTGAAATGCCCGAGCATCTTCCTGCTGTATCCGGCGCTTAGCATGCTACTTTTGATAAAGCCTTCAATCTTATCGGAAATTTCTTGGACGGTCATAGTACAGAGATCCAGATTGATAAAAAGCACAGCATTCCCTTTATATTCGGTAGCGCAGCTTGCCGGGATCGTATTTTCCAGATAATTGCAGATGGCATTGAGGGTCAGATTTTTCTGATCGATCAGCCCGGTCTGGATCAGGATGCATTGATACATATGGGAAGAAAGCCACCCCACATTTGTCAGCTGCTGGCTGACTTTTACATAATCAGCTCCAGGGTCTGTCAGGATGGATATAAAAATCTGATGCAGAGGAAAAGCTTTATCCCGGTTGTGCATGATACCTGTGGAAAGTGCATGAGATACCATTTGGGAAAGGTACTCCAGGACGAAACCAAAGGTGTCATCCAGAGGAACTTCACCTCCGGAAAACATCAGTCTGTATACGGCCTTGTCATTGTTGGAAATGTTTACACAGAGAGAAGGAACCGTAAGGCCATTTCCCGGATAATAAAAATAACCAGTTTTATAAAATGCTTCCTCGTAATGAGGGTCCTGCTTCAGACTGTCCACAATATCCCAGGTATTTTCGCTGGAACCCAGAACGGAATTGGAGAGATCACCCAGGTCCCAGCCTCTGGAAGCAATGATGGTAAAATCCATGCCGATCAGCATCATTGGATTTGGAATGATGGAAGTGGTAAGATCCAGAAGCTCCTGAATAGAAGCGTTTCGAAGACGGGAATCCATCAGAGACTGATTCCACTGGTCATAAAGGATAAAAATATCCTGAAGTTTATTAAAAACAGTGTTAACAGGAAGGTCTTCAGGGATGATACACATATTTGGCTGGGATAATTCGTAATTCTGATAAGCTTTTCCGATCATCAGGAACAGGATATTTTTGGGATGATGAAAAGTTGGCTGAAAATCCGGATCTGTGATGAGGTAAACACGTCCATCCTGAAGAGGCATGCTTTTTTCAAAACAGGAAGGGCAGGAAAGCGTGGGAAATGTATCCAGCCTGGATGTATGTATGGAAAATGATTTCTGTAAGTGATAACAGATGATTTTTGCACTGAGTTTCAAAGAAAATCCTCCTTCCTATATTTTATAGGAAAAAATAGAAATAATCACCATATTATGTGGAATTGTGATTCTTCTGATTTTCAGTATAATAGAATCATAAAGAAAAAACAAGTGCAGAAATAAGCCTTTTATATTGGGGTGTAGCAAAACAAGTGCGGAAAAAAGGCTTTCCTGCATAATAACGTAGCGGAGGTGTTTTTATGTTAACAAAAAGACAGAATATGATGGAAGTAATCCGTGGAGGAAATCCGGATCGTTTTGTAAAACAGTATGAGGGACTGACCTTTGTTCTGAATACTCCCTATCAGCAGCAGTATCCGATGATGCCGGAAGGACCTGGTGCACCAACAGTAAAATGTGGCTGGGGATATTATAATTCCTGGCCGGCAGGAACGCCAGGAGCGTTTCCACTTCATGATCCCGAACATCTGGTATGCCCGGATATCACAGAATGGAAAAAATATGTAAAAGCACCGGATATCAATTACACAGCAGAAGACTGGAAAGCATGCCAGGAGACCATTGCCGGAATTGATAGGAATGAAACAATGGTTGCCACACTGATCGCACCGGGAGTTTTTGAGATGTGCCATTATCTCTGTGAAATTCAGAATACTATGATGAATTTTTACGAAGAACCGGAAGCCATGCATGAACTGATCGAATATATTACAGAGTGGGAACTGAAATGGGCAGAGCAGATCTGTACCTATATGAAACCGGATGTTGTATTCCATCATGATGACTGGGGAACACAGAAATCTACATTTATCAGTGTGGACATGTTCCGTGAATTCTTTATGGATTCCTACAAACGTATTTATGGCTATTACCATGATCACGGGGTAGAACTGATCATTCATCACAATGACAGTTACAGTGCAACACTGGTTCCAACAATGATCGAGATGGGAATTGATGTATGGCAGGGATGTATGTCAGTCAATGATCTTCCAAAACTGATCAAAGAATATGGAAAAGATATCACATTTATGGGCGGTATCGATAATGGTAAAGTAGATCGTTTTGACTGGAATCAGGAAATGATTGAAGAAGCAACCGATCAGCTTTGCAGAGACTGTGGTAAACTTCATTTTATTCCATGTACCACCCATGGCCTGAATTTTTCCTGCATCCCAGGTGTTTATGAGGCAGTAGATCAGGAAATCGATAAAATGACGAAAGAAATGTTTTGATCGAATTCAGATTGGCCTATATAACTATATAATAGGAAGAAAATAAAATAAATAAAGGTCGGAAAAGCCTGCAAAACTCAGCAGAAAAGCGCTTTCCCGGCCTTTTTTCTGTGAAATTTTGGAAAAAATAAATTTGTAAAGCAAAAACCCTTGACAGGCATGCCGGAATCGTGTATGATAGCCAAGGTGATTACAGATGGAGAAATTTGTAGAGCAGACTTTTTTATTTGATTTTTATGGAGAGCTTCTGACAGAGAGGCAGCGGCAGGTGTACACCAGTGTGGTATTTGAGGATTATTCCTTAAGTGAAGTTGCTGAGGAACTTGGCATCAGCAGACAGGGTGTACATGATATGATCAGACGGTGCAATCGGACGTTGGAAGAATACGAAGAGAAACTCCATCTGGTCGAGAAATTCCTGAACATCCGCAGTCAGGTTATGAAGATCCATGAACTGGCTGACAAGTACCACGCCGAAGATATTGCGGCGATTTCCAATGTGATATTAGAGGAGTTATGATCAATGGCATTTGAGAGTTTAACAGATAAACTGCAGAATGTATTTAAAAAGCTGAAAGGCAAAGGCCGTCTTACAGAGGCTGATGTCAAGGTTGCGCTGAAAGAAGTTAAGATGGCACTTCTGGAAGCGGATGTTAACTTTAAGGTCGTTAAGCAGTTTACGAAATCTGTTCAGGAAAAGGCTATCGGACAGGATGTTATGAATGGTCTGAATCCGGGACAGATGGTGATCAAGATCGTAAATGACGAGCTGGTCAATCTGATGGGAAGTGAGACAACAGAACTTCCGATCAAACCGGGAATGGATCTTACCGTTCTTATGATGGTCGGCCTCCAGGGTGCAGGTAAGACAACAACGGTTGCCAAGCTGGCAGGCAAACTGAAATCCAAAGGAAAGAGACCACTGCTTGTGGCCTGTGATGTTTACCGTCCCGCAGCGATCACACAGCTGCAGGTGAATGGTGAGAAGCAGGGCGTCGAGGTCTTTTCCATGGGAGACAAGCAGAATCCCGTGGACATTGCAAAAGCAGCTATCGAGCATGCGAAATCCAATCAGCAGAATGTTGTACTGATCGATACCGCAGGACGTCTTCATATTGATGAAGATATGATGCAGGAGCTTGAGAATATCAAGGCAAATGTGAATGTGGATGCGACAGTGCTTGTAGTTGATGCCATGACAGGACAGGATGCGGTGAATGTAGCGCAGAACTTTTCTGATAAAGTCGGCATTGACGGCGTGATCCTGACCAAGATGGACGGTGATACACGAGGTGGAGCTGCACTTTCCATTAAAGCCGTAACCGGCAAACCGATCTTCTATGTTGGTATGGGAGAGAAGCTTTCGGACCTGGAACAGTTTTATCCGGAACGTATGGCTTCCAGAATCCTTGGTATGGGCGATGTGATGAGCCTGATCGAGAAGGTGGAAGCATCTGTGGATCAGGAACAGGCCCAGGAGATGCAGAAGAAGCTGAAGAAAATGGACTTCGACTTTAATGACTATCTTACCAGCATGGAACAGATGAACAAAATGGGTGGTATTTCCAGTATCCTGAACATGCTTCCTGGAATGGGCGGCAAGATGAAAGATATCGAGGGCATGATCGATGAGAAAGCTATGGATCGCACCAAGTCCATCATCCTTTCCATGACACCTCAGGAGAGAAGCAATCCGAACATTCTGAACATATCCCGTAAGAACCGCATCGCCAGAGGTGCAGGCGTGGATGTCACAGAAGTAAACCGTCTTGTGAAGCAGTTTGAGCAGAGCAAGAAGATGATGAAACAGATGCCGGGCTTAACAGGCGGCAAGATGAATATGGGAAAAAGAGGCGGCTTTAAGCTTCCCTTTTAATAAACAACAATAAATTTTTAGAAAGATAATTGGAGGAAAACAAAAATGGCAGTTAAGATCAGATTAAGAAGAATGGGACAGAAGAAAGCACCTTTCTATAGAATCGTAGTAGCAGATTCCCGCTGCAAACGTGACGGAAGATGTATCGCAGAGATCGGAACATATGATCCGAACCTTGACCCAAGCGTATACAAAATCGACGAAGAGGCAGCTAAGAAATGGCTTGCAGCTGGTGCTCAGCCTACAGAAGTAGTTGCTAAGCTTCTTAAACTTGCCGGAATCGAGAAATAATACCTGACAGATTTAAGATCTGTGGGCCCCGTAAGGGCAGAGCAAGGAGGTATGTAATGAAACAACTTGTAGAAGTAATTGCAAAATCTCTTGTTGAAAATCCGGATGAGGTAGTCGTTACTGAGACTGAGAAAGACGACGCGATTGTTGTTGAACTGAAAGTCGGACCGGCCGATATGGGTAAGGTCATTGGAAGACAGGGAAGAATTGCCAAGGCAATCCGTACTGTTGTGAAAGCGGCTTCTTCAAAAAGCAGCAAAAAAGTGATTGTAGATATTCTGCAATGAAAAATGAGACAGGAGCTGTGGATTCCATGGCTCCTGTTTTTACTCTGAAAGGGAGCAAAAATGGAAGATTTATTAAAAGTAGGAGTTATCACAACAACGCATGGTGTCCGTGGTGAAGTAAAGGTTTTTCCAACAACGGATGATGCAGAGCGTTTTCTTGATATTGAATATGTGCTTCTGGATACAGGAAAAGAACTTCGCAGACTGAATATTCAGAATGTAAAATTCTTTAAGAATCTTGCGATCCTGAAGTTTGAAGGCGTTGATAATATCAATGATATTGAAATGTATAAAGGCCGTGATCTCTGGATTCCGCGTGAGGAAGCACAGGAGCTTGGCGAGGATGAATATTATGTGGCAGATCTGATCGGAATGGATGTACTTCTGGAGAATGGGGAGAAATTCGGAGTACTCCGCGATGTGATGGAGACTGGTGCCAATGATGTTTATATCGTAGATCGTGTGGATGGAGAGGAAGTTCTGCTTCCGGCGATCCATGACTGTGTTCTTGATGTAGACGTGGAAAAAAATACCATGACTGTGCATTTGATGAAAGGGCTTGTTTAAATGAATTATCATGTACTTACACTGTTTCCGGAAATGATCGAGAACGGAATGAACACAAGTATTACAGGCCGTGCGATTACAAAGGGACTGTTATCACTGGAAGCGATCAATATCCGGGATTTTGCCTTCAACAAGCACCAGAAGGTAGATGATTATCCATATGGCGGCGGTGCCGGAATGCTGATGCAGGCAGAACCGGTATATCTGTCCTATGAATCCATTGTAGAGCGCATCGGAAGAAAACCACGTGTGATCTTTCTTACTCCTCAGGGAAAAACTTTCAACCAGAATATGGCGAAAGAGTTCGCACTGGAAGAAGACCTGGTTTTTCTCTGCGGTCATTATGAGGGAATTGATGAGCGTGTTCTGGAAGAAATTGTGACGGATTATGTTTCTATCGGTGATTATGTACTTACTGGTGGGGAACTTCCGGCTATGGTTATGATGGATTCCATTTCCAGAATGGTACCAGGAGTTCTGAATAATCAGGAATCCGGAGAGACGGAATCTTTTTCCGGAAATCTTCTGGAATATCCCCAGTACAGCCGACCGGAAGAATGGCATGGAAAAAAAGTTCCGGAGGTGTTGCTTTCCGGACATCATGCAAATGTGGATAAATGGAGAAGAGAGCAGTCTATTATCCGTACTGCCAAATGGAGACCGGATCTGCTGCCAAAGGCCGATCTTACAAACAAAGAGTGGAACGAGGTCCGCAGGCTTCGCAAACAATGGAAAGAGGAAGTGGAAAAATAATTATGAAAACATCAGATTTTTATTATGACCTGCCGCAGGAACTGATTGCTCAGGACCCGCTGGAGGACAGAAGTTCTTCCAGACTGATGCATCTGTCCCTGAAAGACGGAAGTATCGAGCATCGTCATTTTACCGATATACTGGATTACCTGCATAAGGGAGACTGCCTTGTGATCAATGACACCAAAGTTATTCCGGCACGTCTTTACGGACATAAGGAGGAGACAGGAGCACTGATCGAGATCCTGCTTCTGAAACGCCGTGAGAATGATATCTGGGAGTGTCTTGTAAAGCCCGGCAAAAAGGCACGTCCGGGTGCCAAAATTACTTTTGGCGATGGCATTTTAAAAGGTGAGATCATCGATATTGTAGATGAGGGAAACCGCCTGATCCAGTTCCATTATGAGGGAATTTTTGAGGAAATTCTGGATCAGCTGGGAGAAATGCCGCTGCCGCCATATATTACCCACAAGCTGAAAGACAAAAACCGTTATCAGACCGTGTATGCCAAAAATGAAGGATCTGCTGCCGCACCGACTGCAGGACTGCATTTCACACCGGAACTTCTTGAGAAGGTAAAAGAAATGGGTGTGAATATTGCCCATGTAACTTTACATGTAGGCCTTGGAACGTTCCGACCGGTAAAAGTGGATGATGTGGAGAAACATCATATGCATTCGGAATTTTACATTGTGGAAGAAGATCAGGCAAAACTGATCAATGATACAAAGAAAAACGGTGGAAGAGTGATTTCCGTGGGAACTACCAGCTGTCGTACTCTGGAATCCGCAACCGGAGAAGACGGAATCGTAAAAGCCGGAAGTGGCTGGACAGAGATCTTTATCTATCCAGGCTATAAATTCAAAGCAATCGATGGACTGATCACCAATTTCCATCTTCCGGAGTCCACGCTGCTGATGCTGGTTTCTGCCCTTGCAGGAAAAGAGCATATTATGGCTGCCTATGAGGAGGCGGTGAAGGAGAGATACCGTTTCTTCAGTTTTGGTGATGCCATGATGATCGAGTAACAAGATTACAATTATCTTTCATATAAAAATCCTGACAGATTTTTGCATGGATCATGCAATATCTGTCAGGATTTTATTTTATCTATTCATCGCTGTTATCTGAAAAATCTGCCTCTTCATCGGAACTGTAATCTTCTTCGTCCGAGGTATCATAATCTTCTGAAGTATCGTAATCCGAACCATCCGATTCATCTGAAAAATCAGAGTCTGTATCCGATTCAGATTCATCGGAAGTATCAGTGCTTCCGGATGCGTCATCTGCAGAAACAGTATCAGAACTGCCTGTATCGCCAGAGGATTTGGCTGTAGAATCTGCTGTTGGAATCGCTGCGCTGCGTTCATCAATCTTGGATTTGATTCTGGTGGCTTCATCGCCGGTAGCAGGGGTTGGCTGATAGTTGTTATAACCGTCTGCAGAAGAAATGGAGCAGGGAATGATATTTGTTACATTATCTGCCTGTACACCGTCGGAGGTGATGGTAAAGGTCTGCTGAAAAATCATGGTATCCATATCGCTTGGCGAGCTGTTTCCGCCAAAGCAGAAATTTCCAAGACTGTAAACGATATTTTTGCCCTTGTAAGTTTCAATTCCCTGAAGTACATGTGGATGATGCCCGCATACCAGGTCCGCACCTTCATCAATGGCCAGACGTCCGAGAGTCATCTGATTGGTATCCGGAACAGTTTCGCTCTCATTGCCCCAGTGGAAGATTACAATAACAAGCTCTGCGCCGTCTGCTTTGACTTTGGCAATATTATCTTTCAGCTGTTGTTCACGGCCAAGATGGTCTTTCAGTTCATAAATTCCCACAAGTCCGACTTTAACGCCCTTGATGTCCATAACTGCAGTATCATCATAGCCAAAATGGATGATCCCTGCGTTATCCAGAGCAGTCAGTGTGTCCGTGTAACTCTGCTCTCCGTAATCATGACTGTGATTGTTGGCAGTATTTACGGCTTCTATGGAACCACTGGTTAGGATCTGTGCATATTCGGCAGGTGCTTTAAATGCAAATGTTTTATCTTCACGGGTATCCGAATCCGTAAGTGTTCCCTCAAAATTGGCGATGGTCAGATCATCAGCTGAAAAAATACTTTTTACATTCTGGAAAAAGTAATCTTTTCCGTTGCTGTCATAATAGGCGTTCAGACTTGTGTCATAATCAAAGGTTTCGTCTGTACCAAGGGTGCAGTCGCCTACAACACTGATGGTCAGTGAAACAGGATCTTTCTGAGCTGCTTTTGCGGTTTCTTCGGATTTTTTCGCCTGGGCGGCTTCCTGTGCTTTTTGGATGGCAGCAGCTTCGGCGGCTTTTCTGGAAGAAATACAGGAGCGGGCAGAGAAGATAATTACAAGAAGCAAGATCAGAAATCCTCCTCCCGCAAGCATCATTTTCTGACGTCGTACCTGCTGATATCTGGAATTTTTTTTGATGTTTTTTCTGCGGGATGTGGCAGAACTGTGTGTGGACGGACGTTTGTTTACCCGCGAAGTGGTTTGGCGATGGCCGCTTTCTTTCTGACCGGAACGATGTGTATGTGTCTGTCTGGCCTGGAGTGCTTCTTTTCGTGCCAGTTCCGGATCATGTCTGTGCGGCGGCTTTCGATTATCATTTGCCATACTTTTTCTCCTTCATATGTAAAGATACATTTATTATAGGAAGAATTGGAAGTAATGTAAAGAATGAATACCGGACTTTGCAGAAAAAAGAGTTTTTGCTATAATGGACAAGGCAACACAATTGTGGCTTTAAGCTGCTGTAAATAAAAAATACAGGGAGATCAGAAAAAAATGGTATTATATATCGGAAATCATACAAGTTCATCCAAAGGCTATGCAGCCATGGGACGTCAGATGGTAAAAAACGGAGGAAATACGTTCGCATTTTTTACCAGAAATCCAAGAGGCGGTAAGGCGAAAGAGATTGATCCGGCAGATGTGGAAAAGTTTCTGGAACTTGCCAGAGAGCATCATTTCGGTAAGATCGTAGCTCATGCGCCATATACAATGAATGCCTGTGCGGCAAAAGAAAATCTGAGGGATTTTGCCAGAGAGATTATGGCAGATGATCTGAAACGCATGGAGTATACACCGGGGAATTATTATAATTTTCATCCCGGAAGCCATGTAGGGCAGGGAATAGAAGCTGGAATTGCAAAAATTGCAGAAATTCTCAATGATGTTCTTACAGAAGAACAAAGTACCACAGTTCTTCTGGAAACTATGTCCGGCAAGGGATCAGAAGTGGGATCAACGTTTCAGGAACTGAAAGAGATCATTGACCGCGTGGAGAGAAAAGACAAACTGGGGGTCTGCCTGGATACCTGTCACATCTGGGATGGAGGCTATGACATTGTACATGATCTGGATGGAGTACTGACAGAATTTGACCAGGTGATCGGACTTACCAGACTGAAAGCGGTTCATCTTAATGACAGCATGAATGGACTGGGAAGTCATAAAGACCGTCACGCAAAGATCGGCGAAGGAGAAATCGGTCTGGATGCGCTTGTAGAGGTGGTGTGTCATCCGGCACTTAAGGGAGTTCCTTTTATACTGGAGACGCCAAATGATGATGAGGGATGGAAAAGAGAAATTACACTTTTGAGAGAACGATATGCCATGAAAGGAGATTGATTCATGAGAAAGTTTAAATTATTTCTTTTGGCACTGACTGGTGCTGCGATTCTGATGCTGGGTGGCTGTAAGGAGAAGCAGACGTATGATGAAGCTGCTTTTGAGAATGATATGGAGCCGTTGACAGACGATGAATTAAAAGCCATGGATGAGGACAGTGATGATGAAATGACTGCGATGGATGAAGAGGAGATGGAGCAGGCGCAGGATTCTTCAGAGAAAGACAGCACAGAAAGTACAGATCACGCTGCAGAAAACAAAATGGATGAAAAAGGAACGTATACGGACAAAAATGATGTTGCCCAGTATATTTATGAGTATGGCCATGCGCCGTCGAATTTAACTCCCGAGAATTATGAGAATGCAGATAGTATGCTTCCGGTAGAAGAAGGTGTTACTTACCAGCAGTGCAGTCTGGATCCTGAGGGAAAACAGAAATTAATCTATACACAGGATGGAAAGCGTGTATATTATACAGAAGATGATGGAAAATCTTTTGAGGAAATTTATTAGGAAATACAGGTGTACATTTAAGAGTTGACAAAAATGTCCCGGATCATCGTTAAGTGCAATGGTCCGGGACATTTTTTCTATAAAGGTTCTGGAAATCAGTGAACCAGATTTTTCATTTCATCCCCATCCATAAACGCTTTTGCATTTTCCAGGGTTGTTTCAGCAATATTTGTCAGTGCTTCTACTGTGAAAAATCCCTGATGGGAAGTCATTGTAACATTCGGGAAGGACAGAAGACGTTGGATCGTGGAAGTAGGAAGAATGCTGCTTGACATATCTTCATATACATAGGCGGATTCTTCTTCATAAACATCCAGACCAACGGCAAAGAATTTATGATCACGGATACCTGCGATCAGGTCGTCCGTTTTGATCAGTCCACCTCTGGAAGTATTTACAAGGATCACGCCATCTTTCATTTTGGCGATGGTTTCGGAGTTGATCAGATGCTCTGTTTCCGGAGTCATCGGGCAGTGCAGACTGATCAGATCGCTGGTGGCAAGAAGTTCGTCCAGTGAAACATATTCCAGAAAGTCAAGATTTTTATTTGGGAAAAGATCATAAGCGATTACTTTCATACCGAAGCCACGGCAGATTTTTGCCATTGCCTGGCCGATTTTTCCGGTACCGATGATACCGGCAGTTTTCTGATAAAAGTTTACGCCCATGAGACCGTTCAGTGCAAAGTTGTTTTCACGGCATTTGATATATGCTTTATGGGTGTGGCGGTTGGCGGTAAGGGCAAGTGCCATGGCGTGTTCGGCAACTGCTTCCGGAGAATAACCTGGAACACGTGCCACCTGGATTTCGTATCTGGCAGCAGTTTCCAGATCAACGTTGTTGTATCCTGCACAGCGCATTAGGATCAGTTTTACACCTTGTCGGTGAAGTTCTTCGATGACCGGTGCGCCAAGATCTGCATTTACAAATGCACAGATAGCGTCGTAGCCGTGGGCAAGAGCTGCAGTTTCCTCATGGATATTTGCTTCAATGAATTTAATCTCAATACCTGGATAGGACGGAAGCAGCTTCTCAAAAAATTCTCTATCGTAGCTCTTAGTGTCATAAAACAAAATTTTCATAATCGTTGCTCCTCTCTGGAAATATTTTATTTTCCGAATAAATAATACCATAATAGTAGGAATTTGGAAAGTGGGAAAATAGATAAAGTTTATCAAAAAAATGATTTTATTTTGGAATTATGATACCACTAATAAATAAAAAATATACGAAATATAAAAAAATACAAAAAAACAGAGAGCATTTTCATGCACTGCTATCTGATAGAACAGATGCAATGAATTATGCATAAAAATGCTCTCTGTCTGTATATCTGATAATTATTCTGCCAGACTGTAAAGATCGGAATAGAATTCCGGATAGGAGATGTTGACACATTCACCATTTTTGATGGAAAGTGTTCCTTCTGAGAGAAGGCCTGCTACTGCGAAGGACATGGCTACACGGTGATCCAGATGAGAATCGATCTCTGCACCGTGGAGAGGTTTTCCGCCATGGATGATCATGCCGTCTTCCGTTGCCTGGATATCTGCGCCCATTTTCCGGAGATTTTCGGTCATAACCTGAATACGGTCGGATTCTTTGACACGGAGTTCCTGTGCATCCCGGATAACAGTGGTTCCTTCTGCAAAAGCTGCCATAACAGCGATCATCGGAAGTTCATCGATCAGAGTAGGAATGATGGCACCTTCTACTGTGGTTCCGTGAAGAGCGGAGGAGCGGATCAGAAGATCAGCAGTAGGCTCACCTTCTGTGGTTTCGTTGAGAAGGGTGATATCTGCCCCCATGGCTTTGCATACACGGAGGATACCGTCACGGGTCGGGTTGATCCCCACATTTTTCAGAAGGATCTCGCTGTTGGGAACAAGAAGGCCAGCTGCGATAAAATAAGCAGCGGAAGAGATATCGCCCGGAACCAGGATCTCACGTCCGTAAAGAGAAGGATCTGGCTTGATGAATGCAGTTGTTCCTTCTGATGTTACATCAGCGCCAAAGTAATTCAGCATGATCTCCGTGTGATTTCTGGAGAGAACCGGCTCTGTTACACAGGTAATGCCGTCCGAATACATTCCGGCAAGGAGTACACAGGATTTTACCTGGGCAGACGCTACCGGAGAATTGTAGTGGATGGCATGGAGTTTTTTTCCGGAGATCTTAAGCGGTGCACATCCGTTTCCGCCAAGGCTGATGATATCTGCCCCCATCTGGGAAAGCGGAGTCATGATCCGTTTCATGGGGCGTTTCTGGATGGAAGCATCGCCGGTAAGCTCTGATACAAAATCCTGTCCTGCCAAGATTCCGGAGATGAGGCGGGTGGTAGTACCGCTGTTGCCTACATCAAGAGTCTCTGCTGGAGTGCTGAGACCGTGGAGGCCTTTTCCGTGAACCAGGATCTCGCCTTTGGTATTTTCTATGTTAATGCCCATTTTCCGGAAACAGGAAATGGTGGAGAGGCAGTCGGCACCTTCCAGAAAGTTTGAGATCCTGGTAGTGCCTTCTGCGAGAGAGCCGAACATAACAGCTCTGTGAGAAATGGATTTATCTCCGGGAATAGAAAGAGAACCGGATAATTTTTTTGCTTTTTTGATTTCCATAATAAATACCTCATTTATATATATCAGCGTTCACAGATTTTGTAATTACGTTTGGTAAGAAGCACTTTGGCCTGCTCCAGGGCTGCATCTGTATAAAATTCGATCTTCAGAACGCCATCTTCAAATTCACGGTTGTGGATGATGCCGATATTTTTGATGCTGACCTTTTCTGTTGCAAGAATGGTTGCGATAGTTGCAATGGCACCGGCCTCATCTGCCACATCAATGTAAAGAACATAGGAGCGGGGGATCAGGCTGTTATCTACAATGTCAATGGAATCACGGTAATCCTTGGAACTTGCGAACATGTCAAAAATATTGTCGGCTTCTTTGTTATCAATGGAACAGCGGATCTGGATCAGCATACGGATAAATTCGTCCAGAACTGTGGAAATATTTTTCTGGTTTTCCAGGCAGATTTGCTCCCACATAACTGGTGAAGAAGAAGCGATACGTGTGATATCACGGAAACCACCGGCTGCGATCATTTTCATATACTGGGCATCGTTGTCTAGAAGGTTTACAAGATTGACAAGAGCGGAAGCCACGATATGAGGGAGGTGGCTGACTCCTGCCGTGATGAAATCATGTTCTTCCGCAGTGAGAACAAGAGGGATCGCACCAAGAGAGGAAACCAGTTCCGTAAAATCGGAAATCCGATCCAGAGCAACTTCTCCTCCGGGAGTAACGATATAGTAAGCATTTTCCAGGAGATGATCACTGGAATTGGAAAAACCGCTGCGCTCGGAGCCTGCCATTGGATGGCCGCCGATAAATTTTCCCTCGAGTCCAAGTTCGGTTACCTTTTCGTGGATGATACTTTTTACACTTCCCACATCGGTGAGAATGCAGTTTTCTCCAAGAGAATCCTTGATCTTTTCCATGTACTCCACATTGAATTCTACAGGGGCACAGAGAAAAAGATAATCGCAGTTGTATAATCGCTCATCTTCAATATCGCAGATCCCGTCGATCACATTTAAACTGACTGCCTCTGCCAGAGCGTCTCTGTCTTTGTCAAAGGCAAGCAGGCGATAATCCGGGTGAAATTTTCGTATGGTTCTGGCAATGGAGCCGCCGATCAGCCCAAGGCCGATAAAACCTATGGTTTTCATAGTACTTCAGAGTCCTTTCCGGTTACATTTTACTTTTATTCTTTAATAGTGTAAATCACGACTATATTGTAAAAGAAAGTACGAAAAATGTCAACAAATGTTAGAACGTGTTTGAAAAAGCATTCCCACAATCTGCACGTTCCATTTTGCGGTATATTTTGCCCGAATTCGGTTGTCGTAGCCCGAAACGGGAATATTACCAATGAACAGTAAAAATAATTGGACAGTAATATAAAAAGACTTGAGAAATCAGGGATTTCGGACGTATAATAAGAAAAAATAATGTAGGGTACAGAGGAGAATTTATTATGAAATATCAGTCAGTAATGGATCTGCACACACATACTGTAGCCAGCGGACATGCATACTGTACGCTTCGCGAGATGGCGAAAGCAGCTTCCGATAAGGGGCTTGAGCTTCTGGGAATCACAGAACATGCACCGAAGATGCCCGGAACCTGCCACAAGTTCTATTTTCAGAATATAAAAGTAGTGCCCCGTGAAATGTACGGAATCCAGCTGCTTCTGGGATCAGAGGTAAATATCCTGGATGCTGCAGGAACGGTGGATCTGGCTCAGAAAACCCTGGAAAAGCTGGACGTGGTCATTGCAAGCCTTCATGTGCCATGTATCAAACCGGGCAGCAGACAGGAGAATACAGAAGCCTATCTTAATGTTATGAAAAATCCGTATGTCAATATCATCGGACATCCGGATGACGGAAGATACGATATCGACTATGAGGCGCTTGTACAGGGGGCAAAAGAATATGGTAAAGTTCTGGAGCTTAATAATCACTCCATGGACCCGGACTGTACCCGTGAGAATGCGGTAGAGAACGATACCATTATGCTGAATTACTGCAAAAAATATCAGGTACCTGTGGTTATGGACAGCGATGCCCATTTTGATCTTCTGATCGGAGAATTTGACCTTGCCAGAGCCCTTCTGACAAAACTGGATTTTCCGGAAGATCTGGTACTGAACCGTTCCGTGGATGCCGTGAAAAAATATGTAAACCGTACATTCTGACAGGGGGGACAGAATGTACAGGCTTTTCTCTTAAAAGATATAGAAGATACAGAAAAATAGAAAAAATCCTGAAAGAATACCTGATTTTGCAAAATGCTGAGAAAACATATCCGGATTCTTTCGGGATTTTTTTATGTAAAAATCAGATACTTTCGCCATGTACTACAACGAATTGACGGTATAACTAAAAACTTTCTGAAAAAAAGTTGTCAAAATTGAATAAAATACTTGAAATTTGCATGGAAATTTAGTAAAATGTGAACATATTAAGTAAGACAAACAGGGAGGTATTACATATGGACGTTTTCAGAACAGACCGAATCAGAAATGTAGTCCTATTAGGTCATGGTGGCGCAGGTAAAACAACACTGGCTGAGGCAATGGCTTATCTGGCAGGTATGACAAACAGACTCGGACGTGTTGAGGATGGCAATACTGTCAGCGATTATGACAAGGAAGAAATAAAGAGACATTTTTCCATCACAACTTCTTTGATTCCGGTACCATGGGATAAGATGAAGGTAAATGTACTGGATACTCCCGGATATTTCGATTTTGTGGGAGAAGTTGAGGAAGCCGTCAGTGCAGCAGATGCAGCGATCATCGTTGTTTCCGGTAAGGCCGGTGTTCAGGTTGGAACACAGAAGGCATGGAATCTCTGCGAGAAATATAAACTTCCGCGAATGATCTTTGTTACCGATATGGACGTGGATGATGTCAGCTATCGTGAGGTCGTGGAAGAGCTGACAGAGCTGTATGGCAAGAGGATCGCTCCTCTTCATTTCCCGATCCGTGAAGACGGTAAGTTTGTAGGTTATGTCAATGTTGTGAAACAGGCCGGAAGAAGATACATTGACAAGGCCGGTAAAGAAGAATGCCCGGTTCCGGACTATCTGACCGAATATCTTGAGAAATATCATGAAACTCTGATGGAGTCTGTTGCAGAGACAAGTGAAGAGTTTATGGACCGTTATTTTGAGGGAGATACCTTCTCCGTAGCAGAGGTTTCAGCCGCTATTGCAACCAATGTACAGGATGGAAGTATTGTTCCGGTATGCATGGGATCACCGGTGAACCTTCGCGGTGTATCTAACCTTCTGGATGATATCTGCGGTTACTTCCCAAGCCCAAGCGGACGTTCCTGCAATGGTATCGCACAGAAGACTAACGAGATCTTTGAGGCCAATTATGACTTTGCCAAGGCAAAATCCGCCTATGTATTTAAGACCATCGCGGATCCGTTCCTTGGTAAATATTCTCTGATCAAGGTATGCTCCGGTGTGCTGAAATCCGATGATACACTTCTTAATGTAGAGAAAGGAACAGAGGAGCGTGTAAACAAGCTTTATGTCATGGAAGGTTCCAAACCGATTGAAGTTCCGGAGCTTTTTGCAGGGGATATCGGTGCCATTGCCAAGCTTGGCAGTGTACAGACCGGTGACAGCCTTGCAACCAAGGCGAATCCGATCCTTTATCCAAAGGCTATACTTTCCACACCATATACATATAAGAGATTTAAGGCAGTGAAAAAGGGCGACGAGGATAAGATCGCACAGTCCCTTGCCAAGATGATGACAGAGGACAGAACACTGAAGGTTGTCAATGACAGTGCAAACCGTCAGAGCCTGATCTACGGTATGGGTGATCAGCATCTTGATATCGTTGTCAGCAAGCTGAAGGAGCGCTATAAAGTGGATGTGGAGCTTTCCAAACCGAAGGTTCCGTTCCGTGAAACACTCCGTAAGAATTCAGATGTAGAAGGCAAACATAAGAAACAGTCCGGCGGACACGGACAGTATGGCCACGTTAAGATGCGCTTTGAGCCATCTGGCGATCTGGAGACACCTTATGTATTTGAGCAGGTAGTTGTAGGTGGTGCAGTTCCGAAGAACTACTTCCCTGCAGTTGAAAAAGGTCTTCAGGAATGCGTTCTGAAAGGCCCTCTGGCTGCATATCCGGTAGTTGGTGTGAAAGCAACCCTTTATGATGGATCTTATCATCCGGTAGATTCTTCTGAGATGGCATTTAAGATGGCAACGATCCTTGCCTTCAAGAAGGGCTTTATGGAGGCTTCTCCTGTACTTCTTGAGCCGATCATCTCCATGAAGGTTACAGTTCCGGATAAATATACCGGTGATGTTATGGGAGATCTGAACAAGAGACGTGGTCGTGTTCTCGGAATGAATCCGGACCACGAAGGAAATACCATCATTGAGGCAGATGTTCCGCTTCTTGAAATCTATGGTTATTCCACTGTCCTTCGTTCCATGACCGGTGGAAGCGGAGATTTCTCCTATGAATTTGCACGCTATGAGCAGGCTCCTAATGATATCCAGGAGAAAGAGATCGCGGCACGCGCAAGCAAGGTTGACGGTGCTGACGAATAAACAGAGATATTTTTTGAGGGCAGAATAAAGAGTTGACAGGCTGCAGCATTTGCTGTAGCCTGTTTTTAGATGCGTTCGTGAATAAGCAGTCAGAGAAACGAATTGCGCTTATACAGGTTATTGAAGTATGAGCAAAAAAGAAAAGAGAGAGGACAAAAAATGTTAGTATGTGATTATATTGTGGAACAGATTGACGGAGATTATGCACATTTGAAGCGTGTGGATCAGCCGGAGGAGGAACTGAAAGTAGTTGCCAGAGCATTACTTCCGGCAGAAATCTATGAGGGCTGTGAGCTTCATTATGAGCTGATGCAGTATTCAATGAAATGATAAGGCTGCAGGATATCGCGGATATGGCAGGTGTCAGTCGTACAACCGTATCCAATGTGATCAATGGAAATACAAAACGGGTTTCACAGAGCACCATTGACCGGATCACGGCGATCCTGAAGGAGCAGAATTATGTTCCCCACATGGGATCTGTGATGCTATCCGGACACGGCTCAAGGATCATTGGAGTGGTTCTTGGTTTTTCCTTCATTCATGGTATGCAGTCTCTGCAGGATTCTTTTGTGGGAGAGATCACCGGAACGCTGCAGGTCGAAGCAGAAAACAGAGGCTATTATATTATGCTCATTGGCGGTGAACGGATCGATAATGTGGTAGATATGGCATCCCGTTGGAATGTAGAGGGTCTTATCATTATAGGGTATAATGAAGAACAGTATCATCAGCTTTCCAGAAAGCTGAATAAAAAAATGGTATTGATCGATGCCTATCCGAAGGGTGGATATAGCTTTCAGAATGTAGGAGTGGATGATTATTCCGGCGGATATCAGATCGGGGAATATCTGCATTCCTGTGGATACCACCGGGCACTTTTTGTTGCGGAAACAGAGCAGGACAGTGATTATGCCAGATGGCTTGGATTCAAACAGGCTATGGAAAAAAATGGCGGCTTCTGCAGCCGCTCCCGCTATGTGGTGGTTCCCCAGGAACCCCGGCGCAGACTGAAAAAATATGAAGAGCTACTGCCTCATTTTCTGGAGACAAAGGCTCTGGCATTTTCTTCGGATTACACAGCTGTGGAGGCCATCAATTTTTTTACAGACAGGGGAATCCGGATTCCGGATCAGATTTCCATTACCGGCTTTGATGATAATTTTTATGCGCAGATCGTCAGGCCAAAGCTGACCACCATTCATCAGGATGTTCATCAGAAAGCAGTTCTTGCCTTACGGAAGCTGCTTCTTATGGCAGAGGGAAAGGAACCTGCCAAAAAAAATGTAAAAAGCCCTGTCTGGCTTGTAAAGAGAGATTCTGTAAAAGAGTAGCAGGATCTCTTTTTTTATGTTGTGATGACTTTTCCTGGCACATCATCGAAATACGGTTGGAAATTATTTTTAGGGGCCAGTAGTGCTTTATTGTTAAAACTGCATAAAAAAAACAGAAAAGTTTGGCAGTAATTTAAGTTTCACGAGAAACTTGTTGATTTTAAAGGGTGGATAGGATATGCTGATTTCAGAATCAACAGAAAAAGGAGGCAATTTACCATGAAAAAAAACTGGTGGAAAGAAAGCGTGGTATATCAGATTTATCCGAGAAGTTTTAAGGACAGCAACGGAGACGGAATTGGTGATATTCCCGGAATTATAGAAAAACTGAACTATCTGAAGGAGCTGGGAGTAAATGTTCTCTGGATCTCACCCATGCTGGAATCCCCGCAGGATGACAATGGCTATGATATTTCCGATTACCGCAGGATCTATAAAGAATATGGAACCATGGAGGATTATGAAAAGCTTCTTGAAGAAGCGCATAAACGGGGCATTAAGATCCTCATGGATCTGGTCGTAAACCATACTTCCGATGAACACAACTGGTTTATTGAAAGTAGGAAATCCAAAGATAATCCTTACAGGGATTACTATATCTGGAGAGAGCCGGTGAATGGAAAAGAACCGAATAACTGGGGAAGTGCGTTCGGAGGCCCTGCATGGGAATATGATCCTCAGACAGAGATGTATTATCTTCACCTGTTTTCCAGAAAGCAGCCGGATCTGAACTGGGAAAATGAAAAGGTTCGTCAGGAAGTTTACGATATGATGAATTTCTGGTGTGAAAAAGGAATCGACGGTTTCCGAATGGACGTGATCAGCATGATCTCCAAGGATCAGTCATATCCGGATGGAGAAATGAATGGAGGATTATACGGTGATTTTGGTCCTTACTGCGTCCATGGTCCGAGGATCCATGAGTTTCTTCAGGAAATGAACAGAGAGGTTTTATCCCGATACGATGTGATGACAGTTGGAGAAACCTCCGGTGTGACTATCGAAGAGGCACAGAAATATGCAGGTGAGGACAGAAATGAGCTGAACATGGTGTTTCAGTTTGAGCATGTAGAGGATCAGGGATCAGACCATGGTAAATGGACTACCGAGAAATACAATTTCCAGGAATTTAAAAAGGTTATGATCAAATGGCAGGAAGAGCTTGCGGGAAAAGCATGGAACAGTCTGTTTCTTGGAAATCATGACCAGCCAAGAAGTGTTTCCAGATTTGGAAATGATAATCCTGCATACAGGGAAACTTCAGCCAAGATGCTGGCAACCTGTCTTCATATGATGCAGGGAACTCCTTATGTTTATCAGGGAGAAGAGCTTGGAATGACCAATGCTTATTTTACAGAGCTTAAGGATTATCGTGATATCGAGAGTATTCAGTAT
Organism: Ruminococcus sp. AM36-2AA; assembly: GCF_003461955.1. Classification (GTDB taxonomy): domain Bacteria; phylum Bacillota; class Clostridia; order Lachnospirales; family Lachnospiraceae; genus Blautia_A. The sequence continues at coordinate 211,667 of NZ_QTYB01000001.1, read as the reverse complement.
TTCCATGAATATACAGAAGCAGGTATTTATACACCGGAATATATGATGAAGTGCCTGATGCTGAGAGGACGTGACAATGCCAGAACACCAATGCAGTGGGAGGATTCTCATCAGGCCGGCTTTACGGAGGGAACGCCATGGATCAGGGTAAACTCCAATTATAAGGAGATCAATGCGAAGCAGCAGCTTTCGGATCCGGATTCCATTTTCCATTATTATCAGAAGCTGATCCGTTTAAGAAAAGAAAAACCGGTGATCGTTTACGGTGCATTTGAGGCACTTTATAGAGATCATGATCAGATTTTTGCATATACCAGAACCCTTGAGGGAGAGAAGCTTCTTACAGTCTGCAATTTCAGTGAGCATGTGGCAGAAATGGAAATCCCGGAAGAATTTCAGAAAAATGCAGAATGCCTGATCACCAATCTTGGAAGAAAGGATTTTGGGAAGAAAGTGGTCCTGAAACCTTATGAGGCATTTGTTCTTTACAAAAATCTGTAACAGGAGAGGGAAAAATGATAAAAAAATATGTATATGGAGAGCCCTTTGAGACTGAGGCACTGACAGAAAACATTGAGACAGCAGAAGGAAAGCCAGGATATGGAGAAATCTGTGCAGAAGATGGATTTTCTTTTACTTATATCATGGATGAAGAGGATATCGTCTACGGATTGGGAGAATCCAACCGCGGTATCAATAAGAGAGGATTCATTTACACCAGTAACTGTACCGATGATCCGGAGCATACAGAGGATAAACATTCCCTGTACGGTGCACATAATCTTATCATTGTGTCCGGAAAAGAAACCTTTGGAATGTTTTTTGACTATCCGGCAGCGATCACCTTTGACATTGGCTATACCAGAATGGATACCATGAAGGTAACCTGCGAAAATGCAGACCTGAAGCTTTATGTGATCGAGGGAGAGAGTCCCTATGATATTGTAAAGCAGTTCCGTCATGTGATCGGAAGAAGCTATATCCCGCCGAAATTTGCCTTTGGCTTTGGACAGAGCAGATGGGGCTATACTACAAAAGAAGATTTCAGGAAGGTTGCAGCCGGGTATCGTGAAAATCATATTCCTATTGATATGATCTATATGGATATCGATTATATGCAGTCTTATAAGGACTTTACATTAAACGAAGAGAATTTTCAGGATTTTCCGGAGTTTGTGAAGGAACTGAAGGATCAGGATATCCGTCTGATTCCTATCATTGATGCCGGTGTCAAGGTAGAGCCGGGATACGATGTTTATGAGGAGGGTGTTAAAAACCGTTATTTCTGCCAGAGAGAGGACGGCAGTGATTTTGTGGCTGCTGTATGGCCGGGAGATACCCATTTTCCGGATGTGCTGAACAAAGATGCCAGAAAGTGGTTCGGTGATAAATACCGTTTCCTGATCGAAAAAGGAATCGATGGTTTCTGGAATGATATGAACGAGCCGGCGATCTTCTATTCCACAGAGGGAATGAAAGAGGTTAAAGAGCTTGCCGGGGAATTTGCAAAAGATACGGAGGGAAAGATCCATATCTGGAAGATGCAGAGTGCACTTCGCAATGTTGCAAACAATCCGGAAGATTATCGGAGATTTTACCATAATGTGGATGGCAGAAAGATCCGCCATGACAAAGTCCATAACCTGTTTGGCTACAATATGACCAGAGCAGCAGGTGAGGCTTTTGAACGGATCGATCCGGAAAAACGTTTTCTGATGTTCTCCAGATCATCCTATATTGGTATGCATCGTTATGGTGGGATCTGGACCGGCGATAATAAATCCTGGTGGGCTCATATCCTTTTGAACCTGAAGATGATGCCATCTCTGAATATGTGTGGTTTCCTGTATGCAGGAGCAGATCTGGGTGGATTTAGCGCTGATACAACAAGAGAACTGCTGCTTCGTTTCCTGGCACTTGGAGTATTCACACCGCTGATGCGTGATCATACAGCAATCGGTACCAGAGAGCAGGAATGCTACCAGTTTGAAAATGTGGAAGATTTCCGTCATGTGATCGGTGTAAGATATCGTCTTATTCCATATCTTTACAGTGAATATATGAAGGCGGCTCTGAACGACGATATGTATTTCCGGCCGTTGGGCTTTGTTTATCCGGAGGATAAGATTGCTGTACATGTGGAAGACCAGCTGCTTCTTGGAAATGAGATCATGATCGCTCCGGTTTATGAACAGAACGCAAGGGGCCGTTATGTATATCTTCCGGAGGAGATGAAGTTTGTGAAATTCCTTCCGGGCGGAACCATTGCAGAGGAGATCCTTGAAAAGGGTATTCATTATGTAGAGGTGGCACTGAATGAGATTCCGTTGTTTATCCGGAAGGGAAAATGTATTCCGGTTGCAGAAGCAGCGGAATGTGTGGCAGCTCTGGATACAAAAAATATGCAGCTTCTCGGATATGAAGGTGCGGAGTATACCTTATATGAGGACGATGGGGTCCATAAGGATTACGACAGAGAAGAAAATTATCGTGTTCTGAAAAAATAAAGTCAGCAAAATGAAATATAAATTTCTGTGTTACATCATTTACGTTAAACAGTATAAAGAATACAGGATGTGAACAGTTGATAAACAGAAAAGCCGTAAGTATATGTAAAAGTTTCTTAAACATATATCTTACGGCTTTTGCTACTGCTACTTTACATAAAATATTTTATGTAAAGTAATTTGCATTCTGTTTAAATAACACTTCAGAAAGATTTGTTTATGCTTCTTCCTCAATCTTGATAACATTTTTCAGTGCAGAGCAACATGCCATGTCACCGATAACATTGACACAGGTGGCGCCCATATCACAGAGGGTATTGATGCTGATATAAACACCAAGAACTCCGGCAGGAAGTCCGGCCATAGTTGCCAGTGCTGCGAAAGATGCGATAGCACCACCGGGAACACCTGGAGTACCAACGGAAAGCAGTACGTTTGCAAGAAGGATAATGATCATAAGAGGAATACTTACATGGATTCCGCAGGCGTTTGCAAAGAACATGATCATAAAGGACATCAGGATAGATACAGCATCCATATTAACGGTAGCACCAAGAGGAATGGCGATGCTGGTGATCTGGTTGGATACGCCCATTTCTTCTTCCATACACTGCTTGCTTAATGGAATGGTTGCGGAGCTTGAGCAGGTTCCGAAGGCGTTCAGTGCTGCTGGCAGGATCGCTTTCAGGAATTTCAGCGGGCTTTGTTTGCCGATCAGCTTTACAGAGAGACCGTACACTACAATAGCGAAGCCAAAGAATGCCACATACAGAATGACAAGCTGTGTTGCAAGGGAAATGATCGTTTCAGTTCCGTTGGCTTCCACAACTGGTACGATGGTACAGAAAACACCGATGGGTGTAAAGTACATGATGGTTGTGATGATTTTCAGACATACTTCATTAACGGAATCGATCAGATTCAGGAATGGAGTTCCTTTTTCACCGACTGCGATCAGTGTGAAACCAATGATTAGGGCAAACACCAGAACCTGAAGCATGTTTCCGTTGGCAAATGCAGCGATGGGGTTGGACGGGATCAGGTTTTTCAGTGTGTCCAGGATGCTGCTCATCTTAGTAGCCTGGATATCTGAGGTTGCCATCTCGAATTTTACGCCTTCACCGAGGTGAATAAGGCGAGGGATGATCAGTCCACACAGGCTGGCAAGTGCCGTTGTGCAGAGGAAATAGATCATGGATGCAGCTGTGATCTTACCGGTAGTACGTGCATTTCCGATGGAACAGATTCCAATGACAATGGAGCAGAAGACCATCGGAAAGATCATCATGTTCAGGGCGTTCATGTAGATACTTCCGATCAGGCTGGTTACAGTGAGGACGGGTTCAAACCGTCCGGCCAGGAAAAGTCCTGTGAGGATACCCAGAATCAGTCCTGTGAAGATCGCACCGGTAATATGCTTCCGGTACCAGGAATAAAAAGATTTCATTTACGTGTTCCCTCCTAAAATATGTGTGGTATGTATAATATAGGAAAATACATGAAAAAAATTATATCATGTGGAAAAAGAAGCGTCAACAAAACAGGGCCAAATCTGCCGGATTATGCGTATTTTGATGGAAAAGAGCTGTTTTTGGATTTCTGTTTGACAAATACATCATAAGTAGTTAAAATTAAAAGCAGTGTGTGAAAGCATTAAAGTATTAATACTGAGTAATTTGTCAGGAGGAATAAAAAAATGGCTGCACCTTATAACCATAGAGCCATCGAAGCGAAATGGCGCACAAACTGGGAAAAGAAGCCGGTAAATGTCAATGACGGCAAGAAACCGAAATATTACTGCCTGGATATGTTCCCGTATCCGTCCGGAAACGGTCTTCACGTAGGACACTGGAGAGGTTATGTTATCTCTGATGTATGGAGCCGTTATAAAATGCTTCAGGGTTATTACCTGATCCATCCGATGGGATGGGACGCTTTTGGACTTCCGGCTGAGAACTATGCCATCAAGATGGGCGTTCATCCGGCAGTATCCACAGCAGCAAACATCAAGAACATCAAACGTCAGATCAACGATATCGCAGCAATCTATGACTGGGATATGGAAGTAAATACAACAGACCCTGATTTCTATAAATGGACACAGTGGATCTTTGTAAAAATGTTCAAAGAAGGCCTTGCATATGAGAAGGAGTTCCCAATCAACTGGTGTCCTTCCTGTAAAACAGGTCTTGCAAACGAAGAGGTTGTAAACGGATGCTGTGAGCGTTGCGGTACACCGGTTACCAAGAAGAACCTTCGTCAGTGGATGCTCCGCATCACAAAATATGCAGACAGACTTTTAAATGACCTGGACAAACTGGACTGGCCGGAAAAAGTTAAGAAGATGCAGACAGACTGGATCGGTAAATCCTACGGTGCAGAGGTAGATTTCCCGGTTGAAGGAAGAGATGAGAAGATCACCGTCTATACAACAAGACCGGATACTCTTCACGGAGCAACATTCATGGTACTTGCACCGGAGCATGCTCTTGCGAAATCTCTTGCAACAGACGAGACAAGAGAGGCTGTAGAGAAATATATCTTTGATGCTTCCATGAAATCCAATGTAGACCGTCTTCAGGATAAAGAGAAGACCGGTGTGTTCACAGGTACTTATGCGATCAATCCGCTGAACGGCGAGAAGCTTCCAATCTGGCTTTCTGACTATGTACTTGCTGATTATGGTACAGGTGCTATCATGTGTGTACCTGCTCATGATGACCGTGACTTTGAGTTCGCAAAGAAATTCGATATTCCGATCATCCAGGTTATCGCAAAAGACGGTAAAGAAATCCAGGATATGACAGAAGCTTACACAGAGGCTGCCGGAACCATGATCAACTCCGGTGAGTGGAACGGAATGGAATCTTCCGTACTGAAGAAGGAAGCACCGCATATCATCGAGAAGCTGGGTATCGGACGTAAGACTGTCAATTACAAACTGAGAGACTGGGTATTCTCCCGTCAGCGTTATTGGGGTGAGCCGATCCCGATCGTACACTGCCCGAAATGCGGTGCGGTACCGGTACCGGAGGATCAGCTTCCGTTAAGACTTCCGGAGGTAGAGAGCTATCAGCCTACAGGAACCGGAGAGTCACCTCTTGCAGCTATTGACGAGTGGGTGAATACCACATGCCCATGCTGTGGTGCTCCTGCAAAACGTGAGACAAACACCATGCCTCAGTGGGCAGGATCTTCCTGGTATTTCCTCCGTTATGTAGATAATAAGAATAATAAAGAACTGGTTTCCAAAGAGAAAGCGGACAAATATCTGCCGGTAGATATGTATATCGGTGGTGTAGAGCATGCGGTTCTTCACCTTCTGTACTCCAGATTCTACACCAAGTTCCTGTATGATATCGGAGCGATTGATTTCGATGAGCCGTTTGTCAAGCTGTTCAACCAGGGTATGATTACAGGTAAAAACGGAATCAAGATGAGTAAATCCAAAGGAAATGTTATTTCACCGGATGATCTTGTAAATGATTACGGATGTGATTCCTTACGTATGTATGAGCTGTTCGTAGGACCGCCGGAACTGGATGCAGAATGGGATGACAGAGGAATCGATGGTGTATCCAGATTCCTGAAACGTTTCTGGAATCTGGCTCTTGACAGCATTGAGAAAGATATCCCGGCTACCAAAGAGATGGAGAAGACCCGTCATAAGATGGTATACGATATCACCAGCAGACTTGAGGCCTTCAGCCTGAATACCGTAGTGTCCGGATTTATGGAATACACAAACAAGCTGATCGCTATCGCAAAGCAGAACGACGGTGCTGTTGACAAAGAGACCATCGAGACAGCTACCATTCTTCTTGCTCCGTTTGTTCCTCATATTGCAGAGGAGATCTGGGAGAAGCTTGGACATGAGGATTCCATTTTCCATGCTCAGTGGCCGGCTCACGATGAGGAGCTTATGAAGGATGATGAGATCGAGGTTCCGGTTCAGATCAACGGCAAGACCAAGGCTGTTATCAGTATTCCGGCAGAGATCTCCAAAGAAGATGCGATCGCCGAAGGAAAGAAGGCAGTTGCAGATAAGATTTCCGGAAATATCATCAAAGAGATTTATGTACCGAAGAAGATCATCAATATCGTAGTAAAGTAATAAGATAAATTAAAAACACCCGAAGCAGGGCGGAAGATATTTCTGCCATTGCCAGGGTGTTTTTTATATAGACAAATATCGTGAAATCAGTAAGCATGCACAAAAATAACAAATGTTATTTAGAAGAAATGCCAAAAATATTTAGGCATTTTAATAGATTTGCCTAGTTTTTGGTCATACCAATTATATTGTCTATTGTTATTCAAATGGAAAAAACGTACAGTAACACCATGAGTCAGGCAAAGACAGTAAGAAAGCTTTGTTACTCGAAATGCAGTGTGACGGAATGAGGATGTCCGTTTAGCTAGATTGCATATTTACATTGAGAGAAATAAGGAGAGATAGTATGAGCGCAATGAACACACTTAAGAAATTCGGACTGGAACAGGCATTCAACTATGTTTATAAAGATCCGGATAAGAATTTTATCAAGATCATGGACTGGGCAGATAAATTTTCCGGTGGTGGATTTCCTACACAGAGAGCAATGATCCGCGAAGCCATTTCTGATCCGGAACATCCGTATTATCCGTTTATTCATAGATTGGTAACTGATATTGATCCGCATGTTATGAAAACTCTGGTTGCAAACTTTTTTATCAATGCAAATCTTGCAGGCTGGAAGAAACAGGATGAATGCCGTGAGAAATATGGCTGTAATATCCCGTGGGCGATCCTTCTTGACCCAACAAGTGCATGTAACCTGCACTGTACAGGATGCTGGGCAGCAGAGTATGGAAACAAGCTGAACCTCACCTACGATGAGATCGATGACATCATCCGCCAGGGTAAGGAGCTTGGCGTTTATATGTATATTTACACAGGCGGAGAGCCACTTGTAAGAAAAAAGGATCTGATCCGTCTTTGCGAAAAACATAATGACTGTATCTTCCTTTCCTTCACAAATGCCACACTGATCGATGAGGATTTTGCAAATGATATGCTTCGGGTAGGAAACTTTGTTCCTGCGATTTCACTGGAAGGATTTGAGACTGCAACAGATGGCAGAAGAGGAAATGGTGTATACCAGAAGGTTATCAAGGCCATCAATCTTCTCAGAGAGAAGAAGCTTGTATTTGGTATCTCTGCATGTTATACGAGTGCAAATTTCGAGTCTATCACATCAGAGGCATTTTACGACAGCCTGATCGATCTTGGAGCGTACTTTATCTGGTATTTCCATTATATGCCGGTTGGAAATGATGCAGCACCGGAGTTGCTTCCTACTCCTGCACAGAGAAGAGAAACCTATGAGCGTATCCGTAAATACCGTGCAACAAAGCCGTTGTTTGCCATGGATTTCCAGAATGATGCAGAGTTTGTGGGAGGATGTATTGCAGGCGGCCGTCGTTATCTGCATATCAATGCAAATGGTGATATCGATCCATGTGTATTTATCCATTATTCTGATTCCAATATCCGCGAGAAAACACTTCTGGAAGCACTGCAGTCTCCGATGATGATGGCATATCATGACGGACAGCCGTTTAATGACAATATGTACCGCCCATGCCCGATGCTTGAAAATCCACAGAAGCTGAGAGAAATGGTAGAAAAATCCGGAGCACATTCCACAGATCTTCAGTCACCGGAGAGTGCAGAGCATCTCTGTGCAAAATGTGACCGGTATGCTGAAAACTGGAAACCGGTAGCAGAGGAAATGTGGAAGGAAGATCAGGAGAGAAAGGCAGCGAAGAAAGTCTGCTGATCCTGAAACTTAAAAAAACAGAATTTATGAAAGAGCACGGTACTGGAAACAGGTGCCGGTGCTCTTTTTTTGAAAACGGAGTGATCAGACCATGAAAAAAATGATTGATAACATCAGAAAATATCTGCCCGTGGTGTTTCTTTTTGTGCTGCTTTTTTTCTGCATCCGTTACAGAAAGGATCTGTCTGTGGAAAAGATCCTGCGCTATACACCGAAGGAACCTGTTAAGGCAGCATTACTTATGCTTGTGTTTTACGCCGTGAAAAGTGTCTCCTTTGTATTCCCCATTGCAGTTCTGCAGCTGGCTGTAGGACATCTGTTTTCTACAGGAACTGCACTTCTGGTGAACTTTCTGGGAAGAGCAGTTACACTGGCAATTCCTTACTGGATGGGACGTTTTTCCGGCTCTTCCATGGTGGAGAATCTTACTTCCAAATATCCGAAGCTGAAAACAGTGGTGGATTACCAGAACGGAAATCCTTTGTATATTTCTTTTTTTATGAGAACGCTGAATTTTTTGCCCGGGGATGCAGTGAGTCTGTTTCTGGGTGCGGTGAAGATCCCATTTGGAATATATATGCTGGGCGGGATGCTGGGAACACTTCCGGGAGTTATCCTTGCCACGATATTTGGAGCAAATATCAAGAATCCCGGATCACCGGCATTCTGGCTCTCCGCGGTACTTCTTGTGATGATCAGTGTATTCTCGATCCTGATACATAGATATATTTCCGGAAAGAAAAAATAAAAGGGCTTTCTCCTTACTGCTTTTACTGTGAAGAAAAATGTAGTATAATGCAGACAGTAAAGAAAAGAGGGGAAGGAACATGGGGATAGATCATAACAAAAGATTAAAGGAACATTTATATTATTACAGTGCAAGAGTCAGCCGGGATATATCAAATCTGATCAAGTGGCTGGTTCTTGCTGTCGTTACAGGATGTATCGTAGGAGCTGCCAGCACACTGTTTTCTTTTACGTTGAAGGCAGTAACCGGTTACCGAAAGGCTCATGAATGGATTTTTCTTTTGCTGCCATTGTCCGGACTTGTCATTGTATTTCTGTATGAGAAGCTTGGAAAAGAGGATGGAGGGACCAATCAGGTTCTTTCTACCGTGCGTTCCAGAGATGATGTGCCGATCCTTTCTGCACCACTGATCTTTATCACAACGGCACTGACTCATCTTACCGGTGGTTCTGCAGGACGTGAGGGGGCAGCGATCCAGCTTGGAGGAAGTATTGCCAACCAGCTTGGAAGATGGATCCATCTGGACGAGGAGGACCGTCATGTAATTGTCATGTGCGGCATGAGCGCGGCGTTTTCAGCACTGTTTGGAACACCGATGGCAGCGGCAGTTTTTGCGCTGGAAGTGGTCAGTGTGGGCGTGATGTATTATGCGGCACTGATGCCATGTATGATCGCATCGCTGGTTGCCTCCGGATTTGCGGCAGGAATGGGAGTCACGCCGGAGAGCTTTCATGTGACGGATATTCCTGCGCTTACCATAGAAAGCGGACTGAAAATGGGCGTTGTGGCACTTGGATGCGCAGTTGTCAGTATTGTATTTTGTATTGCACTGAATGGCGCTGCAGGCTTGTATGGCAAATGGTTTAAAAATAAATATCTTCGTGTGGTGGTTGGAGCATGCCTGGTCATTGCAGTCACCTTTATACTGAGAACAAATGAATATATGGGAGCCGGTGCAGAGCTTATTGAAAAAGCGGTGGAAGACGGACAGGCGGATACGTTTGCTTTTTTCTGGAAAATGGTGCTTACTGCACTGACTATGCGTGCAGGATTTCGTGGGGGAGAGATCGTACCTTCTTTCTGCATTGGAGCCACCTTTGGCTGTGTGATGGGAAATCTTATGGGAATTTCTCCGTCAATCTGTGCTGCCTGTGGAATGGCAGCAGTTTTCTGCGGTGTGACCAACTGTCCGATCACTTCGATTCTGATCGCTTTTGAAATGTTTGGATTTAAAGGAGTCTCCTTCTATCTGATCGCAGTATCTATCAGCTATGCAGCATCTGGATATTATGGCCTTTATAAGGATCAGACCATTGTGTATTCCAAATATAAGGCAAAATATGTGAACCGGCATACCAGATTCTGATATAGAGTGAAATGTGAAGGGCGTGTGTATACCGGCATAATATCTTATGGAATACCGCATGGACATGACAGGAAAATATCTGGACATCTGCGGAAATCTGATGTAATATATTAAACGTTATTATTTACAGAAAGGCGGCAGAATTTAAGGTATGGAAGAGAAGATTCTTGATTTTATCATGGAGTATGCACAGGAGAATGAGGGAGTCCCGTTTCAGGTGATCGAGGAGAATTTTAATATCGTTATGGATGATAAGTTGAAAGATATCATCAGCGATGCGATCTGGGACAGGGATAATGTTTCCGATGTGATCATAGAAAGCGACCGCTATGTGATCACCTGTTTTGAAGATTGATACAGGGCTATCTGTGACCGTTATGGTAATGAGATTAAGAAGTCTGGATATGAGGAGAATGCGTATGCGGCATTCTCTTTTTTCATTAGTCTGCCAAAATAATCTAAAGGAATTGAAGTTCCCCAAAAAGAATGATATCCTAAAGAAAAACAGATGGGGTGGTTGAAATGAACAGTAAATATGAGATCAACACTAAAGAAAACCGGGAATTCCTGAAAGCATCCTGTGAGGATCTTCTGAACTTCGGACATCGGTTTCCTTCTCCAAATGGAGGTTCCTATTATCTGGGGGATGACGGAACACCATGGAAGGACAGAAACCGGGAAACCTGGATCACCTGCCGCATGGCACATGTATACAGCCTGGGACTGATGCTTGGCCATGAAGGAAGCGGAGAGCTTGTGGATGCGGCGTTGAAAGGTCTTAGGGGAGAGCTTCACGATGACAAAAATGGTGGCTGGTATGCAGGTGTGACACAGGAGGGTGGCATTGTTCCCAATAAACAGTGTTATGCACATGCCTTTGTGATCCTGGCTGCATCTTCCGCACTGACAGCCGGAAGGCCTGGGGCAAAAGAACTCCTTGAGGAGGCGCTGGATGTTTATGATCAGCATTTCTGGAATGAAGAGGAAGGACTGGCCTGCGATACCTGGAATACAGAATTTACCGTGCTGGACGATTACCGGGGATTAAATGCAAACATGCATACTGTGGAAGCTTTTTTGGCAGCAGGAGATGTCACCGGGGACAAAAAATATCACATCCGCGCAGGCAGGATCATTGACCATGTGATCCGTTGGGCAGAGGATAACTCCTGGAGGATTCCGGAACATTTCACAAAGGAATGGGTGGCAGATCTTGACTGCAACCGCGACCGCCCGGATGACCCGTTCAAGCCATATGGTGCAACACCGGGCCATGGAATTGAGTGGGCAAGGCTGATCACTCAATGGGCACTTGCAAACTGCGGGGAAGAGAAAGAAAAACTGGAAAATTATCTCCAGGCAGCAGAGAACCTTTATACAACAGCCATAAAAGACGGCTGGGATGCAGATGGTGCACCGGGGATTGTATACACAACAGACTGGAATGGCAAACCGGTGGTACATGACCGTATGCACTGGACTCTTGCGGAAGCGATCAATACCTCCGCAGTTCTTTATCATGTGACCGGTAAGGAGAAATATGCGAAAGATTATGCTGAGTTTATGAAGTACCTGGATGAAGTGGTCATGGATCACGAGAATGGCTCCTGGTTCCATCAGCTGGACGAGCATAATCATCTGAAAGGAACCGTATGGCCGGGAAAATCCGACCTGTATCATGCGCTGCAGTCCACATTGATCCCGTATCATAAGGCAGATACATCCATTGCGCCTGCCGTAAAGAAAAAACTGGAAATCTGAACAAAAATCATAAAGTGATTTCCACTTATGGGCATGTAACGAAGTGGAATGCGAATGTTTGTTGCAAAAATAAAAACCTTCCTGTGTTTACAGAAAGATTTCTCAGGACAGATACTTACATAGATGCAGGTATCCTGGCCAGAAGAAATACTAAAACACAGGAAGGTTTTTTATTGATTAATTATTATTCTGTAACCTCTTTCAGATCCGAGATATCCGGAGAAGCCATCAGAGAATAGTTGGTATAATATACAACGAAACCAGGTTTTGCACCTGCAGGCTTCTTTACATGTTTTTTCTGGATGTAGTCGATTTCTACTTTAGGAGCAGAATGACCTTTGGAATACCAGGCTGCCAGGCGCCCTGCTTCTTCAAAGGTACGGTCCGGAAGTTCACCGTCTTTGGTGCGGACGATCACGTGGGAACCTGCCATCTTCTTTGCATGGAACCACCAGTCATTTCCGGTTGCGAACTTGAAGGTCAGCTCATCATTCTGGAAATTGTTTTTTCCAACATAGATATCAAAACCGTCACTGGATATATAGTGGAGCGGTTTTGATTTCGGCTGGGCTTTCTGGCCTTTTTTGTTTGTGTAGTGACGTTTGATATAGCCGTACTCAGTGAGCTCTTCCTTGATCTGGGAAAGGTCACTTTCAGATCTGGCGATATCCAGAGCATTGGAGATAGATTCCAGATGAGAGATCTCACTTTCCGTATCTGCGATCTGTTCGGTGACGGCTTCCTCTGTACGCTTCAGCTTTCCGTATTTATCAAAATATTTCTTGGAATTCTGTGCCGGTGTCAGTGTCGGGTCAAGAGGGATGGTGATCTCCTCGTTGGTATAATAATTCAGTGCCTTAAAGGATCTGCAGCCTTCCTCAAGCCCGTATCCGTAGGTGTTGATCAGTTCACCGTAGACTTTGAACTTATCTTTTTTTGAAGTATCATTCAGCTGCTTTTTCTGGATGTTGTATTTTTTGCGGTTACGTTCCAGAGCAGTCTGTACTACACGGCGAAGATCGGAGGATTTCTGGTGGATGCGTGTCAGCAGACTTTTGGTAGCATAATAGGTCTCCAGCATAACAGAGACACTGTCAAAGGTTTCGCTGCGGTATTCACTGCCAAACTGCTGATAAGGAAAGACACCGTATTCCACAGGCTCCTCTCCGCGGTAGACAATATTCGGGGTGAACTCTCTGTTCCGGATCTGTTCCATAAGGCGGAGAAAGGTATGATAAAGATGGGTGCAGGCTGCCTCATCCAGGGACTGCGCTGCATCGCTTCCGTCAATGGATGCACGGTAGCAGATCTCCTCAGCCATTACCGGGCTCATACCTGTGAGTGAAGTGTAAAGCGCCCTGGAAATATTCACAGGCTTTTTGCAGATGTGCTGTGTGAACTCCTCCTCGGAAACAGTCAGCGGATTTTCTTTATCCCTGGTATTGGGAATGAAATATTCTCTTCCGGGAAGAACCTCACGGACAGAGCTCATATGGGAAGAGACATGTTTGATGCTGTCCAGGATCATTCCCTTTTCGTCACAGAAGATGATGTTGCTGTGCTTGCCCATCAGCTCCATGATCAGACGCTTTCTGCAGGGATCCCCCAGCTCATTAAGATGCTCCAGCTCAAATTCCACCACACGCTCCATTCCAGGCTGCTTTACATCAAGGATGCGGGCGCTTCCGATGTGCTTTCTGAGAAGCATGCAGAAATTCGGTGCGGTTAAAGGGCTGATACGGTTCTTATCTGTAAAATAGATCAGAGGAAGGGATGCGCTTGCACTTAAGAGAAGACGTTTCTGTCCGTTGGCGCCCTTTCCTGTGATCAAAAGTTCATCGTTTTCCGGCTGGGCGATCTTGTTGATACGTCCGCCTTTTAAATTATCATCGATCTCTGCCACGAGAGCAGAAACTGTAATTCCGTCAAATGCCATGATTTTACCTCCATTTCAACATCAATCATTATAACAGTAAAAAAAGAGTTTGACTAGGGTTTTGGAATGAACTATAATAAATCCGTATGCAATCATTGGCTGCATTTATCTGCAGCCGATAAACTTAAGAGGCAGTATTGGAGGATAACATGATAAAAAGTATGACCGGCTTTGGCAGGGCAGAAGCAGTTTCCAGAGAGCGTAAGGTTTCTGTTGAACTGAAATCCGTCAATCACAGATATCTGGATCTGAACATCAAAATGCCGAAAAGACTCAGCTATTTTGAGGGAGAGATCCGAAATGTGATGAAGACTTATATCCGCCGTGGCAAAGTCGATGTGTTCATCACCTATGAAGACTATACGATGGGCGGAATGGCTCTGAAATACAATGCAGAGCTGGCAAAGGAATATCTGGGCTATCTGAACCAGATGAGTGAGGAGCTGGGGATCGAGAACGATATCCGTGTTTCCACACTTTCCAGATATCCGGATGTATTTACAATGGAAGAGCAGGCTCCGGATGAGGAAGAGCTCTGGAATTTTCTGGAGGGTCCGCTTCATGAGGCCTGCCGGAAATTTGTGGAGACCCGCCAGCGTGAGGGTGCCAATCTGAAACAGGATCTTCTTGGGAAGCTGGACGGACTGGAAGCAAAGGTCGATGTAGTGGAAAAACGTTCTCCGGAAGTAGTAAAGGCTTATCGGGAGAAACTGGAAGCCAAGATGCACGAGCTTCTTGAAGATAACCAGATCGATGATTCCAGGATTGCCGCGGAGGTGATACTTTTTTCAGATAAGATCTGCAATGACGAGGAGACGGTACGTCTTCGAAGCCACATCCACGGAATGAGAAAGATCCTGGATGAGGACGAGGGCGTGGGGCGTAAGATGGATTTCATGGCACAGGAGATGAACCGTGAGGCGAACACCATCCTGTCTAAATCCAATGATCTTACCGTATCCAACGCGGCTATCGATCTGAAGACAGAGATCGAGAAGATCCGTGAGCAGATCCAGAATATCGAGTAACCGGACAGATAAAGACCGTACACAGACAGAAAAGGAGAGCGGAAATGGCGAAACTGATCAATGTAGGCTTTGGAAATGTTGTCAATTCACGCAAGATCGTGGCTGTGGTAAGTCCGGATGCCGCTCCTGTGAAGCGCATGATACAGAGTGTCAAGGGAACCCGCACCCTGATTGATGCCACACAGGGAAGAAAAACAAAAGCAGTGATCGTTACTTCCGATGATTATCTTGTGCTTTCCGCTTTGCAGCCGGAAACCATTGCCA
Organism: Ruminococcus sp. AM36-2AA; assembly: GCF_003461955.1. GTDB lineage: Bacteria > Bacillota > Clostridia > Lachnospirales > Lachnospiraceae > Blautia_A. The sequence continues at coordinate 196,235 of NZ_QTYB01000001.1, read as the reverse complement.
GGAGATTTTCGGAAGCCTACGGAGAGGAAGAGAGGGAGGAAGGAAATGAGTAAGGGAATTTTAGTTGTTGTTTCTGGTTTTTCCGGTTCCGGAAAGGGCACCGTCATGAAACGGCTGATGGAGAAATATGACAATTATGCATTATCCGTTTCTGTTACCACCAGAAATCCAAGACCAGGCGAAAAAGACGGAGAAGCTTATTTCTTCCGCACAAAAGAAGAATTTGAACAGCTGATCCGGGAAGACGGACTGATCGAATACGCACAGTATGTGGAGAATTATTACGGTACTCCTCGTAAATATGTGGAGGAACAGCTTGCAGCAGGAAAAGATGTGATCCTTGAGATCGAGATCCAGGGAGCCATGAAGATCCGTGAGAAATTCCCGGATACTCTGCTTGTATTTGTCTGCCCGCCATCTATGGGAGAGCTTAAGAACCGTCTGGTAGGCCGCGGAACAGAAACTCTGGATGTGATCAACGGACGTCTCAGAAGAGCCGTTGAAGAATCCAAGGGAATGGATAAATACGACTATCTCCTGATCAACGATGATCTGGAGGAATGTGTTGATACACTTCATGAAACCATCCGATGTGAGCGTATGCGCGCATCCAGAAACCATGATTTTGTATCCAGAATTCAGAAAGAAGCGGAAGCTTTTTTATAAATACCAATTAACAAGTTAAATACGGCCCTGCCGTTACAGAAGGGAGAAAAGATATGATACATCCATCTTATTCAGAATTAATTGAGGCTATCAACACAAACAACGAGGACGACGATGAGGCTCTCGTGCTGAACAGCCGTTATTCTCTTGTACTTGCAGCAAGCAAACGTGCACGTCAGCTGATCGCAGGAGCAGAGCCGCTTGTACCTGGTGCAGCAGGAAAGAAACCGCTTTCCGTTGCCATTGATGAGCTCTACAAGGGCAAGGTAAAGATCCTTCCCGGACAGGAAGAAGAGGAAGAACTGGAAGCTCTTGAAGCAGAGAAAGAGGCCCTTGAGGCAGCAGAAGGTGAGAACGCAGAGAGCACTGAGACTGCAGATGCAGCTCAGACAGAAGCGGAGTAACTGTATGAAGATATTATTCATCTCTCTTGGCTGTGATAAGAACCTGGCGGATTCCGAGGAAATGCTGGGACTTCTTACAGCCGGAGGTCATGAGATCACAGACGATGAGACACAGGCAGATGCAATCGTGATCAATACCTGCTGTTTTATCAAGGACGCCAAGGAAGAGAGTGTGGAAACCATTCTTGAGATGGCAGAATACAAGAAAACAGGAAGCTGCCATGCCCTGGTTGTTACCGGCTGTATGGCACAGCGATATCAGAAGGAGATCATCCAGGAGGTTCCGGAAGTAGATGCTGTTCTTGGAACCACGTCCTATGGAGACATCGTAAAGGCGCTGGAAGAAGCAGCAGCCGGAAATCATTTCGAAGAGTTCCGTGATATTGACTATCTTCCGGACACAGGAAGCAAACGTGTCCTTACTACTGGCGGACATTTCGGTTATTTGAAGATCGCAGAAGGCTGTGACAAGCACTGCACCTACTGTATCATCCCGAAACTCCGCGGCAGGTTCCGAAGCGTTCCCATGGAGCGCCTTGTTGCCCAGGCAGAGGATATGGCAGAGCAGGGCGTGAAGGAGCTGATCCTGGTAGCACAGGAGACCACCGTTTACGGCAAGGATCTCTACGGCAAAAAATCTCTTCACATTCTTTTAAAGAAGCTCTGTGAGATCAGAGGTATCCGCTGGATCCGTGTTCTTTACTGCTATCCGGAGGAGATTTACGATGAACTGATCGAAACCATTCGTGATGAGAAAAAGATCTGTCATTATCTGGATATTCCGATCCAGCACGCATCGGACCGCATTCTTAAGAGAATGGGCCGCCGCACTTCCAAACAGGAACTGATCGATATTATCGGAAAGCTCCGTAAGGAGATTCCGGATATCGTACTGCGTACAACTCTGATCACCGGATTTCCGGGGGAGACGGAGGAAGATCATGAAGAACTGAAGGAGTTCGTAGATGAGATGGAATTTGACCGTCTCGGTGTCTTCACTTACTCTCCGGAGGAGAATACCCCGGCAGCAGAGATGGCAGACCAGGTTCCGGAAGAAGTGAAGGAAGAACGCAGAGACGAGCTGATGGAGCTTCAGCAGGAAATCTCTTACGACAGAGGCCAGGACCGTATCGGACAGGAACTTCTTGTTATGATCGAAGGAAAAGTTGCAGATGAAAGTGCCTATATCGGACGTACCTATGGGGATGCACCGAAGGTTGACGGATACATTTTCGTTCAGACAGGCGAACTGCTTATGACAGGTGATTTTGCAAAGGTACGTGTGACAGGTGCGCTTGAGTATGATTTGATAGGAGTGCTGAGCGATGAATACACCGAATAAACTTACAGTTGCAAGAATGATACTTGTACCATTTCTTGTAGTTTTCTTACTGACAGGATGGGGAGGAGAAGCAAACCGCTGGATCTGTCTTGCGATTTTTGTCGCAGCAAGTGTGACAGACTGGTTTGACGGTCATCTTGCCAGAAAATATAATCTGATAACCAATTTTGGAAAATTTATGGATCCGCTGGCTGACAAGCTTCTGGTATGCTCTGCCATGATCTGTATGATCGAGGTTGACAAGCTTCCGGCATGGGTTGTGATCATTATCATTGGACGGGAATTTATCATCAGCGGTTTCCGTCTGATCGCAGCTGAGAACGGAATTGTCATTGCCGCAAACTACTGGGGAAAATTCAAAACCGTTTCCCAGATGATCATGATCATACTTCTGATGCTGGACTTTGGAGGCGTTTTTGCAGTGCTGACACAGATATTTATCTGGCTGTCCGTTGCACTGACCATTATCTCCCTGCTGACTTATATCATGCAGAACAGAAAGGTCCTTTCCATGCAGGAGTAGGGATCAGAGTATACGAAAGGAGTTTCTTTCCATGATCACAGAACTGATATCTGTAGGAACCGAGATCCTTCTTGGAAATATCGTAAATACCAACAGTGCCTATCTTTCTGAAAAATGCGCCCTGCTTGGGTTAAGTGTTTACTATCAGGATGTAGTAGGGGATAATGAAGGCCGTATGCGTGACGTGATCCGTACCGCACTGGACCGTTCCGATGTTGTGATCCTGACCGGAGGCCTTGGACCAACAGAGGATGATATCACCAAGGAAGTAACTGCTGATCTGATGGGAATGCCGCTTAAGGAAGATTCCCACTCAAGGAAACTGATCGATAAATATCTGAAGGAATATGAGAAAAACAATCCTCAGAGACGTATCACGAAGAACAACTACAAACAGGCCATGGTCCCTGAGGGAGCCATTGTTCTTGATAATCATAACGGAACTGCTCCGGGACTGATCCTTGAAAAAAAAGGAAAAACCGCGATCCTTCTTCCGGGACCTCCCAATGAGCTGAAGCCCATGTTCGAGGAGTACGTTGTCCCGTATCTGCAGAAAAACCAGCCGGAGATCATTGTATCCCAGATGGTTAAGATCAGCGGGATCGGTGAGAGCCAGGTAGCAGAGGAGATCCAGGATCTGATCGAAAGTCAGACCAATCCTACCATTGCACCTTATGCCAAAACCGGTGAAGTGCATCTTCGTGTGACAGCAAGCGCAGAGAATGAAAAGGCCTGCAGAAAGCTGATCAAACCGGTTGTCAAGGAGCTAAAGAAGCGTTTTGGAGAGAATGTTTTTGCCACAGATGAGAGCAAGACACTGGAGGAAGCGGTGATCGATCTTCTGAAAGAGAAAGATCTGAAGCTTTCCCTGGCGGAATCGCTTACCGGCGGTATGATCGCCCAGCGCATTGTCAATGTATCCGGTGCATCTGAGGTGTTTGGATATGGCTTTGTGACCTACAGTAATAAGGCCAAGCATAAATGCCTGGGAGTGAAGAAACGTACTCTGAAGGAGCAGGGTGCAGTTTCTGCCAAATGTGCCAGAGAAATGGCAAAGGGTGCCTGCAAAGCATCCGGAGCAGATATCAGTATTTCCGTGACAGGTTTAGCAGGACCGGGAGGTGGAACAAAGGAAACTCCGGTTGGAACTGTATTTATGGGCTGCTGTTATAAGGGCAAGGCCATTGCCAAAGAGTTCCACTTCACAGGAAACCGCATGCGAATCCGCGAGCAGACTACAGCGCATGCACTGGCGATGTTACGTGACTGTATCATTATGAGCAGATAGCGAATGCCTTGATCTGCCTGCTATTACGGATCAACCATGATATTTTTTATATAACAGGACTGATTTTTAAACAGATGAAACTTTTGATTTCAAGTATCTGTATCAAAAATCAGTCCTGTTTTATTTTTGTTTCCTGACAATAAGCCCCGTTATGGGCGATGAAAGAATATAAACGATCATATTTACAAGGATACTATCATAAGTGCTAGTGTTTTTATAAGGGATTTCCTCTAAAATATGATTAAAGCAATATATGACGTAAATATACGTTTTACCGGAAAGGGGGAAATCAGAATGAAAAAGAAAAAAAATCTGTTGTGTTTTGTGCTGCTGATCAGCCTTATTTTTACGATGGCATTTGGAAGTGTGACGGTCAGCGCCGCACCAAAACTGAACAGAACAAAAGTAACTCTTTTAAAAGGTGAGAAGACAACACTCAAGGTTACCGGGACCAAGCAGAAGGTTGCCTGGAGATCTTCCAAAAAGAGCGTTGCGACCGTAAACAGCAAAGGCCAGGTGGTTGCAAAAAATAAAGGTTCCGCAACGATCTATGCAAAGGTAAGCAAAAAAACATATAAATGTGTTGTAAAGGTAGAAACACCGAAGCTCAGCAGGACATCGCTGACATTAACAGAAAAGAAATTCAGTGCCATTAAATTGACAGGAACAACTGTGAAGGTGAAATATTCTTCTTCCAATCCGAAGATCGCACGTGTGGATTCCAAAGGAAAGATCACCGCAGTGAAAAAAGGAACAGCAGTGATCACAGCGAAGGCAAATACGAAGAAATTTAACTGTAAGGTTACAGTAAAAGCAGCGCAGAAACCGAAGCCGACACCTACACCGGTGCCGAAACCATCTTTAAGTGCCACCACCTTAAATATGAATAAAGGTGATGTGAGACAGCTTCAGGTAAAGAATTATAAAGAGATTCTTGTATGGACCAGTGATGATACATCTGTTGCAACTGTAGACAGTAAAGGCAAAGTAACGGCAGTGAATGTGGGAACAACAAAGATCCAGGTCCGGGATAAGAGTACCTGGCGAGGCAGCTGTATTGTCCACGTGACACAGACAGTAAAGAAACAGGTGGAGCCGGTTCTTACAAAAGGAACTAAATCTGCAAAAAAAGAGATCACCAACGATAAAGGACAGAAGGAAGTCATTGATGTAACGATAAATACCTATACTTACACCTTTACCACGATCCCGACCAATGCAGAGGAGCTGAAACAGTATGATATCACAACGGCAGACAGCCGCTATAAGACCATGGCTCTTCTGATTCTTGCATATCGTACCTGGACACCGACCAATCCGACGGACTGCGAGGAGATGATTTCTTATCTCAACAATAAAGAGATGACTCAGTATTACAAAAACTTTTTGAGAGATCGTATGAAAGCGGATAACGGATATAAATATCTTGGCAATTCTTACCTGAACGGAGCAACTCCGGCCAACAATTATACTCCGTCTAAACCGATTTCCATTACGTTAAGACAGGACACACTTCCGGGTAAGGGAAATTCCATCAGTGAAGATATCCCGTATTTTGAACCGACCCAGACCACTCCTGCGATCTACAGATCATTTACTGATTTTGCAGGCAGCGACAGTTCCAGATGGATCTGTACATATAAGCACTCCAAAACCGGAAAATGGTATATCTGGGATCAGTCCTGGCATGATCTTCTTACCAGGATCAAACAGCCGGCAGGAAACTATGAATATTGATCGAATGTGAATGTACCGCTATTCAATCCCATTCTAAAAAAGGAACCGACAGCGTAAAAACTGTCGGTTCCTTTTTGGCATACATAATAGAATATCTCATCGGTGCAGCGCAAACTTTTCAATGGCGCGTGCTACACCATCTTCATCATTAGAAGAGGTAATATAATCCGCCACATCTTTTACCTGCGACTGTGCATTGGCCATGGCTACGCCGAAGCCAACTTCCCGGAGAAGATGCACATCATTGTCTCCGTCTCCGCATGCCATAATGGATTCTCTTGGGATTCCCAGCATTTTACCTAACGCAACAAGGGCAGTTCCTTTATTGACACCTGCTGCATTGATCTCAATATTATAGCTTAAGGAACCGACAAGCTCCAGTTCCTTAAGTTCGCTTAATTCCTTCCAGGCAGCTGCACGCTCATCCAGGTTGGCAAAAAGTGCCTGCACCTTATCCATATTGCGGTGCTCTTTAGCAATCACATCCCAGATGTCAGGAACTGCAATACGGGTGGATCTAACGTAATCCCACATATTGGGATCATGATGATATTTTCCTACATTGTCAAGCTTGGCAGTGTCTGCATATCCCTGCCCGTCAAAATAGATCTCACTTAAAGTATCATATTTTTCAAAGATACGGAGAGCTTTTTTTGCACTTTCCATGGGAAGAAGCTGCTCGATAAGAAGTTTATTATGGTCTGTATCAAGGACTCTGGCTCCGTTGGAGGTGAGAGCATAGTGAATTCCCGGAAAATTTCTCAGTTCCGCGGGAATGCCAGTATATGGCCGGCCGGTAGCCATCAGAACAAGGATCCCTGCATTAATAGCTTCCCTGAGAACACGCCTGGTATTTTCTGTGAGCTCTTTTTTGGTGTTCAGAAGAGTACCGTCCAGATCAAGACCGATCATTTTTATCTGCTGCATATTTAAGAATTCCTTTCACGGTTAAGGTCACATATACAAAAAAACCGTCCCGAAAAAAATATTTCCCGGGACGGTATTTATCTGCTTATCAGATATTCAGAAGATCACTGTAAACCTTCAGTGCTCCGTCTGTATCATGAGCAAGAACACGTTTTGCAAGAACCTTACCAAGCTGTACACCCTCCTGGTCAAAGCTGTTCAGGTTCCATACAAAGCCCTGGAACATGATCTTGTTCTCAAAGTGTGCAAGAAGCGCACCCAGAGACTTCGGTGTAAGTTCCTCACCGACAATGATACTGGAAGGACGTCCGCCCTTGAAGTTTTTGTTCAGGTTCTCATCTTCTTTTCCGCATGCAAAAGCAACGATCTGTGCTGCAACGTTTGCACAGAGTTTCTGCTGGCTTGTGCTGTTCTCGATATCAACATCAACACCAAGCTGGCTCTTTTTAAAGCCGATGAACTGAAGCGGAACAATATTGGTTCCCTGATGCAGAAGCTGGTAGAAGGAATGCTGTCCGTTGGTTCCTGGCTCACCGAAGATCACCGGTCCGGTCACATAATCCACCGGCTCACCAAAGCGGTTTACGGATTTACCGTTAGACTCCATATCACACTGCTGAAGATGAGCTGGGAAGCGGCTTAATGCCTGGGAGTATGGTAAAACTGCAGTAGAAGGATATCCCTGTACGTTTCTTTCATAAACGCCGATCAGGGCATCCAGCATATCCGGGTTCTCAAGAATGTTCTTATTTGTTGCAAGCTTATCTTCTTCAGCAGCTCCGTCAAGGATGTCTGCGAATACCTCCGGTCCGAATGCAAGGGAAAGGATTGCTCCGCCTACGCCGGAAACAGAAGAGTAACGTCCGCCGATATAGTCGTCCATGAAAATAGCGGTAAGGTACTCATCACTCTTTGCAAGAGGAGAGGTCTCACTGGTTACAGCAAGCATATGTCTGGACGGGTTCAGGCCCGCTTTTGTAAGGGCGTCTTTTACGAATGCCTCGTTTGTCAGAGTTTCAAGTGTTGTACCGGATTTGGATACAACGATGAAAAGAGAGTGAGCAAGATCTACAGATGCAAGAACAGCAGCTGCATCATCCGGGTCAACGTTGCTGATGAATTTTGCTTCCATCTTGAAGGTGTTGTTTGCCTTTGCCCAGTTCTCAAGTGCGATATATAATGCACGCGGTCCCAGGTCACTTCCGCCGATACCAATCTGTACAACAGTAGTAAATTTCTCACCGGCTTCGTTTGTAATCTCGCCTGCATGTACTCTGTTTGCAAAATCTGCGGCCTTCTTCTGCTGTGCCACATAGAATTCACGCTTGTCCACACCGTCAACAACAACAGGCTCGCCAAGCTGTGTACGTGCAAGATGATGAAGTACCATACGTTTCTCGCCTGTGTTGATCACTGCACCGTTGTATAATTCCTGGAATTTCTCAATCAGTTCTGCCTCATCAGCCAGTTTGGAAAGTGCGTCAAGAACGGTCTCGTCCACTTCCTTAGCTGCGTAATTGTAAGCCAGACCTGCTGCCATCGGTACGCTGTACTTCTTTACACGTTCTGCACCCTGCTCGCCGGACATTGCCTCTGCAATGTTCACGTGATCTTTCAGACCGTTAAGTGTGCTGTAAGAAGCAAGAGTGTCAAGATTTTTCCATGTTGCCATAATCATATTCCTCCTTTAATGACTGTGATCCGAGATATCACTATAAATCCGTTGGATATCTTTTTCACAATTGTCTACAGCCAATTATACTGAAAAAAGCTCTGGATTTCAACGGAAGGAACGATTTAATTAGTGAAAATCTTGTTAAATAAGGTAAAAAATATCAGAGATAACAGGATCGTGCCGGAAATGTGAAGAAGTTTCCGCCGGCAGCAGGACAGGAATGGGGAAATATGATATGATAGAAAACAGATCACCCGGAGAAAAAGCCGGGAATATAATAAGTGATGAAGGGAATTGTTTTATGGAGGAAATGAGGAAAAAAGGAAATGTGATCGCACTGCTGCCTATCGGTGTTTTCCTGGTCCTGTATCTGGGGCTGGGGATTTTGTTTGAGTATGTGATGAAGATCCCCATGGGATTTTATAATGTACCGATCGTTGTGGCTTTTCTGGCTGCGATCCTGGTGGCATGTGTTCAGAACAGAACGATCAGCTTTGACAGAAAGCTGGAGCTTATGGCAAAAGGAGTAGGGGATAAAAATATCATCACCATGCTTCTGATCTTTCTGACTGCAGGCTCTTTTGTGGGCGTTGTGGGGCGCAGCAGTGCAGAAAGTGTGGCCTACTGCATGCTTTCTCTGATACCTGCACGTTTTTCCGTTGCGGTACTGTTTGTAGTTGCCTGCTTTGTATCTGTGGCGATGGGAACCTCCGTTGGGACTATCACGCTTCTTACCCCTATTGCGGTAGCAGTTTCCAAAGCCTCCGGTTTTGATATGGCATTTTGTGTGGCGTCGGTGATGGGAGGAGCCATGTTCGGTGACAACCTTTCTTTTATTTCTGATACCACGATCGCGGCCTGCAACGGTCAGGGCTGTCAGATGAAGGATAAATTCCGGGAAAATTTCTGGATCGCATTTCCGGCAGCTGTTGTTACACTGATCCTGATCCTTATCCTGTCTTTTCAGACAGAGATCCAGGGAAGAGTGGTACAGGATTATCATCTTATACAGATCTTTCCGTATGTTCTGGTTCTGATCGGCGGGATCATCGGCATCAATGTATTTGTGGTACTTCTGATCGGAATTGTCTCCGGAGCATTTATCATGCTTCTTGGAGGACATATCGCACCTGTGGAGCTCCTGACTAATATCGGCTCCGGCGTTTCCGGAATGTTTGAGACCTGCATGGTGGCTATCCTTGTAGCAGCCATGTGTGCGCTGATCCGTGAGCATGGAGGCTTTGAAGCACTGCTCTCCGGAATACAGAGAGTTTTTAAAGGGAAAAAGGGCGGACTTCTCGGTATGGGACTTCTGGTTGGAGCCATGGATATCGCAACAGCCAATAATACGGTAGCCATTGTTATGGCCAACCCCATTGCAAAGGAAATGGCGCTGGAATATAAGATCACTTCCAGAAAGACAGCTTCTATCCTGGATACATTTTCCTGTATTTTCCAGGGGGTGATCCCGTATGGAGCCCAGATGCTGGTTGCCATTTCTGCGGCAAAGGAACTGGGATTTGAGCTTTCTGCTTTTCAGATCATGCCGAAACTGTTTTATCCCATGCTTCTGCTTGTAAGTTCTCTGATCGCAATCTTTGGTGTAAAAGGCGGGGATGATAAATGAATCAGGAAGAGATGATCCGGGATGTTCGGAAAAGACTGTTCGAAATGCAGGATACAGGATATCGGGATTTTCATGCAAGGCTGATTCCGACTGTGGAGAAAGAAAAGATCATCGGTATCCGGACACCGATACTCCGGAAATTTGCAAAAGAGTTTGGAAAAACAGAAGAATCTGAATTGTTCCTGAAGGTTTTACCTCATCAGTATTATGAGGAAAATAATCTCCATGGACTGCTGATCGAACAGATCAGAGACTATGATAAATGTCTGGAAGAACTGGAGCGTTTTCTCCCGTTTATTGATAACTGGGCAACCTGTGATCTGCTGGCGCTCCATATGATGAAAAAACACCGGGATATATTTATCCGGGAAGTTTTTCGCTGGATAGAATCGGATCAGCCGTATACCATCCGGTTTGGAATCAGTATGCTGATGCGCCATTATCTGGATGAAGAATTTAAAACAGAATATCCTGAAAAAGTAGCAGCGATCCGGTCGGAAGAATATTATGTAAATATGATGCGTGCCTGGTATTTTGCCACAGCTCTGGCAAAACAGTATGAGAACGTTCTTCCTTTCCTGGAAAAGCGTCAGATGGATGTCTGGACTCATAACAAGACGATACAGAAGGCCATTGAAAGTTACCGGATTACATCGGAGCAGAAGGAATATTTAAGGACACTGCGGATAAAGAAATGAACGGTAAAGTAAGGGGCAAAATATGAAAGCAATATCGATCTATGCACTTACAAGAAATCAGAATATGGAATGTATCCAGAAACTGGAGCGTCAGCTTTCTGGCAGAGATTTTTTCCTCCGGATTAAAGAGTGGGAACTGGAAAGTATGAAAGCGCTGGTGAAACAGCTGGAACTACATATGGAAGAAGTATATAAACTCCGTTTTTTTTATTCGTTTCAGATTCCGAAGCTTGGAAAGGAGTTTGACCTTCTTCAGATCAAAGATGACCAGATTGTGAATATTGAACTGAAAAGCGGCAGCGTATCGGACGAGGCCATCCGGAGACAGCTGATCCAGAACCGGTATTATCTGTCCGTTTTCGGGAAACCGATCCTGTCGTATACTTATATCAGCAGTGAAGACCGTCTGGTGAGACTGACCAATCACGATCATATTGTGGAGGGAGACTGGAAACAGCTTTGTAATGCATTGGAGAAAGAAACCCCGGACTATGAGGGAGATATTGAAAAGCTGTTTCAGGCAGAACTGTATCTGATCTCTCCACTGACAGAACCGGAACGTTTTCTCAAAAAAGAGTATTTCCTTACCTCTCAGCAGAGAGATATTGAACGACAGATCCTGAAGCGGATTCGTGGAGAAAGAGAAGGATATTTCTGGTTCAGTGGACTTCCCGGAACAGGAAAAACATTGCTGCTTTATGATATTGCGATGAAGCTTTCCGTACGACAGAGGGTTTGTATCATTCACTGCGGAGAGGCTGGAAAAGAATGGAAGCTCCTTCATGAACGTCTGCGGCGGACAGACTTTCTGGCGGATAATCAGTTGAGAAAGACGACAGATCTTGGCTGTTACAGCAGTATTCTGGTGGATGAAGCACATCTTCTGTCCCTGGAAAAATTATCTGTTCTGCTTGCATGGAGTGAGCACAGGCCAGTGATCTTTTCCAGTGACTCCGAAGATGTGATTTCACCGGAAGAGCTGGACCGGAGCATTGTGGAAAGACTGGAGAATCTGCCGGGGCTCCAGAAATTTCATCTGACAAACCGGATCCGTACCAATGCGGAGCTTTCCACTTTTATCCAGAACATGATGCACCTGCCGGAAAAAAGAAGTCCCAGATGGTATCCGAATATTGCAGTGGTGTATGCTGGTAATGGCCGAGAATCGGAAAATCTTATGAATGATTTTGTGAGACAGGGATATCAGCGGCGGACGACAGAGGGATCTGGACAGCTTGATGCCCAGGCAGTGAGAGACGAGGAGAAGATTGTTGTATTACTGGACGAACAATATTATTACGATGAAAAAGGATATCTCAGATTCATGTGTTCTTCGGAAAAAGATTTCAGTGTGCGGAGACTTTTTCATCTTCTGAACCAGGCGAAAGAGAGTCTGGCTCTTGTGGTAAAGGAAAATATGGAAGTATATGAAGTGCTGCTGGAAATTTTGCAGATGCACAGAAACAGATAGAAATAAAAAATTAAGGACAACGGAGAGGATGACAGAGAAAATGGATGTTTTAGAGATTGTTTTACCGGTACTGGTTATGATCATTCTTGGAATGCTGTGTAGAAAGTGGAAACTTTTAGATCAGAATGGTGTCAATAACATGAAAACACTGGTAACAAACATTATGCTTCCTGTGGCAATTTTTCATGCGCTTGCGACTGCAAAATACAGTGGAAAGATTGGAACATTGGTGCTGATCATGTTCATAATGCTTCTGATTTCATTTGGCGTGGGATTCCTGCTGAAGAGATTTATGGAAGAACCCTATAAAAAATATCTTCCTTTTCTGGTCTGTATCTATGAAGGCGGAATGATGGCATATCCTTTATATACAAGCCTTTGTGGCAGCGAAAATCTTTCACAGATTGCGGTGCTGGATATTGCAGGATTGCTTTTTGGCTTTAGTGTGTATATGGGAATGCTGGGACAAACGGAAAACGGAGAAAAGATCAATGCAAAAAGTTTATTTTACAGTGCATTAAAAACTCCTGCTTTTATAGGGACGGTTCTTGGAATCATCGCCGGATTGACGGGGCTGATCAACCGGTTGATGGATAGTTCTTTTGGTCCTGGCTATCTCAGTGCAGAAAGCATTCTGACAACTGCAATTACGCCTATTATCCTTATTGTTGTTGGGTACAGTATGGAACTGGTACCGGAACTTATAGGACCCTGTATCAAAACTATTTTTCTGAGGATTATTTTGCAGGCAGCGATGATAATGGGAGTTCTTATAGCTGTGAAATATCTGGTCGGAAGTTCCAGACTTTTGAATCTGGCAATTATTATATATATGTCGTCTCCAGCAACATTCAGTATGCAGACATTTCTGAAAAAGAAAGAAAGCAGTGCATATGCTTCTACAACAAATTCATTGTATTGTATTGTTTCGATTCTGGTTTATATTGTGTTGGCAGTGGTAGGGTGATTAAACGGAAAGAAGGTATTTAAATGACGACAACCACTTTATGTTATATAGAAAATGATGACAAATATCTGATGCTTCATAGAATTAAAAAACAGAATGACATGAATGGTGGAAAATGGATCGGTGTTGGCGGACATGTAGAAAGTCAGGAAACTCCGGAGGAATGTCTTATGCGCGAGGTGAAGGAGGAAACCGGATTAACACTTACATCTTATAAATTTCGTGGGCTGGTGACATTTGTTAATAATGAATATGAATCTGAGCTTATGTGTGTTTTCACAGCGGACAGATATACAGGAGAACTGATTGAATGTAATGAAGGACAACTTTGCTGGGTTGACAAAACCAAAGTGCCTGAACTGCCTGCATGGGAGGGGGATAAAGTATTTCTTGATCTGCTTCTTTCTGGAGAAGAACGCTTTTTTTCCGTAAAATTACAGTATGAAGGGGACAGACTTGTAGAAAAGAAGATTTATTTGTATTAGATGATAGTTTGCGCATCTGCGTTTTTATGGTAAAATAATAAAAAATTATAGGAAGGATGGTTTGGAATGGATTTTTCAGAAGTAATAAAAAACAGATATTCCTGCAAAAAATTCAGTGACGTGGAAGTGAAAAAAGAAAAGCTGGATAAGATCCTGGAGGCCGGACGTGTCGCTCCAACAGCAAAAAATCTTCAGGAACAGCATATTTATGTAGTACAGTCTGAAAAGGGACTGGAAGCAATTGATAAAGCAACACCATGCCGTTATCAGGCACCTGTTGTTTTGGTGGTAGCATATAATAAGAATAATGTTTTCACATATCCTGGAGGAAAAAGAGATTCCGGGATTGAAGATGCCAGTATTGTAGCAACTCACATGATGCTGGCAGCTTACAATGAGGGGATTGACAGCTGTTGGATCAATTTTTTCAATCCGGATGAACTGGCAAAGGCTCTTGGACTTCCGGAGGAAGAAGAAATTTTGATGTTGCTGGATCTTGGAATTGCGGCAGACGGAACAGGCGCACTTCCAAACCATAACAGCAGAAAAGAATTAACAGAAACAATAAGCTATATGTAGTTAAATATGAAGGGGAAGCTGAAGACAGTCAGCTTCCCCTTTTTAACCAAATAAACTGCGGAGCAGTTATTTGGTTATGAGCAAGTAGCGAAGCGGATTGCGAATATCCGCTTGACCCAAATCAAGTAAGTCCCCTGCTTCAATTGCGAATATCCGCTTGACGTATTCCTGTGTCTTTCTGATAAAAACAAAGGTTTTTATATGGAAAACACTTGTGAAAAATGTCAGATTATAGTAAATTAAAGAATAGAGTTTTAAATATATAAGGACGAGAGGAAAGAGTATGGAAGTATTTGTAACAGTAATGAACGCGATCAATGACATCATCTGGCATCCGGTGATGTGTGTGTTCCTGATGTGCGCGGCGGTCTGGTTTACCGTTCGTTTACGTGGTATTCAGGTCCGCAGATTCAAAGACATGGTAAAATGTCTGACAGAAAAGGGAGATAATAAGAAAGATACCGGTCTTTCAGCGTTTCAGGCATTTGCGACAACCGTAGGAGGACGTGTCGGTACCGGTAATATTGCAGGAACTGCAACCGCTATATTTATGGGTGGACCGGGAGCTCTGTTCTGGATGTGGATAACAGCAATCCTGGGAGCTTCCACCGGTATTGTGGAATGTATTCTTGGTCAGGCGTATAAGACCAGAAATTTAGGAGAGTTAACAGGCGGCCCGGCATTTTATATGTCAAACGGGTTCAAAAATAAGAAGGTTGGAAGAATTCTGGCAGTATTATTCTGTATTGCGGTTTTCATTGGACCTGGTTTTCTGCTTCCTGCAATGCAGACACAGACTGCAGCAACTGCGATCAAAGGAGCATTTGGAATTCCGTTTATCGTAGTTGGAATTGGTATGGTCCTTATTGTTGGAGTAGTAACAATGGGCGGTATTAAACGTATCGGTCAGGTTGCAGAAGTCCTTGCACCGATCATGTGCGGAATTTATTTCTTGATCACCATTGCAATTTTTGTTATGAATTATAAAGAAATTCCGGGGATGTTTGGTTCTATTTTTGCCAGTGCATTTGGAAAGGATGCAATATTTGGAGGAATTGTAGGATCTGCTGTGGCATGGGGAATCAAGAGAGGCTTCTTCTCAAATGATGCAGGAAACGGAATGAGCCCGCTGATCTCAGCGACAACCGATACTTCCCACCCGGTAAAACAGGGGCTTGTACAGGGACTTTCTGTATATATTGATACACTTCTGGTGTGCAGCTGTACCGGATTTTGTATTTTACTTGCAGGTACATATAATGTAGCGGCTGACGGAACAGGAGCAGTACTTCTTGTAGAACAGGTACCGGGAATCCAGTATGGTATTTCTTTCATGCAGGAAGCACTCAGGGTATCAATTGGAAAAACAGGGGCCATGTTTCTGGCAGTAATGCTGTTTATCTTTATTTTTACTACAATGTTATCCTACTCCTATCAGCTGGAGTCTACCTGCAAATATCTGTGGGGAGAAAACAAAGTAGTAGTTACCATCGTACGTATTTTGTTCCTGATCTTCTGTCTGTTCGGAATCCTTATTGACGGAGATACGATCTGGTCAATGGGTGATATCGGAGTTGGCTGTATGCTCTGGGTAAATACATTCAGTATCCTTCTTCTGACGCCGCAGGTTATTAAAATTGTCAGAGATTATGAAAAACAGAAAAATGCAGGGCTTGATCCATTATTTGATCCGGAGACAGTTGGTATCAAAGATGAGGCAAACGTGTGGGGGCCATACGTGGAAAAGAAAAAAGCCAGAGGGGATTATAAGAACCCGGATCTGGGATATATAAAAAAATAAAACAGGCGGCGGAACAACGAATGCTTGAGCTGAAACAGAAAAAGAAAAGAGAAAAGCACAAGGGACGTTAAAATCCCTTGTACTTTTGCTCAAATAATCATTTATGACTTGATAAATAAACGACCGTTTACTAAAATAGGACTGTAAACGGTCGTTTATTTGTAGTAAGGGAGATGATTATGTATGGGAAGTACAAAGGAAGAGATTATGACTGTGGCCCTTCACTTGTTTGCGAAAAATGGATATGAAGCTGTATCTGTGAGTTAGATTGCAGGGGTTCTTGGAATGACTAAAGGAGCGTTATACAGACATTATGAAAATAAGAGAGACATATTTTTGCACATTGTGAAACGAATGGAACAGCAGGACAGTGAACAAGCCAGGCAGAATGAAGTACCAGAAGAAAGTATTGAGAAAATGCCGGAAGAATATCAGAACGTATCAGTAGAAGATTTTGTAGGATACAGCAAATCAATGTTTGAGTATTGGACAGAGGATGATTTTGCATCATCATTTCGGAAAATGCTTACGCTTGAACAATTTAGAAATGAAGAAATGCAGAAGTTGTATCAGCAATATCTGGTATCTGGACCGGCAGAATACGTGAAGGATCTGTTCAAAAATATGAAAATAGAAAATCCAGAGGAGACTGCAGTTAAATTTTATGCAAATATGTTTTTCTATTATAGTGTGTATGATGGAGCATCAGATAAGGTGAAAGTAAAATGTCAGTTTGAGCATATGCTGACCGAAATCACAGAAGAAATTAGAAATAGCAATAATTAAAAAACATAAGAGCCAGACGCTTAGACGCAGAGCCATTAATTTTGATAAATGCAAAGTAATCAAAATTAGTGGCTTTTTATCTAGAATAATTTGAAAGGATATAAAAGAAATGGAAAAAAGTAATATTACGATTCGTTTAGAGAAAAAGGAAGAACATCAGAAAGTAGAAAATCTGGTAAGAGAAAGTTTTTGGAATGTGTATCGTCCAGGATGCCTTGAGCATTATGTATTGCATCAGCTCCGAAATGATCCGGCATTTGTTCCAGAACTGGATTTTGTGATGCTTCTTAATGAAAATGATGAAGATGGTAAGTTGATCGGTCAGAATATGTTTATGAGAACAAGTATTAAAGCGGATGATGGAAGAAATATTCCAATTATGACTATGGGACCGATTTGTATTACTCCAGAACTGAAAAGACAAGGATATGGAAAAGTCTTACTGGATTATTCATTAGACAAGGCTGCGAAATTTGGTTGTGGTGCAGTCTGCTTTGAGGGAAATATTGATTTTTATGGGAAAAGTGGATTCAGACCGGCAAGAGAATTTAACATTCGTTATCATGGACTAGAAGAAGGGCAGGATGCGACTTTCTTTTTATGCAGAGAGCTGATTCCTGGCTATCTGGATGGTATTACGGGAGAGTATGCGACACCAGCGGGATATTTTGTAGACGAAAAGGAAACCGAAGAATTTGATAAGTTGTTTCCTTATAAAGAGAAGAAAAAACTACCGGGGCAGTTATTTTAGTGAAGTGGATTGTGAATATCCACTTCACATGTAAAGGGCAGGAGATTTTACTGGTAAACCATCATCGGATAATGATATTCAATTAATGGTTTATTCGGGACGGAATTAAAGTAAAACATGTACTTGAATTATGCAGATCAATGTGATATAGCAAAACTACCAAATGGTAGTTAAAACAAAACCAATAGGTAATATATAGGGGATGGTTAAAACGAATAATGAGTGATACGAGAAAAAAAGAGATTATCATGGCTACATTGGAACTGGCGGCAAATAAAGGACTTGGTAACGTATCTATGAATATGATTGCAGATAAAGTTGGGATAAAAAAACCATCATTATACAATCATTTTGCATCGAAAGAGGAACTTGTGGAAGCAATGTATCAATTTCTCCGGGAAGAAGCAAAGAAGAATGCCAATGTAGGTGCGATTGATTATACGGTTATTTTTGCCGGAAAGAGTGCATTGGAAATATTAAGGATGATGGTTGGAGGATACTTTCATATGAATCAGCAGGAACATATGCTGAATTTCTATAAGGTTATTTATTCTGAGCGAAATATCCAGCCGATGGCTGCTAAAATTCTGGCAGAGGAAACAGAAAAAATGATCATTGCAACGAAACAGTTATTCTATGCAATGGAAGTACACAAATTACTTCATTTTCAAAATGCAGATATGAGTGCAGTAAGTTTTGCAATGACAGTTCATGGACTTATGGATTATGAACTGGACCTTAGAAGTGGAGGATGTAAAACAGAGAATCAGGAAAGAAACGATCTTGACGAATATCTGCAATGGTTTTGTAAGGAGAATGCAGTAAAATGAAGAAAAAGAATTTTATAAATTATTGCGGACTGCTTGGAGTTGCTGCATTTATTTCTTATACTGCGGCAGTTGTATTTTCTCCACTTGCTTATCCTGGATATAACTGGATGGCACAGGCAGTAAGCGATCTTTCAGGATCAGATGCACATTTTGTCAACGGTAATCGTTGTATTGTTATCTATCATATCACTAATCTTAATCATTATTTCCGGGATAAAAAACAGAAGCTGTTGTTCCTATGGGGTATTTGCAGGAATAGCACTTGGAATGATGATGGTTGGTGCATTAGGTATGAACATTGTTCCGAAAGAGTATTTTGGAATAGTCGAGAGGTTCAGTGTTTTTGCAGCAACAGGTTTTCAGGCGGTTTTGGGAATGCACCTTTATAGGATGGAATTAAATAATTAAAGGAGACGAGGAAGAGTGAAATCAATCATAACGGATAAATGGATTTTATGTCCAGAGTGTAAAGCGAAAACAAGGACGCAGGTTTTGGAAAACACAGAACTAAAAAATTTTCCTTTGTTTTGTCCGAAATGTAAAAAAAATTTTATTATCAATGTAAAAGATCATATAGTGGAATATAAGAAAGACGCCAGACGCTAAGACGCAGAGCAGAAATAAAAAATTTTTGCCTGTGTCTTTTTTTGTACAATAAGCAGGAAAACCGCTGATAAAAGATTTGTTTATATGAAAATTAGAGACAAAATAAAATAAGCTATCTGTGAAGAAAGCAGGAATATAATTGTGAGTAAATACAAGAAAAACAGAAAACATAAGAAAAGGAAATATTCAGTCTTGAAATACGGGCTATTGACAGTAGTGGCTTCTGTAGCTTTGCTTGGGAGTATTTATTCTTATTTTGGCGGACTGGGAACGGGAAAATGTGCCGATATAAATGAATTTGAAAAATATGCGGTAACAGTTGAAGATATTTCAATTCCAGAACAGGCAAAGATTGTTGCATTAGGTGAAGCAACTCATGGAAATCAGGAATTTCAGCAATTAAAGCTGGATGTGTTCAAAATATGATTTCTAATATGATGTTACAGGCACAGGTAACAGAAGAGCAGTTAAAAGAAAGTCAGGAGATTAAAACAGAAACGGGAGTGGTTTTGTCCTGGAAGTATTTGTGTTGGGTGCGGGAACATCCAGTAAAGTCGATCTGTAAAGAAACAAATATTTTATATGGAACTCAGGATGAAATGATCCCGTATAAGATTGTAAAGAGATTTTCGGAAGAAAATAATTGCCGACTGAATTTTGTGGAAAATGGGCAGCATTGGCTTCATACAGACAGGGAAGTAGCGGCTATGCGGAAGTGGGAACAGACCGTATTGGAAGAAAGCAGGAGTATAATTCCAAATAAATAAAGAATTGCATCAAAATATGATATATCCACTAAAAAATAGAGAGAAATAAAATAATGAACAAAAAAATCAATCATCCGGTATTTCAAATCAACGACAGTACCTGGGGACATCTCATAAAAACGGTAAATCCCGATACTTATACCATCGAGTATGGGCACATTGCAGGTTTTTCATCAAAGGAAGAAGCTGAAAGAAGTTACAGGGAGTATGTGAATTCTTATCAGACGCAGATTTTCAGATTAAAAGGATCCAGAAACATGCCTTCCGTTTGCAGATTCCTTCCAAAAAGAAAAATTATCGTAACCAGATAAAGGCATCTTCGAAAGTTCCAGTCGGTAAAATTTATGAAAATCCGTTTGACGACGATTATCTGCTTGAACTTATGGAATAATCTAGGTATAATAGGAACATTATGGGGTGTTCAGAAACTCCAGGTCAAAAACTCTTATGGCAGCTTGAAAAAAGTTTGTGACCAAATAGATTTTTTGATGAATGATAAGCTCCAAAAGTGCTCACAGTTTTGTACACTTTTGAAGCCTGTTCAAAGACAATAACTGCATACTCATCCTTAAATTATATACCTGTTTTTGTTGAGTATGTACAAAAAATTGAAAGGATAAAGATGAGAAAGTTAGCATTAAGTGATAAAATTTTACTTAAAGTTGATAAGGCCGCCCGCTATATCGGCGGTGAAGTCAACTCTGTCATGAAAGATAAAAATGAGATAGATATCCGTTTTGCAATGTGTTTCCCGGATGTCTATGAGATCGGCATGTCAAATCTCGGCATGATGATCCTCTACAACATGTTCAACCAGCGTGAGGACGTATGGTGTGAGCGCCTTTTTTCTCCATGGCCGGATCTGGATAAGGTGATGAGAGAACAGAATATCCCGTTATTTGCACTGGAGTCCCAGGAGCCGATCCGTGATTTTGATTTCCTTGGGATCACTCTTGGTTATGAAATGTGTTATACCAATATCCTCCAGGTACTGGATCTCAGCGGGATTCCGCTGAAAAGTGCGGACCGTGGTGAGGATTTCCCGATTGTGATCGGTGGTGGTGCCTGTGCGTATAATCCGGAGCCGTTGGCGCCGTTTTTTGACCTGTTTTATATTGGAGAGGGCGAGACGGTTTACGATGCTCTTTTTGATGCTTATAAGGCCAATAAGAAGGTCGGGGGCAGCAGGAGAGATTTCCTTCTGGCAGCAGCTAAGATTCCGGGAATTTATGTTCCATCTCTTTATGAGGTTACCTATAAAGAAGACGGCACGATTGCGTCTTTTGTACCAACTGAGGAAGGTGTTCCGGAAAAAGTCCAGAAACAGCTGATCATAGATATGGAAAAAGAATATCGTGCAGTGGAGGCACCGGTTGTTCCACATATCAAGGCTACACAGGATCGTGTGACTCTGGAAATCCAGCGAGGATGCATCCGTGGATGTCGTTTCTGCCAGGCAGGAATGATCTACCGTCCTACCCGTGAACGTGATGTTGAAACTCTGAAAGAATCCGCACGGGTCATGCTGAAAAATACAGGACACGAAGAGATTTCCCTCAGTTCTTTAAGTTCCAGTGACTATTCTCAGTTGAAAGAACTGGTGAATTTTCTGATCGAGGAGTTTCATGGAAAAGCGATCAATATTTCTCTTCCGTCCCTCAGGATCGATGCCTTTGCGTTGGATGTTATGAGCAAAGTGCAGGATGTAAAGAAAAGCAGCCTGACTTTTGCACCGGAGGCAGGTTCACAGAGACTTCGTGATGTTATTAACAAAGGACTGACAGAGGAAGTAATCCTCCATGGCGCTGGCGAGGCGTTTAAAGGCGGCTGGAATCAGGTAAAACTTTATTTTATGCTTGGCCTTCCAACAGAAACAGAAGACGATATGAAGGGAATCGCACATCTGGCTCAGAAGATCGCGGAAACCTATTATGAAGTGGTTCCGAAAGAACAGAGGAAGGGCAAAGTACAGATCAATGTCAGCACCTCCTTCTTTGTACCGAAACCGTTTACACCATTCCAGTGGGCACCGATGTATACAGAGCAGGATTTTGTGGAAAAAGCCAAAGTGGTTAAGAGTGAGATCCGTGCACAGCTGAACCAGAGAAGCATCCGTTACAACTGGCATGAGCCGGATGTAACAGCACTGGAGGGATTCCTGGCACGAGGTGACAGACGATGTGCAGATGTGATCCTGAAAGCTTATGAAAAAGGTGCTCTCTATGATGCATGGACAGAAAATTTTGATTATGGTATCTGGAAAGAAGCTATGGCTGAATGTGGCGTGGATATGACATTCTACACACTTCGTGAAAGAAGCCTGGATGAGATCCTTCCATGGGATTTCATTGATACTGGTGTCAGCCGTAAATTCCTGGAGCGTGAATGGCAGCGTGCAAAAGAGGGTGTTGTGACAGAAAACTGCCGTCAGAAATGTTCTGCATGTGGAGCTATGAAATTTAAAGGAGGTGTCTGCCTTGAAGGTAAGAATTAAATTCAGTAAAGAGGGTCCTATGAAGTTTGTGGGACATCTGGATACCATGCGTTATTTCCAGAAGGCGATACGCCGTGCAGAGCTTCCAGTGGCTTTTTCGGGAGGATACAGTCCCCATATGATCATGTCTTTTGCAGTTCCTCTTGGAGTTGGAATGGAAAGCCTGGGAGATTATTTTGACTTGGAGATGGCAGAAGACATGGCTACGTCTGAGATTGCGGCTCGTCTGGATGAACAGATGGCAGAGGGGATGCATATCGTAAGTGTCCGCAAGGTAGAGGATGGAAAAGCTGGTAAAGCGATGGCGCTGGTGGCAGCAGCAGATTACCTTGTGGAGTTCCGGCTGGGCAAGGAGCCTTCTATTGAATGGAAAAGCCGAGTGGAAGAATTTCTGGCACAGCCGGAGATCAAAGTGACCAAGCAGACCAAGCGCAGTGAAAAGGAAATCGATCTTCGACCGAATATCTATAAAATGGAAGTAAGGGAGAATGGCTTCTTTTATATGCTGGCATCTGCAAGTTCCAATTACACGAAACCAGAACTGGTAACAAATACATTCTTCAAATGGCTGGGAGAAGAACTTCCGGAATTTGCCTTTACAGTGAAACGTCTGGAAATGTATGCAGACCAGGGAGAAAATGCAAGCCCGCGTTTTGTGACGCTGGAATCATTAGGTGAGGAAATTGAGTAAACTGATCATAACAAGGATGGAGATCCATGATGTTCCGTGTACAGTTGCGGCTCTTATTGAAGAGGAACGGATTGTGGAGGTCCGGCTGGAATCCGATCAGGAAAAATCCATTCTTGGAAATATCTATACCGGACAGGTTGAAAATATCGCATCCAATATCCAGGCGGCTTTTGTCCAGATCGGACCTGGAAAGAGATGTTACTATCCCCTTGCGGAAGCGCAGAGAGCTGTTTTTTCCGCAGGAAGAAAAGGAAACGGACCATTGCGGCCGGGAGATGAACTTCTGGTCCAGGTGAGCAGGGATGCCATGAAGGGAAAACTTCCTGCACTGACGTCTAATCTGAATTTTACAGGAAGATATCTTGTTCTTACCACAGGAGATAAAAAATTTGGCCTGTCTTCCAAACTGACACAGGAAGACCGTCATCGTCTCAGCGGATGGCTGAAAGAAGAAGCAGACCGCCCGGATAAAGAATTCGGGATCATTGTTCGTACCAATGCCGCAGATGCTTCCAAAAAAGAAATCCTGAAGGAACTGGAATGGCTGAAGGGCCGTTACCATAAAGCTGTGGTTCAGGGACGGAACCGTACCTGCTTCAGCCTTGTTCTGGAGACCGAACCATTTTATGTGGCGGCTGTACGGGATGCCTATGGCCGTGATCTGGATGAGATCATCACCGATGTGCCCGAGATCAGGGAAGTGATCCAGGGATATCTGGAAGAGATCAGTCCAGAGCTTAAAGAAAAGCTTCGTTTTTATCAGGATAAACTACTTCCTCTTTATAAGTTGTATCGTGTGGAAACGGCACTGGATACGATCCAGAAGGAAAAGGTATGGCTGAATAGCGGTGGTTTTCTGGTGATCCAGCAGACGGAGGCTTTTGTATCGATTGATGTAAACAGCGGAAAATATACCGGAAAGAAGAAAATGGAAGAAACTTTCCGTAAGATCAATCTGGAAGCTGCAGCGGAGATCAGCCGGCAATTACGGCTTCGGAATCTTTCAGGCATTATCCTGATCGATTTTATCAATATGGAAAACCCGGATCACAGAGATGAACTCTTCCATGTTTTACAGAAGCTTCTCAGAAAGGATCCGATAAAGAGCCGGGCCATTGATATCACGCCATTACACATCCTGGAAATGACCAGAAAGAAAGTAAGACGCCCTGTGATTGAAGATATCCGGGAAATTGCAAAAAAATAATAAAAATGTCAAAAAAACTATTGACAGAACAGTAAGTCGCTGTTATGATAATCGAGTATGCCGCACAAAGAGGTTAAAGAGCTTCAGTTTTAAGACAGAAGCCACCGAATTTGGCGAGTAAATAATTAGGAGGTGCCACAGATGTACGCAATTATTGCAACAGGTGGTAAACAGTACAAGGTTGCCGAGGGTGACGTAATTAAAGTTGAAAAGCTCGGTGTAGAAGCTGGTGAAACCGTAACATTTGACAACGTAATCGCAGTTAGCAATGACGGATTAAAAGTTGGCGAAGATGTAAAAGATGCCAGTGTTACCGCTTCTGTAGTTGAAAACGGTAAGAATCGCAAGGTCATCGTTTACAAATACAAACGCAAAACTGGATATCACAAGAAAAACGGACACAGACAGCAGTACACCAAAGTTAAGATCGAAAAGATTAACGGTTAATCTGGTGTCATCATGATTACAATTAAAGTCAGAAAGAAAAACGGATCTTACGTAGAATTTATTTCGAAGGGACATGCCGGTTATGCGGAAGCTGGACAGGATATTGTCTGTGCTGCTGTGTCTGCACTGATTATTACCACTGTAAATTCTCTTGAGAAGTTTACAGATGATAAATTTGATGTGCAGGAAAAGGATGGATTTGTTTCCATTCATTTCAGAAATGATCTTTCTGAACGGGGGATGCTCCTTATGGATTCCTTACTTCTCGGTCTGACGGAAATTGCTGGTAGTTATAACAATCGATATTTGACAGTAAAAGTCAAGGAGGTGTAACAACAATGATGAAGATGAACCTTCAGTTATTCGCACATAAAAAGGGAGTTGGTTCTACAAAGAACGGTCGTGATTCCGAGTCTAAGAGATTAGGTGCGAAAAGAGCAGACGGACAGTTTGTAAAAGCCGGAAACATTCTTTACAGACAGCGCGGAACCAAGATTCACCCAGGTGAAAACGTAGGCTGCGGTAAAGACTATACTTTATTTGCACTTACAGACGGAGTCGTAAGATTCACAAGAAAAGGTCGCGATAAGAAACAGGTTTCTATCGTTCCTGTAGACGCAGAGTAATGAAATAGGTAAAAGGCTTCAAATCGATCCGGTTTGGAGCCTTTTTTTGGAATAGAGGTGTAATATGTTTGCAGATAGAGCAAGGATCATTATCCGCTCCGGTAAAGGCGGCGACGGACATGTAAGCTTCCGCCGTGAGCTGTATGTGCCGAATGGTGGCCCGGACGGCGGCGATGGCGGTCGTGGCGGTGATGTGATTTTTGAGATCGACGAGGGGCAGAATACTCTCGGAGACTACAGACACAGAAGAAAATATAAAGCTGAGGATGGCCAGGAGGGCGGTAAAAAACGCTGTCATGGTGCCGATGGCAAAGATGTTGTCCTGAAAGTTCCGGAAGGAACGGTCATCATGGATGCGGAATCCGGCAAGGTCATTGCGGATATGTCCGGTGAGAACCGCAGACAGATCGTGTTAAAGGGCGGCCGTGGCGGAAAAGGCAATCAGCACTACGCAACAGCTACTATGCAGGTACCGAAATACGCACAGCCAGGACAGCCGGCTCAGGAGCTTGAAGTTCTCCTTGAGCTCAAAGTGATCGCTGATGTTGGTCTGGTAGGATTCCCGAATGTTGGTAAATCCACTTTCCTTTCCCGTGTGACCAATGCACAGCCGAAGATCGCCAACTATCACTTTACAACATTAAGCCCGAATCTTGGCGTTGTAGATACGGATAACGGCGGTTTTGTTATCGCAGATATCCCGGGACTGATCGAGGGTGCATCGGAGGGTGTGGGACTTGGACATGAATTCCTCCGTCATATTGAGCGTACACGAGTTATCATCCACATTGTAGATGCAGCTTCCGTAGAAGGTCGTGATCCGGTAGAAGATATCCACAAGATCAATAAAGAGCTGGAAGCTTACAATCCGGAAATCGCGGCAAGACCGCAGGTGATCGCAGCCAACAAGATCGACTGTATTTTCGACGATGGAGAAGAAAACCCCATTGACCGGCTGAGAGCAGAATTTGAACCGCAGGGTATTTCTGTATATCCGATTTCAGCAGTTACCGGACAGGGTGTCAGAGAGCTTCTTTTCCATGTGAAAGAGCTTCTGGACAAGAGTCCTATGAAACCGGTTGTGTTTGAACAGGAATTCTTCCCTGAAGATGTTCTGGTAAATGAGAATCTTCCGTTTACTGTGGAACGCAGTGAAGAAGATCCGGAAGTCTTTCTTGTGGAAGGTCCTAAGATTGAAAAAATGCTTGGCTATACAAATCTGGATTCTGAGAAGGGATTTGCGTTCTTCCAGAGATTCCTAAAAGAAGGCGGCATTCTGGAAGAACTGGAAAAAGCAGGTATCCAGGAAGGCGACACAGTTCGTATGTATGGCTTTGATTTTGATTATTATAAATAAGAGGTATGACAAATGACAAGTAAGCAGAGAGCATATTTAAAAGGCCTTGCCATGACCATGGATCCGATTCTTCAGCTTGGCAAGGGAGGTCTTACTCCTGAAAATACTGCTGCTGTTGAGGAAGCTCTTGCAGCAAGAGAGCTGATCAAGATCAGTGTTCTTCAGAACTGTCTGGAAGACCCACGTGAAATGGCACAGGTCCTTGCAGAGAGAACAAGATCTCAGGTAGTACAGGTGATCGGTAAAAAGATCGTTCTCTACAGAGAAGGTAAAAAGGATAAGAAAAAGATCATTCTTCCGTAATTTCGGGAGGTCATAATTGAGCAAAAAAGTAAAAAAAATAGGAATCATGGGCGGCACTTTTGATCCCATTCATATGGGACATCTGATTCTGGGAGAAAAAGCCTATGAACAGCTGGGCCTTGATAAGGTTTTGTTTATGCCCTGTGGAAATCCCCCGCATAAACGAAACCGGAAAGGCCGGGCTACCGATGAACAGCGTGCGGAAATGGTTCGTCTTGCCATAAAGGACAATCCTCATTTTGAGCTGTCTCTGATCGAGATGCATGAGGAAGGCTATACGTATACTTACCGGACGTTGGAACAGTTGAATGCAGCGAATCCGGATACAGAATATTATTTTATTATCGGTGCGGATTCCCTTTATAATTTTGATACCTGGAGGGAACCGGGACGCATCTGTCAGGAAGCAGTGCTGGTAGTGGCAACCAGAGATCACACTCCGTTAAAGGAACTTGATCAGCAGATGAAACTTCTGGCTCAAAAGTATAACGGGAAATTTATCCGACTGGATACCATGAATATTGATGTGTCCAGTGAACTTCTCCGTTCCTGGCACAAAAGCGGACAAAGTCTCCGCTACTACGTTCCACAACCTGTGATTTCCTATATTGAGAAAAACGATATATATAAAGGAAATGATTCAGATGGGAAAATATGATTTTATCAAGATAAAAAAGAAACTTTCCAAATATCTGGATGAAGCCAGATTTGAGCATACGATGGGAGTTATGTACACCTGTGCCGCACTTGCCATGGTTTATGGTTATGATCTGGAGGATGCACAGGCTGCTGGTCTTCTTCATGACAGTGCAAAGTGCATTCCTAATAAAAAGAAACTGAAACTGTGCAGCCAGCATGATATTCCGGTATCAGATTTTGAAAAGGATCATCCATTTCTTCTTCACGCAAAACTGGGGGCTTATGTGGCCAGCAGTAAATATGACATTAAAGATGAAGAGATCCTGACAGCGATCACGTATCATACGACAGGAAGACCGGGAATGAGTCTTCTTGAGAAGATTGTATATATCTCAGATTATATCGAACCAATGCGTGACAAAGCCCCGAATCTTCCAAAAGTTCGAAAGATCGCTTTTGAAGATCTGGATGAGTGTATGTATGAGATTTTGAAAGATACACTGGAATATCTGGAGGAAAATCCCAAGGAGATCGACAGTACGACCAGGGATGCTTATGTTTATTATAAAGACCTCCATGACAGAAAAATGCAGGATGCAGCCAACAGACAGGAGGATTAAAATTCTATGAGTATCGAAAAAGAGATGGTCCGGATTGCCTGCAAGGCACTGGATGATAAAAAAGCAAAAGATATCAAGATCATTGATATCCATGAGGTTTCCGTAATCGCAGATTATTTTGTGATCGCAAGTGCTTCCAACCAGAATCAGGTACAGGCAATGGTTGACAACGCAGATGAGATGCTTGGCCGTGCCGGATATGAGGCAAAACAGATCGAGGGAACCAGAAACTCCAGCTGGGTTCTTATGGATTATGGCGATATGATCATCCATATCTTTGACGAAGAGAACAGACTGTTTTATGATCTGGAGAGAATCTGGAGAGACGGAAAGATTCTTGACGCACAGGAATTTCTGGCAGAGGGTGAAGAATAAATTTTGTTTTAAAGTTTACTGTAAAAACATTATGTAAACCATGAAAGGCAAAGAATAACTTCGTATAGAGTCAAGCGGATATTCGCAATCCGCTTCGCTACTTACTTGATTTGGTTAAACAAGCTGAACAAAAAATGCGGTATCCTTTAAACAGATACCGCATTTTTGCTGCTTTCATATAACTGGAAACTGCAGTTTAAGAAAAGAAGCGGAACACTCCAAATACCTTGCCAAGGATTTTCAGGTTTCCAGTGATAATAATCGGTTCCATATTGTCATTTTCCGGCTGAAGACGATAATAACCATTTTCTTTATAGAATGTTTTGACTGTGGCAGAATCATCAATCAGAGCAACTACCATATCTCCGTTTTCGGCGGTGGACTGCTGTTTTACAAGCACCTGATCACCGTCAAAAATACCTGCGTTGATCATACTGTCACCTTTTACTGTTAACATAAAGCTCTGTTCATTTGGCATATATTCTGCCGGGATTGGAAAGTAGGCATCAATGTTTTCGACAGCCAGGATCGGCTGTCCGGCTGCAACGGTACCTACAAGTGGGACATTGACAACCTCACGGCGTACCAGATTGAAATTATCGTCTATAATTTCAATTGCACGGGGTTTGGTTGCATCTCTGCGAATATATCCGTTTTTTTCGAGAGCTTCCAGGTGAGAGTGAACAGAAGAGGTGGACTTCAGATTTACTGCTTCACAGATCTCACGTACAGAAGGCGGAAAACCTCTGTTGAGAATTTCATTTTTCATGTAATCCAGTATTTCCTGCTGTTTTTTGCTGATTCTGCCATATGTCATATGTATTTACCTCCCTGGGTTAAAGTTTATCTGCTGCCGGATATGATATGACAGCGTCACGAAATTATATTTTGAATATTATAACATATTTTTGCGAAAATAGCAAACGGATATTCGGAAAGTATGTTCGCCCGTTTTAGAGCTTGTATTCAGGAAAAGAAAATGTTACAATAAAACGGATTTTAAGAGATGAAAGATGTAAAGGAGGCATTCATTTGCCTGATAATAAAACGCATTCCAGCAGCACACCTGGAATACTGGCAAAACTTCGTAAAATTTTTGGTCTGAACATTGGAACGGTAATGTTTGGAGCGATACTTATCTATATGATTTTCAGTGTGATTCTTTATCTTACGGCTTCTCATATGGAGTCCTATCAGGTTCCGTCAGGTCCTTTGTCCATGAATGAAACATACACCGGATTGTCTATTATGACAGAAAATGTAGTACAGGCAGATGCTGGTGGGTATGTTACCTATTATGCAAGAGAGGGAACCAAGATCAATGCAAATGGAGCTGTATACAGTTTAAACAGCTCCAAGGCTGCGGGCAGCGGTTCTTCTCTGAGTAAGGAGGAGCTGACGGATATCCGCAGTAATATGCAGAGTTTTTCCAAAGGGTTTGATGCAAGTAAATTTAACAGTACATACAGTTTTAAATATCAGCTGAACGGAAGCATTCTTCAGTATGCTTCTGATAACTCCAGTGTATCTACGACCAGTACAGTGAACGAAGACGGGGAGGAAGTTACAACAACTACAACAACAGCTTCCAGTGACCCGAATATACGTCGTGCCCAGACAGACGGTATTATTTTGTATTCTACGGATGGATATGAATCCAAAACCGTCGATACCGTTACAGCAGCTGATTTTGATCAGAATTCTTATCAGGAAACAGATCTGAAAACAGATGGCCAGGTAAATGCCGGAGATGATATTTATACAATTATCACGGATGAACGATGGAGTCTTTTGATTCCGTTAAGTGAAAAACAGGCTGCCAATCTGAAAGACCGCACATCCATACGTGTTAAATTTTTAAAAGATGATCTGACTCAGACCGGAGATTTTTCCATTAAGGAGATTGATGGATCTAAATATGGAAAGATTGATTTCAATAAAGGTCTTATCCGTTATGCATCGGATCGTTTCCTTGAAATAGAACTGGTTACCAATAATGTGACCGGACTGAAAGTTCCGTTATCATCTATAGTAACGAAGGAATTTTATGCAATTCCCTCGAAATATATGACAACGGATAAAGATACACAGCAGTCAGGCTTTATGCTTTCAGGCAGAAACAAAAAAGGAAACAGCACTACAACGTTTATAAATACGGGTATTTACGGACGTGATGAGGCTACGGATGAAAAAACACAGAAAGTAAGTTATATTTATTACGTTGATAAAAGTAAATTCAATGAAGGCGATGCAATCATTGATCCGGACAGCGGAGAAAAGTTTGTAATCGGAGATACAGAAGTTCTGGAGGGCGTTTACTGCATCAACCAAGGGTATGCTGTATTTCGCAGAATTGAAATTCTGGATGAAAATGAAGAATACGCGGTTGTTTCCAAAGAAACATATAATGGACTTGTCAGATATGACCGTATTGTAAAAAATGCAGATAAAGTAAGTGAACAAGATATACTTTATTAATAAAGGAGGCTTTCGGCTATGGTAGCGGAAAATTTAGTACAGGTACAGAAAAATATTGAAGAATCCTGTAAGAAAGTAAATAGAGATCCTGGAGAGGTTACACTTATTGCCGTCAGCAAGACAAAGCCAGTGGAAATGCTTCAGGAGGCTTATGCTGCAGGTGCACGCGTTTTCGGAGAAAATAAAGTACAGGAGATTGTGGATAAATATGATCAGATGCCGGCGGATGTTCAGTGGCATATGATCGGACATCTGCAGCGTAACAAAGTAAAATATATTGTGGATAAGGTTGCGATGATTCATTCTGTAGATTCTCTTCGACTGGCTGAAACCATAGAAAAAGAGGCAGAGAAAAAGGATGTAGTCGTACCGATTCTTATAGAAGTAAATGTAGCTCAGGAAGAGAGCAAATTTGGATTAAAGCCGGAAGAAGTTTTGCCGTTTATTGAACAGATTGCAAGTTTTCCACATATACAGATCAAAGGTCTTATGACAATTGCTCCTTATGTAGAAAATGCTGAGGAAAATCGTGAAATTTTCCGTGAACTCAAGAAATTAAGTGTTGACATTGCAGCTAAAAACATTAATAATGTTACTATGAGTGTTCTGAGTATGGGAATGACCGGAGATTATATGGTCGCCGTGCAGGAGGGCGCTACAATGGTGCGTGTAGGTACCGGTATTTTCGGTGCAAGAAATTACGCAATATAAGACTAATAAGATTGGAGATTTAAAATGGGCGTTTTAGATAAATTTTTAGATGCCATCAAACTGAACGACGATTATGACGATGACGAATTATTGGATGATAGTATTCTTGAGGATGAGGACGATTATGATGATGACGATTTCCTCGATGATGACGATGATATGGAAGAGAAGCCAAAGAAGAAATTCTTTGAGAAGTTTTCCAAGAAAAAGAATGTAGAAGAGGAAGACGATTTTCTGGACGATGAGCCGGAGGAAGAACCGATGAAGGTTTCTGCTCCAAAAGTAAGTGCAAAAACAGCTGCTGCCAAAGCTCCTGTAAAACAGGAACGTGTTTCCAGACCAGCGCCTTCGTCTAAGATCACACCTATGCGTACAAGTAAACGTTCCTCACAGTCAGTAAATATGGAAGTGTGTGTAATTAAACCAACTACTATGGAAGAGGCAAGAGAGATTGCAGATACACTTGTTGAAAATTCTACAGTGATTCTGAATCTTGAAGGAATTGATGTGGAACTTGCTCAGAGGATCATTGATTTTACTTCTGGAGCATGTTATTCTCTTGGAGGAAGTCTTCAGCAGGTATCCAGCTATATTTTTGTACTTGGACCATACAATGTGGATATTACCGGTGATCTTCAGAATATCCTTGGAGGATCTGTACCATCTGTAAGAGTGGGTTACTGATTCCATGGATAAAGAAGAACTTTTTATCAAGAGAATCCGTGAGTTGGCAAACATGGCATATCAGCGGGATATTACCACATTTACGGATTTTCTTAATTTAAATGAACAAAATATTTTAAACAGTCAGAATTTTCATAAGCTGGGCGTAACAGCAGAAAGTTTTGGAGGATATGAAAATGCAGAGCGTCAGATGGTAGCCTTTCATTCTGATGCTCTTACTTTTACATGGGAATATCCCATTGATTGCATCCGCCTGGAGCCCAAAGCAGTAAAATTTTCGGAAGATTTGACACACCGGGATTATCTTGGAGCAATACTGAACCTTGGCGTTGACAGAAGTGTTGTGGGTGATATTCTCATAGAAGACCATACGGCGAGTTTCTTCTGCCTGCATAGAATGACAGATTTTTTTCTGGAGAATCTGTGCCGTGTAAGACATACCACCGTTGTGGCTTCCAGGATAGAAGACCCCGGTGAATTTCCACAGCCGAAAATGACACCAATTACAGGTACCTGTGCTTCTGTACGTCTGGATTCATTGATCGCACTGGCTTTTGGGACGTCAAGAAGCAGTATTGTACATTGTATTGAAGAAGGTCTTGTATTTGTAAATGGAAAACTGATTACATCCAATGGCTATGAGCCTAAAGAAGGCGATATTATATCCGTTCGAAAAAAAGGACGTTTTATTTTTGATGGAGTATCCCGCCGGACGAAAAAAGGACGTCTCGGTGTACGTATTCTGCTTTATATCTGACAGCAAGGAGGAAAACGCGATGGCTGAATCAAAATTACTTGTAAAGCGTGAGGGGGATTTTAGATATCCAATCTGTTTTGAAGAGGATTTTTCCAATCTGGCTCAGGTTATGAGAGAAGAAGGACTTGCGGACAGAAAAATCTGTATTGTAACAGATTCTAATGTAGGTCCATTGTATGAAGCACCTGTAAAAAAAGCTTTAAGTGAAGTAAGCTCTGATATTTCCGTGTTTACTTTTGAGGCCGGAGAAAAAAATAAAAATCTGGATACCGTTTCCAGCTTGTATCAGGCACTGATTAGTAACGGACTTGATCGAAAAAGTCTTCTTGTTGCTCTGGGTGGCGGTGTTGTAGGTGATCTTACCGGATTTGGAGCGGCTACTTATCTTCGAGGAATTGATTTTATTCAGGTTCCAACGACGTTACTTGCTCAGGTAGACAGCAGCGTTGGTGGAAAAACAGGAGTAGATTTCCAGCAGTATAAAAATATGGTTGGAGCTTTTCATCAGCCACGTCTTGTTTATATGAATATGAGTACTCTTTCTTCTCTGCCGGCAGAACAGTTTGCGTGTGGAATGGGTGAGATCCTGAAAACAGGACTGATCTGTGATGAAGAATTTTTCCGTTTTGTATGCCGTGAGCAGAAAGAGATTAAAAAGCTGGACATGAAACGGATTGCCAGAATGGTACGCAAATGCTGTGAGATCAAAGCTGGTGTTGTGGAGCGTGATCCAAAGGAGCAGGGAGAGCGTGCACTTCTCAACCTGGGACACACCGTAGGTCATGCGGTAGAAAAACTCAAGAATTTCACCTTGCTTCATGGGCAGTGTGTGGGAGCCGGACTGGTAGCTGCGGCGTATCTTTCCATGAAACGAGGACTTTTGACAGAAGAAGAATATCAGGAAATTCGTCAGGGATGTGCGGACTATGGTCTTCCTGTACATGTAGATGGCCTTATTCCGGAAGAAGTTCTTTTGGCAACAAAGAAAGATAAAAAAATGGAACAGGGTCATATTAAGTTTATCCTGATGGACGGCATCGGAAAAAGTTTTATTGACAAAACAGTTACCGATGAAGAACTGTTATCCTGTATTCAGGAGATAACTTTATGATCAGCCGTGTTAACCATCATCAGAAAATGTCTCCTGGCAAATGTCTGGCAGGGGATATTTTCCTGATGATCTTACTTGTAGCCGCAGATCAGGTGGCGAAATGGCTGTCATATCTGTATCTGAAAGGGCAACTGTCGATTTCGCTGATTCCCGGTGTACTTGAACTTCATTATCTTTATCCGGAAAACAGGGGAATTGCTTTTGGAATGTTTCAGGGAAGTGTACTTTTCTTTGCAATTGTAAGTGTGCTGTTTCTGGGAGTGATTCTCTATGCATGGATCCGTATTCCAAAAGAGCGTTTTTATCTGCCGTTACTTACGATTGCTACCGTACTTGCTGCCGGTGCTCTGGGAAATTTTATTGATCGTTTTTTCAGAGGATATGTGATTGATTTTATCTATTTCTCCCTGATTGATTTTCCGGTGTTTAATCTGGCAGATATTTATGTGGTTGCAAGTGGGATTTTTCTGATTCTGTTTGTGTGTACCAAATACAGAGATGATGATTTTTCATTTCTGAATATTAAACGGTGATTTGGTCAGAGGATGATGGATTCATCTGATTTTGCAGGAGATATAAAATGGAAATATACGATTATACAGTAGAAAAAGAAGAATCAGGTATACGAATCGACCGCTATCTTGCAGAAAAAGACAGCGGTCTTTCCAGGTCGTTCATTCAGAAACTTCTGAAAGATGGACAGATTACAGTTGGGGATAAGGCTGCCAAATCCAATTATAAGGTCAGGGAAAACGACAGAATTCATCTGGAGATTCCGGATTCCAGTGAACCGGATATTGTTCCGGAGGATATTCCGCTGGATATTCTTTATGAGGATGAAGATGTGCTGATCGTTAATAAGCCCAAAGGAATGGTGGTACATCCTGCTGCCGGGCATTATCAGGGAACACTGGTAAATGCGGTTATGGCCCATTGTGGTGACAGCCTTTCCGGGATCAACGGGGTGATGAGACCTGGAATTGTCCACAGAATTGATAAAGATACTACCGGTGCGCTTCTGGTGTGCAAGAACGATACGGCCCACCGGGATCTGGCAGAACAGCTGAAATGCCACAGTATCCGGAGACGTTATCGTGCAGTTGTACAGGGAAATCTGAAAGAGGACGAGGGAACCATAGAAGGTCCTATCGGACGTCATCCAACAGATCGTAAAAAAATGGCCATCAATTACAAAAATGGGAAAGATGCGGTAACACATTACAAAGTACTGGAACGTTTTGGACAGGCAACCTATGTGGAATGCCGGCTAGAAACAGGGCGTACCCATCAGATCCGCGTGCATATGGCCAGCATCGGACATCCACTTCTGGGAGATACGGTATATGGGTCTTCAAAAAATCCCTATCATCTGGAGGGACAGGCTCTTCATGCAATGATTCTTGGGTTTGTTCATCCACGTACCTGTGAATATATGGAATTTACAGCTCCACTTCCGGAATATTTTGTTAAATTGCTGTCAAAATTGCGAAAATAACTGGAAAACTTGTGAAATATAGTGTATAATAGCTGTATTAAAGAGGAAGCGAAGTTCATATTTATGAATTTGCTGAATCGAAGCAGAAAGGATGTGGCTGTTATGAGTAACAATACAACAAGTTCTATTATTACAATTGGTCGTAAATATGGTAGTGCCGGAAGACAGATCGGCCAGGAAGTTGCTAAGTATTTTGGAATTAAATGCTATGATAAAGAGCTGCTGGAGCACGCAGCCAATGATAGTGGAATCTGTAAGGAACTGTTTGAGCATCATGATGAGAAACCTACAAACAGTTTTCTTTATTCTCTTGTAATGGATACGTATTCTTTTGGATATTCATCCGCAGGGTTTACAGATATGCCTATGAACCATAAGATTTTTCTTGCACAGTTTGAGGCGATCAAGAAGCTTGCTTCAGAAGGCCCCTGTGTAATGGTAGGCAGATGTGCAGATTATGCACTTGCAGATAATCCGGATTGTTTCAGCGTATTTGTCCATGCAAATCTTGACTGGCGTATCAACCGTATTTCCCAGAAATACAATAAGAACGCCAAAGAAGCCAAAGACATGATCAACAAAACAGACAAGAGCCGTTCCAGTTACTATAATTATTACACCAATAAGAAATGGGGATCTGCCGACAGCTATAATCTTTGTCTGGACAGCAGCAAGCTTGGTATTGATGGAACTGCAAAGGCCATTATTGAAGCCATTCACATTTATGACAGCCTGAAAAAATAAACGTCAGATTTTTATAGGCACCCTGCCATTTTATGGCAGGGTGTTTTCGGTATCAGCGAAAAAATACAGACAGAATTCATCCTTATGAGTTTTGAGAGAGAATGTTTATGCTTTTTTTAGACACAAACCGGAGATGCTATGTTATAATCACATGGTGGAGGAAATTACTATGAAAATTCGTTGGAATCATCGCTACGTGCAGTTAGGTGTGACTGCATTTCTGGTCATTGCTGCCAGTATTTTATTTTATTACGGGATTTTCCATATGAAATCCCTGGTTACCGGAATTAAAACATTTTTCAGCATTATGGCGCCGATCATTTATGGAGCCGCCATAGCATATCTGTTAACCCCCATTGTTAATTTTCTGGAGCGGAAGATTATTTTTCCTATTTTTGAAAAAAGACACAAAACCCTTCAGAAAAAGGGCAGAAAAGTAGTACGCTGGATCTGTGTAATTCTTTCTGTGTTTTTTATGTTCCTGATCATTTATGCCCTTGTCATGATGATCCTTCCGCAGTTGATCCGAAGTATCATGAATATCATCTACAGTTTTCCTCATTATGTAAATGTTGTGGAGAACTGGCTGAATTCCGTTGTGGAAAAGGGCTGGAAGCTGAATCCGGATATGATCAGCCAGATCAACCAGTATTCCAGCAGATTGCAGGAATATCTGACAAATACGATCCTTCCTCAGATGCAGTCCATGATGAAAAACATATCTGCGAGTTTTCTGGATCTTCTTGTTTTTTTGAAGAATTTCCTTATTGGAGCGATTGTATCACTTTATATCCTGGCAGATAAAGAGGGATTTGTTGCAAAGGCCAAAATGGCTACCTATGCGGTTCTACCGGCCAAATGGGCGACTTTTCTTGTTCATTCCATGCGTTTTACGCATAAGACTTTTGGCGGATTTATCAGTGGCAAGATCCTGGATTCTGCAATTATCGGTGTATTGTGTTATGTGGGAACATCCATCATTGGAACGCCATATGCGATTCTGGTCAGTGTGATCGTTGGCGTGACAAACGTTATCCCGTTTTTTGGACCATATCTTGGAGCGATTCCGTGTATTCTTCTTATTTTGCTGGTAGATCCGATTCAGAGTCTGTATTTCCTGATCTTTATTCTGGTTCTTCAGCAGTTTGATGGAAATATTCTTGGACCTAAGATTTTGGGGGAATCTACCGGATTGTCCAGTTTCATGGTCATTGTTGCAATTATGGTTGGCGGTGGTTTATTCGGAGTTCCGGGAATGATTGTCGGCGTTCCGGTTTTTGCGGTTCTGAATGCGGCTGTATGGAAGCTGATCGGACGTAGCCTTGATGAAAAAGAGATGTCTGCAGATGCTGAGTTTTATAAAGATATTGACTGTGTAGATCCCGTTTCCGGAAAAGCGTTGCCCATGCCGGTAAAAGAATCTGCAACAAAAGCAAAAATGCAGGCAGTTGCAATAAAAGCAGAAAAACACAGAGTGTGGACCGGAGCATGGAACGAAATCAAACGAATGTTTGCATTTTTGGCCAAGTTTGTCCAGGCAAAATATATAGGTTTTCGACTGAAACAGAAAAACAGACGGAGGAAGAATAAACGATGAAATTTGTAATTCAGCGTGTAAATCATGCAGAAGTTAAAGTAGATGGAGAAACAGTTGGAAAAATTGGAAAAGGATTTCTTGTTCTGATCGGCGTTGGCCGTGGGGATACCAGGGAAGATGCAGACTGGTATTTGAAAAAACTTCTGGGACTTCGTATTTTTGAGGATGAAAATGGAAAGACCAATTTATCC
Organism: Ruminococcus sp. AM36-2AA; assembly: GCF_003461955.1. Lineage (GTDB taxonomy): Bacteria > Bacillota > Clostridia > Lachnospirales > Lachnospiraceae > Blautia_A. The sequence goes on along the minus strand of NZ_QTYB01000001.1, from coordinate 157,778 downwards.
CTGGCAGATGTAAACGGGGAATTGCTTTTGGTTTCACAGTTTACTTTATATGCAAACTGCCGTAAGGGAAATCGTCCAAGTTTCATAGAAGCCGGTGCGCCAGATGAAGCAAATAAATTATATGAATATATTATTTCAGAAGCCAGTAAACAGGTTCCGGTTGTGGAACACGGAATTTTTGGTGCAGATATGAAAGTATCTCTGGAAAATGACGGACCGTTTACCGTTATTTTTGATGAAAACCTCAGAGGGTAACGACAAATAATAATAAAAAGTGCTTCCATAAGGAGGCACTTTATTTACTTGAAAATTTATCAAAAACAGGCAATTTTGCAGGAAGTAGCTGTTTATACTACCCATCTATTTGAAAAACTCGGGTTTGTCGTATAGATATAGATGAGTGAGTAACTACTTCTTATGAGGGATTTCTGGTTATCCCAATCTGTTCCTGGTTTTCTGGAAATATGGTTGTTTTTGTGATAATATAAAATAGGTTTGTGACAATTATTATAAAGGAGTTTTTATGGAGAATAAAATTACTTACCACGAACAAAATGACATTGACAATGTTTTAAAGCTTCGAGAAGTTTTGAAAACGCTTCCTCCATTTTGCCGGGATTATTTTCGTGCTATTGATGCAACCACAACGACCAAGACCAGAATTTCCTATGCGTACGATATCCGCATATTTTTTCAGTTTTTATTAGATCAGAATCCAATGTTTAAAGATAAAACAATGAAGGATTTCACGGTGGATGTCCTGGACCAGATCAAGGCTGTTGATCTTGAGGAATATGAAGAATATCTGAAGGTTTATAAATCCGCGGACTCTTCCAAAACCGAAACAAACGGCGAACGCGGTGTCAAACGTAAAATTTCTGCGCTGCGGAGTTTTTATGCTTATTATTATAAGCACGAAATGATCACCACGAATCCGTCAGTTCTTATTGATGTTCCCAAGATCCATGACAAAAGTATCATCCGCCTGGATACAGATGAAGTCGCTCTGCTTCTTGATTATATTGAACATTGTGGGGATACTCTGACTGGTCAGAAACGTATGTATTATGAAAAGACAAAGGACAGAGATCTTGCTATTGTTACTCTTCTCCTTGGTACGGGAATTCGTGTGTCTGAATGTGTCGGACTGGATGTTGAGGATGTGGATTTCAAAAATAACGGGATCAAGGTCACACGAAAAGGTGGAAATGAGATGGTCGTTTATTTTGGTCCGGAGGTAGAAAAAGCTCTGAAAAAATATCTGGAAGTGCGGGAAAATATTACACCTCTGGCCGGCCATGAGCATGCACTCTTCTATTCTACCCAGCGTCGCCGGATCGGTGTCCAGGCTATCGAGAATCTGGTGAAAAAATATGCCAGAGAGATCACAACTACCAAAAAGATCACGCCTCACAAGCTGCGAAGTACATATGGCACAGCGCTTTATCAGGAAACCGGCGATATTTATCTTGTAGCGGATGTTCTTGGACATAAGGATGTCAATACTACCAAGAAGCATTATGCGGCTCTGGACGATGCCAGGCGGCGTCAGGCGGCCAAGGCTGTACGGCTTCGTGAGGACTGATAAGCTGCGTAGCAATTATTTGGTTATGAGCAAGTAGCGAAGCGGATTGCGAATATCCGCTTGACGTATCCTGAGATGTATGGGTGTAAATAATAATATAGAGGTGGTTGGTTCACATAATATACGTTATGTAAATCGAACGCCTCTATATTTATATACGTTTTATATCCACTATTAAAACAGATATAGAATATTATTTATCAAAATCCGTTTCAAATACGCCTTCTGGAGTACGCATGGTAAGAACACCCAGATTAAACTCGCTGTCCATGATCGTGATATGATATTCAAAGATCACATCATCATCAAACTTGGAAAGCAGCACATAACTTCCGTTTTCCTTTCCGTCAATCTGATCACAGATGTCATCGTAAACCTCTTCTCCGGAAATCTTTCGCGGGTATCCGCTTTCCTTGATCTTCTCCTCGATCGCTTTATATAATTCTTCCATACTTTATCCATATCCTTTCTGAAATTAATTTGCTGATAAACCAGATATGTTTTTATCATACCAGATTTATCAGCAAAAATCAGCAAATATTTGGTTGTTTCCGATAAATTTTCAGAGAAATACAGGCTGTATAATTTGTATCATATGAAGGATCTTATTTCTTCTCGTAAAGGAATTCTTCCGGCAGAGTTACTTTGAAATCTTTTGCAAGGGCACGGAAATCATTCGGTGTGATAGTCTGCAGTTTCTGTGGAGCCATGGATAAGATCTTAACCAGAATCTCTGCGGATTTTTCAACAGTATGAAGAAGGCCGAAGGTCAGGTCAAAGTCCTCGCCGGAGCAGAACATTCCATGATGTGCCCAGATGACGACGTCATATTTTTTCATCAGTTCTGCGGTTTTGACAGCGATATCTCTTCCGCCTGGAACCATCCATCCGATGACACCAACACCATCCGGGAATACTACCGGACACTCCGTTGCAGATTCCCAGAGTTCACGGGTGAATACTTTGTCATCCAGAGGAAGAACAAAGGTAAGTGCAATGGTATTGGTAGTATGTGCATGGTAAATAACACGATGTTTTCCGTTGGTAAGTTTTTTCTTTACTTCATGGTTCATCAGATGAGTTGGAAGCTCACTGGTCGGACGGCCACCTTCCACCAGTCCCCAGCGAATACGGTAATTTGTTCCTGTTTCGTCAAGCTCGATGATCGCAAGACATACTTCCGGGTCAACGATAATATTACGGAAATATTTGCCGCTTCCGGTTACCAGGAAAAACTCTCCTGCAAGCCCCGGAACTTCAACACCAATAGGGATCCACTCTCCTGGGGCGTTCAGTCGTGGACGGATCATCTCCACTTCTTCTGCTTTCAGACGATAGCTTAAGTTTCCGCCGTTTCTCTCATGCCATCCCTGCTGATATCCATCATCCGCCATTTTGATAAAGCCCTGTACAAATTTAGATTCAAGAATTTTCATATTATATTCCCTCCGTGTTTATATGTGGTTTGTTGTTGAGATTTCAATCTTTTTATATTGTTTCTTGTTGTTTGTGGCTTTATTATACGACCGATGATGTGGATTTGTAAAGACCTTTTTTGAAAAAATGTCAACAAATCCACACTCACAACACAAAAAACATTGTAAGCATTCAACAAACCACATAAAAGTAAACATAAAGCAACAAAAAAGCAAACAATCAATGGAAATATCATGTGATTTGAATGTGGTTTGATGTTGTTTTATAATGTGGAATTTATAATATTGTAAGAAAAGAAAAAGCAGGAACATTTTCGTATTCTGTAGCTTAAATACTTATACGAAAATATTCCTGCCAGTTTAACCGAATCAGGCAAGATATCCATCTGCTTCTGTATGTGCAGCCTTTTTCTGAAGCATACTGAGATAAGAAGTCTGTACAGTATCTGACATGTGATATCCCAATATGGCAAGAAGATCTTCCATCCTGGATAAAATTTCTTCCCGTTCGCTTTCCTGCTCTGCGATCACTTCAAGCTCCAGAAAGTCTCCAAGTCCCTCTACCTGATCCAGACAGGCGGTAAATCTGCCGCATTTCAGGTATTTTCGCAGTTTTATAACCGACGCTACAGGAGAAAAATCCAGATGGATGAGAATATTTTTAAGCACTTCTGTATCGGATACTTCTGTTTCCAGTTCCATTCGGGACATGGAGACTTTATCCAGTTTTGGACCTTTAAAATTAATCTGAGTTTTGGAAATACCGGATCTGCAGTCTGTGCTTGTTCGGATTCGCAGTGCTTCATCACGTTTTTTCACATCATGGTAGATGCTGTTAAAATAGGTATCTTCTTCCCTGATTTCTGCTGTCTCATGAAATCCCTGATCTGTCAGAAGTTTCAGAGTTTCCTTAAGATTCTTTAATGGAAGCTTGACCTCAATTTCAAACTGATCCATGCTATTACTTCAGAATTTCAGATTTTTTGTTCAGAAGTGCTTCGCAGGCTGCACATGCCGGGCAGTCACAGTATTTTGCACCTGCAGCTTTGATCTCCTCAGCGTGAGCCAGGATCTTTTTTGCGCCATCTGCGCCAAATACCTGAGCACCCATGTCAGAACCTGCAAAAGAGATCAGTCCGTCGATGGGCATGATATCTGCTTCCAGTTCTTTTACGTAAGCAGTTGCCGCATCTGCTTCTTTCTCAGTTCCTGCCGCATCCAGATAATTCTGTGCCGCTTCTTTTACTTCTTTGCATGCAGAGGGTGCCTGAAGAAGATCCTGTGTTAATTCTTTGATTGTTTTTGCCATGGTAATTTCTCCCTTCTGATTATAGCATTCCCGGAAATGATTGTATCAGGTTGAACTGTACAAAACATGAATTGCTGGAATTGCTATAGTAACAGATAAAATCTTTCTGTTATGTATTTATAACAATATCATACCACAACTCTGGATTATTTGCAGAAAATATTGAAACGTTTTTTATAATGGCATGCAGGAGCATCCGATCCCCAGCCCGTCCGGACCAATATGGCAGGAAAGACCAAGGGAAAGATCATCACACATCACATCCATTCCCGGAAAGCTTTCCCGGATCTGTGAGATCCAGTCTGCGGTAACTTCCGAAGTACTGCTGGATGCAGCCATAAGATATATTTTTCCGGCCTCATATTCTTTTTTGAAAGTTGTTTCCAGTTCGTTGTGCATGGCATCGAGCATGGCTTTTCTCGATTTCTTTATGCCTCTGCATTTCTGAAAAATATCCAGCTTACCGGTCCCAAATTTCATAACCGGTTTGATATTGAGAAGATTTGCGGCCAGTGCTGTGGTGGCATTGATGCGTCCTCCTTTTTTCAGATATTCCAGCGTACTTAAGCCAACATAGATCACGGTTTTTTCACGGGAAGCCTCCAGGATATCCTTGATCTGCTGTGCTGTATATCCATCTTCCACCAGGTCTATTGCATCCAGAATAGAGCGGTGAAGAGGTGTGGAAACCCGTCCGTTATCTACCACAAACACTTTATTATCGTATTTTGGTTCCTGCGACAAGGCAGAAGCAGTCATGCAGGAACCACTTAAACTGCTGCTTAACGGAATGTAGAGGATCTGCTCATAAGATGAAAGCATTTCGTCCCACATTTCCATAACCTCCTGAGGGGAAGGCTGTGAAGTTGAGACATCTGCTCCATCACGGAGTTTTTCATAAAATCCTTTTCTGGAAAAATTTAAGTCTTCCTGAAAAAGTTCTCCGTTCAGATAAAAAGGCATGGGAAGAACATGAATATCCAGTTCCTCTGCTTCCTTTTTTAAAATACCGCTGTGGCTGTCAGCCATAATTCCAATTTTTCTCATATCATATTTTCTCCTGTGTAATTCATAAATGCATTTCTCAATGGGTTTTCTTCTGATAAAGAGCTACGCTTTCCCGGAAGCGTTTTTTGTTCAGCTCCCGCATCTGGGAAACCTCGTTTTTCTTTATGAAACCATGGCTTTCCATAAACGCTCTGTGATCCAGCTGGTCCATATATATAGAACAATCGGTATTTTTTTCTGCTAAAATCTGTTTAAGAAGCCCGGTACCGATTCCGTTTCTGCGATAATCTTTGCTCACATAAAGAAAGAGGATATTTGGGGAAGCGGAGTTTTCGCTGGAAATGGTCAATTGTTTTTTCATATCCTGAAGTTTGTTGAAATGTTCCAGATTCTTGCGGCCTTCTCTGGTAAGTTTCAGGCGCAGGAAATGATAGCCTTTTTTCAGACGAAAAACCGGAGCAAAACGGACCTTGGATCCTTTGCCGGTTATAAGCACTCCAACTACCTGATCGCGGTAGGTTGCCACGGTAATACTGTCTCTGGAAATCATATAAGTATAAAACAAAAGTCTGGTCAGGCGTTTTTCTGTATGTGCTTCCTCAAATTCCCAGCGGTCTTTATAATTTCTCCGGATAAATTCCCGGATCAGTGGAAAATCTTCCTTTTCTGCCTTCCTGTAGGCAGGTTCTTTTTTTAATAACATATTTCACATCTCCTGTTTTTTTATAAATAACTATCTTATACTTTAAAAGATGATCTGCAACCAAATATCAACTGTTTCTCAACAATTGTTGAAGTTTATAAAAAAATTTGTGCAAAATAAAAAACAACGGAAACACCTCATTGTAGTAAAAATAAGATGTCCGTTGTTTTCATTTTCAAGATATAATAAAGTATTTATTTTACAGTATAACAGTAAAACGGCAGCCACTTCCGGGAATATTTTCTACAGAGATCGTTCCCTTGCACAGATTCAGGATCTGTTTTACAAGGGCAAGTCCAAGACCGTTCCCCTCCTGTTTATGGGAACTGTCGCATTGGTAAAATTTGTCAAAAATATGTTTCATGGAGTCTTCACGGATCTGGGGCCCTTCGTTTTCTATGGAAAAACGGATCTTTTCCCCTTCCGGCATCATCCGGATATAGATCGTACCACCACAGGGACTGAATTTGATGGCATTGGAAAGCAGATTGTCCCATACATGGCAGATGAGATTCTCATTTCCCAGATACTCCACATCTACCATGTCCACATCAAATTCGAGCTCTTTTTCGGACCATTTCGGTTCCAGCATAACAATGGACTGCCGGATCTGCTCATCCAGGCGGTACCAGTTCTGGCGGGTCTGGATCGCCTGATGCTCAATTTTGGACAATAGCAGGATATTTCCAGCCAGGTGTGAAAGCCTTCCGGTATTAAAAAGGATTTTGTCTATGTACTGTTCCTGCTCTTCTGATATAGGCATGTCACTATCCTGCAAAAGAGTTGCATATCCCTCAATGGCACTGATGGGTGTTTTAAATTCGTGGGAAACATTGGAAACGAAATCTGTCTGCAGAATTTCCGTTGCTTCCAGTTCCTGGACCATCAGATTAAAATTGGAATAAATGTCCTGGATTTCCTTCAGATGTTTTCCGGTTTTTAGTCGGACGGAGAAATCTCCCTCTGCTACCTGCTGCATGGCTTTTTCCAGCTTTAATACAGGGCCAAAATACCGGATACTGAGGAAATTGTTGAGAACGCCCCCTGCGATCACACTGGCCAGGATGATCCATACAATGTACGGAACATCTGAAATATGCAGTACATCCATAACAATCCAGGATATCAGAGATACACAGATAAGCTCCAGCATGATCATAAGTATAAAACGTATGCGGATGCTTAAATTTTCGAAAGGTTTCTTTTTCATGCTTTTACCACCTTATATCCAACTCCACGGATCGTCACGATCTTAAAATCCGGATTATCGCGGAAACGTTCCCGAAGCCTTCCGATGTGGACATCCACAGTATGGGCATCACTTGCGGAATCATATCCCCAGATATCATCCATAAGCTGTTGCCTGGTAAAAATCTTTCCCGGAAAGGATACCATTTTATACAAAAGCATGAACTCCTTCTGAGGAAGAACCATATTTTCCGAGGAGGTGGATACCGTCAGGGAATCGCACTCCAGGATGGTATCCCCGATCCGCTGTTTCCGCTCATTGATCATCTGTGCTCTACGAAGAAGGGCACCCACCCGCAAAACCAGTTCATTGATATTAACTGGTTTTATCATATAATCATCCGTACCGGACAGAAATCCCATACGCATATCATCAAAAGCATCTTTGGCGGTAACCATAAGTACAGGAATGGAATCTCCGGCATCTCTGAGCGAACGGACCAGTTCATAGCCGTCCATGTTTGGCATCATAATATCCGAGATGATCAGATCATAATAGTCTTTTTCCAGGGCATTCAGTGCTTCCTGTCCGTCGGAAACCCCTTTTACCGTATAACCGTTTTTCAGCAGGACATGCTGGAAAAGCTGGCGAAGTTCCCGGTCATCTTCCGCAATGAGAATTTTAAACATTTTTACATCCCTATTCTTTGATCTTTTCAATATCCATGTTTTCAGGAAGGATACAGCTTAAAACAATAGATATGATAAACACAACAGCAACTACATTTTCCGCAAAAACAGACTGTATGATAGATGGGAAAATATCCCAGATCCCGCTTTCACTTGCTGTGGTAAATCCAATTCCCACGGCCAGGGAAAGAGAAACAATGGTAATGTTCCGCTGGGAAAAACCGCAGGAAGCGATCATCTGTACACCAGATGTTAGAATGGAACCGAACATCATAATGGTACATCCGCCCACAACAGAATCCGGAAGTGAAGCGAAAAAGTTTCCGATGGGTGGCAGCAGTCCGGCCAGGATCATACATACAGCTCCTGTCATAATGGTAAAACGATTTACGACTTTCGTCATAGCAACCAGTCCTACATTCTGTGAGAAGGATGTTACCGGAGGACATCCGAACAGGGAAGAGATCGTGGAAGCATAACCATCACAGGCAAGAGAACCGGAAATTTCTTTTCCAGTGATCTCACGGTCCAGTCCGGAAGAAACAAGTGCGGAAGTATCGCCGATGGTCTCCGCCGCAGATACCAGGAAGATAATGCAGGTGGAAACAATGGCTCCTGCATGAAATTCCGGTTTTACAGGAAGCAGATGAGGAAGGGAAATAAGGCCTCCGGATAAGATGGAACCAAGGTCGACTTTTCCCATAAAAATGGCAATGATGTATCCGACTACCAGGCCGGCAAGCACAGATAACTGTTTCAGATATCCTTTGCTGAGTACATTCCAGAGAAGACACACAGCAAGTGTGATAGTACCAAGAAGCAGGTTCTGCGCAGAGCCGAAATCTTCATTGTACCCGCCGCCAAAAGATCTGGCACCTACGGTAAACAGTGAAAATCCAATAGAGGTTACGACAGAAGCGGCAACTACCGGTGTGATGATCTTCCGCCAGTATTTTGCAAGGAGGCCAAGGGTTCCTTCCATGATACCGCCGATCATAACTGCGCCGATCACGGCAGGATAACCGTAATTGGCTGCAACCGTACTTAAAACAGTGACAAAGGTAAAACTGACTCCCATTACAACCGGAAGTCTGGAACCGATCTTCCATATGGGGTAAAGCTGGATCAGCGTAGCGATTCCTGCCACAAACATGGCATTCTGGAGCAGGATTGCGATCTGTGCCTGGGTAAGAGCAGGCTGGGCTGAGGCTGCGATCAGCGTGATCGGTGTCAGGTTTGACACAAACATGGCAAGGATGTGCTGAAGTCCAAATGGGATCGCTTTTGCGACAGGGACTCTTCCCTCCAGCTGATAAATGTTGTTGATGCTGCTTTGCATTCTTTTAAATTCTCCCTTCTATTATAGAAAAAGTTACGGAACAATCATAACATAGCTTTGTTGCAGAAACCAGAGGTATGCACGAAAAAATAAAATACCCTCTTGCATTTTCGGAATTTTTACTGTAGAATTATTAATCAGGTAAACACAAATGTATGCCATACCCGAACACTGATTACGAAGATGTAACCAATCTTAACTGTATCAGTGTTTTTTAATATACAATGGGGAAACGAGGAAAAGATTATGGAAAAAAAGCATGAAATGATGAGTCTGGAGGACTCCGAACAGCTGAAAGGCAGAATGAAATTCTTTGAGCAGGAGCTGCTGAAGCATCACCACATTGATCCCAATCTCTATGTGGAATATGATGTAAAAAGAGGCCTTCGTGATTCTGCAGGTAAAGGTGTACTTACCGGTCTTACTGAAATTTCTGATGTTACCGGATATAAGCTGGTCAATGGCAGACGTATTCCGGCAGACGGTGAACTGTATTATCAGGGAATCAATGTACAGGATATCGTAAACGGTCTGAAGGACAGACGTTTTGGCTTTGAGGAAACGATCTATCTTCTGATCTTCGGTAAACTTCCAAGTAAAGATGAGCTGTCCAGGTTCCTGGAACTTCTCTCTGATATGGAAGATCTGGGAGGACGTTTTGTACGTGATGTTGTCATGAAGGGAACCAATGCCAACATTATGAATGCCATGGAGCGCTGCGTACTTGCTCTTTATACATATGATGATAATCCGGAGAATATTTCCGTAGAGAATGTGCTCCGCCAGTCTCTGGAGCTGATTGCCAAGCTTCCTGAGATCGCGGTTTACTCCTATCACGCATACCGCCATTTCCGAAAAGATGAAACACTCTTTATTCGTAATCCGCAGAAGGGACTTTCCCTTGCAGAGAATATCCTGCTGATGCTTCGTCCGGACGGCAAGTATACAGAGCTTGAGGCCAAGGTTCTTGATATCGCACTTGTGCTTCATGCAGAGCATGGCGGTGGTAACAACTCTACATTTACCACACATGTAGTAACTTCTTCCGGAACAGACAGCTACTCTTCCACAGCCGCTTCTATTGGATCACTGAAGGGTCCGCGTCATGGTGGTGCCAACCTGAAGGTCCAGAATATGTTCACAGATCTGAAGGCAAATGTAAAAGACTGGGAAAGTGACGAAGAGATCACGGAATATCTGCAGAAAGTGCTGAATAAAGAAGCCTTTGACCATGCAGGGCTGATCTATGGTATGGGACATGCAGTCTATACCCTTTCTGATCCGCGAGAAGTGATCCTGAAGCGTTTTGCACAGGCTCTTGCAGAGGAGAAAGGCATGACAGACGAATTCAAACTTTACGATAAGGTTGAAGGTATTGCAGGCAAGCTGATCATGGAGCACAGGAAGCTGTTCAAGAATGTCTGTGCAAATGTAGACTTCTACAGTGGATTTGTATATACCATGCTTGGTATCCCGGAAGAACTCTTCACTCCGATCTTTGCCATTGCGCGTATGCCTGGCTGGAGTGCACACCGTCTGGAAGAACTGATCAGTGCAAACAAGATCATCCGTCCTGCTTACAAATATGTGGGACATCATACAGATTTTGTGCCGTTTGATGAACGATAATCAATATGGATAAACGAAAATGGCGGAAGTTTAAGGCTTCCGCCATTTTTTGTTTACCTGTATGAAGTGCAACTCCTGCTTCAAAGTATACATGTTAGCTGCTGCTGTGTGATGCAGTGGATATTTGTCTCATCAGGATCGATCCAATCTTTCAGCCAGATGACCTTGTTGTATCCAAGGCTCTTGGCAGTGAGGCCGATAATTACGCGAAAATCATCCAGAAGAACCTCACTGTTTTTGTATTTGGGATCAAAAAGATCCGCATAAGAAGTAATATCATCGGATATACAGACAAAGGCGGTCCGGTATGAAACCAGATCGCCTTTGATTTGTATATCATCATTAAATTGAGTTTATTTTACTATATTTTTGCAAAAAATCAATATACAGATTTATAAAAAATAAGAATAAAATTAGCAGAAAATTCTGTGATCTGCGCAAAATTACAAAATATTTATAAATCATGTTCTGAATTTTAGCGGAAGCTCTTCAGCCAGTTTACAAGGGAATCATGCCAGATGTTGTCGTATACGGTTTTTTTCATCTGGTCTGTGACCGGTCCGTTTCCTGCCATTTTTGCAAGGATAGCAGCCTGGAGTTCGCCTACGGTCATTTCTTCCGGTGTTTTATCCGGATTCGATACCTCCGCTGCTGTTTCCTGTGAGCTGGAAGCTTCCGCTTCAGGAGTGGATGGAGCTTCTGCTACAGAGCCTGCTTCAGCCGCCTGATTCTCTTCTGTCTCAGGCGCATTGCTTTCGTTCTCTTTTGCTGCGGCAGTTTCTGGAACTTCAACCTGAACCGGTTTATATTCCGGCATATCTCCAGCTGGAAGCCAGATCTCACCACTGTTTGCAGCAATACTGACACGGATCCTTCCGTACTCTACCCGTACTTTTTTACCTGTAAGAGCGCCAACATATTCATCTGCGCTTCCGGTTGGAAGATTCATCTCCGCCTCACTGTCATCATTATTAACGGTAACGATCACGCGTACCCCATCCAGATCCCTGGCAAAAGCAAACTGCCGGTTGGTAAGAGCAAGCTCCGAATAGCTTCCGTAACTTAAAGCAGGCGTACCCTGACGGACTTTACCTAAAGCAGCGATCAGAGCTGTGCATGGATTTTTGGTAACGGCATCTGCATAATCCTTCAGATCAAGTGCCGGTCTTAAACTTGCATCGGAAAATTTCTCTTTTTTTCCATCAATTCCGAATTCAGATCCATAATAAATACTTGGAACACCAGGCAAAGTATAAAGAAGCACATGTACCGGTGCAAAATGTGCCTTATTCTGAAGTTTGGTATGGATCCTCTCCACATCATGGTTGTCCACAAAATTATAAAGATCCAGATCTCCCATATTCTGAAGATATTTTACTGTGTGGGCAATCTCAAAATAGTTGTGATCATTGTGTCCGCTGTAAAGAGCTTTATGAAGGGCGTAGTTGGTTACGCTGTGAAGGGTCTGTCCGTTTACCCAGCGGCTGTAATCTCCGTGGATGACTTCACCCATCAACCAGAAATCCTTTTTGACTTCATCTGCTGTATGACGGAGAACACGCATAAAATCAAAATCCAGGACATCAGCGGCGTCCAGACGGATTCCGTCAATATCAAACTCGGAAACCCAGAAACGGATCACATCACAGATATAGTTCTGAACTTCCGGGTTACGCTGGTTTAATTTCACCAGAAGGTTGTAACCGCCCCAGTTCTCATAGGAGAATCCGTCGTTGTATTCTGTGTTACCGCCGAAATTTACATTACAGTACCAGTTTACGTAAGGAGAATTCTCCCGGTTTTTCTGGATATCCTTGAAAGCAAAGAAATCACGGCCTGTGTGGTTGAATACACCGTCAAAGATCACACGGATCCCTTTATCATGGCAGGCTTTTACAAAATTTGTAAGGTCTTCGTTGGTTCCCAGACGGGAGTCCAGTTTTTTATAGTCGGTTGTCTCATAGCCATGTCCTACACTCTCAAAAAGCGGACCTATATATAAGGCAGTACATCCGATTTCCTTAATGTGGTCGATCCACGGCAGCAGTGTGTTCAGTCGATGTACAGGAGTTCCGTAATCATTTTCTTTAGGAGCGCCTGTAAGTCCAAGTGGATAAATATGGTAGAAGGTTGCTTCGTTGTACCAGCTCATAATATTACACCTCTGTTCTAAAAATTTGTAATTTCCTGATAATTAGAGAAATTACACAAATATCTTCTTTATAATACCAGATTTTTGCAAAATAATCCAGAAACAATTAGACGTTTTTTTCGCAGAAAATCCGGCAGATTGTCAACTGCCGGATCATAACCGAATCAGGCATGTACCCTGAAAGGGGGCAGATATCTGATCAGCAGTATGCTTATTCGTCAAATTCTGCAGTAACAATAAAGCCACGCGGTGTATGCTCAATGCTTTTTATAATCCCTTCTTTGGACTTGATACGGTCTGCGTTTCTATAGCAGCCGGACATGGCTACTGCAGGCTCAATAATGTAGCTGTAGTTTGTAGCAGAGAGAAATTCGGAGATTTTCACTTTATCTCCTACCTGGATCAGTCCCTGCCTTTCCATTTTAAATTTTTCTTCGCGCATAAATATGCCTTCTTTCTGTATGAATATGCAGTATAAATATATCTGCTTCGCTTGACAGATTTTATGAACCAGATGGGATTCGCACCAGAAGCTTCTGGCCGTCTTTTTCTATTACTGTAAGGACAGGAATATGTTTTTTTCGCAGTGCATGGACGATCGGGTACAGAGAAAACATGGCATTGTCTGCGAAAACTGCCTCCGGCCTGTATCGGAGGATTTCTTTCAGCTGGTCTTTTATATGGCTTTTCCATTCTGCTTTTTCCATGGATAGTTCTCCGTAGATCCCGTTCAGAGTCAGTTCCGGAAGCTGAGGAACCGGCAGATGCACGATCCTGGCAGAAGGAAGCTCCGGAAGATTCTGAAGCAGCATGTCAGTCGTATCATTTCCACCAAGGCTTACGATCACAGCTTCCTCATGAAAAGCAGCAAGACTGCTCCGGCAGGCAAGAATGGAATCCTCAAGAGTTCCACAGGTCATGAGAAAACCGCCTTTATGGCAGAAGATCGCACTTTCAAGGCCGGTTACCGAAGCCAGCTCCTCTCCTTCCAGGCCCAGCCAGGAAGAAGGAAAGCTGCATTTATAATTCATGGAATATTCTTTTTTCTGTGGCTGGATACAATAGCCGCCCCGGTTGGATGGAAAGATCACAAAAGCGATATTGGTTTCGGAAAGGCGCTTCTGGCAGGGAATAAATTCCGGAAGTACCAGGATATTGGTATTTTCTGCCGGAGTTTCACCGGAAGCCAGGGCTTCGGTGTGTTCTGCAAGAACTTCTTCCACCCGTCTGTCCGCACGCTCATTTCCAAGGTAACGCTCAAATTTATTTTCCAGGATCATGCCGGCGACACTGACTGCCTGGAAAAATGCCTCGTCATTGCTGCCTTTGGAATCCCATCCAGGATTAAAATTGCCGATGAGCGTGGCAAGTTCGTTTTTTTCACCGGTATTGTCATTGATATCCAATGGCTGGACAAAGGATTCATCGAATTTCTGTGCCAGCTCCTCACCGAGGATTTCCGGCCCGAGTTTTTCCCAGAGAAGACCAAATGCCGCATAGGGAACGCCGTTGTCACGGATACGGCTGTCTTTCTGGTGGTGGTCATACTGCCCTCTTCCAATATCAAAAACAAGACCTTCATAATTTTCCGGAACAATGTTTCCACGTGCGATGGTGATCTCAGGATTCAGATATAAAAGCAGTGCGGCAGAAAAAACATCGTCTGCATGAAATTTTCCGCTGTGGGTAAATGCGGATGCATTTTTCTGTTTGATTTTTTCCAGTAAATGATTCATAAGAAACGCTCCTGTATGTTTATTTTGCCATTCAGTATACCACAGAAATGAAGAATAAACAAAGCCTCCTCACTGGAAGCTAAAAAAGCACTCCATAAGAAGGCATAAATTTCAGATATTCACCGGAATCTGGATTTCCGTAACAAATTTATCGGTATTGTTTGTAATTCCATAATCGATCAACGTGGTTTCTCTGGAAAATCCGGTGATACAGAGTTTTTTCTCTTCAATGTATGCAAGGAGTTTCTGATAATAAGCCGGTGCTTCCCTGTGGCTTCCGCAGAAACGGATGGTTACGCAGGTCTGTCTGGGAAAAGTTTCCGTTTCTCCGTCATATCGGTCTTCCTGATCCAGAAGAAGAAAGATCCGGTCGTAATCCTGAAAAGATTTTTGGGAAAGCTGTTCTTTGGAGATCCCGATTCCGATCTTTCCCATAAAAACCAGAGATTCCTTCTGATTTTCTACCAGTTTTCGGATGGAATTCTCAAGATCCAGATATGTTTTCGGATGCAGGGAATCCCGGAGCCAGACAACGCGGCTTTCGGGAATTTCGACAGTTTGGATCACATCAAGCCTGGAATTCATGGCATCCCGGAGCTGTTCCAGGCGATGGTCGATCTTTCGGGAGATCAGCTCCAGCTCTTTTTGCTTCCTTGCGATCACTTCTTTCTGATGGACCAGCTTTTCTTCGATCACATCGGTATCACGGTTATCCAGAAAAGCTTTGATCTGGGCGAGTGGAAAATCCAGGACTCTGAGATAACGTATGGTGTTGAGAAGCTCAAACTGTCTGGTGCCATAATACCGGTATCCAGTGTCCGGGTCTGTATATTCCGGTGTTAAAAGACCAGCCTGCTCATAGTGGCGGAGAGTCCCCATACTGATATGGAACATTTTGGCTACTTCTCCGATAAGAAATAATTTTTTATCTTCCATTGGAATCTCCTTTGCATCTGGATACAGGACCAGGACCGGCATGGTGTTTCAACCAGAAATAGGCGATCAGGCAGATCAGAACCGAAAGCAGAGAACCTGCCGGCGCTGCCATTCCCATAGGGAACAGCGTATGGGGAAAATATCTGGAAGCCAGATAAGATCCCGGGATACGGACCAGAATAATGGCAATGATATTGTGGATAAAACCAATATAGGATTTTCCATATGCACAGAAATATCCGGTAAAGCTGAAATGGATGCCTGCAAAAATGCAGTCCCAGATATAGGAATGGATATACTGAGTGCCAAGAAGTACGACCGTGTCATCTCCGGTAAATGCCTGAAGGATATGTGGAGCGGTAAACTGAACGATCAATGAGATAATGATTCCGTAAACACTTGTGATCAGGATGCTGTACTGGAGCGTTTTTGCCGCACGGTCATGCTTCCCGGCACCGATATTCTGAGCAGCCAGAGCAGAGACCGCAGCCAGCATGGAAGACGGAACCAGAAAGACAGCGCTGATCACTTTTTCCACGATACCAACAGCAGCTGCGTCATTTAATCCCCTGTGATTGGCGATCACCGTGATCACAATAAATGCAACCTGGATACATCCATCCTGTACAGCTACCGGGATTCCGATTTTCAGGATCTGCGTCATCACACGAGGATCCGGGCGGAAATCTTTTCCTGTAAGATGGATTCAGGTTTCTCTGTGGCAAATGAATATCAGGGCAATGATCACACTGAGAGTTTGGGCAAGTGTGGTTCCAAGGGCTGCTCCGGATGGTCCCATATGGAAAAAGCCAATGAAAACGTAATCCAGTACAATATTGGCAGCACAGGCAATGGCCACAAAATACATGGGAGTTTTGGAATCACCAATGCCACGGAATATGGAGCTGATTATGTTATAAGCTGTAATAAAGGGAATTCCGATAAAACAGATGATAAGATATTGTGTGGTACCTGTCACCGCTTCTGTCGGGATACCGATCAGTACAACAATGGGCCTGACGAGGAGAAGAAGCAGGAGCGTAAAAAGAATGGAAACAGCCATGAATAATGTGACCGTGTTTCCGATAGCTCTGGCTGCGTCCAGCTTCCTGTCTGCGCCGACAGCCCGGCTGATGGTAACGGTTGCGCCCATGGCCAGTCCTACAATAATGACTGTTAACATATGCATGACCTGGCTTCCGTTTGATACAGCAGTGATGGCATCAACATGGTCAAACTGTCCGATGATAAAAAGATCTGCCATTCCGTAAAGTGTCTGAAGAAAATAAGATAACAGGTATGGCAGGGCAAAGTACACAATAGTTTTAAAGATATTTCCGGTTGTAAGATTTTTTTCCATGATTCTCTTTTGTCTGATCGGTCGGATGTATTAGCCGGATGGCAATATTCCCGGTCAGATAACCTCCCGGATATAATTTAAACCTTATAACGGTTGTAATGTCAATGCTTTTTTGCGTGATTTACCATATGAGGAATCGGCTTGCAATCAAGAGGATATTCGCAATCCGCATTCGCTACTTGCTCATAATCGAATAACTGTGAAGCAGTTATTCGATTAAAAAAGGAATCTGCCCTGCGACAGATCCCTTTAAAATTTACGTTCTTTTATGTTTTATGTACAAAATAGGACGTTCATATTCAATTTTATTATAATGCGCAGATAATCTTATCCTGATATGCTGCCGGAACTTCTTCTTTATCCAGAGACATACTGATAATAAAGGAAACTTTGAAGGTTTCACCGATGGCACTTAACTGATCCAGTGTTCCGGTTGCATCCTTTCCTTCAAGTTTGGCTGTTGTAAGGAAGCTGTCCAGATATACCTGCTCCAGATCATGATCCTGAGAGAGGATACCACAGATAAATCCTACGAATTCGTCCGCATTCTTAACCGGAAATCCGGAAACATCGATGAGGCGGACCTTGTTGTTCAACTCATACATGTGTTTGGTGCTCTTGTCTAAGTAAACAATGCTGCCGTTGGCGTCCTTAACAGCTCCATTTACTTTGTCTAACAGTACTTTTGTTTTTCCTTTGCCTTTCTTTCCTACGATCAGTTCAACCATCCTGTTTTCCTCCTTAGACACATATAATAATTTTGAATAAAATTGCTATTGATATGTTTCAAATTATAGTGCGTTTTGAATAAAAATGCAAGAGGTTTTTTGAAAATTCTGGTAAATTTTCATTAAATATTACTGTTCTCTCTCATTTTCCATCTGTGCTTTTGCTTTTCTCCCGATCCGGGCGGTACTGTTCATGATACTGGCGCGGGTAACCTTGTCATTTCCGTATTTAAGTCGGATAGAATCCAGGGCTGCATCCAGTTTCTGGCGGCGTTCTTTTTCCCTGGTATCTTCAAAGAATGATAATTGTTCAAAGGAGTCGTCGGTAAGTCCGGTAAGTGATACCCCCAGAAGACGCAGCGGCTGTCCTCTCCAGGATTCTTCAAGAAGCTTTCGGGCGTGGAAATAAATTTCGTCGGTGATGTCTGTGGCGTTTTTCAGTTTCATCTGGTGTGATCTGTTCTGGAAATCCAGCGTTCGAAAGGTTACAGAGATGCAGGTACATTTTTTCTTTTTGCGGCGCATACGAGCAGCAAGGACATCGCATTGTTCCAGAAGGATCGGAAGCGCCTGCTCCATGGATACCAGATCATCATTAAAGGTTGTTTCCAGACTGAATCCCTTAGCTTCATCTGGTTTCATTTTTACCGGGGAGTCATCCAGACCGCGGGCGTACCGGTATAACTGCTGTCCTGCTTTTTCACCCAGAAGTGCCTGGATCTTGGGCTTTTTCTCATGGGCAAGATCACCGATGGTTCGTATACCCGCCTCCTTAAGCTTCTTTTCAGAGGATTTTCCAAGGAAAAGAAGATCTCTTACGGGAAGTGGCCACATTTTTACAGGGATCTCTTCCGGGAACAGGGTGTGTACTTTATCCGGCTTTTCAAAATCTGAGGCCATTTTTGCCAGCAGTTTATTGACAGAGATGCCGATATTTACAGTGAATCCCAGTTCGGTCCGTATCTTATCTTTCAGCTCATGGGCAGTTACAATCGGATCCGGGTAAATGTAGGAGGTGCCAGTCATATCCAGAAATACCTCATCAATGGAAAAGGATTCCATCACAGGGGCATAGGATGCACAGATACTTTTGAAAGACCTTGAATATTTATCATAAAGCTCAAAATCTGCCGGAACGGATATCAGTTCCGGGCATTTACGAAAGGCCATAGCCATTGGTTCTCCTGTCTGGATCCCGTATTTTTTTGCAGGGATGGATTTGGCAACTACGATGCCGGTCCGTTTTCTGGGATCTCCGCCAATGCAGGAAGGAATTTCACGGAGATCCGGAAGTCCCTGCTTTACTCTTCGGGTGGCTTCCCAGGAAAGGAAGGCACTGTTTACATCAACATGAAAAATCAATCGTTCCATACATACTTCTTCTTTCAATCATGATCAAGTAAATCTGAATTGTGAATATCCGCCCGCAATTGCTTAAATAACATCCGATATTCGTCTTCCACTTCCTGGAAAGGACGGACTGTATAATCTATGGGAACACAGACCGATGGTTTGGGCTGCGGCGGTTCTTCGTTGAGAAGAAATTTCAGATCATACCAGAGAAGATCATTATCAATGTTTTTCAGCTGTTGCTCCTCTTTGGCAGAAAGTCCGGTGCCCAGATATTTTTCATATATGATGCAAAGAAGCTTTTCTTCCTGTCGCTGATATTCGGGAAGGCTTTTTTTAAACGGTCTGGGAACATCAGACATATAGCATTCACTGGCATCATGAAGAAGAGCTGCCAGTGCAAGACGTCTTGGCAAGCCACGGGCCATGGCTTCCTTTGCACAGAGGATACAATGCTGTCCTACGGAAAAAAAGGTCTTTACATGGCCATTTCCGCGGCATAAAAGAGAAAGGGCATGTGCGATATCAACTATGCAGATCCGTTCTTTTTCAGGTTGTGTGGGATCAAAATGTTTTCCCGTATAAGTGGTGATACAGTTACTCATGAAATATCCTGCCTTTCTGTGTAAAATACTCGATGGCTACATGGAAATCAATCTTATTGTTTATTATAAACACGAAGGGAAAATGTGTCTACACTGCCCAAAAATAAATTTCATGAAAAACAACAACAGGTTTACAAATACGACTGGTTCTGTGCTATAATACAAAAAAATGACAGGGAGACTGACGTCTATGAAACATATGGAAGAAATGAAGATCGCCGGACTTGCCATGGCATTATGTATTGTAATGCTTGGGATTTATATTGTGGTCCCCAAAGATGGAAACATTTCTCATCTTACGGCAATTCCGGATAACAACGCAGCGGAGCCCGTTCCTGACTCAACTTCACAGGGATCCGTAGATGCAGATTCTGACAGTGCTGATTTTCCAATCTATACGGAAGACAGTTATTACAGTGGATCGGATGATTCCGATGATAACACAGATACCGGTGATCCAGATACCGGAGACGACGGAAATTACGATCAGGGATATACTCCTGATGACGGGAACGTTAATGACACTTCTGATCCAGATACTTCACAGGGAGATGATACAGGAGATACTGGTGATATATCCGATAATGATACTGGTGATGTTGTTGATGATGGTACGGATACCGGTGACAATTCTGATTCGGAACTGGATGACAGTAGTTCCGGAGATACCGGAGATGATACCGTAGAAGTCTACTGATCTTCAGAAAACACATGCATAAATAAAAAACAGGTACGCTTCATGAGCAGGTTTGACCAACTCACAGCGTACCTGTTTTTTTATCTGCCTGACAGATGAATCTTATTGTCTGGTTCAGATACTTTTTTTCTTCAGATTAATGTAATCAATGATCAGCTGAACAGATTGTTCGATGCCCACAAGACCGGTATCAATAGACAGCTGATACTGGTTCGAATCACTCCAGGAGGTATTGGTGCAGGATTTATGGAACTGCTCTCTTTTTTTGTCTGTTTCCCGGATCTGTTTTCGTGCTTCTTTATCAGAAACATGGTCGCGCTCCATAATACGATGTACCCGATGTTCCATATCTGCATGGAGATAAACAGTGGTGACATCTGGCATATCCTGATATATGATATTGGCACATCGTCCGATCATAACAACAGATTTTCCTTTGGTAAGTTCCCGTACCAGGCTGAATGAATTCGTCATTGGATTTCTTTCACCATAATTCATTGCGATGGAATATAACAGGCTGTTTACCGATTTTTCATCAAAGAAATCGCTGTTTTCCTCGAATTTACCGATTTTTTTTGATTCTTCCAGAAGCTTCTTTTTGTCATAAAGCTCCAGTCCCAGTTTTTCTGCCAGCAGAACACCTACACGGTGCCCGCCACATCCACATTGTCTGTCAATTGTAATGATCATTGCCTTGTCCTCCTTATGATGTAATGATTTTCTGTCAGTTGATATTCTGAAGCAATGATGTCATTTCCTGATACAGAACATCTTTGGAAGATGCACCCATAACAATGGAAATAAAAGGCTTTCCGTAAGCATTCTGGCTTAAAAGAGCCAGACAGTTTCCTGCTTTATCCGTTGTTCCTGTTTTTCCACCGAGGATGGTGACATCCTTCGGTGTTGTGGCCTCACCGGTAAGGTAATGGTCAGTAGCGGTTAAGGTAGTACTTGCATCTGAGCCATCCGAATGTTTGTAGGTAACTGTATAGGACGACATCTGCGTGATGTCTGTAAATTCCGGATAATTCAGCGCCTCTTTTAACATCAGATAGATATCATAAGGCGTTGTATAATGATTTTCGTCCTGAAGGCCATGAGGATTGGTAAAATGAGTTCCTGTGCATCCAAGCTCAGCGGCAAAACTGTTCATCATTTCCACAAATTTATCTGTGGAACCGCCTACATGTTCTGCAATGGCAGAAGCTGCATCATTGGCGGAATAGACCAGAAGGCAGTGAAGCAGCTGGTCCATGGTGACCTGGTCGCCTTCCATAAAACCTGCAACCTGTGACCCGGATTCCAGCGTAACATTTTCCTGGGAGATCGTTACGGTATCATCCATATTGCCGTATTTCAGAGCCAGCATTGCGGTCATGATCTTTGTGATACTGGCTGGATATACCTTATTGTAGGCACCTTTTGCATAGAGGACCTTTTTGTCACTGAGGTTCAAAAGAACACCGGACTGGTTATCATCCAGACTGACCGAGTCCAGAGGAACATCCTTGGTAACAACGCAGAGATTCTGAGCAAAGCCCTCTGCTCTCTGTTCCTCTTTTGAGACCAGTGTATTATCAAATTCGGAAAAGGCGTTGAAAGAATTAACCGGGGTGGAAAAATTCCCGCCTTTTAACATGTAGACTCCAAATCCCCCTGCTCCACACAGGACGACCAGCAGAAGAAGCAGAAGAACGGTATTGCGGATCTTTTTGCGGCGCATCCGTTTCATTCTGACTGATTGTGTTTTGCGCCTGGAGGGAACAGCTTTTGCAGATGGATCAGAAACTCTGTCTTTCCCAGCGGAAGCTGTGCGAGTTGCGGCTTTGGAAGACCGATGTCCGGGAGTACTTCCAGGACGTGCAGTTTTTTTCACAGGTTCTTTATGTGTCATAAATATTCCTCTTTCCGAAAGTAGGCATCCTTTTTCTGCTCTTTCTTCTGTAATTCTTTATTATATGCACTGCTCTGCAGTCCTACATTGAGAACAAGTCCCATACCAATGAACAGAC
The DNA here is from genome assembly GCF_003461955.1 of Ruminococcus sp. AM36-2AA. Classification (GTDB taxonomy): domain Bacteria; phylum Bacillota; class Clostridia; order Lachnospirales; family Lachnospiraceae; genus Blautia_A. The sequence continues at coordinate 135,315 of NZ_QTYB01000001.1, read as the reverse complement.
TGATCAGAGAGGTAAGACCATAGCTTACAAAAGGCAGCGGAGTACCGGTATTAGGCGCAAGTCCGGTAGCAACACAGATATTGATAAAACTCTGTATGGAAACAATGCTTCCCACTCCACAACATATGATCTTTCCGGCAAGATCCTTGGCCCGAAGGCTCATCCGGATACATTCAAAAGTAATCAGAAACAGCAGCAGCACGATCAGAGTACAGCCAATAAATCCATATTGCTCTCCTGCCACTGCAAAAATAAAGTCTGTCTGATTCTCAGAAACAAAGTTTCCATCATTCACGGAAGTAACACTTGTGTCATTACTGAAAGCACGTCCTACAAGTTCTCCGGAGGCAATCGCTGTTTTTGAGTTGTTCTGCTGTTCAATATCATCCGCATATTCTTCGTTCTCCGGATACAGGAACGACATAATACGGTTTCTCTGATAATCCTGAATCAGTTTCTGATCCGGCTGTACAACAATCGACAGAAAAATAATTGCAAGAGGAATTGCAATCAGAGCCGCTCCTCCGATAATTTTGTAACTGAGTCCTGCAATATAGATCAGAATACAGAACAGAATTACTACAGTAATTGTATTTTTCATATCTGGCTGTACATAGATCAACATTAACGGAATTACCAGAAGAACTGCTGACTGTGCCAGAGTTTTCAATGTATTCAGATCATCTTCGTGATCCATGAAAAATTTTGCAAAAAACAGGATAATGATGATTTTAGATAACTCTGTCGGCTGGAAGCGAATAAAACCAAGATCCACCCATCTTGCTGCGCCGTTGGCACTTGAGCCGAAGAAACGAACCGCCAGAAGCATTACAATATTAAAACCATACATGATCCATTGAAAATTCAGCAACCAGGAGTAGTCCATCAGTGAAAGAAGCAGCATAAAGACTACTCCAATGATTACACCCAGAAGCTGACGGGTGCGAAGATAATCGGCAGCTGTTCCTACAAGATGGATTCCAATAAAGCTGATCGCCAGAAGAAAAACTACCAGACGAAAGTTGTAAAACCGCAGCTTATACTGTTTAATCATAAATTATGCATCCCTTTTCTTAAGTACAGGTATGACAGCATGCAGAACAGGTGGTTCCTGTGAAATCTGTATGGTCACCCTTGTTTCATCAATTACAACGTATTTTTTTACGGTATGTATGAGGTCATTCCGCAAAAGTTTCATCATCTGTGGAGAGCAGTCTATGCGTTCCGATACAAGAAGAAGTTTCATTCGGTCACGGGCATAACCTGCGGAGCGTTTTTTTTCGGAGAAAAACCGCATATTTATTCCTCCCTCTGTGATGAAAAGATAATCTGGCAGTGCTTATTTATCTGCGAAAAATACTGCCAAGCCGTTGGAATACACTGCTTTTTCGCCGGACGGTAGTATAGGGAACATCTTCTCCAATAAGTCGTCGACAGATATTGCGGTATTCCTCCTCTGCCTGTGAATTTTTCCCAGACAGTGGTTCACCCTGATTTGTGGAAATTACAATCTGTTCATCATCAAGAATGGCACCGATCAGATCTACAGCAAGGATTTCCAGGACATCTTCTACTGACATCATATCTCCTTTTGCGATCATTTCAGGCCTGAGCCTGTTGATAATCAGCCGGATATCCCGAATCCCTCCGGATTCCAGCAAACCTATGATACGATCTGCATCACGGATTGCGGAAACCTCCGGAGTTGTTACCACAAGGGCACGATCTGCACCGGCTACCGCATTTTTAAATCCCTGTTCAATTCCGGCAGGACAATCCAGAAGAACATAATCAAATTCCTCCCTGAGATCGTCCGTAAGCTTGATCATCTGTTCCGGTGATACAGCAGTCTTGTCCTTTGTCTGTGCAGAAGGAAGAAGGTACAGATCCTGATGCCGTCTGTCACGGATCAGAGCCTGTTTCAGGCGACAGCTTCCATTGATGACATCTACCAGGTTATAAACAATACGGTTTTCAAGTCCCATAACAACATCCAGGTTTCGAAGTCCGATATCCGTATCCACAACAGCAACCCGTTTTCCCATGGCCGCCAGCCCGGTCCCGATATTTGCTACCGTAGTGGTTTTACCCACGCCGCCTTTTCCGGATGTAATGACAATGACCTCACTCATATTTTCTGATTCCTCCCATTAAAATGTTCCACACTTCTGGTATCCTCATAAAGTTTGTTTAGTCATTCGATACATTACTGGTGTCGCTTGCGGCATAACCAGTGAGAATGGTGCTTTCATCTGCAAGTCCGAAAATGTATTTAAAAATATCATTAGCTGCAAGGCAGGCATTACCGGATGCATATCCGTTTGCGATTCGAACGGATATTGCGTATTTCGGTTCGGAAACCGGAGCATATCCCACGAAAAGAGCATTATTTGGATGATAGTAATCAATTTCGGCAGTACCGGTTTTTCCGGCAACTTCCACACCAAGTCTGTTAAACTGATCATGAGTCTGCACTACACGGTACATACCATCATGGATATCATCCCATATATTGCTGGAAATGTCCAGCTGTCCCTCTGTTTCAGAAGGATATTCCTTGATCAGTTTGCCCTTGGAATCTGTTACACGGTCCAGCAGAGAAAGCTTGTAGATCGTACCGGATGTAGCGATCGTTGAAGCATATCTTGCAAGCTGGCTGGTGGTAAACATATTCGTACCCTGTCCCATATAGGAAGGAACTGCGTTTTTGTCTGAAATCTGAGGAGAAGCTTCAGAAATTTCAATGCCAGTTTTTTTGTCGAGTCCCATAAGGGATGCATACTTCTGAAGCATACCAAGACTTCTTGCTTCAGAAAAGTTTCCTTCGGAATCTTTTCCAAGTTCAAAACCGATCGTACTGAAAAATACGTTACAGGACTGCTCGATTGCTCCACGGATATCCAGAGCTCCGTGCCCCTGTTTATTCCAGCAGTTGATCGGTGGTGTTACAAGATCGAAACTTCCTGTACATTCAATATAAGTACCGTCATCGATAACACCTTCTGACATGCCTGCAACGGTAGATAATATCTTCAATGTAGAACCTGGAGCCGTTCTCTGCTGAGTTGCCTTATTAAAAAACGGACTAGAAAGATCAGTTGATAATTTGGCATAATAATCAGTATCCATATTATTGGTCAGTCTGTTATTATCATAACCAGGATAGGAAACGCAGGCAAGAACATCTCCACTTGTAGTATCAGTAATAACAGCAGAAGCAGAACATGGTGCCAGTGCAAGCTGAGCTGGAGTGATCTCAAGACTGGCAATCTTTCGATACATAAAGGTATATGCATCCAGACCTCCGGAAAGCATTGTCTGATACAGCTCATCTTCTTTGGAAAGAACTCCCTGTTCATACAGAACAACACAAAGTTCTTCACCACTGATGGTGTCTTCCTGAAGCATATATTTGTACAGAAGCTTGGAGAATCCGGTATCTGTCTTCAGATAGTCGATAATATAATTTGTCAGTGCCTGATAGATTTCTTCAGAATCCAGATATTCATTAGAAGTGGAAATCTGAGAAATATCAATCCAGTTCTGACTGGCAGCATAATTCAGATAATCTTTCAAACTGATGCTCTCATCATTTTTCCATGCTTTATATGTTTCATCAGAGGTATCAATGGAATCACTTTTCAGTATGTTTAATGTGTTTGTTAAAAGATCATCACAGATATAGGTAAGATATTCCTGCATTTGTGAGTCTTCGTCTTTATATGCCGGAGGATTATCTCCTGTCAGCCTGTTACTTATTGTATCAAAAACCTGTTGCTGTTTTTGCTGAAATTTGGCATACAAATTTTTTTCTGTATCGGATGCATCATCGTTACTGAATTTATTGATATCAATAACGCTGTTGGCAATAAGAGCATTATATACAGAGTAGATTGGAATTGTGATTTTACTTGCGTCTTTCTCTGCTTCATAATCAAAACTCTTATCAGGGGTCAGTTTGGAAAGAACAATACCGGCTACACGCTGCTCAAGAATCTGGTAAATACTCTTCTGCCAGTCAGAATCAATGGTGAGATACACATCGTTTCCGGCTATTGGCTCAACAGTTTTGGAATTATCAATATCAAGAACTTTTCCAAGATTATCAACTGTAACGGTTTCTTCACCGTCTTTTCCCTGAAGCTGAAGTTCCATATACTGTTCAATCCCGGCTTTTCCGACAATGGCATCATTGGAATAATCTGGGTTATCTTTCCGAAGAGTTTCCAGTTCTTCAGAAGAAGCCTGACCGGTATAGCCAAGAATCGGTGCCATACTCTCATCTTCCACATATTGCCTTGTGGAATCTTCCACAATATCAATTCCCTGAAGTGCGGATTGATTTTCTTTTATGGCAGCAACTGATTTTTCGCTGACATTCGTTGCAATCGTTACCGGCATATATTTTTTGAAACTGTTCGTATTCAGCTGATAGCGCATGATCGCAATTTCAAGGATTTCCTGTTTGGTAAGCTCTTTGGGGAGAGAATGCGCTGCCAGCTCTTCGTCAGTATAGGCATCTTTTCCGTAGAGTACAATGGAAAATCCATTGCTTCCTGTAAGATAATCCATCATTTGTGCTGCAGTTGCGTTTTTCTGCTCATCACTCAGATTATCAATCTGTGCTTCACCATAAACATCTGCACGAAAACGGTTCAGAGTAAAACCTTCCTCCACATCGAAAGCATAATCACCGTGATCATTAACAATAATATGAAAATTGTCGGCCAAACTGTCCCCGTTTTTGGAGAGAATCTGCAATACCTGGTATGCGATACCATTTAATGCCAGATTTTTTTCACGTGTGCTGTTATATGTTCCACTATCTTCAAAAGTAACAGAATAGGCAAGAACATTGGAAGCTACAACAGTGCCGTTTCGGTCATAGATATTTCCTCGTGTACTTTTGATCACACGTGTTTTTGTGGTACGTGTCTGAAATTTACTGATATAGTCTTCTCCCTGTATGATCTGCAGGCTGAAAAGCTGCCGAACAAGAACAGATGAAAGAAAAACAAATACGATCACAAGAACAGTAGTACGTTTCAGACGGATTTTTTTGATGATTTTTTTTATTTTAATTCCCAAATAGACTCACTTTCTTTCCTTACAGTATCCATTAAGTGGTAGTTGATCCAGTAAAATATCCGATATACGATAATTGTGAGAAAAACCGTATAAACAATCTCGGGGATAATAATTCTGTATATGTAGGTCAAAAATCCAAGTCGGCCCCGGAGAAGAAACTGAAGGCCGTATACAGACAGATTATAAAGAAGATCTGTTCCTGCTACAAGAAAAAGCGGAACTTTCAGATCATCATCATAAAAGCTGCGGAATGCGTAGCCGCTGATATATCCTGCATACATATAAATCAGCGCATAGAAACCAAACAGTGATCCGTAAAAAAGATCAATAAAAAGTCCTGAAAAAAATCCTGTCCAAAGTCCGACTTTTCTTCCGCGCATCAATCCCATGGCTACACACAGGATCAAAGGCAGGTTTGGCGTAATGGAACCAATGGAAATGTAATCCATTATTGTACATTGCAGGAGAAAACAGACAATAATGGTAATAAATAATACTATTTTATTTTTCATTGGACGCATCCTCCGTTTTGTCTATTGCGTCCTGTTTATTGACGGTAATGACAAACACATCTTTCAGATGGCCGAAATCAACGGGTGTAACGATCGTACCTGTTTTTGTCAAGTTATTGGGATCCTGTTGGATTTCGCTGACATAACCGATAAACAGTCCTTCCACGTATTTTTCGCTGATATTTGAAGTGACAATACGTTCTCCCACGGTTACTTTGTTATCCTGGTCATAGAGCTGTTCAAAACTCAGTTTTCCCTCATCGATCAGCTCCAGATCTCCGGTAACAACGCAATTATCAGAAGTGCTGACAGCCATGGCACTGACATTACTGCTGTCATCAATAATGGAACGAACGGTAGCCCATGATGGGCCAACTTCCGTGACGATCCCGACAAGTCCTTTTCCTGCAATTACGTTGTTGTCAACATGGATTCCATCATTAGTACCTTTATTGATCATAAATGTATCGTACCAGTTGCCTGGATCTTTGGAGATGATCCTTGCCGCAACTTTTGGATAATCAGTGTATTCCTGATCAAGATTATAAAGTTCTTTCAGCCTGGTAAGTTCTGTCTGATCCTGGATCAGGATATTATTCTGTTCGGTAAGACTGTTGATCTGATTTTTAAGTTCCTCGTTTTCCTGAAGTACGTCCTGCTTATCACGAAGACTGTTTTTTACATCTCCGAACATATTACTGACACCGGAAATGCCCTTTTCAAAGGGAACAACCAGAAATCCGGCCACATTCTGCAGAGGTGCTGAAGTTGTTCCGGAAGCTGCGGTAGCAACAATACAGCTTCCACAGAAAAGTGTCATGATTACCAGAAGATGTTTGCTTTTTAAATTAAAATGAAAACGCACTTTTTTTCGGATGTTTTTCATTATATATGCCCCTTTACAGTTTTTTCTGCTTTACAGGCTGTGCCCATCTGCGCAGTTCTCTGTCGTGAATGATCTTTTCCAGTCCATGTACAGCAGAAGTTTCGTACAGATCAGAAAGATTAAAGGCAAATCCTGTATAACTTGCCAGATAGTTGTCGATATATGGAAGTCGAGTACTGCCACCGGTAAGGTAAATTCCCTCTTTTGCAATATGATAGGCAATCTGTGGTGGTGTACGTTCCAGAAATGTTTTCATTTCTGCCGCGATCTGATTTACGCAATTGGTGATTCCCTCATTAACAACATAGGCGGAAACAACTTCTTCTCTGGGAAGTCCGGAAACGCTGTCGATTCCTACAACTTTCCGGGCTTCCTTTTTCTGGTCGTTAAGCCGTCCCATGACTACTTTCAGGCGTTTGGCCGTACGTGTTCCGATCTGCAGATTGTAATGTTTACGAATCTCACTGCAGATGGATTCATTCATCTGCCGGCCTCCAAGAGGGATCTTACGGCTTATGATGATCTTGCCATCTGTAAGGATTGAAAATTCTGTACTCTGTGCACCAATGTTTACAACCATACTGCCTTCATTTTTTTCAAGATTGATGTTCATGGCTACCGCATCTGCAATCGGAGATTCTACCATGAAAACCCGGTTTTTTCTAAGCCAGTGTCCATTGACCAGATGATAGTAGGCTCTTTTTTCAATGGCCGTCATATCAAGAGGAACCGAAAAAAACATATCCGCACCAAGGCCGGATGTATGATCGATCTTTTTCAACATGCTGTAAAGTACGATTTCCTGTAATTCGAGATTCGCAAGCATTCCAAAAGCCATGGGAGAATCTACAGAAATATCCGAAGGTGATTTTTCAAACATTTCATAGGCCTCATTTCCAATAGCAAGGATTCGACGCCCCCGGTAGGCAACCATGTTTTTTTCTATGTAAGTTTTATTTCTGAAAAAAGAATAGACTTTTACAGAGCTGCTCCCCAGGTCTACCCCGTAATTATTTCTAAAAAGCATAAATCTGCCCCTTCACTTAATATACTCATCAAAAATCCCCTTTTCCCGGAAACTGATGTACCTGTGATCTCCAATGATAATATGATCCAACAGATGGATTCCAAGAAGCTCACCAGATTCGAAAACCCGTCTGGTGACTTCCAAATCGGCCTGACTGGGGGAAGGATCACCGCCTGGATGATTATGCACAAGGATCAAATTTACAGCATGATATTTTACAGCTTCTACAAAAACTTCTCTTGGAGTGATCAGTGTGGCGGTGGCAGTCCCACGGCTTAAAAGCTGCTCTCCTGTGAGATGATTATGTCCGTCCAGCATCATACAGTACAATAATTCCTGTTCTTCGTGACGAAGCTGTTCCATATAATACTTTGCAATTGTGACAGGATGCTGAAAAGACAGTTCCGGCTTCGCTGCAGCAGTTGCCATACGTTTGGAAAGCTCCCCGATGCATTTCAGCTGTATGGCTTTTACCTTGCCAATCCCATGGATCTTCATCAGCTCCGGTACAGAAGCATGAAACAGACCCAAAAGTCCGGAATGACCTGTTTGTTCCGATAAATTAAGGATTTTATCAGCCAGTGTCAGAGAACTTAATCCCTGTACGCCACAGCGCAGGATCACAGCAAGAAGCTCACGATCGCTTAAAGACTGTTCTCCCTCCCGAAGACATTTTTCATACGGACGCTGATAATCTGGCATTTCCATTATAGTATCTTTCATATGATTTCCCTTTTCGCTCTCGAAGAAGGGTATGCAAAATTGCAGAAGTTATTTTAGCATAAAAAAGCAGGAATGTACACTCTATCCCGGAAATTTCCACTTTTTTCACATTTTATTTACAGGCAGGGCATAAATGGAAGCTACTGCTTCTGCCACTTTAATTCCGTCCATTGCTGCAGATGTAATGCCACCGGCGTAACCAGCGCCCTCTCCGCAGGGGTAGATTCCTTCTATATTGGAAGTGAGTTTTTTTGGTTCCCGCACGATCCGGACAGGAGAAGATGTACGGCTTTCTACTCCTTCCAGCAATGCATCCGGCCGGTCAAAACCGGAAAGTTTTTTTCCAAAAGCATGGATTCCGGCTTCAATGGAATCCCCGATCTCTTTCGGGAAAATGCTGCGGACATCGGTAAGTGTATAGGCTCCTTTGATACAGGGGCTCACATCTCCAAGTTTGATACTTTTCTTATGCGCACAGTAATCTTTGAAAAGCTGTACCGGAACTTTTCCGTTTCCGGCTTCCCAGGCAGCACGTTCCAGCTTTCGTTGGAGTGCGATTCCTCCAAGAACGCCTTCCTCCGGAAAATCAGAAGGATTTACTGTAACGATGATGGCACTGTTGGCATTACGGCTGTCACGTGCCTGGTAACTCATCCCATTTACTGCCAGCATGCCTTCCTCAGAAGAAGCATTTACCACATAGCCACCGGGACACATGCAAAAAGAATAAACGCCACGTCCGTTTTCCAGTGTATGGGTAACTTTGTAGCTGGCTGCGCCCAGGTAATCATTTTCCGGCTCTCCGTAAAGATCCTGGTTGATCATGGTCTGTGGATGTTCCACTCGTACTCCTACTGCGAAAGATTTTGGCTCCATGGAAAGATTGTGCTTGTTCAGCATGGCAAAAGTATCTCTGGCACTGTGGCCGGGAGCAAGAACGCAGATTTCTGCCGGTATTTCTTCTTTTTCATTGACGATGACAGCCGCAAGTTTCTGGTCACGGACCACCAGATCAGTCACTGTGGAACGGAATCGGAATTCCCCGCCCATTTCTTCAATCTGATGGCGCATAAACTGAACGATTCCCACAAGCTGATCCGTACCAAGGTGGGGTTTCTGCTGGTAAAGGATTTCAGATGGAGCTCCTGCTTCTACAAATCTGGAAAGGACTTCTTTTCCTCTTCCGTAGGTATCTTTTACCAGAGTATTCAGCTTTCCGTCGGAAAAAGTTCCCGCACCGCCTTCTCCGAACTGCACATTGGAATCCGGATCCAGGATGCCGTTCTTCCAGAAATTTTCTACAGTTTCCTGGCGTTTATCTGCTTCTTCTCCACGTTCCAGTACCAATGGACAGTATCCGGCTTTTGCCAGATACCAGGCACAGAATAATCCGGCCGGTCCACTTCCAATTACTATAGGCCGGTGGGACAATGTTTCAGAACCAGGTGCCGGAAAATGATATTTCTTCTCAAAGATTAACATAATATTTTTATCGTGAATCTTTTTGAGAACACGGGATTCGTTATCCAGTTTAATATCTACGGTATAGACAAATTTTTTGTCCTCTTTATGCCGGGCATCCAGAGACTGTTTTCGGATCTCATAGGTGAACGGCTGATTTCCAAGGCGAAGTGTTTTCGCTATTTTTCTGTGAAGCTGTTCTTCTGTATGTGTGATGGGAAGCTTCAACTGTGTGATCCGGATCATTTTTATTCCTCCTTTGCTGCCCAGATACCGGCGGTAGCTCCACTTGACCATGCCCACTGCAGGTTATATCCCCCGCAGGTACCGTCAATATCAAGGAGTTCTCCGGCAAAATAAAGGCCTTTATGAAGTCGGGATTCCATGGTTTTGCTGTAAACTTCAGTAGTATCCACACCGCCGGAACAAACCTGTGCCTGTTCAAAAGAAAGGCCATCTTTTACCGGAAGGCGAAAATCGGTGATTCCACGGATCAGATCCTTCTGTGCACATAAAACACGGATCAGTTTTTCCGGAAAAAGTCCGATGAGAAGTTCTTTTTCTGTTTTATAAGGACAGGCTGCTTTTCTCTGTTCCAGGTATTCTTCCAGTTCTTTCTGGTTCCGTTCCGGGAAAAAATTTATGGAAAGTTCTACGTTTTTGTTTTCGTGAACCGCTCGGATAGCGTAGCGGGAAATCTGGAATACTGGGATCCCGGATACACCGTAATCGGTAAGCTGCAGTTCTCCCTGCTGGGAGGCTGCCGGTGTGTCATCTATATAAAGGGTTATCTTACCTTCTGTCCGCACACCACTCCAGCCGGAAAAAGAATTTCCCTTACATTTCAAAGCGGTCAGCGCAGGAAGGGGTTCGATCAGATGATGACCAAGGCTCTTTGCGATTTCGTATCCACTTTCACTGGAACCTGCAACGGAAGAGGCACGGGAACCATTTGTAAGGATCACGGCATCGCCACTGTAGGTCCATCCGTCCGTATGGACCTTCCACTGTCCATCTTTGAAAGACACTCCGGTAACGGTCTGATTGGTTTTAAGTTTTACTTTCAGGTTGCGAGCTTTCATGGTAAGAACATCTACCACACTCTGAGCTTGGTTGCTCCGGGGATAAATCCATCCGCCGCGATCTGTGGTACAGATACCCAGTTCCTGAAAGAATTCCAGGGTTTTTTCCACAGGAAACTGTGCCAGGGCATCTTTGACAAATTCCGGATGGGATCCCCGGTAAGCGTTTTCATCCTGGTTCAGGTTTGTCATATTACAGCGTCCATTCCCGGTAGCACAGATTTTTCTGCCGGGACGGTCATTCTGTTCCAGAACCGTAACCGTCGCTCCGTTTATGGCAGCCTGAATGGCCGCCATAAGACCGGAAGCACCTGCTCCTACGACAAAGACCTGTTTTTTTAAGTCCGGTCCTTCGGATTTTTTCATAATTTCACAAGTTCCTTATCAACCATATACTGAAGGGATTTCAGGATTCCAAGTTTTGCATGCTCCCAGGTAAGACCACCCTGGAAATAAACAGCATAAGGTGGTTTCATAGGACCATCTGCAGAAAGCTCGATAGAAGAACCCTGGATGAAAGCACCAGCAGCCATGATAACCTGACTGTCATAACCTGGCATATCCCACGGCTCCGGTGTTACAAAACTGTCTACCGGAGCAGCAGCCTGAATACCCTGACAGAATGCTACAAGACCTTCCGGTGTTCCAAGGGTGACTGCCTGGATGATATCCTGACGTGGTTCTGTGCTGTTCGGTACTACCGGGAAACCAAGTTTTTCGTAAATATTTGCTGCAAAAACAGCGCCTTTTAAAGCTCCTTTGGTAACCATCGGTGCAAGGAAAAATCCCTGGTACAGAGAACGGTTTACACCAAGAGTTGCACCGACTTCCATGCCCAGTCCCGGACAGGTCATACGGTAGGAAGCATTTTCCACACAGTCTTTTCTTCCTGCGATATATCCGCCGATAGGTGCCAGACCACCGCCTGGATTTTTGATCAGGGAACCCACCATGATATCCGCACCTACATCACTTGGCTCGATGGTATCTACGAACTCTCCGTAGCAGTTATCTACCATACAGATTACATCCGGTTTGATCTTCTTTACAAAAGCGATCAGCTCACCGATCTGTTTTACAGAGAAAGAAGGACGGGTCTGATAGCCTTTGGAACGCTGGATGGTTACCAGTTTTGTTTTTTCATTGACTGCTTTTTTGATGTTTTCGTAATCAAAGGTACCGTCCTCAAGAAGATCTACCTGACGGTATTTTACGCCATATTCCGCAAGAGAACCATTGGACGGACGGATTCCGATGACTTCTTCCAGGGTATCATATGGTTTTCCTACAGGGGAAAGAAGCTCATCGCCCGGGCGTAAGTTTCCAAACAGCGCAATGGCAAGTGCGTGGGTTCCACAGGTAATCTGCGGGCGGACCAGGCAGGCTTCTGTGTGGAACGTATCCGCATAGACCTGCTCCAGGGTCTCACGTCCAAGATCATTATAGCCATAACCGGAGGAAGCTCCGAAACATGCTTCACTAACACGGTTTTTCTGCATGGCATGGATAACCTTCATCTGGTTGTACTCTGCAGTTTTATCAAATTTTTCAAAACGTTCTTTCAGGGAATCTTCTACAGTTTTACCGAAATCATAAACTGCGGAAGAAATTCCAAGCTGTGCATATAATTCTTTCATGATCATTTTTCCTTTTTTATTTTATTTGGCAGGCAGGATTCCTTTTTCCCTGCATACAGAAAGCATATAAGAAAGAATCCTGCTGTCATCGTAATCAAAGTTATCTTTATCTACCCAGGTTACCTCGCCTTCTCTTCGAAACCAGGTAAGTTGGCGTTTGGCAAAATGTCTGGTGTCACGTTTCAGGATACGGACGGCTTCCTCGTAAGAGTATTCTTCGTCCATCCAGTCCAGAATTTCTTTATAGCCCAGTCCCTGCATGGAAACCATTCCTCTGTGACAACCCATCTCACGAAGTTTTTTTACTTCTTCTACCAGTCCGTTTTTCAGCATTTCATCCACTCTTGTGTCAATGCGTTCGTAGAGAAGGGGACGTGGTGCGTTCAGGACAAAATAGGCCAGGGCATAAGGGCTGGTATGCTCCTTCTGCTCTTCATTATGTTCGGAGATCCGGGTACCGTTCTGTTTATAAAATTCCAGGGCACGGATCACACGCTTGACATTGTTCTCATGGATATCTTCGGCTGACTTGGGATCGACCTTGGCAAGCATGTCATGGAGAAATGCAGGCCCCTTCTGCTCTGCCAGCTCTTCTAGCTCCCTGCGGTAATGTTCATCCTGGTCGGAGCTGGTAAAATCAATATCTCTGGTCACAGACTGAATATAAAATCCTGTGCCGCCTACCAGGATCGGAATCCGGCCTTTGTCATAAATTTTGTCCATGGCATCTTTTGCCATCTGCTGAAAAAGGACAATGTTAAAATCTTCTGTTGGCTCCAGTACATCCACCAGATGATGTGGGACGCCATCCATTTCTTCCGGCGTGATCTTGGCGGAACCGATATCCATATGGCGGTAAACCTGCATGGAATCCGCGGAAATGATCTCTCCGTTTACTGCTTTTGCAAGGGCAATGGAAAGCTTTGTTTTTCCCACGGCAGTAGGCCCGGTAAGCACGATAAGAGGTTTTTTCATATATTTCCTCCGTTTATGTTAAGTATCTTACACGATACGTTTGAATTTTTTTTCGATTTCTGTCTTACTCATGGCAATGATCGTTGGTCTTCCATGAGGACAGTTATAAGGATTTTCCAGTGTCAATAATTCATCGATCAGCTTATCAGCTTCCTGAGGTGACATGGAATGATTGCCTTTTACAGCAGCCTTACAGGCCATGGTCGCAAGCCTTGAGGCAAAAATTTCAAAGGCATCCTTGGAACCGTCTGCAGTGAGATGGTCCAGCATTTCCAGAAACAGCTCTTCTTCTGTCATTCCCAGAAGGCTGGAGGGAACCGCACTGATACTGTACTCCCTTCCGCCAAAGGGTTCGATCTCAAAGCCGAAATCCCGGAAATACTTTTTGTTTGCCTTCAGCAGATTCTCCTCCTCAAGGCTGAGTGAAACGATCAGTGGGGGACTTACATACTGGGACTGGATGTTCTGGGACTGAAACTGCTTTACGAATCGCTCATAATATACTTTTTCATGGGCAGCATGCTGGTCAATGATATAAAAATTATCCTCAAACTGTACCAGCCAGTAGGTATCAAACAGCTGTCCGATCAGTCTGTGACGGCTTCTGGATTCAGGAGCAAGAAGCCGTTCTTCGAACAGTTCCAGCTGTTTTGGCGGTTCCTGTTCCTGCGATTTGATCGGCTCGTTGTCTACCTCAGGAGGTGCCGATTCAGTAGGCTTTTCAGAAATCACTTCATAATCTGCTGTTTCTGCGGCGGAATTTTCATTTCTTCCGTCTTTTAATGTTCCGGAAAACATTTCCTCTTCTTCTTTTGTGAAAGGCTGCGATCCATATACGGGATTTTCCCGCAGAGAATCCACACGTTTGTATTTATCTGCAGAAGAAGCTGAAGAATTGTGAGCTGTTTCAGCTGAACCATAGGAGGCGGTACCATTTGTTGGCTTATTATAAGGTATCGATGGAACCGGCGCTGTACTACGTACTTCAGAAGCTGTCGGTGCAGCATGGGAAGCTATATTTGCCGTCCGATTCGGGTGACCGTACATCTCCTGCCGCCGTTTTACTTCAAAAGGCTCCGGAATATTTCCTGGCTTTATCTGTTCTGTGCGGGATGTCGGTTCGTCTTTTCCAACAGATACCTGCGGGATCAGTTCTCTGTGGGTCAATACCTTGCGGACAGTTTCATAAATGGCCGTGTAAACTTCGGTTTCTCTGGCAAAACGCACTTCTCTCTTTGCGGGATGCACATTAACATCCAGGTCATTGCCGTCCATTTCAATCCGAAGTGAGACAAACGGAAATTTATGCTGCATGACAAGTCCTTTATATCCGTCCTCAATGGCCTTGGTAATGATCCTGTTTTTTACATATCGGCCATTGATATAATAATTCTCAAAAGTACGGTTTCCTCTGGAAATCTCCGGTTTCCCCACAAAGCCCTCGATCTTCATGAAATCATTTTCGTAGGAAACATCCAGAAGCGCCTTGGCAATCTCCCGTCCGTAGACACTGTAGATCACATCTTTTACGCTGTAGTTTCCGGAACTGGAAAGCTTCACCTGACGATTCTGGATATATTTAAAGGAAATTTCCGGATGGGAAAGCGCCAGCTGTTCCATCAGCGTATTGATGTAACCGGCTTCTGTCATGTCGGATTTCAGAAATTTGCTTCTTGCAGGTGTGTTGTAAAAAAGGTTCCGGATCAGGAAGGTGGTTCCCTCCGGTGCGCCCATCTCCTCCAAAGACTGTTCTTTTCCACCTTCGATCACATAGCGGGTACCGCTGATGGCAGAAGGAGTTTTTGTGATCAGTTCTACCTGGGAAACTGCGGCAATACTGGAAAGAGCCTCGCCACGAAAGCCCAGGGAGGCAATATGTGTCAGGTCTTCCACTTTTTCAATCTTGCTTGTAGCATGACGTAGAAAAGCAAGGGGAACCTGTTCTGCTTCCATTCCGGAGCCGTTATCTGTGATACGGATCAGCTTTTTTCCACCATCTGTGATCTCTACTGTGATGGCGGTAGCTCCTGCGTCAATAGCATTTTCCACAAGTTCTTTTACAACAGAAGAAGGCCGCTCCACAACTTCACCTGCTGCGATCTTATCAATGGTATTCTGGTCTAAAACTGCAATTTTTCTCAAGGTATCACCACCGGTTCTTTATTTTGTTCTGCAGATTATAGAGAATATTCAGGGCCTCCATTGGAGTCAGGTTGCCAATCTCCAGGCCTTTGATCTCTTCGATGATATCATTATCCTGCACCGTGTCAAAGAGTGACATCTGTGCCATATCCACCTGATCATAGGTGATCTTCTGCTTCTTTTTCGGAGCAGTCAGGTCTTTTACCGCTGCGGTGATATCTGCGTCACTGAGCTCTTCCACAAGTTCCTTGGCACGCTGGATCACGGAATCCGGAACACCGGCAAGCTTGGCCACCTGGATACCATAACTCTTGTCAGCGCCACCTTTTACGATCTTACGAAGAAATACGATATCGTCACCCTTTTCTTTGACAGCAATACAGTAATTGTTGACACCGGAAAGTTTTCCCTCCAGTTCGGTAAGCTCATGATAATGGGTCGCAAATAAGGTTTTGGCACCGCAGAGCTTGGTATTGCTGATATGTTCGATCACTGCCCAGGCAATGGAGAGGCCGTCAAAAGTACTGGTTCCACGTCCGATCTCATCCAGGATCAGAAGGCTACGGGAAGTGGCATTGCGAAGAATATTGGCAACCTCCGTCATTTCCACCATAAAGGTACTTTGTCCGCTTGCAAGGTCATCAGATGCACCTACACGGGTGAAGATCCGATCAACCACACCGATGTTTGCACTGTCTGCCGGAACAAAGCTTCCGATCTGTGCCATCAGTACGATCAGGGCTGTCTGGCGCATATATGTGGATTTTCCGGCCATGTTTGGTCCTGTGATAATGGAGATCCGTTTTTTGTGGTTGTCAAGATACGTATCGTTTGGAATGAACATATCATTTTCGATCATCTGCTCCACAACCGGATGACGGCCGTTTCGGATATCAATGAGGCCTGTCTCATTGATCTTTGGCCGGACGAAATTATTCCTCTGGGCAACCAGCGCAAGAGAAGCGAAAACATCCAGTGCAGCCACTGCTTTTGCAGTGCGCTGGATACGGACAACTTCCGCTCCAACCTGATCACGGATACTGGAAAACAGTTCAAATTCCAGCGCATAAAGCTTATCCTCAGCTCCAAGGATCAGATCTTCCAGATCTTTCAGTTCCTGAGTGATATAACGCTCTGCATTGGTAAGGGTCTGTTTGCGGATATAATCCTCCGGCACAAGATCTTTGAAAGTATTGGTAACTTCCAGAGAATAACCAAATACACGATTGTACTTGATCTTCAGGCTTTTGATACCGGTACGTTCCCTCTCTCTTGCCTCCAGCTCAGAAAGCCATTTCTTTCCATCTGTCCGGGAACGGCGGAATTTATCTACATCTTCATTATATCCTTCCCGGATAATGCCACCGTCTTTCTGGGCAAGAGGCGGATCATCGGTGATAGAGTTCCGGATCAGCGAGGTAATGTCTGTCAGAGGATCCATATCTTCGTTGATCTTAGTAAGCAGTGGAGATTTGAATTCTGCCAGGACCTGTTTTATATAAGGAAGCATTTCCAGAGAAGAGGCAAAAGAAACCAGATCTCTCGGATTAGCGGATTTGTAACTGATACGGCTGATCAGACGTTCCAGATCATAGATCGGGTTTAAATATTCCCGGATCTCATCCCGTTCCATGGGTTTTTCATTCAGTTCTTCCAGAGCACCCAGTCTCTTTTCGATTTCCTCTGCATCGATCAGAGGCTGTTCCACATAAGACCGAAGTGTTCTGGCTCCCATAGCTGTTTTGGTCTTGTCCAGTACCCAGAGAAGAGAACCTCTTTTCTGTTTTTCGCGCATGGTTTCCACAAGCTCCAGATTACGACGGCTGGAGCTGTCGATAAGCATGTATTTCTCGGCAGAGTAAGGGCGGATACTTGCCATATGGGAAAGTGCTGTTTTCTGTGTTTCTTTCAGATACAGGAACAGAGCACCGGAAGCGATGATCCCGCTGTCGTAGTCACCAATTCCTAACCCCTCCAGATTTCCCACATGGAAATGTTCTTTTAGAGTTTTCTGACACAGCTGATCGTCAAAGTACCAGGGATCCAGGGCGAATACGCAGATTCCAAGACGTCCTTTCAGATCCTCCACATCCACACCACTTAAAAGAAACGCATCGTTGCAGATGATCTCTGCAGGTGTGAATTTATTGATCTCATCCAGAAGTTTCTGAGGCTTATCCAGCTCTGTAAGAAAGCAGTCACCGGTTGTGATATCTGCAATAGCACAGCCAAAATGATCTCCGATGGAGACAATGGACATCAGATAATTGTTTTTGGATTCGTCCAGTGACATGGCATCCAGTGTGGTTCCCGGTGTGACAATACGAACAACTTCACGTTTTACAAGACCCTTGGCTTTTTTCGGATCTTCTACCTGTTCACAGATGGCAACTTTATAACCTTTTTCTATCAATCGGTTGATATAAGTTTCCGCAGCATGAAAAGGAACGCCACACATGGGCGCTCTCTCTTCCAATCCGCAGTCTTTTCCTGTAAGTGTGATCTCCAGTTCCTTGGATGCAGTCAGCGCATCATCAAAGAACATTTCATAAAAATCGCCCAGACGGTAAAAAAGGATACAGTCGCTGTATTCTTCTTTGGTCTTTACGTATTCTTTCATCATCGGTGATAATTTCCCTGTGTTGACTGGAAACCCTGTATTTACGCGGCTTGTAGATGCTTTATGTTCCTCTTTGACCCACTTTTGACCCATTTTTTTTTCTTCTTCAGTGTTTCTTGCTTTTTCCAAATATTTAAACCTCTTCCTAAATTGTCATTTTATCAGTAAAATTAGCTTTCTTTTCCATACTTTTCTTCATAATTTCTTATCGTGGTTGCTTTAAGATTTCGAACCTTATAAAGTTCCATCCATTTCTCATACCATTTTGAAACGGACATACTCGAATCAAAGCCTGGAATACCTGGGAGAACTTCCGCCAAATACATGTTTCTTTGCTTTTTCACCTGCTGAAGATTTGTTCCATAGATAGAAAAAGGCGGTTGCCAGATTCCTTAATTGTGATTCTGGCTTCTTACCGCCCATCTTTTCTTTGTCGGATTCCCTTACCTATTTCTTTTCCTCTTAGATTTTTTCCATAACATTACCATCCTTTTTCTAATAACAATAGATGATCATGCATGGCACTGGACTTAATTTTAACACAACCCCAAAAACCTTTCAAGACTGCCAATCTATCCATTTCTGAAATTTTTTCTTATCAATCAGGGTTCTTCGCCCAATTCGTACCATGAAGGTATTATTCTTCATAAGAGTTCTCATGGTTTTCTCTGAAAGACCTGTGCGTTCACAGGCTTCCTTGACTGATATAAGAATCTTATCGTTATCTGCTGCTTGTATTTTTTATGTATCATATATATTACAGCCAATATCTGAAGGCAGATGATATTGGCTGTTCCTCTCTTCGATAAAATTATTCTTTTGTCATCTGAT
>NZ_QTYB01000001.1:477-116321 GCF_003461955.1 Ruminococcus sp. AM36-2AA | reverse complement strand
ATGATATTGGCTGTTCCTCTCTTCGATAAAATTATTCTTTTGTCATCTGATTTTAATTTCTATTTTTCCTTCCACTGGGCTATATAAATCCAGAGGATCTTCATCACTTTCATAAACACGTCCTACGCCTTCTCCGTAAGTATCTTCTGTTCCAGTTTCATATTTTTTATATGTTGTTCTGTTTTTTTCTTCTTTATTTACATATAATTCTAATGTCACCGTTTTAGCATCTGGAGAAATTCCTTTATATTTTGTATTATTTCTGCTTTCTTCAAACACAGTCTCTGTGTCTCCATAATTTGTCATTCTATAAAGCCCCTGATTTCCTTTATCGTCGGTTCCTAGTAAATAATAATCTTCATATTCTTTATTATCCAAATTTCCATAAATTGTACTTGCCAAATCGTTTAAGCTCATTTTTGAAATCGTCAGATTTTGATTTGGAGATATCTTTATTTTTTTATTCACATTTACATTTATTGTATTCTTCTCCAGTTCTTCCCAATTTGATGAAAATTCAAAAATATAGTCATCCGTATCTTCTGTATCTGCAGTATCCATTTCTGTTGGATCAAATAACCATACTTTCATTTTTATATCTGCTGTATTATCTTTAATAGTTGTATCTTCCAACCTATAATGACAAACCTGACCATCTGTTCCGTTCTCCTTTTTCTCCAGAGCATATGTTCCATCTAACTGTGCCGCTTTTCCATTTATCTCCACTTCTGTTAGTAGAATAGTCTCCTTTTCTTTTGAAGCATTTATATTATCAGATATTGCCACCCATAAATTCTCCTTATCAGCAGCAATTTCATCTAACGTAATAGAAACTCCATTTTTAGTAATCGTTTTTCCAACACTATCTATATATGATTCTACATTTTCATTAATCCCCAATGCAGTTTGAATCCACGAAGTAATCTGTTCCCAGGCCGCCTTTATCTCATGCGGATGTCCCAAGCCTCCTATCAATAATGCTATTACAACTCCTGCTGCTGCAATTTTTGCTAATTTTAATTTCAAATTAACATTTCGCTTTTCCCATGGCAAGGAAGCTTCATAAACAAATTTTTCATCTATTTCTCCCATCAGATCCAAAAAATTGTTTTCTTTTTTCATATGATTTCTTTCACCTCTTCCCATAATTTGTTTCTGCTTCGAAAAAGGCTGGATTTAATTTTAGTCTCAGAGCATCCATGTCTTTTTGCAATGTCTTTAATATTATCCATATACCAATATCGCCTGACAAAAATATCCCTGTCCCCTGCTTTTAAATCACTTAAAAATTTTTCTAAAATATTCAAAATTTCCTTTTTCTTTATATCCTCTTCCACATAATCCTTTATTGTACTTTCCAGTTTTTCCACTTCACCACAAATATCCATCATATGTGTATCTGCTCTTTTTGAAGCATTTTTCTTTCTGAAATTATCCAATGCCAAATTTCTGGTTATTTTTCCAAGAAATGCAGATAATTTTGTTGGCGTTTTGGGCGGAATCTTATTCCACGTTATCAGCCACGTATCATTTACGCATTCTTCTGAATCTTCTGTGTTATATAAAATATTCCATGCAATCTTAAAGCAAAATTTTTCGTACTTTACTTCTACCTGGCGAATTGCATCTTCTGATCTTTTTAAAAATAAATTTATAATATGTATATCTTCCATATCACATTTCTCCCTTGTATATTAGTGCTTTTATGCAGATAGGCTATTTGCAGTGTGCCATATTAATGTTGTCTATTATATATAACGTATTTTTTTCTGTTTGGTTGCACTTTTTTTATAAATTTTTTTGTTACCATAATTCCATTATCACTATAACATATTATCTAATCATTCTTCTCTCCCTGGTCAACTATTAATATCGTAATCTGCTTCTGCAAATAAAGCTACATGCCAAAAATGAAAAAAAGGAGCTGCCATTCAATGTGCATTCATGAACGGCAGCTCCTGTTTAAATCATTTTTATTTAACAACTACTTTTACTTTTTTGCAACTATTTCCAGATTTCACTGTGATATAGGCTGTTCCCTTTTTCTTTCCAGTGATCACACCACTGGAACTTACCGTTGCGATCTTCTTATTTGAAGAACTGTAGGTAACTTTCTCCTGGGAAGTGATCGGGCTGATGACCGGTTTCAGCGTAAGTTTTTTATTTCTTGCAACGGTCACGCTTGATTTCATTCCGGTGATCTTTGTTGTTCTTACCGTTGTTTTTTGCACAGTAACGGAAATGACCTGTTTCTTGCCGCTGGCCAGTGTAATGGTCACTTTGATTATTATTTGAATTCCAGCCCTCAGCCTTTTCATTGACAGAGGGCTAATTTTGGCTTAGCAATTATTGAGCATCCCTTAACTGATCTACAATGCTGCATTTCGCTGCGTTATCATACATCATGCAGGGAATCAGCCACCCCAGCAGAAGAAATACTGGAATTGTCAGCAGGACAGGCAGAATGGTAAACCGATACTCAAAGAACCAGAACATACTGCCCAGCATTTTCCCCGCAAGAGGTCCCACCGCCAGCGACAGAATAAAGGCCGCCGCTACGGAAGACATTGCGTAAAACAATCCCTCGTAGATCAGCATGGTTTTGAGCTGCCGGTTTGTCATTCCTACAGCCTGAAGCACAGCAAATTCACGGCGGCGGGAAAGAATACCGGTCATCATGGCGTTGAAGAAATTTAAGAGTCCCACCAGCCCGATGATAGCACAGAGGATACCACCGATCAGAAGGAACATCTGCCGGAATTGAGCAAACTCAGAGCGAGCCGTGGCCTTGCTTTCATACATCAAGGGCGAAAACTCACCGGCAGTGAGCTTCGATAGATATTGCTCTGCTTCGGCCTCGTCAACTTCGTCCGCTGTGTCGAACAGGTAGAGCATCGGAATGGCTGCACCACCGCTGTCCCTCTGTGCGGTATCCACAGACAAAACCGCCTCATATCCAATACCATCATAACGATAACTCATGGAAAACGGAAGCTCTACCAAGGCGCAGACCGTGTACTCTACATCTCTGGCTCCACACAGTTTTTCCTGAAGGTACTCCTCCGGTGTATCTTCGGTGCAGAGTTCCCCGGTGCGGCTGTCGATATATTTCACATCGTCCGCATAGGTAGCTGTGATCGTGTCTCCCACCTTGGGGTAGTATTCAGGATTGGGCAGATTACCGTAGTCATCTAAGGAAACCGCAATGGCAATAGCGTTATTGTTTGGCTCCAGCATAGGAGAAATATCTCCGTCGAATACTTGCAGCTTGTCAAACAGGCTGTTATCCAAAGCCTCAATTCTGGTCTTTCCCATCACCATATTGCCCCGGTGCTCCATGCGGCTCATATGGCTGTCCACCTGCTCAGCACTTTCGAACAATGCATAGTCCTGCCGCAGAGCATCCTCCGTCATCCACAGATATGCGGGTTTTCGCACAGCATATCCCGTGCCGGAAAGACTGGCCTTTGTGTTTGCTGCGATCTCTCCGATCTGTTCTGGCGTGATGAATTCATCTGCCGGGTTGTAGCGGAAATAGTCGGGCGTGCTGACGATAAAATCGGCGCAGGTCATGCTGGACACATACTTCTCCATGCTGAAGCCTCCCACAAAGGCACACAGCGCATTGAACAGTGTCACCGACAGTGCCAGAGACAACACCACCAGCACCGTCTTTTTCTTATTTCGTCCCAGATTGGCAAAGGCCATCTGATGGAGCTTGGCCCCCCGGGTGCTGCGCTGTTTTTTCTTAGTCTGCATTGCATCTGTATATTTGATAGCCTCCACTGGAGAGACCTTGGCTGCCATTTTTCCAGGCTTGGAACAGGACAAGAGCACCGTCAACAGGGCAAACAGCATGGAACCAAGGAAGATCACAGGCGAAGTGCTGATGGTGGTGATGCCTGCATCCAACTTGGTGGAGCGCAAGACAATAGGCATCAGAACAGCACCGATGCCGTAGCCCAGTAGCAGCCCCGCCGGAATGCCGATCAGACAAAGCAGAAGTGCCTGCTGGCGAATGATGCGTTTGAGCTGCCGGGGCGTTGTGCCAATGGTTTTCAGAAGTCCGTAAAACCGGATATCCCCTGCAACAGAGATCTGAAAAATGTTATAGATGATAAGATACCCCGTGAAAATCACCAGCAACAAAAAAGCTGCTATGGCAATTATCAGCTCTGGATCGAGCTGCGACTCCAGCTGAGATGAGGTATATCCCCAATTGACGCCGATTCGGACGCTGTTGGGATCAGTATAGCTGTCCCATGTGTAACCAAGATCGGTATCCACCTGCTCCATCTGCCCTTGAATGTTTGTGCCGGAAGCCAGCATGACATTCAAATCGGTGCGGAAAGGCTGTAACCCTGTTTTCACTGCCTGCGCTTCGATGTCATCTGCGTAATCACGGCTGATGTTGATGTAGTGAACAGGCATTAGTTCATCATAGTCCCAATAGCCTACTAGCGTAAAGGTATCTGTTACAGTAGAACCGGTTTGATCTTTGTCCATGATGGAATAGGAAACCGTGACCTCGGCACCCAGTTCCGGTGTCACACCAAGCAGCTGCAACGCTGTCGTATCCATAGCCACCTCTTTGCCGCTTTCGGGCATCCGTCCGATAGTAGGGGTGGCATAGCTCCATTTAGTGCAGTTGGCATCCATGTAGCTGATCTCTGCCGGTATTTTGGCAAAGACCCCCTCCGCAGTGATACCGATTACCTTCCGTACCCCCGTAGCCTTCACCTTTGGGTGGGCAGCGATACGTTCCGCCTGCTCGGGGGAAACATCCTTAAAGGTGCCATGCGCATAGCCGCCTACCTGCCGAAACTGGTAGGTTTCATAACTGGCGTTCAATGACAGGACAATGGTGAACATGGAAGTAAATAACAGCGTGGTCAGCGCAATAGCAAAAATTGCAATCAGATTGCGGCGACGGTTCGCATAAAGAGATTTTAAGCTGAGCTTTCGAATACATTTTCTGTTTTTGACATTCATCGTAGCCACCTCCCGTTAGTTCTCGGAGACGATCCGACCATCTTCGATACGGATAATGCGGTCTGCCATCTGCGCAATTTCTTCGTTGTGAGTGATCATTACGATTGTCTGGGCGAATTTTTGACTTGTGACTTTCAAAAGACTCAATACATCCTGGCTGGTTTTGGAATCCAGATTACCTGTCGGTTCATCTGCCAGAATGATAGCGGGCGCTGCCGCCAAAGCACGGGCGATTGCCACACGCTGCTGCTGACCGCCTGAGAGCTGATTTGGCAGCGCATCCAAGCGGTCGCTCAGTCCAAGCGTCTGCACGATCTGCTGCACAAAATTCTTGTTTACCTTTCCACCATCCAGTTCAATTGGTAGAATGATATTTTCATATACATTCAGCACCGGAACAAGATTGTAGCTCTGAAATACAAAGCCGATTTTCCTGCGGCGGAAGATGGTCAGCGCTTCCTCCTTCAGGGAGAAAATATCCTGTCCGTCCACCATGACCGTACCGCTTGTAGGGCGATCCAGCCCGCCCAGCATGTGCAGCAACGTGGATTTTCCGGAGCCGGACGTGCCGACAATTGCAACAAATTCGCCCTTCTTCACACTTAAATCAACTCCATCCAACGCATGAACTGCGTTATTGCCGGAGCCATAAATCTTTTTCAGGTCTTTTGCCTGTAAAACTTCCATAAATGAGTACCTCCATGAAAAAATCTGTATGTATGAAAGGAAATGATCCTTTTACACATACAGATTATCGCATAGGATTCTTTCCACATTCTTGCGAGGGCGCAAAAAAATCTAACAGTTTTGAAAGAATTGTTGTTATTTCGGCAGAAATATGGAAAACGCACTTCCTTTTCCCGGAACGGAAGCAACCTTGATATAACCGCCCTCGCCGGATATGATCTGTCGGGCAAGATATAAGCCAATGCCCACACCTTCTTGTTTCTGCACACTATTTGAGCGGTAAAAGCGAGCAAATATTTTCGCTTGCTCACTTTCCGAAATGCCTGTGCCAGTATCCGATATATCGATCCTTGCAAACATTTCGTAACTTACGGCAGAAATCCTGATTGTGCCATGCTCTGTATATTTGATGGCATTGTCTACGATATTCGCCAGCGCTTCCGCTGTCCATTTGAAGTCGAATACAGCAAAAGCATCGGTATCCTGCAGTCGCAAAGACAATCCTTTTTCAGAAGCCTTGGCGGCATATTGTTCTACTACGCTTTCAAGCAGCGGCTGTAGCGCTGCTTGCTGAGGGGTGAGTGAAATGATCCCATTTTCCAGTCTGGAAAGCTTTACGAGAGAATCGATCAAAAATCGCAGCTTTTCCGATTGTTTGTACAGCGCCTCCACATTTGCCTTCGCCGATGCAGGCAGAGTTTCCTCCTTCAGAAGCTCGCTGTATAACAGCAGGTTTGCAATCGGCGTTTTTGTCTGGTGCGAGATGTCCCCAATCAAGGTTTTGATTTTGTCTTTTTCCTGCGCTACATTTCGAGAAGATGCTTCTGCTGCGGAAAGATAGTGTGCAAACTTTGTTTCCAAAGCAGACAGCCGACTTTCATCAAAATTGGTTTCAGAAAAGGAGCCGGTCATGGCAGCGTCCAGCATCCTTTCGATTTCTTCCATCGTTTTTCTGGTCTTTCTCTGCTCCCATAACACAACAGCTGCCGCCGCCAGAAAACACAGCAGTATGATCACAATACCGGTTTTATTCATCTTTTGTCACCCAGCTATAACCGATTCCATAGACGGTTTTAATGTATTTCTGTGCACCAAGCTTATCCCTCAGACGCTTGATCGTAACAGACAAAGCATTTTCATCCACATATTCTGCGCCATTTGTCCAGATCCGGTCGACAAGGTCTCCACGGGTCATGGTTCGACCACGATTTTCAACAAGCAGACGCAGTAATTTTTGTTCTGTTTTGCTCAATTCCACTTTTGAATCTCCCACATAAAAGGTCATAGCCTCAAAGTCAAAGTGAAATAGATCCATATGGAACGGCGCATTTTTATGGTTTGACGCTTGCTTTCGCAGTTGGGTATTCACCCTTGCCCGCAAAACCGAAAGAGAAAAGGGCTTGGTAATGTAATCATCAGCGCCCCTCTCCAGTCCGTCTACGATGTCCAGATCGGTATCATTGGCAGTCAGCAGAATAACAGGAATCCCGGGTGTGTTTTCCTTGACCTCCCGTAGCAATTCAAGCCCACTGCCATCCGGCAGATTGATATCCAACAGGATCAGGGATACACCGCCGCAAAGCAGCTGCTCCTTCGCCGTTTTCAGGTCTTGGCAGGAAATGATCTTCCGATCATCTACTTTCAGTGCTTTGCATAAACCTTGATTCAAACCAATATCATCTTCAACAATCAATAATTGCTCCATATATCTCACTCCCTCGTTACTCAAAGGTATTCGGCAAAGTTAATAACAAGACACAAAAATAACCGTCCCAGCAAAACTGAACGGTTATTTTCAATCAATTAAGTATGTGGACTAACCGTCTATCGGCAGCACACTTTTTCTATAATCATATTAGCACGCATATGTGACAATGTCAAAAAATTTCTTCATTCTCTTGGTTATTAATCTCCTTGATCAGCTGTACTGCCTTCTTTGCATCATCGGTTTTCACGAATATATCCATACCATATATTCCAAATCCAGGTGCTCCATGCATTGCAACATTCGCACCTGCTTCCTGGGAAAAAGCTTCTATTCCACTTTGCTTTAACATTTCTACGAGCTGTTCTGTCTCTACTATATTCTGTGCATTATAAATCTTTGTCCATTCTGTCTTAGATTGGGAAGTTTCTTTTCTCTCCTGAACATTTGGTGAATTCTGATTTCTTTTTCGATTAATAAATGCTAAGGTCCTAAGAATAATAAATGACACAATAGTAATACCTATCAGAAATCCCAATGCCAATCGTGTTATCTGTGTTTCTGTAGCTCCCATTCTAAATAAACATATACCATAGATGACTGTAAAAATTCCTGCACATATTACACTGGTGAGAAAATTTCGCCATATAGCAGCACTTTTTGGCAGGCATTTATCCCATATTCCATTATACACCATAATAGCTACATATAGGATTCCTCCTACTAAGACAGTTACTATCTCTCCCAAAACCAAACGAGTATCCACCATTAATAGCATCTGAATAATAATCGCTAACACACCAATCACAAACATTGATGCAAATGCAAGATTTCCAGCCTTTAATGCTTTTTGTTTCACCCATTCTTCATACACCGCAACTTTGTCCAGTGTTTCTTTCATATCTTTATTCATAGTCTGGCTCCTTTCTCCATCCAGGAGCTCTCTCATCTCAACATCGTAATATTCAGCAAGTTGAACAAGTACACTGAGATCTGGCATATTTATTCCTGTTTCCCATCTGGAAACTGTTCTTGCAGATACCCCAAACTTCTCGGCAAGCTGTTCTTGCGTAAGATTCTTTTCTTTACGACATTGCTTTAAAAAAGCTCCAATCTTTTTTGTATCCATATCTCTACCTCTCTTCCACTTACAGCTTACCAATATGCACCAAAATTACCACGACATAAAACGAGAATCCGTTAATTTTCAACCGGACATCTTATGTCTAGAATAAATAAACGGTATTTTCATACCGAAAACAAATACCTATAATCATTCCAACATTCAAACAAGAAGTATCTCTCGCCCAATGCGCTCGGTCAATTTCGATTGAGATTTCACCTGTTTTAAGAGATTTAATAACTGTTATATTTTGTTATCAAATTCACTGTAAACCATTGAAAACACTGAATTTGTCGCAGGTGAGCTTTCCCTTATTGTTTCCCTTGTGTTATATCGTCCCACCAGTGTTTACAAACTCTGATAAGGGCAAATACAAGGGCAAAAAAATCTGATAACACATTATAACACAAAATGAAAGTGACATGGTGAACTGATTGAAATGCTTCTAATTTTTGTAACTGATGATTGATTGAATGATAAGGAGATGCTATACGATGAGAACGATATTTGCAGAATGCAATCCACACAGAAACAGCATTGATGTTTACTGGTTATATGCTCCGCATTGATTGTTGGGAAGCTGAGAAGGACTTAAAAATCACGCCTGGATCAGACTGTGTATTAGATGCACTTGCTATTGATGAACCACTGGAATATGCAAGATTATATCTTGATGAAAATTTGCAAATGTGGATAGATGCAGAAGATTCATTAGAAATTTTTTGATTTTTAAACAAATACAACAGTTTAAATCACTATTAGCTACAATATTTCCGGAAAATTCATCATTGGTTTGTGTAAACGCAAAGAAAGGGCGTGTCAAATTGTCTGCTCTACGACGGCTTTTTTCTTTTGCCGTCGTCCGGCAGATGGTGTCTGTAGTTAGTTACTGACTATGGCTTTAATTTTTCGGATTAAATCAAAATCCGTTTTGCAGCAATAGTTACCATAGTACAGTTTGGCTTTTTGCTCTAACCTATCGAGACGGAGCAGGCAGTACAAACCAGCAAAGAAACCGCGATCAGGCAGCATCCAATAAATTTCCCAACTCTACGCATAACCGTTTCCTCACTGAACGAAAGTAAGGAACATGGCAAGCGCAACAATTCCCACCATCAGCAACGCCCAAAACGCGCTGATTGCCGTAGATACGATATTGATAACGCTGCGGCTTTCCCTGCTCCGCACACATACCACCGAAAGAATCAGGCCCAGCAGAACAAAAACGATATTGGCTCCGGCCCAAGCGGTTCGGACTCCGTCCGACAGCGAAAGGTGCAGAAGCGATGGGGCGAGAGCCGCCAACGGCAGGATGCTCATAACGAGCGCAGCGATACTGATTGATTGGTATTTTTTTCTTTTCCATAGTTTTACCTCATTTCCTTTTTCCCAAATTGGGTGACAGCCAGCGCGAAAAACAGGCCAAACACTACAATCGCGCACGGCAGGAACGGAAACACCGAAAAAGCGGCGTCGGAAGTTTCTGCTGTAAAGTCATGGAGAGAGCAGGAAACGAGATAACCGCTGTAACAGTACGGGTAGGCGATCCACAGCGGCGTATTCGCAACCAATACACCGGGAATCACAAGCAGCAGATTTAATCCCACAGAAAGAAGCGGCTTTTCAAACAGCACAGTGATGGCCCACATAGCCGCAATGCACGGCAGCATAGTCAGAAACAGCCCCAAGCACCATTTCAGAAGATATAGGATCGGCAGGGTTCCTGTTACTCCCATTGTCTGTGTCGCAATCAACCCAGCAATTACAAATACGACAAGAAACACCACCATCTCCATAAACAGATAAAAGGTAAGCACACAGAATTTGGCAATGGATAATGCGCAGCGGCTGACCGGCAGCGCCAGCATTTTCAGAATCCCGTTATTTCCTGTTTCTCGTCCTGCGATCATCACGCAAACCACGATCATGCTGAATGGAAGCAGATAGTAGGCGTAAACAAGCGCACTTTGAATAAACATGGCAGCCCACGCATTGGTGTATTCCGGTGTAAAGTAGTTGCTCAAATACGCAACCCCAGAAACCACCACCAATAAAGGTGCAATGAAAATCAGGGGTACGATTTTGGAGCGTTTTACTTTCATAAACTCGATTTTGAGTAAATCCAAAAAACTCATTTCTTATTATCCCTCCTTACTCGTAGCGTCTGTACTTCGCCAGCCACAAGCCCACAGCAAGGAACAACAGTGTTTCCACCAAAGCGACAAGGACAACCGTCGAATCAGGCTGGGCGCTCATGGCTACTGCTGGTTTCAGAATAATCACAAAAGGATGCACCAGCAAAAGCGTCAGCCCCGAATTTGCAAGGGCCATACCACTCAGAAAACCGGCAACACCAATTCCAAGCGGCACCCACATATTTTCAAAGCGCGAGGAAATCAGCAGCATAAACGACAGTACCGGCATGGATGTGAGAAAAGAGTATCCGGCAAAGCGTACCAGCGTACCCATCTCAAATGCTCCGTCCGGCAAGTCCGTCATTCCAATCTGTGCAAGTGCCAGGTTTTGCAGCACGATTGCAACCAAAAACATGACCGTCAGAATCAGAAATTTGCACAGATACATGGCCGGGACGCTGACGGGAAGCATATACATCTTCTTTACGGCACTTCCCTTAAATTCCATGTTGTAGATCATGCAGGTAGCAACCACGATACCGAACAGATTCAGCACCATAATCATGCCGTAGAGCTGGGTCAACAAGACATCCATCGGGGCCAGCGGCAAATTCAGAAGTGTGTCTTTCCGCACAATGAAATTGACAAATGCGTAGGCGGCTCCCAAGACACCAACGGCCAGCAGCACGGGAATCACGCCGGTTCGCTTTCCTTTCCGAAGTTCGATTGCCAGCGTTTTCATAATTTTGCCCTCTGCTTTCTGTCCATGTTATCTTTCTCAACCATAGAAAGAAACACATCTTCCAGATTGTCCGCAGCGAAGCCGGATTGCAGGGCGTATTGACGCAGATCATTCATGCTTCCCTCAAACAGCAGCCGCCCGTGGTTGAGAATCCCAATGTCATCTGCAATCAATTCGATTTCAGACAGCATATGGGACGAGATCAGCACCGTGCAGTCGTAAAGGCCGGGCAAGGATTTTACCAGATTGCGGATTTCGTGGATACCAGACGGGTCAAGACCGTTTGTGGGTTCGTCCAGAATCAGAATCGGCGGACGCCCCAAGAGTGCCCCGGCAAGGCCCAAGCGTTGCTTCATTCCCAGCGAATACTGTTTTGCCAGCCGGTCGCCAAACTCGGTCAGCCCTACCAGTTCCAGAGCATCTTCCACATCCGCTTTCGGCAGTCCCAAAATGCGGCGGATAATGTCAAGATTTTCCCGCCCGGTGAGATTCGCGTAGAAAGACGGCGCTTCGATGAAAGAGCCGATCTCTTTGAGAATGGCAATCCGATCCTGCGGAAACTGTTTCCCATCAATGGTAAAGCTGCCTTTTGTGGGGTCGGTCAACCCCAACAGCATTTTCATGGTAGTGGATTTGCCTGCCCCGTTCGGGCCAAGAAAACCATAAATGCTGCCCTTGCGAATATGAAGCGAAACATGATTGACCGAAGTGAAGTTCTTATATTTTTTGGTCAACTGTTCCGTTGTAATGATATAGTCCATAGAAACATCTCCTTTCGATGCTTCTATGGTACAACTTCAACCTGACATCTACATTCTCCCGTCCTTACTTTTACCTTACTTTTCAAGGAACAAGAACGCAGAATGGACAGCCCATGATATAATAGAAACAAATAAAATCAGATTGGAGAAACTGCTATGGATAATTCCTTTTTACATACTAAAAGGCTCCTGTTGGTAGATGATGAACAGGAACTATTGAAAATGGTTTCAGATATATTGAAAGATGCAGGATTTGAAACTGTCCTTACCGCAATGACGGTCAAAGAAGCTATTTTGACCGCAAAAGAGGAAACTCCCGATTTAATTGTTTTGGATGTCATGCTGCCGGATGGGGATGGCTTTTCTCTGATGCAACATTTCCGCACTTTTACCAATGTGCCGATCATTTTCTTAACAGCAAAGGACGAAGCAGCCGACAAATTATCGGGATTGGGGCTTGGTGCAGATGACTACATTTCTAAGCCCTTTATGCCGCAGGAACTGTTACTGCGTATCTATGCGGTACTGCGGCGGACCTACAAAGAGGATTCACCGCTGCTTGTTTTGGATGGATGTACGATTGATTTCAGCCGGGCCGAAGTCCATAAGGGCAGCGAAATTATTTCCCTGACAGCCAAAGAACATACTTTACTTGAAACGCTTGCCCGTAATGCTGGAAAGATTGTTACCGTAGATGCGCTTTGTGAAGCCCTCTGGGGGGATAATCCTTTTGGCTACGAAAACAGCCTCAATGCTCATGTCCGGCGCGTCCGGGAAAAGATTGAAACCGATCCATCAAAACCCGTGTCCCTAATAACCATTAAAGGATTAGGCTATAAGCTGATAGCAAGGAAGTGATGTCATGAAATCATTCGGAAGTTATATATCTAAATATCTTGTGTCGTTCGTTGCCTTTATTCTGATATTGCTTTTTCTTAATGCAGTAGTATTCGGTCTGACTTTTCAAAAGATTGTGACCGAGGATTATGGCGATTCATCCCCGCAAGCCATGTTGGAAATGACTGCTACCGCCGCTACGCCGGAACAATTATCGGATGAGGCGGTGCAAATGCTCCGACAGAATCATATTTGGGCGATCTACTTGAACACAGATGGTCAATGTTATTGGTCGGTTGATTTGCCGGACAATGTGCCGAAAAATTACACAATTCAAGATGTCGCACTATTTTCAAAAGGGTATATTGAGGATTACCCGGTTTTTATTTGGAACACCGATGATGGGTTGTTGGTGCTGGGCTATCCCACAGACAGCTACACAAAACTCACCAGCAATTACTATTCCATTGCAGCACTTCAACGACTCCCCATCTTTGTTCTGGGGATGCTTGGCTTGGATTTGCTGTGCCTCTTTTCAGCCTATTACTTTTCCAAACGCAGAATCATTCACAATACCGAACCGATTGTGTCCGCTGTGGAAACTTTGGCAGATGGAAAGCCAGTTTCACTTCATATCAGCGGAGAACTATCGGAAATTGCAAGCAGTGTAAACAAAGCTTCTTCCATTTTGAATAGGCAAAATGAAGCGCGGGCGAACTGGATCAGCGGCGTTTCCCATGACATCCGCACACCTCTCTCCATGATTATGGGGTATGCAGGCCGTATTGCAGAAAGTAAAGCTGCCAGCAAGAGCATCCGTGAACAGGCGGAAATAGTACGGAAGCAAAGTGTAAAAATCAAAGAGCTGGTGCAGGATTTGAATTTAGTATCGCAGTTGGAATATGAGATGCAGCCGCTTCATAAAGAGATGGTTCGCTTATCCAAACTACTGCGATCCTATGTAGCAGACCTGTTGAATACAGGAATTTCCGATAGCTACAACATCGGAATTAAGATCACTCCTGACGCCGAAAATGCTGTGTTGGAATGTGATGCCAGATTGATTTCGCGAGCTGTAAACAACCTTGTCCAGAACAGCATAAAACACAACCCACAGGGCTGTGAAGTCTGCCTTTCGCTTACAGCATCGCAAAACCATCTTATCTTGGCGGTTACGGATAACGGAACGGGTCTGTCTGCTGAAAAGCTACAAGAGCTGGAAGAAAAACCGCATTATATGGAAATCACAGATGAACGGCTTGATTTAAGACATGGGCTTGGATTGCTGATTGTCCAACAAGTCGCCATAGCTCATAACGGCAATTTCAAACTTACTAATGTTTTCCCGAAAGGGTGTGAAGCTACTTTAATATTCCCGTATATTGGATAAACAGGCAAGTACAAATCTATAAGAAAACGCCAGATTTCCGTGATGGAAAACTGGCGCGCCAAGAACAGCCATTATTATACTGAATTACATGGAACGATAATGCCGATGCAATGTTATACGTGCCCGGGAGGAGTAATACTTTTTTAACTGATGTAGATCATGTGGGCTTTGAAAAAGCAAACAGGACACGGTAAATTAACCTCCAATCGGCTACCGTGTCCCCGCAAGTCGTCATAGGTTTGTGTAGACGCAAAGAAACGGCGGCTCTGAAAATCAAAGCCGCCGTTTCAAATGGGCGTTTCAAATTGTCTGCTCTACGACGGCTTTTTTTCTTTTGCCGTCGTCCAGCAGAGTATTATTCAATATTTAATTCAATGTTTCCAGTGAAATTCTCACATTCAATACCGATATAGTTTCCACCTTCAGGGAGTGTAATTGTATCACTATATGTTCCAGTTGTTTCAAACAAAGTGACTGCTTCATCAGCTCCAGAAATCCAAAATACTTTTGCAGTTCCCTCCGTAACCTCCAGCGCGCAGTCAATAGACAGATCCTTACCAGCTTCACGCTTTATGGAAGTTCCGCCGAACAAATACTCTGTATCTGAAAAATCCTCATAGTTGGCTGTATAGCTTCCAGTATAATCATCAATTCCTTTTTCTTTCGTACCTTGTAAGGATGAATTTCCAGTAAGCGCTATGGAACCAGCAGACTGAACAATATTGTTATACTGATCGAGAACTTCATCTTTTGTGCAACCTGAAAGCACAGAAGCACCCAATAGCATCAGGCATAATGATAAGACTATTTTCTTCACAGCTATCACCTTCCTTTCCTGCGTATAGCACGCTTTTCTTTTCCCTTGGCATTTGTCTGTTTACGGGATTTTATTTCTTTTTTGTTACTGGACATCAGTAACAACAGCACAGTCCAAAGAACCATGATACCAACCCCAATAACCGCCAACAAAAGATTTGATGATGTGGTTGTTCCAGCATATTCACTCATGTCAAATCCTACTAAAATCAGCGCAGCAGAGAAAGGATAGATGCTGGCAAAGATACCACCTTTGAAAAACAACATGCTGTATCCAAGGAAGAACGCCAGAATGGAACCGCCCAGATATGCCCCTCGGATCTGCCCAAAAATCAGAATCAGCGGCATACAGACCAAATAGGTCGTCAGAGCTGCTAACACGATCTGCGTACCTCCATGAAAAAACACTTCCGCTGTCAATCCCGATAATCCAACCATCAAACCAGTAATCAAGGTAATGCCAACGCTGTATATTCCCAGCAGAACTGCAAGCATACCGACTAAAAGTAACTTAGCTCCCAACATTTTCGGCATAGAAACAGGAATTGTCATGATGTTTTTCAGTGTATCATGAGTGGATTCTCTGTCTATAAGCCATCCTCCGATCATTACCAGTGAAATTGGAAGGAATATCTGAGTGTTTCCCCAAACAACATTTTCAAATAGTGCAGAAAAATCATAGTTTGGATTTCGGTACTCCGCCTCCATAATCAACTGGCTTCCATATTGCACCAAAGGACAAAGTGCAAGTGCCACAAACCCTACCAAAAGGATTTGGCACCGGCGCAGTTTCAATAATTCCGATTTTAATAAGTTCCACATAGTCACACCCCCTTAGATTTCCTGACGCCGGTAAACAAATGCAATCAGAGCAAGAAATACAATGGCTTCTACAATAATCACACCAAATACCTGAACACTATTCAGAAAATACGGACTGACCCGTTCCAACAAATCTGCCAACTCCGCACTGGTCTGGCTTTGGTCATAAAATTGAAATGTCCAGCGGAAGGCCAGCGGTCCCGGGAACAGGGTTCCTATGTTCAAACCAAAAGGCTGTGTAAGAAACATATCGTTCATGGAAAGGATATAATTCGCAATCGTATAGAAAAAGGTAATCACAACAGACACGATATAGTTTTTATTAAGAAGAATAACGAGCAGAATGCAGGGAAGTGCGCCAACCCACATAATCAACCCTTCTTCAATCCCAACGCCAAACAAGGTCAAAAAACCAACCGGCTCCCAACCCTGAAACAACAAAACCGCAAGGTTTACCAATCCTCCAACTGCCATAAAGCCAACGGCAAACAACAGTAAAACCAGCATTTTGGACAGCATTAGCTTGGTTCTATTTACCGGTATGGTAACAAGGTTTTTCAGTGTGTCATTATCGAGTTCCTCAAACAACAGATTCGAAGCCAGTATCACAAGAAGTGGCATCAAAAACAAATATGCACTAAGTTGGAATAGGCTGGACATCACTCCATTTACAGCATCCACATCAGTGTTTACATCTGCCAGAAAGAAAGCATAAGGCAATGGCATGAAAACAGAAATCAGTAGGGAAATAAATATCAATGGCTTCCGTTTCAATTTCAAAAATTCGCATTTGATTAGTTTAAGCAATTCCCTCGCCTCCAGTCACCCGCTTGAAGTAATCTTCAAGGCTTTCTTCACAGGTATGGGCTTCTGATACCTCCAATCCGTTTTCTACAAAAGCGGTTACAATTTTTCCGACAGGTAAATCAAGATTATGTAAGCGTAAATTATGGTCGTCCTGTATAGAAAAATTGTTTTCATGGAAAGTACGTTCCAAAAGTCTTGCCGCCTGTGCGGTATCGGAAACGGTAAAGCGAATATGCTTGCTGCTTTTTGCTTCCAGTTCCGCAAGGCTTTCTTCTTCCAGTAATGCTCCGCGGTTGATAATTCCAATATCATCAGCCAATAGAGAAATTTCAGAAAGGATATGACTTGAAATTAAAATTGTTTTCCCTCGCGCGTCACAAAGCTCACGAATAAAGGAACGTACTTCTGCGATACCGATAGGGTCAAGTCCATTGATAGGCTCGTCTAAAATTAAAAGTTCCGGGTCGTGCATGACTGCAAGGGCAATCGCCAACCGCTGCTTCATACCAAGAGAGTATTGTGAAAACAGCTTTTTATCCTTGTAAGGAAGCCCGACCAAATCCAGAGCGTCCTTGATTGCATGGCTGTTCGGCACTCCCCGCAGAGTAGCAAAAATACGCAGATTTTCCGTTGCGGTCAAATTCGGATAAAAGCCGGGGGACTCAATTAGACTGCCAATGCGGGGGAGCAACTTCTTTTCATTCCCTTGCAAAGACTTTCCCCAGATTTTGACCTCCCCGGAAGTCGGCTTCGTTAAGCCCAACAGTATTTTCATGGTAGTGGTTTTTCCGGCTCCGTTTCTGCCCAGCAGACCGTAAATTTTCCCACGCTTCACATGGATATTTAAGTCAGCCACACTCTTTTGTGAGCCGTATTGCTTCGTCAGATTTTTTGTTTCAATGATATAATTTGTATCCATATTCAAAACCTCCTGTTCTGTAAGGTATTCTATCATGCCAACCTTGCATTAACCTTGCCGCAACCTTGCATTAACCTTGCAATTAAGGAATGAATTGCAATGCAAATCCTATTCCGCTACTTCTCAATCCGTTTGGGGATTGAGAAGGTTCCCATGCCATTTTCTAAAAGATTTCTGAAAATAAGTAAGGCTCCCGCCATAAAGACGGGAACCCGCTTAAATTTCCAAAGGAAAAAGCAAAGTAAATTCCGTTCCTTTTCCCGGTACACTTTCAACTGTTATGCTCCCACCCATCTTTTCTACAAGCTGATGGACAATAGAAAGACCAAGACCGCTGCCTTTGTCAGACCGTCCTTTGTCACACTTATAGAGCCGTTCAAAAATGTGTTTCAAATCTTCCTTCTCAATTCCCACTCCATTATCCGCAAGCAGCAGCTCCATGTTATTTTCCCTCTTTGACAGGGCAATTTTGATTTTGTCTGCATGGCTGTGAGCGATTACATTTTGAATGAGATTATTGACGATCCTCATATAGCTGTCCATATCCAATCTTACCCGGATAGGCTGTTCGGGAATATCAATGTCATAATCGACCTGCTTATCTTCAAAAATCGGTATCCAGTCGATTAGGATATTTCTTGTCAGCTCTGCAGCTTCAACGCTCTGGATCTCCAAAGCAAACTCGTTAGAATTTAACTTGAACCAGTCAAAGAGTACATCAATATATTCTTTCAGATCATGGGCTTTCCGGCGGGCGGTTTCAATATAATCATCCCGGTCTTTTCCTGTGACCAGTCCTTTGTGTGCAGCGTCAAGATACCCAATCAGAGTAGTAAGGGGCGTTCGCACATCATGGGAAAGGCTCGTCATAAGCTGGCGGTTGGTTTCTTCCGTCTGCCGTACAGTTGAAAGTCTGCTTTCATAGGCCACAACGATCTCGTTGATTTCATAAGCAAGAGGTGCTGTCAGTTCATTTGTTGCAGATAGAATACGCCGGTTGCCATTTCCGTTTTTCACATCAACCAGCACATCGGTCATTTCTGCTATTTGTTTTTTTACACGCCGAACGAGAACGATGGAAGTCAATACAGCCACAACAACAATCACAACGGATAAGAATACGATGATTTCCATGCTGGCTACACCTCCTTATTAAACCGATATCCAATCCCTTTGACCGTTTGTATATACTTTGGGCTTGAAGAATTAACTTCTAATTTTTTACGAAGCCGACTGATAATCGCCATAATGTTACTGTCATCATAGAAATATTCTTCGCCCCATACTTCCTCATAAATCTGCTGTTTTGTCAAAATTTTCCCTTGATGTTTTGCACAGTACAGGAGTAAATCAAATTCCTTTGGGGGCAGTTCAAAAGTGCCGTTTGATGTAGTAACAGAACGATTTTCAAGGTCAATCTGCAGTCCGTTAAAATTTAGCTTCTGTATGGCTCCGGCTTGCTGATTAAAGCGAGTGTAGCGGCGTATAAGAGACGCAATACGGGCAATCAGTTCGTCCATATCAAACGGTTTTGTAAGATAATCGTCCGCCCCGGCCCGTAAGCCTCGTACTTTAGAAATGCTGTCATTTTTAGATGTAAACATCAAAATCGGTAAGCTGTACTCCTTGCGAATTTCTTCCAGCGTTTCAAAACCATCCATACCGGGCATCATCACATCCAGCACCACAAGCTGATATTCCTGCTCTCTTAATTTTTGTAAGCCCTCTTTTCCGGTATTACAAAAATCAGCTTCTATGTTTTCTGCTTGTACGCTACGTTTAATCAATTCACACAGTGCTTTGTCATCATCTATAATCAAAATCTTATTCATGATGCAACTCCTTCCCTTGGGATATAATCATTTCTACATCCTCCACACTAACATTAGTGCCTTTTATGGTAGCATCCAGATCCATAGTAGCTCTGGCATCCAGACCAACCATTGCCGCCACCAGCATTCCACCTTTTAATATAAACTGGTTTTTATACTCTGATAAAGAAATTCGTTCTAAAAAACGTTCCATCATATAATTCCGCATCAAAATCTGTGCATCTGCGGATTTTTTCTTTGACATATTACGAATTAAATCCTTTAATTGTCTTGCTGTTGTTATCATCTAAAGTAACACCTCCAAATATGGTCTTAGTATCTTTTCAACATGAAACATAGCTGCGTATTTCATAAGCATCCGTAAGTTTTTATCCTTACGTTTCGCATATTGCTTTAATGCATCTTGGAAGACCTGCATTTCAATATTTTTCCTGCTGCGAAGCAGATCGCAAATCGTTCTCTCCATATCATAAACCGGAACTGAATGTCCAAATGATGTCAGCATAGTTGTGATCCCTATTTCATGTAAATCCTTTTTTACTGTATACACTTGAAAACCGTCTTCCTGCAAACGGCTTGGATTATATCCAGTTCTTACTGTTATGGTGTATTTCAAAGGCTCTCTGTCCGTTAAATCATGAAAAAACGATGCAGTTTCGTGAGAAAATACAGCTTGACCACAACGCAAATGCAAAAGGAACATCGCATCTGTCCACGTATCAGGTGATACATACACACCATGAGAAGCTTGCTCTAATCCTCGTTCCTTCACATAGGCATAAAACACAGACTTACTAATTCCATTATTTAGGACTTGAAATGTCTGAATTGTCCCTCCACATTCACGCAATAACAAATCTAATTTTTCAAATTGAGTCATATAGATTCTCCTTTCATGCTAATATGATAATATATATTAGCATGAAAATAAATATAAATAACGCAAATGAACAAATTAGATTTTAAAAATATCCCCGTTCTTCCTGCCAGTCTTTCACATAACATCGGATTCCAATATAAATAACATGTGATAGTAATAGGAATACCATGAGATTTATCGGAATAGCGTTTTTAATGATCTGGTTTTCCTCCACTTTCCATGAAGCGGAGGATGTCTGTCCGTTTTGAAATTTCTCATCAATTTTTCTGGCATCCGCACCCTCATGGATCGTTGGTATCTCAAATTTTCCCTGCCTTGCATAAGAACGGTGGTCAATGTGATTTTCCACTTTCAAATGAGCATTACATACATTCGCCCATTCACTCCGCCACAGTTCACAATTTTTCGGATTGTTCCACCCGGTAGCATCGGTTAATACACGTTTCCACTGTTTACGGTTCCTTGCACCGACTTTCTGATTGCCATTTTCGTCCAATACCGGGATTCGGATTCCATGACGGTCAGGGTTCTTTTTATCCTGCCACCAGTCCGAATGGGATTCATCCACCACAATATTTCCATTTTCATCTCTGACAAAATCCCAGTCCTTGACTTCTTTGTTTCCCCATGAATGGTCTGGATTGAATGATCGCATCGTCACAAGTAAATGCACATGAGGATTTCCATCGCCTTTATCGTGGATGCTCCAGTCCGCACACATTCCCTTATCTACAAAGGTCTTTTGAATATATTCAGTTGTATAATCAATCTGTTCCTGTCGGCTCCATTCTTTCGGAAGTGAGAACTCAAATGACCTGCCGAGTTGTGCATCCGAGGTCTTCTCAATCTTCAAAACTTCATTCCACAAACGCTGTTTCTGAAAAGTGAGTTTAAATTTTTCCAGTGCGGCATCTTTGTTATCTGCTCTTTTATATCGGACAGATTTCTGGAACCGTCTGATATAAAAGAGCAGGTACATTCAGCCATTCCTGTGGTGCATTTTCACACATCAACAGGTTGGTATAAACAACTTCTCTTTTGGAAGTGTAATAACTGATCCTGCCTGTTTCTTCATTTTTCATCACATCGCCATTGAGATAAGCAGATGCCGATATGATGGATTTTCCTTTGCTGCGTCCAACAATCTTTACTGTATAATGAAAAATTGCCATGATCCGTTTCCTCCTTTCTGCCGTATCCGGCTTTGATTTCCGGCAGGTAACGTTTTCCTAAAAGAAAAAGGTATCTGCCGGAACGCCCTCTGCATAAGAGTGCCCTGTGCATAACAGCCTGCATGGAATGCGCCCCTCTGGCGAAGAGTGCCTCCTACGGCATGAGCAGGTCTGCATGAAATGCCCGCCGACGGAACGAGCCCGGCAAGCGTGAGCGCAGACCG
Source organism: Ruminococcus sp. AM36-2AA (assembly GCF_003461955.1). Classification (GTDB taxonomy): domain Bacteria; phylum Bacillota; class Clostridia; order Lachnospirales; family Lachnospiraceae; genus Blautia_A. The sequence goes on along the minus strand of NZ_QTYB01000001.1, from coordinate 94,477 downwards.
GTTGCCACTTGTGGCAAACTTATACGGACGACCTCTGGTTGTCCATAAGTGCGCCCTTCATAAAAAACAATGAAGGGAATGGAAAACCCACTCCCTCCGGCATTACACTTCCTCCGTATTTGCAACTGGCTCTTTCTGCATTGCCTTTGAGAAAAACTTTCCGTTTGCTTCCTGCCTTTTTAAGAAGCCAATCAGCTTCGGGATATCTTCTTCCTCAATTGCAGAACCCAGCACCGATTCCACCGCACCACCAATCTGGCAGAGCCTGGTTATGCTGTTAATAAAATCGGAGACTTTTGTGTCACTGTAGATTTTCATCCGGTCTGTAAATAATGGGTGGTTATACGCATAATCGGGATAATACTGTCCGGCATTGTTTTCTGCAATGATGGAATACACTGCCAAGTCCAGAAACAAACCGTTGTTCTTTCCAATGATATCTCCCTGCATTTCATCCAGGTGATACTCCGCTATAATCTTACGCAGTACAAAATAGGTACCAGCTCTGAGACACCCGCTCCTGTAAGCACTGCCTTTTGTTTCCGGCAGTTCCTCAGCCGGGAAAAATTTCAAAAAGTTGGTGTTCGGATACATCAGCTCCGAATCATCCTCTGTACACTTTCTAATCGTCGTGTTCTTAGGGACAGTATACCCTTTTTTTGTATTGTAATTATGTTCATATGCATAGTAAATGTAAGTGGTTCCCTTAATTTTTTTACGAGTAATGCCAGCTGATTCAGTTGGTATTTTTACTTGAAAATCGAGATACATGGCGCCGCCTTTCGAGAGTTAATTATTACGGAAGTTCACATTTCTAGTATAACGTAAATTAAATAGCTACTATATATTTTGAGGATAATGTGTGGTATAATAGTGTTATCTAAGAAAGGGATGAACGCTATGAGAAGAACATATCTTACTCTGTCAGAGGAAGACAAAGATTACCTTAAAACATTATCAAAAAAAAGAACAATTCAGGCACAAATTGTAGATCGTGCCAAAATTTTATTATATAAATCTGATGGCATGACTTTCAACGATATCGCTGAAAAACTTGCCGTTAGTTCAGCAACCGTACGGCTTTGTGTTTCTAAATATTACGAGGGCGGTATTGAATTTAATGCCTGTCAAAACCGAAAGCCATAGAGCAATAACTTCTTGGTTTAGAAATTATTAAGGAGAGAGTACATAATGGAAGATGTAAATGCAATACACAGAATTTTCAAAAATTTAAAATATGAAATGGATAATAATGGTTGGGTCTATCAATGGCATTTAGGTGATGAGCCTATAAAAGTAACTCATAAATTTTACCCACCTGTATCCTCCGAAGAAATTCAGTTATTTGAAAAATATTTTCCCAACATGAAACTTCCCGCTTCGTATAAAGCCTTTTTATCTTGTTCAAATGGAATGGAGCTTTTTTGTGGAGAAGAGGGTAGTTCTCTAGTCAGCTGTACCATCTACTCTTTAAAAGAAGCTCTTAATCAAAAAGAGGTTTGGAATAATACACCCATTTTATCTGATCCAGAATTCACCTATCATCTTCCCATTCTTTTTCTGCAAGATATAGGTGATATAACCATGGATTTACAAGCTGTATTAGAAGGTAGAGAAGATTATTTATGTTATCCAGCTCCTGACACCGATCGTTTTAACCTTCCTTTTAATGAGTGGTTGGAGCGCTATATTGTATGCCAGGGACATGAATTTTGGTTTTTCTTAAATCCGTAACTACCAAAATACTTTCTCTATATTTTTATTTCAAAATATATGTTTATGAAAAACACTCTGACTACTAATAAGTTGGAGTGTTTTTATAATTCATATTATATTTATAGATTTACTCTCAGTGCTACACATTCCGGGGGTTGAGGCCGTCCCCAAAGTGCGTTTTGATATCCAAACGCTATGCTTGCCAGATACTTCCGAACACTTTTTAAGGAAACCATACCATCCGTCCAACCATTTTATATTAATTCTCATCCATATTATCTTTCTTCTCCATCAGCTGTTTCAGCTTTTTATTTATTTTGCTTCTATTCTCCTCCTGTAATTTTCCGCAGAATAGATAGCAAAATTTCAGTGCAAACCACCAGATATACAAAGCTTTAAAGCTCTGGAATGCCTGATCATCCAGCATTCCATGTGCCACATTGTTGCGCATGTTAAATCCAAATTTTGAACAGAAAATCGTATTTAAAGCAAATATAAGGTCTTCATCCAGACTTTCTTTTACTCCTTCCAATTCTAAGACAGCGTGCATTGATTTTATTTCTTCAATCCCTTCTTCATTCATGTTGTAAACAGGTTCTCCACATTCCACTGCCAGATATCTTACTGCATTTTCTATCTGTGGAATCAGGATACTTAGCGCCGTCAAAAAATCTCCTGAAAAGCCAAACATAAGACCCTTGGTATACGATTCTTTTCTCCCCTCCGGAATCGCACAACTTACATCTACAATCTTTTTTACATCACTCTCTTCGATCACAAATCTGGAACGAATATATTCAAACGTATTTCTCACCAGAATCTGTGCAAAATAATCCATCTCCATGGCTGCTGTCCGCTCCATATTATCCTTAAGCGCACCTTCATCGATTGTTCCATCAGGCTTTTTCACAGGCCTGCTTTTAGCAATTAATTTTCCTCCTTTTCCAAGGATTGCCGCTGGAAATATCGTGTTCAGGATCCCAGTCCTATTTAATACTTGATTCTTTACCTTTTCTCTTACCGGAATCGGAAGAAATGAAGCAAAATAACATAATGCCTCTTCTTTATCAAGATCTTCCAGTTGGCGGAACAGTTCTTTTACAATGCCGCTGGCATCCTGTTTATCACTCCATACCATCATCTCCGAAAGGGAAGCTTCTTCTATCTGTGCTATTTCCTGCAACAGTGCCTTTCTTTCTTCTTCCGTACCCTGTATGGTCTTTAACAACTGAATAACCTCTTTCAAATAGTGAATCTTTCTCATTAAATTTCCTTTGGAAGAGGCCCCGGCATATTCAGCCTCCATCCGGACAGCCTGAATCTTACGTCTTCGTATCGCAATCAGTTTAGGTTCAGTAATACACTTTTTCTTCTGCCAGTTATTTTTTCTGCAATAGAGTTCTTCCAACAGATCACAAAACTTACCAATGAGCGGTGCATCACAGCTATTATCATCGTAAGTTTTCAAGATATTTTCCACATAAGGGATCAGATATCCTGTATCCACTTTTTCCTCCATGGCAGTTTTTATCAAATATCCAATTTTTGCGTGGCTGCTATTATCATACTCTTCTAATACTTTTATCAGCAGATTCTTTCGCACCTCTTCATTGATTTCCTTGCTTCGGATTTTTTTAGAGATAAACAAGATCCGGTTTATAGCCATGATATGATCTGCAAATGCACCGGTGTTCTTCAAGTGTTCGCAATAAGCCGTTTCTGCTATTTTAGCATTTGAAAAATCATTTTCCACAACCCATAAAAAATCCGATATCTTTGCCTTGTTGATCGGTGCGATGGGATAGCTTCGGATTTCCTCCAGCAATGCCTGATACTCTTCTCTATTTATATCTTTCCGATTCCAAATGCTGCGGGCATAGGAAAACGGTACGTCTTTAGGCGTATCAATCCATCGTTCCACAATAATATCCACCAGAAGATTCCTGAATTCCCCATCCATCGTTCCGCAGAAATCTGTCAGTGCTTTCTCTGCCGTTTGAAAATTAGATCCTTTTAAAATCTCTGAGATCCGATCTGCCATTTTTTCTGCCATACATATTCCTCCAACCTTTTTCTATAGGAAAAGTATAACGTATTTTTCTTTTTCCTGTAAAGCAGAAAGACCTGAAATTCCAGGTCTTTCTGTCATCATTGATTAGAAATTGAAATTGACACTCTATTTTATATCCTTGGATCCCATAGAAGCCGCCCATCCAGCCTGAATCCTTTGTATTACGCTTCCATCCCGTGCATCGATCGTAAGGAGTGGAACGCCTGCATTATCCATCGTCACGTCTCCCATGACAGGTCCATCCTCCCCATTTCCGTACTCATACTCTGGCTCTTTGGATGTCCAGGTTCCATAAAAATCCCACACCGGGATCAGGACTGCTTCGGTATCGCTGCCTTCACTGTCTGGCATGCACATATAACCCAGCTGTACCTTTGTTATGGTTATCTCCGCACTCTGTGCATCAATGGACGGATAACGGTAGTGGCTTCCTCCATCGACAGAGATCAGCCGATTCTTGTCTTCTGTCATGACCTGCAAAGTGATCGTTTTTTCAAAGATATCCTTGACCTCATCAAAAGGAAGTAGGAACAGCCTTTCATCGGAAGCATTCGATGCTTCTATGGGATTTCGGTGCAGAAAACTCTGAAGTGTCCCACTGCAAAAGTCCATCGTCAGTACTTCATTTTCCCATCCTTCAGACTGTCCTTCATGAAGTGTTCCATCTTCGTTTTCCCATTCAAGAGCCTGCTCATTAACAGGCAGAGAGGTTTCCCTCACATAATTAACCGGAACCCCGTCTATCATCCGTTCAAAAATGAAGTCATCTTTTTCCAGGGTAGTGCTTCCTTCAGTAAGTGCTTTTGAGGAACTTTCAAATATCTCCCAGTTTCCGGACACAAGACCTGAAACCTTCTCCTTTGCTTCCTTTTCAGATACTTTCCCGCTTCCTGCCTTTATATAATTTTGAAAGCGTTCTTCTCTTTCTTTTTTCTCACTCGATTCCAGGGTCATGTCTCCACAATCGTCAAAGATAAACTTCGCTATCCAAAATCCGAGTTCCTCCACATCCGATACCTGCTCACTCTGTGTATAAGAATACCGATAGGTCAGTCCATCTACTGTATATGTCCCCGCCTGTTCGTTCTCATTCTTCTCTTCCTGCATGGGCTGTCCTTTTCCGAATGTGTCTTTTATTTTATTCTGTTCTTCTTCAGGAATCGCCACCCTTTTTACTTTTTTTAAACAGATTGCATCTACATCCGGGACTTTTACCGGTGCATCCGCTGTCAGGGTAAAATTCATCGGGGTTTCTTTATCCTCCCGGTCCGCTGATCTTAGATCTGCCTGGATCGTTGTCTGGTATGTTTCCGGTGCCTGTACCTGTTCGGCAACGGTTTTCTGAACTGTCTCCTTTTTCTCTCCTTTTTTCTGTTCTGTCTGATCTTTTTCTTCCACAACAGCAGACTGGACAACACGGTCACATCCGGATAATGTCAAAAGATTCATACACAGAACGGCTCCCATAAACATTTTTATTTTCTTCATCCTTTTTCCATCCTTTCCTTTCGGTATTAAAAAAGGTACCCTCTTCTTATGAGAAAAGAGTACCATATTGCTTCGCCGATGTATTCATCAAGATGTAAACAAATTGTAAATCAGAAGATGGCTCTTACCGTGGTCCCCTCTCTCTGTCTGCTTTCGATTTTCAAGCATCCACCATGGATTTCTGCCACCTTCACACAGAGTGCCAGCCCAAGTCCGGATCCGCCTTCTTTTCGGCTTCGTGATTTGTCCACCATATAGAATGCATCTGTGATCTTTCCCAGTTCTTCCTCCGGGATCCCCATTCCGGTATCCGACACCTCAAAGATCTTTTTTCCAGCTTTCTCATAAGCCTTTACCCAAATGCTTCCACCGGCATCCGTAGCCTTTAGGGCATTGTCGATCAGGTTTATCAGAAGGCTTTCCATCAAGGCCGGATCCATTTTCATGGAAAAAGCTTCACATTCCATCTTGAGATGCACCGCTTTCTTTTCTGCCTGTTCTTTTTCCATGTCTATGACATGGTTTAAAAGGTCACCTGCCATGGTCATTTCCATCTGTATGGCATGATTCTGATAAAGCCCTAGCATCTGTAGCATCTTCCCAGAAAGAGCCTCCAGGCGCTTTCCCTCCCGGTTGATATGTTCCAGTGCCCGGTCTTTCTGTTCATCTTTCAGCTTTACATGGCGCAGGGTATCCGAATACCCGATAATGGACGTTAACGGGGTACGCATTTCATGGGAAAGTGCCCCCATGAGCAGCTCCTGTTTCTCTGCCACTTCCTGTAACTTCTCCATCTGTTCCACAGTTCTTCGCATCATCATATAAATAAAAAGGCCGGCGATCAGGAACACAGCCAGATAAATTCCCAAAAACCAGACAGCGGTCTGTCTCAGCTCTGCAAAAAGCCCTGTGACTTCCCGGACAGAGAGGACTTCGTATCCTTCCGGTCTGGATAATGGTTCCAGCTGGAGAAGGAGGTATTTCTGTCCCAGTTTCTGTATCTTGTAGGCATACGGATCTCCTTCATCCTTTAAGCCTAAGTTTTCGAGCCCCACCACTTTATAATCTGTCAGGTTTTCAATGACGGCATTGCTTTTTCGGTCGATCAGGGCCATGCCTTCCCCACAGCATCGCTGGAACTGAAAGCCCATATAAGCCTGCTTTCCAGTCTCGGACATCTGCTCATATTTGCTGTTATCCCAAAATTGTTCCAGGAGTATCTTGCCATTTTCCAGCTGTCTTCCGTAGGTCTCTGCAGCATTATTGAGGCTTCGTTTTCCTGTGATATAAAGACTTAGCGTTCCCACTGGGATCAGGGCACATAATAGCGTTACCAGCATAAGAAGTACCGTTCGTTTCCACAGCTTCATCCTTATTCCTCCAGACGGTATCCAAGTTTCGGGATCGTCCTGATCTCATCATAAAGTTCCAGCTTTTTTCTGAGCTGTCCGATATGGACATCCACCGTCCTGCTTTCTCCCAGGTAGTTTTCTCCCCAGACCCGTTTTAACAGTTCTTCCCTTCCAAGCGCAATGTTCTTATTTTGCAGGAGCAGCACAAAGAGGTCATATTCCATTGGCTTTAGGCTTACCGGAAGCCCGTCTTTGTAGACCTGATGGCTTTGCATGTCCACCAGGATGTTCCGGACCGTTAAGACTTTCTTGGCCCGTCCCGTCCTCTCCAGCACCTTCTCAATGCGTACCAGAAGTTCCAGCATCTCAAAAGGCTTTACCATATAATCTTCCGCACCCAGCTTTAATCCCTTCACCTTGGAAGCCACATCATCCTTTGCAGTCAGGTAGAGCACCGGAAGCTTCTTCTTTTTAAAATCCTCCATCAATGCAAACCCGTCTTTTCCCGGCAGCATGATATCCACTACTGCCAGGTCCGCGTCCTCCTGCCATAAGAGCAGCCTCTGGGCTTCTTCCCCATCATACGCTGCCACAGTCTCATACCCTGCTGCCTCCAGGTTCATGCACAGCAATTCTGAAATTGCACGGTCATCTTCTATCACCAAAATTTTATTTTTCATTCCCGCTGCCACCTCTAACGCTTTTCTATAGTATAGTTTTTTAAATCCCAGGTCTACATTGCATTTGTTCTTGTTTTCTCATCATTTATACGCATCAGGGCACGATAATGTGACCAGCTCAATTCAGGGCACAGTGTGTCTCGAATTAGAAAAGTACAATAAAACTGAAATTATAGATTTTTGTCCCTTTTCTTTTTTGCCATTACGAATCCAAACATTAAAATCAAGTTCATAAACAGTACAACTATGCCACCTTCAATTTTACAGCTGCCACCCGACAAAATTGAATTTCCACTAATTACCATGTTGAACAAATGCGGATAATCTTCTGCTAATGATACTCCACCCAAAATAATTGCACCAACTCCATTCCATAAAAAATGGATTACAATCGGAGCAACTAAGGATTCCGTGTATTCCAAAACTGCCGTCACGAAAAGACTCATCGTTATAACGTTTAGTACAGGAAGTATTCCTGCCTCAAAAGCCCCACCATGTGCAAATGTAAATAATCCGGTAGATATAAGGACAGCGACAACTATGTTGTAATTATTTTTTATCATCTGATATAAGTAACCACGAACTAACACTTCCTGCATAACGCTATTGATAAAAGCTGAAAATAACCATAACCAAAGCATAGAAATTTGGTTTCTGCCATTAATATGTATGGCCCCTGTTAAAGATAATATTACAACAGATACTCCTAACCAAATAGCTCCTGTGATACACCCAAGTACGATATTATAAACAGGTTTTCCAGTCAGATGTAATCGTATGTTTCTTTTATCTATTAACCAGAAAATAATTGTAAAACCAATAACTGACAATAATGGAATCAATTCTGCCCAAAATCTCCAGACTGCCGCACTTTTTGTATCTGGTATAGGCAAAATTGAAACACATATAGCCCAGCCTACAAAAAAGGCAAACGTTTTTAATGATACCAATACTAATTTCTTCATGTAATATTTTCCTCTACAATCCAGATTTTCTTAATTTCACAAACTTGAATCCGTCGATTCCTTTCTTGTCTAATCTGTTAGCAATTTATCCAACAGCATCTGCCTGTTGTTTATGAACATTTCTGTTATCCGATAGCTCTCTGTTTCTTCATATTCGCATAAATGTATTCGTCCATCATCAAAACAATAGATATCTGCATCAGGTATTCCTAACAAAATTGGCGAATGCGTAACTATAATAAACTGTGCTCCCTCTTTTGCACAACTATATATTTGCATCAACAATGTAAGCTGTCTCTGTGGGGATAATGCAGCTTCAGGTTCGTCAAAAAGATACAAGCCATTTGGACGCAGATTATTCTGTGCCAATGCGAGAAAACTCTCTCCATGTGATTTTTCATGATATTTAGCGGAAGGATGTGTGAGATCCGCATATTCTTCTTCCTTCGTTGCAACATTATAAAAACTTTCAGCCCTAAGAAAATAACCCCACTTTTCCTTCCGATAGCCTTTGGAAATTCTTATCGCATCACACAATTCTGAATGTGTATCATGCGTAGAAAAAACATAATTCTTTGTTCCACCCTCCGGATTAAAACCATGTGCTACAGCAAGTGCCTCCAATAAAGTAGATTTACCACTGCCATTTTCTCCGACAAAAAAGGTAATTGGTTTATTGAAAACAAGTTTTTCAATCCCTTTAAAAGCCTTAATTCTATTTAAATAACTATCGTTATCAATTCTATTCCAATCGAATATTACTCCTTGTAAGAATTGATCATTCATCTAATCACCTGCCTGTAAAAAACACTTTCTAATCTACCTTTTCTTGCTCTTTGGACAAGAAGCATCATTCGCTCTAAATAGCTCGGTCAACTTTTATTTATCTTCTAACTCAAATCCGAGTTCTTTCAATTCTTTTTCGTTTCTGACATCTTCTTCCGTTTTCTTTCCAGTAATGGCACTGTAGGCTTCTTTGATTCCATTTTTCACTGCCCATTTGATGACGAAATACAGCGCAATTAAAATAATAATTGCGGTTCCCCCGCTTAAACCTAATTCATTCCACATAATCATTAACTCCTCCGATTTCGTGACTTTCAATTTATTTTCAATTTTGCAGGCTGGGATTTATCATTGAATAAAACACATCCATACTCCAACTGCTATAATCAATATGCCTGATATTCTTCCTGCGAATTTTGACTTTTGATATCCTAGAAAATTAATTGTTTCAGGAGTTGTAAATGGCAATAAAACAACATCTATACCCATTACTACAATCCCAATTCCTATTATAAAGACATTATTGTTAGAAATAATGCCATAAAACATAACTAAGAATCCCAAAATAATGCCTAATGTAAAATACTTGATTTTATGGCTGTCTTTATCCATCATCTTTTCATAACAATTTTCACATTTACTGTTACAAAATTCAAAATTATCATTGAGTTTTTTGCCACAATATTTGCATTTTTTCACACTCTATTCCTCCATAATTTTCGTTTTGTCACTAACATGATATCATATTTTTTCCTCAATTACATCCACCTAATTTTAATACACTGCCATTCGTTTTGCTTCTGTAACCAGCATCCTCTTGCTTTTCTCCTGCAAGATTTCCTTTGCATCTTCATCAATCGAATAGTTCTCATTTGTCTCGATTTTTTTCGGTTGCCGGTCAAAATGGTCAAAGACTTCTTTCCATATCTGGACGGAACATACACACTTTTCTTCCATGAAATTATTGCTGATAATTATAAAAAAACAGAAGACCAATTAAGATCTTCCATTTTATAAACAAACCTCTATATAAAACGATATATCCTGCCCATTTTTAATAAAAACAGACAATCGGCACACTTTCGTCTATCCTATTATAAAGTTCTGCCGCTTTGTCCGCCGGAAGATTAATGCATCCATGGGATCCACCACCTTCTCGGAAACGATTTCCTCCAAAGTATGGCTGCCATGAAGCATCATGAAACCCGATCCCCCCATTAAAAGGCATCCAGTAAGTTACTGGTCTTTCATATTCATATTTCCCATTTTCCAACATCTTTCCTTTCAGCACAGATGGACTTTTCTTGTAATACAGTTGAAAAATTCCCGGTGGTGTCTGCCGTTCTGCATACTGCATATCTCCTGACACAATATCCGATTCCAAAATGATCGAACCATCCTGATAGTAATATAAATGCTGTGCAGACAGGTCCACTTCAATATACGTGCTGCCTATATCATTCATACCCCGTGCATTTGCCCGCATAGCGTATACCGGTTCCCGGTTTATCTGTACTCCTGCAATCATTTCCTGCATAATGGTTTCTATTTCCTTTTCCTGATCGATCTTCCATCCATAAACGGAACTATACACCTGAACAGTACGTCCGCTTGTTGTACAAAATTCCCTCTCTGTATTTACGGTATCATGTGTGGCAGCCAGCTTTGCCACATATTCTGCCACGTACTGTCTCAGTTCATCCTCATTTTTTTGCAGCCGTCCTCTCTCATCAAAAATGAGCCAGTTTCTGATCTCGTCCCCCTCCAATGTTACCGTTTCTTCTCCAAATATATATACGATTTTGGTCCGGATCAGATTTTGGCATTCTTCCAATGAATTTTTAAGATCTGGATCATCTTTCATTACTGCCGCTTTTACATAAACAGCCGGACAGCTATTCAGGTCAATCGTTCTTTTTTTGTCAGTAATCGCTTCTGACAGTGCCTGATAAGCTCCATTGAAATCCAGGGTATTCCCTTCTGTTTCCGGTACGATTTCAAACTTCGAATCTTTATAAGCTACATAAGCATCTTCTGGTGCTGTCTGATTCTCTTTTTTTACACATTCCAGTTTTTCCATCTGTTCTTTTAACTTCACTTTATCATAGGTCATGTTTTCCTTGGCTGTATAATTTTGCTTTTTCCAAAATCCCCGAACCCATTTATATGGTTTTTGTTCATCCAGATATTGGGAAATACTGCCATCCGAAACATAACGATATCCGATCAATTTTCCATTGATACTCTGTGATTTCAGATTTCTTGCCTTTACTTCCAGCAGATAATCCTCTGCTTTTTTAGCAACCGCCTGTTCTGCCTCTTCCGATGTTTTTCCAGAACAGTTAATTCCATTGATCGTTGTTCCCCGAAAAAATCTGTCTGAATAGTAATAAGACATTCCTGCATAGCCAGCCATAGCAAAGAACACTATGATGACAGTGATCATTATCCACATTTTTTGCTTTCCATTATCCTTACCGGTTATCTCTTTTCTTTTTCCCATCCATGCCCCCTGTTTTTAACGATAAACAGCATTCAGACAAACTTTTTAAATCGTCTGATTTTAATATCTCCGATTTAATAAAAAATAACCAAGGCTGCTGGAAAAAACATTTTCTTTTACAAACAGTAAGCTGATTTCTACAAAACATTTTTCCCCTGCTCTTTTACGGATAGGAACACCGCATCATCATTTATCTCACATTTAGCACTTTTGGGGTACTTTCAGACACTTTCCTTTTTCTCTGTGAACAGAACCCTGAAAACAGGAAAAAAAGGGCTGCCATGACCGGTCAGGGATTTTTCATCCTTGACTGATTCACGACAGCACCTAATCAGATCTCACTTATTTTCTTCTATACAAAATCGCTTCTCTGTTTTCTCCTTCTGTCCGGCCGGATTATACACGTGTTTGTTTTACACTAATCAGATGCAGATACAAGCAAATCGGTTCTCATAATAATAAATTTTTTCTTTCTATCGAATTTTCCTGGTTCATTTGATAAAATGTCCTTATCTAACAGGAGGTGATTTTTTGAAAAGAGTATTTGATAGTCCTTTTTTGAATAAAGCTGCACTGGTGCTGATCTGGCTTCTATTAATGGGCGGGACATTCTTTTATGCCAATAAAAACTATTTTCTTTACCATGAAAATCCAAATTTAATCAAAGCAGACGGATATTATCTTTATAATTTTGGTAGTCCGCGTCATTATTACTGGGCACTGCCTGTTAAATTCACCCATGAAGGCAAAGTATATCATTCTCAGCTTCCTTTAGATATACGAGATGAAAGTTCATCCTGTACTGTAGATCTTCGCATTTACATACCGGCAGATTCTTCTGGCAGTGCATTTGCATTCCGAAACAATATCACCATTCCTGCACTATGGAGGATCTTTATTTTTGTTCCACTGCTACTTCTTCTTACATCTAAAAGAAAAGCCTAGGAAGGTTTCACACCTTATAAAAAATATTCTATTTTCATCATCTTCCTTAAAAAAAAATGGGAGGTTTCACTTACCTCCCATTTCCCAAAGAATCCTTTTATTTCAATTTTTATAATGTTTCAAGAAAACGCATGAATGCTTCTCTTCCCTCGGTCGTACATTTGTATACTCCTGCATCTTCCAGAACATGGGTAAATACGATTCCAATCTCTTTCTGAAGAATGCCATGGATGTTTTCTTTTGTGATTTCCGGATATTTCGGAAGGAACTTCTTAACCCACTCTGCATGTTTCTCAATCTGCTCATTTGAAGAAATATCTTTGCCTTCAAGAATATACTCTTCCAAAAGTTCCATCTCACCTTTTAATCTGGCCGGAAGAACTGCAAGGCCCATAACTTCGATCAGGCCGATATTCTCTTTCTTAATATGATGATATTCTGCATGCGGATGATACACACCCAGCGGATGTTCTTCTGTTGTAATGTTGTTTCTTAATGTCAGATCCAATTCGTAGATATCCCCTACTTTACGTGCAATTGGTGTAATTGTATTATGAGGCTCTCCATTGGTTTCAGCATAAATAAATGCTGCTTCATCCGTATAACCTCTCCATACTTCCAGCACATGTGTTGCCAGATCTACCAAACGGTTAGAGTCTTTATGACGAATACGAAGTACAGATAACGGCCATTTTACAATTCCAGCCTCTACATCTTCAAATCCCGGAAGTACCACGTGCTGCTCAATTGGTGCTTTTGCCATTGCAAATGTATAATGTCCACCCTGGAAATGATCATGGCTTAAGATCGAGCCGCCTACGATCGGCAGATCTGCATTAGATCCAAGGAAATAATGCGGAAACAGTTTTACAAAATCAAACAGTTTAATGAATGCATTTCTCTCGATTTTCATTGGAGTATGCTGGCCGTTAAACACAATGCAATGCTCATTGTAATACACATACGGAGAATACTGGAATCCCCAAGGAGTATCATTGATTGTGATCGGAATAATCCTGTGGTTCTGCCTTGCCGGATGATTAACACGTCCTGCATATCCTTCATTTTCCGGGCAAAGAAGACATTTCGGATAGCTTCCGGATTTTACATTCCTTGCCGCGGCAATTGCTTTTGGATCTTTTTCCGGTTTGGACAAATTGATGGTAATGTCAATCTCACCGTATGGACTGTCTACCTTCCACTTTTGATCCTTCTCTACGCGATATCTGCGGATATAATTGCTGTCCTGACTCAGTTTATAAAAATAATCGGTTGCTTCCTTTGGGCTTTCTTTATATTTATCCCAGAATTCTTTTTGCACCTGGCCCGGACGCGGCATCAGACAGTTCATTAATCTGGTATCAAATAGATCCCGGTATACAATACTGTCTTCGATCAGTCCTCTTTTTACAGCTTCGTCCAGCAATTCGCCCAATGTTGTTTCAAGATTAACAGGTTCCTCAATGCTGTCCGGTTTCTCATAGTCATCCTCATGAAAAACGTCCAGCAGAAGATTTGTTGTGTAATTTCTTTCACATTCTGGTGTCAGACCTGTTGTAATCCCATACTGTACCAGTTTTGCAATGCTTTCACTTAACATTTTTCTTCCTCCTGTGCTTCACTTTTAAATTTATATTTTTGGTAACATATATACCGATTTCCCTGATAAGTCAGCATACCTCGATCGCCTTTTTCCAATTCACGAAAATCTCCCTGTTGCATTTGAAATTCCATCAAACTTCCATCTGTCATCTCAAATACAACGCGAAACCAAGGTACATGTGATTCAGACTGCATATGGGTATAGATTCCTTGCTTCTTTTCAACTACAGTCGCATCAACAGATTCAACTGCCGCACTGCTGTTATTGCCAAAACTTAACAACATTTTGGTAAATACAAACATCATGATTATGAGTGCTGCTATACAGATTATAAATGCCATCCTATTTCTCCATTCCAGATATTTCATCCTGGGTCTGACTTATATATTGTTCATGATAAAGATTCCGGTATTCCCTTGACGTTACTTTATATCTTTCACGAAATACCCTGTTAAATGTCCTTTGGCTCTCAACTCCTGCATCCAGGCAAATGTCTGTGATGCTCTTACCAGTACATTCCAATTAATCTCCTGCAAATTTTGTCTACTTTTTCTTCCCATTTGGCAAGTAATATACGTCTTCTGATATTATAATGTGCTTGTAAGATAAAGAAAGGAGGAAAAAGAAATGAAAAGATTTAAAGCATACGTCAACTACCTCATGAACTTCTATGCCAACTACTTCAGAATTTACCCCTATATGTAAAGGACATTCCTGCCATCACAGGAATGTCCAATACGGAAACCCAGTTTCAATGGTTTCCCTTATTATACTCTAATTTAGTTGCATTTGTACATGAACAGGATTATCGAAAACATAGACAAAATTGAACAGAATTATGAAAATACTCTTACCACTTTTTTGATTTGTAAACCACTTATTAGCAGACGGATCCGCCAATGCTGAAAACGGATAGGCCGTTTTCCTTTCAGCTTTCAATTTGTCCATTAATAATCTCTGAATTTCCATACATCTGATGGATTTGCATTTTTCATCCTCAGCATTCTTTGAAGCTGCTCTTCTGTAAACCACAGATCGTGCAGTATTTTCCGAAATATAGAGGCTAGATATCAGACCGCTTCATTGCAATTATAAACTGTTGATTTACCAAGATTATTTACATATACGGTAATCAAGTCACCTTTCTTAAGATCCGGATTTTCCCATACCAAACGGCTTTTGTGATAATACACTTTATCATGATATGTAAAACTATATAAAATCCTGTATGGAATCTGTCTTCTATATCTTGTGTATTTTTGCAAATATACTTTTTCTACCAAGCCCTTCACTTTTGTACCATTTTCGATTAATTGTAAATGTAATTTATCAAGCTTTGCAGTATAAATTCCAAGAGCAGCACTTATTATACACAAAAGCACTCCCGTTATAGAAAACACAGTTCCCAACATGTCTGGATTCTGAATGCCTGAGTTTACTGCTGGTTTTAATATCCCAAGAAAACTTAAGACACCGGAAACAAGAAAGAATATTCCTATCCAAGAGAAGATAACTCTCAATAAATCTTCTGTATAGTTAAGTTTTTTCATATTTATTTTCTCCACAAGCATTCCATCAAAATTTTTTATCCTGTTTCAATCATATCTAATTTTACTTCAATTTAGTTAAATCCTCTAAATACATTTCTGTATGTCCACACTCTGGACAGACTGCAACTTTAACATCATCTATAGTTGTCGTTTTTTGTTTTTCATCTACATCTACAACGATCCCATAGCCACCGCCATTAACTTTAAGTCTTAAATCCGCTCTCATGACTGTTCCACACTTTTCGCATTTTCTCATTGCTGTCCTCCAAATATATGTTTCGCTTTCCTATTTTTCTTACTATATAATAGCAGACAAAATATTAACCACTGAATGATCTACCGTTCATACGATGCAATGATTTCCTTACTATCCGCTATTTTATAATCAAGCGTTTCCAAATTACCAATCAAATCAAATGTCATATCCGCATTAACTTGCAATTCATCTTCAATCTTAACTGCAGACGGCTCAACTTTTAGAAATACTGTTAATCCATAAGGCTTCGTTTCAGACTGTATCTGTATGCTATCATAAGAATATCCTTCCGGATACTCTTGCCCACTTACAATATTTATAACATTCGAAGAATCTCCTACATAATCTGTCTTGTACTGTGACAGGTCAGGAATCTCGTACAGTTCTTCTTTTCTGCCACATGCAGAAAGCAATATTGCTGATACCGTAAATAAAATAATTGGAATTACTTTTTTCATCATGAACCAGCTCCTCTTCACACTTTGATATAAAACAGCCTGCTCAATGAACCAGAAACTGCCATATATTTGCTTCTTTATTTATAGATCAGCCTTTAAACAAACGAAGCATAAATCATAAAAATTTCTGCAATCAAAATAGTTCCTAAAACACAATCAATCATCAGGTTATATTGACCAACTGTTAGCCAAGTTTTCGAATGCATCAGAACATACTTTACACTTTTTATACCACTCAAGATCGTAACTGTCAGAAGAAGTATCGGCATTAAAAAAATTTCCATCTTATTGCCAAAGTCATCTGCTGCTCCATTTCCAGCAAAGTGAACAGGAATAATCTCCGGTAAGAAAAAGAAGCTTATTATTGCAATCGCAATTCCAACGATGCAAATTCCCCATGTTAATTTCCTGCTGCTTATACCATCCATAACAGTGCCTTCCTCTCATATGTCAGATACTGGTATTTACTCAAAGCCCTCTAATAAGCTTACTTTTTGAGCAATTCTATAACAACCCAGCATGTAGCTATTGTTTGCATCAGAAAAACGAAATCACACACATATTTCATTCCAAATTTCATAGAAGAGCTCCCAATCAATCCAAAACCTATGTAAGTCGCACCTATGCTGAATATCAAAGCCAGAATACAAATAAGTACCTTATATTCTTTTTTCATATCCCTTTCCTCCCACATCTACATTAATTTGTTGATAAAGATTTAAGGTTCCATATTTCTATTTTACATGAAGAATATGCTGCCTTGCCTCATCCGGAACGATATCTAATAAATATGTTTCCTTAGAAGAAATTTTTTCAAGAAACTCATCCAGTAAATTTTCTTCCTTACCTTCTGCTATTGGCAGAAGTTCCTCATACAAAACTGTAGGAATTCCAATAGAATACTTTTCTTCCTCATATACGAGTGAACCAAATGTCCAGTTTTCTTGTTCCTCCGGACATAATTCCATGATTAACTCAACGATCGGCAAATAATGATACATTTGTAGAAAACTTAAATTGACTTTTATCTGTGTCGTTCCACCCTCTGGGTCTTTTTCCGTTATCTCTATTCTCTTTCCTGTTACGGTCATTACAACTAAAGAATTTTTTGGAAGTTTTCCATTTATCTTATCTATTGATTTTGCTTGAATATAACCACGTTCCATAGCATTTGAACTATAAGTGCTATAACCTTTTGATTCGAAAACACCATAATAACGGTTCGAATTGTTTATTGCTATTAGATCCGGTGATTTGTATGTAGTTTTTCCATTAGCTGAAAGAAATCGATGTTTTTCTATGGGTGGCTGTGAACTGAGTTTTAATACCATTGATAAATGAACCATATACTCATAACCATATTTTTTCTTTCCAAGTACCGTAGTAAGTATCATTCCAATCCAATAATTAATTGCACCAATTTCTGTACTATCCAAATAGACTTTTCTTGCAGGATCGAATAAAAGTTCTCCATTTGGCGATAAAGCAACATATGTTTCAAACAGTTTAATTTTGAAATATATCTCCTCTTTACGATTTCTTTTGTTCGCCTTGTTCAAATATATATCTGGCATCCCAGCTGACACAATAGCATCCATTAGTTCCACTCCGGTAAATGACAATGTTCCATTGCTTCTTTTATTGTGGTCAGAAATTTTTCCAGGTTCCAGATACAAATCTATATAGTAAATATCTCCACGTTTTATCTTCATTGCTTAATTCCTCACAATTAATCATAGTTAAATTTAATTAGTTCCCATATCTATCACATAAATCATATTTTTCAAAGAATTAAAAATCTCAATATTCGTAAGAAACAATAATCTTTCTGCAAAAATCACAATTATAGGCAGCTATGCGGTCTCCAGATATCCTTGCTGCCAACTCTGGATCCGTATTTAACCGCAAACTCTCAGAGCCTTCTTTCCACTCCAGTCCTGCCCCTGCACCAACCGCATGCAACTGACCCTTTCGCATTTTTCCTTCACAATATGGACATCTCATATTCACGTCATCTCCTTTAAGTAATTAAAACTCCTCTTGTTCCCGAGAATTATCCTGTTCCTAGATAGATTGTATATCTCCTTTCGCATATGTCTTTCGCCTAAATGTTCTTTTCTATTTTTCTCGTTTCATACGTTCTTTCATCAATAAAACAAATTGAACGGTCCATATTACACACGCTGCAAAACATCCGATTCCACTGTATAATAAATCTATGGCTGCACCGGCTACAAATGGCAGTGCCATCCACATCATCCGATTTCCATATACTCTGCACATTTCTTTTTCATCATACTGTTTTCGTTCTTCCGTAGATTTCATATTATAGCCAGACAAAAATGCAGCGGCCTTTCCATTTGATTTTACAAAACTGATTCCAAATAAAAACATAATCACTGCCATTCCCAAATCAAAGATAACGCAGATTATCATTGTAGACACCTCACTTCCCACTCTGGCTATCAAATAAAAAAAGCCAAACACAACAGTAAAACTTATTATGTTTGGCTAGGTCAACTTGTTATTTTTTTATCACTTCTTATGGTTGTATTATACTATATATTTTTCTATAGTAAAACAATTTTTTATATTATTTTTTATTTTAATATTATATTTCTACTATCATCAATTTTTCAGATATTTTCAACGCATAAACAATGCTATTAACTACAATATTTCCAGAAAATTCATCATAGGTTTGTGTTGCCACAAAGAAACGCTGGCTCTGAAAATCAAAGCCGTCGTTCCAAATTGTCTGCTTTTTCTTTTGCCGTCGTGCGGCAGATAATCAATTCGTTCTATTTTGAACTTCTTTTATGCTACCTGATGTCTGCAATAGGAATGAATCGCCAAGAATGTAAACACAAATAATTCAATTCCTGCCGAAAGCAAAATAATATGCGGTGTCCAGAAACTCATCCCACCGATATTCAGATAATTGAAATTTGCAAGCTGACAAAGGAAATTGTTCTGCATACCAATTCCGGCAGATGGAAGTATGGTAGAGAGCCATGTTGCTCCCATCGCCACATAAGCAAAAAACGGCATGAGAAGAACTACAATAGAGATCAGCAAAACTGTCAATGTGTCTTTACATTTTGCAGACAGGAACAACGTACAGCTAACCGTTGCTAATACAGAAAGTAAGCCCGCTGCTGCGAGAATGATCTGCAACTGCCCCAGATTGATGTTTGGCAGGTTAATGATAGAGTATCGCATCTGAAACGATGTTTTTAAGCAATCCGTCCCGAACGCTGCATCTAAAATCAGAATGTGTACCGTGATCCCGACAAGGAAAGTAACAACGAAAAGTGTAAATGCTGCCAGAATTTTGGTAATTGCTAATTGTTTACGCCCGTATTTGGTGGTTCGCAGGATGCTGTCACCGCCCGTTTGATATTCTCCGGCGAAAGTAGGTGCTGCGATTGCCACACACAAAATAGCAAGGAACAAAATATAAAACTCAATATAATCAAATGCATCTTTAGAAATTCCAGAATGAAGATAAAATGGCGTATCAAGTTCTGAATATTTTTCACGAGCTTTCTGCTGTGCGGTTTCGTTTTCTCTTTGCTCATTCCGCATGACATCCTGTAAATGTTCTGCGCACTTTTCATAATAGGCTCCGTCAATGTCATTCGGGTCAATATCCATTAAATCAGCACCCATGCCTGTTACTGGATCAGCAAACGCTTCGGACAGACCCATCAGCAATTGACGGAACGGGACGATTTTTTCAATAAATACAGCCAGAGGAAAGCCCTCTTCCTCGACTGGCCCATATTCTCGAACGCAGCTTTGATAAGTTTCCAAAGCCGATTTGATCCTATCCGGGGTCACTTCACCAGCGGATGTTTTATATAAATCTTGTTTGTACTTGATAGCTGCCAAGCCATCTAATTCTGTAACCGAGCCATCTTCGTTTGGACGGTTAATACCCTCAAATGAAATAGGCAGGTATGCCATGGCTACGGAAAGCAAAAGTGCGATTGCAAGTAAAATCAGGGTGCGCCGTGACTTCAAGATACGTTTTAGTTCAAGTCTAAAGAGCCGCATATTATCTGTCCTCCTTTTCCAAGTCTGTCTGCGGGAACAACCACAGATACAGATCTTCCAATCGTGGCTCCGTTGTAACAGACCCATCAATTTCCGAATGTTCGGACAGATAACGAATAGAAACCTGATTGTGATCTTCGCCTCGCTGATTGATAATGCGCAACCGCATTTCACATTCCGGCAGCTTTGAGGCCGGAATTATGCAATTCCAAACCTTGCCCTCAATCTGCTTGACAAGTTCTGCGGTAGTTCCGACATCAACAATTTCTCCAGCTTTCATAATTGCGTTGCGCGTAGAAATATATTCTATGTCAGATACGATATGGGTGGAAATCAACACGATTCGATCATGCGAAAACTCGGAAATGAAATTCCGCAGACGCACGCGCTCTCCGGGATCGAGTCCTGCTGTCGGTTCGTCCATGACAAGTATCTCCGGGTCGTTCAACATAGCCTGCGCAATACCAACACGACGCTTCATGCCGCCTGACAGATTGGAGATTTTTTTCTTTTTCACATCGGAGAGCGAAAGAAAGTCCAACAAATAATTGATCTTTTTGGTAGTTGCCCTTGTAGGAATATCTTTCAGCGCAGCCATATACTCCAAATAATCTTTGACCGTAAAATCCCGGTGATACCCAAAATCCTGCGGTAGAAAGCCAAACTTGCTTCGGTAGACTTCACCTAACTCTCGAATGTCTTTTCCGTCATAGTAAACCGCTCCGTTGGTTGGTGTCATAATATCAGCGATCATACGCATGAGCGTGGTTTTTCCTGCACCGTTCGCTCCCAAAAGTCCCCAAATGCCGGGAGTCAATGTCAGATTGACATCATTTACTGCTGTTTTGTCTTTGAACTGCTTGCTTAAATGCTCTATTTTCAGTTCCATGCTTACACTCCTTTCTTTTGCTTCGGCTGAACAATAAAAAGCCCTTGTTCGATAATCATTGTACCGAACAAGGGCTTTTCAATCTCAAAAATCACACGCTTAAATTCCTAAGCAATTCCTAAGATCACATTCTTATTTTCCTAAGCGGAAAGGGGTAATGTAATCACAAAGTCTATGGTTTCGTTTTGACTGGATGCAGTAATCTTTCCACCATGTAAATGTATAATTTCTTCCGCAATAGAAAGACCAAGTCCCGCACCACCTGTATTAGAAAGCCGGGCTTCATCCAACCGATTGAATTTTTCAAATATACTGTTAAGCTGTTCCTCCGGGATTGTTTCCCCACGATTTTCAAAAGTGATCTGAATATCATGTTCTAACCGTTTAGCGGATATAGTGATCTCTGTCTGTGGGTAGCTGTATGACGCGGCGTTCCGCAAAAGGTTACTGAAAACTCTCGCCAGTTTTTCAGGGTCAGCGTTCACGGATAAGTTATCCTCCGCAGTAAATACCGCTGTATTGCCATTTGCGGAGAGTGTCGGATATATTTCATCTATTACCTGCGCAATCAGACAATGTAAATCTACATTTTCTTTTTTGATAATGACCGTATGTGCATTGTACTTGGTAATTTCAAAAAGTTCATTGATGAGCTTTTCAAGGCGTTCTGCCTTATTCAACGCAACTTTTACATACTTTTCCTTTTGCTGCTCAGGCATATCAGGAGCTTCATGGAGCAGGCTCAAATAGCCGATCACTGTTGTCAGAGGTGTGCGTATATCATGTGCCAGGTACATGACAATTTCATTTTTCTTTTCTTCTGCCTGCTTTGCAGCCTGCTTGCTTAACAGAACAGACATTTTGATCTGATTGAGCTGTTCCTCAAGTTCTTTCAGCGGATCAGACAACGATACGGTATGACTGTTCTGCTCATAGACCGTTTGGGTTGCGTCAATTACTTCATCCAGATAGTCCCACGGCTTTTTCCAATAGTAATTGAAGATACATACAAAGCCTATCACCAGATACAGAATAAACAGCGGACCAAGCCGCCAGTAGAGCCATGCAAAAATACCGTTGTCAAATTTTGAAAAGATGTAGTCCAAGATAAGGGTCAAACCATATCCAACAACGGTATAAACCAGCAATGATAGGTATAGGCGCACTTTAAGGCGCTTTTCTGTTGCCATTTTCTTATTCGACATGAATACACCTCCTACCGATTAGCAAACAGAAGAAAGCCAAGCAGGCCAATCACGACAACACTTACTATGCCTGCCAGAATGGAAAACAGTCTGTTTGCTTTTATTCTATTTCCGATTAACCGGGCTGCTATCGAATATACAGCAAGTCCCAAAAGACCGCCTGCCGTATTTGTGAGTACATCGGTAATATCAGACCGTCCGACTGCTAAGATATACTGCATAGTTTCCAATAAAAAACTTGTTCCAGCAATCAGCATGAATTTCACATATAATTTTGTTCTTGGCAGAAGCATTTGAAGATAAATACCCATAGGCACAAATATCAAGAAATTTTCGAGCACCTCTGTTAAGTGAAATGCTGCTCCAATTTCCTTGTCATAGTGAAAAGGAATTAAGTTTATACTTCTTATCTTGTCCAGATCACTGATTGAAAATTGTAATTTGAAAAGTATGATCCAAACCAAGAGTGCCAGATAAATTAAGAATAAAATGGTTACGAAGCAATTTGATTTTCTTTTCATAGCGTACTCCTTTCGCTTAAATTTTGTAACCAACACCCCAAATCGTTTTAATATACTGCGGAGTATCGGAAGTATCTTTCAGTTTCTCACGCAGATGCCGGATATGCACAGTAATTGTGCTGCTGTTTTTAGAGTAGTATTCATCTTTCCAAACTGCATGAAACAGTTCCTCAATGCTTACAACATTCCCGGCACTTTCCAAAAGAACCTGGAGGATAGAAAATTCTGTCGGTGTCAGAGAAACCGGCTCACCGTCTAACAGACATTCATGGGTCTGCACATTCAGGCACAATTTGTTATAGGAAAGTTCCGATGGAACTTTCTCTGTGATGATACCGGGCGAATATTTCTTGTAACGTCTTAACTGCGCTTTCACTCTGGCAACTACTTCAAGTGGGCGAAAAGGTTTTGTCACATAATCGTCCGCTCCCAATGTCAGCCCCGTTATTTTATCCGTTTCCTCAATTTTAGCCGTTAGCATGATGATTGGATAAGTGTATTTCTTTCGGATAAGCTGGCAAAGTGAAAAGCCATTCATATCCGGGAGCATAATATCCAGAATGGCAAGATCAATATCGCCGCTTTCAATACACGACATGGCATCCGTTGCGCAGTAAAATTTATAAACGACGTAATTTTCGTTTTTCAAGTAGACCTCCAACAGATCCGCTATATCTTGCTCGTCATCTATAATTAGTATCTTTTCAGACATATTTTCAACTCTCCTTTTTGCTTGTACTCGATTAAGTATAACAAATACAGCATCTAAATTCACAATGGATTGCATGCGAAATTATTAAGATTTTCCTAACTTTTTTTATGCTAATATGATAATGCACATTAGCATATTAGCATGAAAGTAATCACAAATAACACCCATGAACAAATTTAATTATAACAATGTCCCTTTGCAAATGCTTGTTTTATTGCTTTCATTATGGAATACTATCGAAAATAGACATTTTTTTGTGCAAAACCACGAACTTGTCCATTTATAAGAAAAAGAATAAATTACTAGGGATATTTTTGATTTCTGCACGTCTAATAGATGTAAAGAAAATGCTGGCTGGCAAAAAAAGAGGTGGTGTTTAAATGACAAAGGAACAACTTGGATCTCTGATCCTAGATTCAGAAAGACAATTATACTCAACTGCAAAAACAATTTTATTTAGTGACTATGACTGTGCAGATGCTATTCAGGAAACAATTGTGAAGGCTTTTTCCAACGTCGGTACATTAAAAAACGATAACTATGCCCGGACCTGGTTAATCCGTATCTTAATCAACGAATGTTACAGTCTTGTGCGTAAATCCAGTAAATTTATCCCATTGGAAAATCTAGCTGACAGACAGGAACCGGAATTAGAAAAAACAAAGAATTACAGTGAATTATATACAGCCGTAAATTCCTTAAAAGAGGAACTGCGTTTACCCGTTATTCTATACTATATAGAAGATTTCAGTGTAAAAGAAATCGCCCAGATCCTTGAAATATCGGAAGGTGCCGTTCAAAAGAGACTTGCAAGGGCAAGAGGAAAATTAAGGCAGGAATTACAGGAGGTGTCAATATGAGATTAGAAGATATGAAAAACGATATTCCCGAAACACCGGATTTTATCCATAATATGATTCAAAATGAGGTGGCAAAGCAGCTGGCGGATAATAAAGTGGCGAATCTGCGAAGAAGAAAACGATGGACAGCTCCGAAAGTTGCCGCAGTGGCAGCTGCGTGTGTGCTGGCAGTTTCCACGGCAGTATATGCAGGAGTAAATCTGTATCACTGGTTTTTGGAAAAACAGGGTTCTTATGGTGTTTCAGTCAAAATTGATGCTGGTGATGCAGCAAAGAAGACCGTACTTCCAGATGAGGTCCCAGAGGTAGATCTGTCTACTAAATATGTTCCGGAGGGCATGAGCTGGATTGACGAGTACCATCTCCAATATCCTGAGCATGACATGACTGGCGGGTTCAGTTTTTCATTTGTCCTGTTGGATAAAAATGATCTGGGACAGGTAGTACAGGATCAGAATGTTATTGATAGTGAAGAGCGTACATTTGGAAAATACCAGGGGATATATCTCAAATATAATAGCATTACCGAAAACGGGGCTCTTAACCAGAGAATTTATCTTATCTGCCCGGATTTATATCGTGTGCTTATGATCTACATCGGAGATGATGTGTCAAAGGATGAAGCCATAAAAGTTGCAGAAAATCTGGTGATTGAGGGAAACACGACTATGGTAAAGACCGCCGGATTACCTACATGGAGCGGAGAGATGATATCTGAAAAGACAGAAGATGATAATGATGAAATAAGTACTTCTGTAAATGAGAAAAAACTACCCATTTACCAAATTGGTGACACCTTTGATCTGGATGTGATTGGTGAAAACACAAATGGTGAATATCTGGAAAAAACGATTTCTGTAAAGGTAGATTCTGTTCAAATTTCTGATGATCTTCAGCTTCTCGATCCGGACAAAATACCACAAGAATGGGCGAAAGCCATTGATGCTGATGGAAAGCTAGCTACAAACACATTGAATTATGTGAAATCTGGCGACGGAATCGATTCCCTGGATGAAATTGTGAAGTCAGAGGAAGTGAATCAGAAACTGGTCTATGTTACAGTTACCTATACCAATCATTCAAATGAGGAAATCGACCATATGCTTTATCTTGGTGCTTTACTGACCCTGACTAAGGAAAATGGAAAAGTACAGCTTTACATTCCAACAGAACAGGCCGGCGATGGCTATGACTACATTAGCTGGGACGGCGTGGCAAAGACTGGAGGAATGGTATATTATAGTGTCTCTGAAAATTATGGCAATGGTGGAAACTACATTTCCTCTATAAAACCAGGCGAAAGTGTACAGCTGAACATGGCCTGGATCGTAAATGAAAGCGACCTCAAAAATCTGTATCTGAATGTGACTGGAGACGGAGCTTCATATGAGTTCTCTGAATATATACTGAAAAAGGGACTAGTAGATATTCGCAAATAATATGCTATCGTTTATGATCCCATTTTTTATATGTCATATATAAAAAAAGCGTTTTTCGATTCCTTTTGGTTTCGAAAAACGCTTTCTTTTATTCTGTATAGATGTTCCCATTCTCATCCGTCCAGGTGCCGTCACCATTGTCTGTGTATCCGACCCCATCTGCGTCACAATAATAATAATCTCCGTTTGTTGTTTCTATTACATTAACAGTACCGTTACTGCCCTGGAGTTCATGCTGTTCCAGTTGGTTTCCGAAATGATAACCTTCGTCATTCCAGGTACGATATGAATTTCCATTGGCATCTGCCCAGTTTCCATCTCCCTGATAACTGTATCGGCTCCCATAATAATCAGAATAGGTCCCATCTCCGTTATCGTAAAGAACTCTGGATTCTTCATCTCCTCCACCCGGTGCTACAATTGATGCTACACCGGAAGTAGTACTGAATCCACTGGTATATGGTACGCCTGCTGGCAGATTTTCATAAGATGAAACAGACCCGTTGTTGTCAGAGGTAATTCCATCATCGGTCGTTTCACTTACCTGTCCGCTGTTTTCCATGGCAGGTTCATCGTTTGTTTCCGCATCTGCTTTTTCCTCTTCGTCTACAGAATCCTCTGTATCTGTATTCTCTGTCACTCCTCCTTCGTCCTGGGTTTCAGCAGCTTTCTGCATAGTTACCATTTCAGAAAATGGTGCATAATCCGGTACATTATTTTTCTCTGGATCTGCATTTTTTTCAATACCAGACTTCTCCGTCTCTACTGAAACTGTATCTGTCCCGGCAGAGACATTAAATACCAGATTACCGCCTGCAAGCAGCAGCGTCACAAGAATTCCCGGAAGAATTCCTTTGCGGAGTTTCCGAATGTTCACCATATACAGAATCCGATCTTTAAACACCATTTCGCTGTCATTAAGACTTGCTGTCACATATGGAATCTGATTTTCCATGGCTACTGTCCTGAGAAGCAGCTGTCGATATAATTTATGTTCCTTTTTATTAACTCTGCGAACAACTGCTGTATCACACAGATTCTCAATATCCTTATCCGCTTCTTTCAGCATGATAAGAAGAAAGGGATTGAACCAGTATATCGATGCACAGATTCGAAGGAGCATCTTATACCAGAGATCCCGATGGCAATAATGTGTAAGTTCATGGTAAAAGATAAGTTTTCTTTCTTCTGCTGAATACCCGGTTGCTGGTAGATACAATTTTGTATGTAAAAGTCCTGCAAGAAGCGGTGTGGTAAGACCTGCGTTTTGCCTGAGTTCCGGTATTCTGCGTACGTGCTTCTTTTGACACGCTGCACGGTACATCTGAATACTCACCGTATCACTTACCTGCAGACTCATCCGTTCCAGATTCCTTATAGAAAAATAATATGCCAGCAATTCTCCTGTCAGTTTAAGTACCGCTACGCTCAGCCAGACAGCAGCAAAAATCAAAGCCACAATTCCCAGCCATTTATCTGATTCGTACCTGACAGTTCTCTTTTGTTCCGGGATTTCTGTCAGATTTTTCATGTCATTGCTCGCAGATGATACGTTTTCTGTTATCTTCTGACTTTCCTCTGGTCTGACTGCGTAATCTGTTATCTTCGGGTTTTGCGTATTCTGTTGACTGCTTCTAAGTACTTTGAAATCCACCAGTGCCAGATTCGCCGGAAGGCGCACCGGAACACAAAGGCTTATCGTAATCAACAGCCAGATAAGGTACTTCCATCTCGCTGATACACGTCCTTTAAACAGAGTTGCAAGCACTTTTACCAGTAAAATTACTACTGCTGCAATAATATTCAGTTTCAGAATGTGCAGAATAAGAACTTCCATAATTCGCTATTCCTCCCTGTCCTCCAGGTTCTTAAGAAATTCACTAAGATCCTGGACTTCTTCTGAGCTGATCTTCTTTCCATGATAAAGTGAAGTTACAAACTTTTTTAGTGATTTCCCATAAAGTTTCTCAAGAACACTCTGGCTTTCATGTGCCTGATAATCTGACTGCGAAACCAGGGGTGTATACAGATTCATTTTTCCCTGTTTCGTCACTTCCACGAAATTTTTGTTCTCCAATCTGGTCAGCAATGACAAAATTGTTGTTGATGCAAGCTTTTTCTTCATATTGATCACTTTCTCAATCTCCGGTCTGGTCATCGGCGGAGTATTATTCCAAAGAACAAGCATAATATCCAGCTCTGATTCCGGAAGTCTCTGGTAAGTTTTTTTCACTTTTTCATACCTCCTGTTACATATTTTCTACAAATGTAGGAATAACTCTATTTTACCACAGTTCACGGAAATGGCAAGGGCTTTTGCACAATTTGCAAATGCCCTTGCCATTCCTGCAGCTACTGACCACTATCAGTCTATTTCTGTATAACTGCTGCCATTTTCATCACTCCATGTCCCGTCTCCGTTGTCCGTAAATCCTGTACCATTTTCATCCTGGAAATAATAATCACCATTTGTAGTTTCCGTAACCGTCACAGTATTACCGTTTGCATCCTGAAGGTCATGCTGTTCCAACGTATGTCCCAGATGATGAGTATCATCATTCAGAGCTGAGTAGGTATTTCCATTTTCGTCGGTATAAGTCTCATCCCCATTATCGGTATAGTTCATTCCATCATCTCCACGATATTCACAAGAATAATCTTTGTGAAGAATGTAATTAATCTCAATGGTATTTCCATCACTGTCAACTAATGTCATTGGTGAGGTAGTAAGGATATCGGAATCATCATCGCTGTCCGAGGATTTTGTAGAAGCATTTTCTTCTGTATCGGAGGAATCTGAATCTCCTCCTGACTTCTGACTGGCAGTATCTGTAGTTGACTTATCAGAATCATCGGTCTGGTTTTCATTCTCCTGTCTGGTAAGTGAAGGATTTCCAGGATAAGAAATATATTCTACAAATTTTCTGACGTCACTGATATCATCTGCATCTTTTGCATATCCCACTGCCATATACAGGCTGTTTCCCTCTGAATAAATTGTCTGATAGCAGGCATCGTATGTGTCATTGCATTTGGCAATCCCTGTTTTGATATCCTTCAGTGAATATTTATAGATATTTACATAATCATTTCCGTTCGTATAGCTTGCATAGGTACCTTTCGTATCTGCTTTTTCCCATTCAGATCCAGCCGGCGGCTGTGTATAGAAATCGTTATTTCCTGCTGCCATAACCGTTGCAGCTGAAAAAATCCCAAGTGTTGCTACCGTCATAAATGTCATAAATTTTGTCTTCATCGTGGATTCTCCTAGAATTTTATTTTCTACATCTGTAGAAGTTAATTGTATTCTACAACTGTAGAATACAATTGTCAATTCTTTTTTTAATATTTTTTTATCATCTCAGTTTAATTTCTATTTTTCCTTCCACTGGGCTATATAAATCCAGAGGATCTTCATCACTTTCATAAACACGTCCTTCGCCTTCTCCGTAAGTATCTTCTGTTCCAGTTTCATATTTTTTATATGTTGTTCTGTTTTTTTCTTCTTTATTTACATTTATGGTATTCTTCTCCAGTTCTCCCCAATTTGATGAAAATTCAAAAATATAGTCATCCGTATTATATAGAACGTATTTTTTTCTGTTTGGTTGCACTTTTTTTATAAATTTTTTTGTTACCATAATTCCATTATCACTATAACATATTATCTAATCATTCTTCTCTCCCTGGTCAACTATTAATATCGTAATCTACTTCTGCAAATAAAGCTACATGCAAAAAATGAAAAAAGGAGCTGCCATTCCATGTGTATTCATGAAAGGCAGCTCCTGCTTGAATCATTTTTATTTAACTACTACTTTTACTTTTTTTCGGATCTTTCCAGATTTCACTGTGATATAGGCTGTTCCCTTTTTCTTTCCGATGATCACACCCTTGGAATTTACCGTTGCGATCTTCTTATTTGAAGAACTGTAGGTAACTTTCTCCTGGGAAGTGATCGGGCTGATGACCGGTTTCAGCGTAAGTTTTTTATTCCTTGCAACGGTCACGCTTGATTTCAGTCCGGTGATCTTTGTTGTTCTTACTGTTGTTTTTTGCACAGTAATGGAAATGACCTGTTTCTTGCCGCTGGCCAGTGTAATGGTCACTTTGGCTTTTCCGGCTTTCAAGCCTTTCATCGTTCCCTTGCTGTTTACAGAAACGATTTTCTTATTGCTGGAAGTCCAGCTTTTAACGGAATCACCCTTTGCAAGTCTAGAAACCTTTATTTTGGAAGTAGACTGTTTTACTTTCAGCTTAATGCTGGTAGCCGTTACCTTGATTGTGGGTGTCAGTTTTTTGCCGACGGTCCTCTTTTCCTTGCGGCCCTTGTTGCTGGTACGCATCTGTACAGCCGGTGAAAATACCGTGGCTGCAGAGATCGTTTTCCATGGTCCGAACACCTCCGGTACTTCTGTAGGTGTTGGTGTCGGAACGTTTTCTTTCCGCTGTATGGTAAGAAGATAGTCTGTTTTTCCGCTTCCGGCAGCTGTTACCGTGATCTTCACCTGTGCTTCGCCTGCATCTGTTTCCCAGTATACATTTACACGTTTCGTTTTTCCGTTTGCCACAACCGGCATGGATACTTTCTCAACACCTTTTACTTTCTGTACCGTTACCGTGGCATCCCCATCTGAAGGTTCCACATAAAGGCGGAGGAACTTTTCCTTATTTTCCTCTTTGTCTGCAAGATACGAAACGGTATAGCTGGTTTTGGTGCTGTCAAATACCGGTGATAATGTAAGATATTTTGAAGTATCTGTAAAAGTATTGCTGGTACTTACCACCAGGTTTGCCAGGGAGGAATTTCCAAGCCCGCTGGTAAGGTGGAAGATATAATCCCTGCTCTTTCCGTTCAGTGTTGTTTTAACCGTAACATCTGCCTGTCCGGATCTTACATCTGCCACATAAGTTCCATTGGAAGCTTTTCCGTTGACAGTCAGGGTACATCCGGCAGGTGCTTTAAATGTCAGGGTCACTTTTGTAGCATTTTCAGCAACCCTTAAGGTATGCTCTTTTTCCGAACGCTGGAATGCTTTTTCCCAGCTGACCCGGCCAGTATCTGCTTCTGCTGATACACTGTCAAGGTAAGCTCCATTTGTTTCCAGTGCCATCAGATAACAGGAGTCATTCTTATAATAAAGTGTCCCATCCCTGTCTACGCAGATCGGACTGATGCAGTACTCCTGCTGTGCGAGTACCGGACGGAAGAGTTCTTTCGGTTTTCCGGAAGTCTGGCCCGGCTCATCTGTCAGCATATAGATACCGCCAGGTTTTGCATTGTAGGTAAAATACAGATAAACACGTCCATCCGCTTTGCCATCTCCATTAAAGTCCTGGTTTTCATAAGCGGTCGAAAGAAGCGGTGCTGCCTGCGGATATCCCGGGATAGAAACTTTATATGCAAGGGAAAGACCGGAAGCAGATTCTGTCAGGACATCAAAATGGTGTCCCCCATCCGCATTGTACTGTCCGCCGTTTCCGCAGACACCTACATAGATTCTTCCTTTATAGACGACCGGTGTGGATGTTGCCGCACCGCCCAGGTTATAGCTTGCCACTGCACCGAAAGTACCATCTGCATTCATGGCAACCCGGTAGAGATATCCGCCTTTGGTCGTAAAATAAACATATCCGTTGTTATAAACAATGGTGGATCGGATATCGCCGATCATGTCTGTGCGCTTGTCGATCAGCTGTCCGGTGTGCGTATTAACTGAATACAGGATAGAAGTATAGGCATCACCGGCCCCGTCATCAGAACCAAACACCAGATAATTTTCGGACGCATAAGCACCTGTCCAGTAAAAACCGCCCTTATGGTTATATTTCCAGGTACAGTATTTTATCTCATCACCTTTTGACGGGTCTTCATCTGTAACAGAAAGGCAGAAGTAAGAACCAGGGGTTGTATCCGAAGTCCAGGTTCCGGTATAAATATATCCATCCTTATAGGTGATCGGGGAAAGTGTCTGGCCTCCCAGGCTCTCACTGATCCAGAGGGATTTTAAAGAAGTGGCACTCAGTGCCTGGATCTGTCCGCCGCCGATCTGTGCAAAAAGCATTCCTTCCGCATAAGCAAGCGGAATCATGGCATACTGCATATTTCCGTGCATCTGTTCACTGGTCTGCACGATATCCCCGGTATTTTTATCTATTTTATAGATGAACTGTCCGGATGCCACGTAAAGATAGCCGCCCAGGATCAGTGGAGGGGTAAGTGCTGCATCCCATCCCTTTGCATCCAGATGCAGGGACCATTTCTGCACCGTTGTATCCTTGCTGGTCGGCGTGGAGGTATTGGTGATCCCGTTGTTTGTTTCACTGTTCCGGTAACTGCTCCAGTCATTATCCGTGATCTCTGGCTGCGTTGCCGTCTGCTGTTCCAGTTTTACCTGGATCTCTGTTTCCTCACCTACCGTAAACTTCTCTCTTCTGGAGATATATCCATGTCGTGACACATTCCAGGTATACTCATCCCCGTAATAAAGAGAATCATACACAAAAGCATCTTTGGAAGGTTCCACACGCTCCCCTTTAGAATCATATACACTGACCACTGCATCCGATGGATCTGTTACAAAAGCGATCGAGGACTTTGCTTTTTTATGTACGGTGATCGTATAGGTGCCTGTGGATGTATAAGTGATATCCTGATAAGCCGGATCCTGATAAGTCCCGTCTTCGTTCATCTGGAAAGTGATCCTGGTCTCAGAACCGTCAAGTGGGATCTCAATGGCATTGCTGCCGGATACTGCCTGTCCGTTTACGGTAAGGCCATACCACTTGTCATTAAAGGCTTTTGCAGAAACTTTTACAGATTCTGTATTCTCACCCACTGTCACATCATAATCCCTGGTGATACCGGCACTGTCAAATTCTGAGATCAGGTTTTTGGCCATATCCGTGTCCGAGGGAAGGTAACAGCCGATCATGGAAAGATCCAGCCTCCGGAGCACTACGATCTTGTAAGTCTGGCTGTCTGTGGCTGTACCGGCTGTTACTGTGTAAACAGCCCTTTTTCCATTATCTTTTGTAAAAACATTTGAAAAATTATAACGTTTTCCATCGGTATATCCGGTTGCAATGATCTCACTCTCAACCGTCTTTCCATCAAGATCGCAGGCAGATAACCGGATCGTTGATCCCTCCGGCGCATCGGCCCCCAGATCTGCCGTTACATAAAATCCGGTAGAATTATAACTGGATCCGATCTCAACGGTATAGGTTTTCCCGCCATAAGTTTCATCCAAATCTTCCCTGCGGCTGATCTCCAGAGGATCCTTAACGCCATAGCCGGAATACACACTGAGATCCTTGAGATATTCTTTCGTACTGTTCTCCCCGGCAGATGGAGCATCCTCAAAGGTAAGTTCTGCAGAATCTTCATCGTCAGAGCCGTCCATGACCAGTTCCTCCTGATCCTCGCCGTTAAATTCCCCCTCTGAGGATTCCGCATCTTTTGGTTCCTCTGTTTCCGGTTCTTCGGTGATCTCCACGTCACTGTCTCCCGGCTCTTCTGTGATCTCTGTCCCTTCCTGGACATCCGGCTGTGCTTCCGTCTCTGCTGCCCCGGAAGAAAAATCACTTTCCATGGATATGTCGGCTCCATAGACCGGAGCTGTCCCTGCCAGCATGCTCACCGACAGAAGGACTGCCAGCCATTTTCCTAATCTTCCTTTCATCTGATGTTTACCTCCCTTTTGGATTTTTTACTGCTGAAGCAGTGGATTCCTGCTTTTTATTTTTCTGAAACTGCGTCTCGCTCCTGTCCATAAGAGCAGGTACAAAACTCCTGCCAGTGCAAATAAGGATAGAATCCTGGTAAAGAGTTTCATGTGCGTCCAGGTGTCTGTTACTTTACTTCCTACCAGTTCCGGGATACTTTTTCCTTCGTTTTTGGAGGAAGCGGATGCTGTCCCGGATGTAGTCTCTTTTTCTTTGCTTTCAGTCAGTTCTTCTGTGGATGACGCTTCTGTTTTCTCTTTTGTTTTGTCTTTTACGGCATCCGCTTTTTTGCTGCTTTTCTTTTCACCTGATGTACCGGAACCGGAGCCTTTTTTCTTCGTACCGGCATAAGCCGTCAGTTTCTTTTCCTTGTTTTCGTCTGTGCTATCCAATCCGTTCTTTCCGGATGCCGTACCTTTTCCGCCAACCGTTTTCAGATTTGTAAGGGATCCTTCCCCATTATTGCCTTTGCCCGGGACTCCGGCTTCACTTTTATTTCCACCATATCCGGGTCTCTGGGCGATCGAACCGGAATTTCCATTGCCCTCATTTCCCGCTGTCCCGTTATTCTTCTTTCTGACATCAGGGATCCGGATCACCATCGGACTGCTTACATTGCCTGCAAGGTCTTTTACCACGATCACCACATCTTTTTCACCTTCTGACAGGCCTGTAATGGTCAGGGTATCGCTTCCTTTCAGTACTTCTCTTCCCTCTTTTGAGGTATCCGGGGTCTGTACTTTCGCACCGGCCTCTATAACACGGTAATAGCATTGTCCCCTTTCACTGGTCTTATATACTACTGAGGCCTGGTCCACGGATATCCTGCTCGCACTGATCTTTTTCAGTTCCGGCGGGGTCTGGTCCGTAATCCCAAGTGTCAGGTAATAATCCCTCCGGGTGCCGTCCTGTGCGGTTACCTGCACCCGGACCATAGCTTCCTTTTCCTGGTCTCCGAAATGGATTTTCCAGTAAACATGCCCCTTTCCATCGTTGCTTTCTTTGATGGTCTCATCTTTTTCCACGGTAGAATGCTTCACTCCGCTCAGCGCATAGATCTTGACCGTGGCATGTTCTTCTTCCGCTGTCAGCCAGATGTTCAGGCTCTGACGTTCCCCGTCATAAACCGCCTTGTATCTGTCATGGTCCTTGTTTAATGCGGGATCTAGTTTTAAGATCCCTTTTCCCCAGGTATCGGAGCTGGATATATATAATTCTTTCAGATCCGCATTGCTGCTTTTAACTTCCGGAGTGATGGTCGGTTCCGGTGTAACAGAAGGCTCCGGTGTAACAGAAGGCTCCGGCGTAACGGAAGGCTCTGGAGCTGCCGTCGGTTCCGGCGCAGCGGTTGGTTCCGGAGTGGCAGTTGGCTCTGGTGCAGCAGTCGGTTCCGGCACAGCGGTTGGTTCCGGTATCTGGGTCGGCTCCGGTTCTGCAGTCGGCTCCGGAACGGCGGTAGGTTCTGCGGGTACCGATGGTTCTGCCAGCGTTTCCCCTTCCGAACTCTCTGTGCTGTCTGCTGCATAAACTTCCCTGACAAAGATTACATCTGTTTCTGGTGCAGCCCCTCCTGCCAGAAGTCCTGCAGAAAGGGTCCCGATAATAAATTTGTTAATGATCGGTCTCTTTAAATTGTTTTTTTTCATTACCAGTCCCCCCATACTTCGCCGTTATCCCCGACACCCAGATCTGCTCCGGAATACAGGGTAAAGCGAAGCCTTACTTCGTCACCGTCTGCCGGGAAATAGCCCGACATTCCAATGTTCATATATTCACCGTTTACAAAATACATCCAGCCGGAATTCATGGTAAAATCAAATTCTCCCAGCCAGTTGGCATCATGCCCGGACAGCTGGCAGTTTACTTCTGTCAGATGCGCCATCAGGTCATCCGGGATCGAAGCTCCGGAAGTGATGCCGCCGCGTCCGATAGCTTTCAGGTAAAAACCTCCTGTTGCACTTCCATCATTTCTCCAGTCAAACCCGCTGTTCTGCAGAAGCCTTAAGACCACGGAGGAAAGCTGTTCGCCCTGATAAAAGTCGATGGATGTCGCCGGCAGGATTGTCCCAAGTCCGACAGTCCCCGCCTCAATGCTGACCGTGATGGAGCCGGCAGGTTCTTCCTGGCTCTCATCCCCTTTATAGATGGTAAACGTTGGAAGCGTGGTACTCCATCCCTCATCATCCGTTGCCTTGATATCCACAGTGTTGCTGCCCTCATTCAGATCCAGACGGTAAGCCAGGATTCCCGGCGAAGGCTCCCCTTTTGAAGAAAGTCTTTCACCGTTTCCATTTACTTCCAGTGCCGTAGAGGATAAGCTGTTCCCGTACCAGTCTACCGCCTGTACATAAAATGTACGGTACGCGGCATTTACCGTTTCCCCGTCAGTCAGGTCTGTGGCGATCGTTGGATAATGGTCTTCCTCCGGTTCCTGTGTCGGTTCCGGCTCCGGAGATGGCGTCGGCGTTGCACTGAGCGGTACCTGCGCCCCATCCTGGTTCCGGTCATCGTCCTGGTCCGGTGTTTCTTTCCGGCTGTCATCATCCTGGTCACCATTTTTGTCATAATGGATGGTATTGTCTTTGGAGCTGTCATTATCCTCTCCTGTGGAGCCGTCTTCCGGATCGGTATCCCCTTTTTGGGTATCTTCCTTCTGGCTGTCCGGTTCCGGTGTCTGGGAAGCTTCCGGCTCTGATGTCGGCTCCGGGGTGACAGTCGCCTGTGCCTCTTCCTTTTTCTTTTCCGGTTCTTCCTCCGGTTCATCTTCCAGGATCTGTGCCTGTTCTTCAAAGGAAGATTCTTCACCCGTGGAAGCATCTTCCTGGCTTCCGGCATAAGCATATCCCTTTCCAAGATAACCCTTTAAGGAGCTTTCACTGTTCACCCCCTGTACCGGATTTTCACTTTTCTCCGGTTCATAGTTTTTCATTCCCAGAAATAATACTCCAGCAAAAAGCAGGAGACAGACAATAGCTGTCAGAAAGGAAAGCCGGTTATTCTTTTTTCTCTTTTTCATGGTCATTTCCTCCTTAATACAGCCTTTCTATATATTTCATGATCCAGTTTCCATACCAGCTTCTGGCTTTTTTCAGTTCTTTTTTCATCTTCTGCACGCACAGAGCGGTATCCTTTCGTTCTTCTTTTGATACAGCATGGGGACTGAACGCAGCCTTTTCCCCGATAACGCTTGTTTTCCGGTAACACTTCATGGCATCTTCCGAATAAAGCTCAGGGCCATGATAATAAAGAAGCCGCGCATATCCGGCCATGGCGCGAACCGCCTGGCGGTCATCTTCACTTTCAAACAGTTTTCTCCGTCTTCTGTTTGCGTGGATGCGGAGCACACAGACCGTAAAGATAAATATCAGGCAGAAGAGGTCAAATACCGCAAGCAGGAGGATCAGAAGCTTTTCGATTCCGAACAGTGCCAGTTTTAAGCTCCAGTGTGTCTGGATGTTCTCCTGTGCAGGCGGTTCGTCCTGTGCTTCCGGGATGGCAGCTGCTTTGGCTCCTTTTGCCTCCAGGCCTGCCGTGAGGTCTGCTTCCTCCATGACATTGTAGTATTCCGGTGTCATTTCTACCGGTACCCATCCAAGGCCGTCCATATAGATCTCGGTCCAGGCATGTCCATTCTTTCCCGGGACTTCTATCGTATCCCCCGGGTTTTTATCTTTGATATCTTCCGGTGTGACCAGATATCCTTCCACATAACGGGACGGGATCCCGTAATAACGGAACATCAGTGCCGCTGCCGTGGCATAATGGACACTGTGGCCGATCCTGGTGTTTGTCAGGAAGTCCTCTGCAAAATCCCCCTGTCCGGTATAGGGATCGGCTGCCGTGCTGTAAGTCAGGTTCTTTTCCAGATAGGAACGGATCCTGCTGATCGCTGTATAGTAATCGGTATGCCCCTGTTCCCGGTTTCCACCGTCCCCCAGTTCTTTGCGGAACAGGGTTTCCAGTGCACCGGACAGCTTCGTATCCTGGCTGTACACAAATGCGTTGTAATAACTCTCATCATCACGGTAGGAATCCCCTTCATCCCTGGCAAGTGCCTGATAGACCCTTGCCCCCAGCACCGTAAAATCTTTTACCAGGTTTCCATTTGCCTGATAGTGATAGTTTCTTGCTCCAAAGAGTCCTTTTGCTTTTAACATACTGTCAGCAAACGGTGTCTCTTTCCTGTATCCGACAGGCAGTTCTGTGATCTCATAAGGGGTATAGAGATAACGGCTGTCTGCCTTTTCATTTTTTATATCCACTTCGGATACTTTGTCAGAAAGGGTATCATCATCTGCAAGTGCCCTTGCACGGCTTAGCTGGGTCTCCCCATAAAATCCATCCTGATGGAGCCAGTAAAAGAGCGTCCTCTGTTTATAGGCATCCTCCGTATCCAGGCTTTCCCAGGAAGAACCGTCATACACGCTTCCCACAAATCCTCTCAGGTAGAGAGAATCCGGATTTTCCATGGTAACGGAAAGTGCCGTATCGTCTGAGGCACTCCAGGCACCGCATTCTTTCAGCTTTCCATCCGGAAGGGTATTGATCTTTCCTTTTCTGTACCGCAGGCTGCTGATCCCGTCCAGGGCCTCTTTTTTAGCTTCTGTGACAAGTGTCGAGGAACCATAGTCTTCGGACGGCATAAACTGTTCCAGAAGGATCCCGGCTGCCAGCATTACCGCACATGCCAGGATGCTTCCTGTCAAAAATGCCCGGCTGCTCTCTGCCCGGTGGCGTTTCCTTCCAGAACGGGAAAGGATAAGATTCAATTCCAAAAGGATCCCCATGTAAAAAATAACTCCTGTGCCTGCATCCGGTTCCATACCAAGGATTCCCGAAAGGACAGGAAGTACCAGAGCCCAGGCAAGCACCAGTAGATAAAACTTCAATTTCAGGATAAGGAATCCGCAGACTGCCGCTGCCATTCCAAGATAAATAAGGAATACCATGCGGGCGGCATCCCCTCCCTGTATCCCGGCAGTCTCAAACCTTTTGAGGTAAATTCCTGCCCGGCTTCCCAGGATGTCTGCCATATCATTCCAGTATAATGCCATGCCGTCTAAGAGCTGTCCATGGAACAGGAAGATCCCTGCGATGGAAACCATTCCCAGTCCCAGCCGTCCATAAAGCCCATATTTTCCCATTCTTTCTGTTGCAGTACAGAACACTGCCATAAGAAGCACGCTTCCCAAAATCGGTGCCATGCGTTCCTGCTCAGTAAGGACACTCATAAAAAGCAGGAGCCCTCCGCCTGCACTCAGCCAGATCAGTGCAGTTTCCAGCAGGATACCGGACAGTTGTTTTCCATATGCTGTTTTTGACTGTCTTTTGGATTCTGTGATCCGTATTTCCATAATACCTGTTCTCCTCCACTGTCTCTGCCGCCTGTGCCGCATCCTACGATAGTCACTTCTCCCTTTGCTGCCAGGAGTTCTGCTTCTTTGTCCTGCGGGTCGCCGGTTATATATACATAGTTTGCAAAATTCTGTATTCCCGGGTCTTTCAGATATTCCCGTACTGTGACCGGTGTTTTTGCATCACTTCCATAACGCAGGAAGCGGTACAGGATGTTTTCGCGGTCCTCTTCTGTACGGATCTTCTCCAGCCGGAACTTCCCAGTGCTGTGGTCATAGACTCCGGCCTGGCAGGAGATCTTCTTTTCCATAAAGCTCTGAAGGACTGCGGAAAAGACTTCTGCCACCGTTTCCGCACGCTGCGGATCCCGGTCTGCCTGAAATGCTTCTGCCAGGATCAGTACCGTATCATCCACCGGGAAGCTTTTTTCCCGGATCATAATGTCATCCAGCTTTCCGGACAACTTCCAGTGGATCTGCCGGATACTGTCACCAGAACGATATTCCCGGATGTCATAAGTTTCTCCCGGATCATCCCCCGGGCGGCTTCCGGAATAGCGGAAACTTTCCATGTCGAATCCTTCCCTTGTAAAAAGGGAAAGCTCACCTTTTTGTCTTTCCGGCATTACAACGGTATAAGCGCATGTATCAGCCTTCCTTTTTAAAGAAAAGACACGAAAAAAATCCTGGCATTTCCAATCAGAAAAACAAAATCTGATACAGCCGCACCAGCTGCTTCCGGTCTCAAACCCGATGACCTGCTTTTCCTTTCCTCCCAGGGAAAAGGAAAGAGGGATCTCTCCTTTTTCACCGGTAAAAAGATTTTCCCATCTGAGCACTCCTGCTCCGCCAAATACCGGCCATGCAGACTGATTTTCCAAATACATTTTTCCATGGAAACACTCCATTCTCTCTGATGCCTTTGGGAGATGCAGTTTGATAACGGCTTTTTTTCCGGACAAAACCACACTCCCTGCAGAAAAGATCAAAATAAGAATGGTGAGCAAAAGAACCGCTGCAAAAAGCCATGTGCCTGTAATTACTGCTGCTCCTGCCATGCAGACCAGCCACAAGAGCCACAGGATCCTGTCCTTTATCATCCTTCCACCTTCGGTTCCGCCACGTCTGCCAGAATCTCAGAAAGGATCTCACGGGCAGATTTTTCCTGATACCTCGCCTTGGAATCCAGAATCATTCTGTGTGCCGCAACGTCCTTAAAGACATCCTGTACGTCCTTTGGAATAACATAATCCCTTTCTTTCATATAGGCAGCTGCTTTTGCCATCCTTACCAGTGCCAGCGTTCCACGCGGGCTTAATCCCAGTGTGATCAGTTCATGATTTCTCGTAGCCTCTGCAAGATGTGCCACATAATCAAGCACCTGGTCTGCCACATAGATCTCCTGTACCTCTTTCTGGAGTTCCAGCACCTCCTCCCGGGTGACTACGGTCTTTGCATTTTCCAGGGGATTTTCCCTCTGTCTGTCCCTTAACAGTTCCACCAGGCTCTGGTGATCCGGGTACCCCATGCTGACACTGATCATAAAACGGTCAAGCTGTGATTCCGGAAGGAGCTGCGTACCGGAAGACCCCACCGGGTTTTCTGTGGCAATGACTACAAATGGGGATGGTACGCAATGGGTTTCCCCGTCTACCGTCACCTTTCCTTCTTCCATTACTTCCAGAAGGGCAGACTGGGTCTTACTGGAAGTACGGTTGATCTCATCTGCCAGTAAAAGGTTGCACATGACCGCCCCGGCACGATAGGAAAACTGTCCGCTCTGTTTGTCATACATGGTAAATCCGGTCACATCGGAAGGGACAACATCCGGTGTAAACTGGATACGGTTGAATTCCATTCCCATAAGACGGCTCAGTGCCAGTGCGGTTGTGGTCTTACCAACACCAGGCACATCTTCCAGAAGTACATGCCCCTTTGCGAGCACTGCCATGAGGATCTTATCTGTGATATCTTTTTTTCCTTTAATGATCCGCTCCAGCTGATCCTGGAGTTCTTTTATCTTCTGCGGCATTTTCTTTCCTCCATCCTTATCTGTGGTCTGTCATATCAAAAAAGCTGTTTTCCTTATCCTGGTAGCGCTGGTAAGCCACCAGTGCACAGAATCCCTGGTCTGTTGCCATGGGGTTGCTTTCCCCGTCCAGGGTATGTTTAAAACTTCCATCCTTCTGATAAAAAGTCATCAGGGTATCATACAGGCCTTTTCCATCTTTCTGGAAACGTTCATCCTCATTGCAGTCTACGCCTACCGCACTGAGGGCGATCACGGTCTGGGAAATAGATTCTGAGCTCTTTGCACCAAATGCGGTATAACCGCCATCATCGTCCTGTATATCTGCCAGAAATTCCACACCCTTGTCAATGACTTCCTTTACATCTTCTTCATCCTGGTATGGTTCCAGGCTCTGCAGTGTCATGGCGGTCAGATCCACATCCCCGTCTTTGGCGTTATCATCCAGGGAAAATCCGCCATCTGCTTTTTCCCGTTCCAATATGTAATCCAGATATTTCTGTTCCAGTTCCCCGTCTTTATTGGCATCCGGGTCATCGGCATTTAAGGCGATCAGTGCATAAATGGCACCGTTTAATCCCTGGGAGACCACTGCATCAAAATCTTCCAGCGGCTTTTCAATATCGTATCCGCCAATATCCGTTGGATCCTTTCCTATGGATTTCAATGCCATGACTGCCCTGGAATACTCCGTATAACGGTTATCACTGAGCACGCCTTCCTGGTCTTTGACCCGTTTTTCAAGATTGGCCCGGTATTTTTCAAAATAGTTTTCATCTACCGTTTCTCCTGAACGGGCAAGGGCGATCACTGTCCATTCCCCACCCAGGGTATCCGATGCCGGTGAAGTTACAGTTTCCTGTTCATAAGCAGCTGTCTTTTTCAGTGCATCTTCCAGCTTTGGAGTCCCGCCCCCACAGCCTGTCAAAAACCCTGCTGTGGTAACTAACACCAGAAACTGGCATGTCCGTTTTTTTAATCTGTTCATAATTTCCCCCTCATTTTTTCGTTTATCTGTTTTATGCAAAGAATCACATCTTCTTTATTGGAACATTCTATCGTCCAGGTCCGTTCCTTTGTGCAGGGAAGAAGTTTTAAAACCTTTTCCCATGGAATTGTGCCCTTTCCTAAGCCCAAATGGGAATCCCTGTCCCCTGCATTGTCATGGATATGGACATGTCCGACATATGGAGCAAGTTCCTTCGCCCATTCGAGGACAGGAACTTTGGAATAGCAGTGTGCGTGCCCCATATCCAGACACAGCTTAAAGTTTGGATGATCCACGAGCCTGTATACATCCAAAAGAAGCCGCCAGTCTTCATCCAGGACATTTTCCATGACGACCTGGGGACCTTCCCTGTCTTTCAAAAACTCCCGGAAAAACCGGCCCGTCTGCTCTGCCCAGCCTTCCCGGAAATATACCGTAGGGATCATCCCTGAATGATATACGATCTTTTGGGCTCCAAGGCGGATCCCTGCCTGGTAACACTGGTCAAACCGCTCCATCGTTACTTTCCTTATCTGGCTGTCAAAAGATGCCGGGTTTAAATCCAGGAAAGGCCCATGCAGGGTAAGCGGCGGATTTCCCATCTGCCCCAGCCTTTTTTGATACAGTTCTATTTTTCTTTCCAGCTGGTCCAGATTGTCGGAAATGGAAAACTCAATGCTTTCCACCCCGATCCCGTACTGGCAGCAGAGCTCTTTCATATCTTCATCGCAGATCAAATGGCTGACATAGATCAAAGCATTTCCTCTTTCCCGGACTCAATCAGCCCGTATTTTTTCTTAATGCGTTCCAGTTTTTCAAGAAGCGGCCTGCTCAAAAACCATAAAAAGATCACAGTTGACAGTGCATGCACCAGATCCACCGGGATTCCTGAAATATAGAAAGCAACCAGGCTGGCCGGTGTGATGTATCCGTAAGACATTAAGATGCTTGCCGGATTCATGATCCCGCCATAGATGAGCACCACACTTAAAAATCCATAAATGCAAAGATCCCGTTTCCTTGCTTTTAAGATTCCTTTCTGGTAAAGAATTCCTGCCAGGAACCCGATGATGCCAAAAGAGAACATCTGCCATGGTGTCCAGGGGCCCTGTCCCATAAACATGTTGGATAACATCATGATAAGACAGCCAACGAGAAACCCCGCCTCTCCCCCAAAAGAAACACCGGTAAGGATCACAATAGCCGCCACCGGTTTGAAACTGGGGACCATAAAGAAGGCAGCCCTGCCTGCAACACCAATCGCTGCAAGGACAGAGATCACCATGATCTCCCGTGCTTTTGGTTTGCGCCCTTCAAACATCATAAAAAACGGGAGCATCGCAGCCACGATCACGATCAGGCTGCATATCAGGTATTTCCTTCCATGAAAAAACCTGACCGACAGATACAAAAGCAGCGG
Source organism: Ruminococcus sp. AM36-2AA (assembly GCF_003461955.1). Lineage (GTDB taxonomy): Bacteria > Bacillota > Clostridia > Lachnospirales > Lachnospiraceae > Blautia_A. The sequence goes on along the minus strand of NZ_QTYB01000001.1, from coordinate 50,900 downwards.
AACCACTAACAGCATCAAGATAAGGGCAAACCAGGTTCTACGGCTGACTTTCCCCTTCTTTTCCATCTGCCGGATGATCATCCCATCAGAAGGAAGGGTGTATTCTTCCAGATCTTCTGCCGGCCCATCTTCTGCCCTTTCATTTGGGATATCTTCCCAGAATTCATCTATAAACTGGTCCAGTTGCTGCTCTGTAAGCACGTAACCACATCCTTTCCGGTCACAGCTTCCGGAAACAAATGCCTTGCCATCCGGTTTGCTGCAGTTGTGTAGAAATTATTTCCGGCAAAAAACTCCCGGGTATTCTGGCTGGTAACGATGTTTCCCTCAAAAAACAGGCCTACCCTGTCCGCGTATTCTGCAACAAATTCCACGTCATGGGAGATCATAAAGATCGTCAGGCCATGCTGTTTCAGCCGGGTTAAGATCTTTCCGATCTCTTCTTTATATTCTGCATCCATTCCCTTCGTAGGTTCATCCATCAGGAGAATCCTCGGACGAAGCAAAAGGACTTTGGCAAGTGCCAGCCTCTGCTGTTCCCCGCCACTCAGATCATAAGGATGTCTTTCCAGAAGCCCTTCCAGCCTGGTAAGGCTTACGATCCCTTCTATAGCCTTTTCTTTTTTCATATGAATCTGATATTCCGAAGACATTTTTTCTCTCCTGCCCCCGATCACAGAATACAAATCTTCCAGGACTGTTTTCTTTAAGAAAATGCTCTGTGGGTTCTGCGGCATGACTCCCAAAAGCCCACAATACAGATCCCGGTCTTTATACGAACGGATATCCCGCCCTTCCAGAAGTATCTTCCCACGGTATGGACATCGCACCCGGCTTAAAAGAGACAGCGTAGTGCTCTTTCCCGTACCGTTTCCACCTACCAGTGCATAGAACTCTCCCTTTTTTACCTCCAGGGAAAGATCCCGGACAACATCCGGACTGTCCTTTTCATACCGGAACCAGACATCTTTCGCCTGAATGGACAATTCTTTCTTCGAACTATCTGTTTTTGTGTATCTGACTTTTTCAGTGCTTTCGCTCTTTCGCTGACTATCCGAAGCAATTCCTTTTTCGTTACAGTAACGGGAGAGCCACTGTCTTCCCTCACTGACTGTCAGCGGACAGGTTGCCTGACTGTCTGTCTCACCATAGATCTGCATAGGAATCGGCATGGAAAGAAACATGCCATGTTTTTGTTCCTTTAATTTTACCCCGATTTCCCTGGGAGTCCCTTCCAGATAAACATTCCCCTTATCCATGACAAATACCCTATCCGCATAAGGGATGATATCCTGAAGCCGGTGTTCCGTAAGGAGCACCGTTGTTCCAATATCACGGTTAATCTTTTTTACGGTTTCCAGAAAATCAGAAGCAGCGATGGGGTCCAGCTGAGACGTAGGCTCATCCAGTATTAAAAGGGATGGATGCATTGCCATGATTGCAGCCAGGTTTAAGATCTGTTTCTGCCCTCCTGACAGCTCTGAGACATTTTTATAAAACCACTGATGGATACCAAAATAGCTGGCCATCTCCGCAACCCGCAGCCGGATAGTCGCATTGTCATATCCCAGGCTTTCCAGTCCAAAGGAAAGCTCATGCCAGACTTTATCCGTTACGATCTGATTATCCGGGTTCTGCATGACAAAACCGATCTCCTGGCTCTGTGTCCGGTGATCGATCTCCAAAAGTGGCATCCCCCGGTAAAAGATTTCTCCCTCTGACTTTCCAACCGGGGCCAGCACGGTTTTTAACTGGCGCAACAGCGTGCTTTTGCCGCATCCGCTCCGTCCGCAGATCACATTTAACGTTCCTTCTTCTATTTTCAGATTCGCATGATCCAGAACCTTCCTGGAACATTCCGGGTATGCGAAGCTAAACTCCTTTACTTCTACAAGATTCATAATCATTATCCTTCCTGTTCCAGAGTTTCGTAGATTTTTTTGTAAGTCATATCCAGATCTGTTTCACAATGCTTCCGGCTTCTGGCAAAACGGATAGTCTCCGTCACATCCAGGATCACCGGAAGGAAACAAAAACATGCGAAACAGATGTATGTAAGCATTGCTTCAACTACTGGAACAGATACCGGAGCCTGATGCCCCTGAATGGTAAAACCAGCAAGTAAAATACGGGGATCATAACTTGCATAAGAAGCCCCATTCATACAGCCAGTGGCAAATACAAGGAATAAAGCTGCCATCACTGCCAGAAGGCTTTTATCCTTCTTCGTAAATTTGTAAATGGAAAAAGCAGTCCTGCCTTTTAATCCATATCCCCTGCTCCGCATGGAATCCGAAGTTTCTATGGCATTCTCCAAAGCCCATGTGACCAGTATCGACAGCATGTTAAAGCCCGCACGGATACGGTTAAAAAGACTGCCCTCTGAAACATCCCTTCCCATAGATTTCTGACCGTTCCGGATCACTTTAAGCTGCCCCGTAAATCTGGGGACAAAGCGAAGTGCCATGGAAAGGATCAGAGAAAGGGCCGGTATCAGCCTTCCAAACAGGTAAATAAATTTGTCACTTGTCATAACTTTATTATAACAGGAAAACCACTGGATCACTACGAACATGACCGCTCCAAGGACTACTCCATAGACTAAGGCCTCCAAAGTGATCCAGTTTCCACTGCTTTCTACATAATATAGCATCGTGACCCCATAATGATTGAAAAGTGGATTCAGAAGAGCCACGATCAAAAGACTGGGAAGGGTAAAGAGAAAGCTTTGCCTAAGTGTCCTTTTTCCTCCAAGCAGAAAGACGGAATAAGACAAAGCACCCGCATAAGAAATGCAGATAAAGACGGGATGCTGATTAAACATAGTAAATAACAGTACTACAGCAAAATAAAAAAAATTCAAAAATGGATGGCATGTGGAAAAAGCATCAATGATGGATTGATCCGCAGGCTGTCTGTTTCTTTTCTCGGTCTTATTTGTTGATAACACGTTTAAATGTACTCCCTCTTTAATCCCTGCTCTTCACAGTACAAATCCACTTTGCTTCCCTTTTTGCAACGTATCGTGCAGTTTTTGTTCACGATCTTTGAGCCAATATGCTCAGGATCATGATGTATCTCCAGATATTCCAGCCGGTTGCATCCATGAAAGACTTCCTCTCCAAGATACATGATATTTTCCGGAATATATACCTCTTTCAATTTCTTACATCCGAAAAAGGCCCTCTGATCTAATTTTTTAATTTCTTTTGGTAAGACTATGGTTTCAAAGCCACAGAAGTAAAAGGCTTCCAGACCAATTTCTTCCAGTGTATCCGGCAGCGTGATCTCCTTTAATTCCTTACAGCGGTAAAAAGCTCTTCTTCCTATACTCTTTAAATGCTCCGGGAATACCACTTTACTTAACTGCGTGCAGGAATGGAAACAGCACTCCGGAATCCTGCGGCATTCTGAACTGGTTTCAAATGCTACCGTTTTAAGGGCTGTGCATCCTTTATAACTATAATCTCCCAAAATTTCCAAAGATGCCGGAAATGTTACTTCTCTGAGAGAATGATTTTCCGAAAAAGCACTCTCTTTGATTTCTTTAACGGTCTGTGGGAATACAACGGGCTTACGGAGCTGGCAGCTTGCAAAAGCTTCCTTTCCTATGATTCTGCAGCCGGATGGCAGGATTATCTCTTTTATTTTCCCGTTGCCCTTATAACAGCAATCATCAATATAAATATATTTTTCAGGAATTGCTGCTACCTGTTTGTTTCTTTGCATACTGGCAAGCTGTGCCGTAAATGTACGATGATTAAATCGCAGTATACTCCATGTTGCTTTATCATTTTGTGAGCGCATATGATCTCCTTTCCAACGTTCGGATCATACAAACTGTATATCTTTTACATGTTTGTATTCTTTGCCTGACGTGTTGGATATACTGGCTCAAAATGCTTTCATAAGGCGTTTTTCATTCGATACATTTCATACAGGGAAAAGCAGCTCCGGAATCGCACCGGATTTCCTTAAATCGGCTGCCATCAGCCGAACCACGCTCGATTTTTTTGTTATTCTAATTATAACGATATGCCTTATTTCTGTCAATGTTCGCCAATGTTTCTGGTCTTTATCTCATACCAGTTTAACTATTTTTCACAATTTCTTTACTTCTTATCTTTGTATGGGTTTCCAACATCACTTCCAAGATTGCAGGTATACTTCCATTCAATCTTATCCCCATCTTTGGGCTTATAACTGGAAGCCCCATAATTCGGGAACTCTCCATTTACACTGTACATCCAGCCAGAATTTTTTCCGCAGTCAAATTCATAAAGCTGATTGATGCCTTCCACATAATAGCTTTTATATAACGGGGTGTATTTGGAAGAGAGCTGAATGTTCTTTTCCCCACAGATTTTTTTTAAGATGTCAAATACGGTATCGCCCGTAGTAAACTTAACTTCCACTTCCGGAAGTATCCAGCCATTCTCCGGGACAAATTCTTTTTTGGTTTCTTTTAGATCACCGATATTGTCAAGGATCGTCTGGCAGTCTATCGAAATGGTACAGGCAGCAGGCTTTCCGGAATCCCCTTTCCCGATTCCACAGCCCGTAAGGAGACAGCTCCACAAAAGCATAAAACAGCTGATTCCTATTACCCCGATCCGTTTCCAATATATTTTTTTCAGTTGCTTCATAATTATCCTCTATCGGATGAAAAGGTACCAAAAACACTATTTGATTTTTGATACCTTTTACACCCTTACTCTGTTTACTTAACTGTAATTTTTATCTTTTTTGTCACCTTTCCAGATTTAACTGTGATGGTAACGGTTCCTTTTCTCCGGCCTTTAACCACGCCCTTCGAGCTGACTGTTGCAATCTTCTTGTTGGAAGAACGGTAGGTCACTTTCTCCTGGGAAGTGATCGGGCTGACCACTGGTTTTAAAGTAACACTCTTTCCTTTCTTGATGGTCAGTTTTTTCTTGAGGCCGCTGATCTTCGTAGTCTTTACCTTTGCAGTCTGGACTTTTACTTTCAGAGTCGCTTTCTTTCCACTCTTTAAGGTAACGGTGATCTTTGCCGTTCCTGTTTTGGTTCCGGCCTTGATCTTTCCGTTCTTATAAACGGTCACGATCTTTTTGTTGCTGGAAGCCCAGGACTTTATGGAATCTCCATATGCCATGGAAACTTTCACTTTCGTAGTGGTCTGCTTCCGCCGCAGGGTAATGGAGGATACGTTCAGTTTTATAGTTGCCTTTAATTTGCTTCCATAATTCCGTGTCTGTTTTTTACCGCAGAGGGAACAGGTTCCTTCCTGCTTCGCCGGACGGAATACCGTAGCTTTTGCCGTAGTTTTCCAGGTGTATTTATGCGTATGTGCAATTACAGGAATCGTTTCCGTCTTTTCGTATCCGCAGACCTGGCAGGTATATCTCATCAGTCCGGTTGTCTTATAAGTAGCAGCCTTGATCTGCTTTCCTTTTCCATAGGAATGCTTCTGGTAACCACCCTTTTTCGTGTTATCCGTGATGTCACATTTTCCATACATGGCAACACACTCATGCCAGTGGGCATCCTTATCAAAATTCCATTTGCTGTCCCATACATGGTCATGTTCCAGGGTATAATCATCGGTATAATGGAATACGATCTCATCCCCGTCTTCCAGGTACTGCTCTTTTACTCCAAGATCTGGGTGGATTCCATTTAAAGTATACATCCAGCCGGAGTTCTGTCCGTTGGAAAATTCTGCAAGCTCCTGACCATCCTTCGTGATTCCGGCAATGTAGGTCTCATCCCTCAATGTACGACAGCTCATTCCATTTTTGGACAGCACTTCTTTTAAGAGTTCCAGGACGTTGGCATTTCCATCGATCGTGTAATCTTTTGCTGCGATCCAGGTATCCAGATTTCCTTTTCGCAGGGTGTGTTCCTGATCCTCCTTTGCACTGCCATGAACAGAGTCTCCGAGAAGCGTAAAGCTTACCGTGATCGTACCGGCATCTTTTTTCAATACCTTAACGGTCAGTTCCACGAATGCTTCCTTATAGGAAATTTTCAGTTTCTGTTCCCCACGTTTATCCTTGTTATATCCCTCTATGGTAAGATCTGTCAGCGAAAGCTCCTGTCTGGTTCCGTCACTGATTACAGCAACCACTTTCATTCCACTGAGATCCAGGTCCTCCCCAAGGTAAAACTCTGTCCGGTAATCACCAGTCAGCTCCAGGGAATCCACATAAACACGCAGGCCTTCTGTAGAAACCAGTTTTTCCTGGTCTGCCCCCAGTGGATCATCCGTCCGGTTATATCCGGTCTGCCATCCGCAGCCTTCCACCTTCGGGCAGCTGGTGGTTTCTTTTTCTGTATTGACATAAGTGGCTCCGCTTGCCGTCTCATGGGTCAGACAGTTGGTATCAATGTATCTTACAAAACCGATTCCTTTATCTGCCCCGCAGTCTTTTGCATAATAATTGTTGGTGATGTCATCGATCCGGTTCAGGCTGTCATAAAAACCAATGATACCTCCTACATATGCTGCGTCTGCCTTTGTTGCCTGTACCTTTCCTGTAAAGGAATTGTTCTTAAAGGTATAAGTGCAGTTATTCCAGGTCTGTGCCACATAGAGGTCTCCACCAAGGATTCCTCCGACCTTGTCAGAACCGGTGATGCTTCCCTCTGCACTGCAACTGTTGATAGTTATCTTGCATCCGTTCGGGGCTGTAGAATTGTCATAACCGCCACCTGCAATACCACCAGCCACTTCACTGGAAGCCTCTACGGTGCCATAAAATTTACAGCCGATCACAGAACAGTTTCCCATGGCATTGTCCCTGGTTCCGATAATACCGCCTACATAACTGCTTCCGTAAACGGTGGCATAACTTATACAGTTTTCCACGGTCCCCTGCATACGACCGGCAATCGCACCGATTTCATTCATATCTTTGTCATATCCAATGACAACATCCTTTTCAATGGTACAATTCCGTACTGTTGCTTCAAAGGAAGAAGAACATCCGGCATAAGGACTCATGGTCTTATTCGCACCCAGAAGTCCTGCTTTCAGAGTGCTGGATCCGCTCTTTAAGGTTACATTATCTATCTCAACAGCCGTTCCGGAGAGTCCGACACCTTCAAAGTTATTGACAAGGCCATAACCGGCAATCTTCTTTCCATAGATGTTCAGGTTACGGATCCTTGTATTACGGACATAACCAAAGAGAGGCAGCCCGCCCTCCGGTACTATTACGGTATGGTTATTTCCATCAAAAATACCGCTGAATGCATTAAGGTTCTCGCCATTTTTCAGGTCTTTCCTTCCATCCTTAGTCACACCGATAGGCTTCCATCCAGTTGGCAGGGTGATGTCTTCCGTAAGCTGGAAGTATGTATTTTCAAAGGAAAATCCCTCTGTATTTACTTTGTCCCGCAGTGCTTCTACATCTGAAGCTGTCTTAAGGAGATATGGAGAGCTTTCACTTCCGTTTCCCTCCCATGGGAGAGGAGCTTCTGTGACGGTGACACAGGCAATATCCGAACAGATCTCTTCACTCGATATCTTTACACCATCACCATTTATATATGCTAGAATATTTGTTTTTACTTTACAGTAATAGTAAGTTATTCCTGTTTCTTTTATTTCTGGACTATATGTATTTTCAGTCGCTCCAGATATTAATATTCCATCTTGCGTTGAATTTACTCTATTTTGATACCACTGATACTCTGTTTTAACGCCAAACTCGTTAGATTTTTGTACAACTATTTCCAATTTTTCTGTAATAGGGATTCCCTTGACATAGGTTGTGTCTTTAGGCTGTTGGAGTATTACAGGCTTATCTGCTACATGTGGGTATACTCTTGCTGAAAAAACGTTACTTGTCGCAGTATAAAGATGTGTATTTATTTCATAAGAAACAAGGCATCTATAGTATCTATAATACTGTGGCTGAGTTGTATTTATTGTGTATGAATTTTCAACTGCATTCTCTATTTTATCATAATCTTTAATATCCGAACTTGCACTTGAACTTACATACCATTGATAAGAAAGTTTTCCTTCATTTTCCTGTAAAACAGAAGCTTGCACTATAAACGGCTCAGCTTTCTCGCCTTGCATAATCCCTACTCCATTTGGCTCCCTGTTATCAGTAAGTATTGGAGTATAGTCTGTTTCGCCTGGTTTGATATGAATTGTGTAAACAGTATCTTCTGAAATACACCGTTTCTCATCCTTCTTTAAAATGATAACCGCTTCATATTCATCATATTTCTTCCAATCCGGAATGAATCTAACATGTCCTGATACATTTTCAAATTCCGCATTTTCTATAGAGATCAGTTCCAGATTTTCGGCTATGGATCCCCAGGTGTCGCTGCTTCCATTGAGATCAACAAATTGACTATTTTCAGGAACTTCCACATTTATTTCCTGATCTTCTAATGAATCTGCTAAGTCTGTACTGATTTCCTTGCCCCAGGAATCATATAATGTCAGGGAGCTCAAATGATCTTTATAATAAATAGGGACCTGTATTTCCTGCAGGATATTTCCACTCTGACATACCTCAAATTTAATTGATGTGATTGCATTATATGATTTTGAATCACTGGTATTTTTTAAATAGTTCGGCGTATCCTGTGATACCTTTTTTCGGTAAACTATCCCATCCAAGGGATTTGTATAGACAACATAAACGGAAGCATCCGTTGGAAAGTCATCTGTTGTTTCTACACTTACAAAAAAATCGCCATGATTCAATTCAACCGGAAAAGTCATTCCCTGCTCTGCATTATCTGAAAGAATTTCATTTTCCGATTTTTTCCCACTTTTTTCTAACTGTAATTTAATCTTACTGATATATTCACCAGACTGACTGTTTGCAGGAACTACTGTAATGTTTGCATATGCTGCTGATATCGCAGTAATTGATCCATTTGTGGATTCTGTTAATTTTTCAGCAGTAATAAAATAAGGAGATGTCCTTGACTCAAGATATGAAATCGTAACTTCACCATTTTCATCTGTCACCAGATTTTCCTGTTTTTTACCATCTATATAAATAGATGCGCCTTCACAGTTTGAATATGCCCGTCCACCATCATCTTCCTGTCTGAGTTTCAGCTTTACTGTCTTTCCTTCCGTGACAGTCAATTCCTCTTCCGTAAAAAATGCAAGTTTATCCTGTCCTTTTTTCTGTTGGATGAAAAAATGCATTTCATCGCCATCCTGCACGGTTCTTCCCAATGCAGATCCATAATTAGCACTATCACGATTCAAAGAAGATTTAATATATGGTACATTCTTTTTGTCATATCCCCACAACCGGTAGATGACACCATCAAATATCCCTGCATCATCTGCATGGTAATCATATCCTGCGTCTGCTCCTCCTGGATAATACAGTTCATGTGCTAATCTCAGCGCATCGTCCATAGTATAGGAAGACTGACCAGTTAAAGTTACGGTGCGCCCTGCCATTGGATTTCCGTCTTTATCATCGAGAAATTTTCCATCTTTACTGATACTGACAGTTACCTGTATTTCTTTTTCTTCGTTTGTTCTATCTTCAGACTGGTCTGTTCCATCACTGAACAGAGCAATACTTCCGTCCGTGAATTCATCTTCACTTGTAAATTCACTTACGCCAGATTCTTCCATATCAAGGTCAGAACTGGTATCAGTTTCCTCTCCTACGTCAAACGAATCTTCCGCCGGAATCTCTTCCTCGATATCAATCTGATCTTGTGAATTTGACGATTCTTCTACACCGGTTTGATCACCTGATGAATCGCTTTCTTCTGTGACATCCTGCTTCTCCGTAAAGTTTTCTTCAGATGAATATGGTGTATTATCCACCCATTCTCCCGCAAAGGCATTTACAGGAAGCTGTAATACAAGAAGAAAAACAAGTAGCCAGCCAGCTATCCTTTTCCACAATTTTGTTTTTTTCATTTTGTCCCTCCTTTAAAAAAAGCTCCTCTTCCTCACGGAAGAAGAGCTCTTCAACTCTTAATTATTTTACCTTGACAGTCACTTTAACGGATTTAGATCCGGATTTTACTGTTATTTTTACAGTACCTTTTTTCTTTCCGGTTACAACGCCCTTGGAAGAAACGGTTGCAATCTTTTTGTTGGAACTTGTATAAGTAACCTTCTGACGGGATGTGAATGGAGTTACGACTGGCTTCAGTGTCACTCTCTTTCCTTTCCGAACAGTTACATTTTTGGACACTGTAATTTTGGAAGTTTTTACTGCTACTGTCTGAACTTTTACCTTAACAGTCTTCTTCAGTCCGCTGGCAAGGGTAATCTGCAGTTTCGCAGTTCCCCTCTTTTTACCAGTGATCTTGCAAGTTCCGTTAGACTTGCCTCTTACTGTGAAGATCTTGCTATTGGAAGATTTCCAGGATTTTACAGAATCACCTTTTGCAAGTCCGGTAACTTTAAGTCTGGAAGTAGACTGTTTTACTTTTAAGGTTACAGTAGAGGCATTAAGAGTTGCTTTCGGTGCAAGCTTTTTGCCTATATTTCTGGTTTCACTCTTATTGCATGCAGAGCATTTTCTGGTCTGAACTTCTGGTTTAAATACTGTAGCTGCTGTTGTTCTTTTCCAGTTGCTCCACTTATGGCCTGTCGCTTTAATAGTTTCGGTCTTTGTTTCGTTGCATCTGCTGCAGGTATAAGTAAGAGTACCATCTGCTGTACAGGTTGCTTTCTTGGTTACTTTGGAAACAAAATCATGTCCAAGTGCCGGAATCTCCTGTACATCTTCTTTGGCATCACAGGCTGTACAGTGTTTGCTCTTTTCACCAGCTTCTGTGCAGGTTGCTGCTTTATCTACTACATAATCCTCGGACCATGTATGACCAGTAGCAGGAATCGCATTTTCCTCTGTCGGATAAGAATAGTGTTCTCCGCATACTTCGCAGACACCAACTTCTTTCCAGCCGTTTTCTGTGCAAGTTGCATCTTTTGATTCTATAGCATCTGCTTTGCAATGAACAATAGTTCCCGCTGGAATTGTCGATCCGGACCAACTTGCAGCCGGAATCATAGAATCCCATTGTTCTTTTGTTCCAGCATAACAAGCTGATTTCAAGCTTGATTTATTAAAGGCATTCCTTCCAACACTTGTTACATTTTTAAAATCAAATGCAGTAAGTGCCGTTCCTTTGAAACATTCTTTTGGAATTTTATCAATATTGCTTTCACAATTAAATGTTTTTAATGATGTACATCCATTAAATGCATTGCTTCCCAAATCTTGAATTTTTTTCGCTGTTACTGTAGTTAATGCTGTACAATTTTGAAAAGCATATTCTCCAATTTCCAATTCTTCGTTTTCAAATGTAACACTTTCCACGCCAGAATCTGCAAATGCAGCGTTTTCAATTATTTGGACATTATTCAAATTAATGCTCTTCAACGCATCTATATCACTAAATGCAGCTGTCGAAATTTTAGTAACATTTGGTGAGAGTACTACTTTCTCCAGATTATCATAAGCTCCTGGTCGGCCATTATCAAAATTAAATTTTCCAATCTGAGTGATTTCACCTTCAATTACTACAGTCTTAGCATTATTAAGCTCTGTTCCGTATTTATTTCGCCATTCACTTGTCCAACCTGATTGTGTATTATCTGGTAACGCTACCGGAATAGAACTTTTCATATAAAATGTCTGGTTACTGCTATCATACTTAAAAGAAAGTCCCGTAACCTCTTCTGACTGTATCCAACCGTCTTCTTCACTTGCAAAGTCAGTGCTATCACTACCATCATCAAAAGAATCTATTGCACTATTTTCTACACTTTCCTGTTCAGATTCAGTAAGAATAGAGTTGTTCTCAAACACAGCAACATCATCTTCTGGTTCAATTGTCTCAATTTCTGAATCAACCGTCACATCTGGTTCTTCTACGCTTTCAGCAACAACATCTACCTGTTCTGACGCCAATACTGGAGCCGAAGTACTTAAAACCATGGATAAAGCAAGGCAATAGGCAAGATATTTTTTTTTCATCACAATTCCTCCAACGCTCTACTACTTACCAATCAAAGTGAGTAGTATCATAGCTCAATACGATAGAAAATTCATTGGCTGATGGTACCTTTGTTCCACCTAATGTTGTCTGCGGATAAGAAGAAGTGTCTTCCAAAGTAACATCATTTCCCGGATACCACATCCAAGAACTTCCCTGCCATGTAGCATGAATCATATTACCCTTTTCATCATATGTCGGGTTAATATTTTTTCCGTCGTTTGCATTAGCATATCCTGGAACTTCAAGTGCTGTTAAATACTCATTAGCTTTTTCATTCCAAGTGACACTAAGCTGATTTTTAGTATCTGCTAAATCAAGAGCATCTTTATAAGTACCATTTGGATCCACGCCAGTTACAGTAACTACAGGATTGGTAATTCCAGAAATCGGTTTCGGAGTTCCTAAATAAGTATTACTGCTTGTTCCCTGTTCCCATTCTCTGATGTAAATGTGCATTGTTGCTGCGGAAGCCATTACAGTTGAACCAAGCATCATAACAACTGCTAAAATGACTGCTGATAATCTTTTGAATTTTTTGCTCATACCTTTTTCTCTCCTTTTCTTTTCAGATGCTCATTTTTCGTAGTTTCTCCTTAGGACAGCGGTTTCTGTCCCGTACAGATCACGAGTCTGGACCTGCCTTTCTCCTCCTCTCCCGTATTGGGAATATCCTGGTGCTCTGAGATGTGATGGTAACGTGCGGTTTTTCTTGTAAAAAAATAAGCCGCACCCTACGCATGGCACGACCCAGTCACAAAATACCCGTGCCGCCCTGAAACCGAGGGTTGATGCACAATATTGTAGGGATAGACCTGACTTGTAGCTTTTGCTCATCACAGTAGCGTTCCTGTGTCGGATTTTCACCGAACTTCCTATATATGAGTCTTTGACGAACCACTCATATATAAAATTCCTACAATATTACCTTTCTTATAGAATAACTTTTTTTCCATATTTTGTCAATCATTTTGTCTTGAAATAGCAGAAAACGTCATATGTTTTTATAAACAAAATTCGAGAAAAATCGACATTTTTCTTCTCAATTTTAAAAGTAGTCGTAACTAACATCACTTTTCTTTCTTCTTTTTTCTACAATCATATTTCCATCAAAGTGCCATTTTACGCCATTCCTGCAATAAAAAAAGGCCTTTCCGGATAGACCATGATTGTTCCTGTCCATCCAGAAAAGCCTGAAAATTAATATGTTATATTTTGTAGAAATTGTCTATTAAATTCCTGCAAGCATTTAAATAAAATCATGGGTTTCGTTTTCCACAAACTCCCCATCTAAGAAAGCAAGATCATCCCCGGCTTCCTGTACTTCTGCTTCCTCGTCAGAATATCCTATCTGCCCACCTTTCTCTTCCTGCCTTTCACACCATACGACCAGACGTTTGGAGGCATCTGTTCCACAGGTGGAAAGCAGAAGCGTCGGAACTTCTTCCTGCGTTCCAAGTAAGAAAGCTTCTCCATCTGCCGGTGTATACTCGCATTTTACGATCACAAAGATCCATACCCCTTCATCTGGAAGATACAGATAGAGGATATGGTGTTCTTTTAAAAATTCATCGTCAAGGAAATTTCGAAGTCCGCGAAACATGCTGCCATCTTTCATATTGTGTCCATAAATGATGTTCTTGTCATCAGAAAAATCGACATTGTTATCGGAATCCAGGAAAATGGCCCCTGCCACATGTTCTGCCTTTTTAAAAGTATGTGTCAGGTAATAGGAGTCATCGTTTCCCTGGACTACCGGGTAATCAATGCTGGTATCCGGGATCCGGATCCATGCAACGATATCCGGATTGATCTTTTTCAATGCCCTAAAATCAACCACGGTCTGTTTCCCATCGCTTCCGTCTGTTCCTTCTGTGTGGTCATCCTCATCTGTTTCCTTGACGTATGTACGCAGGTCTTCATATTCCTGCACACCTTCCCGGTACATAAAGTAAATGCCAAAACCGGTACATACGCAAAAGCTGAGTACCATCAGGCAGACTGCCACGATCATGATTTCTTTTATGTGTCTCATACAAACCTCCGATTATTCTTCCTGGAAAAAGGGCTGCCGGTAAATCGAGCAGCCCTGAACCGTATTCGTTAATTTCCTTTTTTCTTCTTATACCAGATCACGCCGCCAATGCCGCAGGCAGAAAGGACTGCCAGAAGGATCGGAAGCCAGATGTTGGTGCTGTCCCCTGTTTTCGGGCTGTTTCCTGTCGGTGTGCTGCCGGAAGGGGATTTGGTATTTTTGATCTCTTTTACGATCTCGATCACCTTGGTTTTTCCGTCTTTGTATTCAAAGCGGATCTCTTCTTTTTTGCTGCTTAATTCATAACCATTTGGTGCTTTGGTCTCTACCAGGATATATTCCACGGTTTTCTCTACTTTTCCATTTTTATAAGTAGCAATCGGAATCTTGCCGCTTGTCGCTGTTCCGGTCTTATCCGTTACCAGTTTTTCTACGACTTTTCCGCTTTCCTTTTCACGCAGTTCAAATTCTGCTCCTGGAAGGGCTGCCTTACTGGTGGAATCGGTCTTTTTGATGACCAGTTTTCCATATGGATGTGCGTCCTTCATTTTGACTTTCTGGACTTTTCCAGTATCTTTTACCGTAAATTTCACATCTTCCGCAATGAGGTATCCATCCGGGGCCTGCTCTTCACGAAGGGTATATTTGCCTACCGGAAGTTTTTTGACCATATGCGGTTTATCCGTGGACGTCCAGCTTTCAACTTTCTTTCCATCTTTATCCAGGATGATCATTTTTGCTCCCGGTACCTCACTGGAATCCGTAATGTCTTTCTTGCTGATTTCCACTTTGGTCACATCATCAAGCATCTGGTGTTTCTGTACTTCTTTTGTGTTTTCGACGGTAAATTCAATACTTTCCGCAGTCACATAACCATCTGCCGGCTTTGTTTCTGTCATCTTGTATTTCTTTCCTACGATAAGACCCTTGATGATATGTGCTTCCTCTTTGGATATCCATTCATCCACCGTATTTCCATCCTCATCCGTTACCTTTAAGGATGCTCCCGGAAGTTCTTTTTTGTCCGTCAGGTCTGCTTTGGAAAGTTCTACCGTAGTCTGTTCATCTTCAAAGGTGAACGCATACTCTGCAACACTGGTTCCACTGCCCTGGTACTCAAAGGTGAATTCCTGCGGTTCCTGGTCTGTCACATAGCCATCCGGGGCGGCAAGTTCCTTAATGTAGTACCTGCTATCAACCGGGAGATCTGCAACAAAGCGGATCTTTCCCTCCTCATCTGTGGTCTTCAGTTCGATCAGGGTGTCTTTCGCAAGGAGTACTTTTCCTTTTGAAGATACGATGTCGTCTGCTGCATAGAGGCCAAAGATTGCCCCGGAAAGTACTTTGTCACTGTCCTTTTCTTTTTTCAGGACTTCCACCTGTACCCTCTGGCGCGCATTCTGCCAGTCGGCACTATAAGTAACCAGAGATGTATCCTGGTCACGGTATGTAAGATCCACATATCTTGGTTCATTATCCAGAACGTAGCCATGTGAGGTCTCTTTTTCCACGATGTAATAGCGTCCAAGCGGGAGGTTATCCATCTGGGCGATGCCATTTCCATCTGTTGTAATGGAGCCGACCAGTTCATCTGCTGCATAATAATCTGCACTTACCCCGTCTGCTGCACGAATGGCTTCTGCCGCGTAAACATTGAAGGTTACATCAGTCAGGTTTCCAGTCACATAGTTGAACAGGTGCTCGATCATGCCTTTTGCATTGTCAAGAAGGGATACGCTGTCTAAGAATTCCCCTTTCTTGTTTACCAGAAGTCTTGCTACCGGGACTTCATCTTCCATTTTGACTTTCTGTACTTCTGCAGTATCAGAGATCGTAAACTCTACGTCTGTTGCACGTAAGTAGCCATATGGTGCAAGCTCTTCACGCAGAATGTAAGTTTTTCCAACCTGAAGTCGCTTGATCACATGTGGGGAATCCTTTACGGATGTCCAGGAATCGATCACGTTGCCGTCCTTATCCAGTACACTCATGGAAGCCCCGTCAAGTTCTGTTCCGGTCGTGATATCTGCTTTTGTCACTTCTACCGTTGTCGGCTGGTTTTTCTTCACGGATTTTAATTTGATCGTTTTTACGTCCTGGCCCTGGTATGTGGCATCAAATTCCAGGATCTCATCGGAAGATACATAACCTGCCGGCGCCTGCAGCTCTTTCACATAGTATATGCCCAGCGGAAGATCCAGCGTAAACGCTGCCTTACCTTTTTCGTTGCTTGTGATCTCCTGAAGCAGTGTATCTGCTTTTACAATCACCTTGTCGCCGGAAGAAATTGCTTCTTTATTGTATAATCCAAAGGTTGCACCTTTTAAAGCCTTTCCGGTTTCGGCATCCTGTTTTTCCACACTCAGCTCTACTTTCTGGCGTTCATTGGAAAATTCCAGTTTTTCTTCGATCTCCGGTGTGTTCTGATCCTTATAGATAAAGGATACTTCCTGACTGTCTGGATTTAAGGCAAATCCGGACGGTGCTTTTGTTTCCTTCACACGGTATTTTCCAAGCGGAAGATCTTTGATAACAGCTTCCCCATTTTTATTAGTGGTCACTGTTTTTACCAGGGTATCCTTTGCATAGATCACGTGGCGGTTTCCCTGCTCGTCCACCTGATAATCCGGTGTAAAAATATCTTCTGCTGCGTAGATTTCAAATTCTGCCCCTTCCAGGGAAGTTTCTTCGTATACAAAATCCTTTTTAAAGGATTTTAAGGTTTCACCGGATTTATGGATTACCAGTTTACCTTTGACCGGATGGTTTTCATAGGTCACGGTAATGATGGCATCCCCGCTGACAGAATCCATCTGATAAGCTGTATTCTTATCAACTTTGATCTCCACATACTGGATATTCTGAGTGTAGCCATCCGGTGCGCTCACTTCCTCGATCCTGTAATTTCCACATTTTAAGGCTTCCGGAAGGATCAGATATCCATTTTCATCCGTAAAATAAGACTTATGGACAACCGTATTTGGATAGGTCGTTACCTGTTCCACATACTTTTTCGCATCCAGGTCGTACACTTTGAATTCTGTATTGGCAAGGAGGACCGGCTGTTTGGTCTCATCATCCTGTTTCACGATCTTAAGCTTTGCTTTGAACTCATCGTCCAAAAGGACTCTCCATACCTGCGGTGTGCTGCTGTTCTCGGTTACGGTTACGATAAAATCATCTACCGGCATAAAATTATGCGGTGTTGTAGTCTCACGGACAATGTAGCGTCCATAAGGAATCGGGATGCTGCACGCATAGCCGCGTTCATCGGTAAACATTTCTGTTTTTCCGTCTTCCGTAAGAACGATCGGGGTCGCATTTGTAAAGTCATAGCTTCCATCGTCCTTTACAGTCAGGCTGCTGATCAGATAAGCAGAGAATCCGGCACCTTTTAAAAGATCCGCATCGGTCTTATCATTATCCGCTGCTTTGATCAACTGGAATGGCTGTTTGATCACGTCTTCTTTGGAAACGGTATTTCGTTTTACCGTCTCTACCTGGTCTCCTTCGTAGTCGCAGTTTACATCATGCTCCTCTTCGTCCAGAAGATAACCTACTGGAGGCGTGATCTCCTTCAAATAATACTTTCCAAGATACAGGTTGCTTACGCTTGCTTTTCCCTCTTTATCGGTCGTCAGGGTAGCTACCTGCTCGTCCTTTTTATAAAGGACTCCGCTCCTGCCATCCGGATGGTTAATGTCTTCCCCTGCATAGAGCCCGTAAATGGCTCCTTCAAATACGGCATCTCCCTGTGCGCTGTTTCCTGTCTCGCTGTCTTCTTTTACCAGGTCGATCGTTGCATTTACACGCTTATTTGTAAAGGTATGGCTAAAGTTTACTTTTTCTTCCTTATCATTGGTAAACTTAAAAGTGAAGGTGTAAGTATCCTCACTGTTTCTAAGGTAAAGTTCCGGTGCCTGGATCTCCCGGATGCTGTAGCTATAATTGATCGGAAGTTCCGCTTTATAAGAAGCTTTTCCATCGGCTCCGGTCGTTGCTTTTTCGATCAGGGTTCCTTTGGGAACAACGGTCTTACCGTCAACTTTGATATCTTCTGCTGCATACAGCCCGTAGATACCTCCGGAAAGCGGATTTTTTGTCTCTTCGTCCTGTTTTTCCACACGGACTGCTGCCTTCTGGCGTTCATTTAAAAAGGTGGCACTGCCGGTCTGCACTTCTACGGTCTGGCCTGCATACACAAGTTCAACCGTCTTGGACTCTCCTTTACATACATAATTATCCGGAGCCTTCGTCTCGGTTACTGTGTAGGTGCCAAGATAGAGATCCTTTAACGTAACGCTTCCGTCATCTCCGGTAACCAGATTATCCTTGACAAGTGCACCTTTTTTATAGATGAGGGTGCCATCTGCCGCCTTGATATCTGCACCTGCATAAACACTGTAAACGGCTCCTTTCAATTTCCGTTTTTCGTAGGTAAATGTCACACCATCTTCCGTGACGGCAGCTCCGGTGAGCACTTCTCCTTCTTTATAAATGGTGAGTGCACCTTTTTGCTCTTTATCCGTTAAGTTCTTGGAAGCGGTCTTCCCTACGACCAGTTTTACCCCATAGGCTTTCGTATCCAGCACGTATCCGGACGGGCCTGAAATCTCACGAAGGTAAACGGTATCCTGTGTTTTGGTGATCTTTACTTCGGATTCCCCTTTTGCATTTGTTGCCGGCATTTTTTTGATAAGTTTCGTGCAGGCTTCATCTGCATAGATGCCGTAAACGGCACCTGCAAGGAGCGCGTTGCTTCCCTTATCTTTTTTGATGATCTTGACCGTTGCTTCATCCGGCCAGTCTACCTCCAGGTTCAGCTCCAGTGTATCGGTATAATATCCAAATCCGATATCCTGGCTGTTCGCCAGCTTTAAGAGCATGGCATGGAAATTAAGCGGATAGTTGGATGTGATCGCATATTTTCCTTTCAGGCTTCCAATATTCTGGGTGGTTGCTTCCAGATGGAATTTTTCACCGCCCTTTACGCTCACATTTCCGGTCCCGGTTTTCCCTGTCGTCTCATTTACAAGGGAGACCCCGTTTTCCAGATGGATCGTGATCACAAAAGCTGCATTTGCCTTCCATGTAAATGTCGGGCTCTGGTTTCCATTTGCAGAAGCACTGAGCCCTGGTGTCAGTTCCATGGTCGTTGGATCCGGCATCTTTGCAAGGGCTGCCTTGATCTCTTTTAACATGTTTTTGGCAGTTGTCGAAAGGGAGCCGCCAAATCCGGATTCCCCGTCATATAAATAATCGACCAGATAATGCTGCATTGCACGGATCTCGGAGGAACAGCCGTATTTTTCCATGATGGATTTGATATTATAGCCGTTGAATGTGCCGCCCCATCCGGGACCGCCATATCCGTAAAACATGGCCTTCCTTAAATAACGGTCATCGCCGCCTTCATCCAGTTCGACCATATTTTTATAAGTCGTTCCACTTGGCGGGGACTGTTTACTGTGCTGCATGCAGTATGCATAGACGGTATAAGTCTTTCCGCCTGTTTTGTAACGGATATACTTATAGGAATCATTTCCGCCCTGTCCCATAACAGAATCAAAAGGATGCAGTTTTCCATCTGAATAATAGTAATAGGTATTAGCTTCAATGTCTGTTGAATCATCCCACAAGTCTCCATCGGAAGCTGCCATGGTACTAATACCGCCCTCAGCCTGGTCATATAGCACACTTAATGCAACATCATCTTCCGGCATCTCAAAGCTGAAGGAATTTGTTCCCTCATCGTAGCTTACTTCTGCATACAGAAGATCTTCGGTATTCTCTGTCTGGTTTGCTTCGACAAGACTTGTTCCCACTGCGATCAGGCTTCCCTGCGGGATATCACCGGAAAAGTTGACCGTCTCCCCCGTCTGGTAACGTCCGTCCTCGTGGTCCAGTTCAATATTGAATTCATTTCCCTGTACGATGTCAACCTGATGGCTTCCATCCTCTGTTTCCTCATCGGAAAATCCTTCTGCTTCCTCTTCTTCTGGCTCCTCCGTTTCTTCCGGCTCTTCCAGAGTTTCCGGGGCATCTTCCGGGCTTATGGTCGGGAGGACGGGGTCTGCCTCCGGTTCGTCATCGCCGCTTTCCTGTTCCTGGCCGCCATTGGATCCGTCTGTTGCTGCTTCCCTTGGTGTCACAGTAATGTTTCGGGCAACCAGATAGGCTTCCCCCGATGCGGGCGTAACAAGATATACGCATTTATAGGTCCCCGCATGGTTATAATCAAATACAGTCCCGTCTTCCATTGCTGCTTTTTTCAGTTCCACATGGTCTCCGTCAGAGAGTTTCAGTCCTGTAAAATCATTCTGGATATCAAAGGCTTCCCCTTCGGTAACCATAAGCGCAAGTTCCGGATCAGCAACGGTTTCCTCGATCAGTTCCTCCTCGCTTTTCTCCGTCTGCGTTTCTGTCTGTGTTTCTGTCTGTACCTCGATCTGCGTCTCGCTCTGTGCGGAAACGCCTCCCACCTCAGCGGCGGATACTGCAGAAGCTCCCGTCTGCAAGAGCGTAGTGCAGCACAGAGCAAAAGCCATCGCACCCGCCATCCATCTTTTCTTCCAGTTTTTTTCCAAGTGCACGTTCTCCTTTCATGATCGCTTTTTTCCCTGCAGTTTTCTTTTGGTCCGTCTCTTATCTGCATCGCTTTCTCCTTTCTTCCGGCTTTTTCAGCCAGATAAAAAGGAAACTGAAAAAAATTCCAGTTTCCCTTTTATCTGACCAAACCATTTTATGCCGTCTTTCTGTTTCCTTTTTCCTCTTTTTGAAGGATCCAGTCATCCACGCCTTTGTAGTGTTCCATCCAGGTACCGGATGCATCGGTATCCCAGGTGACTCTTTTGCAGGATACATTCAGTTCCTCACAGATCTCATATAGTTTTATACAGCCTTTTCGGATCATGTCCCGCTTTCTGCGCTTTCTGGGGCATTCTCCATGATACAGATAAATTCCATGTTCACATTGCCGGCACGCACTTTTTTCATCGTGCTTACAGGACAATTCCATCATTTTATCCATGTCGTAACATTCGTAAACTCTTTTTAACCCCTGCTCTTTCAGTTTTCGCAAGACAGTTTCCAGTCCTTTATGATTGGAAACTCCAGGGACTCCGATATAAGGATTTCCTGTACACATCCATGCGATCTCTGCCTTTAAGATCCCTTCCGTTACGTAAACCGTGCCATCCTTTATTTTCCCAAACACTCCTGCCGGGCTGCCGCTTGATGTGCCTTTTTCTAAGCCGCTGCTGGTAAACCAGAGGTACTTCCGTTCTTTTAAAGGAATATCCAGCCGGATCTGGAATCCTATGATCCGTTCCTTCCCATCCCGGACCGGGCAAAGATACCCATTATTCTTCTTATAAAAAGCAGCTTCCCAGTCACCATCCCGGTTGATGAAAAATCCAGGAACCCCATCCAGGCGAAATCCCTTTTTTAAGAGCTTTCTGGCAATGGCCACGGAATTCTCCTCATCCGTACTTAAAAAACCTCGTTCTTCCATCTGTCTGACCTCATTTAACGTCAGCCCACGCAGGAGAAGGTTCCTCCGGTGTGTTTCCTTAAGCTTAAGAAAAGTGAGCATTTCCTTATATACATGGTCCCGGTAATCCCATTCCTCTTCCGTAAGGGAAATGCGTTTCTTTTTAGAAACGATAGAAGCGAACCCATTTCGTGTCGTGGACTGCTGTCTTTTATCCATTCCAGAAAAAGAAAGTGCCTGCTTTATCTCCCGGTAGGCTTCTTTATACCGGTTTCTCCCGTAAATGCCGGATAGTTCCGCATACAGTGTCAGCATGTTTCCGGCTGCCCCACAATGATAGCAATGGTAAACATTCTTCAGTTCTCCATTTTTGCGGATGCAAAAACTGCATTTTCCTCTTAAATCCCCGCAAAAAGGACATTCCACCGGAAATTCGTCCTGGTAAGAATCACTCAGTCTTCGGATTGACAAAAGATCTGCTACTTCTGCGATCGTAAACGATTCTCTGGCATACATGCCTTCCTCCTTTTCATAAAAGATGGCCCCGTTCCCGGAGCCACCTCAAACTATTTCTCTGTTTTCAGGCTGCTTTTTGCATTTCCTTTTCATGATCCAAAAGAATCTTCGCAGCTTTCTGTATTTCCTGATTCTGGCCTTTGTAACGCTGTACCAGCCATTTGATCGTCTGGTAACCTCTGGCATCCTGCATCATTTCCCCAAGAGGGGTCCCGGCATAGACACCAAAATTGCAGATAACCTTTTCTGCCCATTTCACTTCATCCTCTGCATCCTCTTCGTGAGCCATATCCTCCAACACTTCCTCAGCAGTCTCTTCTGGTGTTTCTTCCTCTTCTTCTGCATCAAAAGAAATCTCATCATCTTCATCAAATGGAACTTCATCCGTTTCTTCTACTGCACGGAAACCGTCTGCATCCGTCTCAGCAGTAATTTCCTCATCTACGGAAATTTCCTCGGTCTGAACCGGATTTTCCGCTTTGGTTTCTTCATCGGAAAATTCTTCCAGTTCGCTTTCACTTTCTTCCATTCCAAAAGTCATCTGTCCAGGAAGGTTTTCTTCTGTATCCGTCACTGCATATTCCACTTTTACAGTACCTTCTGATATGGCATTTCCATCACGCAGTTTTTTACGGTCCGTTTTCTTTTCCCTGACCGGTTCCGTTTGCTCCTGCTTTGCTGCGGTTTCTTTTCTTTCTGCCTTTTCCTGTTTCTTTTTCGGTTTTTCCGGTTTTACGGAAGCTTCCTGCTTCGGCATTTCTTCTTTTTCCGTCCCACGCATGTCCGGATCGTCTATTCCAGATGCCTGCATGATGTTGAATTTATTTAAGAAATAATACTTCAGGCCATACGTCCATGCCGCACCTTTTGCTTTATCCGGTGCTTCATTGGTTCCAATGACATGTAAAAAGCTCCGTACCTTGTCTCCCGGACGGTCTGCATTGGTCCAGCACAGCTCCAGGTCAGCCTCATATCTCCAGAGTGCTCCCATTTCCTTTAAAAACACGGAATTGCCCTGTTCGTCCATCTGTGTCGGCCTTTCACTTAAGATGTCAAAATCGACCCCGTATTTATTAAGGGCCGGTGTCAGGCATTCATAGATATCATCCAGTTTTACAAAATCATAAGTAACGTCCTCACTGTACCGTTTGCGGATCAGCTTCGGCACTTTCTTCCGGATCCTGATCATCTTCTGGTTCAGATTCATGTAATTGTATTTACCCATATTATTCGTTTCCTCCTGATTTTTTCATTTTTTATACTAAGCAGAACGCGGAAGGCTTGCCTCCGGCCCTGTCCCAGTCTTTTTTAACATTTCTTCCATTTCCTCCCGGATACATCCGATACAGATCTTCTTTTTTGAGATCTCCGGAAGTTTTTCAAGCAGCCACTTCTGGGCGAAAAGCTCTGCTGCCCGCTGTGGGTTGCTTAAATATTCCAGAAACATCCAGTCAGAAAATTCCCACTTCATATCCGCAAAATGAAACTGCGGCTGATAGATCAGATCCTCCGGCCGCTTTCCTTTTTTAATAAAACGGTCTGCATTTAGCTGGATATAAACCCTGCTGATCTCCGGAATCATCTGTGCAGCTGCATACCCGCCTTTTAACAAAAGTTCATCCCATTGTTCCCGGATAAGTTTCTTTCCAATGCGGCTTATCTGTGTTTCCAGTTTCGGGATCAGATCCTCACGCACAGGAAAACCAAAATCATCCGGTATCCCGATCGACTTCAGAAAAAGATATTCTGCTTCATAAAGGGAATACTCCGGCATGTGGATCACGGCACACCAGTTCCGGTCTGTTTTTCTGTTTTCCTTTAAACAGTCAAAGAAAAAGAAACAGTTTCCATATCTTGCCTTTATAAACAGCTGTCCGGAAAATTCTTTTACTTCACAATCCGGCGATTTCAGCCATGCGATCAGTTTTTCTGCCTCCCTGCTCTCTTTTAACCAGTCCGGAAGTTTTCTATCCATCACATACCTCCGTAATTTAGATATATGGCAGGGAATACCTGGAATACACCATCTTTGCCTGTTTTAAAAATGCAGAGCCTTTTTCTGCCTTTGCAAACCATTCCACGAAAAACCGTGTCAGGTTCTGCTGCAGTGTCCGGTGGGTATCAAGGGCATAATCCACAAATTCCCCATATCCGTCCATACTTCCTGCAAGCAGGTAGCAGGTAAACATTTTTGCCATCTGTTCTTCGTCTGACTGATCGATCTCCATTTCCTCTGCGCCGTCATACACCAGGCGCACCCTCTCTGGCTGTTCCTTTACATGCAGGCACAGATCATCGGCCATCAGTTTCGATGCTTCGTTTCGAAGATCGTAATACCCAACTTCCGAAAGACCTTTTAGCCAGGCAAACCCAAGATAAGTGTAATTGTCTTTTATTTCCTGCTGCTCTTTTGCCATGGACTCCATAAATTTTTTGTGTCCGGTGGGATGGCAGTTCAAGTATTCATCTACCAGCAGCCTTGCCACATCTTTTCCATTCGTAACCTTCATGTTTTCCTCCCATCAAAAAAAGACAGTCCATGCTGTCTCCATTCTTTTAAATCCTGTTAGTATTTTACAGTGCCAGGAATATCATATTCATGCCAGCGTTTTGACACACAGCCGGCAATTTTTTCTTCCAGAGCTAAAAGTCCTCTCTCATTCGTCTTTTCCTGCCTTGCAATGGTAATGGATTCACAGATCCCGCAGTAGATCTCGTATGCGCTGCATGGCTCATCCCCAGTAGTAGCCTTAAACTGCTCCACGGTTTCTGCAAGCAGTTTTTTTCCAAATCCCGCCTGCTTCATGATCCCTGCCATGGCATTTGCCGGATGCTCGATCCAGATATCGCACAGCCGCATGACCCCTTTTAAGACTTCCCGGTAGTAATCGAAGATCGACTCTATGTTTTCCGTGAAATCTTCCATTCCTTTACAGTTTTTGTGCGTAACCTTCAGGGCATTGCCAAGGATCACATTTCTTGTCGGCTCCTGCAGGGAATAAAAAATATTCGCTCCGGACACACCAACGTCTGACGTAGTGATCCGTACAACTGCTTTTATGTCCTTATCGGTCTTTCTTCCATAATTCTGCATCAGTTCCTTATAAACATCTGTAAGTTTCGTATCTTCCAGCTGCCAGGACGCCGTAACAGAATAATGATCTGCATAGCCGTTTAAAAACGTTGCCTTCTCATAGTCCCCATGGATATATGCCGAGGTAACCATGTACATATCCGGCATGGATATGATGGCATAATCTTTTTCATCACCAGACAGGACTGCCCTTATTTTTCCTTCACAGAAACGGATCAGTGCTCTTCCTCTTGCAACCTTCAGGCATTTATTCAAGATCTCTGCCAGTGTTTTCTTATCGACATCTGCCAGGGCTTTGCCATCAATCCTGGCCCGTCCTTTCAACGATTTGATTGCTGAATTTCCTATATAACAGATCCTCTCGGGCAGGATAAGAACCAGCCTGGAATGAGATAAGGTATCTTTTTCCAGTGCTTCCAGGGAAATGCCCGGAACCTCTGTACAGGTTTCCTCTCCTGCAGCTGCCACCTTTAATTTCTTACTGGTGATCCGGATCCATTCTGCCCGGCTGTCTATCTCTTCCAGATACTCGCACAGTTCCTTTTCTGTCCGGAACTCCTTATAAAAGTCATCTTTATAATACATAATGTCCGCCTTTCCACGCTAGCTGAAAATCCGGACTTCAACAGCCTGTATCTTTCCATCTTCGATGCAAAATACATAGCCGTCTTCTGCCATCTCCATAAGCATTCCAATTTCCAGTGCATTTGCGTTTTCCCATTTAATTGTCTCCATAATCGACCCTCCTGATCTTACAATGTGTTTTCTTTTTTTGATGTTCTTAAGGTATTTCTTTTTGCAGTTTCCTTAACTGACAGTTTCATTCGTACTCCTCCTTTCTGCTTTTTATGCAATAAAAAAAGACACAAAAAGAATCTTCTTTCCTTCTTGCATCTTCCTTATATTTTGCATATCCATTTTTTCTCATTAAGGGCAAGACCGCCCCAAAGTGTTTCTTCCGGAATGTCCGGAACTAAAGAATAATCACAGTCTTTTATAGACTGTTAAATTATTTTTCATTTAAAGACTACCACAACATTTTGTGGTTGTCAATTATTTTTAACTATATATTGTGTTATTGTGTGAGCTATCTTTATTATTCTGTTACATGTTGTGACAGGCGGCATGATACCGCCTGTCTTTTCATCCGTCTGCATAAATGCATGTATCTGAGGGGAATAGGTAATCTGTACATGCACTATGAAAACGTCTTACTCAGCGTTTGGATCCGCCGGGGAAATATTTTTGGCAAGGCTTCGCCCGTTGGCATCCGTCCCTGCTTCAAAAAGGACCGGCTGGCCACCGCTTAATTTCCGGTATCCATCCATCTGGATCTCCGAAAAGTGGGCGAAATAATCAATCCCGTCTTCACCGGTGATAAAACCGTATCCTTTCTGTGCGCTGAACCATTTCACGGTTCCCTGTAGTGTTTCTGACATATCTTTCTCTCCTTTGCTGTATTTCCCGCAATAGTCTTTTGCGGAAACAGGGCAGCATGGAATCGAACCATGCCTGGTGCTCCCCTCCCTGCTATAAAATGGATCTCTTCCTCTTATATTTCTTCGTTTCCCAAAAAAGTCCCGTTATTGAGTGCTGCATCCACCCGGCGGATTCCTACCAGCTTCTTTTCATTTATGCCAAAATAAAACCGGTAACGTTTTCCCTCCAAAACTTTTACGTTTTTATCCAGCAAAAGTTCACTCTGCCGTCCGGCCGGATCACTTACCCGGATCTTCCGTAATCTTGCAAAGGGATTTTTCCCGTCTATCCCGGTTACCAGCCCTTCCACGATTTCATAGGTCTTTTTATCCGCGGTGCGGAAAATAAGATATGTTCTTATAAACCCGATAATCCCAAGCAGGAAAGACCAGAAAATAAAAGTTTTGTCTTTCATCCATGTTCCCATAAATGATCCGAAAAGCAGGATAAAAAGAGACAGGATACCATATCGCTGGATCCTGTCCTTAAAAAAATCCGGTATATTCTGATAACGTGTTCCAAAATCTTCCAAGCATCTATACAGCCTGTGCCAATACGGATGTTCCGTTTGCTTCAAGGCAGTCCTCCCTTCTTATGTTGTCGATCACAAGCTGTTTCTTATAGTAAAGCTGCGCTACACGGCTTATAAATTCCCGTTGGATGTGTTCCTGGAGGGAATCTGCTAAATTGGGTTCCCTGCTTTTTGCCTCTTCTTTTAAACATTTCAGGTGGCAGGAAACATCCCCTTCTCTCTGAAGATTGGAAAGTATCTGGTATTCCTCTTCTGTAAGCAGCGGCTTTTTAAAAGCCCTCAGTGAAAACTTCAGTCCTTTTCCCATGGAAAGGGCTTCCATAAAATGCTTCATGCGTTCTGTCCGTGAAAAGGCCATGGGAGCCATGACTGACCGTCTGATAATGCTGTATACAGCTTCCTCTCTGGTACATCCTTCTGTCAGCACAACCAGGCCCCGCTTTACCAGACGGTTCAGGCAAAACTGAAAATCCTCTTTGTCCGCCCATTCCTGTGCCTGTTTTTCTCCAAGGCTAAATACAAGAAGACGATGCATCTGGGAGTGGACCTTATCCTCTTCACAGAAAGACCAGGTGAGCGCAGCCCACAAAATAGTTTCCATTTCTGTAAGTACTTTTTCTTCCCCATCTACCCAGACACAAAACCTTCCATCTGCATCATCTTTTTTCATTCCGATTGCTGTATACCATCTCATGACATTTCCTCCTTGTCATTTTCACTCTTTCTAATCTCTGCTTCTGATCTGTTTTCTTTCATAACTTGTTACCCATACATCATCATTTCCAGGAGTTTTGGAAGTACATACCCCAAAAGCATGCCTGCTGCCGTACAGATTCCGATATTCGGCCGCCGCAGTTTCCATACTTCCTGTGTTTTGGTCCCGATAATCCTTGTTCTTCCCGGTACGATCCACCTGAGTTTCCGATAAAACTCCATGAATCCCTGATTGTCAAAGCCAAAGGATCGTACACAGAAAACATCCCGTTCCTGTTCTTCTTCATCCAAAAGGAAAAAGCTTTTCTGTTCTTTCCCTTCTTTTCGGATCACGATATAAAATTCCGGAACTCCCCGTCTGGTTCCTTCTACGATCTTATCCATCTCATCGTAAAAGATCCTGCAGGACTCATATTTTCCGTTTTTTTCCGGCTGGCAGACTGCCTGGCTGTCCTCTTCAAGTGCCATATAACAGTTTTCTGCCTCCATGATCCTCCGGCTGATTTTTATGGCCTGACGAAGAAGCAGGATTATCGCAAGCGCCAGTGCAGTACACAAATATGCAAGATCCCAGCATCTTTTCTGGTATATGAAAAAGTATGCGCTGATTCCCTCTGCCACACTGCATATTGCTGTCATAATAAAATACTGTTCTTTAAGGTCCATCAGATGATATACATCATCTTCTGTCGCCTGTAGTCTCAAGGGCATCCATCCTTTCCGTCATGCCACGCTTATTTTATCCGGGGATTTCTTTTTTTCCTCTCGGCTTTTTATATAGTCTGTACATTCCCGGATGGTCTGTTCACACAGGTAATAAGAAAATTTCCCGATATGTGTGTCCTTTTCCCGGAGATTCAAACGGTTCTGAAGCCAGATATATGTGCTGTGTTTGGTCATATAACCATTTTTCCAGATTGCATCCAAAGCTCTGTGTGCTTCGATCCGCTTATTACGCAGATTGCTGTCAGCCATGGTTCCCATGGGACGCATACTTTTTTTGTGTGCCCCAATGTATGAATCACAGGAAGGATAGCCGCTGCATACATACAGGTATTTCTCCGGATCCAGGTTGTTATCCCCATAGACATAGGCTGCCGGCCTAAGTACCCCGGGTCTTTTGCAATATGGACAGTACAAGGTTTCCCTCATCTGTTTTTTCTTCTTTTTTGCCATCTGACGTCACTCCTTTCCATCTTTTTCTCCGATATTAAAGAATTCCCTTTTTCTGTGTCAACAGAATTCTTTGAAAATCATAAAAACATTTTCAGGAAGCTCTTTTGATAAGCCTTGTGATAATGCCTTCTGCCACTTCATAGTTGTCGTTGATGCGGGTCACCACAAATCCGATCTTATCTTTCTTTCCCGGAAGTGCGGACATATTGCAGGAATGTGCCACGGCATTGACTCCGATATCAAGGCGGATAAAATAGGTTCCCTTATAGACTTCCGTAATAATCCCTGTATATTTTCCCTGTTTATGGCATTTCCGGAGGTTATCTTTATTGATATTGGCTGTCGGACTCTTTGCATCCACTTCTATAATGATCTGGTCAACAGAGCTTGCTTCCACCTTATTGACCATGACCAGCACCAGATCGCCTACCTGGAATTTTTCTCCGGCATCTACCATCCACTCCCATGCCATATCTCTGGCCCGGACAGATACTTCTACACCAAAGACTTCCAGGCGGACTGCTTTGGGAGCTACCGCGATCACCCTTGCTTCTACGATCCTGCCTTCATAGAGCATTGGTTTTTCTGTATCTTCCCCAAGGTAAAAAGTCTGCCTCTTTTTAAGCATTGCATCTTTTCTGGATGCTACAACACTCCGGCTCTTGTTATCCAGATCTTTGATGATGAAATCAATATCACAGCCGAGCATGTTGTTAGCAATACGGACCTGACGGTTTAAGGTATCCGCGTTTTCACGCCCGTCTCCCTGAAGGTTGATCATCATTTCATTCATTGGGATAATGATCCGAAAACCATTAAAGTATGTAACAGCAACCATCCATCCGCTCTCCAGTTTTTCAATGCCCCCAAGCTGGCCCGTCAGGATCTTTCTGGTACGATGTGCATTCAAAAGCTGATGCCATCTGGCTTCTTCCTGTTCCTCCATGCTTTCAACCTGCGCGTCTACATCGATTGTCAAAACACCATCGTAGACTGCACGCGGAACATCTTTTTCCCCATTTCCCGCCAAAACTGTTTTTTTGGTATCCTCCATATACTTCCTCCTGTTCTTATTTATTTTTGTCTTCTCTGCTCCATCCAGAAAACTCCTTTTCCTCCGGTACTCAAGAAAGACAAAAGAAGACACAAAAAAAGCAGCCCGTTTAAAGCTGCTTTCTTCATGCCTTCTTTTTACAGATACCATTCTATAATACATGGAATTCTATGTCAATATTACCTCGATTGCAATAGTGTCGCATATTAGTTCCTTTTATGAAGCCTGTACGACAGAAGGATTTGGTAACACTAAGAACTGCCAGATTCCTGTGTCCTTATAGAAAATTCCATCTCATGGAACAGATGTTAATTCCATTATGCGGGATATGATGTCTATCATTTTGGAAGGCGCCATTGATCAGGAACTGGATGAAGAACTGGGATATTCCAAATATGATTATCGAAATAAAGAAACCGATAATTCCAGGAATGGACATTCCCAGAAAACGTTACATACCAGTTACGGAGATATGGAGATTGATATTCCAAGGGATGCCTTCTTTCATCAGCATAATCATTGTATCAGGATAAAGTTCACAAAGTATCCGCAATACGTTCCCATAAGTTCATGTCATTATTAGAATCGTACATATTTCAGTGTAAAAAGTTCACTATTCAAATTCTGATTATTTATAGTTAATATGTTCTATCAAAATGACTATTTTCTTTTTCATTATTTAATTTAACAAAACAATTCCTATGCCAAAAGGCGGAGTTTACTTTACATTTTCCCCACTAAAGCTGAACAAGTCGAACTCTGTATATGATATTATCGTATACAGGAATATGTTTTGTTTGGTGTATCGAAGAAAATAAAAGTAACGGCATTGTATGTTACGAAAGTGATATACAGTGTCGTTATTTTTATGCTATAATGCGGATATGAATTTAACAAATCGGAATTGTGCGCCCAGACAAGGGCGAGTAGTCTAGCAGGTGGAATGCCTGTCTGGTAAGGTCTAACCAACCGCCAGTAGCGAGTCCTGGGTGACTGCCAGTAATGGTAGTTGCTAAGCGTAGACAGCGAGAAAATAGAGAGTGTGATTGAGCCTCGAAATTTTGATATCTAGAAGGCTGACGTTTTAATTCCAGCGGAAAGCAACACAAACCAAATCGTCATGGTAAGAAATGGTTTGCTTCTGCGGGGTCAAAGAGCACTTTATGTTTTACATTGTGACTATTCAGTCAACTGGGGAGAGCCTGTTGTTTCTTGTCATTGCAAGTATGGCAAACAACTGCAAAAGGGAGAATGCCAAAAGAACAGCAGGCAGTCGGATAGCTTCATAGTACTGAAGAAGTTGGGTAATGCCAATGGAGGGAAGGGAGCTACATAATAATGGTCTTTCTGAGGACACATCAACCGTACTCAGGGACGGAGGTATTGATGGAAACAAAATTGGAAAGAATAGCAGAAATATCGGCAAGTTCGCCGAGACCAGAGTTCACATCGTTGTATCATCTAATCAATAAAGAAATGCTTCTGCAATGTCACAAAGAATTAGACGGAAGTAAGGCAGTTGGTATGGATGAGATTACGAAGAGAGAATACGAGAGGAATCTGGAACAAAACATAGATGACTTGGTAGAAAGATTGAAAAGAAAATCATACAAACCACAGCCATCAATTAGGGTATATATCCCTAAAAGCAATGGAAAACTTCGACCATTGTCTTTTTCGTGTTTGAACCCCCAAAGCATGATCTGATAAAAAATCGGCATCAGGTCACGGCCCCGCTCGGTGAACGAATACTCTACATGAGGCGGGATTTCATTGAACTGTACCCGGTTGATGAAACCGTCCCGTTCCAGTTCCCGCAGGGAGTTGGTCAGCATGGTATTGGTGATGCCCGGAAGTTCCTTTTTTAAGGTGCCGAAGCGGGCCGTATCATGGATGCACAGCTCATAGAGAATCTGTGTTTTCCACTTTCCCTGAAGCATCAGAAGCAGCGGCGTGACCGGGCTGTTGCCCAGATCGGTGACGATTCCCTTCTTGACATCGCGCAGATATTCCTCATATGTCATGATATGATCCATCTTGATTCCTCCTGTTTATAGCCTTGGTCAGTAGTTTGATACTATGTACGAACTTTCTGCGTACTTGCTTTCGTTTTCGGATACCGTACAATATTTATACAATGAATCGTCAAGAGAGGAGGCAACAAAGTGACTTCTTTAACCATAGAACAAAAAAGAGTGGACATATACCCAAGCGCAAAGCCGGGCAGCCCAGTTATCTATCTCAACACCTTTTCCAATGCCGTTAACAGTGTGTATAAAAACCTGATGGCGCTCGGCTGCCCAGATTTCTGTCTGGTGGCGGTCAGTGAGCTGAAATGGGATCATGACATGACACCGTGGTATATGGGGCCGATCTCTAAACACGATACGCCCTGCACCGGGGGTGCGGATGATTACCTGAAACTGCTTCTGGATGAAATTATGCCGGAAGCGGAAGCGCTCCTTCCCGGTGCGCCCGCCTGGCGGGGCCTCGCCGGTTACTCGCTGGCTGGGCTGTTCGCCCTCTACGCTCTCTACCAAACGGATGTGTTTGCCCGCGCAGCGAGTATGTCAGGTTCCTTCTGGTTTGAGGGCATCATGGAATATGTGTGCTCCCATGAGATGAAGCGCAAACCTGACTGTCTGTATTTTTCTCTCGGAGACAAGGAGAGCTCCACCGATAATCCGATTTTGAACGTTGTGCAGCAGAATACGCAGGAGATAGAAACACTGTGCCACGGGAAAGGCATCGAAACCACCTTCGTACTGAACAGTGGCAGCCACTATCAGGCGTGCAACAAGCGCACAGCGGCTGGCATTCACTGGATATTAAATAGATAAACCGACAAGGAGATAAAACGATGGATACGATTTATTCGCTTTTTCAGAAAGTAGTTAAAGAACATGAAAATGCCCCGGCTATCATTGAAAACGACCGCGCCATGACTTTTGGAGAGCTGTCCAACATGGTAGATATGATCACGTGCAGCTTTCCGCAGGAAGTACACAGCATCGGCATCGTCATGCGTCACCGAACCGAGATGATTGCCTCGATTCTGGCGGTACTCAAATGCGGCGGCCGATATGTCCCAGCCGAGCCGGATTTTCCCACCGGGCGCATCCATGACATGATGACCGAGGCACAGGTGGATTTTGTGCTGACGGAACACGCCTTTGCGCCCAAACTGAGCAGTTTCCCCATCCGCTATACAGATTGTGAGATCTGCGGCGTGGAGACGCCCTCCTGGAAGCGCAACGCCATCGAAGACCCGGAACGCCCCGCCTATGTGCTGTATACGTCAGGTACCACCGGGCGGCCCAAAGGTGTCTGTGTCACCAACCGCAATGTTTGCCATTATGTCCGTGCCTTTGCCAACGAGTTCCATCCCGGCCCCGGTGATGTCATGCTGCAATATTCCGTCTGTTCTTTTGACATCTTTGTGGAGGAAGTGTTCACCAGTCTGCTGAATGGTGCCGCTCTGGCCATCCCCGCTGACGAGGATAAGGCCGACATCCATGCGTTGATGGCTTTTGTGGAACGTCACCATGTGACTATGATCAGCGGCTTTCCGTATCTGCTGGCAGAAATGAACCACCTGTCTGTCATTCCGTCCTCTCTGCGGCTGCTTATCAGCGGCGGCGATGTGTTGCGGGGCGTTTATGTGGATCACCTGCTGAACAAAGCAGAGGTTTACAACACCTACGGCCCCTCCGAGACAACGGTCTGCGCCTCCTATTACCGTTGTAATAGTGGAACTGTGCTGGAGGACGGTACCTATCCCATCGGTCATCCTGTACTAGGTGCGCAGATCAGGATTCTGGATCAGTCTGGCAACGAGGTTGCCAAAGGGCAGACGGGTGAGATTTGCATTTATGGCGGCGGTGTATCTCTGGGCTACATTGGCGACCATGCCGAGGAAAACAGCGCTTTTGAGCGGCAGCCGGACGGTAGCACCATGTACCGCAGCGGCGATTTGGGCTATATCCTGCCGGATGGCAACATTGCATTCCTGCACCGCAAGGACGACCAGATCATGATTTACGGCAAGCGGGTGGAACTTGCCGAGGTGGAGTCCCGGCTCTATCGGTGCAAGGATGTGCAGCAGGCTATTGTCCGGGCTTTTACAGACGAGGATGGACTGTCCTATATGACCGCCTATGTGGTGCCTTCCGACAATAAGCTGAAAGTCTCGGAAGTAAAAAAAGAACTGTCTGAAAATCTGACTTCCTTTATGATCCCAGAGTTCTTTGTGAAGATGAAGC
The DNA here is from genome assembly GCF_003461955.1 of Ruminococcus sp. AM36-2AA. GTDB lineage: Bacteria > Bacillota > Clostridia > Lachnospirales > Lachnospiraceae > Blautia_A. Next base: position 16,549 of record NZ_QTYB01000001.1, on the reverse strand, counting down.
AGATTCCTTTGAATGTCAACGGTAAGCCGGATGTGTCGAAACTGCCGGTGGTAATGAAAGCGGGGGCATTATAATGGAGATTCAGATCCGGCAGGCCACGATCCAGGACCTGAATGTATTGATGCAATGGCGAATGGAAGTCTTGCATGAGGTATTCTCCATCCCCTCGGAGCGGTCTGTAACAGAGCTGGAATCGGAAAATCGCCGCTACTATCAAACAGAACTGCCGCAGGGCGGACATATTGCCTGCTTTGCCTACGTAGGGGAGGAAATCGTCGGCTGCGGCGGGATATGCCTCTATCATGAGATGCCCTCACCGGACAATCTAAACGGGAAATGTGCCTACCTGATGAACATTTATACCCGGCCGCAGTTTCGCGGACACGGCATAGGGAACAGAATCGTCAGGTGGCTTGTAGAGCAGGCTCGTCAGCGGCATATTTCAAAAATATATCTTGAAACCTCAGACAAAGGCAGGCCGCTGTATCAAACAATCGGTTTTGCCGATATGAAGGATATGATGAAACTGTCCCGTGAAAAATAAGCAAAATCAAAGGAGCATACATACAATGGAGCCAATCATCTGAAACGTTGAAGTAAAAAGCGTCCTCACAAAATCCAATTTGCCTGTGAGTGATTATTATTCGGTCAATCCTTATGTGGGCTGTGGCCACGGCTGCAAATATTGCTACGCATCTTTTATGAAGCGTTTTACCAATCACCCGGAGCCCTGGGGAGAGTTCATAGACGTTAAATTTTGGCCGGAAATCAAACACCCGGAGCGGTATGCAGGGAAAGAACTGTTTCTCTGTTACGTGACCGACCCATATCAGCCGCTGGAGGAAACCGCCTGCCGCACCCGCGCCATTTTGGAGCAGATGCAGGGCAGTGAATGTAGCCTCAGTATTGCTACCAAGTCTGACCTGGTGCTGCGTGACCTTGACCTCATTAAAACATTCCCCAATGCGCGGGTATCCTGGTCGATCAAACACACTGGACGAAGATTTTCGCGCTGATATGGACAATGCAGTGAGCATTGAGCGGCGGCTGGCCGCTATGAAAGCATTCCATGATGCTGGTGTGCGCACCACCTGCTTTATCTCGCCGATTTTCCCCGGCCTCACCGACCTGCCCTCCATCATCCACCGGGCGAAGAATCAATGTAATTTGGTCTGGCTGGAAAACCTAAACTTGCGGGGCGGTTATAAGAAAACGATTTTTGACTATATAACGGAAAAACATCCAGACCTGCTGCCGCTGTACGATACCATTTACAATAAAAAAGAACGCAGCTACTGGTCAATGCTGGATGCGCAGATGCGGCAGTTTTGCCAAGAGGAAGGGCTACTGTATGTCCAGGATGATGATTCCATCAAACGCCCTTTCAACGATCCGCCTATCGTGGTCAATTATTTTTTCAACGAAGAGATAATCCCTCGGCCAAAATGCAGAAGAACAGGTAATCAAAACTATATAGTAACATGCAGAAAGCTAGAAGTTGTAGAGGTGAGGTTATGAAACGCGCAGAATTAGAATCAGACATATAACGCCGAGACAGATTATCCGTGGCTCAAATATCCGAATTATGAGGTGTTCCGGCATTGTAATAATCGGAAGTGGTTTGCTCTGATTATGGATGTACCAAAGAACAAGCTGGGGCTGCAAGGCGAAGAAATGCTGGAAGTAGTCGATTTCAAATGTGACCCAATTCTGATTGGCACACTACGAGAGGAACCCGGCTTCTTCCCGGCGTATCACATGAGCAAGGATAGCTGGATTACTGTTGCACTGGATGTGCAGCGTATCAGATGACAAAATCAAAATGTTGCTTGATATGAGTTATGAAGCAACGATACCCAAAACATGCAAAAAGAGATACTGATAAATTCAAGTTTGGAGAATTGAGAAAATCGGAATTTTGGAGGTTATTATGGCTTTTGATTTTAAAAAAGAGTATAAAGAATTCTATATGCCGAAGAACAAACCAGAGATTGTAAATGTACCTAAGGCAAATTATATTGCAGTTAGAGAAAAAGGCAATCCAAATGAAGAAGGCGGAGCATATCAACAAGCAATCAGTGTTCTATATGCTGTTGCATACACATTAAAAATGAGTTACAAGACTGATTATAAAATTGAAGGATTCCTCTCCATTTGATAAGTACAAAATAAGTTCATAATACAAGTACATTTTAAGTACAAAACATGGTAAAATGGTTTAAATGAACTTGTTTTAAGTACTCTATATTTTATTATTAGGGGAGAGCATCAAAAATATGAAGAAATCCGAATGGATTATTTCTGGCTTTCCATTCTGGCAGTCATAATACTGCATGATGTTTCATCGTTTTAAATTCTTCATCGGTTAATTTTTCTGGTTTTTCCAGAATCTCATTCCCGATTGCGACCTTTCCTATGTCATGTAAAGCTCCGGCAATATACATTTTCTGACAGATATCCTTATCAAATCCCATGAACCTTGATATTTTTTCCGCACCTTCCGCAACACCCATTGAGTGGTTACTTGTAAAGGGTGATTTATAGTCCACAATATGGGCAAAAAGATCTGCAATAGCTTTAATCTGTGCAAAATTAAGTTCCAGCTTTATTCTGGGTACTTTCTTCCACAACATCGTATCCAGGGTTTCATTATCAATCATATGAATTTTTTCATCTGAAAAAGCATTAAAAAAAACTTCCACGCAGAAGGAATCAAACAATTTATCTTTTGACTTTATTACAAATTCTTCTGTTCTTTTCCACTCATCCGAATCTGATTTCATAGATCGGCAAAATATATCTATCGTATCACACATATGGATAATCCTTGCAAAAAACGGTACTTCATTCCATTGTTTTCCAAAAGGTTCACTTCCATCAGCGTTTTCATGGGGGGGGTACAGTATGACATTAGATACATCATTATGAAACGGTATATTTTTCAGAATTTTTTCTCCTATGGTACAATGCCTTCCCAGCTTCGTCACCCCGTTACGTAAAGCGTCATTTTGAAGCTCTTCCTGAATATATTGTGCCACTGCATTGTCGTGCAGCAATGCACACTCTGCCAGATCCTGCAGACTTTGACCCTGTATACCCATTTTTTTCAGCAGTACAAACCGCCATATATGCCACACGTTTAGAATGATTGTTTGTTACTTTAATCAGCTCTGCCTCTACACAGTCCAATGCATATGAGCAGGCTGCTAATAACCCCAGCACATCAAATTTCATTTTTGATCTTGTCTCCTCCTTTGTTCTGTTTTCTGAGAAATCTGGAATATGCTTACCATGACAGATTTCTCAGCCTCGGATCAATAAAAGCATATGTTTTGTCTTTTCTTTAATTTTTCCATGACCGTTGGATATTTTTTATAATCTGTGTGAGGTAAGGCCTGGGCAGCTACCATCTGTTCCAGAAAATCATCCACTTCCGCAAATTGTATATAAGTCATTTCTTCCAGTATCTGATCAATATCTGCAAGAAGTTCTTTGTTCAGCAAAAGCTTCTGTGCTCCTTCCAGCGAAGAATTTCCAGCATTGATCATCTTCTCCCGTTCCATGTCAGGATACATCCCAATGGTAATGGCTGATTCCACAGATACATATTTTCCAAAAGAGCCGGCTACATAAAATCGATCTGCCTGATTCAGTTCAAGTCCAGATTCCCGGAGCATGATCTCAACCATTATATGTGCTGCGGCTTTGGTAAGAATAAATTCGTCGATATCTTTCTGATAAAAATACAGACCCGGAGCATATTCTATGCAAAGCTGACCTTCTCGTTTCTGAATAAGATTCGTTTTTTCAGGAGAAAACTTACCACGAATATCTATCCATCCTTCTAAAAAAAGTTCCGCAATCAGATCGACAATACCGGAACCGCAGATACCCTTAGGGCTAATTTTTCCTGAAGAGTTACCAATTACATGAACATGGATTTTTCCACCTCTTATCCTCACGCTGTCCACTGCTCCGGCATCTGCCCTCATCCCGGTATGTACTACACCGCCTTCCAATGCAGGCCCCGCCGCACCGGCGCCGCAAAGAAGAAAATCTTTATTTCCTATCACAAGTTCACCGTTGGTTCCAATGTCAAAGAAAACACTGATTCCATCCTTTTTATATAATTCCGTTTCAATCATTCCACTGATGATGTCACCACCCAGATAATTAGACTTCGCCGGATAACAATATACATAACCATTCAGCGGAATGTCCAGATCTTTTGCCGGCTGGAATCCCGGACGGTCTGCATGAACAGCATGTGGCGTATAAAAGACACAGAAAGCATCTATTCCCAAAAGAAAGTGGATCATGGTGGTATTGCCTGCTACTACCATAGACAGACATTTTCGTGACACCGGATGCTTTACATCCAGCTTATCCATGCACTCTATAATAGACTCAACTGTAGCAAGCCGTATCTCTTCCAGTTTTTTCCTGTCATCTTTGCAGAAAAAAATACGTGATAAAATATCGGTTCCCCACTGAATCTGTTTATTAAAGCAGCTCTCTTCTCCCAATATCTCACCACTATTACAATCTAAAAGTCTCACCACTACCGTTGTACTTCCAAGATCCACAGCCAGCCCATAATGCTGTCTGGCTGTATCTCCGCTTTCTATATCAACCAGCTCCCATTTTTCTCCATTCCAGGAAAGCGAAACGGTTATTTTCCAACCTGCACGATCAAGTAATGGATATAGTTGTCTCAACATGCGAACCGGAATATGAACCTCCTCTTTCACGCCCTCCGCGGATAAAGCTTCCAGAATGCGCTGCTGGTCTGAACGCTGATCCTCTTCGGTTGGAACAGAAAGATCAAGATATAATTTTCGGCTAAGACCTCTCATAGTATTCATCTCCCTACAATTTGTGCATTTTTTATTCTGTAAAAAAAGAAGGTCATCCGTTATATCACATACTTGACATCCTTCCTTTTCATTGTTATTTATTATACTTCTGAGAAGATTAATGATAATCCTGCTGTCATCAAGCACTGAGCGATATAATCTTTCACCCCAATAGTCATATAGATTTTTGGTATCTTCTATTTCAGCTTTCGCCTTCATCTCCAGGCGATGCCTTCTTTCATCAGCATAATCATTGTATCAGGATAAAGTTCACAAAGTATCCGCAATACATTCCCATAAGTTCATGTCATTATTGAAATTGTACATATTTTAGTATGAAAAGTTCACCATTCAAATTCTGATTATTATTTCTCCACATACTCTTCTGCCATATGTACTGCCATAGCACCATCTGCCACTGCTGTTACTATCTGACGAAGTAACTTTGTTCTGACATCTCCTACAGCATAAACACCCGGAATACTCGTTTCAGTGTTTTCACCTGCCACAATATATCCTTTATTATCCAGTTCTATCTGATTATCTAAAAAATCTGTTGTCGGTTTTCTTCCTATACTCACAAACACGCCGTCACATTCTATAATGTTTTCTTCTCCTGTAACTGTATCTTTCAACCGCACACCAGTCAATCGTTCTCCATAAATCAGTTCATTTACTGTATTGTTCCATCGAAACTCTATATTTTCAGTTTTCATCAGCTGGTCATGGTAGATTTTCGTTGCACGTAATGTATCTCTTCGATGAACAATGATGACTTTCTTAGCAATTCGACTTAAAAGAACAGCATCTGATACAGCAGAATTTCCACCACCAACAACCACCACGATCTTATCTTTATAAAACATACCATCACAGGAGGCACAATAAGCAACCCCATGACCTATCAATTCTTTTTCTTTAGCGAGACCAAGTTCTCTTGGATTTGCTCCAGTAGCAATCACTACTGTTTTCCCAATATAAATTCCCGAACTAGTTTCTACTCTCTTAAGCTTTCCTGTTAAATCCATATTAAAAACTTCAGCATATTCACTTTTAGCGCCAAATTTTTCCGCCTGTTTTTGCATTTTCTCTGCCAATGAAAATCCGTCAATTCCATTTTCAAAACCAGGATAGTTATCAATCTGCCAGGTCAATGACATCTGACCACCTGCAGATAATTTTTCTAAAACAATGGTATCAAATCCTGCTCTGGCTGCGTATAATGCTGAAGTATACCCTCCAGGTCCTCCCCCCACGATAATCATATCGTAAACATGATTTTCATTCATACAGCAGTCCTCCTTTTATTTTTCCAATGCTTCATTAATAAAATTCTCTATCATTATTTTTGATTCAGGTGCAACAATAGAATCTATTGCCTTTCCATTTCGATATAAAACCAGCGTAGGAATCACCTCAATCTTTTCAGCTTCTGCAATCTGTGGTTCTTCATCAATATTTACTTTTCCAGCAACAAGAATATCGCTGTATTCTTCACTTATTTTTTCATAAGCTGCTCCAATTCTACGGCAATAACCACACCAAGGTGCCCAGAAATCAACCAAAACCGGTTTTTCCTTATGAATTAATTGTCCAAACTTTTCTTTATTTATATTTATAGATGTCATATTTTTCAACTCCTTCTCCTATTTGAACTTAATATACCCCAAATAAGTGCTTGCTTCCGTGATGATATCACAGAAAAGATAATTTACTTTATTACACTTCTTTTTATTTCTATTTATGGCATATGCCAGTTATATAATTGACGCATCTAAAAAAAGCAAGTATACTATGTTCGTAAAGGAGATAACGGTTATGAACTTCGAAAATTGTTTTCCACTATGGAATGACTTAAATACAGCACAGAAAAAACTAATTTCAGACAATTTAATCACACGGGATGTAAAAAAAGGAACGATCATTCACAATGGAAACCTGGACTGTACTGGATTATTACTGGTTAAATCCGGGCAGCTTCGAACTTACATACTTTCAGATGAAGGACGGGAGATTACACTTTACCGTCTGTTCGATATGGATATGTGTCTTTTATCCGCCTCATGTATCATGCGGTCTATTCAATTTGAAGTAACCATTGAAGCAGAAAAAGATACGGATCTTTGGATCATCCCTGCTGAAATCTATAAGGGCATCATGAAAGAATCTGCTCCTGTCGCAAACTATACCAATGAGTTAATGGCTACCCGTTTTTCTGATGTCATGTGGCTGATTGAACAGATTATGTGGAAGAGTTTGGATAAGCGTGTTGCTTCATTTCTTTTAGAAGAAACATCCATTGAAGGAACAAATGAACTGAAAATCACTCACGAAACTATCGCAAACCATCTTGGTTCCCACAGGGAAGTTATTACTCGAATGCTTCGATACTTTCAAGGCGAAGGACTCGTCAGACTCTCTCGCGGCAAAATAACAATCCTTGATTCGAAAAGACTGGAAACACTACAAAGATCATAAAACGTTTTTTTCTCTAAAGAATCCTCCATTTATCAGAATTATGAAAGTCATTCTAATAAATGGGGGATCTTTTTATACTACAATCAAACTATAAAAATATTTTATTTATTTCTAATAATCCATACCACATGCATATGATCTTTCAATCAGTGCATGGTCATTAGCCACTGCATCATAAAAGCGGAATCCACCTGAAAAGTTGTATGTTTCATATCCATTTCCTTCCAAAATACGGCTTGCAATATAACTGCGTAGCCCACTCTGGCATATCAGGTAAACAGGCTTTCCCTTCTCAACTTCATTGATACGTTCCCTCAGTTCATCTACAGGAATGTTTTTAAATCCATTAATATGGCCCCTGCTAAATTCACCTACTGTTCTCACATCCAGCAACACAGCATTTTTATCTTTAGAAATCTTATCCATATCTTCCAAATGCCATTGTTTTAAGGTTCCTTTTGCTATATTGTCTATCATGAATCCGGCCATATTTACAGGATCCTTTGCAGAGGAATATGGCGGTGCATATGCGAGATCCAAATCTTTCAACTGGGTTGCCTTCAGTCCTGCATGAATTGCTGTTGCCAGCACATCAATACGTTTATCAACACCTTCATATCCAATAATCTGAGCACCAAGCAAACGATAAGTCTCTTTTTCAAAAACCACCTTCATGGTCATCACTTTTCCACCAGGATAGTAACCGGCATGACTCATAGGAGAAAGAATTACTGTATCTACATCTAACCCTGACTTTTTGGCATTGGTTTCATTGATACCTGTAGTAGCTGCTGTCATATCAAATACTTTGATAACGGAGCTTCCCTGACTGCCCAGGTAACGACTATCACCGCCACAAATATTATCAGCAATGATTCTGCCCTGTTTATTGGCTGGTCCTGCCAAAGAAATCAGCGCATCATTACCCGTAACATAATGTTTTACCTGAACTGCATCACCTGCAGCATAAATATCCGGTACAGAGGTTTCCATTCTGTCATTCACTACAATACTTTCCTTGATGCCAAGTTCCAGACCGGCTTCTTTTGCTAATACTGTGTCTGGTGTGACTCCGATTGCCAGAACTACCATATCAGCCTGAAGGGATGGATTATCTTTCAACAGGACCTCCACTCCGTTGTCTTTTTCTTTAAATCCTTCTACTGTATAGCCCAGTACCAGTTTTATCCCATGCTTTCTCATTTCATTATGGATCATGGATGCCATATCCGGGTCAAAAGGGTTCATCAGCTGCTTAGGCCTCTGGACAATCGTAACATCCATGCCAAGCTCCCTCAAATTTTCTGCCAGTTCCAGACCAATAAAACCGCCACCTGCCAATACAGCCGATTTTGGATGATTCTTATTTATATATTCCTTTATCCGAAAAGTGTCTTCTACAGTACGAAGTGTAAAAAGTTTATCAATACCTACTCCGGGAAGTCTCGGCTGTGTTGGCTTTGCACCTGGAGAGAGGATCAGCTTATCATATTTTTCTTCAAATATCTCACCATTCTCTAAATTTTTCACTGAAACCGTTTTACGTTCCGGATGTATGGAGATAACTTCATGATGAATTTTCATGTTAATACGGAAGCGTTTAAAAAAACTCTCTGGTGTCTGTAGTGTAAGTTCTTCCGGGTCTGTGATCACGTCTCCAATATAATATGGAAGTCCACAATTTGCATAGGATATGTATCCGGATCTTTCAAACACAGTAATTTCAGCATGTTCATTCAGTCTGCGTATTCTTGCTGCGGCTGTAGCTCCTCCGGCTACACCTCCTACAATTATTACCTTCATCTTATTTTTCCACCTTTCCTGAGTAAGCTGCAATGCCACCGATATTATTTACTTTAGAATATCCCATTCGTTGCAGTATCCCAGTTGCCTGGCGGCTTCGTGAACCGGAATAACAGTATACAAACAGTGGGATATCCTTATTCTTCGCTACAAAAGCAATATTGTCAAGTTGCTGCAACGGCACATTTTTACTTTCTGGTATATGTCCTTCCTGATATTCCTGCGGTGTACGTACATCCAGCAGAACTGCATCATCAGTCCTTTTATATTCTTCTATGCCTTGATTAATATTCGACTGTTTAAAGAGATCAAAAAATCCCATTAGCACCCCCCTAAAGCATTTCTAAAATCGCATTCTTAGGTCTCGCCCCTGAAACCTGCTGTACAATCTTCCCATTCTTCATAACCACTAAAGTTGGAATGCTCATAATACTGAACTTATTTGCCAGTTCAGGCTCTTCATCTACATTAATCTTTCCAACTTTAATATCTCTACGCTCACTTGCAATCTCCTCTACAATAGGTACTACCATACGGCAAGGCGCACACCAAGATGCCCAAAAATCTAAAAGAACGGGTTTATCGGAATTCAGTACTTCGTTCTGAAAATTATTTTTATTGATATTAATAGCAGACATTTTACAGTCCTCCTTATCTTTTTGTAGAGTTATTATAGTCTTAATTTCATTTATTTTCCGTGATTACATCACCATACCTCATTAACTTAACTTCTTGCCATACCATCTACACTTAATATAACACCTGTAATGTAACTCGCCTCATCTGAAGCAAGAAACACAAACGCATTGGCAATATCTTCTGGCTGTCCAAGACGACGCAATGGAATTCTTTCAATCATAGGTTCGATAACTTCCTTTGGCACGGCCTTCATCATATCAGTTTCTGTAATCCCAGGTGCAACAGCATTAACACGAATACCTTTAGGTCCTAGTTCTCTTGCTAATGATACAGTCAATCCGTTTACTGCAAACTTCGATGCCGGATAAGCAAACCCACTTGGCTGTCCCGAAATACTCACCATGGAAGAAGTTGAGAGAATGACCCCCTTGCCTCTTGCCACCATACATTCTGCTGCTACACGAGTAGTATTAAATACTCCTTTTACATTTAGATCCATGACTTTATCAAAAGTCTCCTCTGTATAATCCATAAATGAGGTGTTTTCTGAAATCCCTGCATTATTTACCAGTATGTCGACACATCCATATTTTTCAGTTGCCTCTTTAAAAGCCTTTCTGACAGACTCCATGCTTGCCAGATTTGGACTAATTCCAGCAACTATTGCATTGGGATATTTTTCTTTTAATTTATCTACAGCAACATCTGCCGATTCCTGTGAACTTGCTGCCAACACAACTGAAGCACCTTCCTTCAAGAATTTATCAGCTGTAGCAAATCCTATACCACGGCTTCCACCCGTAATGATTGCAACTTTATCTTTTAATCTCATTTAGACTACCTCCTTACTTTGTTTGTAGTTACATTATAAGCAAAAGGTAAATCATTTTCTGTGATATCATCACAAACGATCGCAATAAAAAACCCTGTTGCTCACACGCACCAGGGTTTTTGTTTATCTATCCGTATTTAAATAATCAGAATTTTATTCAACTTCTGAAAACTGATCTTTTCCAACATTACATAATGGGCATTCAAAATCTTCTGGAACGTCCTCCCACTTTGTTCCTGGTGCAATACCACCTTCAGGATAACCTTCCTCTTCATCATATTCCCATCCGCAAACGTCACATACATATTTCATTAGTTTGTTCCTCCTTCTATTATTATAATAATCAATATTACTGATTACCTTTTATTTAAAATAATCATTCAATCATCATTTTTTCCGTTCAAAAACATATTCTGCATCTGATGATAAATCAGAGCGGAATGAATAGCCTAGTCTATCAAATTTCTTAATATCCTCAGGATTTTCAATTCTGTTTTCAGCCATGAACCTAACCATTTCACCACGGGCCATCTTAGCATATGTACCTTTTGTCACCAGTTTATCTCCTGATAACTCACAAAATATAATCGTAATGTATCTATCCTGTCGTGTCAGATATTTTTCTATGCACTTAGAGTATTCTTTCGATGCCAGATTGATTATAATCCTGCTGTTATCAATCACTGAGCGGTATAATAAATCTCCCCAGTACTCATACAGATTTTTTGTTTCTCCTATTCCAACCTTCGCCTGCATTTCCAAACGATAAGGTGTCACACCATCCCTTGGTTTTAGCACACCATAAAATGCAGATATTATTCTCAAATGATTTTGTACATACTCGAACTGACTGTCCTCAAACACGGATGGAGCCATATATTGAAAAGCAATTCCTTCATATGATAAGACAGCTGGGGTAAGTAAATGATAAAGATCCATGTTTTCCAATCTATTGAAGTTCTGTTCTGTAATTTTGTCATTACATTTCCAGATAGTCTTCAGTTCTTCTTTTGACTTACTTTTCAACCAACTTTGTATCTCTGTCGTCTTTTCAATAAATTCAGGCAATCCATCCGGCGCTATGCTGTCAGTATCTGTAATCATCTTTTTAGCAGGGGATAATATTATTTTCATTAATCTAATTCCTTGAGCATATTTTCAGGATCATCTGCAGCCTTGACTTTATCATTTGCCTTTATAATAATCCCCTGTTCATCAATAAGATATGTGGTTCTTACTACTCCCATAGAGACTTTGCCATAATTTTTCTTTTCTTTCCATACATCATATGCTTCAATAACTTTCCGCTCTGGATCTGCTAAAAGTGTAAATGTCAATCCATATTTTTCCTCAAATCTCTTATGAGAGGATACAGAATCCTTACTGACTCCAAGAATAACTGCTCCTTTTTCGGTAAACTGAGGGTATCGCTCAGAAAACCCACATGCCTGTTTCGTGCATCCCGCTGTATTATCCTTGGGATAGAAATATAAAATCACTTTTTTTCCTGTATAATCCGATAATCTATGTATTTTCCCATTTTGATCTGGCAACTCAAAATCCGGTGCCTTAACCCCTACTTCCAACATTATTTATCCCTCCCTTTCTGTATCTTTCTCTTTATTCGCCTTTTTCTTCCTATTCCCGGTAATCATTTTATGACCTGTATATATCGCCATTACCATACATAACATAGAACTTAAAGCAAAGTATTTGTGACTTGATTTTTGCTTTTTATATCCAGTGTAAAAAGTCCCAAGCATTGTGATCAATGCTCCTACTGACCAATATTTATGTGCTTTCATGTAATTCCTCCATTTTTTCAGTGTATTCAATTCTAATTATACGCTACCATATTCCTATGTCAATTTGATAATAGAGCATTCCTATAAATTTTTTCAAAATATCATTGTCAAAACTATGTATTGTTATCCTTTAATTTTTCTTTGAAATAATTGACAAAAAGCTTGCTTTCAGGAGATTACTATTTAATCTCTTTTCCATCTATATATAGTTGAAATTTATCAGGATTATTGACAACATCATAGTCCTTTCCGTATTCTACAGGTCTATATTCGGCTGTCATTACCGATTCCCCGTCTTCAATATCCTCTTTCCATAAATAGATGTTCATATCAATGCTCGTCGCATATCCTCTGTCTGTGGAGAATTTTGTCGAATGAAAAGAGACTTTACAACTTAAAATTGGATAAAAAGGACAAAAAAAGAAGAGCTGCTTGCTCTTCCCATATAGTAGTAAAATAATATGTCATGCCAGCGCAATATATTACCTAGAATATCGCTATAACAGGAAAGGGGCTGCATTGTGACAGCCCCTAGTTTACTTCATCACGTTGTCTACATTCTGAGTGAACTCGTTCCCTGGTTTATTTTAGCATCGATCTGGATTTTGTTTCATAAAGATAAATTTTGCCACAGAGCGGTCGTATGTTTTAATGTGTCCAAACAGCCAGTCGATTACATTTTTCTGTACAAGTTCACTGAACCGATCTGTTGGTCCTTCATACTCCTGAAGGTATTCATACAGTTCCTGAATTGTCTTTTTAAACTCTTCATGTTTTTCATAATGTTTTTCACGCTCTGGATAACCGGATTTTTCCTGAAGCTTTTCCTCTTCTTTGAAATGAAAGTCAGTATATTCATCCAGATAATCCAGCATTTTGATTGCTTTTACTTTGCTGTCGCCATTTTGACAGGCAGTTACAAAGTTCTGGATACGGTCGATCAATTCTTTATGCTGGGTATCAATTGTTTCATTTCCTGTTACTAAATTGTCATCAAAGGTAATGTTTAAATCGTAAGTCATAATTTGACCTCCATTTCTTTTATATGTTCTCTTAGGCTCTTTTAATGTCTGGCAGTTTCGTACCTGCATTTTCTGCTTAGTCTTCTACAGGAACGAAAACATCTTTTCCTAATCCACAGATTGGGCATGTCCAGTCATCTGGAATATCCTCAAATGCAGTTTCTGGAGCGATACCGGCGTCTGGATCTCCTACTGCCGGATCATAAATATATCCACATGGTTCACATTCATATTTTTTCATAGTCATTTTCCCTTTTCAATGTCGATTTATTTTTGTTACCAAGTTCCTAGCAATTTTTCTAACACTTTGTTTCTTGTATATCTGTATTATACATGATAATTATTCTTTTGTCAATAATAGTAATTATTATTATTTTTGCACTTAGCATAAACTGATATTTGAATTGCACATTTACATATTGTATATATCATGGGAGTAGTTGAATAAAAAAATGAACTCTATTCATTAAAGACAGAGTTGCTGGAAATTATTTCTCTACAACAACTTTCTTCGTCTTTAAGTCCTTGAAACACAATACTGTCCAATCAGATTCATCTAACTGTTATATTTATTCTTTTCACACACCTTTCGACAAATTTCATTTTCCATCAATACACAGAACATCTTATCATAATCAAATGCCCAAACAGCACCATTCACATGGTTTTCCACTGCTTTCTGATCTATGTACTTTAAACGTGTGACCATTTTTTCAATTTCTCCATTTCTCAAGTTACCGATATTTTTGCAGATAAACCGAAAGAAATTCAACGTTGCATATTCGTCATACCAATGGAACTCTTCTGGATTGTTTTTAATTTTACTGGCTCGCTGCTGTTCTTTGATTATCTGATCAGCTACACCTTTCATCGAATCTTCGTATCTCATATTACTCACCTACTCTTCCTCAACGCCCAGTGACGGTTTAAATCTTTTATCCTTTGCCTGCGGTACCACGATCTCGTAAAAATAAAATCCTAAATATCCAAGTGCCTGCTTCTTCATTTTATAAAAAGAAGTCCTGCCTATTCCTAGCTCCTGCTGTACTTCCACATCTGTCTTATTATAATGACTGCAAAAACAGGAATGAAGGATTTCACTGAGCATCACACCATTCGGTGCATAGAACTTCACCAGTGTCATTCCACGATAGATCATATCAGACAAGCCATAAATGATCATCAGGTTATTCATTTCCCGGTGCATCTTTGGCACATTCAGCTGATTGTTATAAATGCTCAGATAACTCAATGCATATGCCATATCTTCATTGATTTTCTCCTGGCACTCCATATCCAGTTCTTCCAATACAACTGGTTTTCTAAAATCAGTTTCTGGTAGCTTGTCATCAGTTCTTTAATATCAGTATAATGTCTTAATCCTGTGCATGACTTGCCATATGGAAGGTAATTTCTTTCACTGATTTAATTGCATAATCTCTGTCTGTCATCAGTTTCAAAATCTCCTTATCATCATCACACTAACTGGCGGTCTTTCAGACCAGTTCGCTTTCCCCATGATTTTGATGGGAAGCAATTACTTACTACAACTTGCAGAAGCGGATATCCAAAAGGCATTGTGGGAGCTGCCTTTGCTGACCGAAATCCATCTTCTTATGTAAAACCTGCAGGAATATAAAGGGAAAGTGACTATCCCTGCCGATTAATAATCCAAATAATATCGTCTATACCAATCTCTCCTTATTTTTCAAAGCATCTGTAAAATCGTTTTCTATCATTTGGTTATAAAGTCTCTTCTGCGCCAGTTCATCTGTATAATACGCATAGTCATGATTATAATCTTCCATAACTGTTTCTGCCGCCATAGATGCATAATCATATATGGTAGCTATTGAAAGATTCTTATCTATATTTTTGTAAATACCATATTTAATCTTTATTCCTTTAATCGGAGCATTCTCTACAAACTCATTAATAACATTGTCCATTCTCCGATGATCCAGCTCACAATCATCACTTAATAAGCAGAGAAAAGATGCTTTTTCTTTTCTCACCGGTGCTGCTCAAGTTCATAATGCCTAACTCATCTAATCTTATATCTGAATCCTCACTTGCAAACGCAAACACTATTTTTTCGAATGTATCTGCATTTCCAATTCTTGCACATTTCATACGATAACGCAAAATATCATTACCATTTTTTATCCTGTAATGTATTGTGAACTGTGAGACCAGTTGCAGTTGTTTGCATATATTATTAAAATCCGTAGCAACCAGCATTTTATTTCTGTCTTCTTCAAATACATTGGTCTCTATATACTTTTGTATTACGGTTTCATATGTTTTCTTCTCGTTCATTAATTCATCTAACTCTGTGTTTTCATTTAGATGTCTATAAATCTGAATGTACTGATCTTGACGATTTACGCAATATATACTACTAAACTCATTCCCCAAAATGTTAATAATATCCGTAATCAGCATTTTTCCCCTTACTCTTCATTTACATATCATTTTATTGTAATCCCTTGATCTTTTTCAAAGATACTTTCGCTGTTGTTCCAAAGTTTCCATGTCTCTCTTTCTTTAAAATACAACGAAAAGTGAACTCTTATGTACTTGAAGAATCTGAAATACGATTCCTCCCTGTAAATATCAATCTGTTCCACAAAGCAA
>NZ_QTYB01000001.1:0-467 GCF_003461955.1 Ruminococcus sp. AM36-2AA | reverse complement strand
TCATTCATGAGATTCTCCTGATAAAAGTAATTATAGATATGTTTAAGTCGTGACATGCTCCCACCACTTAAATCTTACGATTTTGAAGTGGGGGCTTCCTGCTCGATTACCCTTTAGGGCAAAGCTAAAACAGGCTATCCCCGCGTGTCCCGCGGTTTTGTTTTTTATGTTTATCCGGTTACGGATTTTTTTCTTGTGCCGTCAGGCACATTCTTTATAGATTCTTTTTCCTTCTTCACGGATGTTGACTGCTGCATTCACATCCCGGTCTATCCTATTTCCACATTCACAAACATACATTCTGTCCGACAATGCCAGTTCCTTTTTCTTATGTCCGCATACACTGCAGATCTTACTGGATGCAAAATAACGGTCTACTTTTATAAGATGTTTTCCATATTCTTCCAGCTTGTATCCCAACATGAACAGAAACTGCCCGTACCCGTTATCCTGCACACCTTTCCCAA